>NZ_JAGRQJ010000016.1:0-235607 GCF_018132745.1 Pseudomonas sp. 14A | reverse complement strand
CCGATGGTAGTGTGGGGTTTCCCCATGTGAGAGTAGGTCATCGTCAAGATTAAATTCCGAAACCCCAATTGCGAAAGCAGTTGGGGTTTTGTTTTGCCTGCGGGAAAGTTTTAAGAACCGAAGCGAACAAAATTGCACAGTTATTTTCGAAGCAGAACACTAGAATAGCCCCATCTTTATCGGAGCCAGAGCCTGTATGTCAGAATCGGTTGACGCCCCCGGGCTGTCAGATTTACCGCTGGAAGACTTGATAGCCTGTCACGAGTGCGACCTGCTGATGCGCAAGCCGACACTTGCCCATGGTGAGAAGGCTCTCTGCCCGCGCTGCGGCTACGAGTTATATGCGCACCGCCATAACGTGGTGCAGCGCAGCCTCGCGCTGGTAATCGCCGCGTTATTACTTTACGTACCGGCAAACTTTTTACCCATCATGCAACTCAATATCCTCGGGCAATCTTCGCAGGATACGGTCTGGAGTGGCGTAGTCGGCCTGTTCAACACCGACATGCAAGGTGTGTCGATTGTCGTCTTCCTTTGCAGCATGGCCATACCGTTACTCAAGTTGTTGTGCCAGCTGTTTGTCCTACTGACGATCCGCTTCAATGTCGGCCGTAGTTATGGCTTGTTGCTCTATCGTATTTACCACCACCTCAGAGACTGGGGCATGCTCGAGGTCTACCTCATGGGCGTCCTCGTCGCGATCGTGAAGCTGGCGGATATGGCAGCAATCACCGTCGGCCTCGGGCTGGCATGTTTCATTGGCTTGTTGTTGGTACAAGTCTGGCTGGAGGTGGTGATGTCACCGCATCAGATCTGGCAGGCATTATCAGGAGAGGATGCCCATGCGGGCGATTGATGCGGGCATTCTGGTGTGCACCGAATGCCACGAACTGAACAAGCAGGAAGCTGACGTCGATGAGCAAAGCTGTACCCGCTGCGGCGCGCAGGTGCACGCTCGCCGCCCCAACAGCCTGACCCGCACCTGGGCGCTGTTGATCACGGCAGCCATTATCTATATTCCGGCCAACGTCTTGCCGATCATGACGGTCAGCTCCCTGGGCCAGGGTGAACCGAGCACCATCATGTCCGGGGTGATTGAACTGGTGCAGCACGGCATGATTCCGATCGCGAGTGTGGTGTTCATCGCCAGTATTCTGGTGCCCACGTTCAAACTGGTCGGCATCGCGCTGCTGCTGTTTTCCGTGCAGCGCCGGCAGCCATTGTCGGCCCGTCAGCGCATCTGGATGTACCGATTCATCGAGTTCATTGGCCGCTGGTCGATGCTCGATATTTTCGTGATCGCCATTCTCGTGGCGGTCGTCAACTTCGGCCGGATAGCCAGTGTCGAAGCCAATCTGGGCGCCGTCGCCTTCGCCTCTGTGGTGATTCTGACGATGCTCGCCGCGGTAACTTTCGATCCCCGACTGATTTGGGATAACACGGAGTCGGACGACGACCATGACTGATTTGCCTGTAGCGAAAACCCGACCGGCTTCGAACTGGTCGGCCATTTGGGTGCTGCCTCTGATCGCGCTGATCATCGGCGGCTGGCTCGGCTGGCGTGCCTGGTCGGAAACCGGCATCGAAATACAGGTGCGCTTCGAAAGCGGCGAAGGGATCCAGGCCAACAAGACCGAAGTGGTTTACAAAGGCATGCCGGTCGGCAAGGTCAAGACGCTCAAGCTTGACGATGAAGGCAACTCCAAAGGAGTGATCGCCACCATCGAAATGAACAAGGACGTCGAGCAGTACCTGAAAACCAGCACTCGGTTCTGGCTGGTCAAACCGAGCGTGACCTTGGCCGGTATCACTGGTCTGGAAACGCTGGTCTCGGGTAACTATGTTGCGATCAGCCCGGGTGAAGGCGAGCCCGTGCGCAAGTTCAAGGCACTCGCCGAAGAGCCGCCGCTGTCCGACGCCAAGCCCGGTCTGCACCTGACCATCAAGGCCGATCGCCTCGGCTCGTTGAATCGCGGCAGCCCGGTGTTCTACAAACAGATCAAAGTCGGCCAGGTCAAAAGCTACGTGCTGTCCGAGGATCAGAGCACCGTTGAACTGAAGGTGTTCATCGAGCCGACCTACGCCAAACTGGTGCGCAAACACACACGTTTCTGGAACGCCAGCGGCATCAGCATCGACGCCAACCTGTCCGGTGTGAAAGTCCGTAGCGAGTCCCTGGCCAGCATCGTCGCTGGGGGCATCGCCTTCGCCACGCCGGAGAATCGCAAAGACAGCCCAGCGACCGATCCGAGCCTGCCATTCCGTCTCTATGAAGACTTCGACGCTGCCGCTGCCGGGATTCGTGTGAAGGTCAAACTCAGCGATTTCGAGGGCCTGCAGGCGGGTCGCACGCCGGTGATGTACAAAGGCATTCAGGTCGGCAACCTGAAAGCGCTTAAGGTCGATCCGGATCTGAACAGCGCAACGGCCGAGCTGACCCTTGATCCGTTGGCCGAAGACTATCTGGTTGAGGGCACGCAGTTCTGGGTGGTCAAACCGTCGATTTCCCTTGCCGGTATTACCGGCCTGGAAGCGCTGGTGAAAGGTAACTACATCGCCGTGCGTCCGGGCGACAAAGGCGCTGCGCCGAAACGCGAGTTCGAAGCGCGACCGAAAGCACCGCCGCTGGACCTGCGTTCGCCGGGCCTGCATCTGGTGTTGTTCACCGATTCGCTGGGTTCGATCGATGTCGGCAGTCCGATTCTGTACAAGCAGGTCAAGGTCGGTTCGGTGCAGAGCTACCAGTTCTCCCGAACCAAGAAGCAACTGGTCATCGGCGTGCACATCGAGAAGGAATACGAAAACCTGGTCAACGCCTCGACGCGCTTCTGGAACGTCAGCGGCATTACCCTCACGGGTGGCTTGACCGGCGGCATTCAGGTCAAGAGTGAATCCCTGCAAACCCTGATGGCCGGCGGTATCGCCTTCGAAACGCCGCAGGCCAATGCGCCGTTGAAGAAACGTATCCCGCGCTTCCGTCTGTTTGCCGATCACGATGAGGCGAACAAGAAAGGCGCGGTAGTGACGATCAAGGTTGATCGCGCTGACGGCTTGAGCAGCGGTACGCCGGTGCGTTTCAAGGGGCTGGATGTCGGCAAGATTGAAAGCGTCGATCTGACCGATGACATGCAGTCGGTGATCCTCACTGCTCGCATCACTGAAGTGCCGGAGAAGATTGCTCGAGTCGGCAGTCAGTTCTGGGTGGTCAAGCCGGAGCTGGGCCTGATCAAGACGCAGAACCTGGAGACGCTGGTCACCGGTAAATACATCGAAGTCCAGCCGGCAGCGAAGAATCTCGGCCCGCAGAAGAACTTCGTTGCCTTGGCCGAGGCGCCGGAAGTCACCAAACAGGAAGCTGGTTTGAGTCTGGTGTTGAGCGCCGCACGTCGTGGTTCGCTGAAGCCCGGCGTGCCAGTGACCTATCGTGAAATCACCGTCGGAAAGGTGACCGGTTATGAATTGGGCCAGACCGCTGACCGTGTATTGGTCCACATCCTGATCGAGCCGAAGTACGCGCCACTGGTGCGCAGCGGCAGCCGCTTCTGGAACACCAGCGGCGTGGGCTTCGATTATGGGTTGTTCAAAGGCGTGACGGTTCGGACCGAATCGCTGGAGACGCTGATTCAGGGCGGGATTGCCTTCGCCACCCCGGATGGCGAGCGCATGGGCAACCCGGCGCGGGCCGAGCAGACGTTCCCGTTGTTTGACAAGTTCGAGGATGAATGGCTGACCTGGGCGCCGAAGATTCAGCTTGGTAAATAGTGGCGTCTGTTGAGACGTCTTCGCGAGCAGGCTCGCTCCCACAGGGGAACGCGTTCCAATTGTGGGAGCGAGCCTGCTCGCGAAGGGGCCAGCCACATCAACACAAAATCCAGGCGATAAAAAAGGGCCGCGATCTCATCAGATCGCGGCCCTTTTTTTGCTTCAGCTACCGCCGATCAAACCGCATCCAGCTCCGGCTCATCCGCCTGCACATTCAGCGTGGCCTTGACCACATCATGCCGGCGGATGTACTTCCAGTCCGCTTCATCAATGTAGATCCCGGCCGGGCCGCTGCCGCCCTCCAGGTCGATCGCGACACTGGCGCAGACTTGCGGCTTCACGCTCGCCAGAATAGGCACGAAGCCCAGTTGCAGACTGGTCTCCAGCAACGCCGCCTGGTTCTTCTCGTCGATGTCCGCCGCCTCGTCGAGGTAGTACGGCAGACGCACGCGGCCGGCCAGATCGCGATCCATCAAATGCAGCAACAAGTACATGTTGGTCAGTGCTTTGATGGTCATGGTCGTACCGTTGGACGCTGCGCCATCGATATCGGTGTGGATCACCGGTTGGCCGTTGACCTTGGTGATCTCGAAGGCCAGTTCGAACAAATCCTTGAGGCCGAGCTGGTTGTGGTTCGCCGCCACCAGCCGCGCGAGGTATTCCTTAGCCTCTTCGTTCTTGTTGTCCTGCTCGGCGCTCTGGCTGAGGTCGAACACCGACAGGGTTTCGCCTTCTTCGTACTGCCCGGCGCTGTGGATGATCTGGTCGATGTGCTTGAGCGCTTCCTTGTTCGGTGCGAGGACGATGCGGAAGCTCTGCAGGTTGGAAACCTGGCGCTTGTTGATCTCGCGGTTGAACAGCGCCAGTTGATGCTCGAGGCTGTCGTAATCGCTGCGGATGTTGCGCAGGGTGCGGGCGATGTCGGTGACCGCCGCGCGCCGCGCCTTGCCCAAGGTCAGCGCTTCATCGGTGCGGTGTGCGTAAGCGTTGATCAGCAGCGACAGACGCCGCTCCATGTCGTCCTCGCTGTCGAACTTGGCCACGCCTTTCAGACGCACCTGCGCATACAGCGCCTCGATCTGCCCATCGGCGCGCAGCAGACCCTGCCAGCTGTCCTGATAGTCGTTGAGCAGCGGCAGCAGGTTGTCCATCGAATCATCGACCGGATCCATGAACGGCGTGCCGAACGGCAGATCCGCTGGCAGCAACTGACGACGACGCAAGGCATCGTCGAGGGTGCGTTGCTTGGCTTCCATGTCGGCGATCTGCCGGCCGACCAGTTGCAGCTTGGCCGACAGTTGCTGGACGCGCTCGGTGAAGGCATCGCTGGAGCGCTTGAGTTCGTCCTGCGCGGCTTCCATCTGCGCCAGTTGTTCGAGTTTGTCGCCTTCTTCGGCGCTCAGGGTCTGGGTGCGACGGAAATCTTCCAGCGCCTTCTGCGCGTCCAGCACCTGCTGGTACAGCGCTTCGGTCTGGGTCTTGCTCGCGGCGCGGTCGGCGGCCACGGCCTGCTGGGTTTTCAATTGCTTGAGCTCTTTTTCCAGACGCTCCTTCTGATCGCGCAACGCGGCACGGTCGGCCAGCGCTTGCAGGGCCGGCGGCTCGATGTGCGAGATGTCGATCGACAGGCCCGGCACTTCGAAGCGCTCGCCTTTGAAGCCGTCAAGAATCAGCTCGACCGATTTGACCCACTCACCGTTCTCGTCGAGGGTGATGCCATGTTCGCCCAGCGGCAGGCTGAACAACGCGCTATTGAACAGACGCATCAGGCGCTCGACGTCTTGTTGCGAGAACTCTTCGCGCAGGCGGGCATAGCTGTTGTTGTCGGCGTGATCGAGTTGTTGCTTCACCGACTTCAGGCGTTTTTCCAGATCGCGCAGACGCTCTTCGAGGTCTTCGGCGCTGAACTGACGCGACTGCGCCAAGGCACCGGCCAATTCATCGTGGGCATCCTTGGCGGCGAGCAATTGTTGCTCGAGCACTTTGACGTCATCGACCAGGGCGAAGCGGTTCTTCAGCACCGACAGCTCGCCGAGCCAGCGCTGGATACCGGAAATTTCCCGCTCCAGACGCATCAGTTCCTGGGTGCCGCCGCGCTGATCGTTTTGCAGATCGTCCTGCTCGCGGCGGTAGTGCTCGGCCTGGATGGTCAGCTCTTCCTTGCGCGCCGTGGCGTAATCCGACCAAGTGCCGAGCAAGGAATCGAGCAGCGGCGACAGGCGATGCAGTTTGCCGCGCAGCACATCGCGCTGTTTCACGCCGTTGGCCAGCGCTTCAACCAATGGACCGGCGGCGACCAGCGAGTTGTAGTCCTGCTCCATGCGCCGCACGTCGCGGAAGGCTTCTTCGCACGCGGCGATGTAATCGACGCTGCCCGAACGCAGGCTGTGCTCGAAAGCATCGAGGAACAGTTGCTTGAGCTTGGCCGCGGTGATTTCGCGCATGTGCAGCAGGTTGATGAACAACGCGCGGAAGGTCTTCAGGCTCTGCTCGCTGGTGGAGCGCAGCGGGATAAGGGTCAGGTCGAGCGGGATTGACGTGTGGCCGCCAACCAGCAAGCGGCGCAGCTCATCCGGCTTGAGTTCGTAAGCCTTCAGGCCTTCTTTTTCGAGATTGCTGAACAGTTCTTTCTGGCGCAGGCAAGTGTCGTTTTTCTGGTAATGCGCCAGATCGAGCTTGCCGGCGTAGGCGAAGAACTGGTGCCCGAAACCACCGCCCGGGCCGCGACCGACCACGCCGATCACGTGGGGGCCGTGGGGCAGGTTGACTTCGACGAGGATGTAACTGGTGTCGGAGGCGAAGTAGAAGCGCCGCGATTGTTCCAGGCTGTACTTGCCGAAGCTCATGTCCGACATGCGCGCCAGAATCGGGAACTGCAAGGCGTTGATCGACGCTGATTTACCGAGGTTGTTTGCGCCGTAAACCGACAACGGTTCTTCCAGCGGGAACAGACCGAGGCTGTAACCGGCGGTGTTCAAAAGGGCAAAGCGGCGGATGCCGTAGCGTTCCTGGCTCATGCATCGGACTCCTGTTCTTCGGCAATGGCGCGGGCCAGTGCGTCTTCTTCGCTTTCTTCTTCAAATTCGGAAAGATCGAGCGGATCGTCGGTTTCGAGGAATTTCGCTTCGGCTTCTTCGTCGATCAGCACCGGTGCCGGCAGCGGCAGAACGCTGTGGACGCTGGCTGCGAGGTCGCGGTCCTGCTGTACCGACAGACACACGTCGAGGAAACGGTGCATCGGCGGCAGGAAGCGGTAGACACCGTTTTCTTCGCCGGCAAAACCGAGCTGGGTCATGCGGCGCATGATTTTTTCTTCGAGTTCTTCGACGGTCTGCACTTCGGCCTGGATGAACAGGTCGCGGTATTTATCCAGCAGCGACGGCAATTCTTCGCGGCCGAGGCTGCCGCCGTCGAGCACGGCAATCGGGTCGCGGCCCTGATCGGCCAGGTGCTCGACGAGGATGAAGGTGAACAGCGCCAGACGCTGGGCAGTCTTGTTCACTGCGGCGGCGGCCATGTCCGGCACGAAGTAGTAGAAACCGCGGGTGTCGCAGACCAGTTCAAAGCCCAGCGCCTTGAACAGCGTGCGGTACTGGTCCTGGAAATTCGACAGTTGTGCGTACAGCTCGGGATCACGGCGGCTGACGTGGTAACCCTTGAACAACTCGCGGAAGATCGGCGCCAGTTGCGACAGTTCGGAAAGATCAAGATGCATTTGGGATGCTCGCAGAATCCTCGGCGGCGGTATCGCTGGCCGAGAGCAGGGCGAAGGAGCGCAGGCTGACCTGGTGCTCGTGAGTGTGGTATTCGCGGCGTTCCAGACGCTCGCGCTTGAAGCGTTTTTCCCGCGACAGGCGCGAGAACCAGTAAAGCAATTCGTCGGTGGCGCCGTCCGGTTCCTGTTCCAGCAGCCAGGTCATCAGATCCGGCATCGGCAGCGACTCTTCGCAGCGATCGACCATCTCGCGCACGGTGCGCGGTGCACGTGGAGCGTCGCCCGCCTTCTGGGTTTTGTGCGCCTTGGGGAAGCGCGCCGGTTTCGGCTCGAAACGCGCCAGCGCATAAACGTAGGCTTCGACCTGACTGGCGCTGCCCAGGAAGGTGCTTTGCGGACGGGTGAACAGCGGCATCGCCGCTTGCGGCACGGCGTCGATGCCTTTACGCCGGATCGCCGCCAGCGCCAATGCGGCGCCACGGGTCACGGCGTTGTGCCGACGCGCTTCTTCACGCAGCGGCAGCAGCAGTTCGCGGGCATGACGCAGGGTCAGTTGCGCGCTGGTCTGCATTTCGAGGATGCGCGCGTGGGTGCGCAGGAGCATGTCGTCATCGACCAGATGGCCGAGGCGCTGCTGTTCGCTGAGCATCTTCAGCAGCACCGTTTCGACCTTGCGCACGCCTTGCTCGAAGGCACCGTCGGCGTTGACCAGATCGATCATCGGCTCGACGTATTCGTCCCACGTCGCCAGGACTTCGGCGTACCGCTGACGCAGCGGAATCTGCCGGTCGCTGGTCTTCGCCCGTTCGGCCACTGCCACCAGGGCTTGTTCATCGTTGTCGAGTTTCTTCAGGACGTCGCGCACGCGCATGTCGAGCAAGCGCAGCTGGCGCGCCAGATCGTTGCCGTCACGAACGTCGAAAGCGTCCTGGATATAACCGGCCAGACGCTCAAGGTGACGCAGGTAGGCTTCGATTTCCAGGCACAGACCGAGGCGGTGTTCGCGGCGCAGGTAGGCGAGGAAGTCGTGGATCTGCGCGTTGAGCTCGAAACGGTTCGGGCTTTTCGCCACCGGAACCAGAATATCGAGGCGAATCCACACGTCGAGCAGGCTGGTGATGTCCTGCGGCGTACTGTCGAGTTGTTGGGCGGCCAGTTGCGTGCGCAGTTCGTTGAGGCTCAGGGTGCCTTGGTCGAAGTGCTCGCACAGTGGCTCCAGAAGTGCCCAGTGTTCAGCGAGGGCGCGCAAGACGCGCTTGGGTTCGATCATCGGAATGGCCGGCTGGTTGGCGATTAAAAGCGGCGATTGTACTGCATCACAGGCGCGGCGATTCACTCTCGGGACGGGCTGTCGCATTCTTTGCCCAAAGGGCAGCGGCGCAGCGCAGCGCGGGGTATCGATCAACAGCGAGCGATATTGTGCGAAGGGCGGTAGAATCAGCGCACTTTCCGTTATCCACAAGTGGCCGACCTTTGCTTATCGAGTCCCGCCGCCGCGCCTATTTGAACGCCATGCAGGTGGTCAACTGGCTGCCGCGCACCGAACTGCCTTTCGCCGCACCGTCGCGGCCCGAGCTGCTGGAGATGCCCGAGCCTGAGCTTGAGGTACCGGTTGTTCCGGCGCCTCAGGCCGAAGCACCGGCGCAGCCTGCCGCGCGTCAGGCCGAGCGACCGAAAATCGAGGTGCCGCGTCCGTCGCTGGCCAGTACCCGCAACGGCGCCAAACCGGTGGAGGAAGTCGACGACACGCCGGTGGTGGTCAAGCCTGCGCCAGTGCCGCCGCCGCGTTTCGCCCTGCAACTGCTGCGCGCCGGGCGTTGCCTGCTGCTGGTCGAGTTACCCACAGGCGAAGCGTTTCAGAGTCGCGATCCGGCCTACCTGCTGCTCAAGGACATGCTGCGCGCCGCCGGTCTGCCGGATGCGCCGCAAATCGTCGGCGAGCCGGTGCGCTGGCCGTGGCTCAATCGCGGCACGCTGGATCAAGGCCCGGAAGCGGCGCGCGACTTCGTGCAAGGCTTCCTCTCGGTGCAGATGGAAGCGGCGCCCTGCGCCTGTCTGTGGCTGATCGGCCTGCCGGCGGTGAAATTTGCCGGGGAAGCGGACGCCGAAGCGTTCAATAGTGAATTGCAGATCGAAGGTCTGGGCCTGGCCTGGGCGATTCCCGGTCTGGAACTGTTAATGGAAGAGCCACAGCGCAAGGCCGCTGTGTGGCAAGCCATGCGTCGGCTGATGGCGCGCTGGAAACAATCCGATGAGTGAGGCTGTAACCTTTCGCCCGATGACCGAGGCGGACCTGGACGCTGTGTTGAAGATTGAATACGCCGCGTACAGCCATCCGTGGACCCGGGGCATCTTTCTCGATGGCCTGGGCAAATACCAGATCTGGCTGATGTTCGAAGGGCAGCAGCAGGTGGGCCACGGTGTGGTGCAGATCATTCTTGATGAGGCGCACCTGCTCAATATCACCGTCAAGCCGGAAAATCAGGGGCGCGGGTTGGGCCTGACGTTGCTTGAGCATTTGATGTCGCGGGCGTATGCGGCTGAAGCGCGGGAGTGCTTTCTCGAAGTGCGCGACAGCAACACGGCTGCGTTCAGGTTGTATGAGCGTTATGGCTTCAACGAGATCGGCCGGCGTCGCGATTATTATCCGGCGGTGGGCGGGCGTGAGGATGCGGTGGTGATGGCCTGTACCTTGGTGGATTAAGCCCTGTAGGAGCTGCCGAAGGTTGCGATCTTTTGATCCTGTTTTTGTAAGATCCAAAGCAAAATCAAAAGATCGCAGCCTTCGGCAGCTCCTACAGGGGGCAAATTCAAAGTCAGCTGATCAGCGCTTGCCATCCAGCGGATCCAGATCCGCCAGTTCCGCCTCATCGAGCCCGTCACCGCCGCCGATGTCGTTTTCACCGACCTCGCTCAAATCCCAATCCGCCGGATTGCCTTCGCCGACTTCCTCGGCATCGCGCGCACCATCCTCGCGAATCAAAGTCTCAGGGCTCAGGTCATCATCAGTCGGCTGGTGATCGTCCACCGAGGCCCCGGTCATACCCGCCTCACGCACTCGCTCAGCAGGCATCAATTGTTCACGTTCACGCTCGGGCAGCTCATCGCCGATCTTCGCGCTGGGCTCTTCGTCGTCAAAGTCCAGCTCGTGCACCGAGCCCATGCGGTCTTCGTTATCATCGATGGGTTCCGGTTGCACCGCATCATAAGGGCGTCGTGAATCAGTCATGGCAATTCCTCATAGTGTGGGCCTTACTGAGTGGACTCACCGGGCGCGCGAGAATTCCAACGAAAACACTTTGCGCTGGCGGCGTGACTTCGACGGGTGGTCGTCTATCAAACCTGCGCATCTTTCTTGAGGCCTTATCCATGCACGATCTACAAGACCTGATTGATAACAACGAGCGTTGGGCTGACGCGATCACCAAGGAAGACCCGGATTTCTTCGCCAAACTGGCGCGCCAGCAGACTCCGGAATATCTATGGATCGGTTGCTCCGACGCACGCGTACCGGCCAATGAAATCGTCGGCATGCTGCCGGGCGATCTGTTCGTGCACCGCAACGTGGCCAACGTCGTGCTGCACACCGACCTCAACTGCCTGTCCGTGATCCAGTACGCGGTTGATGTGCTCAAGGTGAAGCACATCCTCGTCACCGGCCACTACGGCTGCGGCGGTGTGCGTGCGTCGATGCAGGATCGCCAGTTTGGCCTGATTGACGGCTGGCTGCGCTCGATCCGCGATCTGTATTACGAGAAACGCGAAGAGCTGGCCAAGCTGGCGACCGAAGAAGAGCAGGTCGATCGCATGTGCGAACTCAACGTGATCCAGCAAGTGGCCAACGTCGCGCACACCAGCATCATCCAGAACGCCTGGCATCGCGGCCAGCCCCTGTCGATCCACGGCTGCATCTACGGGATCAAGGATGGCCGCTGGAAAAGTCTCAATACCACCATCAGTGGTTTCGAACAGTTGCCGCCGCAATATCGTTTGCGCCCTGTCGGCGCGCCATAACCGTCACTTCAACCTCGCCCCGCGTGACGCCAGCGCTGTAAAAAGCGCTGGCCTTCAGGCGTGGGTGGTTCGTCGTAACCGGTGATCCACCCACGGCAGCGCGACGCGCCGCAATCGCAGGCGAACTGGCGTAGCAGTTTGTCTTCGGTCGATGCGTAATCGATGCTCAGATGTTCGCCGCTGTGGATATCTTTCAAGGCCCACAGCCACAACTCGCTCATGTCGAGAAATACATTCGGGTCGCAGGCGTGTTCCAGCACCCCGCAAAAGCGCGGATCGTAAACGTGGATGCCGGTTTGCAACTGGCGGGTCTGTCGACAGCGATAGGGCAGCAATTGCCCGGAAACCCGGCACATTCGGCTGATGCGCAGAAACTCACGGCGCGCGACCACTGCCGTGGCAACGCCTCGTTCGTTGTGGATGATCTGGAAGTCGTCGCAGGATGGAAAGCCCAGCCGCACGGGAAGTCCGGCGAAGGGATAGATGCCTTCGGTGTCGCGCGTCGAGTGCCGGCCCATGGCTTGATTGTTCATAACAGTCCTTGTCGGTGGGTATTGCCTCCGGGTTGTGCCCATGCCTCGCCTGGCGATGCATGATTGGATCCAAGCGTCGCGCAATTGAAACTACTGGTCTACTGTCAAACCTGACAGGCGCGATCGCCGTTATCCCGCGTCAGCATTGGCTGACACGGGGTTACTGCGGCAACGATTACAAAGCAGGTGCGGGCACGGCGGCCGCAGGCAGTGGCGCTTTCAGCTGTTGCAGTTGCGTCTTGACCGGTGGCGTTGCGCACTTGGCAGCGGCTTGTTCGGCGCTGAGATCGCGAATCGAGGTATAGAACAACTCGCAGGTTTTGACCTTTTGCGTCACTTGCCATGTTTGCGTGCAACTGTTCAGCGTGGCCTGCGCATCGCTGCCCGGTTTGCTGCCCATCCCGGCCTGCCAGCAGGCCGCGCTCAGATCCTGACCCATGACTTTCAAGCCCGCCGCGTCAGCCTTGGCCTGGGCATCGTCGCCGGTATAGCTCTTCGGATCGGCGGCGTACCAGATATAGCTCGGATGGTTGGAACCGAGCACCGGCACGTTCACCCCTTCGCTCGGACTGATGCTTGCCAGACCCAATACGCCCACCGTCGGCCCATACTGTTCCTTGATCCAGTTGCGCACCGGCGCCCCGAACGCAACCATCGGCAGCGTCGTGCCGCTGGCGGTCTTACTGAACTGCTTGACCAGCGTGGTCTGGTAATCCTTGAAGTAGTCATAGACGTCCTCCAGATCCCCGCCGGCGTTGGACGGCGCGGCGATCGGCGCGATGTCGATGATGGTCTGATAGGCCGGCGTCTGCCCGGCGGGGATGCCGTTATCGGTCAGCAAAGTCGCCCAGCGGTCGGTGGTGTTCGAGCGCAGATAATCCTGCGCCTGGGTCAGCGAGTAGTCAGGCGGGAAGTGCAGCAACTCGACGCTCTTGCGATTCTCCAGCGCCATGCCCAGTGGCAGGAACAGATACCAACTGTAGGCCCACTTGCCATCGGCATTGAGCTTGCTGGCGCCGGCATAAGCCAGATCCCCGGCGTCGAGCAGCGCGGACAATGACCTGTCATAGCCATCCGGCACTCCGGTGATCTCGGCGTAGAGCTGATCGTTGTCGGTCTTGACCAGCACCTTGGCATCGGCGTAACCGTCGCGCTGGAGGCTCTGGCTCAGGTAGTGAGCAACGGTCTGCTCCAGCGTCCAGTTGCGGAAGCAGATCACGCTGCAATTGTTGGGGTAGGCGAAGAGCCGGGTGACGCGCTCGGTGCTGCCCAGTTTCACGTCGACATCGGCGTGGACGGCGGTGCTTAGCGTCAGTGCAACGAGGGTAAGTCCTGCGAGTTTGAACATGCTCAGATCCTTTTCAGCGTGGGTTCCCCTCGATTTGGGGGCGCTTCATAGTGGATCAGTGGTGTTTGACAGAAAAGCGGTTGAGTGTGGATTCTTGCCTGAATGCGGTATGACCCAAGCAGCGCACATATTGTTACGGCTGTGCCAACAAGCACGCTGCCTGGTGCGCGTCCGCACTGCTAGACTGCAGCGACATCGAATTTTCCAAGGGTGAGTCATGAAGCCTTCTACTGCTCTCGACATGCAAAGGTCCGCCGTCCGCGAAGTGATCGGGCGCTTTCGTGTGGCCAACCCGCGTGTATTTGGTTCAGCATTGCTGGGGACGGATCTGGACGGTAGCGATCTCGATCTGCTGGTTGACCCGCTGCCCGGCACGACGCTTTTTGATCTGGGCGGGCTTCAGGTTGAGCTTGAAGACCTGCTGGGTGTTGCGGTCGAGGTGCTGACCCCCGGCGACCTGCCAGTGAAATTTCGTCAGCAGGTGCTTGATCAGGCGCGACCCGTCTAAAGCAGCGATCAAACCAAGTTTTAAGAGCACCTGCCCTTGAGCAGGTGCGTTTTTATCGACTTACGGCATCACCGGCGGCGTATACGCCAATGTCGTCCCCAGCGCCCACAACAACAGCAGCACCAGTGGCGTGTGCACCAGCAGTTGCACGAACGAGAAGCCGATCAGATCCCGCGCCTTCAACCCGAGCACGCCCAGCAGCGGCAGCATATAGAACGGGTTGATCAGGTTCGGCAGTGCTTCGGCGGCGTTGTAGATCTGCACCGCCCAGCCAAGGTGGTATTGCAAGTCATTGGCGACTTGCATCACGTAGGGCGCTTCGATGATCCATTTGCCGCCGCCGGACGGGATGAAGAAACCGAGAATCGCCGAATACACGCCCATCAGCAGCGCGTAGGTGTCGTGGGAGGCGATGCTGACGAAGAAGGTCGAGATGTGATGCGCGAGGGTTTGCGCATCGGCGCCTTTGACCGTAGTCATCAGTGCGGCGATCGAGCCGTACAACGGAAACTGGATCAACACGCCAGTGGTGGTCGGCACCGCACGGGCCACCGCATCAAGGAAGCTGCGCGGGCGCCAGTGCAGCAGCGCGCCAAGCATGATGAACAGGAAGTTGTAGGTGTTCAGGCCGGAAATCGCGGTAATCGCCGGTTTGGTCGAAAACTCGTGAAACAGCCATCCCGCCGCCAGCAGCACCAACACGATGATCAGCAAAGGGCTGTGTTCCAGCCATTCGCCGGGGCGCGTGCGCGGTTGCAGCGGCGGCAGGTTGAACGCCGGGTCGATGCCGCAGGCCTCGGCGTCGCGTGCCGAGTTGGGGCCGGGCGCGGTGGCGTAGGCGATGATGATCGAAATTACGATCAGCGCCAGGAGCATGACGCCGGACTGCCAGAGAAAAATGGTTTCGGTGAACGGGATTACGCCAGTGATTGACAGGATCGACGGCGGCAGGCTGCCCGGGTTGGCCTGCAACTGTGCGGCTGACGATGACAAGCCCAGCGCCCACACCGCGCCAAGTCCCAAATATGCCGCAGCACCGGCCGCGCGGTAATCCATTTTCAGGTCGGTGCGGCGGGCGAGGGCGCGTACCAGCAGCCCGCCGAATACCAGCGACAGACCCCAATTGAGCAGCGAGGCGACCATTGAGATCAACGCTACCCAGGCCACGGCGGAGCGGCCGTTCTTCGGGATGCGTGCCAGTTTGTCGATCAGTTTGACTGCGGGCGGAGAACTGGCGACGACATAGCCGCCGATCACCACGAAGGCCATCTGCATGGTGAACGGGATCAGGCTCCAGAAGCCGTCGCCGAAGGCCATCGCTGCAGCGGTGGGTTTGGCGCCCATGGCCAGAGTGGCCAGCGCAACGATGATCACGGCCAACGCGGCGAATACCCAGGAGTCGGGAAACCAGCGTTCGGCAAAACTGGAACAGCGCAGGGCAAAGCGCGCGGAGCGGCTATCTTCGATATCAACGGCCACGGGAAGTACCTCGGATTTTTTATGGTTATTTTGGTCCGCGGGAGCAGTCGCCCGGCTCGACAGCCACAGAGATCCCTGTGGGAGCGAGCCTGCTCGCGAAGACGTCAGCACATTCAGCATCAGGTTGTCTGAACTGACGCTTTCGCGAGCAGGCTCGCTCCCACGTGGGCGGCTGGTCGGTGTTGGCGTGGTCCCTTGGACAGGCGCTAACAGTAAATCAAGCGCCGCCCTTTTGTTGAGCAGGTTTTCGCAAACCGAGACTATGGTCTGACGGGTTGTCGATCCGCGCTTTTGCGTAGACCATGAGCGCCTTGGTTTTTGCCGATGCCTGAGTTCCTTGTCATGACTGCCAATTCTCCAGCCCGACCGGCGCCGTTCAGCCGCTCCGACTACAAGACCCTCGGCCTTGCGGCGCTCGGCGGGGCGCTGGAAATCTACGATTTCATCATTTTCGTATTCTTCGCACTGACCCTGAGTCAGTTGTTCTTCCCCCCGGAAATGCCCGAGTGGCTGCGTTTGCTGCAGAGTTTCGGCATCTTCGTCACCGGTTATCTGGCGCGGCCGCTGGGCGGGATTCTGATGGCGCATTTCGCCGACCGTCTGGGCCGCAAAAAGGTGTTCAGCCTGAGCATCCTGATGATGGCGCTGCCGTGCCTGCTGATCGGGATCATGCCGACCTACGCGCAGATCGGCTATTTCGCGCCCTTGCTGTTGCTGGCGCTGCGCATCCTGCAAGGCGCTGCGGTGGGTGGTGAAGTGCCGAGTGCCTGGGTGTTCGTCGCCGAGCATGCGCCTGTCGGCCATCGCGGTTACGCCCTCGGATTCCTGCAAGCCGGCCTGACCTTCGGTTACTTGATCGGCGCACTCACCGCGACCTTCCTGGCGCAGGTTTTCACACCTGCCGAAATTCTCGATTACGCCTGGCGCTATCCGTTTCTGCTCGGCGGCGTGTTCGGCGTGGTGGGCGTTTATCTGCGCCGATGGCTCAGCGAAACCCCGGTGTTCATGGCCATGGAAGCGCAGCGCGAGGCGCGGGTCGAGCTGCCGCTGCGCACGGTGCTGCGTGAACATCGTCTGGCCATGCTGCCGGCCATGTTGCTCACCTGCGTACTCACCTCGGCGGTGGTGGTCTTCGTGGTCATTACCCCGACCATGATGCAGAAAACCTTCGGCATGACCGCCAGCCACACCTTCGGCCTCAGTGCCTTGGGCATCGTCTTTCTCAACATTGGCTGCGTGATCGCGGGGCTGCTGGTCGATCGCATCGGCGCCTGGCGCACGGTCATGCTCTACAGCCTGTTGCTGCCATTGGGCATTGGCGTGTTGTATGGCTGTCTGATCCTGGGCGGGCATTGGATCGGCATGGCCTATGCGGTCGCCGGTCTCGCTTGTGGGGTAGTGGGTGCGGTGCCTTCGGTGATGGTCGGGTTGTTCCCGGCGCGGATTCGCGTGTCGGGCATTTCCTTCACCTACAACATTGCCTACGCGGCGTGGGCGAGTATCACGCCGCTGTTGCTGATTGGTCTGATGCCGTGGAGCCCATGGATCTGCGTGATCTTTTGTGCCGTGATGGGCGCTGTGGGGATTGTGACGGCGGCGTATTTCGGTGCGCGCATGCCACGTACCGGACCGTGTCAGGCTGCCGGCGCTGCCTGAACCGCAAGCGCCGGATTATTTTCGACTGACGGGTCTGGAGCTGGCTTAAGAAAAGCTGTGCAAGGCCGATGGCTAGGTTGTATTCGCTAACTACCCTGCCATCGGTGCTTTCCCATGTTCAATAAACGCTTGAAGCAAGAGCTGGCTGCTCTGCGCGAAGAACTCTCCAGCCTTGTACAAGTGAAGGAAAGCCTGGAAAGCGAAATGCTCGCGCTGACCCTTGAGCCCGACGGGCGGATTCGTTCGGTCAACCAGAATTTTCTCGATGAAATGCTCTACAAGAGCCAGGACCTGGTCGGCCGGGCAATTGAAGACATCGTGCCGGCCCACGTCAAAACCGACGAATTCCATCAGCGCTTCAAAAACTCGATGAGCCGTGGTGAGCACTTCGCCGGCGCCGTGCGCCTGTTGCGCGGCAATGGCGACGAGGCGTGGCTGCGTTCCATCGTGCAACCGGTGCGCTCGTCCGATGGCCGGATCAGACACATTTCCTTCTACGCCAGCGACCTGACCCGCACCATCGAAGCCTCCCGCGAGCATGAGAACCTGATCGGCGCGCTGGTGCGCTCTACCGCCGTGATCGAGTTCGATCTCAACGGCAATGTGCTCAGTGCCAATGATCGCTTCCTCAACGGCATGGGTTACAGCCTGGCGCAGATCAAAGGCAAACATCACCGCACGTTCTGCGCCCCGGAAGAGTACAACAGCGCCGAGTACCAGAATTTCTGGCGGCGCTTGAACAGCGGCGAATTCGTCGCTGGCCGCTTCAAGCGTATCGACAGCCATGGTCGTACGGTGTGGCTGGAAGCGTCCTACAACCCGGTGGTCGATGCCAACGACAAACTGTACAAAGTGGTGAAGTTCGCCACGGTGATCACCGATCAGGTCAACCGCGAGCAGGCGGTTGCCGACGCGGCCAGCATCGCTTACAGCACCTCGCAACAGACCGACAGCACCGCACAACGGGGCACCACGGTCGTCACCGAAGCGGTGAACGTGATGCGTGATTTGTCGCGGCACATGCAAGCCGCTGGCGAAGGTATCGAGGCGCTCAACGAGCAGTCGTTGGTGATCGGCACGATCGTCAAAACCATCAGCGGCATTGCCGAACAGACCAACCTGCTGGCGCTCAACGCCGCGATCGAAGCCGCCCGGGCCGGCGAGCAGGGCCGTGGTTTTGCCGTGGTCGCGGACGAGGTCCGGCAACTAGCCTCGCGCACCAGCCAGGCGACGGACGAAATCGTCGGCGTGGTACGACAGAACCAGGAAATGGCCCGCAACGCCGTGGCCCTGATGACCGACGGCAAGCTTCAGGCTGAACAGGGCCTGGCGCTGGCGGCGGAGGCGGGCACGGTGATCGTCGAGATTCAGGACGGTGCGCAGAAAGTGGTGGATGCGGTGGGGCAGTTTGCCAATCAGCTGTCTCACTGATCGACACTGATCAACTGTGGGAGCGAGCCTGCTCGCGAAGGCGATTCAACATTAATGTTGGCTGACACGCCGCTTTCGCGAGCAGGCTCGCTCCCACAGGTTCTGTGTTTCGCCAGTGACAACGCTACAATCGGCTCCTTTTCCTCCGGAGCAGATTCCCATGAGCGTCTCCCACCGCCGTCCGGTGCCCCTGAACAAAGCCTACCGCCTGCTCAACCACGGGCCGACCGTGCTGGTCAGCGCCGCTCACGACGGCCAGCGCAACATCATGGCCGCCGCCTGGGCCATGCCGCTGGATTTCGAACCGCCGAAAGTCGCCGTCGTCCTCGACAAATCCACCTGGACCCGCCAGTTGCTCGAGGCCTCCGGCACCTTTGTGTTGAACGTGCCTTGCGTCAGTCAGGCCGATATCGTGCAAACCGTCGGCAACACCTCCGGCCTGGAAATCACCCGCAACCAGGGCCGGGACAAGCTTCAGGCGTACGGCCTACACACCTTCGCTGGCGAACAGGTTGAAGCGCCGCTGCTCGACGGCTGTGTCGCCTGGCTCGAATGCCGCCTGCTGCCGGAGCCGCGCAATCACGAGCAATACGACCTGTTCCTCGCCGAAGTCATTGCTGCCCAGGCCGATGAGCGTGTGTTCAGCGATGGGCGCTGGCATTTCGAAGGGCAGGATGGATTGCGCACGCTGCATCACGTTGCGGGCGGGCATTTCCTGAAGATTGGGGATGGGGTGGATGGCAAGACGTTGGCGGTTTAAATGACGTTGATGGAAAACCGTCAGCGGATGTAGCAAGGTAGAGGCTTCATTTCACTGCTCAGGCGCAACGCTCATGGACGTTTTTGTTGCCGGTTATCTTGCCCCGTTGCTGTCGCTGGCGCTGTTGTGGACAGTGGCGGTGGTCACGCCCGGGCCAAATTTCTTCAACATTGCGCAACTCGCGGCCAGTCACTCGCGCCGACATGGCGTGGTGGCTGCGCTGGGTGTGGCCACCGGCACGGTACTGTGGGGCCTTGCCGGCGGCTTGGGAATCAAGACGTTGTTCAGCGCCGCGCCGACCCTCTATCTGGGCTTCAAGATTGCCGGCGGTTGCTACCTGATTTATCTGGGGCTGAAGCAATTCAAGCGCAAGGCTACGGTTGCCCCCGGTACACCGGCTGCGCCCCGGCAGACTTATTCCGGCGTCTACGCTCGCGGTTTCCTCGGCAACATGACCAACCCGAAATCGGCACTCTTTGTCGCCACCATCTTCGCCACCGCCATGCCGCCCCACGTACCGCCGCTCCTGCTGGCGCTGGCCGTGCTGACCATGGCCACGCTGTCGTTCAGCTGGTATTGCAGCGTCGCTCTGTTCTTCGCCAGCCGCCGGGTTGCTAGTGTCTACGAGCGGTCACGCCAGTGGCTGGATCGATTGGCAGGTGGATGCTATTTGTTGTTTGGGGTGCATTTGGTGGCGAATCGCTGACATTGCCGGGCTTCATAGGCTTCGATGAGGTTAATCATTTCGTTGAAATAATCACCCTCAGAGGTGCCAGGTTCCGGCTCACTGTCGAACAGCGCAGAAACCTTTTTGAGTGCCAGTCTGTAATCTTCTTCGGTATGGATCGGGCTCGGATTCATGGTTGCTCCATTTTCTTACGATCTTTGCTGATTGAATTTAAGCCAAGCAACTATTTTTCGGGGTAGGAAAAGGCGACTAGGGACATATGAACAGAGCCAATCGCCGAAAAAAAAGGCCTACCTCCCGGTAAGCCTTTTCTGCCCACTTCGTAATACTCAATCCCCCAACGCCTCTCCCTCACGCCGAGGATCGGCACCCCCCGTCAATGTCGCTTTGCCCTGCGCATCCTTCACCCGCACGATCGCCTGGGTGCCGCTGGTCATGTCGATTTCATTCACCGCATGCCCTTTGTCTTTCAACGCCTGAATCAGCACCGGGCTGAACTGCCCCTGTTCCAGTTCGGTCGGGCCATTGCGGCTGCCGAAGTTGGGCAGGTTGATCGCACTTTGTGCATCGAGGTTCCAGTCGAGCAGGCCGATGGTGGTTTTCGCCACGTATTCGATGATTTGCGAGCCGCCGGGCGAGCCGACTGTGGCGACGAATTCACCAGTGTTGCGATCAAAGATCAGTGTCGGCGCCATCGACGAGCGTGGGCGTTTGCCCGGTTCGACGCGGTTCGCGACTTTCTGCCCGTTCTCTTCGGGGATGAACGAGAAGTCGGTCATCTGGTTGTTCAGCAGAAAACCCTGAACCATCAGGTGCGAGCCGAACGCGGCTTCGATGGTGGTGGTCATCGACACGGCGCCGCCGAGATCATCCACCGCGACCACTTGCGAGGTCGAGATGCGCAACGGCGAGCGGTCCGGTGCGTAGGCAACCTGTACGCCCGGCGGTGTGCCCGGTTTGGCGCTGCCCATGCTGCGCTCGCCGATCAGGCTGGCGCGGCTGGCCAGATAGGCAGGATCGAGCAACCCTTTGACCGGCACCGGGACGAAGTCGGTGTCGGCCACGTATTGCGCGCGATCGGCATAGGCCAGACGTTCAGCCTCGGCGATCAGATGCACCGCTTGCGGCGCCGGTTCGATCCCGGCTGGCCTATTGCTGTTCACTGGTTTGAGCGGGGTCAGCGACAGGCGTGGATCGCGAGTCTCCAGCGCCTGCAACGTGCCGAGAATCTGCGCCACGGCGATCCCGCCCGACGACGGTGGCGGCATGCCGCAGACCTGCCAACGCTTGTAGTCGGTACACAGCGGCGCGCGCTCCTTGGCCTGATAACGCTGCAAATCGTTCAGCGACAGGCTGCCGGGGTTGGCGTGCTGTTGAACCTTGGCGACGATCTCTTCGGCGATCGGACCTTTGTACAGCGCATCGGCACCTTCGCTGGCGATGCGTTTGAACACGGCGGCCAACTTCGGGTTTTGCAGGCGTGTGCCGACAGCTTTGACGCTGCCATCCTCATTCAGGAAGTACGCAGCCATGTCTGGCGACTGGCGTATCAGTGGATCGGCAGTCAGCAGCGAATATAGACGCGGGGAAATCGCAAAGCCTTGCTCGGCCAGTTTGATCGCCGGCTCAAACAGCTTCGCCCATGGCAAGCGACCATGCTGCCGATGCGCCAGCTCCAGCGCGCGCAATACCCCGGGGGTTCCGACCGAGCGCCCGCCCTTCTGCGCTTGGGTAAAGGCCATCGGTTTACCGTCAGCCTTCAGGAACAGCTTCTCGGTGGCTCCGGCTGGCGCCGTTTCGCGGCCGTCATAGGTGCGCACCTGCTTGCCATCCCACAACACAATCATCGCGCCGCCACCGATACCGGAGGACTGCGGCTCAACCAGCGTCAACACCGCCTGCATCGCAATCGCCGCATCAATCGCCGAACCACCCTGACGCAACATCTCCCGCCCGGCCTCGGCCGCGAGCGGGTTGGCAGCAGCGGCCATGTGTTTATTGGCGTGTCGGGTTTGCAGATCAGTGCGGTAACCGGAAGCGGCTTCCGGCGCCAGCGGCAAGGAAGAAGAGGGCGGGGCGTTGCACGCGGTGAGGGTCAGAGCGCTGACAAGCAGTGTCAGGGCTGGCAGGCGAAAGCGCTTCAAGGGCTGGGCTGGAAACACGCGGGCTCTCCGTCCGTGGGGTAGAAGTCTTCGGGGACTTTATCGAGCGGGCCGGCGGGGTGCAAACTGCGTGAGGATTACAGCCCTCCCGCTCAGCGGCCGCGCCAATCGATTGGCCGAAAACGATGCCCTTGTGGGAGCGAGCCTGCTCGCGAAAGGGGTAACTCAGGCGATGCGATCTTCTTGAGAGTTATGCAGGGGTTAGTGAGTCAGAAACTTATTGCTTGAAGCCAGGTAGACCATGGGTACAGCGCCACCTTTTCACGATCTCGGTAATGCCCTCGGCTGTTTGTTGTTTCATATCCTCGGGCCAATAGATAAGGTCAGTGCCCGCTGGGTGCTCACACAGACGTACAAATTCAAATAACAGCGGATCGAGAATCTCGTCTGGGCTTGTGTTGGCTGCAAGAACAGATTGCACAAATTTCAAGAATTCTGCTTCGGTGTAGTCAGCTATGCTTTGCTTGGTGCGTTTTCTTATCATTGCTTGAAGCCCGACAGCCCATGGTCACTACGCCATTTCTTCAATGACTCAATGATTCCCTGTGCCGAGTCATCGGCGCCATTTTCAGGGTAAAAAATCAAATCGGATCCTCTTGGATGTCCACAAATCAAATTGAAGTGAAGAACGAGCTTGCTTTCTTCTTTCTCGCTCCCCTCATTTCCGACAATGCGCTCAAGGAGGTTGATGAATTCTTGCTCGGTGTAATCTGACAAATCGTCTTTAATAAGGAATTCCGTTGCCATTGCCTATCTCATGCACGAATCTTGGATGTGTTGAGACGCAATAAATCGTGAGAGCCAAAGTTAACTCGATGGCTCGAACCCTCAACGACACGACTTATCAAGAGTCTTTGAACCCGGATAATCCCTGTGCTGCTCGCCAGTCCCTGACACTTTGCATTACCCCCACAGGCGAGTTATCAGCACCAGGCTCCGGGTAGTAGATCAAGTCCGATCCTGCTGGATGCTCGCTGATTGTCTCGAAGTGTGCCAACAGTAAATCAGCACGATCATCGTTTTCAGCCTCTTCATCCTCTTTCGCGAGCTCTTGTAGTAGCGCGACGAATTCGGCCTCTGTGTACTCAGAAATGCTGGCTTTTAATAAGGTGTCTTTCATATTTGCCTATTCACGCCGGTGTATATCTATATGGTTCCGAGGAGTATTTACTCGAAGGTTATCTAGGTCATATACGCCACCGCCCTTGGATATTTTTTCGAGATGGTGAATTTCATAAGACTTTCTACCGCCGACTCTATCGGCTTTACGCACACGTGGCGCCTTACCCTTACGCATGCGACCAACATTCTGTTCAATCAACTCACCCCCCGATGCTGACTCTGCAACCGTTTTCCAAAAGGTTGCTCTGAATGAGTCGAAGTTTTTGAATTCTCGTCCTCGTAGAGAGTTGGCAACGTCTGTTGGAATCGGAACCCCCACGCCCGAATCAGCCCCCGCAAGCCATATCCCCGCCACATCCTCTCCCACCCCCGTAACGATCCCAGGCGTCTGCCTCGCCGGCCTCGAATAAACCACATACAACGACTTCAGCCCGGTGTCCGCCGGGAACACCAGAATACAATCCTCGGCCGTTACATCCTCGCCCGGCAGACCCTCAATCTGGCTATCGGTGTTGTCCGGGATCGGGTGGACGAGGATCGGGCCGAGTGCCTCACCGTGGTCGGGATAAACCAGCGGAGGCATCGACCCCAACGGCCCGCGTTGCGGCGTCCAGAGAATGGTGATGCCGTTGAGCTTGGCCTCCATGGCGGTCTTGTCGGCGTTCCAATTGACGCTCACCGTGCGTACGGCGTCATCGCCAGAGGCGCCGGAGTGGATGCCGTAGACCCGCAGAACACCTTCGGCATCACGACGAAACTGGAAGCGCACGCGCGTGGTGGCGCGGCTCATGCGGCGTAGTTCTTCGTCGGTGTGAAGCGTGCCGTCGGCCATTTTGCTCGGCAGCATTCCCAGCACGAACACACTGGCCGGCCCGCCGGCGCCACGGATGGCCCAGTTCAGGCGCTGTTGCAAAATCCCGCCGCCGGCCAGACGCCCCAAAGCCAGGTCGGCGCCTATTGCCGTCGCGACAGCGGTACTGGCGGAGGGCATGAGCATGGCGCCGGTGACCATGATCTTGCCGAAGTTGCTGGCTGGCTCCTTGGCAGTGCCAGCGTCCGTGCGACACCAGTTGTCCGGCGTGCAGGACTTGGCAAAGACCCTGTCTTCGCGTGGCTTGGGCGCAGGCCACTCATCCTTCTCGATGTACACCGGCTCCGGCGCTTTCGGTGGAAGCAAAGTAAACCAGGCCCTGCCACCGCTATACGGATTTAAAAACCAGTCATCGTCGAGAAGGTATTTGTATTGAGGCATGCCAACTCCCTGCATGGCGCTGAATCGAGCCAGGGGAGCTTGTCGATCGAAGGGTAATTCGGGGAGAGAGGGGCGGGTGCTTGACGTGATGAAAAATCCAGTTCTTACGTGAGCAAAGCCTGCTTCCTACAGGGCTATCTCAGTTCAGCGGTTTTGCGCCTGATTCAGGCAAAACCATTGTCGGTCGCGCCTGTAGTCTTTTCCTTTGAATCGCTGACTACGCCGGATTTCTCTTACAGATTATTCAGGTCGACAGCCTACACGGCGTTGCCTGAGGATGGTTTCTGTACGGTTCCCAGGAGGGGCTTCACTTTTGCTGGGCGGTGGAACAAAACATAGGCAGCAACACGACATCGATCAATCAAAAGAAATCTGGAAGGCGCTGAAGAGGTAGCTCAATGAAAAGCGTAAGCAATCACGAGGACAGTGTTCTCGAAATGCTGCGCACGGACGAGAATTTCGCTCTCGAATATCTCGTTGCAGCATTGGAAGAAATTGATGAAGAGGGCGGTGAGTCTGTGTTTCTCACCGCGGTGCGACGTGTGGTGGAAGCGAGAGGCGGTTTTGCCGCTGTCTCCAACGCAACCGGACTTCACACAGCAGCGTGATCCACCGTGGTAATAAGAAGCCCGGCTCGATGTCGGGCTTTCTGATTTTTTCCCAGCGGCATTTCTCTGATGGGGCACGTGGAATTGATCCGCTGACATTAAGCGGTAGGTTGCGAGTGAAGCAGAGCGCAACTTTTCTCGAAGCATAAAAAAACGGCCTACCTTTCGGTAAGCCGTTTTTAGTACTTGGTGGCTACACAGGGACTTGAACCCCGGACCCCAGCATTATGAATGCTATGCTCTAACCAACTGAGCTATGTAGCCAAGTGGCGCGCATTATTCCCCTGAAATGGCAAAGCGTCAAGCGTAAATCGAAAATATTTCTTCCTGTTTTCAACCGCTTATCCTCGGGCCCCGAAAATCGGGGCCGGGGAGGGCGTCAGCGCAGTTGGAATCTGGCGGTATTGGCGCTCAGGGCTTCGCTGCCCTGGCTCAAGGTGTCGGCCGCGAGGTTCACCGCACGTGCGCCTTCAAGCAAACGCACCGCCGCTTGATCGACCTGCTGGATATTGCCACTGACTTCGTCGGCGGTGCTGGCCTGTTCTTCCACAGCTGTGGCGATTTGCGCCAGGGTGTCGGTGACGCTCTGTACGGCGCTGGCGATTTCTCCCAAGCGTTCGCCGAGTCCGGTGACCGCCTCGGCATCCGATTGCGCCTGACCGCAGGCGGCTTCCATCAGGCTCACCGCTTCGTTGACCGTGGCGCGCAGGCTGTCGACGGTGCCGGCGATCTGCGCGGTGGACGATTGCGTGCGTTGCGAGAGGCTGCGCACCTCGTCGGCGACCACGGCAAAGCCGCGACCCTGTTCGCCGGCGCGGGCGGCTTCGATGGCGGCGTTGAGCGCGAGCAGGTTGGTCTGCTCGGCGACGCCGCGAATGGTGTCCACGACCAGTTGAATCTGCTGGCCTTGCTCGCTGACCCGGCCGAGTGCGGCGGCAGTGTCGTTCAGGCGCTGATTGAGCTGCTGAATGCTGGCCGTGGTGCGCTGGCTGTCGCGGCTGCTGTCGGCGGCGATGCGCCGGGTCTGCTGGGCGCTGCCCGAGGCCTGTTCGCAACTCTGCGCGACGCCTTGCGACGTGGCGGCCAATTGCGTGGCGGCAGCGGCGATCTGGCTGATCTGCAACTGCTGCGCCTCAACTTCACTCAGGGCGCCGCTGGAGTGTTGGTTGAGGCTGCGTACCGCGTTGCTCAACTGCGAGGTCTCGTGGTCGACGCCGAGCATGCTGCTGCGCAGTTGCACCACGGCGACGTTGAGCGCGGTGCTGATCGCCGCCAGCTCATCGCGCCCCACCACTGGCACTTGCAGGCTCAGGTTACCGTCGCGCAAGGCCTCAGCGAGCAAGGTGATGCCGCTGGCACTGCGGCGGATCGAGGCTTGCAGGCAGACGAACAGGTACAACGCGGCCAGCAGCAGGCAACCGAAGATTGCGGCGACAACAATGAACTGGCGGATCGCCGAGCTGTAATACGCATCGAGCCGCTGATCCAGCGCCACCAGGGATTGCTGGCGCAGGGAAGCGAGGTCGGTGAGCAGCGCGTCGAGGCTGCGTTCGAAGTCCTCTGGCTTGAGGTTGATGCTGCCGCCAAACACACCGTCGTCGAGGACTTTCAGGCCGCTGTCGAGGTGTTTCAGGCTGTCGTGATACTGACCGGCCCAGGCTTGCAGCTCGGCTGGCAGACGCGCCTCCAGCAGGCCGGCGGTTTTCACCAGTTGCTCGCGGGCGTCGCCGATGCGACTGCGCAGGTCGCGCAACTGCAGGCGGCTCTGCAGGGTGAACTGCCCGGAGACCACCGAAGCCTGGCCGACCGCGGCGAGACGGCCGACCCGCTCGATCAGGTCCGGTGCGTGCTGCGTGGAAATCTGCGTCAGCAGGTAGGTTTCCAACCACGGCGCGAGGGTCAGGCGATTGTCCATGACGATCTGCTCGCGCAAGGCTTGCAGCGCGCCCAGGGCATTGGTGAAGCGGTCATAACCGTCCGGCCACCAGCCGACATTGCTGAGGCTTTTCGTATCCAGGCCATTGAGTGCGGTTTGCAGCGCCTGAAAGCGTTCGAGGATTGCGCCGTCGGCGCCTTGCTGGTTCAGGGCATTGCCCAGCTCCGTGGTGGCTTGCAGTACCGCCGGTTGCACGCCGTCGAAGGCAGCCATGGCGGCGAGGGTGGCCGGTGTCGGCTGACGATTGGTCTCGGTGGCGCGCCAGCGGGCGGCGCGGTCGCGTTGCGCGGCGAGCAGGTTGTCCAGCGCATCCAGCGCGAGCAATTGACGCACACCGGCACGTTCGCCGGAGATCAGATTGAGCTTCTCGCGATAGTCATGGCCGATCATCAACAGGCTGCCGGCCAGCGGCAGAATGAACAGCAGAAACAATAATTGGAATTTACCTGCGAAGCCAAACCGCCCCAGCAATTTGATCCCCGGTGAAAGGAAAGCCTGCATGCCTCATGACTCCTCTGGACACCACGCACCATTGGCGTGCATCGCGAGCTGTTGGCTCACGACCCGTGCCCTCTAAAAGGCCTCGAAAGTTCACCCATGCCCGCTCTGTAGGCCGGCTCTGTAGCGAAACTTCCCATTGTCGAGCGCCTTTGTAAGGCGATCGTGTTCAAGGGCAGAAGCAAGGCAAGATTCAGACCATGGCGTTGCGCTATCACCTTCGCTGCCAACGATCCCCTGTAGGAGCTGCCGAAGGCTGCGATCTTTTGACTTTGATGGTTAAAAGCAAGATCAAAAGATCGCAGCCTTCGGCAGCTCCTACACGGTGGTGTGTCCAATAACTTAGTTAGCTGGCTAAGGGGATAGCGCGAGCGCACCGAAAAATGGCACATTGACGCACCTGCCTGCGGGCACCCATCTGCTGTCCGGAATTTTCCATGGCTATCAGCAACGTTCAGACCGCCGCTGCCTCGGCGACCGCTGCTCCGCAAAGCAGCCCCTTGGTGATGCGCATCATCGGCGCGGTGGCGCTGGCTCATTTGATCAACGACCTGATCCAGTCGGTGCTGCCGTCGATCTACCCGATGCTCAAGGCCAACTATGGCCTGACCTTCACCCAGGTCGGCCTGATCACCTTGACCTTCCAATTGACCGCGTCGCTGTTGCAGCCGTGGGTCGGTTATCACACTGATCGCCACCCCAAACCGTGGCTGTTGCCGGCGGGCACGGTGTGTACCTTGATCGGCATTCTGATGATGTCGGTGGTCGGCAGCTTCCCATTGATTCTGCTGGCGGCGGCGCTGATTGGTATCGGCTCGTCGACCTTTCACCCGGAAGCCTCGCGTGTTGCACGACTTGCCTCGGGCGGCCGCTTTGGTCTGGCGCAATCGACCTTTCAGGTCGGCGGCAATGCCGGCTCCGCGTTCGGCCCGTTGCTGGCGGCGGCGATCATCATTCCCTTCGGCCAAGGCAATGTGGCGTGGTTTGGCCTGTTCGCGGTTTTTGCGCTGTTTGTGCTGTACCGCATCAGCCGCTGGTACGCCAACCATCTGAACCTGTTCAAGCTCAAGGCCGGCCAAGCGGCGACGCACGGCTTGTCGAAGGGCAGGGTGACCAGTGCGCTGGTGGTGCTGGGGCTGCTGGTGTTCTCCAAGTATTTCTACATGGCCAGTTTCACCAGCTACTTCACCTTCTACCTGATCGAGAAGTTCGACCTGTCAGTGGCCAGCTCGCAATTGCACCTGTTCCTTTTCCTGGGCGCAGTGGCGGCGGGGACGTTCTTCGGCGGACCGATTGGCGACAAGATCGGGCGCAAGGCTGTGATCTGGTTTTCCATCCTCGGCGTCGCGCCGTTCACCTTGATCCTGCCGCATGTCGATCTGTTCTGGACCAGCATTCTCAGCGTGGTGATCGGCTTCATTCTGGCGTCGGCATTCTCGGCGATTGTGGTGTACGCGCAGGAACTGGTGCCGGGCAATGTCGGCATGATTGCCGGAATTTTCTTCGGACTCATGTTCGGTTTCGGCGGGATTGGTGCAGCGCTGCTTGGGCATCTGGCGGATGTGCACGGGATTGAGTATGTGTATTTCCTGTGCTCGTTCCTGCCGTTGTTTGGTGTGTTGGCGATCTTTCTCCCGCGTACTAAAAAAGCTTGAGATCAAAAGATCGCAGCCTTCGGCAGCTCCTACAGGGGATAGATGTACATCTGTAGGAGCTGCCGAAGGCTGCGATCTTTTAACAATCTTTCAGACACAAAAAAGCCGCGTATCAAACGCGGCTTTTTTGTGTGCGGCTGTTGCTCAGACGTTGAAGCGGAAGTGCATTACGTCGCCGTCCTTGACGATGTAATCCTTGCCTTCCAGGCGCCACTTGCCGGCTTCTTTGGCGCCGGCTTCGCCCTTGTACTGGATGAAGTCGTTGTAGGCGATGACTTCGGCGCGGATGAAGCCTTTTTCGAAGTCGGTGTGGATCACGCCAGCGGCCTGTGGTGCGGTGGCACCGACCTTGACGGTCCAGGCGCGGACTTCTTCGACACCGGCGGTGAAGTAGGTCTGCAGGTGGAGCATTTTGTAGCCGGCGCGGATCACGCGGTTCAGGCCAGGTTCTTCCAGGCCCAGGGCCTCGAGGAACATGTCCTTCTCCTCGCCGTCGTCGAGCTCGGCGATTTCCGCTTCGATCTTGTTGCACACCGGAACGACCATGGCGCCTTCTTCTTCGGCAATGGCCTTGACCACGTCCAGGTGCGGGTTGTTCTCGAAGCCGTCTTCAGCCACGTTGGCGATGTACATGACCGGTTTGGTGGTCAGCAGGTGGAAGCCCTTGATCACGGCTTTCTCATCCGCGCTCATGTTCTTCATCAGGCTGCGCGCCGGCTTGGCTTCGGTGAAGTGCGCGATCAGTTGCTCGAGCAGAGCCTTCTGAACCACGGCGTCCTTGTCACCGCCCTTGGCGTTGCGCGCGACTTTCTGCAGTTGCTTCTCGCAGCTGTCGAGGTCGGCGAAGATCAGTTCCAGGTCGATGATTTCGATGTCGCGTTTCGGGTCGACGCTGTTGGACACGTGAATCACGTTGTCGTCTTCGAAGCAGCGCACCACGTGAGCGATAGCATCGGTTTCGCGGATGTTGGCCAGGAACTTGTTGCCCAGGCCTTCACCTTTCGAGGCACCGGCAACGAGGCCGGCGATGTCGACGAATTCCATGGTGGTCGGCAGGATGCGCTTCGGATTGACGATGGCCGCCAGAGCTTCCAGGCGCGGATCCGGCATCGGCACGATGCCGCTGTTCGGCTCGATGGTGCAGAAGGGGAAGTTCTCGGCCGCGATACCGGATTTGGTCAGGGCGTTGAACAGGGTGGACTTGCCGACGTTAGGCAGGCCGACGATGCCGCAATTGAATCCCATGGTGTTTCCCCTCGGGTAAAAGTCAGGCCTTCTGGCTGTGCAGGTTTTTCATCGCGCGGTTCCATTCCCCGGCGAGGATATCCGGCAGCACGCCGAGGGCAAAGTCGATGCTGGCATCGAGTTTTTCCTGTTCGGCGCGTGGCGCACGACCCAGGACGAAATTTGAAACCATACTGGCAACGCCCGGGTGGCCGATGCCAAGCCGCAGGCGGTAGAACGTATTCTGATTGCCCAGTTGCGCAATGATGTCGCGCAACCCGTTGTGACCGCCATGGCCGCCGCCCTGCTTGAGCTTGGCAACGCCCGGAGGCAAGTCGAGTTCGTCATGCGCCACGAGGATTTCTTCAGGCTTGATGCGGAAGAAACCGGCGAGTGCCGCCACGGCCTGGCCGCTGCGGTTCATGTAGGTGGTGGGAATCAGCAGACGAACATCCTGACCCTGATGCGAGTAGCGCCCGGTCAGGCCGAAATATTTGCGATCGGCCACAAGATTCACATTCTGTGCGTGGGCGACGCGCTCAACAAAAAGGGCCCCTGCGTTATGCCGGGTCTGTTCGTATTCAGCGCCTGGATTTCCCAGGCCAACGATCAGTTTGATGGCAGTCACGATAGGGGCCCTTCCTTGGAGTGGTGGATAACATCGCCGCGATAAGGGAAAGCGGCGAAAGTGGACGAAAAATGCTCATTTACCATGGATGTAAACTCCGCGTTCTCGCCCGCTTTCTCGCTACGTTCCAGTCCGCGATGTTACTTGCTCACTCCGGCATGACAGAGTGAATTACTCTGCTGCGCCTTCTTCGGTAGGTTCTGCAGCAACACGTGGAGCGTGGACGTTGGCAACAGCCTTGTCATCGCCGTGTGCCAGAGCAACGAACTCAACACCTTTAGGAGCTTTGAGGTCCGACAGGTGGATGATGGTGCCGATTTCTGCTTTCGACAGGTCGACTTCGATGAACTCAGGCAAATCTTTTGGCAGGCAGGTCACTTCGATTTCAGCAACAACGTGCGAAACTTCGCCGCCTTTCTTCACTGGAGCTTCTTCGCCAACAAAGTGTACAGGCACGATGGCGGTCAGTTTCTGGCCGGCAACAACGCGTACGAAGTCAGCGTGCATCACGTGGCCTTTGGCCGGGTGACGCTGCAGAGCCTTGATGATTACGTTCTGCTTGGTGCCACCAACGTTCAGCTCGATGATGTGGCTGTAAGCCGCTTCGTTTTCGAGCAGTTTGGCAACTTCTTTGGCCAGCATGCTGATGGATTCAGGGGCTTTGTCGCCACCGTAAACTACAGCTGGAACCAGGCTTGCGAGACGACGCAGGCGGCGGCTCGCACCTTTCCCCAGGTCGGAACGCACTTCAGCATTCAGAGTAAAATCGTTCATTTTGTATCTCCAAAATAGCCATGACCGAGTGGCGTTTGCGACCAGCGCCGAACACGGTATGGGCAAAAAAGCCCCGCCCCGACAGGAATGCCGGGGCGGGGCGCTTTTCGTCAACGAGACATTTCGTAAAGGGCAGGGCCCTTAACGGAACATCGCGCTGATCGATTCTTCATTGCTGATGCGGCGAACCGCTTCGGCAACAACCGGTGCGATATCCAGTTGGCGGATACGTGCACAGGCTTGTGCTGCAGCGGACAGCGGGATGGTGTTGGTCACCACCAGCTCGTCCAGCACGGAATTTTCGATATTCTCGATGGCCCGGCCCGACAGCACAGGGTGTGTGCAATAGGCAAAGACCTTGGCTGCGCCATGCTCTTTCAGGGCCTTGGCCGCATGGCACAGGGTGCCGGCGGTATCGACCATGTCATCGACGAGAATACAGGTACGCCCTTCGACATCACCGATGATATGCATCACTTCAGAGTGATTGGCTTTCTCACGGCGTTTGTCGATGATCCCGAGATCGACGCCCAGCGACTTGGCAACAGCCCGTGCACGCACGACGCCACCAATGTCCGGGGACACGATCATCAGGTTTTCGAAGCGCTGATCTTCGATGTCATCCACCAGAACCGGGGAGCCGTAGATGTTATCTACCGGAATATCGAAGAAACCCTGAATCTGGTCAGCATGCAGATCAACCGTGAGAACACGGTCGATGCCGACTACGGTAAGCATGTCAGCAACGACTTTCGCGCTGATAGCCACACGTGCGGAACGCGGACGGCGATCCTGACGGGCATAACCAAAATAAGGAATAACAGCAGTGATACGAGTAGCCGAGGAGCGGCGGAAGGCGTCAGCCATCACTACCAGTTCCATCAGGTTATCGTTGGTCGGAGCGCAGGTCGGCTGAATAATGAAGACGTCTTTACCGCGAACGTTTTCATTGATCTCGGCTGTGATTTCGCCGTCGGAAAACTTGCCGACAGAGATGTCACCGAGAGGGATATGCAGCTGACGTACGACACGCCGAGCCAGATCGGGGTTGGCATTCCCCGTAAAGACCATCATCTTGGACACGCGCAGTACCTAGAGGCTGAGGGTAACCTGGATGAGTAGAGAAAATGGCAGGGGCGGCTGGATTCGAACCAACGCATGGCAGGATCAAAACCTGCTGCCTTACCGCTTGGCGACGCCCCTGTATCTGTTGCTTTCAAGTGCCGGGCACTTGATTCCTTTAGAGCAGACTTTGCAGCTTGCGATGCAACATCGAAACGTTGCTTCCTTTCGCTACAAACCCTGTAAGGGTCTCTGTCAGAAGGGCCGAGACTTTATCAGCTTCAGCTTTGCTTGGGAAGCCCCCAAACACACAACTTCCAGTTCCGGTGAGCTTTGCTTCGGTAAATTTACCTAACAAATCCAATGCGTTACGTACCTCTGGATAACGCCTTGCTACCACCGGCAAGCAGTCATTTCGACTGTTTCCCTCGGGAACGGGGCGCACTTTAATGGGCGGTGTGTTACGTGTCAACAAAGGATCGGAAAAAATTTCTGCCGTACTAACAGCGACTTGCGGCACGAGCACCAGATACCACGGTTCTTCGGGGTCGACCGGGGTCAGTTTCTCGCCAACACCCTCGGCAAATGCCGCATGGCCACGGACGAACACCGGTACGTCGGCACCGAGTGACAAACCCAGTGCGGCGAGACGATCTTCATCCCAGCCCAGTTGCCACAAATGGTTGAGACCGAGCAAAGTCGTCGCCGCATTCGAACTGCCGCCACCGATGCCGCCGCCCATGGGCAGGACTTTGTCGATCCAGATGTCGATGCCGAGCGCGCAGGCGGACTGTTGCTGCAACATCTTCGCCGCGCGCACGATCAGGTTGCTGTCGTGGGGCACGCCGGGAAACTCGGTATGCAGCCGGATCACGCCGTCATCGCGCACGGCGAAAGTGATTTCATCGCCGTAATCGAGGAACTGAAACAGCGTCTGCAATTCGTGATAACCGTCTTCACGGCGACCGAGTATGTGCAGCATCAAGTTGAGTTTGGCCGGCGAGGGCAGGGTCAGGCGTGCAGCGGTCATGCGTTATTGCCCCAACTTGCGCGGTTGCCAGGTCTTGATCACCAGCGTCACGTCGAGGTCGGTGCCGTGCAGCTTGATGCGCTCGGGGAGCCAGTAACCATTCTGTTCGGTGTAGGCGGTGTATTCGACTTTCCAGCCGTCCTGCTCAAGGCTGGCCAGGCGGCTGTCGGCGTCCAGGTTCAAGCGACTCTTGCTTTCCGGAGCGGGCAGGCCGCGAACCCACCAGGCCAGATTCGACACCGGCAATTTCCAGCCCAGTTGCTCTTCGAGCAAGGCTTCAGGAGATTGCGATTCGTAGCGGCCCTGGTTGGCGACTTCCAGCGACACCTTGCCCGGACGCCCGGTCAAGCGTGCCGCGCCACGGCCCAGCGGGCCGGACAGGCGAATGTCGTAATAGTCCTGACGCTGCAGCCAGAACAGCGTGCCGCTGCCGGAATCCTTCGGCGCGCGGATGCCGATCTTGCCGTCGATCTGCCAGCCATCAAGGCCGGTCAGTCGCTGTTTGTTTGCCGCCCACTGGGCCGGGCTGCCGTGACCCTCGACCGATTCGCGAGTGCCGAAACCCGAACAGCCGGCGAGCAGGGCGATGAAGCTGAAAACAATAACGTGGCGCAAAAGCATGGTTTAAAGATTCTCGGATCCGGTCAGGCGCTTGATGGTGCTGCGCAGAATGGTGCTGTCGGGCTGATCCTTGAGGAACTTGCCCCACACTTGTTTGGCTTCGCGTTGATTGCCCTTGGCCCAGAGGACTTCGCCAAGGTGCGCGGCGACTTCGTGGTCGGGGAAACGCTCGAGCGCCTGGCGCAGGTATTTCTCCGCGTCGTCCAGATTGCCCAGGCGATAGTTCACCCAGCCGAGGCTGTCGAGAACCGCCGGGTCTTCCGGATTGATCTGGTGCGCCTGCTCGATCAGCGTTTTCGCTTCAGCGTAGCGGGTGGTGCGATCGGACAAGGTGTAGCCCAGCGCATTCAGCGCCATGGCGTTGTCCGGGTCGCGCTTGATGATCAGGCGCAGGTCTTTCTCCATCTGCGCCAGGTCATTGCGTTTTTCCGCGAGCATGGCGCGGGTGTAAAGCAGATTGAGATCGTCCGGATACTTCTGCAGCGCTTGTTGCAGAACCTTCCAGGCCTTGTCGTCCTGTTTGTTGGCCGACAGGCTTTCCGATTCGATCAGATACAGCTGAATCGCGTAATCCGGTTGCTCGTCACGCTCGGCGGCCAGCTTGCTCTGCGCTTCGGCGGTCTTGCCGTTGCTCATCAGGATATCGGCCTGACGCAGCTGTGCCGGCAGATAGTCATTGCCCGGGCCGACCTGGGCGTATTCGATGAGCGCGCCTTGCGGGTCATTGCGCTCTTCGGCAATCCGGCCAAGGTTCAGATGCGCTGAATCGACGTGGCTTTCGCGGGCGATCAGGTCTTCCAGATAACCCTTGGCCTCATCCCACGCCTTGGCTTCCAGGCACACCAGAGCCAGCGAATAACGCAGTTCGTCGTCTTCCGGGTATTGCTGAACGAGGGTGGAGAATTCGGCCTTGGCGTCGTCCATGCGGTCCTGTTCGACCAGCATGCGCGCGTAAGTCAGGCGCAGGCGCTTGTCTTCGGGGTATTTCCTGATGCTTTTCTGCAACAGCGGCAGCGCTTCATCGCCGCGGTTGAGCAATTGCAGCAGGCGCGCTCGCAGCAGGATCGGTGCGATTTCGCCGTCTTCCGGTGGGTTGTCTTCGAGCAGAGTCAGCGCGCCTTGATTGTCGCCGTCCTGTTGCAACAGCAGAGCCTTGCCGAAAATCAGCTGATTGTTGTTCGGGTGGCGCTGGAGCAAACGGTCAAAGCTTTTCATCAGACCGTTGCGGGTTTCCTGATCGGTGTCGGCGGCCGACAGCGCAAGGAAATCGAAATGGGTGTCGCCCTTGCCCTGCAGGACTTTCTCCATATAGACCATGGAGTCGTCGTAGCGCCCGGCGCGGGCCAGTTGCACGGCGGCGGCGCGTTGCGCTTCGAGATCGTCCGGCGCGTTGCGCGCCCAGATCAGCGCGGTGTCGAGGGCCGGTTGATCGGCGCCCAGATATTCGGCGATGCGAAAAGCCCGCTCGGAGACGCCCGGATCCTGGGTGTTGATCGCTTGGGTCACGTAATTGTCCAGGGCAATGTCGAAACGATTGCGCTGGCCGGCGAGTTCGGCGCTCAGCAGGCTGAACACGGTTTCCTCGCTGAACGAGCCGTAAACCTTGGGCTTTTCAGGGGCGGGCGTGGTGTCTTCGACCGGTGGGGTGCCGTCCGGCGCAACGGGCGCCATGGCCTGGCAGCCGCTGAGGAAGACAAAAGCGAGGAGCAACGCGGAAGATCTATTCATATAGGAAGAGGACGACTAACCTGCGGTCGGATCATCATGACACAAGCCTTCGGCCAAACATAACCGAGACTCAATTGTGGCCATTATAGGGGCTGACGATTGGGACAATAGTCAGCGGTAGTTGTTCTGAATCTTTCGAAGTAGGACAATTGCCGGCTTCACGTCACCATCAGCGACCTTGAATGGCCTTCCTTGCACTCGGTATCAACCACAAGACTGCTTCAGTAGACGTCCGCGAGCGCGTGGCCTTTACCCCTGAGCAGCTGGTGGAGGCCTTGCAGCAGCTCTGCCGACTGACCGACAGCCGCGAAGCCGCGATCCTCTCCACCTGCAATCGCAGTGAGCTTTATATAGAACAGGATCAGCTCTCGGCCGATGTCGTGCTGCGCTGGCTGGCCGATTATCACCATCTGAGCCTCGACGAGCTGCGCGCCAGTGCCTATGTGCATGAAGACGATGCGGCTGTTCGTCACATGATGCGCGTCGCTTCCGGGCTCGACTCGCTGGTGCTGGGCGAACCACAGATTCTCGGTCAGATGAAATCGGCCTACGCCGTGGCCCGCGAGGCCGGCACCATCGGTCCGTTGCTGGGGCGGCTGTTCCAGGCAACGTTCAATGCCGCCAAGCAGGTGCGTACCGATACTGCGATTGGCGAGAACCCGGTGTCGGTGGCGTTTGCCGCAGTGAGCCTGGCGAAACAGATTTTCAGCGATCTGCAACGCAGCCAGGCGCTGCTGATCGGTGCCGGTGAGACGATTACTTTAGTCGCGCGCCATTTGCATGAGCTGGGGGTCAAGCGCATCGTCGTTGCCAACCGCACGCTGGAGCGCGCCAGTCAGTTGGCCGAGCAGTTCGGCGCTCACGCGGTGCTGCTCTCGGACATTCCGGCGGAGCTGGTGCGCAGCGATATCGTCATCAGTTCGACCGCCAGCCAGTTGCCAATCCTCGGCAAGGGTGCGGTGGAAAGTGCGCTGAAGCTGCGCAAGCACAAGCCGATCTTCATGGTCGACATTGCGGTACCGAGGGATATCGAGCCGGAAGTCGGCGAGTTGGACGACGTTTACCTGTACAGCGTCGACGATCTCCACGAAGTGGTCGCCGAGAACCTCAAGAGCCGTCAGGGCGCTGCGCAAGCGGCGGAGGAAATGGTCTCGGTCGGCGCCGACGATTTCATGGTGCGCCTGCGCGAACTGGCGGCAGTCGATGTGCTCAAGGCCTATCGTCAACAGAGCGAACGCTTGCGAGACGAAGAATTGCAGAAGGCCCTGCGTCTGCTGGCCAACGGCGGCAACGCCGAAGACGTGCTCGGGCAACTGGCCCGTGGCCTGACCAACAAACTCTTGCATGCGCCCAGCGTGCAGTTGAAAAAGCTGTCTGCCGAAGGCCGCCTCGATGCGCTGGCCATGGCCCAGGAACTCTTTGCCCTTGAGGGCTCACCGGATAGTTTTTCGGATAAAAAACCGCAATGAAAGCGTCACTGCTCAACAAGCTGGACATTCTCCAGGACCGTTTCGAGGAATTGACCGCGCTGCTCGGCGACGGTGAAGTCATTGCCGATCAGGCCAAATTCCGCGCCTATTCCAAAGAGTACGCCGAACTCGAGCCGGTAGTGGCCGCCTATAAAAAGCTGCTCGGCGTACAAAGCGATCTTGAAGGCGCGCAGGCGCTGCTCAAGGACAACGACCCGGACATGCGCGAAATGGCCGTGGAAGAAGTTCGCGAAGCCAAGGAGTTGCTGGTCACGCTGGAGTCCGATCTGCAGCGCATGCTGCTGCCTAAAGATCCGAATGACGGGCGTAACGTGTTCCTCGAAATCCGCGCCGGCACCGGTGGCGACGAGGCGGCCATCTTCTCCGGCGACCTGTTCCGCATGTACTCGCGCTATGCCGAGCGGCGTGGCTGGCGCGTCGAGATCCTCTCGGAAAACGAAGGCGAACACGGCGGCTATAAAGAAGTCATCGCCCGCATTGAAGGCGACAACGTTTACGGCAAGTTGAAATTCGAGTCCGGCGCACACCGCGTCCAGCGCGTACCGGCCACCGAATCCCAGGGCCGGATCCACACCTCGGCCTGCACCGTGGCGGTATTGCCCGAGCCGGACGAGCGCGAAGCCATCGAGATCAACCCGGCGGATCTGCGTGTCGACACTTACCGTTCCTCCGGGGCCGGTGGTCAGCACGTCAACACCACCGACTCGGCGATCCGCATTACCCACATCCCGACCGGCACCGTCGTCGAGTGTCAGGAAGAACGCTCCCAGCACAAGAACCGTGCCCGGGCGATGGCGTGGCTGTCGGCAAAACTCAACGATCAGCAGAACGCAGCGGCAGCCAACGCGATTGCCAGTGAGCGCAAGTTGCTGGTCGGCTCCGGCGATCGTTCCGAGCGTATCCGCACCTACAATTACGCCCAGGGCCGGGTCACCGACCATCGCGTCAACCTGACCCTGTATTCCCTGGATGAAATTCTCGCCGGTGGCGTCGAAGCCGTGATCGAGCCGCTGCTCGCCGAATATCAGGCTGACCAACTCGCAGCGATAGGTGAATAAATGACCATCATCGCCAGCCTGTTGCGCGCTGCCGAGTTGCCGGACTCGCCGACTGCGCGTCTGGACGCTGAATTGCTCCTGGCCGCCGCATTGGGCAAGTCGCGCAGCTTCCTGCACACCTGGCCCGAGCGCATCGTGCCGAGCGAGGCTGCGCTGACCTTTGCCGAATATCTGCAACGCCGCCGCAGTGGCGAGCCGGTGGCCTACATTCTCGGCCAGCAGGGATTCTGGAAACTCGATCTGGAAGTCGCGCCGCACACGCTGATTCCGCGCCCGGACACCGAATTGCTGGTGGAGGCAGCCCTTGAGCTGCTGCCGGCAACCCCGGCCAAGGTCCTCGACTTGGGAACCGGCAGTGGCGCGATTGCTTTGGCTTTGGCCAGCGAACGCCCGGCGTGGAAGGTCACCGCCGTGGATCGCGTGCTCGAAGCCGTGGCCCTGGCCGAACGCAATCGCCAGCGTCTGCACCTGAACAACGCTACGGTGCTGAGCAGCCATTGGTTCAGCGCACTTGCAGGCCAGCGCTTCCATCTGATCATCAGCAACCCGCCGTACATTGCCGCCGCCGATCCGCATCTGGTCGAGGGCGATGTACGCTTCGAACCGGCCAGTGCGCTGGTCGCCGGTGAAGATGGCCTCGACGATCTGCGCCTGATTGTTGCGCAGGCGCCGGATCATCTTGATGCCGGAGGCTGGCTGATGCTCGAACACGGCTATGATCAGGCCGAAGCCGTGCGTGATCTGCTGCTGACTCGTGGCTTTGAAGAAGTCCATAGCCGCACCGATCTGGGCGGCCATCAACGCATCAGTCTGGGGCGCCTGCCGTGCTGAATGATCAGGAATTGCTGCGCTACAGCCGGCAGATTCTGCTGCAACACATCGACATCGACGGGCAGCTGAAGCTCAAGGCCAGCCGCGTGCTGATCGTCGGCCTTGGCGGTCTCGGCGCGCCGGTGGCGTTGTATCTGGCGGCAGCGGGCGTCGGCGAGTTGCATCTGGCGGATTTCGACACGGTCGATCTGACCAACCTGCAACGGCAGATCATTCACGACACCGACAGTGTCGGCATGTCCAAGGTCGACTCGGCGCTCAAGCGCCTGGGCGCGATCAATCCCGAGATTCAACTGGTCGCCCATCGTCAGGCGCTGGACGCCGATTCCCTCGCCGCAGCGGTGGCGGCGGTGGATCTGGTCCTCGATTGCTCGGACAACTTCTCTACCCGAGAGGCAGTCAACGCCGCCTGTGTTGCCGCGCGCAAGCCCTTGGTCAGCGGTGCGGCAATTCGTCTGGAAGGGCAGCTGTCGGTGTTCGATCCGCGGCGTGGCGAGAGCCCTTGCTACCACTGCCTGTACGGACACGGCAGCGAAGCCGAACTGACCTGCAGCGAGGCCGGCGTGGTCGGGCCATTGGTCGGCCTGGTCGGCAGCTTGCAGGCGCTGGAAGCGTTGAAGGTGCTGGTCGGCTTTGGCGAGCCATTGGTGGGGCGTTTGTTGCTGATCGACGCTCTGAGTTCGCGCTTCCGTGAGCTGCGGGTCAAGCGCGATCCGGGCTGCAGCGTCTGTGGCGCCCGCCATGCGTGAAGCGCCGATCGGCGTGTTCGATTCCGGGGTCGGCGGCTTGTCGGTCCTCGGCGAAATCCAGCGCTTGTTGCCCAATGAATCGCTGCTTTATGTCGCCGATTGCGGGCATATTCCTTACGGCGAGAAAACCCCGGAATTCATCCGCCAGCGTTGCAGTGCGATGGCAGGATTTTTTCGCGAGCAGGGTGCCAAGGCTTTGGTGCTGGCGTGCAATACCGCGACGGTGGCCGGTGTTGCCGACCTGCGTCGTGATTTCCCGGACTGGCCGATTGTCGGCATGGAACCGGCGGTCAAACCGGCCGCTGCGGCCACGCGAAGCGGCGTGGTTGGCGTTCTGGCCACGACCGGCACGTTGCAGAGCGCAAAGTTTGCCGCGTTGCTCGATCGTTTCGCGGCTGACATAAAAGTCATCACCCAGCCCTGTCCGGGACTGGTCGAACTGATCGAAACGGGTGATCTGCACAGCGCCGAATTACGCACTTTATTGCAAGGTTACGTCGCTCCATTGCTGGCGCAAAACTGCGACACAATCATTCTAGGCTGCACCCATTATCCCTTCCTCAAGCCGTTACTCAGGTCGATGATCGCCGACGATGTCAGCCTGATCGATACCGGAGCTGCCGTGGCCCGGCAGTTGCAGCGCTTGCTCGCCGAGCGTGATCTGCTGGCGCAACGCCCGAGCCAGCCGGTGAAGTTCTGGACCAGCGGCGATCCGCAATCCTTCAGAAAAATCCTACCGTTGCTGGGCCAAACTGCGTCGAATGTGCAAAACTTCGACTTGTAAAAAAAATGTGAAATAACTTAAAAAACGCTGAACTTCTGACCAAGCGCGGATTTCTATAGCGACAGCAGCAACTAAAAACCAAACGATCGTTCCGGAAAAGGAAGTTTCAAAGTGAAGCGACTATTCTGCTTGGCCGCGATTGCGGCCGCACTGATGGGGCAAAGCATTTCTGCACAAGCCGCTGGCGTTGAATTCGCCGTCGGCGGTACCAGCGATTCGACAATGACGTATCGCTTAGGCATGAATTTCGACTGGGACAAGAGCTGGCTGCAGAGCGACGTCGGTCGCCTGACTGGCTACTGGAGCGGTGCCTACACGTACTGGGAAGGTGACAAGACTTCCAGCAACAACAGCCTGTCGTTCTCGCCTGTATTCGTTTACGAGTTTGCCGGTCAGTCGGTCAAACCGTACGTTGAAGCGGGTATCGGCGCGGCGTTCTTCTCCAACACCGAATATGAGAGCAACAAGCTGGGCGGTTCCTTCCAGTTCGAAGACCGTATCGGTTTCGGCCTGCGCTTCAACGGCGGCCACGAAGTCGGCATCCGCGCCACGCACTACTCCAACGCCGGCCTGTCCAGCGACAACGATGGTGTAGAAAGCTACGCGCTGCATTACACAATGCCGCTGTAACACGCCGCTACGCGGAACCAACGTGGGAGCGAGCCTGCTCGCGAAAGCTGAGTGTCAGTCAATTCAAATGGTGGCTGACACACCGCTTCGCGAGCAGGCTCGCTCCCACAGTTGTTTCTGCGTTGTCAAAGAATCAGCGGTAGGCTGTCGCAATACCCCGGCGCTCTTCGATGCACTCCGGCGCGCCCATTTCAAACTCGCGGCAAATCAGCGGGCGTCGTTCATAGATCGTGCACATCATGCTGTCGCGATCCAGCGCCGCGCACCAGCCGTCGTCCAGACGCAGCATCACTTCACCGCCCCATTCATCGGTATCGATAAAGCGATCAGGCACGCCGGTGTCGGTGATCAGCATCACTTCGAGCTGGCAGCAGCACGCCGCGCAGGTCGAGCAGGTGACCGCCGGTTCGGCGATTTGGGTGTGGGGGATGGTTTTCATCGTGGCAGTGTAAGGCAGTGATCGCTGTGGGTGTGAAAGCGCTGACGGACGCTCACGGCGCCAGACGCCGCGCCATCAAATGCAACAGTGGGAACAAGCCTGCCCAGAGCAGCCCGATAACGATCAGCGTTGCCGCCTCGCCATAGGGAAATTGCACGCCTGCCAGGCGTCCGCCAGCGTAGTACGACAATGCGCCACCGATTGCGCCAAGCCCGCTGGCCAGCCACCATGGCCGCGCGCTCCAGGCCAGGCAGTGGCGCAACGTGGTGGCGAGCAGCGCCCACAGCAGCATCAGCCACAGCGGAATCAGCGGTGACGCGTCTGCAAAGCGGAACACGTCGAGGTGACGCAAGACGCTGTCCACCGCCGTGCCGACAATCACCACGCACAGAATCAAACGACCTTCTGCCGCCCAACTGCTGATCCAGCGCAGATGAATCACCAGTGCCGCCAGTGCCAGCAGCAGCCACAAACTGTTGCCGCCGAGCACGCAGGCCAGCCAGCCGAGCTGAAACAGCACGGCGTTGGCGACACGTTCACGCATCGAAGCGACCGAGCAGCGGCGCGGTCATCGCCGCCGGTTTGGCCAGCAGCAATTGCGCGGTGCCGATGGTGCGTTCGAGGAATCCGCCCTCGCAGTAGCACAGATAGAACTCCCACAAACGCAGGAAATAATCGTCGTAGCCCAGTTCGCTCAGGCGACCATGGGCGAGGCGAAAGTTCTCGTGCCACAGGCGCAATGTCTTGGCGTAATGCAGGCCGAAATCCTCCATGTGCAGCAGGTTCATGTCGGTTTCGCGGCTGACCACATCGAGCATCTTGTGCACCGAGGGCAGGGCGCCGCCGGGGAAGATGTAGCGCTGGATAAAGTCGACGCTGCGTTTGGCCTGTTCGTAGCGTTGCTCGCGAATGGTGATCGCCTGGAGCAGCATCAGCCCGTTGCTCTTGAGCAACTGCGCGCATTGTTTGAAGTAGGTGGGCAGGAACCGATGGCCGACGGCTTCGATCATCTCGATCGACACCAGTTTGTCGTACTCGCCGCTGAGGTCGCGGTAGTCCTTGAGCAGCAGGGTGACGCGATCCTGCAAGCCAAGTTGTTCGATGCGCTTGGCAGTGAACGCGAACTGCTCTTTCGACAGCGTCGTAGTGGTCACGCGGCAACCGTAATGCTGCGCTGCGTACAGGGCCATGCTGCCCCAACCGGTGCCGATTTCCAGCAGGTGGTCGCTGGGCTTGAGCGCGAGTTTCTGGCAGATGCGCTCGAGTTTGTTCAATTGCGCCTGTTCCAGGGTGTCGCTCGGCGAAAGGAACTGGGCGGCGGAATACATCATGGTCGGGTCGAGAAACTGTTCGAACAGTTCATTGCCGAGGTCGTAATGCGCGGCGATGTTTTTCTGCGAACCCTTGCGCGTGTTGCGATTGAGCCAGTGCAGCCCTTGCACAAAGGGGCGGCCGAGTCGCGCCAGGCCACCCTCCATTGCATCGAGCACATCGAGATTGCTGACGAATACGCGCACCACAGCCGTCAGGTCCGGCGAACTCCAGTAGCCGTGGATGAATGCTTCGCCGGCGCCGATCGAGCCGTTGCCGGCGACCATGCCCCACAGGGCCGGGTCGAGTACATGGACTTCGCCGAGCAGGGCGCTGCCCGGCGTGCCGAAGAGCATTTGTTCGCCATCCTCGACGACCATCAATTGTCCGTGTTTGAGCTGCGCCAACTGGCGCAACACGCCACGGCGCAGCAGCGAGCCGGTCAAACCGTTGGTGCTGAAGCGACCGAGCGGCAGGCTAGAGGATTTCATGGTGCGGCTCCTTCGGAGGCACAGTGGCGGTTTGAAAGCTGCCGTCGGCAGCCTGGTGAGCGAAGATCGGCGCGCGCTTGAGCAGCAGTCGCAGTGCTTGCCAATAAATCGCCAAAGCGGTTTTTGCGGTCATCCACGGGAAGCGCCGCAGGTAGCGGTGCAGGCTGCGCCGATCGAGCGGCTCGCGGCGCAGATTCAGCGTGGCGTCGAACAGTTTCTCGTTGCCCTGCCAATCGGCCATGTGCACGCCGAGGCTTTGCGCAGCCGGGCTGAAGCTCATGCGGTATTCGAGGTCACGGGGCAGAAACGGCGAGACGTGAAACGCCTTGGCCACAGCGAAATGCTGGTGGAAATCCACCAGGCTGGTCGGCGCCTGCGCCGGCAGCACATAGTGATAACGCTCGCGCCACGGCGTGTTGGTCACTTCACAAACGATCGCCGCCAGTTGCCCGTCGGCTTCATGGCAATAGAAGAAACTCACCGGATTGAACGACAGCCCCCAGCTGCGCGGCTGGGTCAGCAGGCATACCGCGCCTTGTGGCTCATGACCGATGGCCGCGCCGACCTGCTGGCGCACGGCGTCGATCAGGCGCATGCCCTTGCCGGTGAAGGCTTTCAGGTAATCGGTTTCGCGAAACGAGAACGGCGCAAAGCGGCTGCGCCCCGCCAGCGGCGACAAAGCCAGCACGGCGTCCTGTTCGCTCAGGTCGAGATAGAGCAGGCCGATGCGGTAGCGGAATTCGTGGCGGCGCGGCGCAAAACGTCGGTGGCCGATGACGCCGCTGTACAGAGCGCTGTTCACAGGGTTTCACCGAGCGCGGCGGCTACGCGCAGCCCGCTGACCACGCCATCTTCATGAAAGCCGTTGGCCCAGTAGGCGCCGCAATAATGCGTGTGCTGCTCGCCATCGAGTTCGCCCCAACGGTTTTGCGCGGCCGCTGCGGCGAGCGTGTATTGCGGGTGGGCATAGGTGTAACGGGCCAGCACTTTATCGGGGCTGATGCCGGCGGTCTGGTTGAGGCTGACGCAAAACGTGGTGTCGCTTTCGATGCCTTGCAGGATGTTCATGTTGTAGGTGACCGCCGCGCGCGTATGGCCGGCGCCGCCGAGGCGATAGTTCCAGCTGGCCCAGGCCAGTTTGCGTGTCGGCAGCAGACGCGTGTCGGTGTGCAGCACCACGTCGTTGTCGGCGTAGAGCAGGGCGCCGAGAATCGAGCGCTCGGCTTCGCTCGGGTTGGCCAGCAGGTTCAGCGCCTGATCGCTGTGACAGGCGAACACCACTTTGTCGAAATGTTCGAGGCCGGCCGGGCTGTGGATAACTACGCCGTGCTGGTTGCGCTCGACGCGCTTGATCGGGCAGTTCAGGCGAATCCTGTCGCTGAATGAAGCGGTCAGCGGCGCCACATAGGCACTGGAACCGCCTTCAATGACTTGCCACTGCGGGCGATCACTGACTGACAGCAGGCCATGATTCTTGAAGAAACGCAGGAAGAATTGCAGCGGGAAATTGAGCATTTCCGCCATCGGCATCGACCAGATCGCCGCGCCCATCGGCACGATGTAATGCAGTATGAAACGCTCGCTGTAGCCGCCAGCCTTGAGGTAATCGTCGAGGGTGGTGTCGGCGGCGATGCGCAGTTCCATCAGGTCGCGCTGGGCTTCTTTGTTGAAGCGCAGAATGTCGCGCAGCATGCCCCAGAACCCCGGCGACAACAGATTGCTGCGCTGGGCAAACAGGCTGTTGAGGTTGTTGCCGTTGTACTCCACGCCGGTGTCCGGGTCGGTTACCGAAAAGCTCATTTCGGTTGGCTTGAACGCCACGCCGAGCTGGTTGAGCAAACGAATGAAGTTCGGGTAGGTCCAGTCGTTGAACACGATGAAACCGGTATCGATGGCGAACGATTGCCCGGCCACGCTGACCGGTACGGTGTGGGTATGGCCGCCGACCCAGTCACTCGCTTCGAACACGGTGATGTCGTGGCGGCGGTTCAGCAGGTAGGCGCAGGTGAGCCCGGCGATACCGCTGCCAATCACGGCAATTTTCATAGCGGGTCCCGCTGTGGTGGGTTCTTGCGCACCATGCGTTTGCCGATCGCCAGTTGCGCGCGGGCGGGCAGTTTCGACAGCGGCCACAGCGCGGCCATGAACAGCCCCGGGAAGGCAATTTCCAGCGGACGGTCCTTGAGTTTGGCGAAGATGTGCCGCGCTGCTTTATCCGCAGGCCAGCTCAGCGGCATCGGGAAATCGTTCCTCTCGGTCAGCGGCGTTTCGACAAAACCCGGGCTGATGATGGTGACTTCAATGCCTTCATCCGCCAGATCGATGCGCAGCGATTCGAACAGGTAACGCAGCCCGGCCTTCGATGCGCCATAGGCTTCGGCCCGTGGCAGCGGCAGGTAGGTCACCGAGCTGGCCATGCCGACCAGGTGCGGCGCGGTGCCTTTGCGCAGCAGCGGCAAGGCGGCTTCGATGCAATAGCTGCTGGCGAGCAGATTGGTGCGCACCACATGCTCGATGATCGACGAATCGAACTGGCGCGCGTCGACATATTCACAGGTGCCGGCGTTGAGAATCACGCTGTCCAGCGAACCCCAGGCCGCGCCGATCTGCTCACCGATTTCGCGCACGGTCTGACTGTTGGTCAGATCGCCGGGCACCACCAGCACCTGTCCCGGATAACGCTGGGACAAGACTTTCAGCGGCGCAGTCGAGCGCGAGCTGACCGCCAGATGCGCGCCGCTTTTCAAGATGTCCTCACACAATGCTGCACCGATGCCACTGCTGGCGCCGGTCAACCAATACCGCCGTGGAGGTGTACGACTCATCCCATTCTCCTTTTCAGCCAGGCAATCACCCGGCCCAATATTGGCAAGTGTTCATACAGCAGCGCCCCGGCATCGAAATAATCCCGATGGCGATAAACCTTGTCGCGCCAGAGCAGGTGCGAACAGCCACCGACCCTGATTTCCCGGCCCTTGGCCAGGCGCGGATGGCGATAACTCATGACCCAGCGCAGGTAACCCTCACCTTCGCGGATCTGGTCAAAGCCGTGAAAATCGAAACGCAGATCGCTGACGTTGGCGTACAGCTCACTGAAGTAATCCCGCAGTTGTGCCAAGCCCTGAACCTCATGCAGCGGATCGGTGAAATGAATGTCGTCGCTGTACAGCTCGCCGAGGCGATGCAGGTTGTCTTTGTTCAACCCGGAAAACTCGCGGGCGAAGCTGCGCAGGAAGTCACTCATCGCTGCCGCCCACTGGCTGGCGCGACGGCAGGTTCTTGAACGCCGTCAGCGCGCGCTCGCGTGAAGCGCTGAGGTTGACGATCGGGGCCGGATAATCGGCCACGCCGAACAGTCCTCCGGCTGCCGCTGGGTTGTGCACTTCCTTCTTGTTGAGCCCGGCCAGTTCCGGCAACCAGTGCTTGATGAACACGCCTTCGGCATCGAATTTTTCCGACTGGCTCAGCGGGTTGAAAATGCGGAAGTACGGCGCCGAGTCGGTGCCTGTGGACGAGCTCCATTGCCAGCCGCCATTGTTCGCCGCCAGGTCACCATCGATCAGGTGACGCATGAAAAAGCGTTCACCCTCGCGCCAGTCGATCAACAGATTTTTGGTCAGGAACATCGCCACGACCATGCGCAGGCGATTGTGCATCCAGCCGGTTTCCAGCAATTGGCGCATCGCAGCGTCGATGATCGGCAGTCCGGTGCGTGCCTCCTGCCAGGCCTTGAGTTCTTCCGGCGCATCGCGCCAGGCCAGCGCTTCGGTTTCCGGGCGGAAGGCGCGATGCCGGGAGACGCGTGGGTAGCCGACCAGAATGTGTTTATAGAACTCGCGCCACAGCAACTCGTTGATCCATGTGACCGCGCCGACCTTGCCGCTTTCGAACTCGCCCTGATTGCTTTGCAGTGCGGCGTGCAGGCACTGGCGTGGCGAGATCACCCCCGCGGCGAGGTACGCCGACAGTTGGCTGGTGCCCGGTTTGGCCGGGAAGTCGCGCTCGCTGCGGTAATAATCGATCTGCGCATCGGTGAAGGTGTCGAGCCGGCGCCGCGCTTCTTGCTCGCCGGCCGGCCACAAGGCGCGTAGGGATTCGCTCGGTGTGGCGAAGCCTTTGACAGCCTCGGGAATCGCATCGCTGGCAATATCCAGGGCGGCCTGTTTGCCCGGTGCTTTGACCAAGGCCGGCATCGAGCGATGCAGGCGCTCGTAGCAGACCTTGCGGAACTGACTGAACACCTGGAAATAGGTGCCGGTCTTGGTCAGCACCGTCCCGGGTTTGAACAGCAACTGATCCAGATAGCTGTGGAACTCAATGCTCTCGGCTCGCAACGTGTCGGCCACGGCTTCATCGCGGCGGCTTTCGTGAACGCCGTATTCCTCGTTGACATGCACTGCTTCGATCTTCAATTGCCGACAGAGCTTGAGCAACTCTGCCGGTGCCTGATCCCAGTGCGGCGCGCTGCGAATCAACAACGGGATATTCAGCGTGCCGAGGCTCTGGCTCAGTTCGCGCAGGTTGCGCAGCCAGAAATCCACCTTGCACGGTGCATCATCGTGTTCCAGCCACTGCTGCGGACTCAACAGATACACCGCCACCGTCGGGCCGCGCGCTGCGGCGGCCGCGAGGGCAGTGTTGTCATGTTGGCGCAAGTCGCTGCGCAGCCAGATCAATTGCATGTGATTAAACCCATCATCAAATCAATCCGCGCTCGAGCAGCGCCTGATGGGCGGCAAGCGGATCTTCGGCCAAAAACAGATCGGTGGTTTGCGCAGTGCGTGCTGACAGCTCGGTGTGGTGAATGTGCACCGTGGGGCCGGCAATCAGGGTCGGGCAATTGACGTTCGCCAACAGCTTGGGCAACTGCGCCAGTTGCATGGCTTTGCTCGAATACAACAGCACGCCACGGGCTTGCAGATGCTCGACGGTCAGCGCCAGTTCGCCGGCCGGCAGCGGCCAGTCGAACACCTGCACCGGGCAATCGGCACTGCTGATCAGCCATGCGCACAGCCACAGATGCGGCTCCAGCGGCAGGTCGGAATGATTGATCAACAGCAGCGGCGCCGAATGCAACTGGCGGTTGTTATGGTAGATGCGTGCGCCGAACTTGCTGCGCAGCCAGGAATAGAAAAACGTGCGCTCCATCTGCGCGCCGAACTGGCCCTGCCAGCGCTGTTCGAGCTCGGCCAGCAACGGCATCAGCAATTGCTCGCACAAGGTCCGTGGCGGGTACAGGGCGATGGCCTGATTGACGCTGTCATCCAGCGTGCGCTCATTCAGTGCGGTGACTGCCGAGAGCAAAGTCTGGCGCAGACGCTGCCAGTCGTTCTCCACGGTTTCGGTGAAGGCTTGCGGCGCGTCGAGCAGTGGCTTGACCTGGCTGACCGCCACCCCACGGTTGAGCCAAGTGAGGATGGCCATGATCCGCTGCACATGTTCAGCGCTGTAGAGCCGATGACCCTTGGGCGTGCGCTGCGGCACCACCAACCCATAGCGACGTTCCCACGCACGCAAAGTGATGGCGTTGACGCCGGTCTGCCGCGCGACTTCGCGAATCGGCAACCAGCCCTCGTCGAGGGCTTTCTTGAAGTCGGCGCCGAGGTCTTCCTGGGCGCTGCTGTCGGTTTTATCGTTCATCAGATCGAGTTTCGCAGACTGAGGTTTTCCGGATGCGGCTGCAGGTAAACCTGCTGTGCGATGTACGGGTCCGGATGGAGTCGAAAGTGGTGTTTGAGCAGTGTCAGCGGCACCACCAGCGGCACGATGCCCTGGCGGTACTGGCCGATGATCTGCTGCATTTCCTGTTTGTCTTCGGCGCTTAGCGATTGTTTCAAATATCCGCTGAGGTGCAGCAACACGTTGCAGTGAGTACCGCGTGTGGCGCATTTCTTCAGCGCGGCCATCAGTTCGCTGAAGTAGCGTGGGCCGAGTTCGGCGGGATCGCTGTCGGCCATGTTGCCGAGCAATTTGCCGAGGTTTTTGTATTGCAGCGGGTTGTGCGCCATCAGCAGGTACTTGTAGCGCGAGTGGAATTCGGTGAGCGCGCGGCGGGTCAGGCCCTCGGCGAGCACTTGCTGCCAGGCGCTGTAGGCCAATACGCGGGTGATGAAGTTTTCCCGCAGCACCGGATCGTTGAGGCGCCCGGCTTCTTCCACGGGCAGGTCAGGATGTTGTGCGCAAAATGCCTGCGCATAGATGCCGCGTCCGCCACCATTCACTGGCGCGCCGTTGTCGTGATAGACCTTGACCCGTTCCAGCCCGCAGGAGGGCGACTGCTGCATGAAGATGTAGCCGGACAGGTCCTGCAACTCGGCGGCCATTTTCTCGCCGTACTCGGCCAGCGGCCTGGTGACGTTGATAGTGCGGTCGACGGTACCGACGGCCTCGGGTTGCTCCGGGTCGCCGACCAGCCGGATCGGCTCACGGGGAATGCCCATGCCGATGGCGACTTCCGGGCACAGCGGGACAAAATCGAAATATTCGGTGAGGGTACGGCTGCACAGCCGCGATTCCTTGTGCCCACCGTTGTAGCGCACTTCTTCGCCCAACAGGCAGGCGCTGATGGCGATCTTCGGCTTGGACAGGGAAGCAGTAGACATGAGCACCTCGAATCTATACCTGTACAGAGAGTTATCTCTGTACAACTTTTCCTCAGCATAGATCGATGGATGTACAAGTCAAATGATTTGTATAACTTTTTTGGGTTCACCAAGAACACTGTGGGAGCGAGCCTGCTCGCGAAGCGGTGTGTCAGTCAGTGAATCCGCATCTGGCACAGCGCATTCGCGAGCAGGCTCGCTCCCACAAGGGAAATCTATTTCCAGCCGAGTAACCAGTTCTCGCTGTCTTTCAGCACCTGCCAATCCAGTCGCTCGCTACGCTGGGTCAGCACCGCCTGCAATTCAACTTCCAGCACCGTACCTTCCTCGTCGCGGATCAGTTCGGTCACCAGAAAATGTTTTTCGCGGTTTTGCGGCTGGGCTGCTGTCCACTTCGACAGCAGCAATTTGCGCGGATTGATGCGATTCATTGCAGGTGTTCGTGCAAGCGACGTGCAGCCTCCTGACCACTGAGCCAGGCGCCTTCAACGCGGCCTGACAGGCACCAGTCGCCACAGGCGTACAGGCCCAGATCGACATCGGCCAGCGTGGTCCATTCATGGCCGGTAGCGGGGCGGGCGTAGAGCCAGCGGTGGGCGAGGCTGAAGGTCGGCGCAGGCATGGCGCTGTGCAGCAGTTCGGCGAAAGCACCGTGCAAATGCTCGATCACTGCTTCCTTGGACAGATCAATATGTTGCCGGCTCCAGGCGCTGGTTGCATGCAGCACCCAGGTGTCAAGCGTGCTGTCGCGCCCGGGTTTGCTGCGGTTGCGCGCCAGCCAGTCGAGCGGGCTGTCCTGCACGAAGCAGCCTTCGATTGGCGTATCGAGTGGAGTTTCGAAGGCGAGGGCGACGGCCCAGGTCGGCTCCATTTTCACCCCGGCTGCGACGCCGGCAAGTTTCGGTGCGGCGGCCAGCAACGCGGTGGCTTGCGGCGCTGGTGTGGCGATCACCACATGGCTGAAGGGGCCGTGGGTGCAGCCGTCGGCGTCCTGCAGATGCCAGTGTTCTTCACCGCGATAGACTTCGGTGATGCGGCAGGCGAACTGCACATCCAGACCATCGAGCAGGCCACGGGTGATGGCGCTCATGCGCGGCGTGCCGACCCAGCGGGTCTGCTCGTCCGGCGACATGTTCAGTTGCCCGCCCTGGAAGGTGTACAGCTGCGGCGTCCATTCGGCGGCCCAGCCCTGGCTCTGCCAGCGCTGCACCTCGGTGACGAAGCGCCGGTCGCGCGCGGTGAAGTATTGAGCGCCCATGTCCAGCGAGCCAGCGTCGCTGCGCTTGCTCGACATGCGCCCGCCGCTGCCGCGGCTTTTATCGAACAGTTGAACGGTATGCCCGGTCTCTGTCAGAGCCTGGGCGGCGGAGAGCCCGGCGATGCCGGTGCCGATGATTGCGATAGGTACAGTCATAGGGGCCTCGTTTACCTTTCTGTACAGACTACGCCGTCGATCAAACCTGTACAATTCTGTTTTTTGGTATAACTTCTAGCGTTCTCGTTCTGACAGCTTGGCCTATTGTTAAACCATAGAGCCTGCCCGATCGAAAAGATCCCTGCCTATAAAAATAGACTAGTGATCCGGGTTAAACGCCACGCGAGGAAGATGTCATGCACATATTGCTGACCGGCGGTACTGGTTTGATAGGACGTCAGCTCTGCCGACACTGGCTGGAGCAGGGCCATCGCCTGACGGTGTGGAGTCGCCGCGCGGAAAAGGTCACGCAGATCTGCGGCGCGCAAGTGCGCGGGATTGCCCGTCTGGAAGACCTCGGCGAAGATCCGCTGGATGCGATCGTCAATCTCGCCGGCGCGCCGATTGCCGACCGCCCCTGGACCCATCGCCGCAAGGCGTTGCTGTGGAGCAGCCGCATCACCCTGACGGAAACGCTGCTGGCGTGGCTGGAAACTCGTGCGCAGAAACCGTCGCTGCTGATTTCCGGCTCGGCGATCGGCTGGTACGGCGACGGTGGCGAACGCGAGTTGACTGAAGAATCGCCGCCCGGCATCGACGACTTCGCCAGTCAGTTGTGCATCGCCTGGGAAGAAACCGCGCTGCGTGCCGAGAACCTCGGCATACGCGTGATGCTGGTGCGAACCGGTCTGGTGCTGTCGGCCGAGGGCGGCTTTTTGTCGCGGCTGTTGCTGCCGTTCAAGCTCGGGCTGGGCGGGCCTTTGGGCAATGGTCGGCAGTGGATGCCGTGGATTCATATCGACGATCAAATCGCCCTGATTGATTTTCTTCTGCACCGGAATCAGGCGAGCGGTCCTTATAATGCCTGCGCGCCGAAACCTGTGCGCAACCGCGAATTTGCCAAGACGCTGGGCAGTGTGTTGCACCGCCCGGCGTTCATGCCGATGCCGACCCTGGCGCTGAAGGTAATGCTCGGCGAACTGTCACTGTTATTGCTCGGCGGCCAGCGCGCCACGCCGGCACGCTTGCTCGAAGCGGGGTTCGCTTTCCGCTTTACGGATTTACGCGCGGCTCTGGATGATCTCTCCAGCCGCCTCTGAAATAGGACGTTGCATGACCGATCACGCTTTGCTTCTGGTCAACCTGGGCTCTCCGGCCTCCACCTCGGTGGCCGATGTGCGCAGCTACCTCAATCAATTTCTGATGGACCCCTACGTGATCGACCTGCCATGGCCGCTGCGGCGGTTGCTGGTGTCGCTGATCCTGATCAAGCGCCCCGAGCAATCGGCCCATGCCTACGCCTCGATCTGGTGGGAGGAGGGCTCGCCGCTGGTGGTGCTCAGCCGCCGCTTGCAGGAGCAGATGACCCGCACGTGGAAACACGGCCCGGTGGATCTGGCGATGCGTTATGGCGAGCCGTCGATCGAAACCTGTCTGCTGCGTCTGGTCAAAGCGGGACATAAGAAGATCACGCTGGCGCCGCTGTATCCGCAGTTCGCCGACAGCACTACGACCACCGTGATCGAAGAAGCCCGGCGCGTGCTGCGCGAGAAGAAACTCGATGTCCAGTTGTCGATCCTGCAACCGTTCTACGATCAGCCGGAATACATCGAAGCACTGGTCGCCAGTGCGCGTCCGCATCTGCAGCAGGATTACGATCATCTGCTGCTGAGCTTTCACGGCTTGCCGGAGCGGCATCTGAGCAAACTCGACCCGACGGGCAATCACTGCCTCAAGGGCGCCGATTGCTGTCAGACCGCCTCGCCGGCGGTATTGGCAACCTGTTACCGCGCGCAGTGTTTCCGTACCGCCGCCGCCTTCGCCAAAACCATGGGCCTGCCGGACGGCAAATGGTCGGTGTCGTTTCAGTCACGCCTGGGCCGGGCGAAATGGATCGAGCCGTATACCGAAGCGCGGCTGGATGAACTGGCGAAAAGCGGGGTGAAAAAGATTCTGGTGATGTGCCCGGCGTTCGTAGCTGACTGCATCGAGACGCTGGAAGAGATTGGCGATCGCGGTAGGGAACAGTTCCGCGAAGCGGGGGGCGAGGAACTGGTACTGGTGCCGTGCCTGAACGACGACCCGCAATGGGCCAAGGCGCTGGCGACCCTCTGCGAAAGAGCGCCGCTGGCCCTTTAAAAGCTTCGCGAGCAGGCTCGCTCCCACAGGGGAAATACATTCCAATCTGTGGGAGCGAGCCTGCTCGCGAATGCTATCTGTCAGGCGATGAAAATCTGAAAGCCTTAGATCAGCGGCTCATCCGCCTTCTTCTGCTTCCAGCCATCATTGCCCGGCAGGATCAGGTTCAGCGCAATCGCCACCACCGCGCACAGCGCGATGCCTTTGAGGCCGAAGTCATCCGGGCCGGTGCCGGTGCCGACCAGCACACCGCCGATACCGAACACCAGCGTCACCGAAACAATCACCAGGTTGCGCGCTTCGCCCAGGTCGATCTTGTGGCGGATCAGGGTGTTCATGCCCACCGCCGCAATCGAACCGAACAACAGGCACAGAATCCCACCCATCACCGGCACCGGAATGCTCTGCAGCAGCGCGCCGAATTTGCCGATGAACGCCAGGGTGATGGCGAAGATCGCCGCCCAGGTCATGATTTTCGGGTTGTAGTTCTTGGTCAGCATCACCGCGCCGGTCACTTCGGCGTAAGTGGTGTTGGGCGGGCCGCCGAACAGGCCGGCAGCAGTGGTGGCGATGCCGTCACCGAGCAGGGTGCGATGCAGGCCCGGCTTCTTCAGGTAATCGCGACCGGTCACGCTGCCCACGGCGATCACGCCGCCGATGTGCTCGATCGCCGGGGCCAGTGCCACCGGAACGATGAACAGAATCGCCTGCCAGTTGAACTCCGGCGCGGTGAAGTGCGGCAGGGCGAACCACGGCGCTGCAGCAATTTTCGCGGTGTCGACCACGCCGAAATAGAACGACATGGCAAAGCCCACCAGCACCCCGGAAATGATCGGCACCAGACGGAAAATGCCCTTGCCGAACACTGCCACGATCAGCGTGGTCAGCAGCGCCGGCATGGAAATCATCATCGCTGTTTGATAGTGAATCAGTTCGGTGCCGTCGCCGGCCTTGCCCATCGCCATGTTCGCGGCAATCGGCGCCATGGCCAGGCCGATGGAAATGATCACCGGACCAATCACCACCGGTGGCAGCAAACGGTCAATGAAGCCGGTGCCTTTGATCTTCACGGCCAGGCCGAGGAAGGTATAGACGAAACCGGCCGCCATCACCCCGCCCATGGTCGCGGCGAGGCCGAACTGGCCCTTGGCGAGAATGATCGGCGTGATGAAAGCGAAGCTCGAGGCCAGGAACACCGGCACCTGACGTCCGGTGACGATCTGGAACAGGATCGTCCCCAGACCCGCGGTGAACAGTGCCACGTTGGGGTCCAGGCCGGTGATCAGCGGCATCAGCACCAAGGCGCCGAAGGCCACGAACAGCATCTGCGCGCCGGACAGTACCGTGCGCCAGAGCGGATCGTTGAACTCTTGCTGCATGGTTACGCGTCCTTCTGCTTGGTGCCGAAGATCTTGTCACCGGCGTCGCCAAGCCCAGGAATGATGTAGCCGTGCTCGTTCAAACGTTCATCGATGGACGCGGTGTAGATGGTCACGTCCGGGTGCGCCTTTTCTACGGCAGCAATGCCTTCCGGCGCGGCCACCAGGACCATGGCGCGGATGTCGCGGCAACCGGCCTTTTTCAGCAGGTCGATGGTGGCAACCATGGAACTGCCGGTGGCGAGCATCGGGTCAATGATCATCGCCAGGCGTTCGTCGATTTCCGGTACCAGTTTTTCCAGGTAGGTGTGCGCTTGCAGGGTTTCTTCGTTGCGGGCAACGCCCACAGCAGAAACCTTGGCGCCCGGGATCAGGCTGAGCACGCCTTCAAGCATGCCGATGCCGGCACGCAGGATCGGCACGACGGTGATCTTCTTGCCGGCGATCTTCTCCACCGACACGGTGCCGCACCAGCCGGCAATGTCGTAGGATTCGAGCGGCAGGTCTTTTGTAGCTTCATAGGTCAACAGGGCGCCGACTTCCTGAGCGAGCTCGCGGAAATTCTTGGTGCTGATGTCAGCGCGGCGCATCAGGCCGAGTTTATGACGGATCAGCGGATGGCGGATCTCGAGGATGGGCATGGGAAAGGCTCCGGCGGCGGGCAAAAAAACCGGCCTAGATTAATCTATCCGAGGGTGATGTCCTATAGGACATTCTGTACGTTAGTCCATAAGAGCTTGATTCGACCTCGCGGGATGCGTACCTTTGCCCGCTTTTCCAATTCCGCCAACCCCTGGAGAGCGCCATGTCCGCTGATCTCGAGCATATCCGTCAAATCATGCGAGAGGCTGACTGCCTGTACACCGAGTCTGAAGTCGAGGCGGCCATCGCCCGCGTCGGTGCACAAATCAACGAACAACTGGCTGACAGCAATCCGGTGGTGTTCTGCGTGATGAACGGCGGCCTGATCTTCTCCGGCAAACTGCTGACGCATCTGCAATTCCCGCTGGAAGCGTCCTACCTGCACGCGACCCGTTATCGCAACGAAACCAGCGGCGGCGACCTGTTCTGGAAAGCCAAGCCGGAAGTCTCGTTCATCGACCGCGACGTCCTGATCATCGACGACATCCTCGATGAAGGTCATACCCTGGGCGCGATCATCGACTTCTGCAAACACGCCGGCGCGCGCAAAGTGCACACCGCCGTGCTGATCGACAAGGATCACGACCGCAAGGCGCGCCCGGACCTGAAAGCCGATTTCGTCGGCCTGCCATGCATCGACCGCTACATTTTCGGTTATGGCATGGACTACAAGGGCTACTGGCGCAACGCCAACGGGATTTACGCGGTTAAAGGAATGTAAAGCGATGGGTACGCCTGGCTTTCTTGATCAAACGCTGTTCGCTGAGTTGGCCGAGAAAGCCGCGCACAATCCCCGCGGACGCCAGCATCACAACTTCCATCAGATGGAAGAAGCCTGTCATCGCATGGCGGTGGGGCTGCAACCGCAGACCTACATCCAGCCTCATCGTCATCTGGGTGTTAACAAGGCTGAAACGTTGCTGGTGCTCAAGGGGCGGCTGGGGCTGCTGATTTTCGACGAAAACGGTAGCGTGTTGAAAAAGCAGGTTCTGCAGGCCGGCGGGGACTGTGTCGGTGTGGATCTGCCGACGAACGTCTTTCACGGACTGGTCGTACTGGAAGCCGACAGCCTGATGTTCGAATGCAAGGCCGGACCCTATCGCCCGGTCGGTGAAGGCGAACTCGCCCCATGGGCACCGCGTGATGGCGAGCCCGGTGTCGCTGACTATCAGGCCTGGATGCGCAAGCAGTTCGATTGAATCGGCGCATTGATTTGCGCAGGTGCATGCTAGAGTTCTTGGCCCCGCCCTCCGGAGTCTGTCATGCGCCTCTTGATCCGCAGTCTCGCCGCCCTGCTGCTGTCTCTCAGCCTGCCGCTGTCCGCTGCGCCGATGCACAGCCAGTTCCTGCCGCCGGACGATCTGACCCTGCGTGATGCTGACCCCGAGCAGCAGCAACTGCTGCAGGTCAGCGAGTATTCGGTGGTGGTCGGTGCGCAGCGCCAGTCCAATCAGCAGCCGATTCCGGTCACCTCATCCTTGTTGATCCGCCTCAAAGGCAAATCGCTGAACAAGGGCGCGACGATCAGCCAGGTGCTGGTGAGTTTTGACGGCGAAAGCAAAAGCCTGAAAAAGCCGGCCTACGATGACAAAAGCAAAACCCTGACGCTGTTCTATCCATTGGCGCAATACCGCGTGGTGATGGATCTGCTGCGCAACGACACGGTGTATGTGCAGTTCCTCAGTTATGCCAACGGCCACATCTGGGCGGATTTGCACACCGGGGCGATTCGTCCGCGTTGAGCCGGGCGGTCGGGCAGGGGTAAACTGCCCGCCCCGTGTCATGTCTGCGAGCTGGAGTCGGCAATGCGTAAAGATAAGAAACAAGTGATTGGTGACGAGATCGGCGATGAGCAGATCAAGCTGTTCCTCGATTTTGAGCCGGTCGACGCCACTTCGCCGTCGCTGCACAAACTGATCAAGGCCTATCGCGGATTGCGCATCGATGACTTCGAGCGCTTTCTGGGCTTCTTCGTTGCGGCGGGTTATGACGTCGATGGCAAGGATGAGCAGGGCAAGACTTTCGTTGAGCTGATCGCCGATCAGCGCAACGCCCCGGAATACATTGAACTGATCGAAAAGTCCCGCGGTTAAGGGCAAAAGACAAGATCAACAGATCGCAGCCTTCGGCAGCTCCTACATGGGATTTATGTTGGCCCTGTAGGAGCTGCCGAAGGCTGCGATCTTTTGATTCTGGCGTCCATAAAAAACGCCCCGATTGGGGCGTTTTTTCATGCCGCAAGATCAAGCGAAGCTTGGTGTCTCGCTGCTTTCTTCAACCAGTTCCAGGGCGATGTTGTTCTGCGTGTTGATCTTGCGATACAGCGCAGCATCGGTTTCCAGAACCTTTTCACGGGCCGGGAAGATTTCCGCCAGTTTGCTTGCCCACTCGCCGGACGCCTTGGCCGGGAAGCATTTTTCGATCAGCTCGAGCATGATCGAAACGGTCACCGACGCACCTGGCGATGCGCCGAGCAGGGCAGCGAGGGAGCCATCCTTCGCTGCGACCAGTTCGGTACCGAACTGCAGGATGCCGCCCTTTTTCGGGTCCTTCTTGATGATCTGCACCCGTTGGCCGGCCACTTCCAGGCGCCAGTCTTCGGCTTTCGCCTGCGGGTAGAAACGCCGCAGCGATTCCAGACGCTGTTCCATCGACTGCATCACTTCGCTGACGAGGTACTTGGTCAGGTCCATGTTGTTTTTCGCCACCGCCAGCATCGGCCCGATGTTGCCGGCGCGCACCGACATCGGCAGGTCCATGAAGGAGCCGTGCTTGAGGAACTTGGTGGTGAAACCGGCGTACGGCCCGAACAGAAGGGATTTCTTGCCATCGACTACGCGGGTATCGAGGTGCGGCACCGACATCGGTGGCGAACCCACGGCCGCCTGGCTATAGACCTTGGCCTGGTGGTGCTTGACTACTTCCGGGTTATCGCAACGCAGCCACTGGCCACTGATCGGGAAGCCGCCGAAGCCTTTGCTTTCTTCGATGCCCGAAGCCTGCAGCAACGGCAGGGCCGCGCCACCGGCACCGAGGAAGACAAACTTTGCGTCGACTTCGCGGGTGTTGCCGTTGTTGACGTCCTTGATGCTGACGGTCCAGCCGGCGCCGTTACGCTTGAGGCCGGTCACGCGCTTGCAGTATTTGACCTGGGTGTCCGGGGCACTGCTCAAGTGCTTGAGCAACTGATTGGTCAGGGCGCCGAAGTTGACGTCGGTGCCGTTCATCACGCGGGTGGCGGCGAGGACTTCGTCGGGCGAGCGGCCCGGCATCATCAGCGGCATCCACTCGGCCATCTTGCCTTTGTCTTCGGTGTACTCCATGTCGGCAAACGCGTGGTGCTTGCTCAGGACATTGAAGCGCTCCTTGAGGAACGACACACCGCTTTCGCCCTGAACGAAACTCAGGTGCGGAACCGGGCTGATGAAGGATTTGCACGAGCCGAACGTGCCTTTTTTGGTCAGGTACGACCAGAACTGCTTCGACACCTCGAACTGGGTGTTGATGTGCACGGCTTTCTTGATGTCGACGCTGCCATCGGCGGCCTGCGGGGTGTAGTTCAGCTCGCACAGGCCGGCGTGACCGGTACCGGCGTTGTTCCACGGATTGGAACTCTCGGCAGCACCGGAATCCATCAGCTCAACGACTTCCAGCTTGATCGCGGGGTCGAGCTCTTTGAGCAGTACGGCCAGGGTGGCACTCATGATGCCGGCCCCTACCAGAACTACGTCGACTGCTTCGTTATGCGCCATTTAACGCGTCTCCCAAATCTGCAGCACCAAATTGTCGGCATGGCTGCCAGGCGTTCCAGGGCAGGTCAGTGGGCCCGGGCTATCCGTGGTCAGGTTGGCCATGTCCGAATCTTCGCAATTTTTCGCAACTTCGACGGATGCGTGCGGCCTGGTTTCAAGCGTTCCATGAACGCATTTTCACGCAGGGCTGGCAATTCGACTTATGGTCGAGACATCCGTTTTCGTGCAACCAAATCCGTAGCGGACAGGCTTCAGGCTCCGATGTTCGAGGTATACCCGGTCCTGTGTCGTTGGGCTGTTTCGGACGCTAATGGTGCATGTTCAGACGCAAAACTATTCATTTGCTCGCCACACTCTTGTGAAGTTGTGAAAACCCGTTTTTTTCACGCTCTTTTGAAGACGTGAACCTCAAAAAAGGGCTGCCTTGGCCTGGCACCTGCCCGCAAGGGCAAAACAACGCGGTGGCCGAGCGAATGACAGCTCTGCAGATTCGCGAAAAGCGGGTTTTTGCCGGAAGAACAGGCAAGCGCGCCAACTTCACTCGATCTGTGTGGGCGGCTCTCTGTGGGCGATTTTGATGTCGATGCATGCGCATTGACGCTGTTGCGGGGCCCGATCAGGAGACGTCCTTATAATCGGGGGGAGATTGTAGCGAAGAAATGCGCGCAGTTGCTCGTGTTTAATGACTTTTATTAGGCATCCGGTCAGATGCTCAACTGCACCTGACCCCGTGCGCGCATTTGTCGCGGTACGACCCGGGCGCTGGCGGGCAGCGGCTGGTTCAACCAGGTCAGGCGGATTTCTTCGATTTCCACCCAGCCGTCGCCCATCGGTTGCAGGCTGCACTGCTTGAAAGCCTGGCAATGACCGTTGCGGTCGAGCAGGGCGAAGCTGCGATGCAGCGGGCGAGGGGCGAACAGCGAGATCAGATAACGCATGGCAGAGTTCCTTGAAGGAGGACTGCTTTGAAGCTTGTCGGCGAGGCATGACGCCGCGGTGTATGGACGGTGAAGAATGTGTGACAGGAACCGCTTTCGGCGGGGTTTGTCAGACATTTCAGTATTCACTGCGCGGCGCTGGTTACGCGCAGTGGCCCACCGCTATACTGCCGGCCTGTTTGTGCCTGATTCTGGAGAGAAGAGCATGTTGCAACGCCTGTTGTTCGGTTTGATCACTGTCGCCGGTTTGACCCTCGCCGGCTGCGCCCACAGCCCGCAACAACTGAATCCGGAGCCGAAGCTGACCACGCAACTGCCAGCGGTCGGTCGTGGCCAGCCTGTCATCGTGCGTGTGGTCGATGGTCGTCCGTCGCCAACCCTGGGCACCCGTGGCGGTCTGTACCCGGAAACCAGCGCCATCACCGTGCAGCGCGAGCAGATCCTGCCCAAGCTGCAGGCCCAGGCCGAAGCCGCCGTGCGTCTGCTCGGCTTCACCCCGACCACTAACGCACCCAACGCGCCGCAGCTGACCGTGACCCTGGCCGAGTTGAAATATCAGTCGCCGAAAGAAGGCATGTACGTGACCGAAGCAACCATCGGCGCAACCTTCCGCTCTGACGTGCAGAACGCCAACCGCCGCTACAGCGGTCGTTACGGTGCGTCGCTGGACCAGCGCTTCGGCATGGCGCCGAATCAGGAAACCAACACCAAACTGGTCAGCGATGTATTGAGCGATGCGCTGACGCGTCTGTTCAAGGACCCGACCGTGGGTCAGGTGCTCGCTGAGTAAGTTTGCAGCGAATGTGAAAAAGCCCGGGGCCAGTGATGGTTCCGGGTTTTTTTTGGATCTGGGATTTGTGTCGTATGGGAAATCGATTCCCCTCACCCCAGCCCTCTCCCGAGGGAGAGGGAGCCGATCGCGTGTGCTTCGAAACCTGAGTTCGGCGCGGTATCTCATGTCGGCGTATCTACCGCAAACACCTCGGTCAGTCCCCTCTCCGGAGGGAGAGGGAGCCGATCGCGTGTGCGTCAAAAACCTGAGTTCGGCGCGGTATCTTAAGTCGGCGTATCTACCGCAAACACCTCGGTCAGTCCCCTCTCCCTCTGGGAGAGGGCTAGGGTGAGGGTGCTTTTGACGTTCAGGCAGCCTGGGAATAGAAATCGAGCACACTCACGCCAGTCAACAAATCGGTCTCGGGCAAGTCCGCGTGCTGATGCCCGCCCAGCGCGCAATACACCAGCCAGTGTCGATCCTGCACGTTGAAGGCAAGGCTGCCGACCAGGCTTTGCTGGTCGTCGTAAGGGGTGATGAGGTACAGGCGATCCTGGTTTTCCGCGTGCAGCATGTCGCATTCCATTCGGGTTTCGAGGCGCGCAGGGTGAAGCATCCACGTGACGATGCCATGACACAGGACAGCCATCGGTCGATTGTCAGGTTATTTGTCGCAAAGGCAGGGGCAGGGTGGGCCGGTTTGGGTAGAATCCGCGCCGCGGTCGTCGGTCTGGCGTCTGCCACACCGGTTAAGTTCGAGGTCTGTGATGTCGCTGCACTTGATGACGCTGTTTACCGCCCATCCCGCCAAGTTGATCAACCTGCTGGCCTTGCTTCTGGCCTTTCCGGGCAGTTGGCTGCTGCACGCGACCCGCCGTCGTGAGCAACGCGCCCAGGCCAGTCTCGCCGCCCAGCGCCAGGCGCAGCCGAATGCCGAGCCGATCCTCGATTGGGCGACGTTGCGCATGAACCGATTCTTCTATCGTTTTGGTTTTGCCTGCCTGGGGCTTGCTCTGATCGTCTCCTGGATCAGCACGCGCTTCTGAAAGCAAAAGATCGCAGCCTTCGGCAGCTCCTACAGGATGTACATCATTCCCATGTAGGAGCTGCCGAAGGCTGCGATCTTTTGATCTTGCTGTTGCTTTACAGCGGCAACCCAGCCTTGACCCGGTATTGATTACGCACCGGCGTCGCATATTGCAGCACCAGGTACGGCCGATGCTCAGCTGGGCAGGCATCCAATCGGCTTTGCCATTCATCCTGCGCCTTGGCCAGTTCGTCAGCCGGGAACACCTCGGCCGCTTTCGGCACATTCAATTGCGGATCGGCATCCGCCCACTGCGCGTACGCCAGGTAATGCACCGGGAACAACCGGTAACCGCCGAGAATCTGCTTGTCCATCTCGATCGCCAATTGCTTGGTGTCCTCGAACACCTCGGTGATCGGCGCGGCAAAATTCACGTGGACCCGACCCTTGTAACCGGTGATGCCCTTCGCGATGCTCACGTCATCCTCGCCCGGCGCCTTGGCGTAGGTGCCGGTGGTGGCGCGGATGTACAGTTCGCGGGCCTTGGCCTGGTCACACGGGTCGTATTCATAGCTGATCGACACCGGGGTAACGTTCAACGAACGAATCACTTCGCCGAACGGCTCGTCCTTGCGGCTCATGTGAAACATCTTGAGGATCGCCGACTCGGTGCGGTCGTCGCCGTCCTTCGCCCGACCTTCCGCCTGAGCAATCCAGATCGACGCGCAATCGTTGCGGATCGAGTGGTTGATGTACGCCGACAGCAACTGATAAGCAGCCATTTTCTCGCGACGGCCGGTGATCGAGCGGTGGACGATAAAGCTCTTGTTCAAGCGCATCAGGTCACTGACAAACGGCTTCTGCAGCAGGTTGTCGCCAATCGCGATGCGCGGTGTCGGCAGGCCGGCGTGGTACACGGCGTAGTTGACGAAGGCCGGGTCCATGACGATATCGCGGTGGTTGGCGATGAACAGGTAGGCGCTGCCGGACTTGAATTGCTCGACACCGGTATAGGTCACGCCGTCGGTGGCGCGCTCGATGGTGTGGTCGACGTAGAACTCGACTTTGTCCTGTAAGGTAGCCACGGAATTCACGTCGGCAAACTCACGACGCAGCCGATGGGCTATAAGAGGTTTGAGCATCCAGCCGAAGGCACCGGCAAAACGCGGGAAGCGGAAGTGGGTGAGGATATCTAGAAACGCCTTGTCGCCGAGCAGCCTTGCCAGTACCGCAGGTACTTCGCTGTCGTCGTAAGGTCGGATGGCATCGAATTCGCCCATCATGCTCTCTTGTTGGAAACGGCTAGGGTAAGTAAAGGGTTTGATCGAAAACCCGCGGGGCACGGTCTGAAAAGTAGCCAGACAAAAATAGCCCTGCAAATAGACCGGCGATTATACGCACAAGTCACTGGGGAGACCGCGATGCTGGAAAATGCACGCTATGAATGTCCGTATTGCGGTGAGGAAGTCGAGACGACTCTGGATTTGTCCGCTGGGGATCAAACGTATATCGAAGACTGCCAGGTGTGCTGTCGTCCGATCACCTTTGTCCTGCAGGTACATGAAGAAGAGTGGCACTTGGAAGTCTTCAGCGAAAACGAGTGAGGGCCGCGTATGCAGCGCATCTACGAACCGGCGAACCTGATGGAGGGCGAAATGCTCAAGGGCATGCTTGCCAGTGAGGGGATCGAGGCGCATCTGATCGGCCGTGATCTGGTGGGCGGTGCGGGTGAATTGCCGATCTTCGGCCTGCTCTGGCTGTCGGTGGATAACGATCAGGCCGAATACGCCCGCGAGTTGATCACCGCGTACAATGCCGCGCTGCCGCTGCCCGGCGACGAACCGGAAAGCTTTCCCGGCACGCTGGTCTGTTAGGCTGGCCTTCGTTTTATTCAGAGTCGTGTTGCCCCATGTGTGGACGTTATGCCCTGTTTCGCTGGAACCGCGACTTCGCGGCCCTGCCAGGTTTTCCCGCCGATCAACAGGCGCAGTGGAACATTTCCCCGAATGACTCGGTGCTGATGCTGCGTGCCGAAGAAGACGGCCAGCGCACCTTGGCCCGTGCGCGCTGGGGGCTGACGCCGCCGTGGCTGACCGATCTGTCGAAGACCCCGGCCCATGCCCGCGCCGAAACCGTCGCAGAACAGCCGATGTTTCGTGAGGCCTTGCGCTTGCGTCGCTGCCTGCTGCCGGCCAACGGCTTTTACGAATGGCGCGGCACCCAGCGCAAGCGGCCGTACTGGTTAACGCCGGGGGAGGGCTCGTCGTTGTTTTTCGCGGCGATCTGGGAAGCGTATCCGGTGCAGGAGCAGGTCTGGCTGAGCACGGCGGTGATCACTCAGTCGGCGGCGAGTCAGCGCCGGCCGTTGATTCTTGATGAAGCGGGGCAGGCTGCCTGGCTTGATCCTCAAACGCCGCTGCATGTGTTGCAGGGTTTGCTCGCCAGTGAGCCGGCGGCGCTGCGCGAGCGGGTGCTGGCGAATCTGGTGAATGATCCGAAGTTGAACGGGCCGGAGTGTCTCACCCCGGCGTGATGAGTGATCTGTGCCGGCATATTCGCGAGCAGGCTCGCTCCCACATGTGAATGCAATCCAACTGTGGGAGCGAGCCTGCTCGCGAAGAGGATCTAAAGATCAAACCTTGAACTGATTGATCAACCGCCGCTGCTGCTCGGCCAGTTTGGTCAACCCGGCGCTCGCCGAGCTCGATTCATCCGCACCGCCCGCCACTTCATTCGCCACCTGACCGATATTGATCACATTGCGGTTGATGTCGTCGGCCACTGCGCTTTGCTCTTCTGCCGCACTGGCGATTTGCGTGTTCATGTCATTGATCACCGACACGGCCTGGGTAATCGTCTCCAGCGCCTCGGCCGCTTTCGCCGCGTGTTGCACGCTTTCGTCGGTGCGGTTCTGGCTGTCTTCCATCACACGCACCACATCGCGGGTGCCCTGTTGCAACTGCTGGATCATGCTCTGGATTTCTTCAGTGGCCTTCTGGGTTTTCTGCGCCAGATTGCGCACTTCATCCGCAACCACGGCAAAACCGCGACCCTGCTCGCCGGCCCGCGCGGCTTCGATTGCCGCGTTCAGTGCCAGCAGATTGGTCTGTTCAGCGATGCCGCGAATGGCGGTGAGGATGGCATTGATGTTTTCGCTGTCCTTGGCCAGCGTCTGCACCACCTCGACAGCCTTGCCGATTTCCACCGCCAGCACGCCAATCGAATCCGATGTGTCGCGGACGATCTGCATGCCCTGGCTGGCGGCCTGATCGGCGTGACTTGCCGCTTGTGCGGCCTGGGTGGCATTGCGCGCCACGTCTTGGGCGGTGGCGGTCATTTCCTGCACCGCGGTCGCCACCTGATCGATCTCGGCCATTTGTTTCTGCACACCGATGTTGGTGCGGATGGCGATGTCGGCGGTGTGTTCCGAGGAATCGCTGACGCTCTGCACCGAGGTCACCACTTGCGTGATCATCGCCTGCAACTTGGCGAGGAAGGTGTTGAAGCCTTTGGCAATCGAGCCCAGTTCATCGCTGCGGTCGCTGCTCAAACGCCGGGTCAGATCGCCTTCGCCCTGAGCGATGTCATCGAGCATGGCGACCATTTGCTTGAGTGGCCGCGCGATGCCGTGGCCCACCAGCCAGATCACCAGCAGGCCAATGCCGGCGATGACCAGGCCGACCATGGCCATGCCGAAGGTGTCGGATTTGCGTTGGGCATCAAGGTCGGCCTGGAGGTTTTGCAGATCGGCCATGACCGCGTTGAGTGGCAGTTGCAGCATCAGTGTCCAGCGTGCGTCGGTCTGGCCGATGCCGAACGGCAGGTACAGCTCGATGCGGCCCTTGGCCTGATTCACCGAATAGGTGACCTCGTCGCGCTTGAGGTTGGCGAGATTGCTGGCCTGTTCGGCGTCGAGGATGTCGCTGACTTTTTCACCGAATTTGCTCGAGTCCTTGGTGTAGGCAACGATCCTCCCGTTGCCGCCGACCAGCGCCATTTCACCGGCGCCGCTGTAAAGCTTCTGGTTGGCGGCGAGCAGCATGTCCTGAATGAAATTGACCGAGAGGTCGGCACCGACGATGCCCTGGAATGCGCCGTTGACCATGATCGGTTCGATGAACGAGGCGAGCATGACGATCTTGTCACCGACCTTGTACGGTGCCGGGTCGATCACGCAGGCTTTCTTCGTCTCTTTCGAGCACAGGTAGTACTCGCTGGCGCGTATGCCGGTGGACAGGGTTTTCTGATCGTCGACATCGGCCAGTTTGTCCACGCCCAGGCTGCCGTCGGTATTGCGGAACCACCACGGCAAAAAGCGGCCGTTGGCCGGATCGATACCAACTACAGAGCTGCCGATGTAGGCCGCGTCATTGTGGTCCAGTGCGTTTTTTTCCCAGCCGATGTAGGTGCCGAGAATCTTCGGGTTCTTTTCGACGTTTTCCTTGATCAGGCTGATCAGTTGTTCGCGGCTGACGCTCAGGCGCGGCTGGCCGTCGGCGCCGGTCGCGCCGAGCAGGGCGTTCACGCGTACCAGACCGCCGGCAATCAACAGCGGCGCTTCGAGTTCGCGCTGGATCTGGCTGACCTGGGTCTGCGCGAGCGAGGTCAGGCGCTGTTCGATGACTTGCTCGAACTGCGCCTGGGTGCGCTGTTGCACCATTTCTTGAGTGCGAGCGCCGGAGAACAGCGCGTACAGCACCAGCGCCGCGACCACGCTCAGAACGATGGCGCCGGCCAGGGCGGCGACGGAAAACTGGATCGACTTGAACTTCATGGGCGCTCCGCACGCAAGAGGACAATCTGCGAGGGATTTATCGGCGGGGTGTGCAGGGCCATGAGAGACGTTGGTCGGAATCGGCCCGCGATGTCGCTGATGGATCGGTGCGCGGCGGATTCAATGCGCTTGAGGAATTTCCACGAGGTCTTGCGGCCATAGGTGAATGTACGCGCAATGCGTCCGTTGTATCTGGCGCCAATACAATTAGCCGCCTAGGATACGCCTCAGGTTTTCAGGGAGCTTTTGAATGAACAAGACATTAGTGGTAAGTGCTTTGAGCGCAGCGCTGTTGCTGGCCGGTTGTCAGTCGGTCAACACCACCAGCGGCGGCGCCGTGGGCGTGGAGCGCAAGCAGTACATGTTCAGCATGCTGTCCTCGCAAGAGGTGGACCAGATGTACGCGCAGTCGTATCAGAAGACTGTCGGCGAGGCGTCGAGCAAAGGTGTGCTGGACAAGACCAGCCCTGAAGCCAAGCGCGTGCAGACCATCGCCAACCGCTTGATCGCCCAAGCGCCAACATTCCGCCCGGACGCGGCGCAGTGGCAATGGGAAGTCAATCTGATCAAGAGCGATGAGCTCAACGCCAACTGCGGTCCCGGCGGCAAGATCATCTTCTACACCGGGCTGATCGACAGTCTGAAACTCACCGACGATGAAATCGCTGCGGTCATGGGCCATGAAATCGCCCACGCTCTGCGCGAGCACGGTCGTGAAGCGATGTCCAAGGCTTACGGTATGGAGATGGCCAAGCAGGGCGCTGGTGCCCTGTTCGGTCTGGGGCAGGACAGCCTGGCGCTGGCCGACACCGTGGCCAACTACGGCATGACCTTGCCCAACAGCCGCGCCAACGAAAACGAAGCCGACCTGATCGGCCTGGAACTGGCCGCCCGCGCCGGTTACAACCCGAACGCGGCGATCACCCTGTGGGACAAGATGAGCAAGGCTTCCGAAGGCGCGCCACCGGAATTCATGAGCACCCACCCGGCATCCAGCAGCCGCATTGCTGCGTTGCAGGCAGCGATTCCTAAAGTCATGCCGTTGTACGAAAAAGCCCCGAAGTCCTGAATAGAGCAGTTACAAGCTTCAAGCGGCAAGCTACAAGTCAAAGCAGACTCGCTGGGCTTGCAGCTTGCAGCTTGCAGCTTGCAGCTTGCAGCTTGTAGCTTGTAGCTGCTTCAAACCCAGCCGCTGCTCTGCATCGCTTTATAAACCGCAACAATCGCCAGAATCATGAACGCCGAAGCCGCGAGGCGGCGGATCAGGGTCAGTGGCAGTTTCTCTGCGGCAAAGTTACCCGCCAGTACCACCGGCACGTTGGCAATCAGCATGCCCACGGTGGTGCCGATAATCACCAGCCACAGTTCCGGATATTGCGCGGCGAGCATCACCGTGGCGATCTGCGTCTTGTCGCCGATTTCCGCCAGGAAGAACGCGATCAGCGTGGTCAGGAACGGCCCGAACTTGCGCGCCGTGCTGGCTTCGTCGTCATCCATTTTGTCCGGGACCAGGGTCCACAGCGCCGTGGCGGCGAAGCTGGCGGCGAGGATCCAGTGCAGGACGGCGTCGGAGAAGAAACTGCCGACCCAGGCACCTACCGCACCGGCTGCTGCGTGGTTGGCCAGGGTCGCGGCGACAATCCCGGCGATGATCGGCCAGGGTTTGCGAAAGCGAGCGGCGAGAATCAGCGCGAGCAGTTGCGTCTTGTCGCCGATTTCGGCCAAGGCAACGATAGCGGTGGGAACGAGTAGCGAGTCCAGCATCAGGGATTTCCTAAGGGGCGGGTCGACACGGCTATGACACGTACAGCCTTCCCGCCCCGGGTAAGGTGTGCGTGTCATAGGTCTTGTCAAACCCTGCGATCCGTCTGGTGCGGACGCTTGGGTCGCATACGCCATGATCTGAGGATCAAGTATGTTGACGTATGCCGGACGAGCTTGGCGCTCGTGGGAGACTACTCCCCTAGGACGGAGCGGATTCTGCCTAGGCAAATACGATTGGGCAAGAACAAATTTTCAGCCGCGCTTGGCCCGGTAGATCCGGAAACCATTGCCTTCAGCCTTGATCGCACACACGCCCAGGTGCTCCTCGATCAGCGGCTGATACTTGAGGAAGCTGTTCGCCACAAGGCGCAGTTCGCCACCGTTTTTCAGATGTTTCGCCGCTTTTCGCAGCAGGTTCTCCGTAGCGAAATAATCGGTGTGCACGCCGACATGGAATGGCGGATTGCTCAGAATCGCGCTCAAACCCATCGGCGCGGCGTCGATGCCGTCGCCGGTCAGCACTTCGGCTTCCAGGCCATTGGCGGCCAAGGTCAGACGGCTACTGGCGGCGGCGAACGCGTCGACATCCAGCAACGTCACCTGATTGTGCGGATAGCGACGTTTCACCGCAGCCCCGAGCACGCCGGCGCCGCAACCGAAATCAAGCAGATGGCCGCTCGGCAGTTTGTCCAGATGCTCCAGCAGCAGGGCACTGCCGCGATCCAGGCGACCGTGGCTGAACACGCCCGGCAGGCTGATGACTTTCAACGGCCCTTCGGCCAGCGGCAGTTCGTACGTCTGCGCCAGGCTTTCCAGCGGTTTCGCTTCAGGTGCATTGGCCACGGTGACTTGCCAGAGCTGGCAGTGGCGGGCGCTGTCGAGTTTGCGCGGCTTGCCGAACGGGTTGAGCTGTTTGGATGCGCCTTCGATGCCGCTGCGTTTTTCCCCGACCAGAAACACCTCACGCCCGGCCAGACGCGACGCCACGGCGTTGAGGATGTAGTCGGTGAGGTCCTTGGACTTGGGCAGGAACACCACAGCGCTGTCGAACTCACGCTCGGGCACGTTCACGCCGAACTGGCTGCGGCCTTCGAAACGTGCGTCCAGTGCGGCTTGGTCGCCAGCGTGCCAGCACCAGCCGAACGCATTCGGCAGACGCCCGAGCAAGTCGTCGGCAGGCAGGCCGGCCAACAGCAGCGAACCCTGGAATAACTCGGCCTGACGAAGCAGTACTTCACTGCGCGGATCCATAACTGCTCCTTGAAAAAAAGTGCCGCAGTTTATCAACTGACGACCCGCAGCGCCTCACCGCTGAAGAACGCCTGGGCGTTTTCGCTCAATTGCCCGACGATACGCTGGCGCGCCTCGCGACTGCCCCAAGCGTTATGCGGGGTGACGATCAGGCGCGGGATATCGGCGGCGAGCAGCGGGTTGCCCTGGGTCGGTGGCTCGACACTCAACACATCGGTCGCCGCACCGCCGAGGTGGCCGCGACGCAAAGCGTCGGCCAGCGCCTGCTCGTCGATCAAGCCGCCACGAGCGGTATTGACCACAAATGCGCCGGGCTTCATCGCGGCCAGTTCGCCGGCGCCGATGAAGTTCCGGGTGTGCTCGTTGAGCGGGCAGTGCAGGGTCAGGGCGTCGATCTGCGGCAGCAGTTCTTCCAGCGGCAGGCGATCCGGCCGAGCCGGGCGCCCGGGAATCTGCCCAAGCAGCACGCGCATGCCGAACGCCTCGGCCAGTCGCGCCACGGCACCACCGAGTTCGCCATGGCCGAGCAGGCCGAGGGTTTTGCCTTGCAGTTCGACGATCGGGTAGTCGAGCAGGCAGAACTGTTTCGCCTGTTGCCAGCGGCCTTCGCTCACAGCCTTTTGATAGTCGGCCAGGCGCGTGGCGAGGTTGAGCAACAGCATGATCGTGTGTTGCGCCACGGACGGCGTGCCGTAAGCCTGGCAATTGCACACGGTGATGCCGTGAGCGCGGGCGGCAGTGAGGTCGACGTTGTTGGTGCCGGTGGCGCTGATCAGGATCAGTTTCAGCTGCGGGTTGGCAGCCATTGCAGCGGCGTCGATCACGACTTTGTTGGTGATCGCCACACTGGCGCCGTGCAGGCGTTCGCTGACCTGTTCCGGCAGAGTCTGGGCGAACAGCTGCAAGTCGCTGAAGCATTCGCGCAACGGACCGAGGTCCAGATCGCCGAGATCCAGCGAAGGGTGATCAAGGAATACCGCGCGGCGCGTGTTCGTCATCAACTGTACCTTTTGTGCTGTGAGCGGAGGGCGTACTCTGCCGAGCCTACCAGATGAAACAATTGGTTACTCGACACCGAGATGCCTTGAACACCTGTGGGAGCGAGCCTGCTCGCGAAAGCTCTGGCCCATTCAACATCTCTGTTGGCTGACCCAGCGCTTTCGCGAGCAGGCTCGCTCCCACAGGGAAAGCATTCGGCAATGAGCCCAGTGTGAACATTCGAATCCTGAGGAGCCCCCATGTACTGGACCGAGTTCTTGACCGTTGCCCTGATCCACCTGCTCGCCGTGGCCAGCCCCGGCCCGGACTTTGCCGTGGTGGTGCGCGAGAGCGTGACCCATGGGCGCCGCGCCGGCACCTGGACCGCGCTGGGCGTGGGCACGGCGATTTTCCTGCACGTTGGCTATTCGTTGCTCGGCATCGGTCTGATCGTGTCGCAATCGATCGTGCTGTTCAACGCCCTGAAGTGGGCCGCCGCCGCGTATCTGCTTTACATCGGCTTCAAGGCCTTGCGCGCGCAACCGGCGAAAACCGTCAACGATGACTTGCACCGGGAAACCGGCGTACGCACCGCGCGGGGCGCGTTTACCTCGGGCTTCGTCACCAACGGTCTGAACCCGAAAGCCACGCTGTTTTTCCTCTCGCTGTTCACCGTGGTGATCAACCCGCACACACCGCTGGCCGTGCAGGCCGGTTACGGGGTGTACCTGGCGGTGGCGACGGCGATCTGGTTCTGCCTGGTGGCGATGCTGTTCAGCCAGCAACGGGTGCGCGCCGGCTTCGCCCGCATGGGCCACTGGTTCGACCGCACCATGGGCGCCGTGCTGATTGCTCTCGGCGTGAAAATCGCGTTCACCGAGATGCACTGACCGGCCGGCATTTTTCCCTCGTAGGAGCTGACGAGTGCAACGAGGCTGCGATCTTTTGATCTTGTTTCAGGATCAAGATCAAAAGATCGCAGCCTTCGGCAGCTCCTACAGGTGCCATATCCATTTTCTCGATGTCTGGGATGCTGGCGCAAAGCTAGCATTTGTACGGCTCTGCAAATCATTCCTTTGGCTGATTTGACTGTCATGCAGGCGCACTAGAGTACGAATCTCTCCGCCAACACCGTGCAGTCAGAAAAGGGATTCTTATGTTGCAGACTCGGGTCATTCCGCCGGCCGATGGGGCCTACCAGTATCCATTGCTGATCAAACGGCTGCTGATGTCCGGCGCCCGTTACGAGAAAACCCGCGAAATCATCTACCGCGACCAGTTGCGCTACAGCTATCCGACCCTGATCGAGCGGGTTGCGCGGCTGGCCAACGTGCTGACGGCTGCTGGCGTCAAGGCTGGTGACACCGTGGCGGTGATGGACTGGGACAGCCACCGTTACCTGGAATGCATGTTCGCCATTCCGATGATCGGCGCGGTGATTCACACCATCAACGTTCGTCTGTCGCCCGAGCAGATCCTCTACACCATGAACCACGCCGAGGACCGCTTCGTCCTGGTCAACAGTGAGTTCGTCGGGCTGTATCAGGCCATCGCGCCGCAGCTGACCACGGTGGAGAAAACCCTGCTGCTGACCGATCTTCCGGAGAAAACCGCAGAGCTGCCCAACCTCGTCGGCGAATATGAGCAACTGCTGGCCGCTGCGAGTGCGCAGTATGATTTTCAGGATTTCGACGAAAATTCTGTGGCCACCACGTTCTACACCACCGGTACCACGGGCAATCCGAAAGGCGTGTATTTCACCCATCGGCAACTGGTGCTGCACACCATCGGCGTGGCGACGATCATGGGATCGATCGACAGCGTACGGCTGCTCGGCACCAACGATGTGTACATGCCGATCACGCCGATGTTCCACGTTCACGCCTGGGGTTTGCCTTATGTGGCGACCATGCTCGGGCTCAAGCAGGTTTATCCGGGGCGCTACGACCCGGAGTATCTGGTGGAGTTGTGGCGCAAGGAGAGGGTCACCTTTTCCCACTGCGTGCCGACCATCCTGCAGATGCTGCTCAACGCCAAAGCCGCGCAAGGTGCGGATTTTGGCGGCTGGAAAATCGTCATCGGCGGCAGCGCGCTCAACCGCAGCCTGTATGAAAACGCCAAGGCCCGTGGCATTCAGCTGACGGCCGCGTACGGCATGTCGGAAACCGGGCCGCTGGTGTCCTGTGCGCACCTCAACGACGAACTGATGGCCGGCGGCGAAGACGAGCGCACCACTTACCGGATCAAGGCCGGCGTGCCGGGACCGTTGGTCGAAGCGGCGATTGTCGACGGCGAGGGCAATTTCCTTCCGGCTGACGGCGAAACCCAGGGCGAACTGGTGCTGCGCGCGCCGTGGCTGACCGAAGGCTATTTCAACGAACCGCAGAAGGGCGCCGAGCTCTGGGCCGGTGGCTGGTTGCACACCGGTGACGTCGCCACGCTCGACAGCATGGGCGTGATCGATATTCGTGATCGCATCAAGGACGTGATCAAGACCGGCGGCGAGTGGATCTCCTCCCTCGACCTCGAAGACCTCATCAGCCGGCATGCGGCGGTACGCGAAGTAGCAGTGGTGGGCATTGCCGATCCGCAGTGGGGCGAGCGTCCGTTTGCCTTGCTGGTGGTCCGCGAAGGGCAGGTGATCGGCGCACGGGAACTGAAGGAACACCTCAAACCGTTCGTCGAGCTGGGGCACCTGAGCAAGTGGGCGATCCCCAGTCAGATCGCCCTTGTTACCGAAATTCCCAAGACCAGTGTCGGCAAGCTCGACAAGAAGCGCATCCGCCTCGACATCACCGAATGGCAGGCCAACAACAGCACCTTCCTCTCGACACTTTAAGTGCCTGCTGGCGCGCCGAAACCGGCGCGCCAGACCCACCAAGCAAGCGCTTGGCTTGTGAAATCGAAAAAATCAGCCATCCTTGCCGTGCCGACTTGTGTCGGACTGGCGAAAGGACTGTTCCAGAGTGGTTGGCGGCTGCAAATCACACTTTAGAGGGATCAAGCACTACCACCCGCTGGATATAGTCCGCTCAAGGACTTTTTAGAAACGGAGCACACGCACTGATCGGGGCGAGCAACTCTGGAGCGATTTCGGGCAGCCCTGGCGCCCGGTCCTCCACAGCGTTTTTAAAAGTACTCACTGCCATAACAATAATGCACATGGAGTAGCGTCGATGACCTCAGTAAACCAGTTCTGGCGCCGGGCGAAACTGCCTCTGGCGGTCAGTCTTGCCTCCTCGCTCGCCGGGCCTGCATTCGGCGTCAGTTTCAACGTCGGTGAAATCGAAGGCCAGTTCGACTCGTCCCTGTCGATCGGTGCCAGTTGGTCTACTCAGAGCCCGAACAAGAACCTCATCGGCGTCAACAACGGCGGCCGTGGCCTGTCGCAGACTTCCGATGACGGTCACGCCAACTTCAAGAGCGGCGAAACCTTCTCGAAGATCTTCAAGGGCATCCATGACCTTGAATTGAAATACGGCGACACCGGCGTGTTCGTCCGTGGCAAGTACTGGTACGACTTCGAACTGAAGGACGAGAGCCGCGAATTCAAGGACATCAGCGACAGCAACCGCAAAGAGGGCGCCAAGTCCTCCGGCGGGCAGATCCTCGACGCCTTCGTCTACCACAACTACGCGATCGCCGATCAGCCGGGTTCCGTGCGTCTGGGCAAGCAGGTAGTGAGCTGGGGTGAAAGTACCTTCATCGGCGGCGGCATCAACTCGATCAACCCGATCGACGTCTCCGCGTTCCGTCGTCCGGGCGCCGAGATCAAGGAAGGCCTGATTCCGGTCAACATGTTCTACGTGTCGCAGAGCCTCACCGATAACCTCTCGGCCGAAGCGTTCTACCAACTGGAATGGGATCAGACCGTCGTCGACAACTGCGGCACCTTCTTCTCCCAGCCAGACATCGTTGCCGACGGTTGCGACAACAATTTGCGCGTACTGAACAAGCGTTCGCAGATTCCGGCGATCGCTTTGGGGCCGTTGGCCGCCAACGGTGTGAACGTCGACGAAGAAGGCGTGCTGGTGCGCCGTGGGCCGGACCGTGACGCGCGCGATAGCGGTCAGTGGGGTGCGTCCCTCAAATACATGTTCGAGCCACTCGACACCGAGTTCGGCGCCTACTTCATGAACTACCACAGCCGTGCGCCGATCTTCAGCGCCACCGGCGCGCCGCAATCGGTCTACAACACCGCTGCCGGGTTGCCGGGGCCGTTTGCCGCACTCGCACCGCTGCTGGTTGCGGGCAACTCCAATTACTTCATCGAATACCCGGAAGACATTCGTCTCTACGGTCTGAGCTTCTCCACCACCCTGCCTACCGGTACGGCGTGGAGCGGTGAGATCAGCTACCGTCCGAACGCGCCGGTACAACTGAACTCCACCGACATCCTGTTTGCCGGCGTACGTCCTCTGGGCGGCGCGCTGACCAACGCTTCGCTGCTCACTGGCGTGCCGGGTCAGGATCTGCATGGCTATGAGCGCAAGGAAATCACCCAGATCCAGACGACGTTCACGCACTTCTTCGATCAGGTCATGGGCGCCAGTCGTCTGACCCTCGTGGGTGAAGTCGGCGCGACCTACGTCGGTGGCCTGGAAAGCCGCTCCGACAAGCGTTATGGCCGTGACCCGGTCTACGGTCCGGGTGAGTTGCCGGCCACTGGTACAGTCGATACCTGCGCCAACATCCTCAACAACAGCACCATCAACGGCGCCGGTCCCGGTTCGCCGCAGAACAACCGCAGCCGCAATTGCGAAAACGACGGTTTCACCACGTCGATGTCGTGGGGCTACCGTGGTCGGGCGATCTGGGAATACAACGACGTGTTTGCCGGTGTGAACCTCAAGCCGAACGTGGCCTGGTCCCACGACGTCAGCGGTTACTCGCCAGGCCCTGGCGGCAACTTCGAGGAAGGTCGCAAAGCGGTCAGCCTGGGTGTCGATGCCGAATACCAGAACACCTACACCGCGAGCCTGGCCTACACCAATTTCTTCGACGGCAAGTACACCACCGTGGACGACCGCGACTTCGTGGCGCTCAGCTTCGGCGTGAACTTCTAAGCACTGCATTTCAGGACGAACGAATTTATGAAAATAACAAAGAGTCTGTTCCACGCCGGTGTTCTGGGCCTGTCGCTGCTGGCGACCAGTGTCATGGCGGCGGTGCCTGCTGCCGAAGCGGATAAACTGGGCAAGAGCCTGACGCCGATGGGCGCGGAAATGGCTGGCAATGCCGACGGCTCGATCCCGGCCTGGAAACCACTGCCAAAAAACGCCGGCAGTGTCGACAGCAAAGGCTTCCTGTCCAACCCTTACGCCAGTGAGCAGCCGCTGTTCACCATCACTGCCAAGGATGTCGACAAGTACAAGGACAAGCTTGCCCCGGGCCAGTACGCGATGTTCAAGCGCTACCCGGAAACCTTCAAGATGCCGGTCTATCCGTCCCATCGCGGCGCCACCGTGCCGGATGACGTGTTCGCTGCGATCAAGAAGAACGCCACCAGCACCAACCTGGTGTCCGGCGGCAACGGTCTGGAAAACTTCGATACCGCCGTGCCGTTCCCGATTCCTAAAACCGGCGTGGAAGTGATCTGGAACCACATCACCCGCTATCGCGGCGGCAGCGTGACCCGTCTGGTGACCCAGGCCACGCCGCAACCGAACGGCTCGTACAGCCTGGTGTACTTCCAGGATCAGTTCGTGTTCCGCGACAAGATGAAGGACTACGATCCGGCGAACCCGGGCAACATCCTGTTCTACTTCAAGCAGAAAGTGACCGCGCCGGCGCGTCTGGCCGGTGGCGTACTGCTGGTGCACGAGACGCTCGATCAGGTCAAGGAGCCGCGTTCGGCGTGGGTCTACAACGCCGGTCAGCGTCGTGTGCGCCGTGCACCGCAAGTGTCGTATGACGGCCCGGGTACTGCCGCCGACGGCCTGCGTACTTCCGACAACCTCGACATGTACAACGGTGCGCCGGATCGTTACGACTGGAAGCTCGAAGGCAAGAAAGAGATGTACATCGCCTCCGACAGCTACAAACTCGACGATCCGAAACTGAAGTACGCCGACATCATCAAGGCCGGTCACATCAACCAGGACCTGGCTCGCTACGAGCTGCGCCGCGTCTGGCACGTGGTCGCGACCCTGAAGGAAGGCCAGCGCCACATCTACGCCAAGCGTGACTTCTATATCGACGAGGACACTTGGCAGGCAGCGGTCATCGACCATTACGACGGTCGCGGCCAACTGTGGCGTGTAGCCGAGGCGCATGCCGAGAACTACTACGACAAGCAAGTGCCGTGGTACGCCCTCGAAACCCTCTACGACTTGCAGTCCGGCCGCTATCTGGCGCTGGGCATGAAGAACGAAGAGAAACAGGCGTATGACTTCGGCTTCACCGCCACCACCAGCGATTTCACCCCGGCCGCTCTGCGTCAGGATGGTGTTCGCTAAACCTGCGTAAACCCGAGGCCGCATCCTCGTGAAAACGCCCCGACCGGTTCGGGGCGTTTTTTTGCGTGCGGTTTACGCCGCACCGCTCATGTAGGAGCTGCCGAAGGCTGCGATCTTTTGATCCTGTTTTTGATTCTGGAAAAAGCAAAGTCAAGAGATCGCAGCCTTCGGCAGCTCCTACACGGATTCATCGTGGTCGCGATTGGTCGGTGATGCCGGATTTTGGCGGCGCTGTGTAGCCTTTTTGTAGCCATTTGTAGCAGCAACCTTCATAACCGGTTCGATTAAGGCTAGGCTGCGGACATCTGCAACGCCGCCAATCGCCTTCGAACAAGAGCCGGCCATGACTGATCTGTCCCCACTTCCGGGTCCCGCAAGCATCACCGTCGCAGCACTGGACGGGCGTTTTTTTCGCCCGCCGCTGCCTGACGGCTATGTCCTGCGGCCGCGCCTTTGCCAGCGTCTGCAGGCCGGGCTCGGTGGTCGGTTACTGTTGGTCAGCGCCCCGGCCGGGTTCGGCAAGAGCTCGCTGGCGGTGGAGTTCTGTCAGAGTCTGCCGGCGCATTGGCAAAGTCTCTGGCTGGGCTTGAGTCCGCGTGACAGCGATCCCGGACGTTTTCTCGAGCGCTTGCTCGAAGGTCTGCAAGACTATTTTCCTGCGTTGGGCGCTGGTGCCCTCGGCCTGTTGAAAATGCGTCAGCGCCATCAACCATTCGCGTTCGAAGAGTGGCTCGACGGTCTGCTCGATGAGCTGGCGCTGCACCTCGATCCAGCCGCACCGTTGCTGCTGGTACTCGATGACTACCACCTCGCCCAGGGGCCGGTGCTGGACCGGTGCCTGCAATTCTTCCTCAATCATCTGCCCGATGGCTTGCTGGTGATGGTCACCAGTCGTCAGCGCCCGGACTGGCATCTGGCGCGTCTGCGCCTGTCGCGGCAGTTGCTTGAGCTGCACGAACAGGACTTGCGCCTGACCCACGACGAAGCCCTGACTTTGCTCGACCGCCACAGCAGCTCACTGCGCGGCGAAGCACTGGAAAGCCTGATCCAGCGCAGCGAAGGCTGGGTCGCCGGTCTGCGCTTCTGGCTGCTGGCGGTGGCCGAGGCGGGCAACGATGCCGCGCTTCCGCAAGCGCTGAATGGCGGTGAAGGGCTGATACGCGATTATCTGCTCGAAGAAGTCATCGATTGCTTGCCAACCGAAGTGCAATCCTTCCTCTACGAAACCGCACCGCAGGAACGCTTTTGCAGCGAGCTGTGCGACGCGGTCCGCGAAGCCCATGACAGCGCCGAGATCCTGCGCTTTCTGCTCGCCCATCAGGTGTTTCTGGTGCCGCTGGACGAGCACGGTCACTGGTATCGCTATCACCATTTGTTTTCTGACTTGTTGCGCAGCCGGCCAATCGCCCAGGCGATGGTGCCCAACGCTACACTGCATTTGCGCGCCTGCCGCTGGTTCAACGCACAGGGCTTGCTCGACGAAGCGGTGGAGCAGGCGTTGCGTGCCGGGCATCTCGATGTCGCGGCGAACCTGGTACAGAACCTGTCCGAAGAACAGCTGCTCGCCGAGCAGAACGTCGGCATGCTGCTGCGATGGAAAATGGACTTGCCCGACAGCCTGCTGATCAGTACGCCACGGCTGATCGTGCTGTACAGCTGGGCGCTGGGGCTGGCCTGTCAGCTCGACGCCGCTGAAGAGCTGGCCAGCCATTTGAGCCGTTTCCTGCCGGCGCCTTCGGCCACCGCGCAAAAATCCATGCTGGCGCAATGGCTGGCGCTTAGCGGGATCATCGCTCGCGGGCGCGGCCATCGCGAACTGACCCTGCGTTATTGCAGCGAAGCGCTGGAGAGCCTGCCGGCCAAGCGTTACGGCCAGCGCCTGATGTGTCTGTCGACCCTATCCAATCTGGCGATCGCCGACGGTGATCTGTGGCGCGCCCGTGGCCTGAACCGCGAATCGCTTGAGCTGGCGCAACGGGTCGGCAATCCATTATTCGAAGCACTGGCGCATTACGACAGGGCGCGGGTTCTGCAATCGCGGGGCGAGATCCTGCGCGCGCTGGATGAAGTGCATCAGGGCCTGGAGCGCTTGCGCGGTCTGTCGCCGCAACGCCTGTACGCCGTGCGCGCGCGGCTGACGTTGTACGAAGGTTTCCTGCTGGCGATGCGTTTGCAGCCGCAGGCCGCACGCGTACGCCTGCTGGCCGGCATTGGCGAGGCGCGGGCCTGTCGCGACATCAGCGTGCTGATCGGCCACTGCGTGATTGCCCGCCTCGACGGCGCCAGCGGCGAGTTCGCCAAGGCCTTCGCCGAACTCGCCGAAGCCGAACGCCTGATGCACATCTGGGACGTGCCGCCGATCTACTACCTGGCGATGATCACCTTGGTCAAATGCGAACTGTGGCTGGCCCAGGGTCGCATCGATCTCGCCGAGGCGTGGCTTGCGCGCCTGGGCCAGACCTACACCGGCGAACACGCCGCTGCACCGCCGGAGTTTCATCCGCAGCTGCCGCTGCATGTGGAGCTGCAACAGGCGCTGCTCGATGTAATTCAGGGCCAACCGATGCTGGCCGAAGGTCGGCTGGACGTATTGCATGAAAACGGCCAGCGGACCGGACGCCAGTTGCTCAGTGTGATGGCGTTGACGCAGAAGGTGACGCTGTTGCTGTCGAATGGGCGCGAACCGGAAGCCCGCAAAACGTTGAGCCAAGCTCTGGAAGCCGCTGCCGGCGGCGTCTTCCAGCCCTTCGATGCGCTACTGAAAAGCCATGCCGACTGGATGCGCGGGCAATTGCAGGCACTCTCCTGCAACGCGGTCAGCCAGCAATTGCTCACGCATTTCCCAACAGCCGCGCCACGCCCGGCCGTGGAAAGCTCCGCTACCGAACAACTCAGCAGCCGTGAGCTGGCCGTGCTGCGCCTGATCGCTCAAGGCTGTTCCAATCAGGAGATCAGCGAGCAGTTGTTCATTTCCCTGCACACCGTGAAAACCCACGCGAGCCATATCAACAGCAAGCTTGGGGTTGAGCGGCGTACGCAGGCCGTGGCGCGGGCGAAGGCATTGGGGTTATTGCTCTAGCGACGGTAAAATTCGCCATCGGCCGTTGCCAACGGCGTTGACCCTGTCCAGGATTTTTCCATGACCACGCCCAGCCCTGCGCTTATCCGCGAAACCTTCCCCGTCGGCCCGCTCCAGTGCAACTGCACCATCATCGGCGACCCAATCACCAAAAAAGCCATCGTCGTCGACCCGGGCGGCAACCCGGACCTGATCATGGCGCGCCTCGATGCCCATGGCCTGAAAGTCGTCAGCATCATCCACACCCACGCCCACGCCCATCTCGATCACTTCCTGGCTTCCGGCCAAATGAAGGTGAAGACCGGCGCCACTTTGCATCTGCACAAGGAAGACCAGTTCCTCTGGGACAATCTGGAGATGCAATGCCAGATGTTCGGCGTGCCTTACACCCCGGTGCCATCGCCGGATCGCTGGTTGAGCGATGACGAAGAGCTGGCCTGCGGTTGCGGCGTGGCTTTGCACACGCCGGGTCATACCCCCGGTTCCATGAGCTTTTGGTTTTCCGAGGCTAAGCTGTTGATAGCCGGCGACACGCTGTTTCGTCGCGGGGTTGGGCGCACGGATTTGTGGGGCGGCGATCAGGCGACCATCGTGCGTTCGATCAAGCAGCGGCTGTATACGCTGGACGAGGACGCGACGGTTGTCACCGGGCACGGTCCGGACACGCGTCTGGGTGATGAGATGCGCGAGAACCCGTTTGTACGTGCCTGAATTTTTTGTCACGGGCAGCGGGCGGAATTTTTAGGCATTGTCATGATCCAACGCCCGCGCAGGTCCATTGATTGATCAGTGGCCGCTGCACCACAGAATGCAAAAAACCAGGAGCTCTCCATGTTCACCACGCGTCGTTTGATTATTGTCGCTACTGCCGTGGCCGTGCTGTCCGGCTGCGCCTCGCCTAATCCGTATGACAATCAGGGTCAGGCCGACGGTGGCTCGCAAGGCATGAGCAAAACCGCCAAATACGGTGGCCTCGGTGCGCTGGCCGGTGCACTTGCCGGTGCCGCCATCGGCCACGACAACCGTGGCAAGGGCGCCTTGATCGGCGCTGCTGTCGTCGGTGCTTCCGCAGCAGGCTACGGCTACTACGCCGACCAGCAGGAAAAGAAACTGCGCGCGAGCATGGCCAACACTGGCGTTGAAGTGCAGCGTCAGGGCGATCAGATCAAGCTGATCATGCCGGGCAACATCACCTTCGCCACCGATTCGGCGAACATCGCTTCCAGCTTCTATCAACCGCTGAACAACCTGGCCAACTCGCTGAAAGAGTTCAACCAGAACCAGATCGAAATCGTCGGCTACACCGACAGCACCGGCAGCCGCCAGCACAACATGGACCTGTCCCAGCGTCGTGCGCAGAGCGTGGCGACTTACCTGACCTCGCAAGGCGTCAGCGGTGCCAACCTGTCGGCCCGTGGCGCCGGCCCGGATAACCCGATTGCCAGTAACGGTGATGTCAACGGCCGCGCGCAGAACCGCCGGGTCGAAGTCAACCTGAAGGCTATTCCAGGCCAGGAGTACGGTGGTCAGCAGCAACAGCCGGGTACGGTGCAGCAGTATCCATAAGCGATTGCCTGGATGAAGAAATGCCCGGTCTTGTGATCGGGCATTTTTTTGTGTCGCCTGTAGCGGCCCTTTCGCGAGCAGGCTCGCTCCCACATTTGAAATGCATTCCCCCTGTGGGAGCGAGCCTGCTCGCGAAGAGGCCGGCAAGCGCAGCGAAGATTGCAGATACAAAAAAGCCCCCGGACACATCACTGTCCGGGGGCTTTTTGTTTTCAGCGAAGACTGCTTACTTCTTCAAACCATAATGCTCATCGAGCATGCCCGGCGAATTCGGGCTCTTTGGCGCGTAGTCACGCGGTGGTTCCTGATCGCGCGGTGGCGTCAGGCGTTCACGTGGTGCCTGCGCTGCGTCGGCGTGCAGGGCGGCGATCAGGCGCTGGCGGGTCTGCTCGTCCAGGGCCAGGCGATTGGCGCCCTCGGCGAGATGATCCTGCACTTCCTGATAGCTCTGAGTGAGCTTCTTGACCAGCATCGCGGTGCTGTTGAAGTGGGTGACCACTTCGTTCTGGTAACTGTCGAAACGCTCCTGGATATCATCCAGTTGACGCTGCGTGCGGCTCGGTGCGGCGTTCGGCGCAACGCGCGCGATCAGGAATCCAATGGCGACACCCACAACCAGGGCAAGAGTCGGTAACAACCAAACTAAGAGCGAGTGTTCCACGAGTCCTTCCTCTATAAACGGCTTTGCTTTACGTTAACGGCTCGAACCTGCGCTGTATACCGCGATTCACTCGCAATAGATTGGCACAGACAATTTGCTAGACGAGTCGACCCGATTCGAGGTCACGGAGTTCCTCCCTTGCTGATGCGTGAAACCCCTGTAGTGATTGACGGCCCGGTGGGTCAATTGGAAAGCCTTTACCTGGATAACGAGCAGCCGCGCGGCATCGCGCTGATCTGCCATCCGAACCCGGTGCAGGGCGGCACCATGCTCAACAAGGTCGTCTCGACCCTGCAGCGCACCGCGCGCGACGCGGGCCTGATCACCTTGCGTTTCAACTATCGTGGCGTCGGCGCCAGTCAGGGCACGCACGACATGGGCAGTGGTGAAGTCGATGATGCCGAAGCAGCCGCCGCATGGCTGCGGGAAAAACACCCGGACTTGCCGCTGACCCTGTTCGGTTTCTCCTTCGGCGGATTTGTTGCAGCAAGTCTCGGCGGCCGTCTCGAAGCCCAAGGCGTCCAGCTTGCACACCTGTTCATGGTTGCCCCGGCAGTGATGCGTCTGGGCGAGCAGGATCAACTGCCGCAGCACGGCGGGTTGACCGTGATCCAGCCGGAAACCGACGAAGTCATCGATCCGCAGCTGGTCTACCAATGGTCGGAAAAACTCCAGCGCCCCCATGAGCTGCTGAAAGTGGCAGAATGCGGACACTTTTTTCACGGCAAGCTGACCGATCTCAAGGATCTGCTGTTGCCGCGTCTCTCGAATTGATTGCAGTCTGACAAGCGATTACCCATGACCAACCGTACCCGCATTCTCACCGGCATCACCACCACCGGCACGCCGCACCTGGGCAACTACGCCGGCGCGATTCGCCCGGCAATCCTCGCCAGCCGCGACAGCCAGGCCGATTCGTTCTATTTCCTGGCCGACTACCACGCCCTGATCAAATGCGATGACCCGCTGCGCATCCAGCGCTCGCGTCTGGAAATCGCCGCGACCTGGCTGGCCGGCGGCCTCGATGTTGACCGCGTGACGTTCTACCGCCAGTCCGACATCCCGGAAATCCCCGAGCTGACCTGGCTGCTGACTTGCGTCGCCGCCAAGGGCCTGCTCAACCGCGCGCACGCCTACAAAGCCTCGGTGGACAAGAACGTTGAAACCGGTGAAGACCCGGATGCCGGCATCACCATGGGCCTCTACAGCTACCCGGTGCTGATGGCCGCGGACATCCTGATGTTCAACGCGCACAAGGTGCCGGTCGGTCGCGATCAGATTCAGCACGTGGAAATGGCCCGTGATATCGGTCAGCGTTTCAACCATCTGTTCGGTCAAGGCAAAGAATTTTTCACCATGCCCGAAGCGCTGATCGAAGAAAGCGTGGCCACCTTGCCGGGCCTCGACGGTCGCAAGATGTCGAAGAGCTACGACAACACCATTCCGCTGTTCTCCAGCGCCAAAGAGATGAAGGACGCGATCTCGCGGATCGTCACTGACTCCAAGGCCCCGGGCGAAGCGAAAGATCCTGACAACTCGCACCTGTTCACCCTGTTCCAGGCCTTCGCCACCCCGGCGCAGGCTGACGAATTCCGCAGCGAACTGCTCGGTGGTCTGGGCTGGGGTGAGGCGAAGAATCGCCTGTTCCAGTTGCTCGACAGCGAGTTGGGCGAGGCGCGCGAGAAGTATCACCAGTTGATCGAGCGTCCGGCGGACCTGGAAGACATCCTGCAGATCGGTGCGAAGAAGGCCCGCGCCGTGGCCACGCCGTTCCTCAATGAATTGCGCGAAGCTGTCGGCCTGCGTTCTTTCGTCAATCAGGTTCAGGTCGCCGCGACCACCAAAAAGAAAGCTGCGAAAACCGCGCGTTTCGTCAGCTTCCGCGAGGACGACGGCAGTTTCCGTTTCCGTCTGCTGTCAGCCGACGGCGAGCAATTGCTGCTGTCGCGCAACTTCGCCGACGGCAAAACCGCCGGCCAGGTGACCAAACAGTTGCAGTCCGGCGAGCCGCTGGACGTGCGTACTGAAGAACTGAGCTTCAGCGTCTGGCTGGCCGGTGAGTGCGTGGGCGACAGCCCGGCGTTTGCCGACATCGGTGCGCGGGACGCCGCCATCGAGGCGTTGCGCGTCGCGCTGACCCCGGCTCAGGACTGATCGGCGGCACGACCCGACCAAGGGCCGATTGCCATTCCCACAGGCCGTCGCTACAGTGACGGCCCGTTTTTGTTGCCTTGCTAACGAATTATGACGCCCCTAGAACGATATCAAGCTGATCTGAAACGCCCGGACTTCTTCCATGACGCCGCGCAGGAAACTGCCGTGCGTCACTTGCAGCGTCTATACGACGACTTGATCGCCGCTGACCAGAACAAGCCGGGTCTGCTCGGCAAGCTGTTTGGCAAAAAGGATCAGGCGCCGGTCAAGGGCCTGTATTTCTGGGGCGGCGTCGGTCGCGGCAAGACATACCTGGTCGACACCTTCTTCGAAGCGCTGCCGTTCAAGGAAAAGACCCGCACGCACTTCCACCGCTTCATGAAGCGCGTGCACGAAGAAATGAAGACCCTGGGCGGCGAGAAGAACCCGCTGACCATCATCGCCAAGCGCTTCGCGGCCGAGTCGCGGGTGATCTGCTTCGATGAATTCTTTGTCTCCGACATCACCGACGCGATGATCCTCGGCACGCTGATGGAAGAGTTGTTCAAGAACGGCGTGACCCTGGTCGCGACGTCCAACATCGTTCCGGACGGTCTGTACAAGGATGGCCTGCAACGTGCACGTTTCCTCCCGGCCATCGCGCTGATCAAGCAGAACACCGAGATCGTCAACGTCGACAGCGGCGTCGATTATCGTCTGCGTCACCTCGAGCAAGCCGAGCTGTTCCACTATCCGCTCGATGAAGCCGCGCACGAAAGCCTGCGCAAGAGCTTCAAGGCACTGACACCGGAGTGCACGGCGGCGGTGGAAAACGATGTGCTGATCATCGAGAACCGCGAAATCCGCGCTCTGCGCACCTGCGACGACGTGGCCTGGTTCGACTTCCGTGAACTGTGCGACGGCCCGCGCAGCCAGAACGACTACATCGAACTGGGCAAGATCTTCCACGCCGTGCTGCTCAGCGGCGTCGAGCAGATGAGCGTCACCACCGACGACATCGCCCGGCGCTTCATCAACATGGTCGACGAGTTCTACGATCGCAACGTCAAACTGATCATTTCTGCTGAAGTCGAGTTGAAGGATCTGTACACCGGCGGACGCCTGACCTTCGAGTTCCAGCGCACGCTGAGCCGACTGCTGGAGATGCAATCCCACGAATTCCTGTCGCGGGCGCACAAGCCTTAAACGGAGTTTCGGCAAGGAAAAGGGCCTGCGATTGCAGGCTTTTTTATGCGCTGAAGTTTTTCCCTGTGGGAGCGAGCCTGCTCGCGAAAGCGCAGTGTCAGCAACGTCAATGTTGCAGGTAAGTACGTATTCGCGAGCAGGCTCGCTCCCACATTGGATTGTGCAGTTGAGTTACGCAGCCTGCTGAAACTGCTGCCGGTACTGGTTAGGCGACAGTTCAGTGTGCTGGCGGAACAGTCGCGCGAAGAAGCTTGCATCGTCGTAACCGACCTCGTAACTGATGGTCTTGATGCTCTTGCGTGTGCCCGAGAGCAGGCCCTTGGCCGTCTCGATGCGCAGGCGCTGCAAGTAGTGCAGCGGTTTGTCGCCGGTGGCGGTCTGGAAGCGGCGCATGAAGTTGCGGATGCTCATGCCGTGCTCGCGGGCGACGTCTTCGAAGCGGAACTTGTCGGCGAAATGCTCTTCGAGCCAGTGCTGGATCTGCAGGATGATCACGTCCTGATGGAGCTTCTGCCCGCCGAAACCGATACGTCCCGGTGAGTAGCTGCGCTGCACTTCGTAAAGGATGTCACGGGCCACGGCTTGTGCCACGTTCGCGCCGCAGAAGCGTTCGATCAGATAGATGTAGAGATCGCAGGCCGAAGTAGTACCGCCGGCGCAGTAGAGATTGTCGGCGTCGGTCAGGTGCTTGTCCTGATTCAGATAGACCTTGGGGAAACGCTCGGCGAAGGCGTTGAAGAAGCGCCAGTAGGTAGTCGCTTCCTTGCCGTTGAGCAGCCCGGCTTCGGCCAGCCAGAACACTCCGGTGGCTTCGCCGCATAACACCGCGCCGCGCGCATGCTGTTCGCGCAGCCACGGCATGATTTGCGGGTAACGGCTGCACAGCGTGTCGAAATCGTCCCAGAACGCCGGGAGGATGATCACGTCGGCGTTTTCCAGGCCGCCGTCGACCGGCATGACCACGTCGCTGAAGCTTTTTACCGGTTTGCCATCGGGGCTGACCAGGCGCGTTTCGAACGCCGGCGTCAGGCCATGGCCCAGTTGTTTGCCGTAACGCAGGCTGGCCACATGGAAAAAATCCTTGGCCTGCATGAGGGTGTAAGCGAAAACCCGGTCGATGGCCAGGATGCTGACGCGCCGCAAGGGCGGGGAAACGTGCTTAGACATAATTCAACTTTTGTTTTGTTTTTATAAGGGAAAGTGGTCACCAGACGGCTGGATCGTCTTATTTTTTGTCGGATGTGTCCAGTGTCCCGTAGCAGGAGTCGGGCTTAGTCTCTGAGAGCCGTATCCCTCCAACAACAAAGAAAGGTGCCGCATGATCCCCAGAACCCTGTTCAGCTCAGAGCACGAATTGTTCCGCGACAGCGTGCGAACTTTCCTCGAAAAAGAGGCCGTGCCGTATCACGCGCAGTGGGAGAAACAGGGGCACATCGATCGCGCGCTGTGGAACAAGGCGGGGGAGGCGGGGATGCTCTGTTCGCATCTGCCGGAAGAGTACGGCGGCCTGGGCGCGGATTTCCTCTACAGCACCGTAGTGATTGAAGAAGTCGGGCGTCTGGGCCTGACCGGCATCGGCTTTTCGCTGCACTCGGACATCGTCGCGCCCTACATCCTGCATTACGGCAGCGAGGCGCTGAAACACAAATACCTGCCGAAACTGGTCTCGGGCGAAATGGTCACGGCGATTGCCATGACCGAGCCTGGCGCGGGTTCCGATCTGCAAGGGGTGAAAACCACGGCGGTGCTGGACGGTGACGAATATGTGATCAACGGTTCGAAAACGTTCATCACCAACGGCTTTCTGGCTGATCTGGTCATCGTGGTGGCCAAGACAGATCCCAAGGCTGGCGCCAAGGGCACCAGTCTGTTTCTGGTGGAGGCGAATACGCCGGGCTTCGAGAAGGGCAAGCGCCTGGAGAAGGTTGGCATGAAGGCGCAGGACACCTCGGAACTGTTCTTCCAGGACGTGCGCGTGCCGAAGGAAAACCTTCTCGGCCAGGCGGGTGCCGGGTTTGCCTATCTGATGCAGGAGTTGCCGCAGGAGCGCCTGACCGTGGCGATTGGCGGTCTGGCCTCGGCTGAAGCAGCGTTGCAATGGACGCTGGATTACACCCGTGATCGCAAGGCGTTCGGCAAGTCGATCGCCGATTTCCAGAACACCCGCTTCAAACTGGCCGAAATGGCCACCGAGATCCAGATCGGCCGGGTCTTCGTCGATCGCTGCCTGGAGCTGCATCTGCAGGGCAAACTCGATGTGCCGACCGCTGCGATGGCCAAATACTGGGGCACCGATCTGCAATGCAAGGTGCTCGACGAGTGCGTGCAACTGCATGGTGGCTACGGCTTCATGTGGGAATACCCGGTGGCCCGGGCGTGGGCGGATGCGCGGGTGCAGCGGATTTATGCCGGCACCAATGAAATCATGAAGGAGATTATTGCGCGGTCGCTGTGATGATCGTTCCCACGCGCAGCAAAGGAATGCCGCCGGGGACGCTCCGCGTTCCGCTGTTGAGGTAATCCGACTGGCCTCTTCGCGAGCAGGCTCGCTCCCCCAGGGGATCACCGTACCTGTGGGAGCGAGCCTGCTCGCGAAGCTTTTGGCGGTCAGTTATGGCGCGGGGTTCGGGTGATCCTTGTGAATCGCCTCGATCCCGGCCAGCACTTCATCGGACAGTTTCAGATCAAAACTGGCAATGTTGCTGTCCAGTTGCTCAAGCGTCGTCGCGCCAATGATGTTGCTGGTGACGAAGGGTTGCTGGGTCACGAAGGCCAAGGCCATTTGTGCCGGGTCCAGACCGTGTTCACGGGCCAGGGCTACGTAACGGCTGCACGCCGCCTCCGATTGCGGGTTGAAATAGCGGCTGAAGCGGCTGTAGAGGCTGAGGCGGCCTTTCGGTGGACGGGCGCCGCCTTCGTACTTGCCGGAGAGGAAGCCGAATGCCAGCGGCGAATAGGCGAGCAAGCCGCACTGTTCGCGCATGGCGATCTCGGCCAAGCCGACTTCAAAGCTGCGGTTGAGCAGGTTGTACGGGTTCTGGATCGATACCGCACGCGGCCAGCCACGCGCTTCGGCCAGAGCCAGAAAGCGCATGGTGCCCCACGGCGTTTCGTTGGACAGACCGATGTGGCGGATCTTGCCGGCCTTAACCTGCTCGTCGAGGGCTTCGAGGGTATCTTCCAGCGGCGTCAGGTTCGCTTCGATCTTGTGCTTGTAGCCCAGCTGCCCGAAAAAGTTGGTGCTGCGCTCCGGCCAGTGCAATTGATACAGATCGATGTAATCGGTCTGCAGGCGCTTGAGGCTGCCGTCCAGTGCTTCGGTGATGTGCTGGCGGTTGTGGCGCAGGTTCTTGTCGCGGATGTAGTCGATGGTGTTGCCGGGGCCGGCGATCTTGCTGGCGAGGATCCAGTCGGAACGGTCACCGCGACTCTTGAAGTAATTGCCGATGTAGCGCTCGGTGGTGGCGTAGGTTTCGGCTTTGGGCGGCACCGGGTACATTTCGGCGGTGTCGAGGAAATTGATCCCCGCTTCTCTCGCCCGCTCGATCTGGGCGAAGGCTTCAGCCTCAGTGTTTTGCTCGCCCCAGGTCATGGTGCCGAGGCAGATTGCACTCACGTTCAGGTCGGTACGGCCTAGCTGGCGATAGTCCATCGGGTGCTCCTTGGGCAAAACAATCATAAAAGCAGGTTGAAAAAATTTTCGCAATCTGCATAATTGCCGACCTCTTTCTGCAGTGGAAGTGATGCGCCGCCGCCGAAGAATCTTGCCGTTGAACGGACGCGCCGACCCGAGCCCCCGAAAGCGTCTGTATCCGGCTGCCTTTGACTTGTCAAAGTACGCACTATTCAGTAAGATCCGCCGTCTTATTTACAGGCGGCCCCTGAGGCTATAAAGAATGAAAACTTTTACTGCTAAACCGGAAACAGTAAAGCGCGACTGGTTTGTCGTCGACGCTGCTGGTCAGACCCTGGGTCGTCTGGCCACCGAAATCGCGAGCCGTCTGCGTGGCAAGCACAAGCCTGAGTACACTCCTCACGTTGACACCGGCGACTACATCGTCGTCATCAACGCCGAGCAGATCCGTGTTACCGGCGCTAAAACCACTGACAAAATGTACTACTCCCACTCCGGTTTCCCGGGCGGCATCAAGTCGATCAACTTTGAAAAGCTGATCGCCAAGGCCCCTGAGCGCGTGATCGAGACCGCGGTTAAAGGCATGCTGCCTAAAAACCCACTGGGTCGCGACATGTACCGTAAGCTGAAAGTCTATGCGGGCGCTGCTCACCCTCATACTGCTCAGCAGCCCCAAGAACTGAAGTTTTAACGGAATAGTACATTATGTCGGCGACTCAAAATTACGGCACTGGCCGTCGCAAGACCGCAACCGCACGCGTTTTCCTGCGTCCGGGTACTGGTAACATCTCCATCAACAACCGTTCGCTGGATAACTTCTTCGGCCGCGAAACTGCCCGCATGGTAGTTCGTCAGCCGCTGGAGCTGACCGAGACTGTCGAGAAGTTCGACATCTACGTCACCGTGATCGGCGGTGGTGTAAGTGGTCAGGCTGGCGCAATCCGCCACGGCATCACTCGCGCTCTGATGGACTACGACGAAACCCTGCGTAGCGCTCTGCGCAAAGCTGGCTTCGTTACCCGCGACGCCCGTGAAGTTGAACGTAAGAAAGTTGGTCTGCGTAAAGCGCGTAAGCGTCCGCAGTACTCGAAGCGTTAATTCCGCTTCCACGTTCAAAAAAGAACGCCCGCCTCCTCACGGAAGCGGGCGTTTTTTTATGCGTGCGATTTATCAAAGAATTGCGTTGTGACAACTTGCCACAGCCGTAGACCCCCTATACTCCAAGGCTTGAGGGGCTGAGCCCCGGGGAATTAACCTTGTCAGAATTGGGGGTTTTCATTACCATTCGGGCAAAATTTTTATAAGTAACATTTGATTTATTTAGTAGACGCCTGATTTAACAGGCCAAAAAAGCTGATGGGAGAGGACTGAATGAGCAATGACGGCGTGAATGCAGGCCGGCGTCGCTTCCTGGTGGCAGCCACATCCGTGGTGGGTGCTGCAGGAGCGGTGGGGGCTGCGGTCCCGTTCGTGGGGTCATGGTTTCCCAGTGCCAAGGCGAAAGCTGCCGGTGCACCGGTGAAAGTGAATGTCAGCAAAATCGAGCCAGGCCAGCAGATGATTGCTGAATGGCGCGGCCAGCCGGTGTTCATTGTCCGCCGTACCGAGGAAATCCTGGGGAATCTCAAGAAGATCGAGGGTCAGCTCTCCGATCCGACCTCCAAAAACTCCACGCAACCCACTTATGTCGACCCGGAAGTACGTTCGATCAAGCCGGAAATTCTCCTGCTGATCGGGATCTGTACGCACCTGGGTTGCTCACCGACCTTCCGTCCCGAAGTGGCACCTGCGGATCTGGGCAAGGACTGGGTAGGCGGCTATTTCTGCCCGTGCCACGGTTCCCACTACGATCTGGCTGGCCGCGTCTACAAGTCGCAACCTGCGCCTTTGAACCTGCCAGTTCCCCCGCATTCCTATGAGACCGATGACCTGATTGTCATTGGCGTCGATACGGAGAAAGCGTGATGAGCAAGTTCATGGATTGGGTTGATGCGCGCTTTCCCGCGACCAAAATGTGGGAAGACCATCTCAGCAAATATTACGCACCAAAAAACTTCAACTTCTTCTATTTCTTCGGCTCGCTGGCACTGCTGGTGCTGGTCAACCAGATCGTCACCGGCGTCTGGCTGACGATGAGTTACACGCCGTCGGCAGAAGAGGCCTTTGCTTCCGTTGAATACATCATGCGCGACGTCGAGTACGGCTCGATCCTGCGTCTGCTGCACTCGACCGGCGCTTCGGCGTTTTTCATCGTCGTCTATCTGCACATGTTCCGCGGCCTGCTCTACGGTTCGTACCAAAAACCGCGCGAGCTGGTCTGGGTGTTCGGCATGCTGATTTACCTGGCACTGATGGCCGAAGCGTTCATGGGTTACCTGCTACCGTGGGGCCAGATGTCCTACTGGGGAGCCCAGGTGATCATCTCGCTGTTCGGTGCGATTCCGCTGATCGGCGATGACCTGACCCAGTGGATTCGTGGTGACTACCTGATCTCCGGAATCACCCTGAACCGCTTCTTCGCCTTGCACGTGGTCGCGCTGCCGATCGTGATTCTCGGTCTGGTGGTCTTGCACATTCTGGCGCTGCACGAAGTCGGTTCGAACAACCCTGACGGCGTCGATATCAAGAAGCACAAAGACGAAAACGGCATCCCGCTGGACGGCATTGCGTTCCACCCGTACTACACGGTGAAGGACATTGTCGGCGTTGTGGTGTTCCTGTTCATCTTCTGCTTCATTGTGTTCTTCTTCCCGGAAATGGGCGGCTACTTCCTCGAAAAACCAAACTTCGAGCCGGCCAACCCGTTCAAGACGCCTGAGCATATTGCTCCGGTCTGGTACTTCACGCCGTTCTACGCAATCCTGCGTGCGGTGCCGGACAAACTCCTGGGCGTTATCGCCATGGGTGCGGCGATTGCGGTGCTGTTCGTGCTGCCATGGCTGGATCGCAGTCCGGTGAGATCGATGCGCTACAAGGGCTGGCTGAGCAAAATCTGGCTGGTGGTGTTCTGCATCTCCTTCGTGATTCTCGGCGTTCTCGGTGTTCTTGCGCCAACTCCGGGGCGCACGTTGCTGTCGCAGGTCTGCACCTTCCTGTATTTCGCCTACTTCATTCTGATGCCGTTCTACACCCGGCTCGAGAAGACCAAACCGGTTCCGGAAAGGGTGACTGGCTGATGAAAAAGTTATTACTTGCTCTGATTTTTGCTGCTCTGCCTTCCCTGGTTTTTGCCGCCGAGGGTCATGGTCCTGAACTGGAAAGTGTCGATATCGACGTCTCTGACAAAGCCGCTCTGCAGGATGGTGCGCGGACCTTTGCCAACTATTGCATGGGTTGCCACAGTGCCAAGTTCCAGCGTTACGAGCGCGTCGCCGATGACCTCGGCATCCCGCACGAGTTGATGCTGGAGAAGCTGGTATTCACCGGTGCCAAGATTGGCGACCACATGAACATCGGCATGCAGCCGGCCGACGCCAAGACCTGGTTCGGCGCAGCGCCGCCGGACCTGACTCTGGTAGCGCGAGTACGCGGCACCGACTGGCTCTACGGTTACCTGAAGTCGTTCTATGAAGATCCGGCGCGTCCATGGGGCGTGAACAACAAGGTCTTCCCGAACGTCGGCATGCCTAACGTACTGGTCGGCCTGCAAGGTCGTCAGGTCGTCGGCTGCAAACAGGTGCAGATCGTCGAGGACGGCAAGAAGCAATACGATCCGCTGACCGGCACGCCGCTGACCCATGAAGCGTGCGATCAACTGACCATCGTGCCGAAGTCCGGTGCTCTGAACGAAGAGCAGTTCGATGAGAAGGTCAAGAATCTGGTAACCTTCCTGGCTTACTCGGCTAACCCGGTTAAGCTGCAACATCAGCGCATCGGTACTTACGTCTTGCTGTACCTGGCGTTCTTCTTTGTGTTCGCCTACCTGCTCAAGCGTGAATACTGGAAAGACGTGCACTGATACGCTTCAAGCATTGCTGTTAATCGCGCGCGCCCAAGGGCGCCTCCGCTAAAGCAGGATCTGCTCAGTCAGACCCTGCGGGAGGTGCCCTCTGGGCGCGCGCGTTTTTCCGGTTCCGACAAATTCAACAAGCGAGGAGGATCGCCATGGGCGTGACCAATCGGTTGGCCTGTTACTCCGACCCCGCCGACCACTATTCCCACCGAGTGCGCATCGTGCTTGCAGAGAAGGGTGTCAGCGCCGAAATCATTTACGTGGAAGCGGGCCGCCAGCCGCCTAAACTGATTGAGGTGAACCCTTACGGCAGTCTGCCGACGCTGGTCGATCGTGACCTGGCGTTGTGGGAGTCGACCGTGGTGATGGAGTATCTGGATGAGCGTTACCCGCACCCGCCGCTGATGCCGGTTTATCCGGTGGCGCGGGCCAACAGCCGTCTGCTGATCCACAGGATTCAGCGTGACTGGTGCGGGCTGGTGGATCTGATTCTGGATCCCAAGAGCAAAGAGGCTGCACGGGTCGTGGCGCGCAAGGAACTGCGCGAAAGCCTGACCGGCGTTTCGCCGCTGTTCGCCGACAAGCCGTTCTTCCTCAGTGAGGAACAAAGTCTGGTGGATTGCTGCCTATTACCCATACTCTGGCGTTTGCCGATGCTGGGTATTGAACTGCCGCGGCCGGCCAAGCCGCTGCTTGATTATATGGAGCGTCAGTTTGCGCGTGAGGCTTTCCAGGCGAGTCTGTCTGGTGTCGAACGCGATATGCGCTAAGGCTTAAGGAGCCGCTATGAACTCCAGTCGACCTTATCTGGTCCGCGCGCTCTACGAGTGGATTGTGGATAACGATTGCACCCCGCACATGCTGGTCAACTCCGAGTACCCGGCGGTGCAGGTGCCACAGGGTTTTGCCAGTGACGGCCAGATCGTCCTGAACATCTCGCCGAGTGCCGTGCGTCATCTGCACATGGATAACGACGTGGTGACGTTCGAAGGCCGCTTCGGCGGTGTTCCGCACAGTCTCTACGTGCCGATCAGCGCGATCCTGGGCATTTATGCGCGGGAGAACGGCCAGGGCATGGTGTTTGACCTCGAGTTGCCGATGGACGACGAGGAAGACATCGATCCGGATGACGACTCGCCGCCACCGGGCAGCGAGCCGCCACGCCCGAGTGGCCGGCCAAGTTTGAAGGTTGTGAAATAAAAAAAGGCGATCCGGATGGATCGCCTTTTTTGTGCCTGCGTTGGCGGTGTAGGGGCTGCCGGAGGCTGCGATCTTTTGATCTGTTGATCTTTAGAAGCAAGATCAAGAGATCGCAGCCTCGTTGCACTCGTCAGCTCCTACACGCTCCTACACAGCTCTGCGTCATCAGGTCAGTCGATGTATTCGAACAGCTTCACGATCTTCTGCACACCGGACACACCCTGAACCAGATTGGTTGCCTGAGTGGCTTCCTGTTTGGTCAGCAGGCCGAGCAGGTAGACGATGCCATTCTCGGTGACGACTTTGATGCGCGAGCCAGGAATGCTGGCGTCGGTGAGCATCTGGGTCTTGATCTTGGTGGTCAGCCACGCGTCGTTCTGGCGCGCGAGCAGGGAGGACGGTTGCAGCACTTGCAGTTCGTTGTGCACTTTCTTCACGCGCTGGACGTTGGCGGCGGCCTGTTCGGCTTTGGCCTTGAGGTCTTCACGTGGCGTTTGGCCGGCGAGCAGGACCACGCCGTTGAAGCTGGTGATGACGATGTGCGAATCGTTGTCCAGGGCCGGGTCGGCCTTGGCGATGTTCACGCCCGCTTTGGTCTCGATCAGCGAGTCGTCGATCTTGCTGCCGAAGGTGCGCGTGCCACGGTCGTCTTCGATCGGCGCTTCACGGCTGGCGTTCACCACCGAGGTGCAGCCGCTGATGCCGAGGCACAGGGTCAAGGCCAGAAGGCCAAGGCGATTAGGGGTCATTCTTCACTCCCGAACAGTTGGCTGTCGATCAGATCGCAGAGGCAATGGATCGCCAGCAAGTGGACTTCCTGAATACGTGCAGTGACGTTGGCCGGTACGCGAATCTCGACGTCCTCGGGCAACAGCAGCGACGCCATGCCGCCGCCATCGCGTCCGGTCAAAGCTACGACAATCATTTCGCGATCATGTGCGGCCTGGATCGCTTGAATAATGTTCGCCGAGTTGCCGCTGGTCGAAATCGCCAGCAACACATCGCCCGGCTGGCCGAGCGCGCGGATCTGCTTGGAGAACACTTCGTTGTAGCTGTAATCGTTGGCGATCGAGGTGATCGTCGAAGTGTCGGTAGTCAGCGCAATCGCCGGCAGGCTCGGACGCTCGCGCTCGAAGCGGTTGAGCAGCTCCGAAGAAAAATGCTGGGCGTCGCCGGCCGAACCACCGTTGCCGCACGAGAGCATTTTGCCTTCGTTGAGCAGGGCGTTGACCATGATCTGGCTGGCTTGCTCGATGTGCGGTGCAAGTACGTCCATCGCCTGTTGCTTGGTGTCGATACTGGCCTGGAAAAGCTGGCGAATTCGGGATTGCATGTCCATCTGTGTGACCTTAAGTGGCGCGGCTGTTCGGCACGTGAATGTGCAGCCCGCAAAGCAAAGAGCAAAATGTGTCGGACGAAAACGGGGCAGGGTGCAGGCGATCAACTGTCGAAAGCATTCTGCAACCAGTTCAGCTGATTCGGGTGGCTGTCGATCGCCACCACATCGAAGCGGCAGGGGGAATTGGCCCAACGCGACTCGCGCTGAAGAAAATACTGTGCTGCAAAGATCAGTTTCTGCTGCTTGCGCTCGTCGATACTGGCGAGCGCGCCACCCCATTGAGTGTTTTTTCTGTAGCGAACTTCAACGAATACTACTGTATCGCCATCAAGCATGACCAGATCAAGCTCGCCGCGTTTGCATAACCAGTTCTGCGCCAGCAGGCGCAGCCCTTGTTGTTGCAGATGTTCGAGCGCCTGGCGCTCGGCATCCTTGCCGCTTTGCGAGCGTGACCTGTCGGGCATCAGCGCGGTGTGTCCGGCAGGCGCTGCACCTGACCGCTGACGAACTGTGCCCATGGCAACTGGCGCACTACGCGTTGGGTCTGGGTCATGCCGAGGCTGCCCGACTGACCTTCGATGCGGCTGTCCGGCAGGGCCTTGAGCTGGCCCAGGCGCGGGGCGAGGCGATAGGCGTCGGCGCCCATGGCGTACAGGCGACCGAGGCTGCCATTGGCTTGCGGCCATTGCGCAGCTACTTGCTGGCGCAGCGGATCGCTGGTTTCCAGCAGCCATGGGGTTTCGCAGAAGCGAATGCCGTTCATGTCGTTGTACTGATTGACGTCGCCGCTGGCGCTGTACACATGGGAGGTCGCGTAGACGGGAACGTCGCCGGCGTACTGGAAGTTCAGGGTCGGCTTGATCTGCTGGGCCTGTTGCGGCGTGGCGGCCAGGAAGATGAATTCGATGTCCTGACGACGCGAAGGCTGCGCGGCGACATTGGTGCCGGCAACATTCTGCAGGCTCTTGGCGCGAGCTTCGCTCTGACGCAGCTGGAACATGTCGGCGATCTGCTGGGCCAGTTGCACCGGCTGATCGACACGTTCGGTGGCAACGATGCTGCCGCCATTGGCTTGCCAGTCCTGGCTGAAGGCACGCAGAACGCGATCGCCCCATTCGCCCTTCGGCACCATGATCGCGGCGCGATGCAGGCCATCGGCGCGGGCGCGTCGGGAAACTTCGCGAGCTTCATCTTCAGCAGCGAGGCCGAACTGGAACAGTTGCGCCGGGCCTTGCTCGCCTTCGCTGTAGTTCAGCGCAAGGGTGGTGATTGGCAGTTGCGGGCGAGTGCTCAGTTGCTTGACCAGTGGTTTTTCCAGCGGGCCGACTACCAGTTGCACGCCGTCAGCCTGGGCCTTGCGATAGAACTCGTCCATCGAAGTCAGCTTCGAACTGTCGTAGAACTCGATGGCAGGCGGGTTCTGGCCGGCCTGTTGCGCCTGATAATGCGCGGCCATGAAGCCTTCACGCAGCGCTTTGCCGACCGACGCCAATTGGCCGTCCTGGGGCAGCAGCAGGGCGATTTTGCTCAATGGCTGGCTGGCCAGTTCCTTGAGTTTGGTCAGTGGCAGCGGCAGGTTGACAGCCGCCGGGTGCTTTGGATTCTGCGCACGCCAGTTGTCGATTGCGGCTTGTTGCTGTTCCAGCGTGCCTGCGGTTTTCACCGCTTGCGCTAGCGCCATCCAGCCGCCGAGATCGTCGGTGTTGTTCGGTTGCAATTGATCGGTTGGCAGCGACGCGATCAGGGTCCAGATCGCTTCGTGGTTCTTGCTCGCCGCTTCGCCTTCCAGCATCGGTGCGATGAACACACGCTCGCGGGCAGCGGCCAGCGTCTGGCCATCGGCTTCAAGGGCGCGGGCGTGAACAGTGCCGGTGCGCACTTGCTGCTCTTCCGGCATTTCGCTGAGCTTCTGGAAGCTTGGATGGCTCAGGGCAGTCAGTGCAGCTTTCGGCTGATTGCGCGTCATGGCCAGCTCTGCGGACAGCGTGTTGGCAAAAATCTGCTGGCCTGGCTTGAGTTGCTCAACCGGCACTTGTTGCAGGATCTGCGCGGACTGGCCGGCATTGCCTTGGCGGTAGGCCTGGTCCGCCGCGCTCAGGCGCAGCAGGGCGGCTTGTTCCGGGGTTTTAGCCTGCGCAGCCTGTTCGAGCAGTTGCTCGATGCTGGCGTCCGGAGTCCGTGGAAGTTCGCCAAGGCTGGAGGAAGGGGAGCTGGCGCACGCGGCCAACAAGGCAGCGAGGCAGAGGGCAGTGAACAGCCGCAGGCAAGCGATCATGTAAGTGTTCCTGATACTCGATCAAATTAGCGTGGAATTGTACCCAAGCACTGGCCGGGGCGCGATGTTACTGGCGTGAATCGGTCAATTTAGCTGGAGTAAATGTTGCGGCAGCGCACAACCGGGCGAAAAACCGCACTCGGCCGGAGCGCATCGCAAGCCTCATGACGCGCTACAATGGCCGCTTTTACCGATCACGAGGTGTGCGCTTTGACTGCTCCAGGTCCTTTGAATTCCGCTGCTGGCTCGCTTTATGTGGTGGCGACGCCCATCGGCAACCTGGACGACATCAGCGCCCGGGCCTTGAAAATCCTCCGTGAAGTGGCCCTGATTGCAGCGGAAGACACGCGGCATTCGGCGCGCCTGATGCAGCACTTCGGCATCGGCACGCCTTTGGCCGCATGCCACGAACACAATGAACGGGATGAGGGTAGCCGCTTTATTACCCGGTTGCTGGCGGGCGACAACGTCGCACTGATCTCCGATGCCGGCACGCCGCTGATCTCCGATCCGGGTTATCACCTGGTGCGTCAGGCCCGTGCGGTCGGCATCAACGTGGTGCCGGTGCCGGGTGCCTGCGCGTTGATTGCGGCGCTGTCGGCGGCAGGATTGCCGTCCGACCGTTTTATCTTCGAAGGCTTTCTGCCGGCCAAGTCGGTCGGGCGCAAGGCGCGTCTGGAAGCAGTCAAAGAAGAGCCGCGCACCCTGATTTTCTATGAAGCGCCGCATCGCATTCTCGAATGCCTGCAGGATATGGAAGCGGTGTTTGGCGGCGAGCGTCAGGCTCTGCTGGCGCGGGAAATCACCAAGACCTTCGAAACCCTCAAAGGCCTGCCGCTCAGCGAGCTGCGTGCGTTCGTCGAGTCCGACAGTAATCAGCAGCGCGGCGAGTGCGTGGTGCTGGTGGCCGGCTGGACCGCGCCGGAGTCGGAGGACGCGGTCAGCAGCGAAGCCATGCGCATCCTCGATCTGCTTCTGGAGGAAATGCCGCTCAAGCGCGCCGCCGCACTGGCAGCGCAAATCACCGGCGAGCGCAAAAACGTCTTGTATCAGGTAGCGCTGGATAAACAGAAAGGCGTGTAAGCCGTCGCCCATGGCGTTCTTGAGGGTTTTAGCGCTTGTTCTTCCGGCGCTCTGCCGTTAACCTTCGCGGCGGAGAGTCGATCGGACAGTCGCTGCCCTCTATGAAAATTAGGGGGGGGAGGAAAGTCCGGGCTCCATAGGGCGAAGTGCCAGGTAATGCCTGGGAGGCGTGAGCCTACGGAAAGTGCCACAGAAAATAACCGCCTAAGCGCGCAAGCGCCGGTAAGGGTGAAAAGGTGCGGTAAGAGCGCACCGCACGTCTGGCAACAGTTCGTGGCTAGGTAAACCCCACTTGGAGCAAGACCAAATAGGGTCCCAAGGCGTGGCCCGCGCTGGGACCGGGTAGGTTGCTAAAGATGTCCAGTGATGGCCATCGTAGACGAATGACTGTTCAAGACAGAACCCGGCTTACAGATCGACTCTCCACCTTTTTCTTTCCCTGCTTGAAACAAAAAAGACGCGGCTGTGTAATATCAGCCGGCCTGGTCTGAAACTCCGGCAGCGGCAAACGCGGTAATAGCCTTTTCCCACCCTGCTTCAATCAACAGCCGAAGCGCCTTTGTAATACCGAAAAAATCTTACTCTTAACAAACTACTTTAACTTTCGAGCGCAGCTTTCAGTGCTGCATCAAGTTATTGGTCGAAACTTCACGTCAGATTCTCGTTGAGCCTCCTTTTACGTCGCTAAATCTCCGTTCTGTAAGGCTTTTCCTTTAATCCGCGCCTTGACGGTGTGGTGGGCGCATTCCTATAGTGTGCGCAAGTGGCGGAAAGTGGCATGAAGTGGGTTTTTTGAGCTCAAAACGATAAAAATTGGAGAAACGCTGACGTGTTTCGCGGAGCTAACGCTATCAGTCTCGATGCAAAGGGCCGTCTCGCCATGCCGAGCCGGTACCGTGACGAGCTCGATTCGCGCAGTTCCGGCCAATTGATCGTGACCATTGATGCCGTTGATCCATGCCTGTGTGTCTATCCGCTCGATGAGTGGGAAATTATTGAAACCAAGTTGCGCGCACTCCCTTCGCTTCGCGAAGAGAACCGTCGCCTGCAACGTTTATTGATTGGTAATGCCGTCGACCTCGAACTCGATGGCAGTGGTCGTTTCCTGGTTCCGCCGCGTTTGCGCGAATACGCCAAGCTCGATAAGCGCGCGATGCTGGTCGGCCAGCTGAACAAGTTCCAATTGTGGGACGAGGATGCATGGAACGCGGTATCTGCCGCTGACCTTGCTGCTATTCAACAACCGGGCGCGATGCCTGATGAACTGCGTGATTTGATCCTGTGACTATTGATAGCGGCTTTAACCACATCACCGTACTGCTTGACGAAGCCGTCGAGGCTCTCGCCGTACGTCCTGATGGCTGCTATCTGGATGGCACGTTCGGGCGCGGCGGGCACAGTCGGTTGATCCTCAGCCAGCTCGGGCCGGACGGTCGACTCATCGGATTCGACAAGGATCCTCAAGCGATTGCCACCGGGCAAACGCTAGCGGCCGAAGACGGCCGCTTTGTCGTTGTGCAGCGCAGCTTTGCCGAGCTCGGTTCGGTGGTTGCCGAGCAAGGCCTGACCGGCAAGGTCAGCGGCATTCTGCTCGACCTCGGCGTGTCGTCGCCGCAGCTTGACGACGCTGAGCGCGGCTTCAGTTTCCTCAATGACGGTCCGCTGGACATGCGCATGGACCCGTCCCGCGGCATCAGCGCTGCCGAATTCGTCAACACCGCGCCGGTGGAAGAAATCGCCCGGGTGTTCAAGGAATACGGCGAAGAACGTTTCTCCGGGCGCATGGCCCGCGCCGTCGCCGAGCGTCGTGACATCAAACCGTTCGAGCGCACCGCCGATCTGGCCGAGGTGCTGAAAGTCGCCAACCCGGCGTGGGAAAAGGGCAAGAACCCGGCTACCCGCGCGTTCCAGGGTTTGCGCATTCACGTCAATAACGAACTCGGCGATCTGGAAGCCGGTCTCGACGCCGCGCTGGAAGCGCTGGAAGTTGGCGGCCGTCTGGTGGTCATCAGCTTCCACTCGCTGGAAGACCGCATCGTCAAACTGTTCATGCGCAAGCTGGTGAAAGGCGAAGCCGACAACCTGCCGCGCAACCTGCCGGTTCGCCACGTCGCCTTCGAACCGAAAATCAAAATCCACGGCAAAGCGCAGACGGCCTCCGACGCCGAACTCAAAGTCAACCCACGTTCCCGTAGCGCCGTCATGCGTGTCGCGGAGAAGTTGCGGTGAGCAAGCTTTTCGCCAAACCACTGCCCGGCGGCAGCTTTCTGATGCTGCTGCTCTTTATTGGCGTGCTGTTTTCGGCCATTGCCGTGTCGTACAGCGCGCACTGGAACCGGCAGTTGCTCAACACTCTTTATAACGAACTCAGCGTGCGCGACAAGGCGCAGGCCGAGTGGGGCCGCTTGATTCTCGAGCAGAGCACCTGGACCGCGCACAGTCGCATCGAAGTGCTGGCCACCGAACAACTGAAAATGCACATCCCTGGCGCGGCTGACGTGAAGATGGTGGCGCCATGATGAAACTCGAAGGCGCACTGTTCCCGTGGCGCTTCCGCCTGATGGTGGCGCTGCTCGGCCTGATGGTCGCGGCGATCTGCTGGCGCATCATCGACCTGCAAGTGGTCGACCGTGACTTCCTCAAGGGCCAGGGCGATGCGCGCAGCCTGCGGCACATTCCGATTCCGGCGCACCGTGGCCTGATCACCGACCGCAATGGCGAGCCTCTGGCCGTCAGTACGCCGGTGACCACGCTGTGGGCCAACGCCAAGGAAATGCAGTCGGCCAAAGAGAAGTGGCCGGCACTCGCTGCCGCGTTGGGTCAGGACCCGAAAGCCCTGAGCGAACGCCTCGAAGCCCAGGCCAACAAAGAATTCATCTATCTGGTGCGCGGGCTGACCCCCGAGCAGGGCCAGGCTGTGCTCGATCTGAAAGTGCCGGGCGTCTATGGCATCGAAGAATTCCGCCGCTTCTATCCGGCCGGGGAAGTCACCGCGCACATGGTCGGCTTTACCGATATCGACGATCACGGCCGTGAAGGCGTCGAGCTGGCCTATGACGAATGGCTGGCCGGGGTGCCGGGCAAACGACAAGTCATCAAGGATCGCCGTGGCCGGCTGATCAAGGATGTTCAGGTCACCAAAAACGCCAAGGCCGGCAAGCCCTTGGCGTTGTCGATTGATCTGCGTCTGCAATACCTGGCCAACCGCGAGCTGCGCAACGCGATCATCGAGAACGGCGCCAAGGCCGGCAGTCTGGTGATCATGGATGTGAAGACCGGCGAGATTCTGGCCATGGTCAACCAGCCGACCTACAACCCGAACAACCGTCGCAACCTGCAACCGGCGATGATGCGCAACCGCGCCATGATCGACGTGTTCGAGCCGGGTTCGACCATGAAAGCCATTTCCATGAGCGCGGCGATCGAAACCGGCCGCTGGAAACCGAGTGACACCGTCGAGGTGTACCCGGGCTCGTTGCAGATCGGCAAGTACACCATCAAAGACGTGTCGAAGACCGAGGGGCCGGTGCTCGACCTGACCGGCATCCTGATCAATTCCAGTAACGTCGGCATGAGTAAAGTCGCCTTCGATATCGGCGGCGAAACCATTTTCCGTCTCGCGCAGAAAGTCGGCCTCGGTCAGGACACCGGTTTGGGCTTCCCCGGCGAACGTGTCGGCAATCTGCCCAACTACCGCGAATGGCGCAAGGCTGAAACTGCAACCTTGTCTTACGGCTACGGTATTTCCGTGACCGCGATCCAGTTGGTGCATGCGTTCTCGGCACTGGCCAACAACGGTCGCCTCGCGCCGCTGACCCTGATCAAAACCGACAAGATGCCGCAGACCACGCAAGTGCTGCCGGAAGCCGTGGCGAAAACCATGCAGGGCATGTTGCAGCAAGTGATCGAAGCGCCGCGCGGCGTATTCCGTGCGCAGGTGCCGGCTTATCACGTCGGCGGCAAGTCGGGTACCGCGCGCAAGACCTCGGTCGGCACCAAGGGCTACGCGGAAAACTCCTACCGTTCGCTGTTCGCCGGTTTCGGCCCGATGAGCGATCCGCGTTACGCGATTGTTGTGGTGATCGATGAACCGACCAAGGCCGGGTACTTCGGTGGTCTGGTGTCCGCGCCGGTGTTCAGCCGTGTGATGTCCGGCACCCTGCGCCTGATGAACGTGACCCCGGACAACCTGCCGACCACGCAACAGGCCAACGCCACCCCGGTCGTTCCGCTGAAAGCCAATGGAGGGCGCGGCTGATGTCATTAAGTCTGAACAAGATATTTCCCCACGCCGGCCATGATCTGTTGATCCGTGAACTGGCGCTGGACAGCCGCAACGTGCGCGCCGGCGATCTGTTTCTCGCCGTGCCCGGCGGCCGCTTCGATGGCCGTGCGCACATCGCCGATGCCTTGCAACGCGGCGCGGCTGCCGTGGCTTATGAAGTCGAAGGCGCCACCGTGCTGCCGATCACTGACGTGCCGCTGATTCCGGTCAAGGGTCTGGCGGCGCAGCTGTCGGACATCGCCGGGCGTTTTTACGGTGAACCGAGTCACCACCTGAACCTGATCGGCGTCACCGGCACCAATGGCAAGACCAGCGTGACCCAACTGGTCGCGCAGGCGCTGGATCTGCTCGGCCAGCATTGCGGCATCGTCGGCACCCTCGGTTCCGGTTTCTATGGCGCGCTGGAAAGCGGCCTGCACACCACGCCGAATCCGATTGCCGTGCAAGCGACACTGGGTGACCTGAAAAAGGCCGGTGCCAAAGCCGTGGCCATGGAAGTATCGTCCCACGGTCTGGATCAGGGCCGGGTCACCGCGCTGGCGTTCGACGTGGCGGTGATGACCAATCTGTCACGTGACCATCTGGATTATCACGGCACCATGCAGGCGTACGCCGAGGCCAAGGCCAAGCTGTTCGCCTGGAATGACCTGAAGTGCCGCGTGGTCAATCTCGACGACGATTTCGGCCGGCAACTGGCGGCGGAAAAACGCGAGTCGCGCCTGATCACCTACAGCCTGCTCGACAGCAGCGCGTACCTGTTCTGCCGCGAAGCGCAGTTCGACGACCACGGCGTACGCGCCACGCTGGTAACGCCGCAAGGCGAGCACCACCTGCGCAGCACGCTGCTCGGGCGTTTCAACCTGAGCAACGTGCTGGCGGCAGTCGGCGCCTTGCTCGGTCTGGATTACGCCCTCGACGAAATTCTCAAAGTGCTGCCAAAGCTCGAAGGCCCGGCCGGGCGCATGCAGCGTCTGGGCGGCGGCACGCAACCGCTGGTGGTGGTCGATTACGCCCACACGCCCGATGCGCTGGAAAAAGTTCTTACCGCACTGCGCCCGCACGTCAAAGGCCAATTGCTGTGCCTGTTCGGCTGCGGCGGTGATCGCGATCGCGGCAAACGTCCGTTGATGGCCGAAGTGGTCGAGCGTCTGGCCGACCAAGTGCTGGTGACCGACGACAACCCGCGCGCCGAAGATCCTGCGGTGATTTTCGACGACATCCGCGCCGGTTTCAGCGCTGTGGATAAAGTCACTTTCGTCGCCGGTCGCGGCCAGGCCATTGCGCAATTGATTGCTGGCGCAACCGCTGATGACGTCATTGTGCTGGCCGGCAAAGGTCACGAGGACTATCAGGAAATCAACGGCGTGCGCCATGCGTTTTCCGATCTGGTCGAGGCCGATCGCGCCCTGACCGCGTGGGAGGTGGCCCATGCTTAAGGCCCTGACACTCAGCGAACTGACCAACGCACTCGAAGCCCGTTTGATCGGCGCTGACGCGAGTTTCGACGGCGTCAGCATCGACAGTCGGGCGATCCAGCCCGGCCAGTTGTTCATCGCCCTGACCGGCCCGCGTTTCGACGGTCATGATTATCTGAACGACGTTGCCGGTAAAGGCGCCGTGGCGGCACTGGTCGAGCGCGAAGTCGCCGACAGCGCGCTGCCGCAATTGCTGGTCAAGGACACCCGTCAGGCGCTGGGCCAACTCGGCGCCTTGAACCGTGCTGCGTTCACCCAGCCAGTGGCGGCGGTGACCGGTTCCAGTGGCAAGACCACGGTCAAGGAAATGCTCGCGAGCATCCTGCGCACGCGCGGTCCGGTGCTGGCGACCCGTGGCAATCTGAACAACGACCTCGGCGTCCCGCTGACCCTGATCGAACTGGCGCCGGAACACACCTCCGCCGTGATCGAACTGGGCGCTTCGCGTCTCGGTGAAATCGCCTACACCGTGGGCCTGACCAAGCCGCATGTGGCGATCCTGAACAACGCCGGCACCGCTCACGTCGGTGAGTTCGGCGGTCCGGAAAAAATCGTCGAAGCCAAAGGTGAAATCATCGAAGGCCTGGCCGCCGATGGCATCGCCGTGCTCAACCTCGATGACAAGGCTTTCGCTATCTGGAAGACCCGCGCTGCCGGTCGTCAGGTGCTGACCTTCGCCCTGAGCAACAGCGAGGCGAATTTCCATGCCAGCGATCTGGCCACTGATGCCCGTGGTTGCCCGGCGTTCAATCTGCACACGCCTGAAGGCAGTGAGCGCGTGCAACTGAACCTGCTCGGTACCCATAACGTCGCCAATGCCCTGGCTGCCGCCGCTGCTGCCCACGCCTTGGGCGTGTCGTTGTTCGGCATCGCCACCGGCCTCGGCGCGGTGCAACCGGTCAAGGGGCGCACCGTCGCGCAACTGGCGAAAAACGGCATGCGCGTCATCGATGATACGTACAACGCAAACCCCACCTCGATGTGTGCGGCCGTTGATATACTCGCCGGCTTTTCCGGCCGCACCGTCCTGGTGCTCGGAGATATCGGCGAGTTGGGCGACTGGGCGGAGCAGGGGCACCGCGACGTGGGCGAGTACGCCCGAGGCAAGGTTTCCGCGCTTTACGCGGTCGGGCCGAACATGGTCCACGCGGTAAACGCTTTCGGTGAGCAGGCGCAGCACTTCGGCACCCAGGCCGAGCTGATCCAGGCCCTCGCCGCCGAGCAGGACACAAACACCACCATTTTGATCAAGGGTTCGCGCAGCGCAGCGATGGAAAACATCGTTGCGGCTCTGTGCGGGTCCAGTCTGGAGAAACATTAATGCTGCTGCTGCTAGCGGAGTATCTGCAACAGTTCTACAAAGGCTTCGCGGTCTTCCAGTACCTGACCCTGCGCGGGATTCTCGGTGTGCTGACCGCGCTGGTCTTGTCGCTGTGCTATGGCCCGTGGATGATCCGTACTCTGCAGAACCGTCAGATCGGCCAATCGGTACGTAACGACGGCCCGCAATCGCACCTGTCCAAATCCGGTACGCCGACCATGGGTGGCGCGTTGATCCTGTCGTCGATCGGCGTCAGCACTCTGCTCTGGGCTGACCTGAGCAACCGCTACGTCTGGGTGGTGCTGCTGGTGACCCTGCTGTTCGGCGCCATCGGCTGGGTCGACGATTACCGCAAAGTCATCGAGAAAAACTCCCGTGGCCTGCCGAGCCGCTGGAAATATTTCTGGCAGTCGGTGTTCGGCCTCGGCGCAGCGATCTTCCTTTATATGACTGCCGCGACGCCGGTGGAAACCACCTTGATCCTGCCGATGCTCAAGGACTACAGCATTCCGCTGGGCGCCGGGTTCATCGTGCTGACCTACTTTGTGATTGTCGGTTCGAGCAACGCGGTCAACCTGACTGACGGCCTCGACGGCCTGGCGATCATGCCAACCGTGATGGTCGGCGGCGGCCTGGGGATTTTCTGCTACCTGTCGGGTAACGTGAAATTCGCCGAATACCTGCTGATTCCTTACGTGCCGGGCGCGGGCGAGCTGATCGTGTTCTGCGGCGCGCTGATCGGTGCCGGCCTTGGTTTCCTCTGGTTCAACACCTATCCAGCGCAAGTATTCATGGGCGACGTCGGTGCCCTGGCACTTGGCGCGGCACTGGGCACCATTGCGGTGATCGTCCGTCAGGAAATCGTCCTGTTCATCATGGGCGGCGTGTTCGTGATGGAAACCCTGTCAGTGGTCATTCAGGTTGCCTCCTTTAAGCTGACCGGTCGCCGTGTGTTCCGCATGGCGCCGATACACCACCACTTTGAACTCAAGGGCTGGCCCGAGCCGCGCGTGATCGTCCGTTTCTGGATCATCACCGTGATTCTTGTCCTGGTCGGCCTTGCCACCCTGAAGCTGAGGTAGAACGAGTGTCTCTGATCGCTTCTGACCACTTCCGCATCGTTGTCGGCCTCGGCAAGAGCGGCATGTCCCTGGTTCGCTTCCTGGCGAACCGGGGCACGTCGTTTGCTGTGGCCGACACGCGGGACAATCCACCGGAACTGGCCACGCTCAAGCGTGACTATCCGCACGTGGAAGTGCGTTGTGGCGAGCTGGACGTCGAATTCCTCTGCCGTGCCGACGAGCTCTACGTGAGCCCCGGCCTGGCGCTGGCGACCCCGGCCCTGCAAGCCGCCGCAGCCCGTGGCGTGAAAATGTCCGGCGACATCGAGCTGTTCGCGCGTAACGCGCGGGCGCCGATCGTGGCCATTACCGGCTCCAACGCGAAAAGCACCGTCACTACTCTGGTCGGCGAGATGGCGGCTGCGGCCGGCAAGCGCGTCGCCGTTGGCGGCAACCTCGGCACGCCGGCGCTGGATCTGCTTAGCGATGACGTCGAGCTGTACGTCATGGAGTTGTCGAGTTTCCAGCTGGAAACCACCGACCAGCTCAACGCCGAAGTCGCCACCGTACTGAACATCAGCGAAGACCACATGGATCGCTACAGCGGTCTGCCGGCCTATCACCTGGCCAAGCACCGGATCTTCCGGGGCGCGAAGCAGTTTGTGGTCAACCGTCAGGACGCCCTGAGCCGTCCATTGATTGGCGAAGGCCAGCCATGCTGGACCTTTGGCCTGAGCAAACCGGATTTCAAGGCGTTCGGCATTCGCGAAGAAGACGGCGAGAAATACCTCGCCTTCGAATTCCAGAACCTGATGCCGGTGCGTGAACTGAAAATTCGTGGCGCACACAACCAGTCCAACGCTCTCGCCGCCTTGGCACTGGGTCACGCGGTGGGCCTGCCGTTCGACGCCATGCTCGCGGCGTTGCGCACGTTTGCCGGCCTCGAGCATCGTTGCCAGTGGGTGCGCGATCTCGACGGCGTGGCCTATTACAACGATTCCAAAGCCACCAACGTTGGCGCCGCTCTGGCCGCCATCGAAGGCCTCGGTGCGGACATCGACGGCAAGGTCATTCTGATCGCCGGCGGTGACGGCAAAGGCGCCGAATTCAACGATCTGCGCGATCCGGTGGCGGCCAACTGCCGCGCTGTGGTGCTGATGGGCCGCGACTCCGACAAGATCGGCGCAGCCATCGGTGATGCCGTGCCGCTGATCCGTGCGTCCTCGCTGGTCGACGCCGTCGCGCAATGCCGCGCCGCTGCCCAACCGGGTGACGTAGTGCTGCTGTCTCCGGCCTGCGCCAGTTTCGACATGTTCAAGAATTACGAAGACCGTGGTCACCAGTTCGTCCGCGCTGTGGAGGAACTGGCATGAACCTGAGAAACATCATCAAGCCGTACCCGTCGCCGCTGATCACCGGGCGTGGCATCGACCTCGACTTCCCGATGCTCGCCGGTTGCCTGGCGCTGCTCGGTCTCGGCCTGATCATGATCGCCTCGGCGTCCACCGAAGTGGCGGCGGCGCAGTCGGGCAGTCCGCTGTATTACATGATTCGCCACCTTATCTATGTGGTGCTGGGCCTGGGCGCGTGCATCGTCACCATGATGATCCCGATCGCCACCTGGCAGCGCCTCGGCTGGATGATGCTGATCGGTGCGTTCGGCCTGTTGGTGATGGTGATCATCCCCGGCATCGGCCGCGAAGTGAACGGTTCGATGCGCTGGATCGGTTTCAGCTTCTTCAACGTGCAACCGTCGGAAATCGCCAAGGTGTTCGTGGTGATCTACCTCGCCGGTTATCTGGTGCGCCGGCAGAAAGAAGTGCGCGAGAGCTGGATGGGCTTCTTCAAGCCGTTCATCGTTCTGCTGCCGATGGCCGGTCTGTTGCTGATGGAGCCGGACTTCGGTGCCACCGTGGTAATGATGGGCGCCGCGGCGGCGATGCTGTTTCTTGGCGGGGTCGGGTTGTTCCGTTTCTCGCTGATGGTGGTGCTGGCGGTTGGCGCGGTGGTTCTGCTGATCCAGATGCAGCCCTATCGAATGGCGCGTCTGACCAACTTCGCCGACCCGTGGGCCGACCAGTTCGGCGCCGGTTATCAGTTGTCGCAGGCCTTGATCGCTTTCGGTCGCGGCGAGTGGCTGGGCGTCGGCCTGGGCAACAGCGTGCAGAAACAGTTCTACCTGCCGGAAGCGCACACCGACTTCGTGTTCTCGGTACTCGCCGAAGAACTCGGTGCGGTCGGTTCGCTGTGCACCGTCGCGCTGTTCGTGTTCGTATGTATTCGCGGCATGTACATCGGCCTGTGGGCGGAGAAGGCCAAGCAGTTCTTTGCCGCTTACGTGGCTTACGGCTTGTCGTTCCTGTGGATTGGTCAGTTCCTGATCAACATCGGTGTGAACGTCGGCCTGCTGCCAACCAAGGGGCTGACCTTGCCGTTCCTCAGTTACGGCGGCAGCTCGCTGGTGATCTGCTGCGCCTGTCTCGGCCTGTTGCTGCGCATCGAGTGGGAGAGTCGAACCCACCTGGGCAGCGAAGAGATGGAATTCCAGGAGAGCGACTTCGCCGAGGAGCCGACTCATGGGCGCTAATGTATTGATCATGGCCGGCGGTACCGGCGGCCACGTGTTCCCGGCGCTGGCCTGTGCCCGCGAGTTTCAGGCGCGCGGCTATACCGTGCACTGGCTCGGCACGCCACGCGGGATCGAAAACGAACTGGTTCCGGCGGCTGGGCTTGAACTGCACCGGATCAACGCCAGCGGTCTGCGCGGCAAGGGCAAGCTGTCGCTGCTCAAGGCGCCGCTGATGTTGCTGAAATCGGTGTGGCAGGCGCGGGCGATCATGCGCCGCCTGAAGCCGGTGTGCGTGGTTGGCTTCGGCGGATATGTGACCGGCCCTGGTGGTCTTGCTGCGAAACTGGCCGGCGTGCCGGTGATCGTTCACGAGCAGAACGCTGTCGCCGGCACCGCCAATCGGTTGCTGGTGCCGTTCGCCGCCCGAGTGTGTGAAGCGTTCCCCGACACCTTTACTCTGTCGGACAGCCGCCGTACCACCGGAAATCCGGTGCGCAGCGAGCTGTTCCTCGACACATCGCGACCGGCACTGGCCGGGCGCAAAGCGCGTTTGCTGATCCTTGGCGGCAGCCTGGGCGCAGAACCGTTGAACAAATTGCTGCCTGAAGCCCTGGCGCAAGTCGCTGCCGATTTGCGCCCGGAAGTGTTTCATCAGGCCGGCAAAAATCACGATGAAGTGACTGCCGAGCGTTACCGCGCCGTGGGTGTGGAAGCGCAGGTGCAGCCGTTCATCAAAGACATGGCCCAGGCCTATGGCTGGGCTGACCTGGTGGTGTGCCGCGCCGGCGCGCTGACCATCAGTGAGCTGGCGGCCGCCGGTCTGCCCTCGATGCTGGTGCCTTTGCCCCACGCCATCGACGATCACCAGACCCGCAACGCCGATTATTTGGCCCGCGAAGGCGCAGCCTTCCTGATGCCGCAAAGAACGACTGGTGCCGCGGATCTTGCCGCGCGCCTGACAGAGGTCTTGATGCAACCGCAACGACTCGAAGCAATGGCCCAAGCGGCCCGCCGACTGGCCAAACCCGATGCCACCCGTAGCGTGGTCGATACCTGTCTGGAGGTGGCCCATGGTTGAGAATCAGAAAGCCATGCCACAACCGGAAATGCGCCGCATCCGTCGCATCCACTTCGTCGGCATCGGCGGCGTGGGCATGTGCGGCATTGCTGAAGTGTTGCTGAACCTGGGCTATCAAGTCTCCGGTTCCGACCTGAAAGCTTCGCCGGTCACCGAGCGCCTGGAATCGTTTGGCGCGCAGATCTTCATCGGTCACCGTGCCGAGAACGCCGCTACTGCCGATGTGCTGGTGGTGTCGAGCGCGGTGAACACCTCCAACCCGGAAGTGGCGACTGCCCTTGAGCGTCGTATTCCGGTAGTGCCGCGCGCAGAAATGCTCGCCGAGCTGATGCGCTATCGCCACGGCATCGCCGTCGCCGGTACCCACGGCAAAACCACCACCACCAGCCTGATCGCTTCGGTGTTCGCGGCCGGTGGTCTGGACCCGACATTCGTGATTGGTGGTCGCCTGAATGCGGCGGGCACCAATGCCCAGCTCGGCACCAGCCGTTACCTGATCGCCGAAGCCGACGAAAGCGATGCGAGCTTCCTGCATCTGCAGCCGCTGGTGGCCGTGGTCACCAACATCGACGCCGACCACATGGCGACCTACGACGGTGACTTCAACAAACTGAAGAAAACCTTCGTCGAATTCCTGCACAACCTGCCGTTCTACGGTTTGGCGGTGATGTGCCTGGACGATCCGGTGGTGCGCGAAATCCTGCCGCTGGTGAAACGTCCGACCGTGACCTACGGCTTCAGCGAAGACGCCGACGTACGCGCAATCAATGTCCGTCAGCAGGGCATGCAGACCTTCTTCACCGTGCTGCGCCCGGATCGCGAGCCGCTGGACGTGTCGGTGAACATGCCCGGCAACCACAACGTGCTCAACTCGCTGGCGACCATCTGCATCGCCACCGATGAAGGCGTCAGCGATGAAGCCATCGTTCAGGGCCTGTCGGGCTTCCAGGGCGTTGGCCGACGCTTCCAGGTCTACGGCGAACTGCCGGTAGACGGCGGCAACGTGATGCTGGTCGACGACTACGGTCACCACCCGACCGAGGTCGCTGCCGTGATCAAAGCCGTGCGCGGTGGCTGGCCGGAGCGTCGTCTGGTGATGGTCTACCAGCCGCATCGCTACAGCCGCACCCGTGATCTGTACGACGACTTCGTCAATGTACTGGCCGACGCCAACGTGCTGCTGCTGATGGAAGTCTATCCGGCCGGCGAAGAGCCGATCCCGGGCGCCGACAGCCGCAAGCTGTGCAACAGCATCCGTCAGCGCGGTCAGCTCGACCCGATCTACATCGAGCGTGGCGTTGACCTGGCACCGCTGGTCAAGCCGCTGCTGCGCGCCGGCGACATTCTGCTGTGCCAGGGCGCGGGTGATATCGGCGGTCTCGCGCCGAAGCTGTTGAAAAGTGAATTGTTCGCCGGCGCCGTGGCGGCGCCGGTCGAGGGGAAGTTGAAATGACTGCTGCCTACGCCAAGCTGTTCTCCACCATCGCGCCGAAAGACTTCGGCCGCGTCGCCGTGCTCTTCGGCGGCCTGAGTGCCGAGCGTGAGGTTTCGCTGAAATCCGGCAACGCCGTGCTCGAAGCGCTGCAAAGCGCTGGCGTCGACGCGTTCGGCATCGATGTGGGCGAAGACTTCCTGCAGCGTCTGCTCAGCGAAAAGATCGACCGCGCCTTCATCATTCTCCACGGTCGCGGCGGTGAAGACGGCAGCATGCAGGGCCTGCTCGAGTGCGCCGGCATCCCGTACACCGGCAGCGGCATTCTTGCTTCCGCACTGGCGATGGACAAGCTGCGTACCAAGCAGGTCTGGCACAGCCTCGGGATTCCGACGCCGCGTCACGCCGTGCTGTGCAGCGAAGCCGATTGTATTTCGGCGGCGACGGAACTGGGCTTGCCTTTGATCGTCAAACCGGCGCATGAAGGTTCAAGTATCGGGATGGCCAAAGTGAATTCTGCGTCCGAGTTGATCGACGCATGGAAAGCGGCCAGTACCTACGATTCGCAAGTGTTGGTCGAGCAATGGATTCAAGGTCCGGAGTTCACCATCGCCACCCTGCGTGACCAGGTGTTGCCTCCTATCGCCCTGGGTACACCGCACACGTTCTACGACTACGACGCCAAGTACATCGCCAACGATACCCAGTACCGCATTCCGTGCGGGCTCGACGCGGCCAAGGAACAGGAACTCATGGAACTCACGGCCAAGGCCTGTGAGGCGCTGGGTATCGCCGGTTGGGGCCGGGCGGACGTGATGCAGGACGCCGACGGGCAGTTCTGGTTCCTCGAAGTCAATACCGCACCGGGCATGACCGATCACAGCCTGGTGCCGATGGCGGCGCGGGCTGCCGGTCTGGATTTCCAGCAACTGGTTCTGGCCATTCTGGCCGCCAGCGTTGAAAACGCAGGCGCAACAGAGGCGCGAGGTTAAGACCATGCAAGGCGCTCATCTCAGACATCAGCCACCCGCACCCGGCCGCAAGCCGGTGCCGCGGGGTGCCAGCCGAATGGTGGCGAAAGAGCCGATGTCCGCGCGCCTGCCGAAAGCCAATTTCGGCTTTCTGAAAAGCCTGTTCTGGCCGGTGCTGCTGGTGGCGCTGGGCTTTGGTACCTACGAAGGCGCGCAGCGTTTGTTGCCGTACGCCGATCGGCCGATCAGCAAGATCGCGGTGCAGGGCGACCTGAGTTACATCAGCCAGCAGGCGGTGCAGCAGCGAATCGCGCCGTTCGTGGCGTCGAGCTTCTTCACCATCGACCTCGCCGGCATGCGCAAAGAGCTGGAACAGATGCCATGGATCGCTCATGCCGAAGTGCGCCGGGTGTGGCCGGACCAGGTGGTGATCCGCCTCGAAGAGCAATTGCCGGTGGCCCGATGGGGCGACGAGTCGCTGCTGAACAATCAGGGTCAGGCATTTACCCCCAGAGAGCTGGCGAACTACGAACACCTGCCGCAGCTGTTCGGCCCACAACGGGCTCAACAGCAGGTGATGCAGCAGTATCAGGTGCTGAGCCAGATGCTGCGGCCGCTGGGTTTTTCGATTGCACGCCTGGAATTGCGTGAACGCGGCAGCTGGTTCCTGACCACCGGTGCCGGCAGTTCCGGCCCCGGCATCGAGTTGCTGCTGGGACGCGGCAACCTGGTGGAAAAGATGCGCCGCTTCATCGCCATCTATGACAAGACGCTGAAAGAGCAGATTACGAACATTGCGCGCATCGATCTGCGCTACGCCAACGGCCTCGCTGTTGGCTGGCGGGAACCCGTAGCGCCGACGACAGCCCAACCCGCTGTCGCAAAGAATTAAGAAGAGGCAGGACCCATGGCAAACGTGCAAAGCGGCAAAATGATCGTCGGTCTGGATATCGGCACCTCCAAAGTGGTGGCGCTGGTAGGCGAGGTCGCGGACGACGGCCAGCTGGAAATCGTCGGGATCGGCACGCATCCGTCCCGCGGCCTGAAGAAGGGCGTGGTGGTCAACATCGAATCCACCGTGCAGTCGATCCAGCGCGCGATCGAAGAAGCCCAACTGATGGCCGGCTGCCGCATTCACTCGGCGTTCGTCGGCGTGGCCGGCAATCACATCCGCAGCCTGAATTCCCACGGCATCGTTGCGATCCGTGATCGTGAAGTCAGCTCGGCGGACCTTGAGCGTGTACTCGACGCCGCCCAGGCCGTGGCGATCCCGGCTGACCAGCGCGTGCTGCACACCCTGCCGCAGGATTACGTGATCGATAACCAGGAAGGCGTGCGCGAGCCGCTGGGCATGTCCGGCGTGCGTCTGGAAGCCAAGGTTCACGTGGTCACCTGCGCCGTCAACGCTGCACAGAACATTGAAAAATGCGTGCGTCGCTGCGGTCTGGAAATCGACGACATCATTCTTGAGCAACTGGCCTCGGCCTACTCGGTGCTGACCGACGACGAAAAAGAACTGGGCGTGTGTCTGGTCGACATCGGCGGCGGCACCACCGACATCGCGATCTTCACCGAAGGCGCGATCCGTCACACCGCGGTGATCCCGATTGCCGGTGATCAGGTGACCAACGACATCGCCATGGCGTTGCGCACTCCGACCCAGTACGCCGAAGAGATCAAGATCCGTTACGCCTGCGCCCTGGCCAAACTGGCCGGTGCCGGCGAAACCATCAAGGTGCCGAGCGTTGGCGACCGTCCACCGCGCGAACTGTCGCGTCAGGCCCTGGCCGAAGTGGTCGAGCCGCGTTACGACGAACTGTTCACCCTGATCCAGGCCGAGCTGCGTCGCAGCGGCTACGAAGACCTGATTCCGGCGGGCATCGTGCTCACCGGCGGTACGTCGAAAATGGAAGGCGCCACTGAACTGGCCGAAGAGATCTTCCACATGCCGGTGCGCCTTGGTGTGCCGCATGGCGTGAAAGGTCTGGATGACGTGGTGCGCAACCCGATTTATTCCACTGGCGTCGGTTTGTTGATGTACGGCCTGCAGAAGCAGTCCGACGGAGTTTCGTTCTCCGGCATCGGCAGCCGCGACAGCTACAGCAGCGAAGAGCCTCAGGCGCCGCTGCTGGACCGACTGAAAAAGTGGGTTCAGGGCAATTTTTAAAACAGCAGCCTGGAGCGACAAGCTTCAAGCGGCAAGCAACTGCAGTAGATACACCGCTACAAACAGCAGTAGGCGAAAAAACTAGAGAATGTAAGGAGAGGGAAAATGTTCGAACTCGTAGACAACATCCCCGCAAGCCCGGTAATCAAAGTTATCGGTGTCGGCGGTGGCGGCGGCAACGCTGTCAATCACATGGTCAAGAGCAACATCGAAGGCGTTGAGTTCATCTGCGCCAACACCGATGCTCAAGCGCTGAAAAACATCGGCGCGCGGACCATCCTGCAACTGGGCACCGGCGTGACCAAAGGCCTGGGCGCCGGCGCCAATCCTGAGGTCGGCCGTCAAGCCGCTCTGGAAGACCGCGAGCGCATTGCTGAAGTGCTGGCCGGCACCAACATGGTGTTCATCACCACCGGCATGGGCGGCGGTACCGGTACCGGTGCGGCGCCGATCATCGCTGAAGTGGCCAAGGAAATGGGCATCCTGACCGTTGCGGTCGTGACCCGTCCGTTCCCGTTCGAAGGCCGCAAGCGTATGCAGATCGCCGACGAAGGCATTCGCATGCTCTCGGAAAGCGTCGACTCGCTGATCACCATTCCGAACGAAAAACTGCTGACCATCCTCGGCAAAGACGCCAGCCTCTTGTCGGCTTTCGCCAAGGCTGACGATGTACTGGCCGGTGCCGTTCGCGGTATCTCCGACATCATCAAGCGTCCGGGCATGATCAACGTCGACTTCGCCGACGTGCGTACCGTGATGAGCGAAATGGGCATGGCAATGATGGGCACTGGCTGCGCCAGCGGTCCGAACCGTGCACGTGAAGCCACCGAAGCGGCAATCCGCAACCCGCTGCTGGAAGACGTCAACCTGCAAGGTGCGCGCGGCATTCTGGTGAACATCACCGCCGGTCCTGACCTGTCCCTGGGTGAGTACTCCGACGTTGGTTCGATCATCGAAGCCTTCGCTTCCGAGCACGCGATGGTCAAGGTCGGTACCGTTATCGATCCGGACATGCGCGACGAGCTGCACGTAACTGTGGTTGCCACCGGTCTGGGCGCGAAAATCGAGAAGCCTGTAAAGGTCATCGACAACACCGTTCACACCTCGATGGCTTCGGCGCAGGTGCAACAACCGGCTCCGGCCCGTCAGGAGCAGCCAGCGGTGAACTACCGTGATCTGGACCGTCCGACCGTCATGCGCAACCAGGCTCAGGCCGGTGCTGCGGCTGCCGCGAAGATGAATCCGCAGGATGACCTGGACTACCTGGACATTCCGGCATTCCTGCGTCGTCAGGCCGATTGATGGAATGTATCAGGGCTATGAAGGTGATTGGTGTTCAGCAAAGGCATGGTCTGCTATCATCGCCAGCCTTTGTTGATACCAGTTCGCAATTTGCGCTGAAGCGGCCCAAGCCATGATTAAACAACGCACACTGAAAAATATTATCCGTGCCACAGGTGTAGGCCTGCACTCCGGTGAGAAGGTCTATCTGACCCTCAAGCCTGCGCCTGTCGACACTGGCATTGTGTTTTGTCGCGCTGACCTCGACCCTGTGGTGCAGATTCCTGCCCGCGCGGAAAACGTCGGTGAAACCACTATGTCGACGACGCTGATCAATGGCGACGTCAAAGTGGACACGGTAGAGCACTTGCTCTCGGCCATGGCTGGCCTGGGCATCGATAACGCCTACGTCGAGCTCTCCGCGTCCGAAGTCCCGATCATGGATGGCAGCGCTGGACCCTTCGTATTCCTGATTCAATCGGCAGGCCTGGAAGAACAGGACGCCGCCAAGAAATTCATCCGCATCCTGCGTGAAGTGACAGTGGAAGACGGCGACAAGCGCGCCACTTTCGTCCCTTTCGAAGGCTTTAAGGTGAGCTTCGAGATCGATTTCGATCACCCGGTATTCCGGGACCGCACCCAGAGTGCAAGCGTGGATTTTTCCAGCACTTCGTTCGTAAAAGAAGTCAGCCGCGCCCGTACCTTTGGCTTCATGAGTGACATCGAGTACCTGCGCAAGCACAACCTCGCACTCGGCGGCAGCGTGGAAAACGCGATCGTGGTCGACGCTGATGGCGTGTTGAACGAAGACGGTCTTCGTTATGAAGACGAATTCGTCAAACACAAGATCCTCGACGCGATTGGCGACCTGTACCTGCTGGGCAACAGCCTGATTGGTGAGTTCAAAGGCTTCAAGTCCGGTCATGCACTGAACAACCAGCTGCTGCGCAAATTGATTGAGCAGACAGACGCTTGGGAAGTGGTGACGTTCGAAGACGCCAGCACCGCACCAATCTCTTACATGCGCCCGGTTGCGGCGGTGTAAGTAAAAAACCTCTCTAGTTTTTTGAAGGCCATCCTCGGATGGCCTTTTTTTATGCCCTTTATAAGATCAAAAGATCGCAGCCTTCGGCAGCTCCTACAGGGATACCGCATTCCAGATGTAGGAGCTGCCGAAGGCTGCGATCTTTTGACTTTAAACTGACACTACAACGCGATTGCGCCCGCCTTCCTTGGCCTGATACAGCGCCTTGTCCGCTGAAAACAGCAGCTGCTCCAAGGTCATCTCGCTCGCCGATGTCCACGTAGCGATGCCGATACTCACGGTCATCGCCCGCTCAGCGCCTTCAACCCAGGGCAAATCTTCCACAGCCTGGCGAATCTGCTCGGCGATCTGCTGCGCTCCTGCGCTGTCGGTCTCGGCGAGAATCACCGAAAACTCTTCACCGCCATACCGCGCGACCAGATCTGCCGGGCGTCGCACGTTCGCGGTGATTACCTTGGCCAGTTCACGCAAGACCTGATCCCCAGCTTGATGGCCATGACGATCATTGAAGGCCTTGAAGTGGTCGGCATCGATCATCATCACCGACAGCGGCTGGCCCGAGCGCTGGGCGCGGAACCATTCGTGGCGCAGGGTCTGATCGAGCATGCGCCGGTTGGCCACACCGGTCAGGTCATCGGTGGCAGCCAGTTGCGCCAGTTCGCGTTCGGCGCGATGGCGCAAACGCAGTTCCCGGGCCAGCAGCCAGGTCAGCCACAACAGCCCCAGGCACAGCACGCCGGTGGCGCCGCTGATCAGGATCGCTGTGCGCCGCCAGGTGCCGAACACTTCCTCGCTGGACAGCGCCACCATCACGGTCAACGGCAGATTGCCGACCCGCGAGTAGGTATAGAGCCGGCGTTGTTTATCCATGCTCGAGGTACTGGTGAAACTGCCGCTGCCATCGCGATCGTTGAGAATCCGCACGACGTTGGGCCGGTTGCCGAAACTCTTGCCGACCGAATCGCTCTGCAGATACGGCTTCTGCGCGAGCAGCACGCCATCGCTGTTGATGATGTTCAACGTGCTGTCGGTGCCGATGTCGAGGCTTTTGAACAGGTCGTCGAAATAGTCGAGTTTCAGCGACGCCACCGCCACGCCGAGGAATTCACCGGTCTGCGAGGAGATGCGCCGGCTGAAGCTGATGCGCCACTGATCGGCCTCTTCGCAATCGCAGCGGGTCTTGAACGGGCGGCTGATGAACATGCCGATGTCGCGGTTGAATGCGTGGGCGAGGAAATAATCGCGATCGGCGAAATTGCCCGGTTTCGGTTCGATGCGCGAGGAATCGGCGATTACCTCGCCATGCTTGTCGAGCAGGAGGATGTCGCCCTTGAAGCGCGCGGTGGCAGAGCGATCGAACAGTGCCAGATGACGGATCTGCGGCGAGACGTTCTGCAGGTCGTCACGCTGGGCGGCGGCGATCAGCCCTTGCAGCGTCAGGTCGTACAGCTCGACGGTGCGCAGCACATCGGCGTCGATCAATTGCGCGATGGTCGTGGCGCGGCGGGTGGCGACTTCCTGCGCACTGGCGTACTCGCGGATCAGCAGGAAGGTGATGATGCACACCATCGCAATCACAGTCAGCAGGCTGCCGAGGATCAGCAGGCGCTCGGGGCGACCGGTAAGGCCTGTGGTGGAAGGCTTGCGGCTGGCGATCATGATGAGGAGCCGGTTGGAGTGGTTTCATAAGCTTAGTTGGGCTGACGCCGGACGAACCTGTGGGAGCGAGCCTGCTCGCGAAAGCTGATTGTCAGTCAACATCTGTGTTGAATGACACACCGCTTTCGCGAGCAGGCTCGCTCCCACAGGGTAGATCAGAGGATCTGAAAAACGCAGCGCCGATCTTAGAAGACGTTGACCGGGTAGTCGATGATCACGCGGTATTCATCTGTATCCGAATCAATCGCGCCGTAGCCGTTGCCGCCACGGTTGGTGGCCCATTGCAGGCGCACCGCGAGATCCTTGGCCTGGCCGCTTTGCACGACGTACTGCAAATCGATATCGCGTTCCCAATGTTTGGCGTTGCGGCCATCGGCGCTGTACCAGCTCGAATAGCCTGCGCTGTTAGGGTCGGCTTTGGTCAGGTCCACCGTGCCGCGCGAATATGACAGCGCCGAAGTCAGGCCGGGCATGCCGACACCGGTGAAGTCATAAGCGTACTTGAGCTTCCACGAGCGTTCGTTCGGGCCGTTGAAGTCCGAATACTGCTGCGAGTTGTCCAGGTAAACGCTGTCGCCCTGGCTGATGTAGTCGAATGGTGTGTTGCCGTTGACCCGCTGGTAGGCGGCGGTGACGCTGTGGTTGCCGATGCCGACGGTGAGATGCGCGCTCCAAGTGTTGTTGTTGATGTCGCCGAGCAGCGCATCACCGGTGTCCTGCGTGTGATAGAAGTGCACGCCCGGGTTGAGGCTGACCAGATCGTTCAGTTGCCAGGTGTAGTCGAGGTCGTAGTAGTACTGGTTCCAGATGTCCTTGAGCTCGGAGGCGTAAAGACTGCTGGTCAGGCCCTCAACTCCGCTCCAGGCCACACCGGCCCAGTTCAGGTGCTGGCTTTCGTCACCGTCGGCGAGCGAACCGTACGACGTTCCGATGCGGGTATGACCGCTCTGGTTATAGGGCTTGGTGAAACTGGCCTGGCCACCTTCGATCAACCAGCCGTCGAAGCTGTGGTTGCTCAGGCTGATGCCACGAAAGGTCTGCGGCAGCATCCGCGTGTCGCCCCCGGCAATCACCGGGTTGGTGAGGAACAGATCACCGGCCTTCAACTCGGTATCGAAGGCGCGGATTTTCAACGTGCCACCCGCCGTGGAGAACGAACCCGGCGCTTTGCCGTTGCCATCGCTGATCGGCAGGATGCTCGAACCGTCGGTCCCGCCACCACCGTCGAGTTTCAAACCGAGCATGGCGTGGGCATCGACGCCGAAGCCGACCGTGCCTTCGGTGTAGCCAGACTGGAACACGCCGAGAAAACCCTGACCCCACTCGATATTGTCGTCGGCCTTCTGCAAGCGGTTGCGATTCATGTAGTAGTTGCGGGCGTTGAGGTTGAGGCTCGAGCCTGCGATGAAGCCTTGTTGGGCAGACTCATCGGCGTGGACAGCGGGGGCAATCGTTGCGGCAATTGCAATGAACAGCGGGGTGAGGCGGACAGGGTAAAACACGTGCGGTGGGGCTCCTTGGGTCAGCGGGCCGCTCTGGTTCTTGAGCGGCTTGATGTTTCTCGTTGTTACAGACGCAGCAGACGGCTTTCAGACCACAACGAAAAAAGGCCGCTGAATGGCAGCGGCCTGGAGTGACGACGGTTGAACGGGAAGAGCCAAACAACCGCGTCGAGGGAAACCTTTCGCGGTGCGACTCAGCTGTCTTTCTCGAGCGCTTGAGCCTGGGAAGTAGCGGCCTGTGGGGATTGCGTCGCGTCTTGAGCCTTGGCCATCACTTCGGCCTGATGCTGATCGAATGCCTGTGCGCGAGCGACTTTTTGCGCGACGAACGTTTGCGATTCTTCAGCCATCGCCATCGGCGACAGGATCAATGAGGACAAAACGAATGCGCTGGCAATACCCATACTGTTGGACATCTTGAAAACCTTCTCGCTTGGCGAGTGCTGTTTGGTGCGGGCAAAGATAAGGTTGCCGAGGGTTGGGAAACAGCGTGATTTTCATAAATGACTGTTACAGCAAAAGCAAAGATCGCAGCCTTCGGCAGCTCCTACAAGGGCTTGGCGTACACCTGTAGGAGCTGCCGAAGGCTGCGATCTTTTGATCTTTTCAGACCGGAAGGTGAATGCCGAAGGTGTTCATGCCCCGGTCACTGCGCACAAACACATCCCCGCCATGCATCAGCGCAATCGCCTTGACGATGGCCAGCCCCAGGCCGTGGTTATTGCCGCTGTTGCTACGCGAGGCATCGACCCGATAAAACCGTTCGAACAACCTCGGCAGATGCTCGCTGGCAATCGGCGTCCCGGGATTGGCCACGCCAATGCTCACCTGATGTTCTTCAACTTCGATGCGCACTTCGATCACTTGACCCGGTTCGGTGTGCTGCACCGCATTGCTGAGCAAATTGATCAGCGCCCGGCGCAGATGCGCGACCTCGATCTGCACTTGCGCATCGCCGCTGACCTGCACTTCAACCTGCGCGTCTTCAAGAATGAAATCCAGATAGTCCAGCGTCGTCGCCACCTCATCAGCCAATGACGTCGAGGTCAGTTTGGTCGCCTTGTTGCCCTGATCGGCGCTGGCCAGAAACAGCATGTCGTTGATGATCGAGCGCAGCCGTTCCAGTTCTTCGAGATTGGATTGCAGCACTTCGAAATAGTGTTCGGCGGAGCGCCCGCGAGTCAGCGCGACCTGGGTCTGGCCGATCAGGTTGGTCAGCGGCGAACGCAGTTCATGGGCGACGTCGGCGTTGAACGATTCCAGCCGCGAATAGGCCAATTCGACCCGTTCCAGGGTCGAGTTGAACGACTCGACAAACTGTTCCAGTTCCGGCGGCAGCGGCGACAGGCGCAAGCGTCCGGCGCGCAGCGGTGGTGCCAGACGCTGGGCTTCCTGCGATAGTTTGATCAACGGCTTCAGACCGATTCTTGCGACCCAATAGCCCAATGCAGAGGCCAGCAGCACCCCGACAATCGCCAGACTGATCAGGGCGATGAGCAAGTGATGCTGGGTCTGATGCAGCGTCTCGGTGTCGATGCCGATCATGAAACGCAGCGGCGGGCGCTGATCCTTGGCGGGGAACTGACTGACCAGCACTTTCAGCGGGTAGGGCTGATCGGGCAGTTGCAGATCATGCATGCCCAACGGGCCATTGATGGCGGCACGAATCTGCGGCGTAAGGTTGCCGTATTCGTAGCGCGGATCACCGCTGCTGATCCAGAAACTGATGCGCTTGTCTTCCTCACCGAGCAGTTTGAGCTTGTTGTTGATCTTCACCCAATGCTCCGGCGTGCCGTAACGGCCAACGGTGGATTCGAGCACGCTGTAACGCGCATCCAGCTCGGCTTCGGGCAACAAACCCAGACCTTTGTCGACCTGCTGATACAGCGCGCCGCCAATCAACAGAAACACCACCAGCGCCACCAGCGTGAACATGCCGCTGAGGCGCAATGCAATCGAGTTACTGGACACCACGGCTCTCCAGCACATAGCCCATACCGCGAATGGTGTGCAGCAGTTTTTCGTTGAACGGCCCGTCGAGCTTGGCGCGCAGGCGTTTGATCGCGACTTCGACGACGTTGGCGTCACTGTCGAAATTGATGTCCCAGACCATTTCGGCGATAGCGGTCTTCGAAAGGATTTCGCCCTGGCGACGGGCGAGCACGCTGAGCAGGGAAAACTCTTTCGCGGTCAGATCCAGGCGCGTGCCGGCGCGGGTGGCTTTGCGGCTGATCAGGTCGATCCACAGGTCGGCGATGGTCACTTGCACCGGTTCGTGGCCGCCGCTACGGCGGGTCAGGGCTTGCAGGCGGGCAACCAGTTCGAGAAAGGAAAACGGTTTGCCGAGGTAATCGTCGGCGCCGTCGCGCAGGCCCTTGATGCGATCTTCGACGCGCTCGCGGGCGGTGAGCATGATCACCGGGGTCTGCTTGCGCGCACGCAACGCGCGCAGTACGCCGAAGCCGTCGAGCCCCGGCAACATCACGTCGAGGACGATCACCGCGTAGTCGCATTCCAGCGCCAGATGCAGGCCTTCGACACCGTCGCGGGCAAGGTCGACGGTGTAGCCCTGTTCGGTCAGGCCACGGTGCAGATAGTCCGCGGTTTTTTCTTCGTCTTCGATAATCAGAACGCGCATGACCGCCTCAGTCTGTGGTCGCCAGTGCCGTTGCGGGCGTTGGGGCTAGTGGGTGTGAGTGCCGGTGAAACAGCCGCTCGAGCCATAAGTATATGACCGGCGTGGTGAACAGCGTCAGCATCTGGCTGACCAGCAAACCGCCGACTACGGCAATCCCCAGCGGCTGGCGCAATTCGGCGCCGGTGCCGTAGCCGAGCATCAGCGGCAATGCGCCGAGCAGCGCGGCGAGGGTGGTCATGATGATCGGCCGGAACCGCGTGATGCACGCTTCGAAAATCGCCTCCTGCGGCGACAGTCCGCGCTGGCGCTGCGCCTCGAGCGCGAAGTCGATCATCAGGATGCCGTTCTTCTTGACGATGCCGATCAGCAGCACCAGGCCGATCAACGCCATGATCGAAAAGTCCTGGCCGCAGATCCACAGCATGATCACCGCGCCGAGGCCTGCCGCCGGCAGGGTCGAAATGATCGTCAGCGGATGCACGAAGCTTTCATAAAGCACGCCGAGAATGATGTACACCGCCACCAGCGCCGCCAGAATCAGCCACGGCTGGCTGGCCAGCGAACTCTGGAACGCCTGCGCCGCACCCTGGAAATTGCCGCTGATCGCGGTGGGCATGCCGATCTCGGCCTTGGCCTGGTTGAGCTGAATCACCGCATCGCCCAATGCCACGCCGGGGGCGAGGTTGAATGACATGTTGGCGGCGGGGAACATGCCGTCATGGGCAATCGACAGCGGGCCGATGGTTGGCGCGTCAAACCTTGCCAGCGCCGACAGCGGAACCATTTCCCCACTGAGTGGTGAGCGCAGGTAGAAATAGTTGAGGCTCTCGGCCTTGCCGCGTTGTTTGGTATCCAGTTCCAGAATCACGTTGTACTGATTGACCTGGGTCTGGAATTCATTGATCTGCCGTTGGCCGAACGCATCGTACAGCGCCTCGTCGACATCGCTGGCGGTCAGGCCGAAACGCGCGGCGGCGCTGCGGTCGATGCTGATATGGGTGATGCTGCCGCCCAGTTGCAGGTCGTTGGAAATGTCGCGGAATGCCGGATTGCTGCGCAGTTTTTCGGTCAGGCGCTGGGTCCAGGTGGCGAGGGTCGCGCCGTCATTGCTCTTGAGTACGTATTGGTACTGCGCACGGCTGGGGCCGGAGCTGAGGTTGATGTCCTGCCCGGCGCGCAGATACAGGACGATGCCGGGGACTTTCATCAGTTGCGGGCGGATGCGATCAATGAACTGGCTGGCGCTGACATCGCGATCGCCACGTTTTTTCAGGGCGATCCAGAAGCGCCCGTTGGCGATAGTCTGGTTGCTGCCGGAAACCCCGACCGAATGAGAAAACGCCTGCACCGCCGGATCGGCCGCGACGATTTCGGCCATGGCCAAGTGTTTTTTCACCATATCGCCGTAGGAAATATCCGCAGCGGCTTCAGTGGTGCCGAGGACAAAACCGGTGTCCTGCACCGGGAAGAACCCCTTGGGAATGAAAATGTACCCGGCGATCGCCAACGCCAGCGAAAGCCCGAACACGCCGATCATCAGTTTCTGATGGTCGAGAGCGCGACGCAGGCCTTTTTCGTACCAGCCGAGCAGGCGTTCGCTGAAGCCGGGTTTGGCATTGGCGTGATGTTCCGGCTTACGCATAAACAGCGCGGCAAGGGTTGGCGCCAGCGTCAGCGAGACCACCACGGAAATCATGATGGTCGAGGTTGCGGTCAGGGCGAATTCCTTGAACAGCCGCCCGACCACACCGCCCATGAACAGCAGCGGAATGAACGCCGCCACCAGTGAGAAACTGATCGAAACGACGGTGAAGCCAATCTCGCCGGCCCCCTTGATCGCCGCCTCGCGCATGTCATCGCCGGCCTCGAGATGGCGATGGATGTTTTCCACCACCACGATCGCATCGTCCACGACGAAGCCGACCGCGACGACGATCGCCACCAGCGTCAGGTTGTTCAGGCTGAAGCCAAGGATGTACATCAGGGCGAAACTGGCGATCAGCGAGACGCCGAGCACCGCCGAGACAATCAGCGTCGCCGACAACTGGCGCAGGAACAGCGCCATCACCGCGACCACCAGCAGGATCGCGATCAGCAAGGTGATCTCGACTTCATGCAGCGAGGCGCGAATGGTCTGCGTGCGGTCGATCAGGGTTTTCACCTGCACCGAGGCCGGCAGCATCGCTTCGAGGCCGGGCAGGGCGGCTTGAATGCGGTCGACGGTTTCAACGATGTTGGCGCCGGGCTGGCGGAAAATCACCAGATTCACACCGGGGCGATCTCCGGCCCAGGCCTGCACGTAGGCATCTTCCGCACCGTTGACGACTTTGGCGACATCGCGCAGGTGAACCGGGGCGCCATCCTTGTAGGAAACGATGAGCTCGCTGTAGTCCTCGGGGTGGAACAACTGATCGTTGGTCGAGAGCGTGGAGATGCTTGATTCGCCGTACAGCGCACCTTTAGCCAGATTAAGGCTGGTCTGCTGGATCGCCAGTCTGATATCGGCGAGGGTCAGGCCAATCGCCGCGAGTTTGTCCGCCGAAGCCTGCACGCGAATCGCCGGGCGTTGCTGACCGGTGATGTTGATCTGGCCGACGCCGTCGATCTGGCTGATCTGACGCGAGAGAAGGGTTTCCACCAGGTCGCTGAGCTCGGTGCCGGGCATCTGTGTCGAGCTGACACTGAGGATCAGCACCGGGCTGTCGGCCGGGTTGACCTTCTTCCATGTGGGCAGCGTCGGCATGTCTTTGGGCAACTTGCCGGCGGCGGTGTTGATCGCCGCCTGTACTTCCTGGGCGGCGGTGTCGATGCTTTTATCGAGGGTAAATTGCAGGGTCAGCAGGGTTGAGCCCAGCGCGCTGCTGGAGGTCATCTGGGTCATGCCGGGGATGGCGCTGAATTGCACCTCCAGCGGCGTCGCCACTGAGGAAGCCATGGTGTCCGGGCTGGCGCCGGGCAACTGTGCCGAGACCTGGATCGTAGGAAACTCCGCTTCCGGCAGTGGCGCAATCGGCAAGCGCGGGAAGGCAATTACGCCGACCAGTACCAAAGCGAACGTCAGCAAAATCGTCGCCACCGGGTGATCGATGCACCAGGTCGAGATGCCCTTGTGCGAGTTCATGGCTTGGGCTCCGCCTGCACCACTTGCGCTGGCTCGCTCATGACTTGCACGCTCGAGCCCGGTTTGAGTCGCGACTGCCCGTCGGTCACCAGCACGTCACCAGCGTTGACACCTTTGATGATGTCCTGGCCGCTGCCCTGATAAACCATTTGCACCGGCACCGCCTCGACCTTGTCGTCCTTCACGCGGTAAACAAAGTGTTGTTCGAGGCCACGCTGTACGACGGTGGGCGGAACCACCAGCGCATCTTTATCCACAGCCGTCTGAATTTTTACCGTCACCAGCAAACCCGGCCAGAGCTTCTGGCTGGCATTGGCGAATTCGGCCTTGGCGCGGATGGTGCCAGTGTTGGCGTTGATCTGATTGTCGATCAGGGTCAGCTGACCTTCGCCGAGCAGATTGCCGGTTTCGCCATCAGTATCGGCTCCGATGTACGCCTTGACCGGGGCGCGTTGCGGATCGCTGATCAGGCTCTGCAGGGTCGGCAGCATCTGCTGCGGCAGGGAGAACTCGACGGCGATCGGGTCGATCTGCGTGACGGTGAACAGGCCTTGGGTGTCGGTCATGCGCAGGAAGTTGCCTTCATCGACCGTACGAATACCGACGCGCCCGGTGACCGGGGAGCGAATCTGCGTGTAGGACAGTTGCACTTGCGCTGCATCAATCGAGGCCTGATTGCCTTGTGCCGTGGCTTTGAGCTGGTTGACCAGTGCCTGTTGCTGATCGAAGGTCTGCTTCGACACGCCGTCGTCGACGCTGAGCAGTTTGTAGCGCTTGAGATTGACCAGCGCGACCTGCAACTGCGCCTGACTCTCGCCCAACTGCGCCCGGGCCTGGTCGAGGCTGGCGCGGATCGAGCGGTCGTCGATGGTGGCGAGCAGGTCGCCTGCTTTGACCAGTTGACCTTCCTTGACCAGGATCTTCGTCAGAATGCCGTCGATCTGCGGGCGCACCACCACGCTGTGCAGCGACAGCACCGAGCCGATGCCGCTGGTGTAACGCGGCACGTCTTTGGCGCTGACCGTCACCACCCGCACCGGGATGGCAGTCGGTGTAGCCAGTTTGGCCGGCGCCGGTTTCAACGCGAACCACAGGCCGGCGGCTGCCAGCAGAATGAGGAAAGTGGCCAGCAGGATTTTGTTTTTCTGGATGGACATGCGCGGCGCCGAAGTCTGGAGTTTGGGCAGATTGACCAGTTATAAACCGGTCAGGCGGTCGGCAGGGTGACGGCTGGCTGTCAGGATTGTCAGTTTCGTTTGGATAGCTGGGGAGTAGCAGTGTGCGGCGATGGTCTTGTGTTGGATTCGCCCCTCATCGGAACGCCGCCCGCCCAGCCCTCTCCCCAAGGAGAGGGAGCCGATTTGTGGGCTTTTCGAACCTGAGTTCGACTCGGTATCCCATGTCGGCGAACCTCGAGTAAAAACCTCACCCTAACCCTCCCCAGGGAGAGGGTTAGGGTGAGGGGAAAACCGTTCAGCGCACGGTGCAAATCTTCAGATGCCGAGCCAGAGCGCACAGGTATACTGCGCGCCTTTGCGGCTCTCTGATCGGGCCGACTTTTTGTTCCCGGAGCTTTTATGACTTCCCCGACCCAACCGCCGGTTGACGACGCTGTGAGCGACGTCCCGGCTGAAGTGGCTGATGCCAGCGAAACCAAGGCCGAGATCCCGGCGTTCAAGTTCCCGTTCAAGCCGGGCGAGCTTGCCTCGGCGAAAGGCTCGAATCAGCCGTGGTACAAGAATGGCGCGAAGAATGGCCACACCAAAACCCCGGGCATGGCGCCGCCGGGTACGCGTCGGTCGATGGGCAAGCGCTGACATCGGAAAGTGATGGTGCTGGCCTCTTCGCGAGCAGGCTCGCTCCCACAGGTTTTGTGTTTGGCGCAGATCCAATGTGGGAGCGAGCCTGCTCGCGAAGGCGACAGCCGCTACACCACAAATGTCAGATCAAGCCGCGCGCAATGAAATGAACGCATAAGTCTGCGCCGGTTCCGTCACCACCTGCCCACCCGCAGCCAGTACCTGTCCGGCAACGTCATCGCCAGACAAATGAAACAGCCATTCACTGGTTCGCGCCGCCAGCGGTTGCGCGCTCACTTGGTCGATCACTGCCGCAAAGGCATCCATGTTCGGCAAGTACGCGGTGAACCCGTCGCCCTTGAGCGCCGTGGTGCGAATCCCCAACGTTGCGCAGATCGCATCCTTGAGTCTGATGTCATCCCGATCCGCCTGACGCGAACGCTGAATCAACTCCAGCAGTTCCCGATCAACCAACTCGCCGCCCACAATCAGCTCCGGCCCCTGTTCCCAGGACTCTGGCGGACAATCTTTGGCAGCAGGATTGAGCGGGATGTGCGGATTGATTTCCGCCGGGTAAATCCGGCACACCAGCGGGCGACGCTCGTAGATCCGGCAGCGCTTGTCGTCGTCAAGATTCCGGCAGGGGCCGACGTTGTAAGCGGCAAAGGTGATCGCCACGTGAACATCGGCAGTGCCACTGCGGACCACTGTCGAACGGCGCTCGGCATGTTCGCGCTGCTGCGGCGGCAGGCCCAGGCCATTGCCGAGAAACGCCTCGACCAACACGATCACCTGACCGCCATCGGCCGCCCACATGCGGGCTTCGGCGAGCGTCAGCGGGACATGGTGGTCGGTGCAGCATTTGCCGCAACCTACGCAGGAAAACGTCGTATTCATTGAGCGATCTGTCTTCAATCAGGGTGTGAAACGGTGGCGGAAAACCACCGCACAGGGCCGGGTCGAAGCAAGTAGTGCGCCATTCACTGGGGGTTGGCGGTCGGGCGAATCGAATCCCACTCGGTGACGTACGCGGTTTTCGACTGTTTGTTGTACAGACACAGCTCGCTGCCTTGCTGGCCTTTCATGTGTTTTTGCGGGTATTGGCCTTGCAGCAGAACGGCGGTGTAACCGACGCGGTCATCGAATTGCGCAGGTGTGCCGACCGGTTTGACGTTTTTCAGACCGCTGGCCTTGGTGCAACTGGCGAGCACGGTCTTGTCGTAGGCGGCCCAGGCGTCGGGGCTGGAGGCGTGGGCCTGGGAGGCCAGGGCGGTGAGGCTGAGCAGGATTGCGGTGAGGATTTTCAAATTGGGCGTCCTTGGTCGTGGGTGGCCAAGGTTGGAGTCTGCCTGAAGAGTTTTGTTGCCTGGGGCACCGCTAAAAGATCGCAGCCTTCGGCGGCTCCTTCATGGATCTGCGCCCTCCTGTAGGAGGTGCCGAAGGCTGCGATCTTTTGACTTTAATCAGTCCGGCACCAATTCCCGGCGGACCACAACCATCCCGACACTCTCATACAACCGCCGCGCCCGCAGGTTGTCCTCCAGAACCCGCAAATCGACAAAGCCCTCGCGGCGCTGTTGAAAGACGCTAAAGGCATGCAGCAACAACACCCGCCCAAGCCCCCGACCCTGCATTCGCGGGTGCACCACCAGATTCTTGATATACGCACTGGTCCAGCACTGCGCCACGCCCACCACGCCCTCGGCATCGCAGGCAATGAAACACAACGCAGGGTCGTATTCAGGGTCGCTGGCAAAGCGCTGACGCCAATCGTCCAGTGACGGCGCTCGACCGCCACCTTTCAGATGTCCAAGCTGCATCAACTGATGCACCGCCGGCGCCAGCTCCTCGCGGTAGACGGACAGCTCAACCCCGTCCGGCCACTGCGCATCCGGCACCGCTTCACTCAAGTCGCGCCGCAGCAGAAAGCAAAACGTCTCGGTCAAGACTCAGTGCCCGTTGGCCGCGACGTGCTTGGCCGCTTCGATCAGGCGTTGGGTCAGCTCCGGCGAGGAGAACTTGGTCAGCACCGCATTGGCACCGGCCAGCCGCGCCTTTTCACTGTTCATCGCGCTGTCGAGGGAGGTGTGCAGCAAGACGTACAAGTGCGCAAAGTCCGGGGTCTCGCGCAGGGTGCGGGTGAAGGCGTAGCCGTCCATTTCCGACATCTCGATGTCGGAGACGATCAGGTTGATCTGCTGCGCGGTGCCTTGCAGGTCGAGCAGGCAGTCGATGGCCTCCTTGGCACTGCGCGCGGTGTGGCATTGCAGGCCGAGGTTGCGCAGGGTGTGCACCGATTGCTGCAGCGCCACCTGGCTGTCATCGACTACCAGAATGCGCGCGTTGCCGAGCACTTCGGCGTCTTCCATGGTCAGGTCGGTCGGCGCCATTTCAATCTGCGCCGGGGCGATGCTGTGGATGACTTTTTCGATGTCCAGCACCTGCACCAGCGTGCCGTCCACCGAGGTCACGCCGGTGATGTAGGCGCGCGAGCCGCCGGAGCCGAACGGTGGCGGCTTGATGTCGGTGGTCAGGCAATGGACGATCTTGCTCACCGCCTGCACATGCAGACCCTGCTTGGAACGGCTGACATCGGTGACGATCAGGCAGCCACCGTTGGGATCCTCCAGCGGCCGCTCACCGATCGCGCGGCTGAGGTCGATCACCGACAGCGAGGCGCCGCGCAGGGAGGCGATGCCTTTGACGTGCGGGTGCGACTCCGGCAGCTTGGTCAGCGGCGGGCAGGGGATGATTTCGCTGACTTTCAGCAGGTTGATCGCCATCAGCTTGCCGCTGCGCAAGGTAAACAGCAGAAGCGAAAGTGAATCTGCGCGGGCTTTGGTGGAGGACATAAGAACCTTCTGTGGATGGGCGAGAGTGGAAATCGCCAGAAACCTTTGATGCCGGGTTATCGGCTTGAATGGGGTGGGCTTTAGTTTGTCGTCACAGATCAAAAGCCCCTCACCCCAGCCCTCTCCCGGAGGTAGAGGGGGGCCGACCGAGGTGTCGCGCGTCATACATCGACCTGAAAAAACGAGTCGATTATGGATTCGAAGAGCTTGAATCGACTAGCGCACAGGAGCCGGTCACGTTATGGATTCGGAAAATCACGTTCAGGTCGACGGAGTTCTCCAATATCCCCCAATCGGCTCCCTCTCCCTTTGGGAGAGGGCTGGGGTGAGGGGCATTTGGCTCTTGGCCGTCATCTATCAATCTTTCATCCCCAAACGCTTGGCCATCCGCCCCAGATTCGCCCGATCCACCCCCAACTCCCGCGCCGCACTCGCCCAGTTATCCTGATGACGCTCCAGCGCTGCGCTGATCAGGCGCCGCTGAAACTCATCGGTGGCACTGCGCAAATCACCACCGATCATCGGCATGGTATTGGCCAAGTCTGCATTAGAAGGCGCAACCACGTTATCCACAACCTCACGGGGCAGATCCAGATCCGCCGCGCTCAGACTCAAAATCTTCGGCCTGACCTTGCAATTGCCCAACGCCTTCAGCGCACTGCGCCCGATCAAATGCTCCAGCTCCCGGACATTCCCCGGCCAGGTGTAGGCCAGCAGCGCTTCCTGAGCATCACTGTTCAAGCGCAGGCTATTGAGGCCCATGCGCGAGCGGTTCTGCTCGAGAAAGAAACCACTGAGCAGCAACACGTCGCGCCCGCGATCACGCAGCGCCGGCACTCGCAGCGGATACACGCTCAAACGGTGATAGAAGTCGGCACGGTAGCGACCGCTGCGCACTTCTTCGGCCAGATCGCGATTGGTCGCGGCAATCAGACGCACGTCGACCTGGTGCTCCTTGTCCGAGCCCAGGCGCTGCAATTGACCGCTCTGCAATACGCGCAGCAACTTCGCCTGGACTGTCAGCGACAGCTCGCCGACTTCATCGAGAAACAGCGTGCCGCCATTGGCCAGCTCGAACTTGCCACGCCGGTCGCTGGTGGCGCCGGTGAAGGCGCCGCGCACGTGGCCGAACAGTTCGCTTTCCACCAGCGTGTCGGGGAGGGCGGCGCAGTTGAGGCTGATGATCGGTTTGTCGGCGCGCGCGGAGGCGGCGTGGATCGCTTGGGCTACCAGCTCTTTGCCGACGCCGGTTTCGCCGGTGATCAGAACAGTCAGATCACTGCCGCCGACCAGATTGATTTCTTCCACTAGACGTTTGTGCGCTTTGCTCTGGCCGATCATTTCGCGGTTCTGCTGGCCGCTGGCCTGACGGTAGACCTCGGCGCGCTGATGCTCGTCTTCGGCGCGGGTGGCCAGACGTTCGATGCGTTCGGCGGCATTGACCGTGGCCGAGGCGAGGCTGGCGAAGGCTTGCAGGGCGTCGAGTTCGATCGGCTCGAAACGCTCCGGGTCCAGTGCGTCGAGGGTGATCAGGCCCCAGAGTTTTTCATCGACGAATAAAGGACAGCCGAGGCAGTCGTGAACTTCAAGATGATCGTCGAGGCCATCAACCAAACCGTCGTAAGGATCGGGCAAGTCGCTGTCGGCGGCAAAACGCGTCGGCCCGGCGCCGGCCAGCAGAATTTCAAAACGCGGGTGCTCGCTGACCTTGAAGCGCCGGCCGAGAGTGTCGGTGCTTAGACCGTCCACCGCCAGCGGCACCAATGATTCGCCATCCAGACGCAACAACGCGGCGGCATCGCAGGGCAACAAAGCGCGCATGGCCTCGAGCAAACGCCGGTAGCGCTCGCCTTCGGGCAGTTCGCGGGACAGGTCGGCGACCAGAGGCAGCAGGGCGGTAAGCAGAGATTTGGCGATCATGATTATGTAGTCAAAGAGACAAGGTGTAGTCGCGATGACTATACGTTCATTTGTGTCGAAATGACTACGCAGATTTCAAGCTATTGAATTTAAAGGGTTAATTAGTTGGCACGAAAGCTGATATCCCTAATGCAATCTTTCAAGAAAGCGCAGGAGTCACCTTATGCTTAGCGTCCAGGATCGTGCCATCATCAAATCCACCGTGCCTCTGCTGGAAAGCGGCGGCGAGGCGTTGATCACGCATTTTTACCGCATGATGCTTTCCGAATACCCAGAGTTGCGGCCGCTGTTCAACCAGGCGCATCAGGCCAGTGGCGATCAGCCGCGTGCCTTGGCCAACGGCGTGCTGATGTACGCCCGGCACATCGATCAGCTCGACCAGTTGGGCGATCTGGTGGCGAAGATCATCAACAAGCATGTGGCCCTGCAGATTCTGCCAGAGCACTACCCGATCGTCGGAACCTGCCTGTTGCGCGCCATTTCCGAAGTGCTCGGCGAAGAGATCGCCACGCCTGAGGTGATGAGTGCCTGGGGCGCTGCGTACGGGCAACTGGCCGACATCCTGATCGGCGCGGAAACCGCGATCTATGACCAGAAGGAACACGCCGTCGGCGGCTGGCGCGGTGCGCGAGAGTTCATCGTCGCGGCGAAAGTGCAAGAGAGCGCGGAAATCACCTCGTTCTACTTCGAACCGGCAGACAAAGGGCCGATTCTTGCGGCCGAACCGGGTCAGTACATCGGCATGAAGCTGATCCTCGACGGCGAAGAAATCCGTCGCAACTATTCGCTGTCGTCACTGGCCAATAACGGTCAGTACCGCATCAGCGTCAAGCGTGAACCGAATGGCCGCGCGTCCAACTATCTGCATGATCAACTGCACGTCGGCTCGAGCATCCAACTGTTCCCGCCGTCGGGCGAATTCACCTTGGCGGCCAGCGACAAACCACTGGTGCTGATCAGTGGCGGCGTCGGTATCACCCCGACGCTGGCGATGCTGGAAGCCGCGCTGGCCACCGAACGTCCGGTGCACTTTATCCACTGCGCGCGCAATGGCAGCGTGCATGCGTTCCGTGACTGGGTCGATGGGCTGGCGGCGCGTCATCCGCAACTCAAGCGCTTCTATTGCTACGCCGAAGAGGATGGCGTCAGCCCGGCGGCGGACAAGGTCGGCCTGCTCAGCGAAGAACTGCTCGGCCAGTGGCTGCCGGCGCAGCGCGATGTCGATGCGTACTTCCTCGGGCCGAAAGGTTTCATGGGCGCGATCAAGCGGCATCTGAAAGCGTTGGGTGTGCCGGAGAAACAGAGCCGTTACGAGTTCTTCGGCCCGGCTGCTGCTCTGGAGTGATCCGAGACCGAGTTGTGTCGTTCGCGAGCAGGCTCGCTCCCACCGGATTTGCGTTCGACGCAGATCCATTGTGGGAGCGAGCCTGCTCGCGAATCTTCTGCGCGCCGCAAAAGCCATGTTGGTTAATCATTCCTTAACCGCTCTATCGTTTATTGCCCCGGTGTAGACTTGCGACAATTTCAGCCGCCGGCCGGCTGGACCATGGACTTACAAAGGAAAGGCAATGAGCGAGGAAACGATGCGGTTGGGGCGTGAGCGGCGCTATCTGGTGTTGCTGGGGATCATCTGCCTGGCGTTGATCGGCGGCGCACTTTACATGCAGGTCGTGCTCGGCGAAGCACCTTGCCCGCTGTGCATTCTGCAGCGCTATGCACTGTTGTTGATCGCCCTGTTCGCCTTCATCGGTGCGGGCATGCGCAGCCGTCGCAGCATCACCGTGTTCGAGACGCTGGTAGTGATCTGTGCGATTGCCGGGGCCGGTGTGGCCGGGCATCACGTCTATACGCAGTTCTATCCGGCGGTGAGCTGTGGCGTCGATGTGCTGCAGCCGATTGTCGATGATCTGCCGCTGGCAAAGATCTTCCCGCTGGGCTTCCAGGTCGACGGTTTCTGCTCGACGCCGTATCCGCCGATCCTCGGCCTGTCGCTGGCGCAATGGGCGCTGGTGGCGTTCGTGCTGGTGGTGATTCTGGTGCCGCTGCTGACCTCGCGTAATCGAAAAGCGCTGCGCTGAGTCAACTTCTCGGCAGAGCTGCCGATAAACAAAACGCCCCGATTTTCGTTGATGAAAATCGGGGCGTTTTGCATTTCAGAGCGTTTGTGAAAACACCGTGACGAACGGCAATGAAGCGTGCGGCAAATGTGCGACATGTTGTCACACAGGGGCTGTCGCAGGGACTCGGGAAGCGGCGGATTGGCCGCCTGTTACATAAAAACATTGGCCAGTTTTAGTGTTTTCGGGCTTGAGCACGGACGTACCAGAGCAGGCAGTTTTAACAGGCGCCGGCAGATGGGCGAAGCCCTTGGAACATCGGGCTTTGCGCCGCTCCAGCGTTTGTAGATCGGGTGCAGAGCTGTCTGATTTGAGGCGGTTACGTTGGCGGATTTTGCTGCTTTTATTGAGAAACGCTTTCGATAACTTGCGCAACTTTTGCAAAAATGGCGATGGATTGTTGCTCTGAGTGATAAAAATTATTTCGGGATAAGACATGGTGTATAGGGCGCTACCTATCTACAATCGCCCGCACTGAATTCCCGGCGCTGTTCAGCCTTTATCAAGGAACTGATCAGGAGGTCGGGTGTCGAGCGAGCCGCGAGGTTTTCAAGACACCCTGGTGTCGGTGCCTTTCCAATTTTCCGCACCAAATGGAATTGGTCTGTAACAAGGCCTTTGACCACGAATTCGAATAAGAACTGAACGCTGTCCCAAGGTTTTGTCGAGCGTGTAACGCGCGACGGGCGGCCCTTATTCAATCCAAAGAAAATGCCAACCCTTGGCAGGGTGAAGTGTTGGCGATCAAAACCCAACTGCATTGCGCAAGCTGCTTTAGAGGTCGTGAGATGAGTAAAAACAGGTACCCCAGATTACTAGGCCTAGTGCCGCTGCTCGGCACGTTGTTGCTGGGAGGCTGCAACATGACCTTGCTCAATCCAACGGGCCAGGTCGGCCTGGAACAGCGCAACCTGATCATCACCGCCACGCTGCTGATGCTGTTGGTCGTCGTGCCGGTCATCATCATGACCTTCCTGTTTGCCTGGAAGTACCGCGCTTCGAACAAGAACGCCGTCTACACGCCGAAGTGGTCGCACTCGACCAAGATCGAAGTGGCCGTATGGACCATCCCGGTGCTGATCATCATCGCCCTGGGTTACATCACTTACATCTCGACTCACGAGCTGGACCCGTATCGTCCGATCGAGTCTGACGTCAAGCCGGTGACCATCGAAGTCGTCGCGCTGGACTGGAAGTGGCTGTTCATCTACCCGGAACAAGGCATTGCCACGGTCAACAAGATCGTGTTCCCGGCGCACACGCCAATCAACTTCAAGATCACCTCCGATGCCGTGATGAACTCGTTCTTCATCCCGGGCCTGGGCGGCCAGATCTACGCGATGGCGGGCATGCAGACCAAGCTGCACCTGATCGCTGACCGCAACGCTGAGATGGACGGTATCTCCGCCAACTACAGCGGTGCCGGTTTCACCGGTATGAAATTCAAGGCTATCTCCACCACTCAGGAAGATTTCGACGCCTGGGTAAGTGAAGTCAAGAAGTCGCCTAAACAGCTTGATCAGGCTGAATACGCGGCCCTGGCCAAACCGAGCCAGAACAACCCAGTCGAACTCTACTCGTCGGTCACGCCGAACCAGTTCCAGATCATCGTCGACAAGTACGAAGGTATGAAGCCGGGCAAGCCGCTGAAGCACGAGAAGAAAGAGAAAGAAGTGGCGGCCACGGATATTGACGCGGGTTCGCATTCAGCTGCCGGGGCAGAGGAGTAAACGATGTTTGGTAAATTAAGTTGGGAAGCAGTCCCATTCCACGAGCCGATCGTGATGGTGACCATCGCCATGATCGCCCTCGGCGGTCTGGCGCTGTTCGCTGCGATCACTTACTTCAAGAAGTGGACGTACCTGTGGACCGAGTGGCTGACTTCGGTCGACCACAAGAAAATCGGCGTGATGTACATCATCGTCGCCATGGTCATGCTGCTGCGCGGCTTTGCCGACGCGATCATGATGCGTACCCAGCTGGCCATGGCCACCGAGGGTTCGCCTGGCTACCTGCCACCTGAACACTATGACCAGATCTTCACCGCTCACGGTGTGATCATGATCATCTTCATGGCGATGCCATTCTTCACCGGCCTGATGAACCTTGCAGTGCCGCTGCAGATCGGCGCGCGTGACGTTGCGTTCCCGTTCCTGAACTCCCTGAGCTTCTGGCTGCTGGTGTCCGGCGTTGTGCTGATCAACCTGTCGCTGGGTATCGGTGAATTCGCCAAGACCGGTTGGGTTGCGTATCCGCCGCTGTCGGGTCTGCAATACAGTCCTGGCGTGGGTATGGATTACTACATCTGGGCGCTACAGCTATCCGGATTGGGTACGACGTTAACCGGGGTCAACTTCCTCGCGACCGTACTGAAAATGCGTACCCCTGGCATGAAACTGATGGACATGCCGATCTTCACCTGGACCTGCACCTGGGCAAACGTTCTGATCGTGGCTTCGTTCCCGATCCTGACCGCTACCCTGGCACTGCTGACCCTTGACCGTTACATGGATTTCCACATTTTCACCAATGAACTTGGTGGCAATCCGATGATGTACGTCAACCTGTTCTGGGCCTGGGGCCACCCTGAGGTTTACATCCTGATCCTGCCGGCATTCGGCATCTTCTCGGAAGTGATCTCGGCGTTCACCGGCAAGAAACTGTTCGGCCATCACTCGATGATCTACGCCTCGGGCGCGATCTCGGTACTGGGCTTCATGGTCTGGCTGCACCACTTCTTCACCATGGGTTCGGGTGCAAGCGTCAACGCCTTCTTCGGTCTGGCGACGATGCTGATTTCCATCCCGACGGGTGTGAAGCTGTTCAACTGGCTGTTCACCATCTACCAGGGCCGTCTGCGCTTCACCAGCCAGGTAATGTGGACTCTGGGCTTCATGGTGACCTTCGCCATCGGCGGCATGACCGGCGTACTGCTGGCCATCCCGGGTGCTGACTTCGTGCTGCACAACAGCCTGTTCGTGATCGCGCACTTCCACAACGTGATCATCGGCGGTGCGGTATTCGGTTACATCGCTGGCTTCGCGTTCTACTTCCCGAAAGCGTTCGGCTTCAAGCTGCACGAAGGCTGGGGTAAAGCAGCGTTCTGGTTCTGGATCTCGGGCTTCTTCGTCGCGTTCATGCCGCTCTATGCACTGGGCTTCATGGGCATGACCCGTCGTCTGAACGCCACCACCAACCCTGAGTGGGTACCGTACCTGTACGTTGCCATGTTCGGTGCGGTGATGATCGCTGTCGGTATCGCCTGCCAGCTGATCCAGCTGTACGTCAGTGTGCGTGACCGCAACAAGCCAGAGAACGTTTGCGATCACGGTGACCCGTGGAATGCACACACCCTGGAATGGTCGACCTCGTCGCCACCACCGTTCTACAACTTCGCTGTGCTGCCTAAGGCTGACTGCATCGACCCGTTCACCGAAGCCAAGGAAAACGGTACTGCGTACCAGCGTCCGGCCAAGTACGAGCCGATCCACATGCCGAACAACACCGCCACTGGCGTGGTGATGGGCGCGCTGTTGACCGTCTTCGGTTTCGCGATGATCTGGCACATCTGGTGGCTGGCGATCGCGAGCCTGGTGGGCACCGTCGTTTACTTCGTGATCCACGCTGCACGTGACGACCAGGGCTATATGGTTCCGGTTGAAACGATCGAGCGTATCGAAGCCGAGCAGCACAAGCGTCTGGTCGCGGCAGGGAAAATCCCGGCCAATGCCACCCGTGTTGAAACCTCGTTGGAACAGGCTTAAACCATGTCGAACTTAGTGACCAATGTTGGACACGCCCATGGTGACCATGGGCACGATGACCATCACCACGACTCGGGCGAGATGACCGTATACGGTTTCTGGCTCTACCTGATGACCGACTGCATTCTGTTTGCGTCGATCTTCGCGGTGTACGCAGTACTGGTAAACAACGTTGCCGGTGGCCCGTCGGGCCACGACATCTTCGAACTGCCATACGTGCTGGGCGAAACCGCTCTGCTGTTGTTCAGTTCGATCACCTACGGCTTCGCCATGCTGGCGTTGTACAAAGGCAAGAAGCAGGCGGTCCTGGGCTGGTTGTTCATGACCTTCCTGCTCGGCGCGGGCTTCATCGCCATGGAGATCAACGAGTTCCACCTGCTGATCTCCGAGGGCTTCGGTCCTAGCCGTTCGGGCTTCCTGTCGGCGTTCTTCACCCTGGTCGGTACCCACGGTCTGCACGTTTCGGCCGGTCTGATCTGGATGGGCATCATGATGTATCAGGTCAACAAGCATGGCCTGACGTCGACCAACAAGACCCGTCTGAGCTGCCTGAGCCTGTTCTGGCACTTCCTGGACGTGGTCTGGATCTGCGTCTTCACCGTTGTTTACCTGATGGGGACTCTGTAATGGCTAATGCACACTCCCATGACAGCCACGATGCTGGCCACGGCAGCGTCAAGTCGTACGCCATCGGCTTCATCCTGTCGGTAATCCTGACCGTCATTCCGTTCGGTCTGGTGATGTACCCGACCCTGCCGAAGTCGACGACGCTGGCAATCGTTCTGCTGTTCGCAGTGATCCAGGTGATCGTTCACCTGTATTACTTCCTGCACCTGGACCGTTCCATTGCACAACGTAACAACGTGATCGCATTCGTCTTTACGGCGATCGTGATCGTGCTGCTGGTTGGCCTGTCGCTGTGGATCATGTTCAGCATCCACACGTACATGATGGCGAAGTGAGGTAGACCCGATGTCGCTCAAGCACTTTATCCAAATCACCAAACCGGGGATCATTTTCGGTAACGTGCTTTCTGTGGCAGGCGGGTTCTTCCTGGCCTCGAAAGGGCATGTCGATCTGGCGGTGTTTCTGGCCGCCATGATCGGTACTTCCCTGGTCGTGGCCTCCGGTTGCGTGTTCAACAACTGCATCGACCGCGACATCGACCTGAAGATGGAACGCACCAAGAACCGTGTGCTGGTCCAGGGCCTGATCTCCCTGAAACTGGCCCTGGTTTACGCGACCATTCTGGGTGTTCTCGGCGTTGCCTTGTTGTACAAGGTGGCCAACCCGTTGGCTGCCTTGTTCGCAGTAATCGGCTTCATCATCTATGTCGGCTTCTACAGCCTGTACCTCAAGCGCAAGTCGGTTCATGGCACGCTGGTGGGCAGTCTGTCGGGCGCCATGCCGCCAGTGATCGGTTACGTTGCCGTGACCAACAGCTTCGACATGGCCGCACTGACCCTGCTGGTGATGTTCAGCCTGTGGCAGATGCCGCATTCCTACGCCATCGCGATTTTCCGTTTCAACGATTACCTGGCCGCATCGATTCCGGTACTGCCAGTGAAACGCGGCATTCAAGTGGCGAAGAAGCACATCCTGCTCTACATCCTGGCGTTCCTCGTGGCGACCTTGATGCTGACCTTCAGCGGCTACGCCGGCATGAGCTACCTCGCCGTCGCCGCCGCCATGGGCATGTACTGGCTGTACATGGCCTGGACCGGCTACAAGGCAGTTGATGACACCGTCTGGGCACGCAAGCTGTTCGTGTTCTCGATCTTCACCATCACTGCGTTGAGCGTCATGATGTCCCTGGACTTCAAGGTACCGACAGAGCTGCTGCTGACGTACGCGCCGTAAGGTTCGCAAGCTTCAGGAAAAACCCCGCACGTTGAGAGATGTGCGGGGTTTTTTGTTGGCTGGCCTGGAGTGTGCCGATTTGCCTGCTCCTTGGCCCAACAGCTTGTGGTGGCGGCTTGAGGGGTGTGTGACTAATGCGACGTTTATGTAAGTGGTGAGGCAGTCACACGCCTCATAAATTCATCGAACAACGGAACGGTGAATGCTATCAGTGCGTACTCGGGACTGTAGATCATGCCCTTTTTGATCAGGCTATCGCGTACGGGGCCCAGGCTCGTAGCGTTTCGCCCCAGCGCTTTGGCTACGTCAGCAGAGCGTTGCGGTCCCTCTCCCAACTCGGCAAGGCAACGCATGTAGTCCCTTTCAGCCGGCGTGGTGCGATCAAAGCGGACCCTGAAAAACGACTCGTCAAGTTTACGGATGCTTTCCTCTGTCGCTGCCTGCGCATCGGCCTCGGTTATGGTCGGTGCTTTGGCAATGTTCCAAGCGGTATAGCCCCACTCCTGCAAAAAATAGGGATAGCCGTGGGTTTTTTCAAAAATCTCACGCAATGCGTCGTCAGAGATACTGGCGCCTTCTTCTTCAACAGGATCACGCAAGGCTTTCCAGGCATCTGTCTCTAAGAGAGCGCCCAGACGAGGAAATTCGAATAGTCGCTCCGCATAACTTTTCGCATCGCCTGCTTGGCCCGCAAGCTGTGGAAGACCCGCGCCAAAAAGAATCAGAGGGAGAGCTGCCTGGTTGACCGCGTGGATGCCGCGGATAAGCGCGCCAAGCTCATCTTTGGAAAGATACTGTAATTCATCAATCAAAATGGCGACTGGTTTCCCTGCGTCCCTCGCGGCCTCCGCTGTTGCTATCAGAACGTCACGGAGATCATCTTCCAGATTGCCACTGTCGGCATAGCCGGCTTCGGAGTCTCCGCCAAGCGTAACTTCGGCCCCGCCCGCCGCGATGGTGATATTGCCGATAAAGCTACGAAGTATGCGTATCCCTCTTTTGACCGTCTCGACCGTGTTCTGCACTCGATCCAAACGCAACAGCACGCGGCGTAACACCGGAATCAAGAGCTGTTTCAACTCCGCACCGTCATGGGCCTCCTGCATTTCGGCGAGATAACCCAATGCCAAAGCTCGATCTTTGATCTGATTCAGAAGTACCGTTTTTCCGACACCGCGTAGGCCCAATATCATCAAGGATTTTGCGTGCTTGCCGCGCTTTGTGCGAGCCAATGCAGTCTCTGCCGTTTCGAGTACTTCCGATCGGCCCGCTAATTCGGGTGGGGAAACACCTGCTCCGGGGTTGAAGGGGTTGGTATTCTTGTCCACAGCTAGATCTCATACGGAATTATTCATGGTTATAGCGGAAAGCACCTATAACCGCAAATAAGTAGCTAAGTGCTTAGCCACGGGTTGGATTGTCTGTCGCTTTTCAGGACATTAGGTTTGCTATCGGATGGACACAATCGTAGCGATATGCCCCGCCGACTGGCATTAGTGTGGCGGGAGAGCCGAAGTGCTTTGAAACTGGCCTTTGTATTGGCTGGTTGCGCAGTTCAAGTAAAAGACCTAGATTTGGATCCAAATATGTCAACGGCATGCCAGTGAGTCTGATGCGGCCCTCATCTGGCTAAACAAATTGGCTTAACTCAAAAAGGCTGGGCGCAATGACCGAACGGATGACCTGCGATGAGCGCTTTATCGCCCTGGCCAAAGAACTCAACTACGACATCTATGGCGAGAACACCGCCGGTGGCAATTACGCGCCGCTGATCCGTCATCACGATGAGCTGTACATCAGCGGCATGGTGCCGCGGGTCAATGGCAAGGTCCTGTATCCCGGTCGCGTGGGGCTGGAATTGAACCTCAAGGATGCGCAAGCCGCCGCAAGCATCAGCGCCATGCGTTGCCTGGCGCTGATCGTCGATGCGGTCGGTTCGCTGGACAAGATTCGCGCGTTGTTGCGGGTCACGGTGTATGTGAAGTCGACTGCTGACTTTGTCGACCTGAGCGAAGTGGCCAACGGCGCTTCGGATGTGTTCAGCCATGTGCTGGGCGATGCCGGACGGCATACACGTACGACCATCGGCGTGTATCAGTTGCCGAAGAATGCGGCGATTGAAGTGGACATGATTGCGGCGTTGCATCCTTCGGCTTGAGGGGGGTAGCGGTTTGCCCTCACCCTAACCCTCTCCCGGAGGGAGAGGGGACTGACTGAGGGGCTCTCAAGATATACGCCGACCTGAAATACCGAGCCGAACTCAGGTTTGAAAATCACACAAGTCGGCTCCCTCTCCCTCGGGAGAGGGCTGGGCGGGCGGCGTTCCGATGAGGGGCGACGATTTTCGCCTCCTCACGAATCACAAGCCGGACAACAAAAAGCCCCGCCTGGATCTCAGTGCGGGGCTTTTTCGCAAGCGCTTTGCAGATTACTGCGCCGCGATGCTATACCCGTCAAACGCCGTCTGCTGCTGCAGGGCAGTGATGATGTTCTTGCGGTTCACCGCCTGTTCCGTACCGGCGTTATCGACGAAGGTTTCGCTCTCCAGCTCGGCTTCATCGCCTTCACCCACGAAGGTGAAACCGAGGAATTCCAGTGCCTCACGATCAACATTCAGGCGCGAACGCGGCGTGCGCATTGGCAGGGTTACGCTGGCGCCGTCCTTGCTGATGGTGAAGATTTCCACTTCTTTCTTTTTGGCGGCCTTGCTCTTGCCGCCGCTCGGGTTGCTGATCGCCTGGTGGGTCTGATTCAGCACCTTCAGCGCCAGACCATAAACGATTTCCTGAAACGCCGGATCGTCCTTGAAGCTAGACAGAATGCGCCCGATCGAGAACTTGCTGCTCAGGTCTTCCAGCGCGGCGATGTCCGCTGCCTCGGCGTCTTTCAGGCGCTTGAGTTCGCCCATCAGCTCGTACGCCTTGTCGTCATCAAAGCTGTCATGCGCCTGCCGGATCGCCGCACGCAATTCACGGATCTGGTCGCTTTCGCGGGTCGACTGGAACGCGTCCAGGACCATCTCGCTGATGATTTTGGCTTGTGGCAGGTGTTGTGAAAGATTGATGGAGTTTTCGTATTCCGCTTTGGACGACTGGGTGACTACGGATTCAGCGGTGTTGAAATCGGACATTGAAATTTCACTACTTTTTAACTTGAGTTGAGGCGAGAAAGCACGAGGTCTTTTTCAGGCCGACTAATTTAGGGGAGCGGGGCGGCGTTGTCACGGAGCAACGGTCTGGTGGTCGGGATTTTTCCCGGCGTGCGTTATTTTCCGAGCATGGCGTCAGCGGGTTTCCCCCACGTACGCATCGCAAACTCGACAAACCGTCTCAGCTTCGGCAGTCGATAGCGATCCTGCGCATACAACAGATGCATCGGCCTGCTCGGCGGTTGGTAGTCCGTCATTACCCTGACCAGTTTGCCGTCGCGCAGATCCTGCTCTACCAGCGCATCGGGCAGCATCATGATGCCCATGCCGTTGCGCGCCGCTTGATGCAGTCCGGCGGAGCTGTTGATCAGCATCGGCCCGCTGACGTCAACGAGGACTTCACCTTCCGGGCCGCTGAGACGCCAGCGTTTTTCCACCGATTGCCAGTCATCCCCAGCCGGGTAGGCGAAGGACAGGCAATCGTGTTGCTGCAAATCCTGTGGCGTGTGCGGCATGCCGCGCCGCGCGATGTATTCGGGGGAGGCGCAGACGGTCAGGGTGTAGTCGATCAGGGGGCGGGCGATCAAATTGGATTGGTCGAAATTGCCCAAACGGAATGCGACATCGAGGCCGTTCTCCAGCAGATCCGGGCGGCTGTTGGTCAGCACCACGTCGAGCTTCACTTGCGGATAGAGCAAGGAATATTCGCTGAGGGCCGGGGTCAGTCGTTCGACGCCGAAGGTCAGTGGCGCAGTGATACGCAGCAAGCCGCGCGGCTCGTCCGAAGCTTGTTCGGCAAGGCGTTCAGAGTCGGCCACCAGGCCAAGCACTTCAAGGCAGCGTAGATAATAGACGCTGCCGAATTCGGTCAGGCGCTGGCGGCGCGTGGTGCGTTGCAGCAGTTGCACGCCGAGCCGTTGCTCCAGCGCGCGCAGATGATTGCCCACCATCGTCGTCGACATTTCGCACTTCGCAGCGGCGGCCGTCATGCTCCCGGTTTCCACCACTTTGACGTAGACGCCCATCGACTGAAACAAGTCCATTATCAAGCTCGGCTTTTAAATGATTGAAGTTTTTCCGAGTTTATCCAGCTCAGGTGGCTAACCATACTGCAAAAACACCGACCTGCAATGGAGTTTCACGTCATGACCGCCGCCCTGATGAACACCTACCAACCACTGGCCCTGAGTTTCACCAAGGGCCTGGGCACGCGCCTGTGGGATCAGGCGGGGCGCGAATATCTGGACGCTGTTGCCGGCGTGGCAGTGACCAATGTCGGCCACTCGCATCCGCGCATTGTCTCGGCGATCAGCGAGCAGGCGGGATTGCTGCTGCACACCTCCAACCTGTACAGCATCGATTGGCAACAACAACTGGCCAAGCGGCTGACTGTGTTGTCGGGGATGGAGCGCGCGTTTTTCAACAACTCCGGCGCCGAAGCGAACGAGACGGCACTGAAACTGGCGCGCCTGTACGGCTGGCGCAAAGGCATCGAGCAGCCGCTGGTGGTGGTCATGGCCAACGCGTTTCATGGCCGCACCCTCGGCACGCTGTCTGCCAGCGATGGCCCGGCGGTGCGCCTGGGCTTCAACGAACTGCCGGGGGACTTCGTCAAAGTGCCGTTCGGCGATCTCGCCGCGCTGGAGCAAATACAGCGCAAACACGGCGCGCGCATCGTGGCGATTCTGGTCGAACCGATCCAGGGCGAAAGCGGCGTACAAGTCGCACCGCCGGGTTATCTCAAAGCGCTGCGTGAACTGTGCAATCGCCACGCGTGGCTGCTGATGCTCGATGAAATCCAGACCGGCATCGGCCGCACCGGGAAGTGGTTCGCCTTCCAGCACGAAGGCATCGTTCCCGACGTCATGACCCTGGCCAAAGGCCTTGGCAATGGCGTGCCGATCGGCGCCTGCCTGGCCCGTGGCCGCGCGGCCGACCTGTTCACCCCGGGCAGCCACGGCAGCACTTTCGGCGGCAATCCGCTGGCCTGTCGGGTTGGCTGCACGGTGCTGGACATCATCGAAGAGCAAGGCCTGCTGGAGAATGCGCGGGTGCAGGGCGCACGGCTGCTGGAACGCTTGCGCGCCGAATTGGCAGACAACCCGAACGTGCTGGCAATCCGGGGGCAGGGCCTGATGATCGGTATCGAACTGAAACAACCGGTGCGCGACCTGACGCTGATCGCCGCGCGGGATCACGGCTTGTTGATCAACGTGACTCGTGGCAAGACCATCAGGTTGCTGCCGCCGCTGACGATTGATGAGCGCGAGGTGGGGATGATTGTCAGAGGGGTTGGGCGGGCTCTGGACGCACATTGATTGGTCTGCGCAAAACCCTGTGGGAGCGAGCCTGCTCGCGAAAGCAGTCGACTATTCACAGTAGATGTCGACTGAAATTGCGCCTTCGCGAGCAGGCTCGCTCCCACAGGTCAGCGCATGGCTTTAGTCCGGCACATCTTTAAACTCCGGCGCCAGCATCTTCGTCTTTTCCGCCCCATTCGAGTTGTGCTGAACAATCTCGCTCGGCTGCCCCTGTTCATTGAAAAACACCTGTCCAATCCCCGCCGAATTCCACAGCCGCTCCCCGGCCTCGGCATGTTCCGGCGTATACGGGACGATGCGCATCAGGCGGCGTTTGGTGAACCAGTTCAATGGCGAGCGCGGTGAGTAGAGCCAGCGGTTGAGGCGGTCGAACCATTCCAGCAGGGTCGGTGGGAATTCGTTCTTGATGCCGCTGCTGGTGATCTGCCAGATCCGTGGGCCGGCCTTGCGGTGGCGGATCAGGACTTCGTAGACGAAGGAATAATGCACATCGCCGGACAGCACCACGTAGTTTCCGGGTGTGCGCGAGTGTCGGAAAATGTTCAGGATCACCTGTGCCGCGCCGCGATGGGCCATCCAGTTTTCCGCGTCGACCAGTAGCGGATAACCGCACCAGCTGAACACCTTCTGCACGGTTTCAATCAGCTTGACGCCAAAGATCGGCGCCGGCGACACGATGATTGCCGAAGGGTGATCGAGCAGTTCCTGTTGCAGTTCGCTCAAGGCTTCCCAGTCGAGCAGGCCCGACGGTTGCTTGAGCGCCATCTCGCTGCGCCAGCGCCGGGTGCGCGTGTCGATCACCACCAGTGCCGGAGTGCTCGGCAATACGAAATGCCACTGCTGAAAACGCAGCAGCTGATCAATCAGATCGTCCTGCACTGGCATGTCCAGATAGCCGTCATCACCGCTGGCGCTAAGTTGCGCGGTCTGCTCCAGCACGTCCTTGAAGGCATCCGGATTGTTGCCCCAGCCCTGACACAACAAATAGGCAATCAGCGCATTGCCAATGATGCGCTTGGAGAACGGATGGCCGTAGGCGGTTTCCTCCCACTGCGCAGAAAGATTCCAGTCATCGGTGATGTCGTGATCATCGAAAATCATCAGGCTCGGCAGATGCGCCAGCGCCCGCGCGACGTTGCCCAGGCCCGCCTTGAAGGCATCGATGCGCGTCTGCTCGAGGTGGTAGCGCTTGCGGCGTTCCGGCGTCAGCGTCGGCGCGCTCGGATTGATCAGCAACCACGGCGTCGGCGACCACACCAGCATGTACATGGCCATGACTTCGGCGAACGTCACCAGATGGTTGTCGGCACTGCTGCTGGTGAAAATCGGCTTACGCGCGCCACCGAAAAATCGCTCGCGCAAGGTCTCGTTGCTCTCTAGCGCCGGTAACAAATCCGCACGGTGGTAGTAGCTGGCCGGGTGCTCATAGAGCTTGGCGCTGTCGCTGACCACGGCACCGTCAAGGTGCTCATCGAACAGACCCAGACGCTCGATCAAGGCATGAATCGCCCGCAGCATCGGCCCGGCGACGTCATCGGCATACACCTGATCGCCGCTCATCATCAGCAACGCCGGACGTTGCTGCGCATCGGTTTCGTCAGCCAGCAATTGATCGACGCAGAGCAAACCATCGGTTGCCGGATGATGCGGCTTGCGGCAGGAGCCGTGGAGCAATTGGTCGATCCGCGAACGCACGACGAGGTTCGCGCAGGTAGCGCCGGGGTAAAGCAGATGAGGTGCCCACTGAGCCATACCGATGGCGTCATCGATCAGCAGGTCGTAATCGATAAACGTGTCGCAGGGCAGGGCGCTTTCAAGTTGAACGTCGATCAGATGCACGAACGCATGACGGCCTACGGCAATGACCGTGCATTTCTCTGAGTCGAGCGGAATATCTCCTACACCTTGCAGGCGCAAGGTCAGCGTCAGTTCACGCGAGCCCACCAGCCACAGCACCACGCGCGTCGGCTCCATCCGCCGCAGCAGCGGGCCGGCCAGTACAGGAGGCAGCGAGTTAAGGTCGTCGGGTGTTGAAAACATTGAGGGCAAAGTTCAAGGCGCACAGGCCGGCGATGATAGCGCAGCCGGCGCCTTGATCCCTTAAATCAGCCTTAAGAGTCGGCTTTTTGCAGTTTCAGCGCCAGCAAACGCCATTCTCCGGCCGTCGCATCAACCCGTGGCAGCTCTTGCACAGAGCAATCGAAACGGTAAGTGACATCGTCGCCATTCATGTTGCGCGCGGTGACGCTGTTGCTGAAGCTGTAGACCTGATCCTTGTAGCGATGGCTGACCAGCGCTTTGCTGTCGGCAAAACGCGCCGAAGCGGGATAACGCAGGGTGCTGGTGACAAACGGGCTGCACATGACATACGCGATCATCGACTTGTCGGCCTGTGCGTCGCCGCGCAACTTCTTGTTCAGCGCGGCCAGGGCCATGCGACCCTCGTAGTCGCTCTGATTCAGCACCGTTTGTACCGCCATTGATTTCGGCGCTCGGCTGACGTTATTCGGCAGCAGTGCGGAGTCGGCGGGAGAAGGCTTGTCGTCTGCCTCGATGGCAGCAAAAGCCGGCGCATCTTTCAGCTCGGTGGCGGGCGTGACTGCCTCGGCTTCAGGCAACACAGAGGTCGATTCGACGACTGGCGTGTTTTCCGCCTGCCCCGCCTCTTGATCGAACGACGAAGGAAACAGTGAGAAGGTGATCGACAACATCACCAGCCCGACAATGAACCCACCCGCCGCGCCAACGATATTGCCGTAGAAAATATTCCAGCTACCGCGGTTCTTCACCACCCAGCGCCACATGAAACCCCAGACAGCGACGAACGCCAGAAAACGCAGAAACTCCATTTGATCCTTTCCTTACCTTTCAACAATCCAAACGCGGCGCGAGACGATCAGCGAGCCCCGACGATGCGCGGCAAGATAGCAAAATAGACGCGCCGTCCGGCTACGGCTGCGGAAAATAATTCGCCGCCAGAAAAATCAACGTGACCATCCCGGCGGCAAAGCCACAGCCCCCCGCGAGCAGTTGACGGGCAACCGGATGCGCCGGCTGACGACGCTTGGCGATCCACAGCCAAACACCCGCCAGAACGCCCGCGCTGGTCATGAACACCACCAGGCTGTTATGCAGTCCGGGCGCTGCCATGGTGGTGCCGAACAGCGCGTCATAAAGCAGTGTGAAGACAATGCCGACCACCACAGCGCTACCCGCTCCGGCAAGGTTCGCCAACAACAGATTCCATTGCCCGCGCTGTCGCACCACCCAGAACCACATTGCAGCCATGACTACCAAACACAACACAGCATCCATCGGATTTCTTTCCTGGCTACGAGACAGAGGCGACAACTTGTTCGCCTGTTGAGAGTGGACGGCACGATAGCAAAATAGTAGCGTCGCGCCATGCCTTCTCTGTAATGGACTACCCATGTTTTCCACAACCCGTTTGCCGCAACTGCTCGGCGTCCTCACCCTTGTCGCCGTCATCACCCCGACCTTCAGCTTCGCGCAAGAACACCCGCAAGCCAGCTGGGATTACTACCTCGCCAATTGCCAGCGGATGCAGGAGACAATCGCCGACGTCCAGAGCGGTCGCGTCTCCGCTGCCTATGCACTAACGTCCGGCCTGCAAGACAGCCTCGCCTCCATGAACGAGCGCCGCCTCAACCTGCTACCGCAACACCTCGACTCCAGCGAGTACGCCCACTGCGAAAACGTCGCCGCCCACGCCGAGGCAACCCTGGCCCAAGGCAAAGCCGAGTTCGCCGCGCAAATGCAACGGGGTGTGGAGGAGGGCCGTATTGCGCACCAGAACTCCCCCGCCTACCAACGCGCCCGTTCCCTCGGCTACAGCGACGTCGGCGACATCTCCTTCCTGAAACTGCACGAAGACACCGACGGCGAAGCCCGCCTGAAAACCATGCTCATCACCGTCGACGAAATCTGCGGCCAATACTTCCGCGCCACGCAATACGTGAAGCCGTATGTGATCTATACCGTGCGACCATCGGATGGCGGCTGCGGCGAAGTGAAGCGTGTTGCGATAGTTGGCGGCGGGCAGCCAGAGAAGGGCGACTACATCGATCCCAATGGTGAGTTTCAATACATGGGCTGGAAAAAACTGGCTGGCGCTGACGGCTTTCCAACGGATATTCGAGTACTGAAAGCGCGTCGCTGATCGGACGAGATAGCGGCATGGCTGTAGCGCGGCACTCAAAGAATGTCGCGCAAATACCCCTTCAGCGCGAGCAGCGGCTGACCCAGCTGCTCCATCGATCGCGCCTCAGCCAACTCCGCCGACAACTTGCGCAACTCCCGCCCCAACGGTTTCTCGACCCCGCCCAAAGCATCCAGCGCCAGATTCAGGCATTCATTCATCTTGAACTGAATGGCCTCGACATCGCCGCGTTTCACCAGTAACTCGAAAACGTCTTTCTGATAATCGCCCATCACCATGTCATCGCGCAGGATCGGGCTCAGGCCCTCTTCTTCGTAGGCAAGTTTGAGGGAGAAGAGGGCGACGGTTTCCAGTGAGGTTTCCATGGGGATGTCTGTCAGTGAAGTGGAAGGTTTGAAACCAATGCGCGAAAGGCCAGAGGAGGTTTGCCGTGCGGGCGTGATTATACGGGCGGGGATCGCATGCGAGGCAACCAGCAATCGGGCATCTAAAACCTACAAGCTCGCGCAGCATTGACATCCACTTTGATACGACGCTTTGATTACAAACACTGAACATCAGCGGAGTGACCATCATGGAATACGACATGAAACTGATCGACGACGCCGTCCTTGCTCTCCTGGCAGCTTATAGCTCCGACGACGGCAATGCGTGGAAGGGCTATGACTTCGAGATCATGAACCGCTTGCACACGCAGGGTTTGATCAGTAATCCGGTGAACAGGAACAAGTCGATATGGTTGACGGAGGAAGGGTTGGAGCGGGGGCGGGAGATTGCTGAACGGATGTTTGCAGTCAAGGAGTAGGGAGGAGCCGCGTCCCATTCTGAAACCTGAGTTGACGGCAAGGTAGAAAACGCCAGCGAAGTACCAACCGCGTTAACCGAAGCAACAGGTAGCGCGGTCTGGTGAATAAGCACTTCTTTGAATGATCGGATGCGGCCGTCCAGGCTGAATTTCGTGATAGGTTTATCTTTCGAAAAGGATTTTTTTGACAGGAGTCATCCATGGCTAACCCAGCCGCTCGTAAAAGCGATCCCTCCAGCTGTCCTGTTCCAGGGCACGGAACCAACCCCATCGCGACAGGTTCGCCTGACGTTTTCTTCGATGGTTTGCCCGCAGCTCGCCTGCCGGTGGTATTGCAGGCGAAGCGGTAGCGAGTTCACTGGATGAAGAGTTAGAGGAGCTCACACATTGGGATATCTTCTGACCGAGCCACAACTGACAAAAGTTAGAGCCGCTCTTTCCGAGCCATTCAATGATTTTCCCGTGGAATATGATTATTTGGCGAATAAGGTGAGAGGTGTCGAACCTGAAATCCTTTACTCAATTCTTTATTCAGAGGTCGCGCCGGTGTGCTTTACCAATCTCGTTGCACCTGTGCCTCCGATATGGACGGGTTTCGACCCCGACATACTCAGAGAATCGATTGAGGAAAGGCTGGCAGCTAGAGAGCGAAACTGGTTTCGTCGCCAGTTCGATAAAGTGCTGGTTCGTTGGTTGAAGTACAACTACGCGTACATCTGGGAGGAAATCGAAAGTAGGCTTTGAGCTCGAACTAGCCGGGATCAGGCGATTATGACAGGGCGTTTGGCAAAACCTGCGACACGTAACCGATCCGGCCAGTTCCCCAGCGTCAGGACATGGAGTCAGAGCAATTACTGCAGGTTCGATTGAGGTTTTTTGATGGGCTTGTTGTCCTAGACGGTTGGGCATTAGGCTAGCCGGTGGCGCGTTGGCCCCGGCGCCGCAAGAGTGAAAAGCTGGTTGCCCTGATTGTTTTGGAAAAAAGACAAAAACAACCCTCCACTTTCCTCCAGACGAAAAAAAGGTCCTGCTTTCGCAAGACCTTTTCTCTGTGTTGGTGCCCCGAGGGAGACTCGAACTCCCACTCCTTTCGAAAACGGATTTTGAATCCGCCGCGTCTACCAATTCCGCCATCAGGGCTCAATGGCGGCGAAGTATAGAGAGGTGATTACCGTTGGTCAATCACGTTTCATGGTCAATTTTTGATATTTCCGCTAGACTTTCCGGCCCTGCTAGACGAACCCCATCATGCGCGTTGCTGACTTTACTTTCGAGCTTCCTGATTCGCTGATCGCCCGCCATCCATTGGCCGAGCGTCGCGGTAGTCGCCTGCTGACCCTTGATGGGCCGAGCGGCGCCCTGGCACACCGTCAATTCACTGATTTGCTTGAGCATTTGCGCCCGGGCGATTTGATGGTGTTCAACAATACGCGGGTGATTCCGGCGCGGCTGTTCGGGCAGAAAGCGTCCGGCGGCAAGCTGGAAATTCTCATCGAGCGCGTGCTCGATGCGCACCGCGTGCTGGCGCATGTGCGCTCCAGCAAGTCGCCGAAGCCGGGTTCGAAGATCCTTATCGACGGCGGTGGCGAAGCCGAGATGCTGGCGCGTCATGATGCGTTGTTCGAGCTGGGTTTTGCCGAGGAAGTCTTGCCGCTGCTCGATCGCGTCGGGCACATGCCGTTGCCTCCTTATATAGACCGCCCGGATGAAGGCTCGGATCGCGAGCGTTATCAGACCGTGTATGCCCAGCGTCTGGGTGCGGTCGCAGCGCCGACGGCGGGGCTGCATTTCGATGAGCCGCTGATGCAGGCGATTGCCGCCAAGGGCGTCGAGACTGCGTTCGTGACGTTGCACGTCGGCGCGGGGACGTTTCAGCCGGTGCGTGTCGAGAAGATCGAAGATCACCACATGCACAGCGAGTGGCTGGAAGTCGGCCAGGATGTGGTCGATGCGGTCGCTGCGTGCCGTGCGCGTGGCGGTCGGGTGATTGCGGTCGGCACCACCAGCGTGCGTTCGCTGGAAAGTGCGGCGCGCGATGGTGTGCTCAAGCCGTTCAGTGGCGACACCGACATCTTTATCTATCCGGGCCGGCCGTTTCATGTGGTCGATGCCCTGGTGACCAATTTCCATTTGCCGGAATCCACGCTGTTGATGCTGGTTTCCGCGTTTGCCGGTTATCCCGAAACCATGGCCGCCTACAAGGCCGCCGTGGAAAACGGATACCGCTTTTTCAGTTACGGGGATGCGATGTTCATCACCCGCAATCCCGCTCCAACTGCCCCTGAACAGACAGGCCCAGAGGAAACAGAATGAGTCGCGAATGTCGAATGTCCTTTGAGCTGCTGGCCACCGATGGCAAGGCTCGTCGTGGTCGCCTGACCTTTCCCCGTGGCACCGTCGAGACCCCGGCGTTCATGCCGGTCGGCACCTACGGCACGGTCAAGGGCATGCTGCCGCGCGACATCGTCGCCACGGGCGCGGAAATCATTCTGGGCAACACCTTTCACCTGTGGCTGCGTCCCGGCACTCAAGTGATCAAGGAACACGGCGACCTGCACGATTTCATGCAGTGGAAAGGCCCGATCCTCACCGACTCCGGCGGCTTCCAGGTGTTCAGCCTCGGCGCGATGCGCAAGATCAAGGAGGAGGGCGTGACCTTCGCTTCTCCGGTCGACGGCGCCAAAGTGTTCATGGGCCCGGAAGAATCGATGCAGGTGCAGCGCGATCTCGGTTCCGACATCGTGATGATCTTCGATGAATGCACGCCGTATCCGGCTGACGAAGACGTCGCGCGGGTATCGATGGAGCTGTCGTTGCGTTGGGCGCAGCGTTCGAAGAATGCCCACGGCGACAACACCGCGGCGCTGTTCGGTATCGTCCAGGGCGGCATGCATGAAAACCTGCGCATGCGCTCGCTCGAAGGCCTCGACAAGATCGGCTTCGACGGCCTCGCCATCGGCGGTCTGTCGGTGGGCGAACCGAAGCACGAAATGATCAAGGTGCTGGATTATCTGCCGGGCCAGATGCCCGCTGACAAACCTCGTTACCTTATGGGCGTTGGCAAACCGGAAGATCTGGTTGAGGGTGTGCGCCGCGGGGTGGACATGTTCGATTGCGTGATGCCAACCCGTAATGCCCGCAATGGGCATCTGTTCATCGATACCGGTGTGCTGAAGATCCGTAACGCGTTCCATCGCCATGATGAATCGCCGCTGGATCCGACCTGCGATTGCTACACCTGCCAGAACTTCTCGCGCGCTTATCTGCATCACCTGGACAAGTGCGGCGAAATGCTCGGCAGCATGCTCAATACCATCCATAACTTGCGCCATTATCAGGTGCTGATGGCTGGTTTGCGCGAGGCTATTCAACAGGGTACATTGGCCGCCTTTGTCGATGCCTTCTACGCCAAACGCGGACTTCCCGTCCCGCCTTTGGACTGAGTTTTCTGACCCCAAGATTCAACATTTGCAACTGGAGTGCTAAATGAGCTTTTTTATCTCTAACGCCATGGCTGACGCAGCTGCACCGGCTGCTGCAAGCCCAATGGGCGGCGGCTTCGAGTGGATTTTCCTGGTCGGCTTCCTGGTCATCTTCTACCTGATGATCTGGCGTCCACAGGCCAAGCGCGCCAAAGAGCAGAAGAACCTGCTGAGCAGCCTGCAGAAGGGCGACGAAGTCGTGACCACTGGCGGCATCGCCGGCAAGATCACCAAGGTTGCCGATGACTTCGTGGTTCTGGAAGTGTCCGACACCGTGGAAATGAAGTTCCAGAAAGGCGCCATCGCCGCCACGCTGCCAAAAGGCACGCTGAAAGCGATCTAAGAGCAACAACTTCTACTCAATCGACGGGGCGCGCAAGGCGCCCCGCGTTCATAACGGGCGGCGTGATGCTGAACAAATACCCTCTGTGGAAATACATTCTGATCCTGGCGGTGCTGGCGATCGGTCTGATTTATTCCGCTCCCAATCTTTACCCCGATGACCCGGCGATTCAGATCAGCGGCGCCAGCACGGCTCTGCAGGTCAATGACGCCGATCTGGCTCGCGTCAGCACAGCGCTGAAAGAGTCCGGCATCAACGTCAAGGCGGCCACGCTGACTGCTGGCGGCAAGGGCGGTCTGATCCGTCTGAGCAAGGCTGAAGACCAGCTGCCGGCCAAGGACGTTGTGCGCAAGGCATTGGGTGATGACTACGTCGTCGCGCTGAACCTGGCACAGACCACCCCGCAATGGCTGCGCAACCTCGGTGCGCACCCGATGAAGCTGGGTCTGGACTTGTCCGGTGGTGTGCACTTCCTGCTCGAAGTGGACATGGACAAAGCCCTCGATGCACGCCTGAAAGTCTACGAAGGCGACGTCAAGAGCCTGCTGCGCAAAGAGAAGCTGCGCTATCGCAGCCTGCCGCAACTGGGCGGTGCCATTCAGTTGGGCTTCAGCGATGAAGACTCCCGCGAACAGGCCCGTGCGCTGATCCGCAAGAACTTCAACGATTTCGACATTGTTCCGGCCGACCTCAACGGTCAACCGGTGCTGCGTCTGGCGATGACCCCGGCCAAGCTGGCGGAAATCCGTGAATACTCCATCAAGCAGAACCTGACCACAGTACGTAACCGCGTCAACGAGCTGGGTGTTGCCGAACCGATCGTGCAGCGTCAGGGCGCCAACCGCATCGTGGTTGAGCTGCCGGGCGTGCAGGACACTGCCGAAGCCAAGCGTATTCTCGGCAAGACGGCCAACCTCGAGTTCCGTCTGGCCGCTGAGCCGGGCGCTTCGAAAGCCACTTCCGAATCGTTCGAATTCCGCGAAGGCAACCGTCCGCCAGCGCAGATCGAGCGTGGCCTGATCATTACCGGTGACCAGGTCACCGACGCCAAGGCCGGTTTCGGCGAACACGGCACGCCTGAAGTGAACATCCGCCTGGATGGTCACGGTGGCGAGCTGATGAGCCGCGCGACCCGTTCCAACGTCGGTCGCAGCATGGCGGTGATCTTCATCGAACAGCGTCCGGTCACCACTTACACCAAGCAAGTGGTCGATGGCGTCGAGAAAGACGTCGCGGTGCAGACGTTCAAGGAAGAGAAGAAGATCATCAGCCTGGCGACCATTCAGTCGCCGCTGGGTGCGCAATTCCGCATCACTGGCCTGAACGGTCAGGGCGAATCGTCCGAACTGGCGCTGCTGCTGCGTGCCGGTGGTCTGGCTGCACCGATGTACTTCGCTGAAGAGCGCACAATCGGTCCGAGCCTGGGTGCTGACAACATCACCAAAGGTATCGACGCTTCCCTGTGGGGCATGCTGTTCGTATCGCTGTTCATCATCGCCATCTACCGCTTCTTCGGCGTCATCGCCACCGTCGCTCTGGCGGTGAACATGGTGCTGCTGCTGGCGTTGATGTCGTTGCTGGGCGCCACGCTGACCCTACCGGGTATCGCCGGTATCGTCCTGACCATGGGTATGGCGGTCGACGCCAACGTACTGATCTTCTCGCGGATTCGTGAAGAGATCGCCGCCGGCATGACTGTGCAGCGGGCAATCAACGAAGGCTTCGGCCGGGCATTCACCGCGATTCTCGACGCCAACCTGACTACCTTGCTGGTCGGCGGCATTCTCTTCGCCATGGGCACCGGCCCGGTGAAGGGTTTCGCAGTGACGATGTCCCTCGGGATCTTTACCTCGATGTTCACGGCCATCATGGTGACCCGCGCAATGGTCAACCTGATCTTTGGCGGACGTGACTTCAAGAAGTTGTGGATTTAAGGGGCTGCCATGTTACGTACAATCAACTTCATGGGCGTTCGCAACTTCGCGTTCGGCGTCACATTGCTGCTTACCGTCATTGCCTTGTTCAGTGTCGCCACCAAGGGCATGAACTGGGGTCTGGACTTCACCGGCGGTACGCTCATCGAGCTGACCTACGAGCGTCCGGCCGACGTCACCAAGGTGCGCGAGCAACTGGCGACTTCCGGTTATCACGAAGCCGTGGTGCAGAACTTCGGTGCGACCACCGATCTGCTGGTGCGCATGCCGGGTGAAGACCCGCAGTTGGGCCATCAAGTAGCGGAAGCGCTTCAAAAGGTCGGCGGTGACAACCCGGCGACGGTCAAGCGTGTCGAGTTCGTCGGCCCGCAGGTCGGTGAAGAGCTGCGCGACCAGGGCGGCCTCGGCATGCTGTTGGCGCTCGGCGGCATCCTGATCTACCTGGCCTTCCGCTTTCAATGGAAGTTCGCGGTCGGCGCCATTGTCTCGCTGATCCACGACGTGATCGTGACCGTGGGTATCCTCTCGTACTTCCAGATCACCTTCGATCTGACAGTACTGGCGGCAGTGCTGGCGATCATCGGTTACTCGCTGAACGACACCATCGTGGTCTTCGACCGGGTGCGTGAGAACTTCCGCGTGCTGCGCAAGGCGACGCTGATCGAGAACATCAATATCTCGACCACCCAGACCCTGCTGCGCACCATGGCGACCTCGATCTCCACTCTGCTGGCGATCGCGGCGCTGCTGTTCTTCGGTGGCGACAACCTGTTCGGCTTCTCCATCGCACTGTTCATCGGTGTACTGGCGGGTACTTATTCGTCGATCTACATCGCCAACGTGGTGCTGATCTGGCTGAACCTGACCACCGAGGATCTGATTCCTCCGGCCAGCACCGACAAGGAAGTCGACGACCGTCCATAACGGCCAGCAATTTCCCCGGCTGTCAGCCAACAAAAGGCGCGAGTTGAACTCGCGCCTTTTTTTGTGCTCCAAGGCTGGGAGAAGCGCGGGCGCGTCCCGCATGTGATGGTCAGGAGGTTCATGTGAACAAGTCGTTGCTGGTTGGTGCGGTATTGGGTGCTGTCGGTGTCACAGCCGGGGGTGCTGTTGCCACCTACAGCCTGGTTAAAAGCGGCCCTGAGTATGCGCAAGTATTAGCCGTTGAGCCGGTCAAGACACAGATCAAGACTCCACGTGAAGTATGCAAGGATGTAACGGTGACCCGTCAGGCACCGGTAAAAGATCAACACCAGATCGCCGGTACCGTGGTCGGCGCGCTGGCCGGTGGTTTGCTGGGTAACCAGATTGGCGGCGGTACCGGCAAGAAGATTGCCACGGTGGCCGGTGCGGTCGGTGGCGGTTATGCGGGCAACAAGGTGCAGGAGGGCATGCAGGAGCGTGACACCTACACCACCACGCAAACCCGCTGCAACACGGTCAATGACATCAGCGACAAGGTCGTCGGTTACGACGTGCGTTACTCGCTTGATGGCAAGGAAGGCAAAGTGCGGATGGATCGCGATCCGGGCAACCAGATTCCGGTCGACAAGGAAGGCAAGCTGATCCTGTCGCAGAATGAGCCGGGTCAGTAAGGCTCCATAGTTGTGAAAAGAAGCACCCTGCGGGGTGCTTTTTTTATACCCGCGATTCAGGGCAGCGCGCGATTCTCACCTGTGGGAGCGAGCCTGCTCGCGAATATGGTCCAACAGTTGATATTTCCTTTGTTGACACGCCCATTCGCGAGCAGGCTCGCTCCCACAGGGAATTGTGCTGTTTGGAATTGCAGGCATAAAAAAAGCACCCCGAAGGGTGCTTTTTGGTTTCGCGTGAAGCTTAGCGCTTCAGCGAGGCCGGCAGGTGCGGCTGGATCGCCGTCAGTACTGCCTTGAAGCATTTGGTGTTGCCGGCAACGATGTGGCCTTTCTCAAGGAAGTCGTGACCACCGGTGAAGTCGCTCACCAGGCCGCCGGCTTCTTGAATCAGCAGGGCGCCTGCAGCCATGTCCCACTCGGACAGGCCCGATTCCCAGAACGCATCGAAACGACCGGCAGCTACGTAAGCCAGGTCCAGGCTCGCCGAACCGGCGCGGCGGATGCCGGCAGTCTGGCCAACCAGGGCGCGGAACATGCCGAGGTAGTTGTCGAGGTTGTCCATCTGGTCGTCACGGAACGGGAAGCCAGTGCCGAGCAGGGCGCCGTCGAGGCTGGTGCGACCGCTGACGCGCAGGCGACGACCGTTCAGTTGAGCGCCGCGACCACGGCTGGCGGTGAATTCTTCCTGGCGGACCGGGTCCAGAACCACTGCGTGTTCCAGACGACCACGATATTTGCAGGCAATGCTCACTGCAAAGTGCGGAATGCCACGGAGGAAGTTGGTTGTGCCGTCCAGCGGATCGATGATCCACAGGTACTCCTCGCCTTCGATGCCGGTGCCAGCGTGCAGGCCGGTTTCTTCACCCTGAATCGAGTGATTCGGGTAAGCCTTGCGCAGGGCATCGATGATTTTCTGTTCAGCGGCGCGATCGACCTCGGATACGTAATCCTTGGCGTCTTTTTCGTCGACCTTGATGGTATCCAGGCGCTCGATGGAGCGGAAGATCAGTTCACTGGCGCTGCGGGCGGCGCGCAGCGCGATATTCAGCATGGGCTGCATGGATGTGTCACCTAAGGTTGTTAAAGAAAGCCGCGCATTCTATCAGAACTTTTCTTCAGGTGAAGGACGCTGTTCGCTTTCATAGCTTAACGGTAGGCTGTTCTGTAAGATTTGCCCCCCTTTCCTGTGTCCGAGAGCGCCTCCCTTGCTGCAGAACATTCGTGTCGTCCTGGTCAACACCAGCCACCCCGGCAATATCGGCGGGGCCGCGCGCGCCATGAAAAACATGGGTCTGTCGCGACTGGTGCTGGTCGAACCGCGGGTCTTCCCGCACCACGAGGCCGACGCCCGCGCCTCCGGTGCCGGTGACATCCTTGAAAACGCCCAGGTCGTCGCCACCTTGGAAGACGCTTTGGTCGGTTGCAATCTGGTGCTCGGCACCAGCGCCCGCGACCGGCGTATTCCCTGGCCGCTGCTGGACCCGCGCGAATGCGGCAACAAGGTGGTCGAAGAAGCCGGGCAGGGCGCCGAGATTGCCTTGGTGTTCGGCCGTGAAGATTCAGGCCTGACCAATGAAGAGCTGCAGCGATGTCATTTTCACGTGCACATCCCTTCCGACCCGACGTTCAGTTCGCTGAACCTCGGAGCGGCGGTGCAGGTGTTGAGTTATGAAGTGCGCATGGCCTGGCTGGCCGCACAGGGTCAGCCGAGCAAAGTCGAGAAAGAAGAAGTGGCCTCGGTGAAAAGTGCCGAGCTGGCGACCATGGATGAGCTGGAGCGATTCTATGAGCACCTGGAGCAAACGCTGGTCGCCATCGAATTCCTCGATCCGGAAAAACCACGGCACTTGATGGCGCGCCTGCGCCGGTTGTATGGACGCAGCTCGGTCAGCCGGGCGGAAATGAATATTTTGCGTGGCATCCTCACGGAAACCCAGAAAGCGGCCCGTGGCGAGCTTCTAAAGCGGAAGGATTAAATGATGTTTGAGCGTTTGCGTGAAGATATCCAAAGCGTATTCCATCGAGACCCGGCGGCGCGTAACGCTTTTGAAGTCCTGACCTGCTACCCCGGCATGCATGCGATCTGGATTCATCGACTGGCCGGCATGCTCTGGCGCAACGAGTTGAAATGGCTGGCGCGGCTGGTGTCGAACTTCGGTCGCTGGCTGACCGGGATCGAGATTCACCCGGGCGCCAAGGTCGGTCGGCGGTTCTTCATCGACCACGGCATGGGCATCGTCATTGGTGAAACCGCCGAGATCGGCGACGACGTCACCATCTATCAAGGCGTGACCCTCGGCGGCACCAGCTGGAACAAAGGCAAGCGCCACCCGACGCTGGGTGATGGCGTGGTGGTTGGTGCCGGGGCCAAGGTCCTTGGCCCGTTCACAGTGGGTGCAGGCGCCAAAGTCGGCTCCAATGCTGTGGTCACCAAGGAAGTGCCGCCGGGTGCCACGGTGGTGGGGATTCCGGGGCGGATCATCGTCAAGACCGATGAAGAGCAGGACGCCAAGCGCAAGGCCATGGCGGAAAAGATCGGTTTCGACGCTTATGGCGTCAGCGAAGACATGCCCGACCCGGTGGCGCGCGCCATCGGCCAGTTGCTCGACCATCTGCAAGCGGTGGACGGGCGTCTGGAGGGTATGTGCGGGGCGCTGAAGGATCTGGGCAGCAATTACTGTGCGAAAGATCTGCCTGAGCTGCGTGAAGAAGATTTCGCCTGCGTGAAGGGCAAGGACGAATCCAAAGCCGGCTGAACCGCGGCGCTGCTTTTCGCGAGCAGGCTCGCTCCCACAGATGAATGCATTCCAATGTGGGAGCGAGCCTGCTCGCGAAGAACGATCACGCGGTTGCGCTGGCTGTCCGCGCCCCGTCTTTGCTATAGTGCGCGCGCTCTTTTGCGGGTAAACCCGACTAAAGCACTAGGTCTTATAGTTGACTTAAATGCTCGGGAATTGCATACTCCCGCCCATTCCGAACTCCGTGGTAACTGTCCATGCGACTGACTACAAAAGGCCGATACGCCGTGACCGCCATGCTTGACCTGGCGTTGCACGCGCAGCACGGGCCGGTGTCTCTGGCCGATATCTCCGAGCGCCAAGGCATCTCCCTGTCCTACCTCGAGCAGCTGTTCGCCAAGCTGCGCCGCAGCAACCTGGTTTCCAGCGTTCGCGGTCCGGGTGGTGGCTACCAGTTGTCCCGTGACATGCAGGGCATCCAGGTTGCCCAGGTGATCGATGCGGTGAACGAATCGGTCGATGCCACCAAGTGCCAGGGTCAGGGCGATTGCCATTCCGGTGATACCTGCCTGACCCATCATCTGTGGTGCGACTTGAGCCTGCAGATTCACGAATTTCTGAGCGGTATCAGCTTGGCCGACCTTGTGACTCGCCGTGAGGTACAAGAAGTGGCCCAGCGTCAGGACCAGCGCCGTTGCAGCAGCAAGGCGCCACGCCTGGACAAGATTGAAGCGTCCGCCGTCGAATGACAGCCGAAGAGCTACCCGCGGCACGCCAGCCCTGATTTAGGAGATAGTCCATGAAATTGCCGATTTACCTTGATTACTCTGCAACCACCCCGGTTGATCCGCGCGTTGCGCAGAAAATGAGTGAATGCCTGCTGGTCGACGGAAACTTCGGTAACCCGGCGTCCCGCTCCCACGTGTTCGGCTGGAAGGCTGAAGAGTCCGTCGAAAACGCTCGTCGTCAGGTGGCCGATCTGGTCAATGCCGACCCGCGCGAAATCGTCTGGACCTCCGGTGCCACCGAATCCGACAACCTGGCGATCAAGGGCGCGGCACATTTCTACGCCTCCAAGGGCAAGCACCTGATCACCAGCAAGATCGAGCACAAGGCTGTCCTCGACACCATGCGCCAGCTGGAGCGTGAAGGTTTCGAAGTGACCTACCTCGAGCCTACCGAAGACGGTCTGATCACCCCGGCAATGATTGACGCCGCACTGCGCGAAGACACCATTCTGGTGTCGGTGATGCACGTCAACAACGAAATCGGCACCATCAACGACATCGCCGCCATCGGCGAGATGCTGCGCGCCAAAGGCGTGCTGTTCCATGTCGACGCTGCTCAGTCCACCGGCAAGGTCGAAATCGATCTGCAGAAGCTGAAAGTCGACATGATGTCGTTCTCCGCCCACAAGACTTATGGCCCTAAAGGCATCGGCGCGCTGTACGTCAGCCGCAAGCCGCGTGTGCGCATCGAAGCGACCATGCACGGCGGCGGTCACGAGCGCGGCATGCGTTCCGGCACCCTGGCGACCCACCAGATCGTCGGCATGGGCGAAGCGTTCCGCGTAGCCAAGGAAGACATGGCCGCTGAAAACGTGCGCATCAAAGCCTTGAGCGATCGCTTCTACAAGCAGGTCGAGCATCTGGAAGAGCTGTACGTCAACGGCAGCCTGACCGCCCGCGTTCCGCACAACCTGAATCTGAGCTTCAACTACGTTGAAGGCGAGTCGCTGATCATGGCGCTCAAGGATCTGGCGGTATCGTCCGGTTCGGCCTGCACCTCGGCGTCGCTGGAGCCTTCGTACGTATTGCGCGCCCTGGGCCGCAACGACGAACTGGCACACAGCTCGATCCGCTTTACCTTCGGCCGTTTCACCACCGAAGAAGAAATCGACTACGCCGCGCAGAAGGTCTGCGAGGCCGTTACCAAGCTGCGCGCTCTGTCGCCGCTGTGGGACATGTACAAAGACGGCGTCGATATCTCGAAAATCGAGTGGGCGGCACACTAACTATAGAAGCCGCCGGATACAGATCCTGTAGCGACGCGGCGTTAACGCAGCGCAGTTGCAGGGTCTCAAGAGCGGCCCTGATGAGTGAGGATTGAGAATCATGGCTTACAGCGAAAAGGTCATCGACCACTACGAAAACCCGCGCAACGTCGGCAAGATGAACGCGGAAGATCCTGATGTCGGCACCGGCATGGTCGGCGCTCCGGCGTGCGGCGACGTGATGCGTCTGCAGATCAAGGTCAACGATCAGGGCGTTATCGAAGACGCCAAGTTCAAGACCTACGGTTGCGGTTCGGCAATCGCCTCCAGCTCCCTCGCCACCGAGTGGATGAAGGGCAAGACCCTGGACGAAGCCGAAACCATCAAGAACACTCAGCTGGCCGAAGAACTGGCCCTGCCGCCAGTGAAAATCCACTGCTCCGTGCTCGCTGAAGACGCTATCAAAGCGGCTGTTCGCGACTACAAGCAGAAGAAAGGCTTGATCTGAATTTCAAGATTCGGCGACGAGTAAGGAGTCAACGATGGCTATCAGCATGACAGAAGCGGCTGCTCGACACGTGCGGCGCTCCCTCGACGGGCGCGGCAAAGGTGAAGGGATTCGTCTGGGTGTTCGCACCACAGGCTGTTCCGGCCTTGCCTACGTGCTGGAGTTTGTCGACGAGGTAGTGGCGGAAGATCAGGTGTTCGAGAGTCACGGCGAAAAAGTGATCATCGACCCGAAGAGCCTGGCCTACCTGGACGGCACCGAGCTCGATTTCGTCAAGGAAGGGTTGAACGAAGGCTTCAAGTTCAACAACCCCAACGTGCGCGGTGAATGTGGCTGCGGCGAAAGCTTCAACATCTGAGGCTGGTCGTGGGTATTCCTTGTCATTTCGCTTTATTCGAGCTGCAACCGAGCTTCCGCCTGGATCTCGAGCAGTTGGCCACGCGCTACCGTGAGTTGGCGCGCGGCGTCCATCCTGACCGTTTTGCCGATGCATCCGAACGCGAGCAGCGCTCGGCACTCGAGCAATCGGCGCGGCTCAACGACGCCTACCAGACGCTCAAGAGTCCGGCCCAGCGCGCACGCTATCTGCTGAAAATCAGCGGGCATGAAGTGCCAATGGAAGTCACTGTCCACGATCCCGAGTTTCTTTTGCAGCAGATGCAATGGCGCGAAGAGCTTGAAGATCTGCAGGACAGTGCCGACCTCGACGGTGTCGCCGTGTTCAAGCGTCGCTTGAAGGCGGCTCAGGAGCAGCTCAACGAAAGCTTCGCAGCCTGTTGGGATGATGCAGCGCAACGCGAGCAGGCCGAACGCCTGATGCGGCGCATGCAGTTCCTCGACAAGCTCACCTACGAAGTGCGCCAGCTGGAAGAGCGCCTCGACGATTAACCCAGTGCTGCCCTGATTGCACGCTGACAGACAGACAAGACCTGATCACCATGGCTCTACTGCAGATCGCCGAACCCGGCCAAAGTCCTCAACCGCACCAGCGCCGTCTGGCTGTGGGCATCGACTTGGGTACTACCAATTCGCTGGTCGCTGCGCTGCGCAGTGGTCTTTCCGAACCGCTGGCCGACGCCAACGGGCAGGTCATCCTGCCGTCCGCCGTGCGTTATCACGCCGACCGCGTTGAAGTCGGTGAGTCCGCCAAGCTGGCGGCAGCCTCTGATCCTCTGAACACCGTGCTCTCGGTCAAGCGCTTGATGGGTCGTGGTCTGTCCGACGTCAAGCAATTGGGCGAGCAACTGCCGTACCGCTTTGTCGGCGGCGAATCGCACATGCCGTTTATCGATACCGTGCAAGGCCCGAAAAGCCCGGTTGAAGTCTCCGCCGATATCCTCAAGGTCCTGCGTCAGCGCGCTGAAGCGACCTTGGGTGGCGAACTGGTTGGCGCGGTAATCACCGTTCCTGCCTACTTCGACGATGCGCAGCGTCAGGCCACCAAAGACGCGGCCAAGCTCGCCGGTCTCAACGTGTTGCGTCTGCTCAACGAGCCGACTGCCGCTGCGGTGGCGTACGGTCTGGATCAGCACGCCGAAGGTCTGGTGGCGATCTACGACTTGGGCGGCGGTACTTTCGATATCTCCATTCTGCGTCTGACCGGCGGCGTCTTTGAAGTTCTGGCCACTGGCGGCGACAGCGCGCTGGGCGGCGATGACTTCGATCACGCGATTGCCGGCTGGATCATCGAGAGCGCTGGCCTGTCCGCCGATCTCGACCCAGGCGCGCAACGCAATCTGCTGCAAACCGCCTGCGCGGCCAAAGAAGCCCTGACCGATGCGGCCAGTGTGGAAGTGGCTTACGGCGACTGGAAAGCACAACTGACCCGCGAAGCCTTCGATGCGCTGATCGAACCGATGGTCGCGCGCAGCCTGAAAGCTTGCCGCCGCGCGGTTCGCGATTCCGGTATTGAACTGGAAGACGTCCATGCCGTGGTCTTGGTCGGCGGTTCGACCCGCGTGCCACGTGTGCGTGAAGCTGTTGCCGAAGCCTTCGGTCGTCAGCCACTGACGGAAATCGACCCGGATCAAGTGGTGGCCATCGGGGCCGCGATCCAGGCCGACACCCTGGCTGGCAACAAGCGCGATGGCGGCGAACTGCTGCTGCTCGATGTTATTCCGCTGTCCCTGGGGCTGGAAACCATGGGCGGTCTGATGGAGAAGGTGATTCCGCGCAACACCACCATCCCCGTCGCGCGCGCCCAGGACTTCACCACTTATAAAGACGGCCAGTCGGCCATGGCGATCCACGTGTTGCAGGGTGAGCGCGAGCTGATCAGCGACTGCCGCTCGTTGGCACGCTTCGAATTGCGCGGCATTCCGGCAATGGTGGCGGGCGCGGCGAAAATTCGCGTGACCTTCCAGGTCGATGCCGACGGTCTGCTCAGCGTGTCTGCCCGTGAATTGGGCTCGGGCGTTGAGGCGAGCATTCAGGTCAAGCCTTCCTATGGTCTGACCGATGGCGAAATCGCCAAGATGCTCAAGGATTCGTTCCAGCATGCCAATGACGACAAGGTCGCCCGCGTTCTGCGTGAGCAGCAAGTCGATGCCCAGCGCCTGCTCGAAGCGGTGCAGGGCGCTCTGGAGGCCGATGGCGAGCGTTTGCTCGACGCCGAAGAGCGCATGGTCATCGAACTGCAAATGCAGGAACTGGCCGAACTGATGAAAGGTACCGATGGTTACGCCATCGAGCAGCAGACCAAGCGTCTGTCGCAAGTGACCGATGCTTTTGCTGCCCGCCGCATGGATCTGACGGTGAAAGCCGCTCTGTCGGGGCGCAACCTGAATGAAATCGAGGATATCTGATGCCGCAGGTCATTTTTCTGCCCCACGAGAAGTTTTGCCCTGAAGGCATGGTGGTCGAGGCTGCGCCCGGCACCTCTATTCTCGAGCTGGCCCACGAACACCATATCGAGATGGAAAGCGCATGCGGCGGCGTCTGCGCCTGCACCACGTGCCATTGCATCATCCGCGAGGGTTTCGACTCGCTGGAAGAGGCCGACGAGCTGGAAGAAGACTTCCTCGATCGTGCCTGGGGCCTTGAGGCGCAATCGCGTCTGGCTTGCCAGGCTATCGTTGGTGAGGAAGACCTCACCGTCGAGATTCCGAAATATTCGCTTAACCATGCGGCCGAAGCGCCGCACTGACTGGTAAGACTGTCATGAGCTACGGTTGGAATGATGTTCAACGCATTGCCGAAGAGCTGGCCGAGGCCCACGAGGGGCTCGACCCGTATTCTGTAGGTTTTGTCCGTTTGCAGCAGATGATCCTTGAGCTGCCTGACTTCGATGCTACTTCTGGCCGTGTCGGCGAGAAGGTGCTCGAAGCGGTTCAGGAGCTCTGGGCCAAAGAATTGGACTGATCGTCTCGCAGGTTAGGCAATACCCAAGAACCCGCGTATAATTCGCGGGTTTAATTTTTCGCAAATTACCGTTTCTGGAGTTACACCATGGCTGTTCAACGTACTTTCTCCATCATCAAGCCTGACGCCGTTGCTAAAAACGTGATCGGCAAGATCACCACTCGCTTCGAAGACGCTGGCTTGCGCGTTGTAGCTTCGAAACTGAAGCAACTGTCCAAAGCCGAAGCCGAAGGCTTCTACGCTGAGCACAGCGAGCGCGGTTTCTTCGGTGACCTGGTTGCATTCATGACTTCCGGCCCGGTTGTCGTTCAGGTTCTGGAAGGCGAAAACGCTATCGCTCGCAACCGTGAGCTGATGGGCGCTACCAACCCTAAAGAAGCTGCTGCCGGCACCATCCGTGCTGACTTCGCTGAATCGATCGACGCCAACGCCGTTCACGGTTCGGACTCCGAAGCTGCTGCCGCTCGCGAAATCGCTTACTTCTTCGCAGCTACTGAAGTAACCACTCGCTAAGCATTGCTTGCAGAGTGAAGGTGAATCCATGACTACATCGACTGTTAAAACAAACCTGCTGGGTCTGACCCAGCCGGAAATGGAAAAATTCTTCGACTCAATCGGGGAGAAGCGTTTCCGTGCCGGTCAGGTAATGAAATGGATTCACCACTTTGGCGTCGATGATTTCGACGCCATGACGAACGTCAGCAAAGCCTTGCGCGACAAGCTCAAGGCCATTGCTGAAGTGCGTGGTCCGGAAGTGGTCAGCGAGGACATCTCCAGCGACGGCACCCGTAAATGGGTGGTCCGCGTGGCGTCCGGCAGCTGCGTCGAGACCGTGTACATTCCCCAGGGCAAGCGCGGCACCTTGTGCGTTTCGTCCCAGGCAGGCTGTGCCCTGGATTGCAGTTTCTGCTCCACCGGCAAGCAAGGCTTCAACAGCAACCTCACCGCCGCCGAAGTCATCGGTCAGGTGTGGATTGCCAACAAATCTTTCGGCAGCGTCCCGGCCACCGTCGACCGCGCCATCACCAACGTGGTGATGATGGGCATGGGCGAGCCGTTGCTGAACTTCGACAACGTCGTCGCCGCCATGCATCTGATGATGGATGACCTCGGCTACGGGATCTCCAAGCGCCGCGTGACCCTGTCCACTTCGGGTGTGGTGCCGATGATCGATGAGCTGGCCAAGCACATCGACGTGTCCCTGGCGTTGTCCCTGCACGCACCGAATGACGCATTGCGTAACCAATTGGTGCCGATCAACAAGAAATATCCGCTTAAGATGCTGCTCGAGTCGTGCCAGCGCTACATGTCCGCCCTTGGCGAAAAACGTGTGCTGACCATCGAGTACACCTTGCTCAAGGACGTCAACGACAAGCTTGAGCACGCGGTGGAAATGATCGAGCTGCTTAAAGACATCCCGTGCAAGATCAACCTGATCCCGTTCAACCCGTTCCCGCACTCCGGGTACGAGCGGCCGAGCAACAACGCCATCCGCCGCTTTCAGGATCAGTTGCATCAGGCCGGTTTCAACGTCACCGTGCGCACCACTCGTGGTGAAGACATCGATGCCGCATGTGGTCAATTGGTAGGGCAGGTGCTGGATCGCACCCGTCGCAGCGAACGTTACATCGCCGTGCGCGAGTTGAGCGCCGACAGCGATCTGGCACAGAACGCTGCGAACACTAACTAAGAGAGGATCTCTATGTCCCTGCGCTTTGCGCTGCTGTTGCTGATGGCCAGCCTGTGTGCTGGTTGTGTCCTGTCGGGTGACTACAACCCGATGAAGACCAGCAAGGGCCGCGATGAAGCGCGGGCTGCCTACGTGCAGTTGGGACTGGGCTACCTGCAGCAGGGCATGACCGAACGCGCCAAGGTGCCCTTGAAGAAGGCGCTGGAGCTGGACAGTTCCGACCCCGACGCGAATGCGGCCCTCGGTCTGGTGTTTCAGGCCGAGATGGAGCCGGCACTTGCCGACGAGCACTTTCGCAAGGCCCTGTCCTCACGTCCTGCCGATGCACGCATCCTCAACAACTACGGCAGTTTTCTCTACGAAGAACAGCGCTACAAGGAAGCCTACGAGCGTTTTGAACAAGCGGCCGCCGATACCCTGTATCCTGAGCGTTCGCGGGTCTTCGAAAACCTCGGCATGACCGCCGCCAAGCTTGGCCAGCGTGATCTGGCGCAGCAACAGCTGGAAAAAGCCCTGCGCCTGAACCGCCAACAACCACGGGCGTTGCTGGAAATGGCTGAGTTGTCCTTCGAAGACAGGCATTATGTGCCCGCGCGTGACTATTACGACCGTTTCAGCCAGCTCACCGAACAAAATGCACGTAGTCTATTGCTCGGCGTTCGGCTGGCAAAAGTGTTTGAAGATCGCGACAAGGCAGCCAGTTACGGTCTGCAATTAAAACGACTCTATCCCGGTACGCCGGAATATCAGCAATACCTGTCGGAGCAATGATGAAAGCGGCGCATCCCGAAGTTGTAGCAGCGAATCGCGTTAATCCCGGTGAGACCCTGCGCCAGGCCCGCGAAAGCAATGGCTGGTCGCTGGCCGAAGTGGCCCTCAAGCTCAACCTCACCGTGACATCCCTGAGTAATCTTGAAGCCGGCGCTTTCGACAAGCTGCCGGGGCATACCTTCGCTCGCGGTTACATTCGCGCCTATGCCAAATTGCTCGGCATGGACCAGACCGTTCTGGTTCAGCAGTTCGACCAGTCCACCGGCACCGACTCCCAGGGCAGCAACGTTCACGCCCTCGGTCGTATCGAAGAGCCGGTGCGGGTTTCCCACACCATTTTGCGTATCGTCAGCCTGTTGCTGCTGATCGCAGTCATCGGCGGCGGTTTCGTCTGGTGGCAGGATCAGACTTCGCAGCGCACCCGCGATCTGACCAGCCTGGCACCGGAGCACGTCGAAGTCGAAGGCGCTGACGGCACCACGCAGATCCACCCGATCGACGAGCCGGAAGACCAGGCTGTCGCCGAAAATCAGGCCGACAATTCGACATCGCTGGCCTTGCCGCAGTCGGAAACCAGTGCTGAATCGACCGGCGCCGAATCCGCGGCGCCAGCGACCGAGCCAACTGCCCCGGCAGTTGCGCCAAGCGCACCGGCACCGACGCCTGCGCCAGTGGTGGCAGCTCCGGCCACTCCAGCGCCGAATGTCCCTGCGACACCTGCCCCGACCGCGCCGGTTGCTCAAGCGCCAAGCGCTGAAGCAACTGCGCCGGTTGCCGGCGAAGGCCAGGTGCAATTGCAGTTCACCGGCGATTGCTGGGCACAGGTGACCGATGGCCGTGGCAAAGTGATTTTCAGTGGTCTGAAGCATAAAGGCGACAGCGTGAGTGTTTCCGGCAAGCCGCCGCTCGCCGTACGTCTGGGCGTCGCCCGTGCAGCACAGGTCAGCTACAACGGCCAACCGGTCGATATCGCTCCGTTCACCAGTGGCGAGACTGCTCGCCTGAAGTTGGGTCAATAAGTCATGCACGGCGAATCTCCAATCAAACGTCGCGAATCGCGCAAGATCTGGGTCGGCAACGTACCGGTGGGCGGCGATGCGCCGATCGCTGTGCAGAGCATGACCAACAGCGACACCAATGACGTCGCCGCGACCGTGGCGCAGATCAATCGTCTGGAAGCCGCCGGGGTCGACATCGTTCGCGTTTCGGTACCGGACATGGACGCCGCCGAGGCGTTCGGCAAGATCAAGCAACTGGTCAAAGTGCCGTTGGTGGCTGACATCCACTTCGACTACAAGATCGCCTTGCGCGTGGCCGAGCTGGGTGTCGACTGCCTGCGTATCAACCCGGGCAACATCGGTCGTGAAGACCGCGTGCGTGCCGTGGTCGATGCCGCCCGTGATCGCGGCATTCCGATCCGCATCGGCGTCAATGCCGGTTCCCTGGAAAAAGACCTGCAAAAGAAATACGGCGAGCCGACCCCGGCTGCATTGGTCGAGTCCGCTTTGCGCCACGTTGAACACCTTGAACGCCTGAATTTCCAGGACTTCAAGGTCAGCGTTAAGGCCTCCGACGTGTTCATGGCCGTCGAAGCGTACCGTTTGCTGGCGAAAGAAATCGTCCAGCCGCTGCACCTCGGCATCACTGAAGCTGGGGGTTTGCGCTCGGGCACAGTGAAATCCGCCGTGGGCCTAGGTATGCTGCTCGCCGAAGGGATTGGCGATACTATCCGCATCTCGCTGGCGGCCGACCCGGTCGAGGAAGTGAAGGTCGGTTACGACATTCTCAAGTCTTTGCATCTGCGTTCCCGTGGCATCAACTTCATCGCCTGCCCGAGCTGCTCGCGGCAGAACTTCGATGTGGTGAAAACCATGAACGAGCTGGAAGGGCGCCTTGAAGACCTGCTGGTGCCGCTGGATGTCGCGGTCATCGGTTGCGTGGTCAACGGCCCCGGCGAAGCCAAGGAAGCCCATATCGGCTTGACCGGCGGCACGCCCAACCTGATTTACATCGACGGCAAGCCGTCGCAGAAACTGACGAATGACAATCTGGTGGACGAGCTGGAAAAGCTGATCCGCCAGAAAGCGGCCGAAAAGGTCGAAGCTGACGCTGCCGTTATCGCGCGCGGCTGATCGAACGAATTAAGGAAATTTTGTGAGCAAGTCTCTGCAAGCCATTCGTGGCATGAACGACATCCTGCCCGAACAGACCCCGCTGTGGCGTTATTTCGAAGGCACCGTGGCGCGTCTGCTGGATAACTACGGTTACAAGCAGATCCGCATGCCGATCGTCGAGTTCACCGAGCTGTTCAAGCGCTCGATCGGCGAAGTCACCGATATCGTCGAAAAAGAGATGTACACCTTCGAAGACCGCAACGGTGACTCCCTGACCCTGCGTCCGGAAGGCACTGCGGCCTGCGTACGTGCCGTGCTCGAACACGGCATCACCGGCGGTGGTCAGGTGCAGAAACTCTGGTACATCGGCCCGATGTTCCGCCACGAGCGACCGCAGAAAGGCCGTTATCGCCAGTTCCACCAGATCGGTCTGGAAGTGTTCAACCTCGACGGTCCGGACATCGACGCCGAGCTGATCATCATGACCTGGCGCCTGTGGGGCGAGCTGGGCATCCGTGATGCGGTCAAGCTCGAACTCAACAGCCTCGGCACCAGCGAGTCCCGTGGTCGCTATCGTGAAGCGCTGGTCGAGTATCTCTCGGCGCACCACGACAAGCTCGACGAAGACAGCCAGCGTCGCCTGAAAACCAACCCGCTGCGCGTGCTCGACACAAAAAATGCCGACACCCAGGCCGTGCTGGTCGATGCACCGAAAATGGCCGACTACCTCGACGACGAGTCCCGCGCTCACTTCGAAGGCCTGAAGGCGCGTCTGGATGCCGTTGGCATTCCTTACGTGCTCAACCCGAAACTGGTGCGTGGCCTCGATTACTACAGCAAAACCGTTTTCGAATGGGTCACCGACAAGCTCGGCGCCCAGGGCACCGTGTGCGCGGGCGGCCGTTACGACGGGCTGGTCGAGCAGATGGGCGGCAAGCCAACCCCGGGCGTCGGTTTCGCCATGGGCATCGAGCGTCTGGTATTGATGCTCGAAACCCTTGAGCAGATCCCGCAGGAAATTTCCCGTCAGGTCGACGTCTACCTCTGCGCCTTCGGTGAAGAAGCCGAGCTGGCCGGTCTGGCCCTGGCCGAACGGGTTCGCGATGAACTTCCAAACCTGCGCCTGCAAGTCAATGCCGGCGCCGGCAGTTTCAAAAGCCAGTTCAAGAAGGCCGACAAGAGCGGTGCGCTGTACGCATTGATCCTCGGTGACGACGAAATGGCCCAGCAAGTGGTAGGTTTCAAACCCCTGCGTGGCCAGGGCGAACAACAAAGCATTGCCTGGGATGCGCTCGCCGCTCACCTGGCCACCTGCGTCGTGCAGGGTTGAAGCTGTCTTAACAGCCGATTTAGCGATTAAGGAGTATTGGGGTGTCGAGTACCGAAGACGAACAGTTGGCGGATTTGAAGGACTGGTGGACACGCAACGGCAAACCTCTGGTCACCGGCGGCCTGTTGGCGCTGGTCATCGTGTTCGGCTGGCAGGCATATCACAAATACCAGAGCAACCAGTCGCAAGGCGCCTCGGTGCTCTATCAGCAATTGCTGGAAACCACGCTGACGCCTGACGGCAAGCCTGATGCCGCCCGCGTTGCGGATCTGGCCGGCAAGCTCAACAGCGAATACGGCGGTTCGGCCTACGCGCAGTACGGCAGCCTGTTCGTCGCCAAAGTAGCGGTCGACAGCGGCAAGCTGGACGACGCGGCAACCGAACTCAAAGCCATCGTCGACAAACCGGCCAACCCGGCGCTGGGCGAAATCGCCCGTCAGCGTCTGGCGCAGGTGCTGGGCGCGCAGGACAAGGCCGAAGACGCCCTGAAACTGCTCGACGGCGATGCCGACAAAGCGTTCCTGGCCACTCGCGAAGAACTCAAGGGCGACCTGCTGGTGCGCTTGGGCCGTACCGATGACGCGAACAAGGCGTATCAAAAAGCCAAGGCGGCACTGTCGGATGAAGCGGCGGTCGGTGGCCTTCAAATCAAGCTCGACGACCTGGCCAAAGGGGATGCGTGACGTGATCCGTTGGAAGCATGCAGCATTGCTGGCTCTGGCCCTTCTGGCCGCGGGTTGCAGCAGCAACAGCAAGAAAGAATTGCCACCGGCCGAACTGACCGACTTCAAAGAAGAAGTGGTTCTGCAGAAGCAGTGGAGCCGCTCGATCGGTGACGGTCAGGGCGAAACCTACAACATGCTGGTGCCGGCGATCGACGGTGACACCATCTACGCCGCTGATGTGACCGGTGTGGTGATGGCGCTGGATCGCAGCAACGGCGACGTGAAGTGGGATCAGGATCTGGAACTGCCTGTCTCCGGCGCCGTTGGCGTGGGTTACGGTCTGGTACTGATCGGTACCCTGCGTGGCGAAGTCGTCGCTCTGGACACCAGCAACGGTGAAGAGAAGTGGCGTGCCCGCGTCAACAGTGAAGTCCTCGCGCCGCCCGCTAACAATGGCGACGTGGTCGTTGTGCAGACCCAGGACGATCGTCTGATCGGTCTGGACGCTGCCACCGGCAACCAGCGCTGGGTGTATGACAGCACCCCGGCGGTCCTGACCCTGCGTGGCACCAGTGCTCCGCTGGTGACCAACCGTCTGGCGGTAGCTGGCCTGTCGACCGGTAAAGTAGTCGCGCTGGACATCTCCAACGGCGTGCCGGTGTGGGAACAACGCATTGCCATTCCACAGGGTCGTTCGGAACTGGAGCGCGTGGTCGACATCGACGGCGGTCTGCTGCTGTCCGGCGGCACGCTGTATGTGGCCAGTTATCAGGGGCGCGTTGCGGCACTGGACCTGGAAAGCGGCCGTCAACTGTGGCAGCGCGATGCGTCGAGCTACGCCGGTATCGCTCAGGGTTTCGGCAGCGTCTACGTGAGCCTGTCCTCTGGCACCGTTGAAGGCGTCGACGAGCGTTCCACCACCGCACTGTGGAGCAACGACTCGCTGGCTCGCCGTCAACTGTCGGCACCGGAAGTGTTCTCCAGCTACGTAGCTGTGGGTGACCTGGAAGGTTATCTGCATCTGCTGAGTCAGGTCGACGGTCGTTTCGTCGGCCGTGAGCGCATCGACAGCGACGGCCTGCGTGCCCGTCCGCTGGTGGTGGGCGACACGATTTATGTGTATGGCAACAGCGGCAAACTGGAAGCCCTGACCATCAAGTAACAACTATGCTTGGGGTTCATCCCCAAGCGGCCCTGCATCAGCAGGGTTTGCAGCGCCCCCGGGTGTTGCCCCGAGCACCAGCCGCTGCCTCGCAGCGGCTTTTGTATTTTCTGAAATAACGAAGTGGAGAGCCGCATGGTTCCCGTAATCGCCCTGGTGGGCCGACCGAACGTCGGCAAGTCCACCTTGTTCAACCGCCTGACCAGGACTCGTGACGCCATCGTCGGCGACCTGTCCGGTCTGACCCGTGATCGCCAGTACGGTGAGGCCAAGTGGCAAGGGCGTTCCTACATTCTGATCGACACCGGCGGTATCTCCGGTGACGAACATGGTATGGACGAAAAAATGGCCGAGCAGTCGCTGCTGGCCATCGAAGAAGCCGATGTGGTGCTGTTTCTGGTAGATGCCAAGGCCGGTTTTACCGCTGCCGACCAGATGATCGCCGAGCATTTGCGCAAACGTAACAAGCGTTCCCACGTGGTTGCCAACAAGGTCGACAACATCGACCCGGAAATGGCCCGCGCCGAATTCGCCCCGCTGGGCATGGGCCACGCGATCCCGATCGCGGGCGCCCACGGCCGTGGCATCACGCAATTGCTGGAAGCCGCCCTGAGCGAGTTCCCGCGCGATGATGACGAGCCGGCTGAAGGCGAAGAGGAAGAAGTCGTTGCCGAAGGCGAGGAAGCCAAGCGCATTCCTGGCCCGAGCGAAAAAGACGGGATCAAGATCGCCATCATCGGTCGTCCGAACGTCGGCAAGTCGACCCTGGTCAACCGCATGCTCGGTGAAGACCGGGTCATCGTGTATGACCAGCCGGGCACCACCCGCGACAGCATCTACATTCCGTTCGAGCGCAATGAAGAGAAGTACACGCTGATCGACACCGCAGGTGTGCGCAAGCGCGGCAAGATCCACGAAGAAGTCGAAAAATTCTCCGTGGTCAAAACCCTGCAGGCGATCAAAGACGCCAACGTGGTGATCTTCGTGATGGACGCCCGCGAGGGTGTGGTCGATCACGACCTGAACCTGCTGGGCTTCGCGATCGAATCCGGTCGTGCGCTGGTTATCGCGATCAACAAGTGGGACGGCATGACGCCGAGCGAGCGCGACTTCGTCAAAGTCGAGCTGCAACGCCGGCTGTTCTTCGTCGACTACGCCGACATTCACTTCATCTCGGCCCTGCACGGCACGGGCGTGGGGAACCTCTACGCCTCGGTGCAGAACTCGTTCAAGTCCGCTGTGACCCGCTGGCCGACCAACCGTCTGACCCAGATTCTCGAAGATGCGGTGGGCGAGCACGCACCACCGATGGTCAACAACCGCCGGATCAAGCTGCGTTACGCTCACTTGGGTGGTGCGAACCCGCCGATCATCGTGATCCACGGTAACCAGATCGAGAAAGTGCCGAAGTCCTACGTGCGCTATCTGGAAAACACTTACCGTCGTGTACTCAAGCTGGTCGGTACGCCGATCCGCATCGAGTTCAAGGGCGGCGAGAACCCGTACGAAGGCAACAAGAACACGCTGACCGACCGCCAGGTCAACAAGAAGCGTCGCTTGATGTCGCACAACAAGAAAGCCAGCAAGAAGCGCCGCGACAAGAAATAAAAAAGCAGCTTCAAGTTTCGAGCTGCAAGCTTCAAGTAAAAGCAGAGAGGGCTTCGTATGAAGCCCTTTTTTGTGGGCGCGGGTTTTTGCTTGCAGCTAGCAGCTTGAGGCTTGAAACTTGCGTTTCACCTGCAAGGGGCCTCCGATGATCACCAGCAAGCTGCCGAATGTCGGCATCACTATTTTCACGCAGATGTCTCAGCTCGCGGCGCAGACCGGCGCGATCAACCTGTCCCAGGGTTTCCCGGATTTCGACGGCCCGCAGTCGTTGCGTGATGCGGTCGGGCGGCATATCGCCAGTGGCCATAACCAGTATTCGCCGATGACCGGTTTGCCGGCGTTGCGTCAGCAGATCGTGGCCAAGATCGCCCGCAGCTACGGCGTGACTGTCGATGCCGATCATGAAGTGACCGTGACGCCCGGCGCGACCCAGGCGATCTTCTGCGCGATTCAGGCCGTTATCCACAGCGGCGACGAAGTCATCGTCTTCGATCCGTGCTACGACAGCTATGCACCGGCAACGGAGCTGGCGGGTGGTCGTTGCGTGCATGTGCAGCTGAATCCGGTCGATTTCTCCATCGACTTCGATCAGCTCGCCGCGGCCCTGAGCCCGCGGACGAAAATGATCGTCATCAACACCCCGCATAACCCCAGCGGCGCATTGATCAGCCGCGCCGAGCTCGATCAACTGGCGGCGTTGATCCGTGATCGCGACATCTATCTGATCAGCGACGAAGTCTACGAACACCTGGTCTTCGACGGCGTGCCGCATGTCAGCGTGCTGGCCCATGAAGAGCTGTATCAGCGCGCGTTCGTGGTCAGTTCGTTCGGCAAGACGTACCACGTCACCGGCTGGAAAACCGGCTACGTCGTCGCCCCGCCAGCGCTGACAGCCGAATTGCGCAAGGTGCATCAGTACGTCAGTTTCTGTGGCGTCACGCCGCTGCAATACGCGCTGGCCGATTACATGGCCGAGCACCCGGAGCACGTTGAAGAGCTGCCGGGTTTCTATCAGGCCAAGCGCGATCTGTTCTGCGATCTGCTCGCGCCGTCGCGCTTCAGTTTTACCCGAGTCACCGGCACCTATTTCCAATTGGTCGATTATTCGCAGATCCGTCCGGATCTGAACGACGTTGAGATGGCCATGTGGATGACTCGCGAGCACGGTGTCGCGAGCATTCCGGTGTCGGTGTTCTACCAGAATCCACCGCAAGGCCAGCGCCTGATACGCCTGTGCTTTGCCAAACGCGAGGAGACGCTGCGTGAAGCGGCGGCGAAACTATGCGTGATCTGAGTGCATTGCCAGACCTGACTCTGGCGCTGATCCAGACCAGCCTGGCCTGGCACGACCGGCAGGCCAACCTTGAGCATTTCGAGCTGTTGCTGGAACAGGCCCGTGGCGCCGATCTGATCATCCTGCCGGAGATGTTCACCACCGGATTCTCGATGGAATCGGAAACCCTCGCCGAAGCCGAAAACGGCCCGACCAGCAAATGGCTGCGGGCGCAGGCGGCGAAGTTCAATGCGGTCATCACTGGCAGCGTGATCATTCAGGCGGCTGACGGCAGCCATCGCAACCGCTTGCTGTGGGCGCGGCCGGACGGCGAAGCGCTGCATTACGACAAGCGTCACCTGTTCCGCATGGCCGGCGAGCACAACCATTACACGCCGGGCGAGCGGCAGGTGCAGTTCGAGCTCAAGGGGTGGCGGATTCGTCCGCTGATCTGCTACGACCTGCGTTTCCCGGTGTGGAGCCGCGACGCGCAGGACACCGATCTGCTGCTGTACACCGCCAACTGGCCGGGCGCACGGCGTCTGCACTGGAACCGCCTGCTGCCGGCGCGAGCGATTGAAAACCTCTGCTATGTGGCGGCGGTGAATCGCGTGGGCAGCGATGGCAAGGGCTTCGCGTATACCGGCGACAGTCAGGTCCTGGATTTCCAGGGCGAGACGTTGCTGGCGGCGGGGGAGGCGGATGGTGTGTTCAAGGTGGTGCTGGAAGCTGCGCCGTTGGCGGCGTATCGCGAGCGCTTTCCGGCGAACCTGGATGCCGACACCTTTGAGTTCACCTGATACTCCCAGCGCCTGTCAGGACGCCTTCGCGAGCAGTCTCGCTCCCACAGGGAAATGTATTCCAAATGTGGGAGCGAGCCTGCTCGCGAAGGGGCCATAAAAGTCAGCCAGAAACCTGTAGGCAAAAAAAGGCCCCGGAGTTCGCACTCCGGGGCCTTTCGCATTTCAGCGGTCGATTACGCTGCTTTTGCCTCTGGCTGGCTCAGCGAGCGGTTCAGTGCGCTGAACAATGCCTTGAAGCTGGCGGTGGTGATGTTTTCATCGATACCCACGCCGTGCACCGCACGTTCACCGTTCACCCGCAGTTCGATGTAGGCCGCAGCCTTGGCATTGGTGCCCGCGCCGATCGCGTGTTCGTTGTAGTCCATGATTTCCACCGGAATCGGCAGGCCGGCGACCAGTGCTTCCAGTGCGCCGTTGCCCTTGCCGCGCCAGTGCAGGTTGGTTTCGCCCTGACCTTTGCTCGCCACTTCGACTTCGACGGCGCTGTTGCCGTTCTCTTCCTGCAGACGATGGCTGACCAGCGCGTACGGGGTGTTGGCCTGCAGGTATTCGCTGATCAACAGCGAGTGAATCTGCTTGGCGGTCATCTCCAGGCCCAGGCGATCGGTCTCACGCTGTACGACCTGGCTGAACTCGATCTGCATGCGACGTGGCAGGCTGATGCCGTATTCCTGCTCCAGCAAATAAGCGATGCCGCCCTTGCCCGACTGGCTGTTGACGCGGATCACTGCCTCGTAGCTGCGACCGATGTCGGCCGGGTCGATCGGCAGGTATGGCACTTCCCACAGGGTGTCCGGTTTCTGCTGGGCGAAGCCTTTGCGGATCGCATCCTGGTGCGAGCCGGAGAACGCGGTATGCACCAGATCGCCAACGTATGGGTGACGCGGATGCACCTGGATCTGGTTGCACTCTTCGACGACTTTGCGCACGCCGTCGATGTCGGAGAAGTCCAGCTCAGGGTCGACGCCCTGGGTGTACATGTTCAGCGCGACGGTGACGAGGTCAACGTTACCGGTGCGCTCGCCGTTGCCGAACAGGCAGCCTTCGACGCGATCGGCGCCAGCCATCAGGCCCAGCTCGGTAGCGGCCACACCCGTTCCACGGTCGTTGTGGGTGTGCAGGCTGATGATCACGCTGTCACGACGATTGATGTTGCGGCCGAACCACTCGATCTGGTCCGCGTAAACGTTCGGCGTTGCGCATTCAACCGTGGCCGGCAGGTTGAGGATCATCTTGTGCTCAGGCGTCGGGTTCCACACCTCGATCACTGCGTCGCAGACTTCCTTGGCGAATTCCAGCTCGGTGGCGCTGAAGGTTTCCGGCGAGTATTCGAAGGTCCACTCGGTCTCTGGCTGCATGGCTGCGTATTTGACGAACAGCTTGGCAGCGTTGACGGCGATGGCCTTGATGCCGTCCTTGTCCTGGTTGAAGACGATGCGACGGAAAGAAGGCGAGGTGGCGTTGTACAGGTGAACGATGGCTTTCTTCGCCCCGCGCAGGGATTCGAAAGTGCGCTCGATCAGGTCTTCACGGCCCTGGGTCAGCACCTGAATGGTGGTGTCGTCGGGGATGTGGCCTTCTTCGATCAGCGTACGCACGAAATCGAAATCAGTTTGCGACGCGGCCGGGAACGACGCTTCGATTTCTTTCACACCGACCTGCACCAGGGTTTTCCAGAAGCGCAGCTTCTTCGCCGCGTCCATTGGCTCGATCAGCGACTGGTTGCCGTCACGCAGGTCGGAGCTGCACCAGATGGGCGCGGCGTCGATGGTTTTCGACGGCCAGGTGCGATCCGGCAGGTTGATGACGGGAAACGCGCGGTATTTCGAAGACGGATCTTTGAGCATGCTCATCGGGAAATTCCTTGTTGTCTGGGCCGAGAAGAGGCGGCCTGCCGGTTGAACGAATGTTCTTGGAAAAGCGTGGGACGAGGCGCAGCGATTCAGCCTGGCAGTCGTGCGCTGACGAGGCACAGGCTGCGGTGCTGGCGAAGCTGAATGAGGGTGTGAGAGGTTTTCATGGCTTCAACCCTAACCGCGAGGGGAAAGGATGGCAAGCAGTCGGAAAAAATTGAGAGGAATACCCGGAAAGCGGGATTTTGCGGGAATTTATTGCGCTTAAGGCGGTGGAAGTTGTTGATGTTTGCGTAAGGCTAGATTGGGGCGCAATTGAGTTTTTGGAGATTCATTGAGTATGGCGGTGTTTTACAGGCCGCCTTCGCGAGCAGGCTCGCTCCCACAGGGGATCTTTGTTGTGAATAAGATCCAGTGTGGGAGCGAGCCTGCTCGCGAAGAGGCCGGTCGCCTCAACATATATTCAAGGTTGGAAAGCCCCAATGAAAATCGCCGGATCCACCCGCGCGTCATTCAGGCTGACGTTCCAGTGCATATGCGGCCCGGTTGCCCGGCCGGTTGCGCCGACTTTGCCGACCACCGCGCCGCGCGCCAGTTGCTGGCCGTTTTTCACATCGATCTTCGACATGTGGCAGAACATGCTGATAAAGCCCTGGCCATGGTCAACAAACACCGTGTTGCCGTTGAAGAAGTAATTGCCGATCAGAATCACCTTGCCCGCCGCCGGGGTCTTGATCGGCGTGCCCGCGGGCACTGCGAAATCGAGACCGGCATGAGGATTACGTTCTTCGCCATTGAAGAAACGGCGCACACCAAACTTGCTCGACAGCGGCCCGTTGACCGGTTTATCCAGCAGCAGATTGCTCGGCGTGTTCGGGCTGAAACTGCGGTAAGCCGCGATCTGTTCCGCCAGTTCACCCTCAATCCGCTTGAGGTTGTCGGCGTTCGGATTGACCTGCTGTTTGTTCTTCAGGGTGATGTGCTGTTCCGGGTATTTCTTACTGCCCACCGTATACGGCAAGTTGCGCCCGCCACTGCTGATCTGCTGCGCGCCGGGCTTGACCGTCAGCGGCACGCCAACGATCGCCAGCCAGTTATTCTGCTCCTTGACCACCAGCACCGGTTTGCCCTGATAAGTGGCTTTCGGCGCCTGCGCGGCAGTGCCCAGATCCACCACGGCGACGCCGCCCGGCACCGGTTTGTTCAGCAGCCGAGTGATGTAACTGTCAGCGTGGGCGTTGAAGGTCAGGCAGAGCAACAGCAGCGGAGCGAGAAAACGCGGCATGGATCAGTCCAGTAAAGAGAGGGTGACGGGCGTCAGGTGATTGTCCTCGACGCGCACTTGCAGTTCGCCTTCGCCGAGTTTGGCTTTCAGGCGCTGGCCGGTGTGGGTCTGCGCGGCGTTGCGGATCGCATGGCCACGCTCGTCGAGCAGGATGCTGTAACCGCGACCGAGGGTCGCCAATGGACTGACCACGTGCAGGGTCTGCATCTGACTGTGCAATTGCTGCCGACGCTGTTTCAAAGCATCGCGCATGGCCCGGGGCAGGCGTTCGGCAAGACTGTCGAGGCGCTGGCGAAGCATGGCCAGTTGGCGTCCCGGGTGTTGCCCGGCGAGGCGGGTTTCCAGACGGATCAGGCGTTCGCGGCGGGTATTGAGGCTGCGCTCGAAAGCGCGGCGCATGCGCATGTCCAGATCATCCAGACGCTGCGCCTGCTGGCGCAGACGTTCGCCGGGATGGCGCAACCGTCGCGCCATGCCTTCCAGACGCAGGCGATCACGCATCAAGCGGTCACGCATGCGCATCACCAGACGGCGGTGCAGGCTCTCGACCTGACGGATCAGATGCCTGGAATCCGGGGCGAGCAGTTCGGCGGCGGCCGAGGGTGTTGGTGCGCGAACGTCGGCGACAAAATCGCTGATCGAAACATCGGTTTCATGGCCGACGGCGCTGACGATCGGTGTGACACAGGCATCGACCGCGCGCGCCACCGCTTCCTCGTTGAAGCACCAGAGGTCCTCCAGCGAGCCGCCGCCACGGGCGAGGATCAGCGCGTCGAAGCCGCGGGCATCGGCCATTTTCAGCGCGCGGACAATCTGCGCGGTGGCTTCGCGGCCCTGCACGGCGGTTGGAATCAGGGTCAGTTGCACCTGCGGCGCTCGGCGGCGGAATACGCTGATGATGTCGCGAATTACCGCGCCGGTCGGCGAGCTGATGATGCCGATGCGCTTCGGATGCGCGGGCAGCGGCACTTTGCGTTCGGCACTGAACAGGCCTTCGGCGCTGAGCTTTTCCTTCAGCGCATCGAAGGCCAGACGCAGCGCGCCGTCACCGGCCGGCTCCACGGTGTCGAGGATCAGCTGATAGTCGCCACGGCCTTCGAACAGCGAAACCTTGCCACGCACCTTGACCGCCAGACCGTCCTTCAACGCTTGGCGCACGCGCGCGGCGTTCTGCCGGAACAACGCGCAACGCACTTGGGCGCCGCTGTCCTTGAGGGTGAAGTAGACGTGGCCGGACGCCGGACGCGCGAGGTTGGAGATCTCGCCTTCGACCCAGATGTTGCTGAACACATCTTCGAGCAACACCCGCGCGCGGCCGTTGAGCTGGCTGACGGTCAGGACTTCACGGTCCAGGCCGAGTCTTGCAAAGGGATCTTTAATCATGGGGCGCAGTTTAAAGGCATTCTTCTGCTCATTGCACGAACCCTGTACGAGCTGTCGAGTGCAACGAGGCTGCGAGCTTTTGATCTTGTTTTTTCAGGATCAAGATCAAAAGATCGCAGCCTTCGGCAGCTCCTACAGCGGAGTATTGGCGACTTAATAAGGAAATGAATTGATGAGCGTGATGGAACTGTTGGGGGCGTGGTCGTGGAGCGCGGGCGGTTGGGCGGTCATCGGGCTGGCCATCGCCTTGGCCTACATCGTATTCGGCATCGCCGGTTTCGGCACGGCGCTGGTCGCGGGGCCGATTCTGATCCTGTTCATGCCACTGTCGAAAATCGTGCCGCTACTGGTGTTGCTGGATTTCGTCGCCGCGTTCGGCAATCTGCTGCCCTCGCGGCGGGACGTGGCCAGGCCGGAGTTGCTCAGGCTGCTGCCGTGCATGGCGATCGGCTGCACGGTGGGGGTGATCTTCCTGCTGAATCTGAAATCCGATCTGTTGCTGCTGTTGATGGGGCTGTTTATCAGCGCCTATGCGGTTTACAGCCTGTGGGTGAAAGCGCGGCCGGCACAGTTGTCGGCGGCGTGGGCGGTGCCGATGGGCACGGTGGGCGGCTTGTTCGGCGCGTTGTTTGGCAGCGGCGGCTTTCTTTACGCGATCTATCTGAACAGCCGCCTGCCCAAGGACGCGGCGCGGGCCACCCAAAGTGCGTTGATCAGTTGCAGTACCGTGGTGCGCCTGAGCCTGTTTGTCATCGCCGGTGTGTATGCCGAGCTACCCTTGTTGATGCTGGCGCTGTGTCTGTTGCCGGCCATGGCGCTGGGCTTGTGGATCGGCCGGCGGCTGACCATGAGGTTGTCGCGAGAGGCGTTTGTGCGGCTGGTGACGTGGCTGGTGCTGGCCAGCGGCATCGCGTTGATCGTGCGCTATTTCAGCACTTGACCGGATTTCGTCAGGGATTAAGCTGCCGGCCGCAGTTCCTTGTGGGAGCGAGCCTGCTCGCGAATGCGGTGGGTCAGCAACAAAAATGCAGCCTGACACTGCGCTTTCGCGAGCAGGCTCGCTCCCACATTGGAAATCTTCAATATTGGCAGCAGGCTCCACCATGAACTCGCAAAGCATCATCGTCCCGAAAATCTCCACCCTGCCGGTGCACGAGCCCCGGGCGCGGGCGATCGTGCGCTGGCTGGTGCGCAAGAACATCATCGAAGAGCAGCTGACAACCTGCGGCCGCACCGGCAACCGTATGGCGCACGCCATCGCTGATGGTGCGCGCGCCGTGGTGCTGTACCCCGAAGCGCTGCCGTTCGGCGAGCCGATCAATGGCCTGGAGATCGTCACCAAGCGCTGTATCTACACCCCGGCCAAGGGCTTTCTCGAAGAGGCCGGTTGCGCCGAGTGCCGCCGCGAAGTGGGTGAGGCGCTGTTCGAAAGTCTTGAAGACTGGTTTCCAGGGCGCACCGACAATTTCACCTGCCCGGAATGCGGGCACGAGGACGACATCAACGGCTTCCTGTTTTTGCAGGAATGCGCGTTTTCCAACCTCGGCTTCATTTTCAACAATTGGCTGGAAGCGGGGTTCAAACAGAGCTTTATCGACGAGTTCGCCGATTGGCTCGATCAACCTGTAAGTTGGGTAAAGGTCGAGCTCTGACCCCTGTAGGAGCTGCCGAAGGCTGCGATCCTTTGACTTTGCTTTTCAAAGACAGGATCAAAAGATCGCAGCCTTCGGCAGCTCCTACAAAAAGCGGGCTTTTCCATCTATCAATTAGGCTGAGTTTTACATTGAACAGCAGGGGGTGTCTGACTATAATGGCGCGCTTCCATTTTCCCGCTCGGGAGCCCCCGCGATGCTGCGTATCAGCCAAGAAGCTCTGACATTCGACGACATTCTCCTAGTGCCCGGTTATTCCGAGGTGCTTCCCAACGAAGTCAGTCTCAAGACCCGTCTTACCCGTGGCATCGAACTGAATATTCCTCTGGTTTCTGCCGCCATGGACACCGTTACTGAAGCCCGTCTGGCAATCGCCATGGCTCAGGAAGGTGGCATCGGCATTATCCACAAGAACATGACCATCGAGCAGCAAGCTGCCGAAGTGCGCAAGGTCAAGAAGTTCGAAGCCGGTGTGGTCAAGGATCCCATCACCATCGAGGCCGATGCCACGGTGCGTGATCTGTTCGAACTGACCCGTCTGCACAACATTTCCGGCGTTCCGGTCCTGCACGATGGCGACCTGGTCGGCATCGTCACCTCCCGCGACGTACGTTTCGAAAACCGTCTGGAAGCCACTGTCCGCGAAGTGATGACGCCTAAAGAGCGTCTGGTCACGGTCAAGGAAGGCGCCGACAAGAACGACGTGCGTGAACTGCTGCACAAGCACCGCATCGAGCGCGTGCTGATCGTCGACGACAAATTCGCCCTCAAAGGCATGATGACCGTCAACGACATCGAAAAAGCCAAAGCCTACCCGCTGGCCAGCAAGGACGACCAAGGTCGTCTGCGCGTCGGCGCTGCGGTCGGCACCGGTAAAGACACCGGTGATCGCGTAACCGCACTGGTCAACGCCGGCGTGGACGTGGTGGTGGTCGATACCGCGCACGGTCACTCCAAAGGCGTGATCGACCGCGTACGCTGGGTCAAGGAGAACTTCCCTGAAGTGCAGGTGATCGGCGGCAACATCGCCACCGGCGCTGCCGCCAAGGCTCTGGCCGAAGCGGGCGCCGACGCAGTCAAGGTCGGTATCGGCCCTGGCTCGATCTGCACCACCCGTATCGTCGCTGGTGTCGGTGTACCGCAAATCAGTGCCATCGCCAACGTCGCCGCCGCCCTTGAAGGCACCGGCGTGCCGTTGATCGCCGACGGTGGTATCCGTTTCTCCGGTGACCTGTCCAAGGCCATCGTGGCCGGTGCGTCCTGCGTGATGATGGGCTCGATGTTCGCCGGTACCGAAGAGGCCCCGGGCGAGATCGAACTGTTCCAGGGTCGTTCGTACAAGGCTTATCGCGGCATGGGTTCGCTGGGCGCCATGTCCCAGGCCCAGGGCTCGTCCGACCGTTACTTCCAGGACTCCTCGGCAGGCGCCGAGAAACTGGTTCCGGAAGGCATCGAAGGCCGTGTGCCGTACAAAGGCACCCTGAGCGCGATCATTCACCAGTTGATGGGCGGTCTGCGTTCCTCGATGGGTTACACCGGCAGCGCCAACATCGAAGAAATGCGCACCAAGCCCGAGTTCGTGCGGATCACCGGTGCCGGCATGGCCGAGTCCCACGTTCACGACGTGCAGATCACCAAGGAAGCGCCGAACTACCGCGTAGGTTGAGGCTTCCAGCAAAACGTTAAATCACCGGGGCTGTTCATTCAGCCCCGAGTTGTTTCTGATTCACTACATGAGAATGAGTCATGGCCCTCGACATTCACGCTCACCGCATCCTGATCCTCGACTTCGGTTCGCAATACACCCAGCTGATTGCCCGCCGCGTGCGCGAGATCGGCGTGTACTGCGAACTGCACCCGTTCGACATGGACGAAGATGCGATCCGCGAATTCGCCCCTAAAGGCGTCATCCTCGCCGGCGGCCCCGAGTCCGTGCACGAAGCCAACAGCCCGCGCTGCCCGCAGGCGGTGTTCGATCTGGGCGTTCCGGTATTCGGCATCTGCTACGGCATGCAGACCATGGCCGAGCAACTGGGCGGCAAGGTTGAAGGTTCCGAACTGCGTGAGTTCGGTTACGCCCGCGTGGACGTGGTCGGCAAGAGCCGCCTGCTCGACGGCATCGAAGACCACATCGACGCCGACGGCCTGTTCGGCCTCGACGTGTGGATGAGCCACGGTGACAAAGTCACCAAGATGCCGGAAGACTTCCACATCCTCGCCAGTACCCCGAGCTGCCCGATCGCCGGTATGTTCAACGACGACCGCGCTTACTACGGCGTGCAGTTCCACCCGGAAGTGACCCACACCAAGCAGGGCGGGCGCATCCTCTCGCGTTTCGTGCTCGACATCTGCGGTTGTGAAGCCTTGTGGACGCCGTCGAAGATCGCTGAAGACGCCATCGCCAACATCCGCGCCCAGGTCGGCACCGACAACGTGCTGCTGGGCCTGTCCGGTGGCGTTGACTCCTCGGTGGTTGCCGCACTGCTGCACAAAGCCATCGGCGATCAACTGACCTGCGTCTTCGTCGACAACGGTCTGCTGCGTCTGCACGAAGGCGAGCAAGTGATGGCCATGTTCGCCGAGAACATGGGCGTCAAGGTGATCCGCGCCAACGCTGAGGAGCAGTTCCTCAACAACCTGGCCGGCGAAGCCGACCCGGAAAAGAAGCGCAAGATCATCGGTCGCACCTTCATCGACGTCTTCGATGCCCAGTCGAACAAACTGGAAAACATCAAATACCTCGCTCAGGGCACCATCTACCCGGACGTGATCGAGTCGGCTGGCGCGAAAAGCGGCAAGGCCCACGTAATCAAGTCGCACCACAACGTGGGCGGCCTGCCGGATGAGATGAACCTGAAACTGGTCGAGCCCCTGCGCGAACTGTTCAAGGACGAAGTCCGTCGTCTGGGGCTGGAACTGGGCCTGCCGTACGACATGGTCTACCGTCACCCGTTCCCGGGTCCGGGCCTGGGCGTGCGCATCCTCGGTGAAGTGAAGAAGGAATACGCCGACCTGCTGCGTCGCGCCGACCACATCTTCATCGAAGAACTGCGCAAAGCCGACTGGTACCACAAGGTCAGCCAGGCGTTCGTGGTGTTCCAGCCAGTCAAATCGGTCGGCGTGGTAGGCGACGGCCGTCGTTACGCCTGGGTCGTGGCCCTGCGTGCCGTGGAAACCATCGACTTCATGACCGCACGTTGGGCACACCTGCCTTACGAACTGCTGGAAACCGTCTCCGGCCGCATCATCAACGAAATCGAAGGCATCTCGCGCGTCACTTATGACGTATCGAGCAAGCCGCCGGCGACGATTGAGTGGGAATAATCCCGCTGCGGTTCGAGTAACGTAAAACCCTTGGCGTGAAGCCAAGGGTTTTTTCGTTTCAGGCCCCTGAAAACAGGTCAGGTGGGTAAACGACTTTGCAGGGTGAAGCCGAGTTCGATCAGGCGCTCCGCTACTGCGGCGATGTCGTGGAAATTCCTGCCGGTGATGCGAGGCATTGACAGGTCCCAGATATAAAACCGGCCCGCGGTTGTGCAATGCACCCTTGTTCGCACAATGTCGCTGTCGCTGTTGCGGCGAACCAGTGTGTATATGTCGGGTTCGGTCTTCTGAATCACGAACATGCCGTTACGATGCAGAAGCTTTTCCAGCGCTGCCGCATTCCATTGCGGCATGGGGCACTTGATCTGCAATCGCAGGTCAGCGAACAGAACGTCGAAATCGTTGCTGGTCATTGCCCAGTTGTAAAACGGACCGCGGGCGACTTCCACCCCCGGGTCAATGCTGATGTCTGCGGTCTCCTCGGGCCAGACTTCTTCAATGCGCAAACCGATGCCGCCCCTGAGTTCGCTTATGCCTGGCAGATCTCTGAACATGTTGATATTCGTTGCATCGACCAAGGCTACCCACTTCTTCGTTCTGTTGAGAAGCTTGTCACTCTCTATGATTGTTGTTGAGAGGCGAGTCTTGATCATCTGTTCTTCGATCGAAAGGAGCGGTCGTTTCAGCGTGTAGGTGTGCGCTGCATCGAGTCCGTGTACCCGGATGCCATTGGCTTGGGCAGTCTTGACCAATTCGAGAACGTTGAACCTGTTCTCGGGATCGGTACCCAGCCCGGACAGATAAGTTCGCAGGTCCTCTGACATGTCCCCCGACAGGAAGAACTGGTTGAGATCATTCTGGGCAAAATCGCTCAGCAGCCCACGCACATAAAGGGTTTGAATATGCCGCGCGAACGCTGGCATGTTTTCGATCATGAAGCGCATGCTGGCGATGCGATCAAGGGTTTCACCGACCGCCAGCCCATCGGTATTGGCAAAGATGCGATCAATCAGGTCATCGACCTGCATCTGGGGACTGATTTGCGGAATGTCCGGACGCTCGGGCAGGTTGATCCATTTCAACTCCCGGTGGAATTTTTCTGCCTTGTTCAGCAGAGCCCTGCGTTCTTCGCTGAAATGTTCCACGTACCGCTCGGTCGTTGATAAAAAGCGGCGTCGAGCGCCTGCTGACTCGGCCGATGCGCTGGGCAGGTTCATTGCCCATCTTCTCATTCCTGGCTTTTCCTTCTCTGAAACGCCTTTGAGCTTCGTAACCAGGCGCAGCGGACAGGGAACGCCTGGAAGCGGTTCGAGGCATCGCATTTCCACCGATGGCGTGCCCCCGGACGAGCTCACTTCAGTCTCCGGCGCACACGCCTTGCCCGCACACTGGCCACCACCCCGCAGCCGCAGCGCAGGCATACGCTCCCATTTGCCGGCGCTCCCAAAGCGAACCGGCAACGAATAGGCGAATTGATTGGGGCGCTCGGGATTGACGATTGCCCAGTTGCCACTGTCCTGAGAGTCGGCGAAGTAACGTACGTAGTAGGCCTGGCCATCCATTTCGATGGCGTAACCGGGCTCCTTGTCGAGACGGTAAATGCCTTCATATTTTCCCGGCGTCGCCTCTACTGAATGTTGCGCAAGCAACTCGTTGCATCGATAGCTGGCAGGAACCTCTGGAAAAATCGGACCGTGCCGTGTGGCAGTCATGGTCAAGAGCTCAGTGGCGGTAACGGATGTCGCTTCTTCGGGGATCTCGTTGGTCAACTCGCTGGTAGCTGCTTCCGTCCCGGTGACCGGTGGCGGATCCACGGGCGGCAATGATGGCGTGTCAGCCGAGGAAAGCTCGATCAGCCCGAGCATCTCTTCAGCCTCGGCATACTCGACCTGTGGGCCAACTTCCAGCTGCGCGCCAGTACCGATCAGGAACGGCACATTGAATACGGTTTCGATCGCGCTGAGCACTGCACCGATGACCCCGGCTCTACGCTCGGCTGCCGTAATGCCGTTGATCGCCTGATCGATGTTCAGCCCCATGTTCGCGATACCGGCGCCAATCAACGGCAAAGCCACCGGCCAGCCCACGGCCGCCATCGGGCCGAACACCTTCAGGCCGGCGCTCAGATACCCGGTCCAGAGTTTCTTGCGCAGGTCACTGTTGGATGTGAGCACCAGATGCGCCTCGGCAGCCATGCCCGCACGGGTCGACTCGCTTAACCAAGTGAAGGCGTCACCGCTGATCGCAACGTTGCTGCGGTTGATCATCCGATGATCGCTGTGGCCCCAGGTGCTCACCAAACGGTTCATCAGATCGGTGAGGTTCTCGGTGATGTGATTGCTGTCAGCCAGCGAGAAGTGCTTCAGAAACAAGGGGCGTTTCTGCTCTGAATTCATCTGATCGAGCAACCACCAGTGCAGATCCGCTGCAGTGTCCATCAGTCGAAAGGCCTGAGGTTCTCCCGGCAGGTAAAGGGTCTGCCGGCCACTGTCTTCGACCAGACGCAGGACGTTGGTGGCGACATGGCCGTCCAGATCAAGCGTGCGCACTTGCGCGCCGACCGGGTATGTGGCTCGCAACATTTGCAGGGTAATGGGCCAGGTAATCGGGCCGATCAGCGAGGTGACGATGCGTTGGAAGTCATTGCCGTCAACATCACCCTCTTGCAGCGCCTGCACGGCCTGACTGAGGAAGTTGCACTTGGCCAGGGCGCGGAAATCTTCCGACGAGGTTTGCCAGAATTTCGTCAACTGACCGGTGTAGCGCGTGCTGAAATCGACGGCCCAGAACGCCTTCAGCACGTCGCTGCCAAGCAGTCGCACTTCGTTGTCCTGATTGAAATTCTCCGCGTCCGGGCCATCCGAGTAGAAGCCACAGTAAAGGCCCAGCAAATCTGCGTTGTCTTGATCGGTTGCACGAAAGCGATGGATCACCAACTGCGTGAGGGTGAGCGTTTCATAAGGCTTTTCCAGCAAGTGTTCCCAACCGGTGAAGGTCAGCGTGCTGCTTTGCGCCGTTTTGAAACGATGGAAATAAACCTCGTCGGGATCAAGGCCGGATAGCCCTTTGTCCGTCAGCAGTTCGATCGCGACTTGCCGGGCCGCGTCGAGCAGGCTCGGGCAGGTCTGCACGATGCTGGTGGCGATGGCCTTGAGGGCGGTTTTGTCCGCTGCGTTCGGCAGCAGACGGCGTTCGGGAATGGTCATGCGGGTGTTCATCCTTGAGGCAAAGGTCGAGGATGACCGATGCGCTCAAGGGGAGGGTGTTACCCGGTTACTGCATGTTGGTTGTCCCGTTGAGGGGCAGCGAATGCAGACGCAGGTTTTCAAAGATATTCGGACCGAATCAGATCCGTATCGAACGGCGTCAGACCTTGTTCAGGTGCGAACACCCTCTGCGCCTGCTCTGCAGAGGGCACTCGTTCGCCTCGTGCCCGCACATGTAAATCGAAAAGCGTGTGCAGATCCGGCCTTGGTGTATGCACCAGGGCGCGCAGCATCAACGAAACTCCGCTGAGGTTGTTGTCGACGTTGTTCCAGCGGGGCGATGAAGTCAGCCCCAGATCGGCCCAGATCATGCGTCGCTCCTCCAGGTCCATCACGAATGGCAGGCAGATACTCGTGTCGGAGGCGATATCGATGCGGTCGACCACGGAGCGAGGCTCGAACACTTCCCCCGATGCAGTGTCGGCACGGGCCATCCAGCCCGCGAAGCATTCAGGAAGGTCGCAATATGGCTGCCAGGTAAACGAATTGAGGGACGTGACGACGTAGCGGACGCCCTTTTTGACGAGAACATCAAGGTCGAGGTCGATGAATTCGGAGGCGCCGTTGGGCGCGTCGACGATGTCGCCGCTGTGGTAACCGCCATAACCTTTGAGGTTGTAATAGGCGATCGCTTCCTTGAAGACGAAGTCGGTGTCGAAGAAGGCGGCGGACAAGTCGATGTCCGTGCGGTCACGACCATTCTTCCACCACAGGAACAGGCGAATGAATCGCGTGTCCGGCATTGGCAACCGACTGCCGCGTACCAGTGTTCGCAGCGACTTCGCTGCGGCGCGCTGTGCCAGTGGCACCCGGTATTCGCGCAACGCCGGATCGATGAAACAACGCCCCAGTGGTGGCAGCAACGTGAAACGCGCGATCAGGGCGTTCTCGCAAATCTGTGCGGCACGTGCCAATACCTGCGGTGCGATCGACTCTCGACGATCAGCAGTGCCGAAGACTTTCGCCAGTGCTCCTTTAGGTGTGAACGCCCGCAAGGGCAGGGGGCGCGGGGCATTTACCTGGGCCAGCAATTGCAGCAGCACAGGTGAGGACACTTGCGCCGCGACAGCCGCAAAGGCGTCGAGCACCGCGTCTGGTTCTGTGGCACGCCGTAACATCACGTCCAGACGGCGCGCGAATTCTCCGGGACGATCCTGCAGCACCGGCGTAAGCGCGGCGATCTGGCGTTGGGCAAGCATGGTTTCGACACGCGACCCGAACGAGGGCGGCGGATCGTTGCGTCGCGCTGCGGTGATGGCCGCGAATGCTCGCGGATACTTCTCAGCGTAATCGCCTGGATGCAGGACTTCGGCCAGTCGTTTCCAGCGTTCGGCCTGGCGCATCACATCTTCCGTAGCGTTGGGCGTGCGGTCGAGCAGGCGCAACAGCTTGCGCCGCATCGAGCGTTTCATTTTGCCAAAGCGCGTCTGCGCTGTTGCCAGCGACACGTCTCCACCATGCAGTGCGATCGCCACGCGCAGCACGTCCGTTGCCGTTTCGACATTTTGCTCAAGGAAGGCCTCAACCTGCGCATCGTCGTCGATATGCAGGATCAGTGCGCCGCCGACCAGCGCGCGAATCTCGCGGAACGGGATGGTATCGGGCAGCAGACGGAACACGTCGTTTCTGTAAGTTCGGATAAACCAAGTGACATCCGCGGCTTCCTCTTCGGACAGCGAGGTACGCGATGAGACCAGCGGCTCGAGCAATGCCTCGAACTCGCTGACACTTCCCGGTTCGATAACCCAATGGATGAAGTTGCCTTCAAGCATGGCTGGCCGAACCTGTTCGCTGGGTGGCAGGCGCCGAAGTGTGTGGTAGTGAATGACGGCGTTGAGATACAACTCCGCCTCTGTTGCTTCGAGGACTTGATTGGGGAAGTCAGGATAAAACGGTCGGTGATGTACATGAGCACCGCTGCGACGCCGCAGGACGCGAATGACTTCACGCAGCCAATTCTTGAGTTCTACCGCAGAGAGCAAGCCGATCTGCTCGATCAGCGACTCGGAAAGTACACATCGGAACGCCGCGACTTCTTTGACCGCTGATGCGATCTGCGCGCGTGTGGCTCCGCCAGAGCCGGCAGGGACGTGAAGTTTTGTACGGCGCCGCAGGAACAGCTCCTGATTCATCATGATTTCTTCCTTGGTCGCCGTTTCCAGTGAGCTGAAGCTCACCTGTGCAATCGATACGAAAACGCCTGCAATAAGCAGGCGCGGTGTGGAGAGCGGAACCCCTAGTTCATGGAGGATAGAAGGAAGGTGTTCCATAGCCACGGCGGCATACTACCGGAGGTCATAGCGGCTTGTCAGCCAACCACATATTTTGAAACGGGCTCGCTTGCCAGCGGCTATTACCGCCGCGCCACATCCGAAAAATAGAACTTGTCCAGCGTATGCCGCGATTCGGTGTATTCGAACTGGCGGCCGTCCTGCAGGAAGGTCTGGTTGCTGACCACGATGACATGGCTCTGGCCGTCGAGGTCCAGGTGTTGTTGGTCGTCCTTGCTGGACGGCACGGCTTCGATGGTGCGCTGAGCGTAGGCGATCTGCAGTTGCAGGGTCTGTTCGATGTGGGCGTAGATCGAATGTTCGGCGATGTCTGCTGACAGATCGGGGATGACGTCGCTGACGAAGTGGTTGATGTCGAGGATGACGCGTTTGCCGTCGATGCGCCGTACCCGCTTGATGCGGGTGATCGGGCTGCCGGGTTCGGCATTGATATGTTCAAGCAATGCACCTTCCAGCGGCACCTGACACATCTCGACCACTTCGGTGCTGACGTCGTTGCCCAGTCGCGGGTGGGTCTCCTGAAAACTGACAATGCCGCCGAGCTGGAATTCGATCGGGTTGGTCGACAGTACGAACGCGCCTTTGCCGTGAATCTTCTGAGCGAAACCGCGCTCCTGCAATTGGTCGATAGCCTTGCGCACCGTGCCACGGCTGGCCTGATAGGTGTCCATCAGTTCGGTTTCGGAAGGCAGCCGGGCGCCGCGCTCCAGGCGCTGGGTAGTGATGCTGGCAAGCAAATCGCTGTAGATCTGGTTGTATTTGCTCATGGCTGGACTCTGTGCCGACGGTGCTCAAAACCCCGAACCTTAAGGGCAGGGTAGGGGTTTGTCCATGCGGACGAAGGAAAACATCTTAGGTCAGAGTAGGAAGAATCCGCATTTTTCTGACGTTCATCCACGGATGCAAACTCGTACAGACGAGTTGTTGCATTAACTCGTACAGACGAGTATTTTTCGTTTCGGCGTGCTGCCAACAACAACAATCCACGACGGAAGAACAAGCATGAGCCATGACTACCCGAACATCGCCAAGGAGCTGCTGGAAAGCCTTGGTGGCCGTGACAACATCGAGCAGGCGGCGCATTGCGTGACGCGTTTGCGTCTGGCGCTGAAGAACCCCGCGCTGGTAAATGTGGCCGCCCTCAACGGCGTCGATCTGGTCAAGGGTTCGTTCTTCACCGGCGGGTTGTATCAGGTGGTCATCGGCCCGGGTGATGTTGAAAAGGTTTATGCCGAACTGCGCCAGCAGACTGGCCTGGCGGCGTCGACCATCGCCGACGTTAAACAGAAAAGCGCTGAGAAGATCAACGCCGTGCAGCGGTTGGTGCGGGTGTTTTCCGATGTGTTCATGCCGATCCTGCCGGCGCTGATCATTGCCGGCCTGTTGATGGGCATCAACAACCTGCTCGGCGCCAAGGGCATGTTCATCGAAGGCCAGACTCTGCTGGATGCCTATCCCAACCTCGACGGGTTGTGGAGCCTGATCAACCTGATGGCCAACACCTCGTTCGTGTTCCTGCCGGCGCTGGTGGGCTGGTCGGCGGCCAAGCGTTTCGGCGGCAGCGAAATCCTCGGCATCGTCCTCGGTCTGATGCTGGTGCACCCGGACCTGCTCAACGCCTGGAATTACGGCAAGGCGGTGGCCGGGCTGGATGGGCAGCAGCTGCCGTACTTCGACATCCTCGGCCTGTTCCAGGTGGAAAAGGTCGGTTATCAAGGGCAGATCCTGCCGATCCTGATGGCAGCCTATGTGATGAGCGTCATAGAGAAATGGTTGCGCGCGCGAGTGCCCAACGCCGTGCAGTTGCTGGTGGTGCCGATCACCACCATCGTTGTCACTGGCGTGCTGGCGCTGGCGATCATCGGCCCGGTGACCCGGCATATCGGCATCTATATCACCGAAGGGCTGGTGATGCTGTTCGATCTGGCGCCGTTGGTGGGCGGTCTGATTTTCGGCCTGCTTTATGCGCCCCTGGTGATCACCGGCATGCACCACATGTTCCTCGCCGTGGACCTGCAATTGATCTCGAGCCAGGGCGGCACTTTCATCTGGCCGATGATTGTCATGTCCAATCTGGCGCAGGGCAGTGCGGCACTGGCGGTGTTCTGGATGACGCGCAATGCGCGGGACAAGAGCATGGCTTCGACCTCGGCAATTTCTGCGTATTTCGGCATCACTGAGCCGGCGATGTTCGGCGTCAATTTGCGCTACAAATTTCCGTTTTACGCCGCGCTGGCCGGTTCGGCGCTGGGTTGCATGTTCCTCTCGCTGAACAAGATCCAGGCTTCGGCCATTGGCGTCGGTGGCCTGCCCGGTTTCATCTCGATCATTCCGCAGTTCATCCCGATGTTCGTCATCGGGATGCTGATCGCCATGCTCGTGCCGTTTGCCCTGACCTGCGTGCTGAGCATGAAGATTGTCCGTCCGGGTTACCGGGTCGCGTGAAGTCGAACTGCAGGAGCTGCCGGAGGCTCGGGCCGCGATCGGACGATCTTTTGATCCTGCCTTTCAAAATCGAAAGATCGCAGCCTCCGGCAGCTCCTACCGACATCGTAAAATTCAAGAGGAAAATCCGCCATGCAAGACTGGCAACGTTCGGTGATCTATCAGATCTACCCGAAGAGCTTTCACAGCCATGCGGGCAACGCCACTGGCGATCTGCTCGGCATCGTCGCCAAGCTCGATTACCTGCAATGGCTGGGGGTCGATTACCTGTGGGTCACGCCATTTCTGCGCTCGCCGCAGCGCGATAACGGCTACGACATCAGCGACTACTACGCGGTCGATCCTAGCTACGGCAGCATGGCCGACTGTGAGCTGCTGATTGCCGAAGCGGGCAAACGCGGGATCAAGCTGATGCTCGATATCGTGGTCAACCACACCTCGATCGAGCACGTCTGGTTCCAGCAGGCGCGCAGCAGCCTCGACAATCCTTACCGCGACTTCTATATCTGGCGCGACCAGCCGAACAACTGGGAATCCAAGTTCGGCGGTTCGGCCTGGGAATACGAAGCGCAGACCGGCCAGTATTACCTGCACCTGTTCGACCACACCCAGGCCGACCTCAATTGGGACAACCCCACAGTCCGCGACGAAGTGTTCAAGATGATGCGTTTCTGGCGCGACAAGGGTGTGGGTGGCTTTCGTCTGGACGTGATCAACCTGATCTCGAAACCGGCGGATTTCCCCGAGGACGACAGCGATGGTCGGCGCTTCTACACCGATGGGCCTAACGTGCATGCGTACTTGCAGGAGATGCACCGTGAAGTCTTCGAAGGGCATGAGCTGATCAACGTCGGCGAGATGTCCTCGACCCGCCTCGAACACTGCATCCGCTACTCCAATCCGCAGTCGAAAGAATTGTCGATGACCTTCAACTTTCATCACTTGAAGGTCGATTACCCGAACCTGCAGAAGTGGGTCCGCGCCGATTTCGACTTCCTCCAGCTCAAGCAGATTCTCTCCGACTGGCAGACCGGCATGCAGGCGGGCGGCGGCTGGAATGCGCTGTTCTGGTGTAACCACGATCAGCCTCGCGTGGTCTCGCGGTTCGGCAATGACGGCGAATACCGCGAGCTGTCGGCGAAGATGCTCGGCACCGCGTTGCATTTTCTACAGGGCACGCCCTTCGTTTATCAGGGCGAAGAATTAGGAATGACCAATCCGGGGTTCGAGAGCATCGAGCAATACCGTGATGTCGAGACCCTGAATATCTTTCGCCTCAAGCGTGAAGCCGGGGCAAGCGACCTCAACAACATGGCGGCGATCATGCAGAAGTCCCGCGACAACGGGCGCACGCCGATGCACTGGCACGCCGGGCACAACGCCGGTTTCACTCGCGGCGAACCGTGGATCGGCGTGCCGGCCAATGCCGCGCAGATCAACGTCGCGCATCAGTTGCACGACCCGGAATCGGTGCTGCATCACTATCGGCGCCTGATCGCTTTGCGCCGCACTGAAGCGTTGATCTCCGATGGCATCTATCGCCAGTTGTTGCCGGAGCATCCACAGGTCTGGGCGTACCTGCGCGAGGGGACGGGCGAACGCTTGTTAGTGGTGAACAACTTCTATGGCACTGCCTGTGAGGTCGAGCTACCGGCACTGATCGACGAAGCCCAGGAGCAGCGCCTGTTGATCAGCAACTACCCGGACTGCCCGCAACGCATGCGTTTGCTGCGGTTGCGACCTTACGAATCCTTCGTGCTGCACCTGACCGACCCCTGATTTTTTAACTGAATAACAGCCTTTGAAAAAACACGCAGAACGCTGCGCGGGGGATCTGTGCGCGCTGAATTCCTGCAACCACACAATAAAAACAACGGGTGGCATATATGAGAGCAACCATAAATTACAGTCTGGCAATCGCGGGGATTTGTCTGGCAATGCCCACGTCATCACATGCGCTGGAGTTCGGCGGCTATCTGCGCAGCGGGGTCGGTACATCGGTCAACAGCGGCAGCCAGTCGTGTTTCCAGTTGCCCGGCGCGCAGACCAAATATCGCCTCGGTAACGAGTGCGAGCAGTACGGTGAGCTCGAGCTGCGCCAGGATCTGTACACCCTCGACGACGGCTCGGTGCTGAGCGTCGACGGCATGGCCTCGCTGTATAACCGCTACGACCGCAGCCTGACGTTCAAGGAAGACAACGGCTCGATTCGTTTGCCTCAGGCTTACGCGCAATGGTCGGCGATGCCCGCGCTCAACGGTGGCTCACTGTGGGCCGGGCGGCGCTACTACAAACGTAACGACATCCATATTTCCGATTTCTATTACTGGAACCAGAGCGCCACCGGGGCAGGCATTGAAGACGTGTTGCTCGGTGGCCTGAAATACAGCTACGCCTTTTCACGCAAGGACAACCTTTACCAAAAGGATTACATCAACCGTCACGACTTCAACGTCGGCGGTTTCAACAGTAACCCGGGCGGTGAACTGGAGTTCGGCCTGAGTTACATCGACAAGCCCGACAGCCGCGATGCCCACCGTGGCTGGGCGATCACCACCCAGCATGTGCAGCAAGACTTTTTCGGTGGCAAGAACAAACTGGCGCTGCAATACGGCGAAGGGCCGGGCACCGGATTGGGCTATACCGGTAACGTCAGGCTCGATGACCGCAACAAGAGCTATCGCATCGTCGAGTTCTTCGACTGGCAACTGACGCCGCGTTTTGGCGGACAATTCCAGGCGGTGTATCAGAAAGATATTCGTCAGGGCGGCGCCGGCCAGAACTGGCTGTCACTCGGCGTGCGCCCGGCCTATGCGCTGAGCGAGCAGTTCAAACTGGTGACCGAACTGGGGCACGATCAGGTCGAGGCGGCGGACGGCACGCGCAAGCTGAGCAAGTTCACCTTCGCGCCGACCTGGTCACCCAAAGGCCCGGAATTCTGGGCGCGGCCCGAGGTGCGTCTGTATTACACCTATGCCAGCTGGAACCAGGCAGCCAAGCGTGCCGCCAACCTGTTGGCCAAAGGCTCGGCACTCTCCGACACGGGCACCTTCGGCAACGCGCGGCACGGCGCCAATGTCGGCTTGCAGGTTGAATACTGGTGGAAATAAGCAAAGCGGCTGCGACCGCTCATTCAATCAATACAAGCTCAGGTGATGTCATGGCCACACCCCAACAATTGCAGCTGCTGGCTCCTTTATCCGGCGTGCTGGTGGCGCTGGACCAGGTGCCCGACCCGGTGTTTGCCGGGCGGATCATCGGCGACGGTTTGTGCATCGACCCGACTTCGTCAACGCTCTGCGCACCGTTGGCCGGTGTGGTCAGCGATGTGCAGGCCAGCGGGCACGCGCTCACCATCACCAGTGACGCGGGTGTGCAGGTGTTGATGCATATCGGCCTGGACACGGTGAATCTCGCCGGCAAAGGTTTCACCCGTCGCGTTGACGCGGGGCAGCGGGTCGAAGCGGGGCAGGCGCTGATCGACTTCGATGCTGACTACATTGCCCTGCACGCGCGCAGTTTGTTGACCTTGATGCTGGTGGTCAGCGGCGAGCCGTTCGATTCACTCGTTGGCTCAACCGGGTTGGTCGAGGTGGGCCAGCCAGTGCTGGACGTCGTGATCGGTGCAGCCGCCAGCGAAAACACAGCGCCGGTGCCGGGTGATGCGGTGTTCTCGCAGCCGATCAACTTGCCCAATCCCAATGGCCTGCACGCGCGGCCGGCGGCAGTATTCGCCCAAGCGGCCAAAGCATTTTCAGCGGCCATCCATCTGCACAAGCTGCAAGCGCACGCCAACGGCAAATCCCTGGTGGCGATCATGGCGTTGCAGACGGCCCATGGCGACAGCGTGCAGGTCAGCGCCGAAGGTGAAGATGCCGTAGCCGCCGTCGAAGCGCTGGGCCGATTGCTGAGCGAAGGCTGCGGCGAAGCGGTGACAGCGCCCGCACCGGTCGAAGCCGATGCGGCAGAAATGCCGAACATCCTGCGCGGTGTCTGCGCCTCGCCCGGTTCGGCGTTGGGCCAAGTCATGCAGATCGTCGAAGCGTCGCTTCTGGTCAACGAGTTCGGCGCCGAGCCGCCAAATGAACTGGAGGCGTTGAGCCAGGCCCTGATCGAAGCCGACATGGCCCTGCAACATCTGCGCGACACCGCCAGCGGCCTAGCGCAGGCGGAGATCTTCAAGGCGCATCAGGAGCTGCTGGCCGACCCGAGCCTGCTGGATCAGGCCAGGGCGCTGATTGACGCGGGCAAAAGCGCAGCGTTTGCCTGGAAAACCAGCACCGATGCAACGGCGGCGATGTTTCGCTCGCTGGGCAATGCCTTGCTGGCTGAGCGCGCGGCGGATCTGGATGATGTCGGCCAGCGCGTGCTGAAGCTGATCCTCGGTGTCCACGAGCAGACGCTCGAGTTGCCGGACGACACCATTCTGATCGCCGATCGGTTGACCCCTTCACAGACTGCCGGGCTCGACACGCGCAAGGTGCTCGGGTTTGCCACCGTCAGCGGGGGCGCCACCAGCCATGTCGCGATCCTCGCGCGAGCCTGCGGTTTGCCGGCGATCTGCGGCATGCCCCTGCAAATGCTCGGGATCGACAACGGCACGCGGGTGCTGCTCGATGCCGACAAAGGCGAATTGCAGTTGCACCCGGACGCCGAGTCCATTGATCAATTGCGCACGCGGCATGCGCAACAGCGCCAGCGTCATCAGCAGGAACTGGCCCAGGCCAGCGAGGCGGCCTGTACCCGTGACGGTCAGCACATCGAAGTCACCGCCAACGTTGCCTCGCAGGGCGAAACCGCTCAGGCCATGGAGCTGGGCGCGAATGGCGTGGGGCTGCTACGTTCGGAATTTCTCTACCTGGGTCGCCAGCAAGCGCCAAGCCATGACGAACAGGTGGCCACTTACAGCGCCATCGCCCGCACCATCGGGCCGGCGCACAATCTGGTGGTGCGCACCCTCGATGTCGGTGGCGACAAACCGCTGGCATATGTGCCGATGGACAGCGAAACCAATCCTTTCCTCGGCCTGCGCGGCATTCGTCTGTGCCTTGAGCGACCGCAACTGTTGCGTGAGCAATTTCGCGCCGTGCTGGCCTGCTCGGAGCTGACGCGTCTGCACATCATGTTGCCGATGGTCAGCAATCTTGCCGAGCTGCGTTCGGCCAGGCAGATCCTCGAGCAGGAGGCGCGGGTGCTGGGACTGATGCACTTGCCGAAACTGGGGATCATGATCGAAGTGCCCGCCGCCGCGCTGATGGCCGATGTGCTGGCGCCGCACGTGGACTTTTTCTCCATCGGCACCAACGATCTGACCCAATACACTTTGGCCATGGATCGCGATCATGCGCGCCTGGCCAGCCAGGCGGACAGCTTTCACCCTGCGGTGCTGCGCCTGATTGCCATGACGGTGAAGGCGGCCCATGCCCACGGCAAATGGGTCGGCGTCTGCGGCGCCATGGCGTCTGAACGCCTTGCAGTGCCGTTGCTGCTGGGGCTGGGTGTGGATGAGCTTTCGGTAAGCGTGCCGTTGATTCCGGCGATCAAGTCGGCGGTGCGCGAGGTGAATCTGGCCGACTGTCGCATCATCGCCGAACAGGTCTCGAACCTGGAAAGCGCTGGCGATGTGCGCGAAGCCTTGCAGCGCTTTCATGAGGCCAACATCGCTGCCTCGCCGGTTATGGAGAATTGAACATGTTCGACAAATTGCAGCAGGCATTCTGGAAAGCACTGACGCCGGATCTGGTGCCGGAAGAGGTGAAAGCTGCCGCCGATGCGGTTGCCGGCCTGAGCGCCGAGATCGTGGCGGCGCTGGGGGGGGTAGATAACCTCAAGTCGCAGCAACCGCTGGCGCTGACCCGGGTGCGCGTGACGTTGCATGATGAGGCCCGTGTCGACCGTCAGGCCCTGAGTGTGGCCGGTGTGGCGGGCGTCATGCCGCTTGAGGGCGGCGTGCTGCACCTGATTACCGGGCTGCGCGCATAAGGGCCGACAAGACGTGCGGGCGCAGGTCGCCCTTACTGTTTCTCAACTGCGGGTGTATCGTATTCGCCTTTTTGCGGATCCCTCGGGGTCTGTCGCTGATACGTGAGGTAGTTGAGTTCATGTCCTTTACCCGTCGCCAAATCCTCGGTGGCCTGGCCGGTCTTGTTGTCGTTGGCGTGGGCGCGGGAGGCGCGTCGCGTTACTGGCTGGGCAAGATGGCCGACGCCGAGGCCGGCCACGATTATGAACTGATCGCCGCGCCGCTCGACGTCGAGCTGGTGCCGGGGCACAAGACCGAGGCCTGGGCGTTCGGCCCGTCGGCACCGGGCACCGAGTTGCGTGTACGCCAGGGTGAATGGCTGCGGGTGCGTTTCATCAATCACCTGCCGGTGGCGACCACCATCCACTGGCACGGCATCCGCCTGCCGCTGGAAATGGACGGCGTGCCTTATGTGTCGCAACTGCCGGTATTGCCGGGCGAATACTTCGACTACAAATTCCGCGTGCCGGACGCCGGCAGCTATTGGTATCACCCGCATGTCAGCAGCAGCGAGGAACTGGGGCGCGGGCTGGTCGGGCCGCTGATCATCGAAGAACGCGAGCCGACCGGCTTCAAGTACGAGAAAACCCTGAGCCTGAAGAACTGGCACATCGACGAGCAAGGCCAGTTCGTCGAATTCAGCATCCCCCGCGAAGCGGCCCGTGGCGGTACCGCCGGGCGCCTGTCGACGATCAATGGTGTGCCGCTGCCGGTGATTGATCTGCCGGCCGGGCAGATCACCCGGGTGCGTTTGCTCAATCTCGACAACACCCTGACCTATCGCATCAATATTCCTGGGGTCGAAGCGAAGATCTACGCGCTGGATGGCAACCCGGTCGAGCCTCGGCCATTGGGCAAGGAATACTGGCTCGGCCCCGGCATGCGCATTTGCCTGGCAATCAAGGCGCCGGCGGCCGGTGAAGAGTTGTCGCTGCGTAACGGCCCGGTGCGTCTGGGCACGCTACGTTCAGTCGCCAACACCGACGCGCCGACGGACTGGCCGAAAGCCCTGCCGGCCAACCCGGTGGCCGAGCCGGATCTGGCCAATGCGGAGAAACTCAACTTCAATTTCGAATGGGTCGGTTCGGTCTCGGTGAACACCGAAAACGGCAAGCCGCCGAGCCTCTGGCAGATCAACGGCAAAGCCTGGGACATCACCGACAAGACCTGTGCTGACCGACCGATCGCCAGCCTGAAACTGGGCCAGAGCTATATTTTCGAACTGAAGAACATGACCCAGTACCAGCACCCGATCCACCTGCACGGCATGAGCTTCAAGGTGATCGCGTCGAACCGGCACAAAGTCGTACCGTATTTCACCGACACTTATCTGCTGGGCAAGAACGAGCGTGCGCAAGTGGCGCTGGTGGCGGATAACCCGGGGGTGTGGATGTTCCACTGCCATGTCATCGACCACATGGAAACCGGCCTGATGGCCGCGATCGAGGTGAAGTGATGCGCCAGATCCGCCCGGCGGCGATCATCGACCGCAGCCGCGACCGCGACTTCATGCGCGAAGCCCTGACCCTCGCCGCACAGGGCGCCGCCCTCGGTGAGGTGCCGGTGGGCGCGGTGCTGGTGCAGGATGGCGCGATCATCGGTCGCGGCTTCAATTGCCCGATCAGCACCAGCGATCCGAGTGCCCATGCGGAAATGGTCGCGATCCGCGCCGCTGCGCAGGCAGTGGATAACTATCGCCTGCCGGGCAGTACGCTGTACGTGACGCTGGAACCGTGCAGCATGTGCGCCGGGTTGATCGTGCATTCGCGGGTGGCGCGGGTGGTGTATGGCGCGCTGGAACCCAAGGCGGGAATTGTGCAGAGCCAGGGGCAGTTTTTTACCCAGGGCTTTTTGAATCACCGGGTGTTGTATGAGGGCGGGGTGCTGGCTGAAGAATGTGGCGCGGTGCTGACCGAATTTTTCCGCGCCAGACGCACCAAAAGCCCCTCACCCTAACCCTCTCCCAGAGGGAGAGGGGACCGACCGAGTTGGATGGACCAAATCCGCCGACCTGAAATACCGAGTCGGACGCAAGTTTTGAATAGCTCAACAATCAGCTCCCTCTCCCTGGGGAGAGGGCTGGGGTGAGGGGTAGGCCCACCGCGGTCATGGGAAAATACGCTTACTTCCTGGCGACGATAACCGCCCGCATCGGCGCCGGCAGCCCTTCAATGGTTTTGCTGTGATCCTCCGGATCAAGAAAATCACTCAGCGACTGATACTTCATCCACTCAGTCCCGCGCTGTTCCTCCACTGTCGTGGTGCTGACATCCACGCAGCGAATATCGCTGAACCCGGCCCGACGCAGCCACAATTCCAGCGCCGGCACCGACGGCAAAAACCACACGTTGCGCATCTGCGCGTAGCGATCTTCCGGCACCAGCACCTGGTGCTTGTCGCCTTCGACCACCAGGGTTTCCAGCACCAGTTCCCCACCCTTGACCAGGCAATCCTTCAGAGCCAGCAAATGCTCGATCGGCGAGCGGCGGTGGTAGAACACGCCCATGGAAAACACCGTGTCGAAGCCTTCCAGATTCGGCGGCAGGTCTTCGAACGGGAACGGCAGGTGCCAGGCATTCGGCTCGGACAAGTAACGCTGCACCGCCTGGAACTGGCAGAAGAACAGCCAGTTCGGGTCGACACCGATCACGCTGTCGGCACCGGCGCCGAGCATGCGCCACATGTAGTAGCCATTGCCGCAGCCGACATCGAGGATGCGTTTGCCCTTCAGGTCGAGGTGCGGGGAGACGCGCGACCACTTCCAGTCCGAGCGCCATTCGGTGTCGACATGCACACCGAACAGGTCGAACGGCCCTTTGCGCCACGGCGAGAGGCCCATCAGCGCGGTGCGCATCTGTGCGCGAGTGTCGTCGTCGCAATCGGTGTCGAGTTTCAGGCCGTTGAGCAGGTCGACTTCGCTTGGCTGGATCTTCGGCAAGGCGTCCAGCGCACTTTGCCAGCGTTCCAGATCGCCGTGGCCTTTGTCCATTTTCTTGTCGAGTTGCGCTTGCAGGGTGTTGGCCCATTCGGCCAGCGGTGTACCGGCCAGACGGCGGGCGAGGGGGGACAGATCAATCATGGCAAGGCAATCAACGAGGCAAAGTTAAGACACTGGAACCACGGCACGACTTTCGAGAACCCGGCGGCCAGCAGGCGTTCGCGGTGTTCTTCGAGGCTGTCGGGCTTCATGACGTTTTCGATGGCGCTGCGCTTCTGGGCGATTTCCAGTTCGCTATAGCCGTTGGCGCGTTTGAACGCCACGTGCAAATCGGTGAGCAGCGCATGCTCTTGGGCATCGTTGAAGCGCAGCTTTTCCGAGAGAATCAGCGCGCCGCCGGGCAACAACGATTGGCGAACCCGCGAGAGCAACGCGGTGCGCTGGTCCGGGGCGATGAATTGCAGGGTGAAGTTCAGCGCGACTACGGAGGCGGGCTCAAATTGCAGCGCGAGGATATCGCCCTCAATTACCTCCACCGGCAGCAGTTCCTGAAACATCGAATCCTGACCGTTGAGGTATTCGCGACAGCGCTCGACCATCGCCGCCGAGTTATCCACAGCGATGACCCGGCAACCGTCGGTGCGCACATGACGGCGCAGGGCTTGAGTGACTGCGCCGAGCGACGAACCGAGGTCGTAGAGCACGCTGTTCGGCTGGGCGAACTGCGCCGCGAGCACGCCGAGGTTTTCGACAATGGTCGGGTACCCGGGCACCGAGCGCTTGATCATGTCCGGGAACACCCGCACCACGTCTTCATTGAAGGCGAAGTCAGGCACCTGGGCCAAGGGCTGGGCGAATAGGCGATCGGGTTCTTTGCTCACGGCGGCGTCCGGCGGTGTCGATGGAAAAGGCCGGCATTTTAGCCAAAGTGGGACGCGGATGCTTGGGTTGTCTGATAAAGCGCGGGGATATTGCTCTGCCAGGCAGCGCGTGCAGCGGATGGCGGGAAGGAGCAATGAATGACCAAGTCGAGGAGCGAGACTTGGTCATTCATCATCAGGGTGAATTACCGACTACGCATAAACACATTGAATTTTGCTTCACCAACGACTCGCAGAGTTTCGGTCCTATCGTCCTTGCCTTTAAAGTCAAAGTTCAAAATGTAGCTCAACTGTTCAGAGCTGTTTGCCACGACCTCAACGGAAACACTCCCGCTTTCAGGTTTGTAAGTGTAGAAAGTCAAGAAATCGTCATTGGCGCCAGACTCGAAATAATAGAGTTCTTGAAACGGGAACGCTGCGCCAGGGGTATAAGTGTCTGATTGAATATTGCGGGAAAAAACGAAGCTCATCCCTTTTTTTGAACTGCCAAAGCCGTTTTCATAGGCACGCCCAAGCAGTGCAATCGAATCGCTGTTGCTGTCCTGAGCGAATTCAAAGTTTTGAGTATAAAGCTCTACTCGGTTGGAAATTTTGGCCTTGAGATCGCAGTTGACGGAGATAAAAGGATCCAACTGATGTGCAGAAGTTTTCTTCTTGAAAAAGCTCATGGTGTTCTTCCTTGGTTAGATTGGTGATGAGTTAACCCAAGGAATACTAAGCAGGCAGGAATATACCGGCTACTGTCAGAACTGACAGGTTTTTATAACGTTTCGAGATACGTTGAGCAGTTTATGGTTATGAACTTTGGTTAAGTTTTTCATCGTTATTAAACGCCGAAGCGGCGATGCCCTACTGGTCCAGCCGGTAGCTGGACCAGGCTGATCCAGCGCCGATAGTCGCTGGGCGGCGCATCGTGCAGCCAGCCGAGCAGCGCCAGCAACGGCAATGGTATGACCAACAGGCACAGCAACGCCGCATGGGTGCTGACACCGTAGAGAAACGTCACCGCGCCCATCAGCGCCAGAATCAGCCAGCACACGATCAATTTACCGAAATGGCGCAGTCAAAGGTTTCCACTGGCAGCACTTCCGGTGCCCACGGTTGTTGCGAAGTCAGGCGCAAACGCCCGGTGCCGGCCGCGAAGGCCTGGAAGCGCCAGGTCGAAACCCCCGCTGCGCCCACCACGCCGGCATCTTCCGGATTGCTGTAAACCTCCGGGCTGAGCGCGCGCAACACGCCGCCAGCCGAATCCTGAATCGCCCAGCGGTAGCCGGTGGTCGGGTTGCTTGGCAGGCTGATGATCAGGTTTTGCCCGACATTGAGCCGTACGGGGCATTCGCTTTGTTTTTCCACGGTCACGTTGTGTTTCGGTTGCGTGGCGCAGGCGGCCAGCAAGGAAAGGGCGAGGGGGAGAAACAGGCGAATGGGGGACATGGGGTCAGCAGCTCCGGCGGTTACGACGAACGGCGAGCATAACTGAAGATGAGACAAAGTGTGACAGCCGGGTGCCGCGTTTACTGGACTAACGCCAAGCCCTCACCCTAGCCCTCTCCCAGAGGAAGAGGGGACTGACCGCGGGATATTGGCGAGGTATGCCGACCTGAGCGCGCGTCAGCGCATCCATAATCGCCTAGGTATTTCAGGTCGATGAATAGCGCAAGCCAACTCGGTCGGCTCCCTCTCCCTAGGGAGAGGGCTGGGGTGAGGGGCTACGGGCTACCGGTCAAAACAACACCTTCGCCACATCCGCAAACCGCTTGGCAAAGTGCACGGTTATCCCTTCCTTCAGATAATCCGGCAGTTCTTCAAAATTACCCCGGTTCGGCTCCGGCAGAATCAGCTCGAAAATCTTCTGCCGCCGCGCCGCGATCACCTTCTCGCGCACGCCGCCGATCGGCAGTACATGCCCGGTCAGGGTCAGTTCGCCGGTCATTGCCACGCCTTTTTTCGGCGGCTGATTGCGCGCGAGCGAGAGCAGGGCGCTGGCCATGGTCACGCCGGCGCTCGGGCCGTCCTTTGGCGTCGCGCCTTCGGGTACGTGCAGGTGGACGAAGGCTTCGTCGAAGAACTTCGCGTCACCACCAAACTGCTTGAGGTGCGAGCTGACGTAGCTGTAGGCAATCTCCGCCGATTCCTTCATCACATCGCCGAGTTGCCCGGTGAGCTTGAACCCACGATTCAAGGTATGAATCCGCGTGGCTTCGATCGGCAGGGTGGCGCCGCCCATGCTGGTCCACGCCAGACCGGTAATCACGCCGGTGCCGGACAGCACTTGTTCATTACGGAACACCGGATGGCCGAGCGAGGCTTCGAGGTCTTTCGGCCCGAGTTTGATCACCGCTTTCGGATCGTCGATCAGCTTCATCACCGCTTTGCGCACCAGTTTGCCCATTTGCTTTTCCAGCTGACGCACGCCGGCTTCACGGGCGTAACCGTCGATCAGGGCTTTGAGCGCGGTGTCGCTGATGCTCAGGCTGCCTTTTGATACGCCGGCCTTTTCCAGCAGTTTCGGCCACAGGTGACGCTTGGCGATGGCGACTTTTTCTTCGGTGATGTAGCCGGACAGGCGAATCACTTCCATCCGGTCCAGCAACGGGCCGGGGATCGAGTCGAGGGTGTTGGCGGTGCAGACGAACAGCACCTTCGACAGATCCATGCGCAGGTCGAGGTAGTGGTCGAGGAATTCGACGTTCTGTTCCGGGTCGAGGGTTTCCAGCAGCGCCGAGGCCGGGTCGCCCTGGTAGCTCTGGCCCATCTTGTCGATCTCGTCGAGCATGATCACTGGGTTCATCACCTCGACGTCTTTCAACGCTTGCACCAGTTTGCCCGGCTGCGCGCCAATGTAGGTGCGGCGGTGGCCCTTGATTTCGGCTTCGTCGCGCATGCCGCCGACGCTGAAGCGGTAGAACGGCCGGCCGAGGGATTCGGCGATGGATTTTCCAACGCTGGTTTTACCCACACCCGGCGGGCCGACCAGCAGCACGATCGAGCCGCTGATCTCGCCTTTGTACGCACCGACGGCGAGGAATTCGAGAATGCGATCCTTGATGTCGTCGAGGCCCGCATGGTGTTTGTCGAGAATTTTGCGCGCGTGCTTGAGGTCGAGTTTGTCCTCGCCGTACACGCCCCACGGTACCGATGTTGCCCAGTCCAGATAATTGCGCGTGACCGCGTATTCCGGCGAGCCGGTTTCAAGAATCGACAGTTTGTGGGTTTCTTCTTCGAGGCGTTTTTGCACCTGCGCCGGCAGGGTTTTGCCTTCGAGGCGCTGTTGGAACTGTTCGAGGTCGGCGCTGCGGTCGTCCTTGGTCAGGCCAAGTTCCTGCTGGATGACCTTGAGTTGCTCCTTGAGAAAGAATTCGCGCTGATGCTCGCCGATCTTGCGGTTAACTTCTGCCGAAATCTCCTTTTGCAGGCGCGCGACTTCGACTTCCTTGCGCAACATCGGCAGGACTTTCTCCATGCGCTTGAGCATCGGCACGCAGTCGAGCACTTCTTGCAGCTCGGGGCCGGTGGCGGAGGTCAGGGCGGCGGCGAAGTCGGTCAGCGGCGATGGGTCGTTGGGGCTGAAGCGGTTGAGGTAGTTCTTCAGCTCTTCGCTGTACAGCGGGTTGAGCGGCAGCAGTTCCTTGATCGCGTTGATCAGCGCCATGCCGTAGGCCTTGACCTCGTCGGTCGGCTCGGTGGGCTGGTGCGGGTATTCGACTTCGACCAGGTACGGCGGGCGATGGTGCTTGAGCCAGGTCTTGATGCGCACACGGCTCAGGCCCTGGGCGACAAATTGCAGTTTGCCGTTTTCGCGGCTGGCGTGGTGGACCTTGACCAGCGTGCCGTATTCGGGGAGGGCGCCGGTGTCGAAGTGGCGAGGGTCTTCCTGGGGCGTGTCCATGAAGAACAGGGCCAGGGAGTGGTGTTCGGATTTGCTGACCAGTTCGAGGGTTTCGGCCCACGGTTCTTCGTTGACGATGACCGGCAGGACCTGGGCCGGGAAGAACGGACGGTTGTGGATCGGGATGATGTAGACCTTGTCCGGCAGGTTTTGCCCGGGCAGCGCCAGGCCGGTGCCGGAGGAGGTGTGTTCGATGTGGTCGGTTTCGTAATCGTCGTGGTTGTCCGGGCGATCTTGCTGGTCGGTCATGGGGCACCTGCGCAATGGGGTATGGGGTGTTAGATGGGGCAGGGGTGGGGTGGTTTCAATGGGGCGGGTGTGTTTCTGCTTGTGTGTTCAGGGGGGGACAGGTTTTTTGACCTTGGCGGCCTTCGGGCCGGCCATGCTCTGGGTGGTCTGGGTGAATATCCGTTTCTGCGGGTGTTGCTGGTTACGGTTCCGCCCTTACGGCGGGTCACCTTTTTCAAACGCCAAAAAGGTAACCGAAAAGGCTTGCTCCTGCGTTCGGCCCTCGCAGGCTCGGGTACCTTCGCTCCGGGACTGATCCGGGCGCAGCGGCTCCGGTTTGCTTCGCTGCACCTCCTTCCGCTGTGTCTGGCTGCGCCAGACGGTCGCTGCGCTCCCACGCCCGGATCAATCCCTCCGCTCAGCCTTCCGACGTCGCCGGTGGATCAAAAGCAAGATCAAGAGCGTTACTCGAGCTTGCGCTCATTGTTGAGTGGGGCGGCTTCGCCGCGGGCAGCTGCGCTGCTTTGCTTTTCTGTGGGAGCGAGCCTGCTCGCGAATGCGGCCTGACAGCCGACCGATTTCTCTTTGCCTACACCCATTCCAATTGTAGGAGTGAGCCTGCTCGCGATGGCGACCTGGCAGTCGACCATCTAACGGATGCATTCGGTTTCCTTGTGGGAGCGAGCCTGCTCGCGAATGCGGTGTGTCAGGCACCATTACTGCCGAATGTGCCGACGCCTTCGCGAGCAGGCTCGCTCCCACAGGTATTCGCGGTGCTTGCCAAAATGCGCACACAAAAAAAGGCGATGCCCCCATGGGACATCGCCTTTTCATTACCACCCGCTAACGCTTAATCCGGCAGTTTGTACGCAATGATGTAGTCACCCATCTTGGTGCCCAGCGAGCCGTGGCCACCAACAACGAGCAGCACGTATTGCTTGCCGTCCTTGCCGGTGTAGGTCATCGGGGTCGCTTGGCCGCCGGCTGGCAGACGCGATTTCCACAGTTCTTTACCGGTATTCACGTCATAGGCGCGCAGGTACTGGTCGAGGGTGCCGCTGAGGAAGCCGACGCCGCCGGCAGTCACGATCGAACCGCCCATGCTCGGTACGCCGAGGGTGAAGCCGATCGGGATTGGCGAGCTGTCGCGGCTGGTGCCGTTCTTGCGTTTCCACACGACTTTGCCGGTGGTCAGGTCGATACCGGCGACGTAGCCCCAGGCCGGGGCCTGGCACGGTACGCCCAGTGGCGACATGAACGGGTGCATGATCACCGCGTATGGCGCGCCGGTGTTTGGCTGCACGCCCGAAGTTTCGCTCTCGCGTTTGCTGCCGGCTTCGACTTGCTCGCGTGGCACCATTTTCGAGACGAAGGCCATGTAGTTCGGGCTGGTGAACAGCAGCTGGCGAACCGGATCGACCGAGACGCCGCCCCAGTTGAACACGCCGACGTTACCCGGATAGATCAGGCTGCCCTGTTCCGATGGCGGGGTGTACTGGCCCTCGTAACGCAGCTCCTTGAACTGGATGCGGCACAGCATCTGGTCGAACGGACTGGCGCCCCACATGGCTTTTTCGGTCAGCTCCGGGGCCAGCAGGTTGAGGTCCGAACGAGCCTGGGTCGGTGCGGTGTGGTCGCCTTTCACGGCGCCCTGCGGTACCGGAATTTCCTTGATCGGAATGATCGGCGTGCCGTCACGACGATCGAGAACGTACAGGCTGCCCTGCTTGGTCGGAGCGATCAGCGCAGGTTTCACGCCGTCGGCGGTTTTCATGTCGAGCAGGGTTGGCTGGCTGCCCACGTCCATGTCCCACAGGTCATGGTGGGTGAACTGGTAGTTCCAGCGCACTTTACCGGTGGCCAGGTCCAGGGCGACGAGGCCGGCGCTGAATTTCTCTGCGCCTGGAGTGCGGTTGCCACCCCATTGGTCTGGAGTCTGGTTGCCCAGTGGCAGGTAAACCATGCCGAGTTTTTCATCGACGCTGGCCAGCGACCACATGTTCGCCGAGTTGCGGCTGTAGGTTTCGCCCGGGGCCAGAGGCTCGGTGGCGTCCGGCTTGTCGCTGTCCCAGTTCCACACCAGGTGACCGTCGCGCACGTCGAAGGCGCGGATCACGCCCGATGGCTCATTGGTCGATTCGTTGTCGGTGACGTGACCGCCCATGATCACCAGATCACGGGTGATCGCCGCTGGCGAGGTGGAGTAGTAGCCACCAGCGGTGAACGGGCCGATGCCTTGGGTCAGGTCAACCACGCCTTTGTTGCCGAAGCCTTCGCAGATCTTGCCGGTGTCGGCGTTCAACGCAATCAGGCGGGCATCGGCGGTTGGCAGGTACAGGCGACGCGGGCAGGCCTGAGCGACGGCCTGGCCGGCTTCGGAGATGACAGCGGAACCGGCGTTTGCAGACTTGGCATAGGCGGCTTCGTCGTAGTACGACACGCCACGGCAGGTCATGTGGGCGAAGCCCTTGAAGCCGACCGGGCTCTTGATCTGTGGATCGAAGCGCCAGATTTCCTTGCCGGTGTCCGGGTCCAGTGCCAGCACTTTGCTGTGCGCGGTGCAGGCGTAGACCATACCGTTGGCTTTGAGCGGGGTGTTTTCGTTGGTCAGCTCGACCGGGTCATCCGCAGTTGGCAGGTCGCCGGTCTGGATGCGCCAGGCTTCCTGCAGCTTGCCGACGTTTTCCGGGGTGATCTGCTTGAGCGGCGAGTAACGGTCACCGAATTCGGTGCGACCGTAGGCCTGCCAGTCGCCGTCCGGCATGGCCGGTGCGGTGCTGGTCATGTCTGCGGTGTCGCGGCCCAGTTCGCCGAAGGTTTCGCCCGGATGCGTGAACAGGCTGGCCAGAGCGGTAACGCCGGCCAGAATTACCGCGACGGTCAGACCGCCAGTGCCGATTTTCGCCGGGCCGTTGAGCAGCAGCGGACGACGGAACCACGGCAGGAGCATCACGAAGCCGAGGACAAACCACAGCGCCAGACGTGGCACCAGTTGCCACCAGTCCAGACCGACTTCCCACAATGCCCACACCGTGCTGGCAAACAGCACGATGGCGTACAGGCCCAGTGCCGCGCGGCGGCGCATCAGCAGCAGAACGCCGGTCAATGCGATGCCGATACCGGCCAGCAGGTAGTACAGCGAGCCGCCAAGCGTGCTCAGCTTGATTCCCCCGGCCAGCATGGCCAGGCCCATCAGTAGAAGCAGGATGCCGAGCAGGGCGGGTAGCAACCGACCCCGGCTCGAAGCACTTTCGGTGCTCATAGTGTGATTCTCCGTGACGTTTATGTAGTCCCGCGCTGTAGTCACTTTAGATGACGATTCGGCGCAGGCATGGTTCAGATAAAAACTTGTTCGGCTAACGAAATGCATTCCTGTGGGAGCGAGCCTGCTCGCGAAAGCGGTGTATCAGGCACCACTGCAGCGACTGACAGGCCGCCTTCGCGAGCAGGCTCGCTCCCACAGGGGCTAACTGTGATCTTTAGAACGACGACTGGATCTTGATCCCGCCGATCAGGGCGTCGTCGACGTCATTCACGCCACCGGGGTGGCGGATGTATTGCAGGTTCGGGCGCACGGTCAGCCAGTTGGTCACGTGCACGCCGTAATACAGCTCGGCGCTGTATTCGGTGTCCTGTGGTGGCAGGAACGCCGGATTGTCGTAGTCGTAGACGGCGTTGGCGCGGTTAGTCATTTCGGCGTTCTTGCGATAGGCCGGGTTGACGTGCACACGAGCGAGGGCGAAACCGATGTCGTCCTTGGCGCGGGCATCGAACGGACCTTTGTAGGTCAGGCCGGCCTGCACGTAGTTGTCGATGGCATTGGTTTTCTTGTCATGCATCGTCGCGTTAGCAAACAGGCTCAAGCCGCGCGAGTGGTCGCTGGCGATGCTGGTGACCTGCTGCTGCACGCCCAGCCATACGCCGTGCTTGCTCGACGCGCTGCGGTAGGCTTCGCCGCTCAGCGCTGCCGGTTGGTCATTGCGGTCTTTATAGACGTCGGAGGCCTTGGCATTGCTGTAGTAGTAACCGGCGCGGTATTCGCCCGGCAGGCCGTTGAGCTTCGGCGTCCACACCAGTTCGACCGGCAGGATCGCACCTTGCGTGCCGCTGCCGCTGAGTTTGAAACCGTTGCCGCGATCGAGGTTCGACGGGTTCTGCTCATAGGCGCCGACCTGCGCATACAGCTCCGGCGTCAGGTGATATTTGACCCGCAGCGCCCATTGGCTGACCGGCCAGTTGTACCAGATGCCGCCGACCCAGTTGCCGACCTGCGAGCCGCAGAAGGCCAGGTTCTGGAAGTCGCAGGGAAAGCTGTTGAAGTCTTCGCCTTCGCCGAAGCGGCCGACCTTGATATCGAGTTTCTGATCGAAGAATTTCTGCTGATACCACATCTGCGTCAGGCGCGTGGTCTGGCCACGGCCCCAGACTTCCTGGGCGGAAGTGAAGCCGCCAACGCGCGGGTCGTTGATGCGGTCGTTGCTGATGTTGTTGCCGCTTCGTTTGGTGATGGTCAACTGAAACTCGGCGTCGTCCCAGCCGAGAATCTTCTGCAGGTCCAGATGCGTGCCGAGGCCGAACTGGTCGCTGTAGCGCGCAGTGCGGTCGTGATCGTAACCGCCGTGCAGATTGCTGCCCATTTCGCCGGTGTAATCGAGTTTGAAGTCGTAGCCTTTTTCCGCAAGTTCCGTGCGCGTGCCGTTCCAGTCACCGAGCATGTACGGTGATTCACTGTCGAACGCGGGAGCTGCGTGGACGCAGGTGGCAAGGCCGAGGGCAGTGCAGCCGCCAAGGGTGCGCAGGGCAGAGATAGCGCTGTCCCGGGAGAAGGAAAAGTCAGGCATGTAGAAGTCTTTTTTTGATGTTTTTCAAGTGCAGGCCGAGCGCTTCAGATTGTCGCAGGCAGTGAAGCGTTTCAGCGGAAGGGCGGCAGGATAATGATCTGTTACAAAAAGACAAAGGCCTTTTATGAACATGCATCCTTTCGGATTTGGTAACAGTACGAAAAGGGTCGCAGCCTTCGGCAGCTCTCGTGTTGAAATGCGTACCTGTAGGAGCTGCGGAACGCTGCGATCTTTTGACCTTGACCTACATTTGAAAGGAAGGCCTTCCACCTGCCCGGCCCCTCGGCTAAGGTGCGCGGCTTCTGCATATCACTTCGCCCAAAGGCCCGGCATGAACGAACAATCCCCCGATCCGCTGCACGGCGTGACCCTCGAACAGATCCTCAATGCACTGGTTGCTCACTACGAGTGGTCGGGGCTGGCCGAGCGTATCGACATCCGTTGCTTCAAGAGCGATCCGAGCATCAAGTCGAGCCTGACCTTCCTGCGTAAAACCCCATGGGCGCGGGAGAAGGTCGAGCGCCTGTACGTGAAGCTGATGCGCACCAAGCGACCGCTCTGAGATGGACAGCGCGAGGCGCCGACGCCTGATCACCGGCCTGGCCGTGTTGGGCTGGGCGGGGCTGGCAATTCAGCTGTACCTGATTCTCTTCGCACGATTGAGCATCGGCGCCAGCCTGCTGGGCGGGCTGGTGAGTTTCTTCAGCTACTTCACCATATTGACCAACACCCTGGTGGCGACGGTATTGACCTGCGCTGCCACCGAGCGCGAATCCGCAGCGCGGCGCTGGTTTCTGCAACCGTGGGTCAGCAGCGGGACCGCGGTGAGCATCGCCGTCGTCGCTCTGGCCTACAGCATCCTGCTGCGGCACTTGTGGCATCCCGAAGGCTGGCAGTTTGTTGCCGATGAATTGCTCCACGACGTCATGCCATTGCTGTTTCTCGGCTATTGGTGGCGCTGCGTCCCCAAAGGCACGTTGCGCCTGTGGCACCTGCCGCTGTGGCTGATCTACCCCTTGGTGTATTTCATTTACGCCTTGCTGCGCGGACATCTGCTCGGCGCCTATGCGTATCCGTTCATTGATGTGGCGGTGCTGGGTTATCCACAGGTGCTGGCGAATGCCGGCGGGATCTTGGTGGGGTTTGTGCTGGTGGGGTTGCTGATTATCGGTCTCGACCGCAGATTGTCCGCACGAAGTTGAGATCCAGTGTGGGAGCGAGCTTGCTCGCGAATGCGGTGTATCAGTTTGCATGGATGTTGACTGACACACCGCTTTCGCGAGCAAGCTCGCTCCCACAGGGGAATTGTGGTCAGAGGAAAATCACTCCTCGTCAGAGCCTTCCGCCCGCCAGTAGCCAACCGCCTTGATGAACTGTTCGTCGAGCCCATGCTCATCGATCAGCACCCGGCGGATCTGCCGCGAGACCTTGGTTTCGGTCGCCACCCAGGCGTACAGATTGCCCTTGGGCACTTGCAGTTGCTTGACGGTAGTCAGCAGATTGTCCCTGCCACCTTCGCGCAGCACCCAGATCACATTGAACTGCGCCGCGCTCTCCAGCACTTGCTGCTCGGCACCGTTTTCCACTTCGATCACCACCAGCGCCTTGCGATTCGCCGCGAGGTTTTCGAGGCGGCGGGCGATGGCGGGGAGGGCGGTTTCGTCGCCGATCAGCAGGTAGCTGTCGAAGATGTCCGGCACGATCATCGAACCGCGCGGCCCGCCGATATGCAGGAACTGCCCCGGTTGCGCCTGCTCCGCCCAGGTCGAGGCAGGGCCGTCGCCGTGCAGGACGAAATCGATGTCCAGCTCCATTTTTTCCAGGTCGTAACGACGCGGGGTGTAGTCGCGCATCTGCGGCAGCGGGCCGTTGTCCTTGCTGGCGCCGAGTTGCAGAGTTTCCAGCGCGGCGGCCTGTTCGGCATTCTGTGGGAACAGCAGTTTGACGTGATCGTCCGTCCCGAGGCTGATGAACCCGGCCAGTTCCGGCCCGCCAAGGGTGATGCGGCGCATGCGCGGGGTCAGGTCGGTGACGCGCAGCACTTCAAGTTTGCGCCGTTTGATTTCGTGCATCACGCGGTGAATGGTTTGAGTATCGACTGCAGTCATTCGGCTTTCTCCGAGGCAGGTTGAACGGCAGGGCCGTCGACGATGGCTTTGGCGGTGTCGTTGAGCAGGTCGCGCACCCGCAGGATTTCTTCGGCGCTCCAGCGGCCGTGGTGCAGCTGCAAGGCATGGCGCAGGTTATGCACGGCTTCGTGGATTTCCGCCGGACGATCATGGCCGCGCAGCGAGCGCTTGCTGACGTCGATGCGCATGCGTACGCCGTCGAGCGCCACCGCCTGTTCACTTAAAGACAGACGACCGGCGTCGGTCACGCTGTAACGTTTTTTGCCGGCCTCGGCATCACCGGCGATCAGATCGCTCTCTTCCAGAAAGGTCAGGGTCGGGTAGATCACCCCGGGGCTGGGGCTGTAAGCGCCGTCGAACATGCCTTCGATCTGCCGGATCAGGTCGTAGCCGTGGCACGGCTGCTCGGCGATCAGCGCCAGCAACAGCAATTTCAGGTCGCCGGGGGCGAAGACGCGCGGGCCACGGCCGCCGCGTTCGCGACCGGGGCGTTTCTCGAAGCCGTCGCGGCCATCGCCGTGCTCGCGGTGTGGGGAATGATGGTCTCTCACTTATGCTTTCTCTCTCGTCGTATTTAGATACAACTTAAGATATATCTTAAGGCCTGCGCAAGACGTTTTTGACCTCGCTTCGGCTTGGGCGGACGAGCGGTGAAGGCAAAAAATAGCCGGAAAACGCTTTTTCATGCAGAAATCAAAGCGGTGACCTTAAAGTTAAAGTTATCGCTCTAGTTGTAGTTGAGTATATATTCTAATTCCTCGCAAGTTGCCGCTTTAAAGCGGCTAAGTTGCTGTATGGTTTTTTGCCTGTAACTGTGTGTAGGGCGCAACTTACAGTGAATGTTGCAAGTATCTGTTTTTTGTTCTTTTTTCTGGCGGGGTGTGGGGTTGTTTAACTACGAGTTTGTCGGAAGTTGCCTGCTTACATTCCAGAGGCAACAGTCGATGATGCCCGCCATTGAAAGTTCAAGTTGCTCCGGCGGTCGATGAGCAAAAGCGTTTGTGAACTTTCAATGACACCCCCCCTATATAAAGCAAACAGGTACTGAACGATGTTCAAGAAAATCGCAATCGCTGCTCCACTGGCTCTTCTGGCAATGTCCTCGACCGCCTTCGCTGCGGGCGAAGCGTCGCACTCCATCAGTCTGATCGCTCACGTGCCAACCAATGGTTTCTATGTCGTACCGACCGACCCGGATCTGGTCAACAAGGACCAGGACATGAGCTATCAGCCAAGCACCGGAAAAATGGCCGAAGTCAATGGTTTCTTCGATGTGCGCAATAACAATGGCTCGGTTCATGCCAGCCTCGAAAGCCAGCCGAAACTGGTTTCCGGCAGCAGTTCGATCGACCTGCAAGTAATGCTCAATAACAAGGAACTGACACTGACTCCGCAATTGGTCGTGGGTGAAGCCGAGTCTGACGTCAACTACCGCGCACCGCTGAAAATCTCCGCCAAGGGCAACAGCTTCCAGCCAGGTGATTACACCGGTTCCGTGGCGATGATCTTCGACGCCGTTCCGCCAGCACCTTGATCCCATGATCAGGCGCTAAGTGTTCTCGTTCATGCAGAACACTGACCAGTGGGGCGTACACCCGTGTCCGCCCCGCCGGATTTTCCTTCGTTAGAAAAAATCTGAGTACAAGTTCATGTTCCCGATGACCCCCATCGCGGCTGCGCTTGCGCTGTTGTTTTGTGCCAGCGCAGCCGTCGCATCCAACACCGCCGGTACCACACCACGCAGTCTGCTGGCGCAGGCAAAAGGTTTGCCCGCGGATTTCGAGGAGCATTTCTTCGATGTACCGCTGGCGGTGCGGGTCGAAGTCGATCAGCAGCCGCTGGGTGAGGCCATGGTGGTCTTGTCTCGCGATGATCGCATTACGCTTCTCGAATTCACCGACACCAGCGAAAACCGCTTCGGCCCTGCCGAGCGGGAAAAATGGGCGAGTTTTTTCAAGCCCGGCGTGCCTCTGGGGGCGTGCAGCGGCTCGTGCCCGGACCAGTTTCTGGCGGTGCATTACAACCTGGAGAACTCGCTGGTCTCGATCGCCACCGAAAACGCCGAACGCGACGTAGCGGCCAAGCGTTATTACGAACAGCCGAGCGGGGGCAGCAGCGGCCTGATGGTGCGCAACCAGCTCAATCTCAACGGTGGTCAGGATCAGGACCTGGGTGGACGTTTTGGCCTGGAAGCCAGTTCCAGCCTGGGCAACTGGAGCCAGACGCTCAACCTGCAAGTTGCCCGGCTCGGCGGCCCCGACGATAAGCTGTACCACGCCGTGCACGAGCTGCACACCCAGCGCGAACTGCAAGGCAGTTTCTTCCGCCTGGGCTATTTCACCCCCAATTCCGAAGGACTGACGCGTCAGCCGCGTACGTTTGGTACCAGCCCCGATACGGCAGTCGGTGTCATGTACGGCAGCTCCGACAGCCTCGCCATCAACAGCCCGATGCCCAGCGTCTACCCGATCTATGTAACGGCCAATCGTCAGGGGTCGGTGGAGATCTGGCGCGACGGTCTGCTGATCAATACGCAATCGGTGCCGGCCGGGTTGCAGACGCTCGACACTCGACCTTTGCCCGGCGGCATCTATGAAGTGGAGGTGCGCCTGATCGAAGACGGCCAGATCACCTCGACGACTCAGGAGTTGGTGTACAAGCCCAACAACTGGCGCAACCTCGACGAGCGCTGGCGCTATAACCTGTTCGCCGGCGAAGAAAGCAAACTGCTGAGCAACTGGGACACGCAGTCGAGCGGCAGTCCCACCGCCGGCGCGGCGGTGAACTATCTGCTGCACCCGCGGGTGATTATCGGCGCTTCGGCGCGCCAGATCCGCGAAAAACTGCAGTACGGCACGTCGATTGACTGGACCCTGGCCAACCACCTCAGCCTGTACGCCAACGTCTACAAGACCGAGGACTACGGCACCGGTCTGGATCTGCAAAGCCTTTACAACTATGGCTCGGGCAGTCTGGTGATCAGCCACAACCGCAGCTGGCTCGACACCACCAACACCTATGACACATTGCCTGACGGCACTCGTATTCGTCCGCGTAACGTCTTCGTTGGCCAGACCAGCAATTCATCGCTGGCGCTCAACCACCGCGTGAGCAGCAAGAGTTCGCTCAACGCTCGGGTCTCGCACAGCGAAGGCAATGTCGAAGGTATGGGCGTCGATCTGGGCTGGACCCAGCGCACCGTGCTGTTGGGCAGCGATGCCAGCTGGCGTCTGTCGATTTTCGATCGGCCCGGCAGTTACAGCAGCGGCGATGCGCGCAACCGCGGCGTCGATCTGAGCATCAACCTGGCACTCGGCGCGCCTGGCCAACAACTCACCGGCAGCATCGGTTCACGCACCGCTCGCGATGGCAAACGCGACAACAATGCCTCGCTCGGCTGGCGCAAGGAACTGAAGGATCACGTGCTGCAGAGCGTGTCGGTGACCGCGCTGACCGACACCTATGGCCTGGGTGTTTCCAGCCTGGCCAACTTCCGCACCGACTCGATCAACGGCGACGGCTTCATCCAGCGTTCGTCGTACAACGGCAATTTCACCGGCGGCCTAAACGTTGACAGCACCCTGGTGGTTGGCGGTGAGCAAATGCTCATGACCAGCCAGAGCGAAGTGCGCGGCGCCGGGATGATCGTTGATGTGGAGTCGGATATCGAGGACATCGTCCTGCGTGCCGACGATTACAGCGGCAGCGGCACGGCGTTGAAACCGGGGCGCAATTTCATTCCGATCACCGCCTACCAGAACAGCTCGGTGAGTTTCGATTTCGAAGGCAACGCCGTCCCGGCTGCCACCATCGAACCGGCGCGCACTCGCTATCACCTGAACAAGGGCGGGGTCGAGTACCGCAAGATTCGCGTGATGAAAACCCTGACCGTGCTCGGTCGCCTGGTCGATGGACGCGGGCAGCCCCTCAAGGGCCACCACGTGATCAACCATGCCAGCCGGGGCGTGACCGAAGTCGACGGCTTCTTCTCGATGGAAATGAATGCCGGCTCGCCGACCCTGGAAGTGCGTCAGGGCAACCAACTGCTGTGCCAGTTCCGCCTCAACGAGGCCGACCATCGCAGCGAAAACAACGTGTTGATGATCGGCGATCTGCGCTGCACGCCGGACACCCTGGCGGACGTTACCTCCACTGCACAGAAGGCGGGCTGATGATGAAGCTTTTAGCACAGGGTTGCGCACTGGCACTGGCGTTGGGGATATCCACCGCTCACGGCGCGAGTCAGGAAATTCGCGCAATGTTTCGCCCGGATCCCGCCCAGCCGACGAAAAACGTATTCGTCAACAAAACGCCGAACAGTGGTTACTGCGCGAATTACCCGAACCAGTGCGCGGAAAATGTCATGTTCAGCATTCGCGTGCCGGTGAATTTCAACGCCAGTCGTTTTCTCCTGCCTGGCGAGGGCATACCGGTGAAGGCACCTGCCAATTGGCGGCGGCTGACGGTGACCAATGCCGATACCCAGGAGGTGGAGACTGTCGAAATCCGCATTACCGGTATCGGATCCACCTATCGCCTGAGTCAACCGGCCAAAGAACTGACGGGGGCTGACGATGACCTCGAAGGACACCGTGCGCTGTGGACAACCAGCAGTTGGGTGAACGCCGCCGCGCCTTGCCTCTTCAGCGGAAATCTGCCCTACGGTCCCAGCCACTACGGTTTTTTCTGGAAAACACCGGTAGAAGCGCGCTGCACCAAATATACGGCGTTCATGATTCCGACCATATCGTTCGAAACTCTGGATTTTGCCTACGAGTTGCGTACGCCGAATCCGCTGAACATGTCTTCAGGTTTGTATACCGGTTCGATGTCCTACAGCATCGGACCCGCTGGCGACTTCGATTTCGGCTCGGTGCTGCGCCCGGACGATGCCAGCCTCAATCTCGACTTCGTACTCGACGTACAGCACACCCTGAAGATCGATCTTCCGCCTGGCGCCAACAACGTAACCCTGGAGCCGGCGGGCGGCTGGGCGTCCTGGCTGGACAGTGGGCGCAAACCGACGCAGGTTTTTCGCGATCAGCTGTTCTACATCTCAGCGTCGTCGCGCTTCAAGGTCATGATGCTGTGCAACTCTCCCGGAGGGAACACGTGCAGATTGGGCAGTGCTGAGGGCAACACCACAGATATCCAGGTCTGGATGTCGTTGCCTCCCGGCATCAGTGGTCCTGGCAGTCCCGGCCAGACGGTCACCCGTCATCGTTTGAACTTCAACACGTGGGCCGGTCCGTTCCAGCCAGGTCTGTATGTCGACCGCAAGCCCGGCACTCTGCATTTCGACATGACCCCATTCGCCATCGATTTTCTGCTCAGACCCGGCGTCGCCGACAGGCTGCGCGGCAACGTGACCGTTATATGGGATTCGGATGTATGAGCACGTCAGACAGGGCCTTTTCCAATCCAGTGGAGTTGAAACAATGAATCGCAGTTTGCTGCTGAGCCTGCTCAGCTTGTTTTGCCTGACGGCGCAGGCCGGGCCGCAGATCAATGTCGGCACGGTGTACGACTATCTCGATGCCGATAAAAGCACCTATCTCAAACGGGTCTTCAACAGCGGCGACGCCACGGCGTTCGTCAAGATCAATGTCCTGGAAATCGTTTACGGCGCCGACGGTACGCCGCAGGAAATTCCGGTGGTGAACGCTGCCGATGGCGCCTCGCGAAACGGCCTGATGGCCAGCCCGGCACGGCTGATCGTGCCGGCGCAGGGCATGCAGGGCACGCGTCTGCTGTACATGGGCGCTCGCGATAAAGAGCGTTATTTTCGCGTGCGCTTCGTACCGGTGGTACCGGAAAAGGAAGACGACTTCGTGGTCAGCGGCGAAGAGCGCGACGAATACAGGAAATCACTCTCGGCGGGCGTCAACGTCATGACCGGGTTCGGCACGATCTTCTTCGTGCGGCCCAGGGATGCGCGTTTCGACACGGCAGTCAATGACACCGAGAACCGCTACGAACTGCGCAACAACGGCAACACCGTGGTCATCGTCGACGAGTTCAAAAGCTGCTCGCTGAGCAAGGAAAGCGACTGCGGGGCGACCACCAAACATCACGTTCTGGCTGGCAAGACGTTCGCCTTCGACAAGGAGAAGGGTCGCGAGTACCGCTTCTTCCTGATTGAAGGCAACGCCAAAAAGACCATGAAGATCGCCAGCCGCTAACACGGTTTTCCAATGACGCACCGGGTAACCAAAATGATCAAGCAATCTACCGCGCTCGTGCTGCTGGCCGCCGCCAGCCTGAGCGGCAGCGAGGCCTGGGGAGCGCGAGAAGAGCACACCTTCGAAGTGTCGCTGACCATTCCCAGCCGCCCGTTCTATGTGATTCCAGCAGAGCCGGACTGGATTCACCGGCCCCAGCAACTGTTCTGGGATTATCCGAAAGCCACGCTGGGCAGCCTGGAGAAGAATTTCGATGCACGCCATGACAGCAGCGCCATTGATGCCCGCCTGCTGCTTGATCCTTTTCTGGAAAACGGCAGGCCGGGAGAGATTATCCAATTGCGGGTCACGTTCAACAATGTGGAGTTGAGCTCTCACGTCCTTCCGCGACAAGTGCTCTCCCGGGAGGAGGCCGCCGCCGGCAAGCGCGTCGCGCTGAAGATCGAGCCGGTCGAGCCCGTAGGCGGATACCGTTCAGGGAACTATTACGGCAACGTACTGCTGATGTTCAGTGCCAGTACGCCAGGCGCTGAGTAATGAACATGACTGCAAAACCGATCAAACCGCTGTCAAGGCCTGCGATTTACGGTTTGGGCCTGACGCTTGCGTTGAGCATGGGGCAGGCGCAGGCGGTGAACCAGGAGATCCGCGCGCTGTTTCAACCCGACCCTGCGCAACCGAGCAAGAACGTGTTCGTGAACAAGACTCCGAATAGCGGTTATTGCGCGAGTTATCCCGGTCAATGTGCGGAAAACTCGGTGTTCAGTATTCAGTTGCCGGTTCGATTCGACTCAAAGTCCAGTCTCCCGCCTGGCTGGGATGTGGGCATAAAGGTGCCGGCCAACTGGCGCCGATTGACCGTGACCAACGCCGAAACGATGGAGACCGAAACCGTTGAGGTGCGTATTACCGGCATCGGCTCCACGTATGTCCTGAGTCAGCCGGCACACGAGCTGGTTGGTGTGAGCGACGTGCTGCGTGGCCATCAATTGCTGTGGAGCGGCAGCAGTTGGGTGTACGCACCCTCGCCCTGCCGCTACAGCGGTGTCGGTTTCTTCTCGCCGAACAGTTACCGGTTTTTCTGGAAAACGCCTGTCGAAGCGCTGTGTACCAAGGCGACCACGGCCACCATTCCGTCGATGTATTTCGACACCCTCGACTTCGCTTACGAATTGCGCACGCCCAATCCCCTGGGTATGTCTTCGGGCCTGTATACCGGTTCATTGACCTACAGCATGGGGCCCAGTGGCGATTTCAGCTTCGGATCGCAATTTCAGCCGGACGATGATCGCGTCACGCTGGATTTCGTACTCGACGTACAGCACACCCTCAAAGTCGACATTCCGCCTGGCGGCAATCAGGTTGTGCTGCAACCCCAGGGTGGATGGCAGTCATGGCTGGACAGCGGTCGCAAGCCTGTGCGGCTGTTTCGCGATCAGACCTTCCTGATTTCCGCGTCGTCCAGATTCAGCATGAGTATCGAGTGTGAGCACGACCTTGGGTTTGGCTCCGGCTGCGGCATCGTCGACCGCGAGTCGGGTTACGCCGGCGCGGTAGACGTCAGTGTCAGTCTGCCCAGCGGCCTGACCGATAGTACCGGTCAACCGGTCAATCGGTACCCGCTCAAACGCCAGGCCAGTGCCGCGTTTCAACCGGGCATTTATCTGGATCGCAAGCCGGGAACGCTGCATTTCGAAGTAGGGCCGACGTCCACCAACTGGTTGATCATCAATGCCAAAGGCCGACCCTTCAGAGGCAATATCACGGTGATCTGGGATTCAGAGGTGGACTAGATGGATCAGACCGGCCAGCCTTCGAAGGCTGGTCGGTCGGATATGTGCGGTTTTACAGGGCGGCTCTGGCCATCGCTTCGCGGGTCAGGCGGCGTGACAGCTCGTTGCGCTTGTAGCCGATTCCGTTCAAAAGTTCCTGGTAACGTTGCTGGCTCATCGGGACTTCGTCGAACAGCCCGGGTTCATCGGCAATGTCCAGCTGATCGGCGAGTTTCTGCATCTTTGCGGCAAGTGTATGCGGATTGGCTTGCCCGTTCGGGTCAGCCCATTCGGCTTTGGCCTCGCGCAGCTCATCGAGCAGGCCTTCCATGGGCTCGAAAGTCCGATCATTGAGTTCGTAGAGTTCCGGGTACGTCTTGCGCAGGTGGTCAGCCCAAAAGTTGTCCGAGTCCAGATCGAGCATGGCGTTGACCAAGCCATCGCCTTGTTCACCCTGGATGATTCTTGCGTAACTCGCGTCGACCTTTTCCACGGTAACGCCGGAACGCGGGCGGTACAGCATCTGGTCCGACTGCCATGGCAACTGCAGCCGTCCCGCCAGAGCAGTCTCGTACACCATGTGAACCTCGACTTCGTCGGGCGCCAGATTCTTCGGGTCGCTGGCGTTCAACGCCTCCTGGGTCTTGTATTCGAAAGCGGCTTCATCGGCCACTTTGTTCAGACGAGCCGCACCACGGGCCAGGCGTACGAGCCTGTCCTCCAGCATGGCCGGTGAGGTCGACTCCGTGTAGGCCTTTGAAACCAGCACTTTCATTCCCAGCGAGTTGAACAATTGCGCGCCCAGATCACCGCGGTCCTCGGGGGAGACGATCTGCTTGAACAGGGCCTCGCGCAATTTGGCGTCGACAGCGGCCGCGTCGACCATTTCCCAGACGCGCTGGGTCAGGCGCCGGCGTCCTTCATCCGTGTGGTAATCGGCGCTTTCGCGCTGTTTGCGGATCACGCTGAAAAAACCAGCGGAATCGGGCTCGGCCATCAGATCGTGCCACGACTCCTCGCGGTACCTGCTCAGTGAACCTGACGGGCTGAAGTCGATGGAATTTCGCGGAAATGTCTTCCAATGGAGGAGCTCGTCGCTGGCGGCCGGCAGGTAATCCTGTACGGCACTGAAACCTGCGGACTCACGGTATTTGCCGTAGCGAATGCGGTCGTCGGGCGTGAGCGATGACGGGTCCAGGCGTGACCGGCTCAGAATTAACTCCTGATCGGACTTGGCGGCGACTTCCGGCAACGTGTCGACGTTGGTTCCGCGCATGTCCAGCGTGAAGCTGCGCGGTCGTTGTTTCGGCGTGCTGCCAACTTCGAACAACCCTTCGGGCCAGGCCTTGAGACGGGTATCTCGCAGATGCAAGTTCGTCAAATGATCCATCCGGCTGACGTCAGGCGGTATTTGCAGGCGGTTGCCGTTCAGATTGAGGGTGCGCAGTCGGTCCAGCGCGCCCAGGTCCTGGCGCGACTCGGTGGTCAGCCGGATAGCGTTGTCGGCCAGATCGAGTTGTTCCATTTGTCGCATCAGCCCAAGAATCGAAGGCAGCTCCTTGAGCTCGCATTGGCGCGCACTCAACTGGCGCAAATTGGGGAAGGTGCTAAGCAGGATGCTGGGGTCTGGCGGCAGCCTTGCCCGATCGATTTTCAGTGCGGTAATGCGATCGAAATAGGGCTTCATTTTTGGACGTCTGCGCAGGTCATTCCACCAGTTTTCCAGCTTGTGATTTTGAAGGTCGGACGACAGATCCAGGGTGTAGCCCTGGTCGGGGTGGACGCTGCGCTCACCGAAAATCTCGCTGTTTCGATCAAAACATTCGGTCAACCGATCCAGAATAAACTGCCCACCTTCGCGCTGGAATTCTATTGACAGATGAGGGTGCCCTGTTTCGCCGTCGCGTTCGCTGTAGCCGTCACGCCAGTTACGCAGCTCGCTCTGTAATTGGTTGCGTTCGCTTTCGAGTTGGTCGATAGCTTCCAGGTGTTTGCCTCGGCGCGTGAGTGTTTCGACAAACGCAGTGACCTCCCTCTCGTTCATCAACGGGTAGAGTTCACTGATTCGTTGCTCCGGTGTCGGGCTACCAAGGAAACGTGGCCAGCCACGCACCAATCGTTCGGTTTCATGGGGTATTACCGGGCGGATGGGCGGCTCGGCCAGCGCGATACGCCGTTCGCTCGGCAGTGCGCAACGGTCCATGATCCATAGCTTGAAGCCCTCGCCCTGGCCGCGCCGAAGTTCGATGCTCGCCAGGGCTTCGTCCGGCAGCGCCTGCAGCAGCGATTCGTAGAAATCAGCGTTGGCGTGGACGCTGCGGCCGTCAACGTCGAGTACTTCGTAGCGGCCCTTCTCATCGCGGATCAGGCGCCGCACGTTTGTCGCGTCTTGCGGTCCGGCACTGCAGCGCAGTGGTCCTTCAGGGCTGCCGTCACGCACCTCGATATGCAGATCGGCAAAACTGTCGCTATTGATTTTCAAGGTGTTGAGTGCCAAGCGTTCGCTTTGCGCCGTCGTCGGCCCGTCGCCATAAAAGCCCTCATAAGCGCGGCTGGTCGAGGCCTCGAAATCCAGTTCACGGGCCTCGGTTTTCAAGCGCAGCGGCAAGCGGTGCTCCTCACGGATTGTCTGCAGCTCGGCAGGACGGGCACGGGCCACGACTTTTTCTGCCAGCGGCAGCGGCAGTTCGGGAAACACCTGTTTGACCGTGCGCAGCTCATCGCTCGTGCCGCGCTCGCCCGCCTGATAAACATGCCGGGCTACGTCGTTGCGGCGTTTTTTGACCGCGTCCGCGAGTTGATTGCGCAACGCTGGCACGCGTTGTTCCGGGGTGAGCATTGGCCCCAGCAGACTGTTCAGTTCCTCCTCGCGTAGAAAAGCCGTGACCCGTTCCGGCAACTCACCGGCGTTGAGGTCGGCGAGGCTGATGCGCAGGGTGTCGCTCTGCTGGGCAAGCGGGTTGCCGTATTTGCGCGAGTAACCGGTCAGCTCCTGGTTGGCGAATACTTCCAGTGCGCGCGCCGGTGGCCAGCCCGGCAGGCTGGTCAGTATCGGCTCCAGCCACACCGAGTCGGCGTCAATTGCCTGACCGTTGCGTATGCTCGCTGTGGCGTTTCGCACCTGCTCTCGAGCGCTGAAGCGTTTGACCGTATCGGCCAGCAATGGCGGTGGCGGATTGTTGTCCAGATGCATGCGCCGCAGTTCGCCGTGGGAGGTGCCGCTGGTGCGCTGAATCTGTTCCAGTTGCGTCGGCGTGAAATTGTCGACGCTGTGACCCAGGCGGGGCATCAGTCTGGCGTCCGGCCAGTCCAGTGGGTTCTCCGCTTCGTGCACCCACGCGCCATGACCATTGTGTTCGACCTGCGGCTGATAAGCATTGGCACGGCGCGGGTGCTGGATGCGGTGCGTGTTGACAGCCGGGTCGGTCGACGCCTTGTCAACGACATACAGCTTGCCTTCCAGCGGCAGGACCTTTCCGCTCGGATGCTGATGCAGGCCGTGTCGATCGGGTCTGGATTGCGGCTCCAGGGCCAGGTCGTTGCGCGCATACGGGCTCAGATCGCGATGCCACAGGCTCGGTCTGCCATCCGGCAACTCGACCGGCCGCGTGCCTTCGACCAGCGGCGACAGCTTGATTTTGAAGGCGCTGCCGATTTGCCCTGCGGCGCCGAACGCAGCCAGTTCGATGACGCTGGTGACCACGCCAATGACATGGTCCGCCGCTTCCTGCCACAGGCCTTCGGCGAGATCGACAACGCCCTCGATGACTTCGGTGGTCAATTGATAAGCGGTGTAGGCCATCATCAACTCGCCAAGCCCGGGCACGAACGGGGTGGCGATCAACAGCGCAACATTGAAGATGTCCGAGACGATTTTCTTGAAATTTTCCCACCATTCCCAGCGCGCCTTGCTGTCGGCCGCCGCCGTGGACACGGCAACTTCCCTGGCGTCATTGAGGATTTTGTTGAGCTTTTGCTCGTACGCATGGCGCCAGTAATTGCCTCGCACCGGCAGATGATTGAATTGCAGCCTGGGCTTGGCAACAGGCGTTTTGCGCCAGGGTGGGCGCTGATCGTTCGGGGCCGTTCGCGGGTGATAGCTGATAGTGAACAGGCGTTGCTCGAGCAACGCAAAGAAATGCCCGCGCTGCTGTTGGTCGACGAACTGGCTGAAGAATTGCCGGTAGGTCTGCCGGGTTGCGTGACTGTAGCGGTCTTCACGCAATTGGCGGGTCAACTCGTCCCTGAAGGCACCCAGCGAGTCGTAGTCCTTGAGCGGATGATCAGGGTCATGCGGAACGTAGACGATAAGCCTTCGCTGACCCAGGGAGGCACGAGCGCCGTGCACCATCAACAGTACGCCGGTCAATGGCGTTTCAAGCATGGACAGGTCGCAGCAGCGAATCGGGATACCATCGAGCAACGCCCGCGAATCGCCATCGATCAGCTTCAGAATCATCTCGTAAGCATCGTACTGAATGTCCTGCCTGAGCATGGCCATCAGCGCGGCAGCGGCGAGGGCATCTTTTTGGGCGGCCAGCACCCGTGCTTGCAGAACACCTTGCGCGAGCGGCTCGGTGGGCAACAGCAATTGCTCGAGATGGGTTTTGTACTGTCCACCGAGGTCCAGATCGCGGCATAACGTCTGGAACCGGGCGATGGACATCTTGTTGGCGATGGGCAGCACATCGAAAAGTCCTCGGGCATCGGGTTTGCTGATATACGCCGAACCCTGTTCGACTTGTTCATGGCTGGCAAAATTGTGCAGGGCAGCATCCAGCAACGACACGGTCCGACCAGTGGTGCCTTCGGAAATATTGATCGTGTACCAGGGCAGCTTTTTTGATTGATACAGAAGAAGGTACGTATTGCGCACATCCGGCTCGATGCCGTGGCGTTGTTTGATCAGCGCTTTCAACAACGGCTCGGCAAATGCGTAGAGGTCGGTTTTCGCCAGTGCATGATCGACGCTGTTCTGTGATGTCCAGGCCTTGAGGTTGGCGGCAGCAAGCTTCTCCATCGAGCCTGCGCCCACGTTCGTGTACCAGGGCTCGACGTTAAGAGGTGTTGCCGCCAGGGCTTGGCCCCGACTGACGGTGGCGTTTTTGAACGGTTCGCTGACGGCAGATTTGATGAACTCGTAGTGTTGCCCTTTGTCCGTTGGTTCGGCGGGCAGGGAAGCAGTAGGCATGGCCAATCATCCTTGATTGTTGGGGAGTATTCAGCCTACTGCCGCATGAGCAAAACAAAAGTTCAAAGATCGGGAGCTATCGCCGCGGTTGACGTCGGATCCGACCAAAAATCGAATGGAAAAAATACATCAGTACCACCCGGCGCTGATGGAAAACGGCACCCTGAGCCGTACGCCGCCTGAAACGATTGGTTACTTGAGCTCGGGCATCGCGTTCTCGGCCATGGCCACGCTGGCGGTTTGCACCGGTCGGCACTGCGAATCGCTGCCCGGTTGCAGATACGGCGTGAGAATCGGCGCCATGCCCTTGAGCACTTGTGTGGGCAGGGCCGAGGTGAACTTGAAGTTCTCCGCCGAGCGCCCGGGCACGAACGCGGTGAGGGTGCCGAAATGGTGATCGCCGATGTAGAACACAAATGTCGCCGTGCGGTTGATCGACTTCGAACTGATGATCCGCCCGCCGGAACCGATCGCCGCGATGCGGTTGTCGCCGGTGCCGGTTTTGCCGCCCATGGCCAGGGGTGTGCCGTCGGGCAATTTGAAACTGCCCGACAGGCGTTTGGCGGTGCCGGCATCGACCACTTGCGACAGCGCCTCGCGCATGGCCCGGGCCACTTCCACCGGCATCACCCGTTTGCCCACGTGCGGGTCGTTGATCAGCCTGGTTTCATAGGGTGTACCGGCAGCGAAGTGCAGGCTGTCGATGCGCAGCGTCGGCATGCGCACGCCGTCATTGAGGATGGTGCCGATCAGTTCGGCAAGCGCGGCGGGGCGGTCACCGGAGCTGCCGATGGCGGTGGCCAGTGACGGCACCAGGTGATCGAACGGGTACCCGACTTTCTGCCAGCGCTGATGAATGTCGAGGAAGGCTTCGATCTCGAGCATGGTGCGGATACGGCTGTCGCGCGCTCCCTTGTGGCGACTCTTGAACAGCCAGCTGTAGACTTCCTGGCGCTCGAAATGGCTGGCCTTGACGATCTCGCTGAAGGTTGCTTCCGGGTGATGCAGCAGGTAGCCGATCATCCACAGGTCCAGCGGATGGACCTTGGCGATGAAGCCCTGGTCGGGCAAATCGTAACTGCCGGGGCCATAGGAATCGTAGAGGCGGATCAAACGGTCGTCTGTGAGTTTTTCGTTGAGTTTGGTGCCCTTGAGGTGCGAGCGCACGAAGCGGTTGAAGTCTTCCTGGCTTGCCTCGGGCAACAGATAGCGATGCACGGCGGCCATGCGAATAGGCGTCGGGCGCATGCTGTCGAGGAAGGTATCGAGACGCGCCTGGGTATCCTTGTTGCGGTACTTCTTCCAGAACTTGAGCAGGAACGAGGTGCCTTCGCGGTCAGCGAAACTGGCCAGATACTCCTGACGGCGCGGATCGCGATCATCCTTGAGCAATTCGGCGTTGGGGCCTGAGTAGGTGGTGTAGCGGACGATGTCGCGCATCAGCCGAATGAACGGCAGGTTGATCGACTCGCGCAACGAATCGCGCAGGGTCGGCAGGCGACCGTTGTCCTCTTTGCGAAAGTTGTGAAAGGTGTGCAGCCCACCGCCGGTAAAAAACGCCTCGCCGGGGCTCGCCGAATATTTGCGGTCCAGCGCCGCGCCGAGCAGCTTCGACAGGTCGTGGTCCTTGTTCTGGATCAGGTAGTCGATGACCCAGCGGCTGAGGCGATCCTGATCCGGCACTTCGACTTTTTTCAGTTGCGGTCCGCTCATCGCGCCGTATTTGTCGTGCAGCTCGGCGACGATTTGCAGGTACGTGGTCAGCACACGCATTTTCGCCGTCGAGCCGAGTTCGAGCTTGCTGCCTTCGTTGATGTCGAACGGCTGGTCGGTGCTGTCGGTCTGCACGCGTACGCGCGAGCCGTCCGGGGTCAGTTCGAACAGGGTGAAGCTGTAGCGTACTTGCGTGGTGCTGGTCGGCGTCAGCAGGCGTTCTCCGAGCAGCCCGATTTCTGCGGCATAGGCCGGGTCGGCGAGTTTTTTCAGATAAGCCGTGGCCTGCGTTTGCAGATCGCCCTGCAGGGTGCTTGTGGCCGACAGGTCGAGGCGATCGAGGTCGTACAGCGGGCGATTGAGCATGCTCGCCAGACGACTGCGGGCGACACTGATGCCTTTGTTGGTTTCGATCGGCTGCATGGTCGGTTGGGTCTGCCAGTCGCGATACGTCACGGTGCTCGCCAGCGCAGCGTCGGCGAGGGCGCTATCGATCACGCCATTCTGCTTGAGCAGGCGCAGATGGCTGTCGGTAAGGTTGGCCAGTTCCTCGCGGCCCTTGGTCAGGTAATGCGAAGGGCGGCGCTGGGCGATCATCAGCGAGAGCATTTCGCGCAAGGCCAGGCCTTTGGCGGCCATGGTCTGCGGGTCGGTCTTCGCGCTGTTCAGTTGCTCGTTGGCCTTGTTGAAATCGCTGCCGTACCAGACCCGCAAACCTTCGGCCATGCCGTGCACTTCACCGTGGCCAGGTACCGCCGAGAGCGGCACGCTGTTGAGATAGTCACGCACGATGTTCTGCCGCGAACCTAGAGTCTCTGGGCCATCCTGGTAGGCGCGCACGCTGGCGGAAATCATCTGGCGGATCTTCTCCGCGCCGGACACGGTCAGGCCATCGGGCGAGTGGCGATACTTTTCCAGTTGCGTCGCCAGGGTGCTGCCGCCGGCCGATTGCCCGGGCAGGCGCAGCAGCTTGGCCACTTGCGACCATGCCGCCATACCGAAGCGCGGCCAGTCCACCGCCGGGTTGGCCAGCGGTTGTTTCGGGTCGAGGAGAAAGCGGTTTTCGATGAACAGCAGGCTGCTGACCACCACCGGCGGAATCGCCGCGAAGTCGGCATACAGTTGCTGCGGATAGTTGTATCGATACAGCGGCGCGCCTCGGCAATCGGTGATCGACAGCCCGGCCTGGATCTTCTCCGAATAGGGCACGAACAGGCCTTTATCGGTGTAACCGAGCAGGGCGGGGGAGAAGCGCGTCTGCTCGGTAATCACATAATTGCGCTTGAGCAGGCGCGGCAGGAATTCATCGAGCGAGCTGTAACCCAGGCGCAGATCGAACGGGCCGTTGCCCGGATAACGAATCGCTTCACTGGGGCCGGGTTCAAGCTTGTAGGTCAGCGAAGCGGCGTACTGGCTCAGCTCCCGGGCCTGGAAGCGCGAGGTGCGCATTTCCTTGGACGCGGCGAGTCCCACCACCACCGCAATGATCAAAAACAGCAACCAGAAAGCCTTCCACCCGTGCCGCTGGCGACGGGGTTTTTCAGGGACAGGCGCTTCATTCACACTTTCAGTCTGAACCACGGTTTTACTCGAATCGGTTTGCCACAAAGCGCCCATAGTCGACTGATCCATTCACGCAGATTGATCGGACTTGTCTGAAGCTTAGACGGTGGTTGGAGCCGGTGAAAAAAATGTGAAGAGCGGAGGATGCGGATTGCCTGAATAAAACTGGAACACACCCTGTGGCGAGGGGATTCATCCCCGTTGGGCTGCGAAGCGGCCCCAAAAGCTGCTGGCACGGTTTCTACAGGTACACCGCGTGTATGGAGGTTGCGACTGCTGCGCAGCCGAGCGGGGATAAATCCCCTCGCCACAAAGAGGCTGTTCACATCGGGGCATGTTGTCTGTGTGAGGAAAGGATTCAGGTGGCTAGCAGATTTATCCGTCATGCGAGGACTCCCCGTGGCGAGGGGATTCATCCCCGTTGGGCTGCGAAGCAGCCCCAAAACCGGCCAACACGGTTTATGCAGGCCCACCGCGTGTCAGCGAGTTGCGACTGCTGCGCAGCCGAGCGGGGATAAATCCCCTCGCCACAAAGAGGCTGTTCACATCGGGGCATGTTGTCTGTGTGAGGAAAGGATTCAGGTGGCTAGCAGATTTATCCGTCATGCGAGGACTCCCCGTGGCGAGGGGATTCATCCCCGTTGGGCTGCGAAGCAGCCCCAAAACCGGCCAACACGGTTTATGCAGGCCCACCGCGTGTCAGCGAGTTGCGACTGCTGCGCAGCCGAGCGGGGATAAATCCCCTCGCCACAAAGGATGCTGTTCACATCCCCATGATGTGTCTGTGCGAGCAATGGACTCCCTGTGACTAGCAGATTTATCAGTCATGCAGGGATTCCCTGTGGCGAGGGGATTCATCCCCGTTGGGCTGCGAAGCGGCCCCAACACCTGCTGGCACGGTTTCTACAGGTACTGCGCGTGTATGGAAATTGCGACTGCTGCGCAGCCGAGCGGGGATAAATCCCCTCGCCACAAAGGATGCTGTTCATATCCCCATGATGTGTCTGTGCGAGCAATGGACTCC
>NZ_JAGRQJ010000015.1:0-695173 GCF_018132745.1 Pseudomonas sp. 14A | reverse complement strand
GCAATGGACTCCCTGTGGCTAGCAGATTTATCAGTCATGCAGGGATTCCCTGTGGCGAGGGGATTCATCCCCGTTGGGCTGCGAAGCGGCCCCAACACCTGCCGGCAAGGTTTCTACAGGTACACCGCGTGTCAGCGAGTTGCGACTGCTTCGCAGCCGAGCGGGGATGAATCCCCTCGCCACAATAGATCCACTTATTTCAGAAAGCTGGTGCGCTCAGAGCCAGTAGGCATCCCAGAGCGGATAGTCACCGAGGTTATCGACCAGCCCGGCTCGCAGGGGATTATTGATGATATAGCGGGCGATGGGCTCCAGGTCCTCGCCGTCACGGATCGCACGGTCGTGGTAGCCGGTTTGCCACAGCGGTCCGTGACGTCCGGTTTTTCTGTTCACCGCATGCGTACAGCGGGCCTTTACACCACCAATGACTTCGCCAAGTGAGCCGCGTTGCAATTGCATCAGCCAATGAAAGTGGTCAGGCATGACAACCCAGGCGATGGATTGCGCGACTCCTTGCTCATGAGCCCGGCGCAGTTCGGCAACCAATAATCGGCCTGTCTGCCAATCTGCAAATACGGGCTGGCGTTCGTGGATGACAGAGGTGATGAAGTAGGCACGACCGTTTTCCGAGAAGCGATTTTGGCGCAGACGGTGGGAATTGGGACGGACTGGCATGTGAGCTTCCTTGCTTGTTCATGGCTTCTTCAAAGGTTAGTGGCTGCCTGTCCCTGTCGACGCCGCAATCGTTGAGAGAAATTTCTGAATCCGCCGGCCATTTATCCGTGATCAATCGCGAGGAGAGACATCGCGCAGTGAATCAAATGCACCCGGGCTGGAACATGACGCTGCACCATGTCTATGCAATACTTCGCGGCTTTTTCAGTGGGGACTTTTCCTACGTAGTGCAGGTAATGCCTCTCCGAAGAACCCACTATTGCCGAGAGTTGTCGCTGAATGTTGTGACTTTTAGAGTGAAAAATCCTGCCCTGAGCTTTTTATACTGCACGCCCCGCTGATCTTTCAGGCCCGCCCTGCAAGACGCGTCTGCCCACGAAGCTGACGCGGTTTCCTGCCCAGCCAAGGCCTATCGGCCGACGCTTCGAAACCCGGTGGTCATATCCAATAACAAGACGAGGTTGTACCCCTATGCCAGTTGGCAATCCTCTGCCGCACGGCGACACCGCTTCGGGCGGTCCGCTCAAACGTGAACTCGGCGAACGGCATATCCGCCTGATGGCGCTCGGTGCCTGTATCGGCGTCGGTCTGTTTCTCGGTTCGGCCAAGGCCATCCAGATGGCCGGCCCGGCGATCATGCTTTCCTACATTCTTGGCGGTCTGGCGATCCTGGTGATCATGCGCGCACTCGGCGAAATGGCCGTGCATAACCCGGTGGCCGGTTCGTTCAGCCGCTACGCGCAGGACTATCTCGGTCCGCTGGCAGGCTTTCTCACCGGTTGGAATTACTGGTTTCTGTGGCTGGTGACCTGCGTCGCGGAAATCACTGCGGTGGCGGTGTACATGGGCATCTGGTTTCCCGATGTGCCGCGCTGGATCTGGGCCCTGGCGGCGTTGATCAGCATGGGCTCGATCAACCTGATCGCGGTGAAAGCCTTCGGCGAATTCGAATTCTGGTTCGCCCTGATCAAGATCGTCACCATCATTGCCATGGTCATCGGCGGCGTCGGCATCATCGCCTTCGGTTTCGGCAATGACGGCGTGGCACTGGGCATTTCCAATCTCTGGGCCCATGGCGGTTTCATGCCCAACGGCGTGACCGGTGTGCTGATGTCGCTGCAGATGGTCATGTTCGCCTACCTCGGTGTCGAGATGATCGGCCTCACCGCCGGTGAAGCGAAAAACCCACAGAAGACCATTCCCGACGCGATCGGCTCGGTGTTCTGGCGGATTCTGCTGTTCTACGTCGGCGCGCTGTTCGTGATCCTGTCGATCTACCCGTGGAACGAAATCGGCACCCAAGGCAGCCCGTTTGTGATGACCTTCGAGCGGCTGGGCATCAAGACCGCCGCCGGTATCATCAACTTCGTGGTGATTACTGCGGCGCTGTCGTCGTGCAACGGCGGCATCTTCAGCACCGGGCGCATGCTCTACAGCCTGGCACAGAATGGCCAGGCCCCGGCCGGTTTCGCCAAGACCTCGAACAACGGCGTGCCACGCCGTGCGCTGCTGCTTTCGATCGCGGTGTTGCTGTTGGGCGTAATGCTCAACTATCTGGTGCCGGAAAAAGTCTTCGTCTGGGTCACCTCGATTGCCACCTTCGGTGCGATCTGGACCTGGGTGATGATCCTTCTCGCCCAGCTGAAATTCCGCAAAGGCCTGAGCGCCAGCGAACGTGCCGGCCTCAAGTACAAGATGTGGCTGTACCCGGTCAGTTCGTACTTTGCATTGGCATTTCTGGTGCTGGTGGTCGGCCTGATGGCGTACTTCCCGGATACCCGCGTGGCGCTGTATGTCGGGCCTGCGTTTCTGGTGTTGCTGACGGTGTTGTTTTACGTGTTCAAGTTGCAGCCGAATAACTTATCGCGAGATGCCGTGCGTTCCGCGTCGTAAGTTATTAAACGCGCAAGACCTCCGGAAAAGGTCGCTGCCTGCAGGAGTTTCTACATGGTAAGTAATGTGGATATTGTTGCAGAAAGCGATCTTTTTTTGTTGTAACAGTAATCGTGAGGCTCCCGTTTGTAATTTCAAGAGGCAGCTTTGCAAGTATTTTCATGTTGTAAGTTTCCACGCCTGATGCCGGTTTTAGAGTGAATGGGTATGGCTGACTTTGGTTGGTCTATTATTTGGCAACATTCACTCGGTCATATTCTTGATAAGTTTGGTACTTAAATGGTGTCTGGCGGCTCTGATATGATTTATTGGTAATACTTCTGGCCTTCAAGTTAAAGAGTGTTCTATCGCCTACTTCGGATTCTATTTAATCCGTTGAAGGAAAATAAAATGTCTGAATCCAACATGGACCTCGTTGGTGAAGTATCGGCACCTGAGAATAATCAGTTTGAGCACCTCGCGGCCAGCCTGGAAATCGCAAAAGTAAATTCCCATCCGTTTGGTGACTTTGCCGGTGCATTGTCCTGGTCAATTCCATTGACTGTTGCGCAACAAAAAGAAGCCTTGCACGCCACCAGTGTTTTTCTGGATAGCCTTGATTTCATTGCGCTACCGGGTGCCGGAGTGCTTGACTATCTGGACGTAGACGAGCGGCTTGCGAATGAGGCGCTGAGTGATCCGCTGTCGGCATTGGCAAGACTCATCAACAGTCCTCGCGGGCAGGCTCTGGGTCTTGCAATCCAGACCCGCTTGAACGGCATCGCCACCGATGTCAGCGCCGCCGAGTACGCAATGGCCGGCATTCATTTGAGTCTGCATCAGGGCGATATTGATCAGCCGTCACGCAGCAAAGTTGCTGGCTTCGATCTAGCCGGAGAGAAACTCTGGGGCAAACCCCCTTTGCAGGTATTCGATAACCTGGTGGCTTACTTGATCAAGGAACGCTTGAGCAGCCGCCGACTGGCCGGATTGACCGCCGCTCTGTTGCTGGTTCGCAAGGCGCCCGAGTTTCTCATCAAGAAATTTCCCCCCGACTTGAAATACGGCACCACGGCATGGTTCAACCTGACCGTCGCGGCGCGAACGATCGAGGCCTACACACCCGGGAAAGTCGCCTATATGACCTTTGCTCAAGTTATGGCCAGCGCAGAAAGCGCTTCGTTGATCGACTCGCAGGTTTTTCAGCACGTTCAGGCCGCCGCGCTGGCAGATTGGGGCGTAGTCAACGGCGTGGTGCAAAAGAACCACGGTGAACATTACACCCGTGACGAACTGGAGCGCGCCAAGACACACTTCAACCTGCAACTGGCCGGTTGTCTCAACACCTCGATTTTGTTGAACAGCCAATTGCCAAGCCGCAAAGCCATCGCGCTGGACAGACTGCAGAAAAAGTTCAAAGGCGACATACCGTTTGAAGAGCGCCTGCTGGAGCAGCCCAAGGTTGCCGGAGGCGACGGGCTCTTGTTGTACCCGACCCTCAACGGCCGATACTCGCTGCTCGACATCGTCATGATGGGCGGGCCGCCCTACTATCAATGGACGACCCGCGATCCGCGCTTGCTTCCGCTGCTTGACCAGATCAATGCACCGCTGGAACTTGGCGCGGCAGATGCCTTCCAGGCACAATTTGAAAATGCTATCGGCAACCTCAAGCAAGGCGCACTGCTGTTTGTAAAACATCTGATCGCCGAGTTGCCGCTGCAGGACAGGAAAAACCTGGAACACGGCCACGTCTCGTTTTACCAATACAAGACCTACCGCTTGAGTCTGAATATTGTCGGCAGAAACCTGATATCTACAAGCGCCATCCTCAGGGTGAAGGTTGATCTGGGCCAGGAATCGAAGCTTTATGATATCGATCTGAAACAAGGGGTTATCCGGACCCGGTCCTACGATCCAGCAGAAGCGTCCGAGCGCACAAATGCATCTGTTCCGAGCATCAAGCACACCATCGAGCCATTGCTGCTGGCTGACCAGTCGCAAGCCGCTAAGCTCCTGCCAAAAAGCCCAAACAGCTCTTCAGTGCCCGTCAGTTATTCGAGCGAGCGCACCGAGCTGATTGCTCAAGCCTTTGTGCAACATCTGGATCTGGACAACGAGGACATTTTGCAGGCAGCAAAGGGCCAGACCACGCAAGACGGGGAAAACGCGTTCGTGCAGAGGGTCATCGATTTCGTGGTCGACCTGATCCCGTTCAAGACGGCGATCGCCAACTTCGTCGACGGCAACTATGCCGACGGCGCAGTGGACCTGTTTTTTGATGTATTGGGCTTTGTTACTGCCGGTGCAAGTGTTGCCGGAAAACTGGCCAGGATTGGTGTTTCCACGGCGTCAGCCATCAGCAAGACACTCAAGGCGGCGAAGATAATCGGTGCGGTGGTCATCACCGAACTCAATCCGTTGATCGCCCTGCGTGACGTGGGCGTGGGGGCGACCCGGCTGCTTGGTCAAGGCCTCAGATTTCTCGGCGAGCAAGGCCTGCGGCAGATCATGGCATTGCGCAGAGTGTCAGACCCCAGCGAGTTATTGCGGTTACTGCGCAAAGAACACGGGCCCGCACTGATAGGTACCTGGAAGATAAACCAGCAAAGTGTCGATGGCATCGGCGTGCTGAAAGACCAGCAGTGGCATCACTACAACCCGCTGAACAATCGGCTTTACGGCGCACCGGGCGATTTCCGGCCCAAGCCTGAAATCCTTGGAGTGAACGGATTCACTAACAGCGATTTCAACCGCTTCGCCATCAAGCCCTCGGTACTCGTCGGTCTTGAGAGCAATGCCTGGGGTATTTTCCGCAGCGCGGACGGCCAACGCTTTTATATCCGCAATATCGACGCCGCTGGCAAGGAAGCGGTGTATGGAATCAGGAATGATTTCAATCTGGCAGACGATTTCACCGACGTGGTGATTGTTGACCCGGCGACGAACCGCACGCACGGCGCCAGACTCTGGCAAGTTGCGCCGGATCAATGGCAGCCGGTTTCGCTGCGTGGCGGTGAGCTGCCGCAAGGTGCAACAGACGTGCCGGTGGGGGCGACTGTCGATGAAAGTACCCGTCTCAGCCATCAGCTTGTGTACACCTCAAGCAATCCGCTACGTCCGGGCTCGGCATTTATGCGCCATCGGCTGCCCAACGGTTTATGGGAACCGGTCATCGAAGTCGTTGCTAACAGTGAGGTTGCACACCTTGCGTACGATTGTGGTCTGCCTTCCCTGACGCGTTATTCGCTGCAGCGCACCGGCATTCATGAAGCCTTGTCGCCGGCGCAATTAAGCCGGTTACCGGTGGCCACCGAATTGTTGCAACCGGGGCGCGTCAATTACAGCGCCGAGATCGCGTCACAACTGGCCAATCAGGAGGGCGGGGCAAGTTTCGTCTTTGTCATGGAGCGCGTTCAGCCTGCCAACTCGGTCCGGACGCAATTCAATGCATTGAAAATCCATGACCCGAAAATCGACAAGCTTCCGCAGTCGTCAGATGCCGTGGTCGGTTACTGGGCCGCGCAGGGAGGTTATGTCGATATTCCGGTCCACCCCAAGTGGGGCGAGCCCGATCATTTGTTTACGCCTGGCTTCAGTGGCTGCTCGCTGGTGGTCGATCAACTCGACGCCAGTCGCCTGCGGGTCAGGCATGTCGAGGGTGGCAAGGAACTCGCTCAGTACAATGGCCTCGCCACGCATGAGCACGGTCTGGGTCTCAGCGCGTCCATGGAATATCCCGACTATGGGCTGCGTGTGAATGCAAACGGTCAGGCGGACTCGCGGCTGTTGGGTTTTGCGTTCATGAAATACGACCGCGCGGCGCAATCCTGGAAGTTGCATTTCCAGGCCAGTGAAGGTGCGGGCACGATCATAAAATATTCATCGGAGAAACCTGGCTGGATAACGCAACCGGACACACTGGTCAGCGTTTATCCCAACCCCGGCGTGATTAGAACAGTCACCAGGCCGGTGCCGGTTGTTGAAGGTGCTACTGCCGCGTGATGTAACGGATGTCGAGCGCCAATCCGTCGTGCGGATTGGCGCTTTGCAGTTACGCGGCAGCCACTTCCAAAGGTTCAAAACTGTCCGCCCGCGCCATCTGCCACATCCGCGAATAAAACTCGCCGTTCACTTCCCCAGTGAGCAATTCCCCGGGTTTCAAAAACACATGCAACTGCGAGAACAGTTTGATCTCGGTTGCCGACATGCGACGCACCAGATGCTTGGCCGACAGTTGCGAAGGATGATCAAGCCCGGCGGCAGCGAGCATTTCCGCCAGCGCTTTGAGCGTGCTGCGATGGAAGTTGTAGACGCGCTGGGCTTTGTCTGGGACCACCAGAGCGCGCTGGCGCAGGGCGTCCTGGGTGGCGACGCCGGTCGGGCATTTGTTGGTGTGGCACGACTGCGACTGGATGCAGCCGATGGCGAACATGAAGCCGCGCGCGGAGTTGGCCCAGTCGGCGCCGATGGCCAGCACGCTGGCGATGTCGAAGGCGCTGACGATCTTGCCGCTGGCGCCGAGTTTGATCTTGTCGCGCAGGTTCAGGCCGACCAGCGTGTTGTGCACGAACAGCAAGCCTTCGCGCATCGGCACGCCGATGTGGTCGGTGAACTCGACAGGCGCGGCGCCAGTGCCGCCTTCCTTGCCATCGACGACGATGAAGTCGGGAAGAATGCCGGTTTCCAGCATGGCCTTGGCAATGCCCATGAATTCCCACGGATGGCCGAGGCAGAATTTGAAGCCCACCGGTTTGCCACCGGACAGTTCGCGCAGTTGCTGGATGAATTGCATCATCTCGATTGGCGTGGAAAACGCACTGTGGCGCGACGGCGAAACGCAGTCCTCGCCCATCAGGATGCCACGGGTTTCAGCGATTTCCCTGGTGACCTTGTGCTTGGGCAAGATCCCGCCATGGCCGGGTTTGGCGCCCTGGCTCATCTTGATTTCGATCATGCGCACTTGCGGATTCTGCGCCTGCACGGCGAAGCGTTCCGGGTCGAAGCGGCCGTCGCTGGTGCGGCAGCCAAAGTAGCCGCTGCCCAGCTCCCAGGTCAGGTCGCCGCCGTGTTCGCGGTGATACGGGCTGATACTGCCTTCGCCAGTGTCGTGGGCAAAGTTGCCGAGTTTCGCGCCCTGGTTCAAGGCGCGAATGGCATTGGCGCTGAGCGAGCCGAAGCTCATCGCCGAGATATTGAAGATCGACGCTGAATACGGCTGCGTGCACTGCGGCCCGCCGACAGTGACGCGGAAACCATTCGGGTCGCTCAACGGCGCCGGGCGCATCGAGTGGCCGATGAATTCGAAGCCGGACTGGTAGACGTCGATCAGCGTGCCGAACGGTTTGTCGGCGGTTTCGTTTTTCGCTCGCGAGTACACCAGCGAACGCTGCGCGCGGGAGAAGGGCAGGGCGTCGCTGTCGGATTCGAGCAGATACTGGCGAATCTCCGGGCGGATGCCTTCGACCAGATAACGGATATTGCCCAGAATCGGGTAATTGCGGCGCACGGCGTGGCGTGTCTGCAGCAGGTCGAACACGCCGAGCAGGCTCAGCACTGCGGTGACGGCGGTGATCGGCCACAGCCAGTCATGTTCGAGAAAGGGCAGGCTGGCGAGGGTGAAAATCACACAGACGGCAAAGAAGGCGTAGCGGCTCAGCAAAGACAGGCTCATACGGTTTCCCTGGTTCGGACTCAATTTTGTGCAACGACACGCATTTCTGTGAGAGCGAGCCTGCTCGCGAAGACGGCGGACCAGCCAACCTTGATGTCGGCCATGAGGGCCTCTTCGCGAGCAGGCTCGCTCCCACAAAAAGCGTTAGTCACATTGTTTCAGGCGTTCTGCGCCTGCAGAAAAATCGAAAACAGCTCGGACTGGGATTTGATCCCCAGCTTGCTGTACATGTGTTTCTTATGGACTTTTACGGTTTCCACGGAGATTTCCAGCTTACGGGCGATTTCCTTACTGGAACAACCGCTGAGCATCAAACGCCCGACGTCCAGTTCCCGCGCGGTCAATTGGGCGCCCTTGAGCTGTTGCACCGACGCTTCCAGTTGCACCCGCCAGTCTGCCTGCGCAGGTGCGACGGCGAGGGCCACGGTTTCGTTGATTTCGTACGGCAGACGTTGGCGCAACAGGCCCAGCACCCATGGTTGAATCAAAGACAGCAAAGCGATCTGTTCGCCAGTGAAACGTTTTTCACTGCCCAGCGACAGGCACAGCGTGCGCTCGCCTTCGAGCTGGCAATTGAACTGGATTTCGTCGGCCACCACATTCAGACGAAAGTATCGCTGGTAATACTCGGTCAGCTCGAAATGCTCCGGCGCGACTTCCGAAAGGCGATACAGGCCGGTGCGCGACTGCTCGCGGCAGGCGATGTAGAACGGATCGAGCAGATACAGCCCGCGCAGATAATCCTGGAACAACGGGTCCGGGCTGCCGTCCTCGCCGGGGCATTCGGCGAAGACTTGCGGATGCTGATCGGCGCTGAACAGCAGCACCACCCAGCTATCGAACGCCACGTACTGCTCAAGCAGACGCACCAGTTGCGCCCAGAAATTCGGCTTGTCGAGCGCGTCGATCAATTGCCCGACGGCGCGGTGCCAAGTGATGTCATTCAACGAAAGTGTCATCGATCTACCCCTATCGGGTTACCCCGGCGGCGTGATTCCCTGGCCGGTTGCTTGCTGCGCATACTGGCCCACAGACAGGCACCGGGCAATCTTTCCGGGCCGGGCCACATAACAAGGGATAACCATGAAAGTCGAACTCGCCCAACTGGCGGGCCGTGACAACGACACGGCTTACAACCTCGAACGCGCACTGGCGGCGATTGCTGCCTGCGCGGTCGACACGCAAATGATCGTGTTCCCGGAAACCCACCTGATGGGCTTCCCCAACGCCGAAACCGTGGCGCAGATCGCCGAACCGCTCGACGGCCCGACCGTCAGCGCCGTGCTCGCGGCGGCGCGTGAGCATGACATCGCCGTGGTGGTGGGCATGGCCGAGAACGACAACGGCCGCTTCTACAACACGACGTTGTTGATCACACCCGAAGGCATCGCCCTGAAATACCGCAAGACCCATCTGTGGGCGTCGGATCGCGGCGTGTTCGGGGCCGGCGACCGCTACACCACCTGTGCGTGGAACGGCGTGCGCGTGGGCCTGTTGATCTGCTACGACATCGAGTTCCCGGAAACCGCCCGCGCCCTGGCGCAACTGGGCGTGGAATTGCTCATCGTCACCAACGGCAACATGGACCCGTACGGCCCGACCCACCGCACCGCGATCATGGCCCGCGCCCAGGAAAACCAGGCGTTTGCGCTGATGGTCAATCGTGTCGAGGCGGGCGATGACGGTCTGGTGTTTGCCGGCGGCAGCGCGCTGGTCGATCCGCTGGGGGCGCTGCTGTTCGAGGCCGGGCGCGAAGAAGGGCAGTTCAGGGTCGAGCTGGATTTCACGCAACTGGAGATTGCGCGCAAGGATTATCGCTATCTGGATGATCAGCGTTTGAAGTTGCCGGGAGAGGTGGTGGAGCAGGCTTGCGGTGTTCGCGAGCTATTTATTCCACACCGATAACCGCTGCCCTCACCCTAGCCCTCTCCCGGAGGGAGAGGGGACTGACCGAGGTGTACTTTCGAGATACATCGACCTGAGATACCGAGTCGAACTCAGATATTGAAGTCCACATAGATCGGCTCCTTTTCCCCCTCGCCCCCTTTGGGGGAGAGGGCTGGGGTGAGGGGTAACGATCTTCAGTCGAACAAAAATAATCAGCCACACCCGAAATTTTCGCCGAACCCGGCTCTGCCATAAATCCAATAACATTCGGAGTAAGTCGCCCATGGCTCGTTTGCAACGCACCCTTTCGCTAGGGTCGGTGGTGCTGTTCGGCATCGCCTACATGACGCCGATCATTGTCCTCGGCACCTTTGGCATCCTCGCCCAGTCCACCGCCGGCATGGTCCCGGCGGCCTATCTGGCGGCGCTGGTGGCGATGTTCTTCACCGCCATGAGTTACGGGCGCATGGCTGCCGCTTTCCCGGTGGCCGGCTCGGCATACAGCTACGTGCGCAAGGCGATCAGTCCGAAACTCGGTTTCATTGCCGGCTGGGCGGTGTTGCTCGATTACCTGTTCCTGCCGATGGCGATCTGGCTGATCGGCGCCGCTTATCTGGCTTCGGCATTTCCGTCGATCCCGCAATGGATCTGGGTGCTGGCGTTCATCGGCATCACCAGTGCGATCAACATCGTCGGGCTGAAACTGGCCAATGGCATCAACGCTTTGCTGATGCTGGTGCAGTTTCTCGTATTGATCGCCTTCGTGGCGCTGTGCGTGCACTACATCGGCCGCGATGCGAGCACGCCGCTGTGGTCGATCAAACCGTTCTTCAACGGCGACATGCAGATGCCGCTGATCATGAGCGGCGCGGCGATTGCCTGTTATTCATTCCTTGGCTTCGACGCGGTCAGCACCCTGACCGAAGAGACCCGCGATCCACGCCGCACCATTCCCCGGGCGATCATGCTGATCACCTTGATTGGCGGCCTGATCTTCGTTGGCGTTTCATACTTCGTGCAGATCGCTCATCCATCGTTCCAGTTCGACAGCGTCGACTCGGCTGCCTATGAAATCGCGCGCAATATCGGTGGCGACCTGTTCGTCTCGATCTTCCTGATCGGCCTGATTGTCGGCCAGTTCGCCTCGGGGCTGTCGGCCCAGGCAAGTGGTTCGCGACTGCTGTTCGCCATGGGCCGCGACGGCGTCTTGCCCAAGTCTTTTTTCGGTACGTTGCATGCGCGCTTCGGCACCCCGGTCAACAGCATTCTGCTGTGCGCGGCGGTGGCGTTGCTGGCGCTGAAACTCGATGTGACCACCTCGACCTCATTCATCAACTTCGGCGCGTTTCTCGCGTTCAGCCTGGTCAACCTGTCGGTGATCTTCCATTACTGGATCGGCGGCGAGAAAAAAGGCCTGCGCGAGCTGCTGCTGTTTTTGCTCTGCCCGCTGATCGGTCTGGTGGCCGACCTGTGGCTGATGGTCAGTCTCGATCATCTGGCGGTGTGGCTGGGGCTGAGCTGGTTGGCGATTGGCGTGGTTTACCTCGCCGTGCTCACCAGCGGTTTCCGCCGTCAGCCGCCGGAACTGGATTTTCAGGAAGCCGGCTGAAGGTGTCTCAAGCGGCCGGGCTGTTCTGGCGCATGGGCAGTTCGACACGGAACGTCGTGCCCACGCCCGGTTCGCTGTGGACCCGAATGTCTCCGCCATGTTTTTTCACGATGCCGTAGGACAGCGACAGGCCGAGGCCGGTGCCCTGGCCGACCGGTTTGGTGGTGAAAAACGGGTCGAAGATTTTCTGCAAGGTGTCCGGGGCAATGCCCGAGCCAGTGTCGGCGACCTCAACCCAGGCGATGTCTTGCTGCACACCGGTGCGCAAGGTGATGGTGCCACGCTCGGGCCCCATGGCCTGTGCGGCATTGACCACCAGGTTCATGATCACTTGATTGATTTGCGACGGCAGGCACTCGATGTCCGGTAACGGCTGGTACTCCCTGATCACGTCGGCTTTGTACTTGAGCTCGCTGGCAACGATGTTCAAAGTCGACTCGATGCCTTGCTGTAAATTGGCCCACTGCCATTGCTGACTGTTATCGACGCGGGAAAAATCCTTCAGGTCTTTGACGATCTGACCGACCCGGCCGATGCCTTCCTTGGACTCGCGAATCAACAGCGGAATGTCTTCGAGGAGAAAATCCAGCTCGGTCTCTTCACGCAGGCGCTGCAATCTGGCTGCCGCTTCGCTGTCGAGCCCAGGCAGATAGCTCTGATACGCCTCGAGCAGGGCCAGCAACTGTTTGAAATAGCCGTCGAGAGAACCAAGATTGGAGGAAATGAAACCGATCGGGTTGTTGATTTCGTGCGCGACGCCCGCAGCCATCTGTCCCAGTGACGCGAGCTTTTCAGACTGCACCAATTGGCTTTCCAGTTGCTTGCGCTCGTCGATTTCCCGTTGCAGGGCTTCGCTGGCCTGCTTGAATTCCAGGGTGCGCTGATCCACCAGATGTTCCAGATGATGCATTTGCAACGAGGCCCTTTCGGTCATCTGCCATTTGGTCAGCAGGGTATTGGCCATCTGCTGCACTTCAATATTGTCGAACGGCTTTTTCAGGATCAGCAAGCGGTCGTGCGCCTGCAATCGGTCCAGCAATTCATCCCAGGAATAGTCCGAATACGCGGTGCAGACCACGACCTGCAATTGCGGGTCGTGCTGCCAGAGGTGTTCGATGGTTTTTGCGCCGTCCCAGCCGTCGGGCATGCGCATGTCGACAAAGGCCAGTGCGTACGGACGTTGTTCCTGCAAAGCCTGGATCAGCTTGCCCAGCCCTTCCTCGCCACCGTAGGCCGAATCCAGTTCCAGCAATGGGCGCTGGGGACGAACCTGCGCCCCGAACAGTGCGGCCTCCATTTCGTCCAGCTCAACCGATTGCGCCGTGACCGGCGTGAGAATCTTGCGAAAGTCTTCATGAATCGACGGCATATCGTCGATCAGCAGAATGCGGCGGTTCGACAATTCGCTCATGCGTGCTCCGTTACGGTAATCAGCGGTAACTGCAGGGTGAACAGCGCGCCCTTGCCCGGTCCGTCGCTGTGGGCGCTGAGATGGCCGTTCATCTCGATCGCGGCCAGGGCGCAACTGTGCAGGCCGAAGCCGTGGCCTTCCTTGCGGGTGGTGAATCCGTGGGCAAAGATCCGTGCCATATTTTCCGCTGCGATGCCCTCGCCATCGTCCTTGACGCTGATCTGCAAAATGCTGTCATCGACAGTTTTCACTGCCAGAGTCATGGTCCGCGGGCGGTTGTTGAGGTCGGACATTGCGTACTTCGCGTTGCTGATGAGGTTGATCAGGATCAGCAGCAGGCGGTGTTTGTCGCCCATCACTTGCGGCACGTCGCCATAGTCCCTGACCACCGTGACGTGATGGCGGGTCAGGGCACCGGCGTTCATGCGCAAGGCGTCTTCGAGCAATTCATCGATGAACAGCGGCTCGGTCATGCTGCTGGCGCCGGCATAGGATTGCTGGGTGGCGACGATGTCCTTGATGTGGTCGACGCTTTTGCTCATTTGCATCAGCTCATCGGCCATTTCCTGTTGTTCCTGAGCTATGGCAGTGACCAGTTGGTTGAGGTAGGCGGGGAGCAATTTTCCTTTGGCGTCTTCGCGCAAAAATACGCCGAGGTCGTCCGGGTGCTCGTTGATCAACTGCATCGCCTTGGCCAGACCCTGGGTCTTGCTGCTGCGCAATTTTCGCGCAATCAGATCGGAAGAAATATTCACGCTGTTGAGCACGTTGCCGACGTTATGCAGAACGTTGGTGGCGATTTCCGCCATGCCGGCCTGACGTGCGGCATCGAGCAGTTCGCTCTGTGCGTTTTTCAGTTCGCGGGTGCGCTCATCGACCCGCTGTTCCAGCACATCGTTGGCGGTCTGCAGCGCCGCATTGACCCGGTTGATTTCGGCGAAACTGCCGATCAGGCGGATCGTCAGGCCCACCAGCGACAGCACCAGCAATACGGAAAACAGCAGCATGTAGAAATGGTATTGGCGGTCGATCCTGTCGGCCCGCTGCTGATCGCGGTCAAGCAGGGTGGTCATGGTGTCCAGGCGTTCGGCGACGGGGATCGCTTCGATGCTTTCGAGCAATTGATTGACCTGCGGTTGTTCACGGGCAATCAGGGCTATGTGATTGCTCAGAATCCTGATCGGTGCCTGGAATTCTTCCGGCAGCCGTTGTGCATTGACCGCGAGTTTGTTCAGCCCCACCTCGATTTCGGCGGCGCGCTCGGCGCTGGTGACCTGGGCAAATTCCAGTGCACTGAGCAGCAGGTCGTAGGTGTCGGTGGTGATGTTCTGCAACTGCGATTTGTCGAAGTCGGGCAGGTTGGCCAGTTGCTGCTGAATGTCATCCTCGGCGGTTGGCAGGAACGCCAGCGAATTGCGCAGCAAGGCATTGTGCGATTTGAACTGCTCGACCAGTCGGGATTTCTCTTTCATCGCCTGCAGAAAATCGACATGCGCCTGGTGCCATTGCGCCGCTTCGTTGCGCCCATGCCCCGATTCGATGTCGGTAAAACGCTCCCAGAGCTGATTCATCGCGTTCATTGGCGATACCAGCGGGTCGTAGTTGTGCGAGATCGCCACCCTGGCCTTGAGGATCTCGTTTTCCCATAGCGAATCCTGCTGTTTGATCTGCCGGATGAGGTCCCGCGATTCGGTGTATGTCATCGTCTGGTCAGAGCTGGACTTGAAGTACAGAAACAGCAGCACCGAAGCCAGCGCGAATGCGATCAACGACAAGAGCAGCAGGCTGCGGCGCCGCGAAATGTTCATCATGGCTTGCCTTCCCACTGGCCGGTCAGGGTCTTGAGAAACTGAATGATCAGGGTTTTGTCTTCGTTGCCCGGCATGCGCCCCAGTTGATACTGGAACATGATGTCCACCGCCTGTTCGAGGGTCGCCGCCGAGCCGTCGTGGAAATACGGCGCGGTCAGTGCGACGTTGCGCAGGCTGGGAACCTTGAACACCGCACGATCGGCTTCGTCGCCGGTAACATTGAAGCGCCCCAGGTCGGCCTTTGTCGCCTGGCCGCGATCGGCAATGTAGTCGCCGAACACACCGAATTTCTGGAACATGTTGCCGCCAATGTTCACCCCTTGATGACAGGCAATGCAGCCGTACTCCTTGAACCGTTGGTAGCCCTGTTTTTCTTCGTAGCTGAGGATGGCGGTATCGCCCAGCAGGTACTGATCGAACCGGGAACCGGGGGTCAACAAGGTGCGCTCGAAGGCTGCGAGCGCCCGCTGAACATTGACCTTGGTGAGACCGTCCGGGTAGATCGCGGAGAAGCTGCGACGGTAGTCGGGGTCCTCGCCGATGCGTTTGAGGACCGTGTCCCAGTCGCTGCCCATTTCATGAGGGCTGGTGACGACCACATCGCTCTGCTCTTCGAGCGTCTCGACGCGGCCGTCCCAAAACTGGCGAAAGTTCAGGCTGGCGTTGAGCACCGTGGGCGTATTGATCGCCACCGGCTTGCCGTCGAACCCCAGAGACAGCGCGCGGTTGTCGGCACCATTCCTGTCCAGTTGATGGCAACTGGCGCAGGACAGGGTGTTATTTACCGATAACCTGGGGTCATGGAACAGTTGCCGCCCCAGAGCCACGCGCCCGGCATCCTGGCGGGGCAACTCTGGCAGTGGTTTGAGCGGCTCGTTCAGCGGTTCGGCGATAGCGCCGCCGCACAGCAGCAGCGTCAGGACCAGGCGCAGAAAAGCTGTTGGCAGATTCACGGGGCGCTACCGCACAAGGCTGTGTTCATGCCGCGCTGCCCGGGTTTTCGTACGCAGTTTTCGTCGAGAGCATCCCTTTCCCTCATCCTCGGGTTCGTCGGCGGCCATGACCGCTCATCGTATTGAGAGTAGTCGGCCGTTCGTCAGCTTGCCTGCGCAGCACGGCAGAAGTTTAGTGTGGGCAATCGGCAAAATCATCTAGCCTTCATGGCAGATGCGGATCGGTGCGGGGGCACAGCGCCGCATCGTTCATGTTCACTGTTGCACTTGAGGCCATCCCATGGAAGAACAATCCACACCGTCCAGTCAGCGCTCCAGAGTGCTGCTGGTCGACGACGAGGAATCGATTCTCAACAGCCTGCGCCGCCTGCTGCGCAGCCAACCCTATGACGTTCTGCTGGCCACCAGCGGTGCCCAGGCGCTGGAACTGCTGGCGCAGCAACCGGTGGATCTGGTGATAAGCGATGCGCGCATGCCCGGTATGGACGGCGCGACGCTGCTGGCCCAGGTGCGCGAACGTTTTCCGGGCACCCTGCGGATCATGCTCACCGGTTACGCCGACCCGAGCGCCATCATCAAGGCGATCAACGACGGGCAGATCCATCGTTACATCAGCAAACCGTGGAACGACGAAGAGCTGCTGCTGATTCTGCGTCAGGCGCTGGAGCATCAGCATTCGGAACGCGAACGCCAGCGCCTGGAGCGGCTTGCCCGCGCGCAGAACGCGCAACTGAAACAGCTCAACAGCGCGCTGGAAAAACACGTCGCGGCGCGGACCGCCGAGTTGCAGCAGACCGCTGACATGCTCGATCTGGCGTACGAAGAACTCAAACACAGCTATGTCACCGGCACAGAGGTGTTCTCGCTGCTGGCGAACCTGCGCTTGCCGCCCTCCAAGCAGACCAACCGGCAAATCATCGAACTGGTGCGCGGCTACAGCAAGGTCCATGGCCTGGATGAAGCGTCCAGTCGTGACCTGACCATGGCCGCCGCGCTCTACAACATCGGCAAACTGAGCTGGCCGGACTCGATGATGGTCACGCCGTCGGATCTGCTGCATTCCGCAGAGCGCGAGCGTTATCGCGGCTATCCGAAGCAGAGCGAATCGCTGTTGATGACCCTTGACCCGATGAAAGATGCCGCCCGGTTGATCCTGCATCATCAGGAACACTGGGATGGCAATGGCTTTCCCGACCGGCTCAAGGGCGATGCGATCCCGTTTGGCTCGCGGCTGCTGAAGCTGGCGGTGGATTTCGTCGAACTGCAACGCGGGTTGATTCTCGAGCGCCAGATGAATAACGACGAAGCGCTGCTGTACCTGCGCCAGTACAGTGGCCGGCTGTACGATCCGGAGCTGGTCGAGGCGTTTATCGAGGTGTGTGTGACGTTCCTCAACGATATCGCCCTGATTGATCCGCAGGTCAAAGTGTTGAGCACCCGCGAACTGGCCGCCGGCATGCTGCTGGCGCGCAATCTCAATGCTGATAACGGCATGCTCCTGCTCAACACTGGCAAGGTGCTGAGCGGCCCGCTGATCGAAAAACTGATTGCCTTCGAAGCCATGGAAGGCGGCAAGTACCGGGTCTTCGTCAAAGAGCCCGAGGAGCCAGAGGCCGCGCTCCAGGTGCAGGGCGAACGGGCATGACGGCAGGGGGGCGGGCATGGGATCCTTGGGTTTTTGCCTCAGGGATTTTCCTCGCTCATGCCGCTGACTTCTCACGCTGCGCCCCGCACTCTCCATATCGCCGCTGCGCTGCTGCTCAACCCGCAAGGCCAGACCCTGCTGGTGCGCAAGCGCGGCACCACGGCGTTCATGCAACCGGGCGGCAAGATCGAGGCCCATGAGCTGCCGATCCACGCCCTGGCCCGAGAACTCGAAGAAGAATTGGGCCTGCAGATCGACCCGGCGCAGGCGATTTTCCTCAACAGCTTCTCCGCCCCTGCCGCCAACGAGCCGGGCTACATCGTGCATGCGGAAATCTTTCAACTGACCATCGACACTGACGTCTGTCCGGCGGCGGAAATCGAGGAAGTCATCTGGGTCGATCCGGCCATTGATCCGGCGCTCGAGCTGGCGCCATTGACACGCGAACACATCCTGCCGTTTTATCGCCGTTCACTGACGGCACTCGCCTGATCATTCCCGCAAAGGACGTTGCCATGATCCCGTTGCAAGACCTTCTGATCTTTGCCGCCGCCGCATTGCTGATGCTCGAACAACGGCGGACCGCCTGAGGTGTGGATCGAACGGCTGGATGCCAGCCATGCCCTGGCTTACCGCGAACTGATGCTGGAAGCCTATGACCGGCATCCGCAGGCCTTCACTTCCAGCGTGCGCGAACGCGCGGTGATGCCGTTGAGCTGGTGGGAAGCGCGCCTGACCAGCAAGCTCGATGTGGTTCTGGGCGCGTTCGACGACGGCACTTTGGCAGGGATTGTCGGCCTGGCCTTCGAGCCGCGCGAGAAGGCGCGCCACAAAGCCACGCTGTTCGGCATGTATGTCTCGGCGGATTTTCGTCGCAAAGGGCTGGGCTTTGATCTGGTCAAGGCGGCTCTGGCCGAAGCGCAAAAACATCCGGCGCTGAAACTGCTGCAGCTCACCGTCACCGCCGGCAACGACGCGGCTTTTCAGTTGTATCAGCGTTGCGGCTTCATTCAGTACGGCCTCGAACCGCTGGCGGTGCGGGTGGGCGAAGACTACTTCGACAAGATCCACATGTGGCGCCAGCTCTGATCCACCACGAAATCCTTGTGGGAGCGAGCCTGCTCGCGAAAGCGCTTTATCAGCAAACATGTTCGGCGACTGACACGGCGATTCGCGAGCAGGCTCGCTCCCACAGGGAGATCTCTTGATCTGGAGAATCAGCGTACGGCGCTGACGCCATCGAGGGTCGAAAACGAGGTGTCCTTGGCGGTCAGCAGGAAATCGCGCATGTACGGCGCATCGAGCATGTCGGTGCGAATCGCCGCGTACAGCGTCGCGAACAAGCCCTTTTCACCCAACCGTTTGCCCTTCACATAGCCGCGCGAGCTGTATTCGTGCAGCGCCCAATGCGGCATGCCGCAGACACCACGGCCGCTGGCGACCAGTTGCATCATCATCACTGTCAGCTCGGAAGTGCGCACCTGCGCCGGTTCGATGTCGGCCGGTTCGAGGAAGCGGGTGAAGATGTCCAGACGATCGCGCTCGACCGGGTAGGTGATCAATGTTTCCGTCAGCAGGTCTTCGGGAACGATGTACGGCTTGCTCGCCAGCGCATGCTGGTTGGCCACCGCGAGCATGGCTTCGTAGGTGAACAGCGGCACGTAAGTGATACCGGCAATCTCCAGCGGATCGGAGGTCACCACCAGATCGAGATCGCCCCGGGCCAGTGCCGGCAGCGGCGCGAACGCGAAGCCCGAGGCCAGGTCCAGCTCGACCTCCGGCCAGGCATCGCGGAACTGGTCGATGGTCGGCATCAGCCACTGAAAGCAGCTGTGGCATTCGATGGCCATGTGCAAACGACCGGCGGTACCACCGGCCAGACGAGCGATGTCCCTTTCAGCCGCGCGCAGCAGCGGCAGGGTGGCATCGGCCAGTTGCAACAGGCGCAAACCGGCACTGGTGAAGCGCACCGGTTTGGTCTTGCGCACGAACAACTGCATGCCCATGCGTTCTTCCAGTTCCTTGAATTGGTGCGACAAGGCTGACTGCGTCAGATGCAGGCGGTCAGCGGCATCGACCAGACTGTCGGCTTCGCGCAGGGCATGCAGGGTTTTCAGGTGACGGATTTCAAGCACCGGCGGGGCTCCATGAACAAAACTTGTGATCAGCGAGGATCTGTTGAGTTTGTCTCATGGTCATCCGGTTGTCGACCATCGCACTTTGAGGGCAGAACAATTCGTCCTTGCTCCCTGCCATTCGCTGGCTGAGAGCAAGGTCGGGCGCCAGTAGTCAGACCCGCTCGAAATGCCCAAGGACCAGCGATTTACTGCCGATTTTCGCGTAAGGCAACGTCGCATCATCGGCATGGGTCAGGAAGCGGTGCTGCGGCAATTTCAAATGCGCGGTTTCGAAGCGGTTGAACACCGGCGTCGCGTTGCGGTAGTGAAAGTGCGCGTACCACAGCAACTGCTGGGGTTCGGTCGTAATGTTCCAGATCTCGTACTCCTGCATATAGTCCGGGTGGCCGCCACGCCGGCCGAGCAATCTGATCGGTTGCGTTCTGCGTATTGCAACGGCGCCTTGCCCGATCAGGTCATCGAGCATGCCATCGGTGGGCTTCTGGCTGGTGAGTGAGCGTTCGGTGCGCAGGGTGCGTCCGGCAACGGTCAGCTCGGCGGCTGCATCGCGCAAGCGCTGGATGAGCGGATGCTGCGCAGAACTGGCGGCGATACGCTCGGCTCGGGTGTTCAGCTCAGCGGCCTGGGTGTCCATCATGTGTTGCAGATCGACCGGCAGCATGCCGCGCTCGGCATTGCTCTGCACGGTCGCCCGGTAGGCCGGGATGCTGTCCAGGCGCTGTCCGGCGTCATTGACCAGCGCGGCGAGACTTACGGACGGCGCCTGGGGGGCTGGAGCCTGAGGGCTGATCTGCCGCGAACGGCCGTCTGGACCCTGTTCCCAGAGTTGCACTTCGCCATCCCTGAGGCGGCGTTCATAAACCCGACGTTGCGACCTCGAGTCAAATTTTTCCGTGCCGTACAGCAGGTTGCCGTCCTCAGTGGTGAAGACCCGCTGGGCAGGCTGGCCGGGAGTTCTCGGAGCCGGTGGATCAATTACGCCTCGGCGGGCACGTTCGGCCATCTGCTCCAGGCCGTCGAGCAGCGGTTCGATGGCATCCCGGTGAAAGTGCTCAGGGTAGGCCGTCATCCAGACTGTGATGTGTCGGCGGAAGCGGATATAGGCATCCAGACATTGCGTCAGCATGCGGCTGCGATTCTGCGCAGTGGTTTGCAGATTCGGCAGGTCGTACTGGGTGGTCACCGCCTGTCTGGCCTGTGTCCAGAGTCCGTCCGTTTGCTCGTTGAAGTACATCCAGGAAACGTCATTGTCATAGCCGTAGTTCTTGACCAGCTCCAGGCGCATGTAGGTTTTGTGAAAGAGCAGACGGGTATCGCTGAACTGACGATTGACCAGATTGACAGTTTCGATCTGGCCGACCTTGTCGGATCTCAAGGTGATGCGCTCGTACCACTGATTGAGCTGGAATCTCGTGCTTTCCAGTTCCTCGAATTTTTTTACGTAACCGAGTTCCAGATCGCGAATCCGGGCACGCAAGGCCAATCGCTGTGACCGTGCGCTCGGCGGCAGAGCACTGTGCATGCGTGTCAGCCGCCGGATGTCTTCCAGCACCATGATTGTGCCTGCTGACACTTGGCCGGCGCGCATGGCATATCGCGAGGTCAGGCGTACGGCGAGGGAGCTTTGTACGCGGTTGACGGCCGCTTGTTTATTGCCGCTGGTGAGCGGCCTCAACTCCGCCAACCCCTGATAGCGTTGAGCGCACAGGCGGATTTCTTCCAGACATGCGGTTTCGGCTGCCGGCAACAAGGCGCGCTGGTCGGCGGGGCTGGCGTCCTGGAAAGCCAGTATCGCCCTCTTGCGCGCCTCGACCCCGCTATCGATAACGTATCCCAGGCGTTCCGTCTCCAGTTCCAACTGCTGATGCCGGCGAAACGTACGCTCTGCCCACCAGCGCGGCAAGCGCTGGCGAATCACCGGAGGCCAATAAGCGTCCAGCGCATCGGCCAGATGTCCGGCGACGTTTCCGCCGCCACGCAAGCCACCCTCAGCGGCGGTTCCATAGACGCCGTACCAAGTGTCCCACTGGCCGGTTTCATCCAGGGCGACCGGTTGCTTGTAAGACTTGCGCGAATTGCCGACCAGGCGCCAGTTGCGTGAGCCCGTGCCCAGCTCCACCTGGTAGATGCGCCCCTGACGCTGGATGAAATCGCCGTCGGCATGCCGGTAAACGCCACGGTACAACCCGTGGCTGGCTGGCTCGATCCCGGCCAGGGACAGCGGTAGTTCGTAGTCGTAATCCTGAAAGCGGGCGAGTACATGCCGGGCTCGCCGCTGGGTTTTACCGTGCAAGGCCGAAACGTTGCCCAGCAGCGCATGCAACTGGCGCGCACGTGTCAGGGCGCGGGTGGACCGCGCAAGAGTCGAGGCCACCGCTTCGCCCGGAAGCAGATCCATGAGCGCGTCGATCAATGAGAGAAACATTGACTCGAGCTCCGCCAGCCCGTCTGCCACGTCGCCGCGCAAAAACGCTGCCACGGCCTGATTGGCTGCGTTCCACGCATCGTAAAGCGCGAGGACGGTGCCGACAAAGGGGACCATGCCAATCGCCATTTTTATGTAGTTGAACGCCCGTGGGCCTTTGAGTGCATAGCGTTCGAAGAACAGCGCATCGTTGGAGCGCGAGCTGCCGCGATGGGCTTCGAGCAAGCGACCCATGTGCGCATCGAGCAGGTGCGCGGCCAGCGAAGTGCTTGCCGGCCAGCGTGCGCCGACTTCGATAATGGCGTCGAAGTTTTTTTCATGCGCCTGACCGATGCGGCTGACATGCGCGCGAATATTGCCCTGCAAGGCCTTGCCCGCCAGGTATTCGATCCAGCGGTCACTTGCGCACAGTGTGAACAGCCCTTTGCGCGCTGATTCGAGACTGTCGTAACGGCGGAAAAATTGTTGATCCGGACTGTCCGGCAGGTAGAGCAGTGTAGTGCCGCTGATCTGCTCTTCAATGAAGGTCACGCCGGACAAGGTCACTGGACCTTCGCGCGGGGTGTCTTTGCCGCCAGTTTTAAGCGCGACCGGCAGCAGAACGATGCGCTTGCCTTGAGCGCGCCAGGCTTCAGCGGTATCGGCATCGATTGCGATGTTCACCACCTCAGCCTCATTGCGGTCGAGGTGTTTCTGTGCACGCGCATTTTCACTCTGGATCTTCAGCAGCAGGCGCCAGGGTTCGATCAGGCCTTCGCGCCGATGCTGTCTGACGAACAGCGCTTCGCCGGGCGCGCCATTAAAGGCTTCGAGGATCCTGCGCTCATAGGCCTTGGGCAGGTCCAGCTCCGGCAGGACTTTACGCAGATAGCTCAGGTTGATGCCGTTGAGCAGACGGTTGCGATCCTGTTGGCGCGCGGCACTGACCTTCACCCGCATGAAAATCAGGCGTTGCGACAGTGAGTCATTGAGCACTGACTGAACGTTGTCGATGTTCAACTGGGCGAGGTCTTCCAGTGACATCGTGCTGCGCGTGGCGCCGGGCACGATCACCGTTTTACGCCGCGGGCCGGTGGGGGTGGCTTCCACTACGGTTTCGGTTTTGGTGGAATCGGGCAATTCGACCTGCACGGAAAAATAGCCCTCGGTGGCAAAGTCCTTGCGCAGGCGCGCGTACAGATGTTTACGGGTGAAGTCGTCGCGCGGTTCCAGTGCCAGTGTCATCAGCGCGTGGCTTTTGCGCATCGCCTCGATATACGCCTTGATGCGCTCTTTGAGCGCAGCCCGCTCGCTTTTCTGCAAACGCACCAGCCAGCTCGGCAGATGAGTGGCCAGAACACCGCTGCGCTGCTGCTCTTGCTCGTGCGCGAACATCAGACTCCTGGCGGCGCTGACCGGCACTTGCAGAGCGGCTGTGCAATCCTGGCGGAGAATTTCCAGTGCATCGGCATGCCCGGACTGATCGCGCAGGGTGGCGGTCCGCGTCTCGCAATCGACGATCAGTGCGTTGAGGCAATGACGCAGCGGGTCCGAGGCGATGGCGTCGAGTTGCAAGGCCGATTCGCTGTCCTGCTCGCTGATCTTGAAAAAATCGAGTGCCAAGGTACGGCGATCGGGAAAGCGTCGCAGACCACCGCCGCTGCCTGGGCAATACAACAGCAGACTCGTGTTGGAGGCGCGGTCCGCCAGCGCAGCTTGCCGAGTGAATACCAGTACACCCTTGAGCGTTTCGCGCTGCACCGTAGTGATCGTGTCGCGGGTTTCGCTCAGCGAAAGTGTCAGGCTGGCGGCGATCCAGTCTGCATCGCGTGCACTGGCCACAGGCTTGTCCAGAACGGCTTTGAGCAGGTCGTGTTCGGCGCTGTCGATTTGCCCGAGTAGCACTTGCAGCTTCGCCTCGGCGTACAAGCCATCCTTGTGAGCCTGACAAATCGCAGCGAACGCCGTGTCGCAGACGGGGGCGTTGTCGAACAACAAGGTGCTGACCTTTTCGCAGGCTTGCTCGGCACTTTCCAGCGCTTTCAGGGCGTCCTGGCATTGTTGCAAGCGTGTGCCGTCCGGGTCGTTGGACAGCAAGTGTTCAAGTGCATCGCGCTCGCGGTTGAGCGAGGCGTGTCTCAGGGCCAGCGGAATGCCTGCGGACAGGCTGCCGAACAACGGAGGGGCGTCACTTGCGATGGGTTCTTGCGCAGTGAGCGCTTTGGCCGGTGTTGCAACGATGATCGCTGTGCTGCGCTGATGGTCAATCAGATCGACATGCAACAGCGCTTGCGCAGCGTGTTCGCGCAACCCGGGTTTGCCCCGGTTGGTGTTGCGCAAGGCATTCATCTGCGCCTGCTGCCGGTCGGCGAACAGATCGCTGGCGCCGGTGATCATCGGATCTGTCGCTGCGCTGTAATCGAAGCGCTGGATCTGGCGTGGCAGGCCGCCAGGGATCTGTACCTGACCGGCGAGCCACGTCTGCAGATCCACTCGATTGTCGAACGCCTGAATGCACGCGGGGCGGCAGGGCAGGTAGAGCAGCGCTCGCGCCGTTGCCCGGTCCCCCGTGCTGATCACCCAAGCCCCCGGCAGTTTGACTTTGCTGTGATTGCTCAGCACCAGTGCCGGTTTTTCCAGGTGAACGGACTGCCCTTTGAACATCGCTGGGGTGGAACCTGAATCAACGATTTGCTGCAGCAGGTCGCGCTGTTCGGCGTTGATGACTTTACTGGCGTAAGCGGCGTCAGCGCTCGCTTCGAAATGTGATCGGTATAGCTCGGTGGCGCGTGTGCGTCGCGAAACCGGGGTGCCGGGCGCACGTGCTTCCCAGAACTCGGCCCAGCGGGTGGCGTGGGCGCTCTGCGGGTCGAGCGGCTTGAGTTTGGCCAGCAGTTGCAGCGGCTTCAGGGTGTACAGCGGGTGATCAGGCTTCAGGCCGATAACGTGGCAGTGCTGGTCCAACGAGGTTTCCAGCGCCGGATGTTGTACGACAAAAGCGCAGGCGTCGGTAAGACTGACAAAATGCTCCGGCTGGGTTTGGGTGGCAATGAAGCCGAATCCGGTTTTTTCGCCGTCCAGTTGCAGGTGTTGTCGCAGCGAAGCGTTGATCGTATCGCGCAGCGCGGGGCTGCTCGCAAACAGTTCACGCAGGCCACTGCTGCTGTCGCGCCAGTGCTGATTGGCCCGTAACAAAAGACTTTCGTCGATGGACTCAGGCAGCGCCAGGGAGGTAGCGAACGACTCCGGGGGCGCTGGCGGCAAATCCAGGGTAAGGGGTTCGAGCATGGTGGATGACTCGCAAGGGGGGAGCGGGGCATCCGCTCCTGTTCAAGTCATTCAAAAGAATTTGCGCCGGAGCATGGCGGTACAGGGATATTGTTTGCAGCGCCTGCATGACCGCTCGGCACTCTTCATCAAACTGTCATGCAAGTGTGGCAGCGCGCTCGCACGAACTTCATCAGACTCGCGCTCTACTGGGGTGCTGCGTTTTGGTGTTTTTCATGTTCAAGAGATTTATTTCAGTCGCGGCCGCGTTGGCCGCGCTTGTGTTCGGGGCCGGCTCGTTGGCAGCCGGGCGCTGCGATGTGAACGTGCCGACCGAGCACGCCGATCTGCCTGCGGTCAGCCTTGCCTATCAGAGCATCGGTCGTGCATCAGACCCGGCGCTGTTGCTGGTCATGGGCCTGGGGGGCCAGTTGATTCATTGGCCGGATGAGGTGGTAGTCGCGCTGTGTCAGCAGGGTTTCCGGGTGATCCGCTATGACAACCGCGACGTCGGCCTCTCGACCTGGCGGCAGGCGCCCATCGAGGCCAATCTGACCTTCGAAGTGCTGCGCTACAAGCTCGGTTTGCCGGTCTCGGCCCCGTACAGCCTGACCGACATGGCCGACGATGCGCTGGGTTTGATGACGGCGTTGAAGGTCGAGCAATTCCACGTGCTCGGCGCGAGCATGGGTGGAATGATCGCCCAGCACATGGCGGCGATGGCGCCGCAGCGGGTGGAAAGCCTGACGCTGATCATGACCACTTCCGGCGCTGAAGGCCTGCCAGCGCCGAGTGCGGCGCTGGTGCAGTTGCTCTCACGCCGGGGCGCGCCGAACCGTCAAGTGGCGCTGGAGCAGCAGGCCGATCTGCTCGCGGCACTCGGCAGCCCGACGGTGACTGATGATCGCCAAGCGTTGCTGCAACAGGCGGCGGCGTCCTACGACCGCGCGTTCAACCCCGACGGCGTCAAACGTCAGATCATGGCGATTCTTGCTGAACCCAGTCGCGTGGCTTTGCTCAATCAATTGCGTGTGCCCACGCTGGTGGTGCATGGCACGGCTGATCCGCTGCTGCCGGTGATGCACGGCGTACATCTGGCGGCGCACATTCAGGGCAGTCAGTTGAAGCTGATTCCGGGGCTGGCGCATCGCTTTCAGGAGGCGTTCAAGGAACCGTTGCTGGCGGCGGTGCTGCCTTATCTGCAAGCGCATCGTGAGGATACTTCGCACTGGGCACAGATCGAGCCGGTGGTGGGCAGGAATCTGCTGTGAGCCAGAAAGAGTCCCCTCACCCTAACCCTCTCCCAGAGGGAGAGGGGACTGACCGAGGTGTCTTGTGCTCTACGCCGATCTGAATGACCGAGTCGATTATGAATTCGGTGAATGCGTTCACGTTGACACCACCATAACCGACTCGGTTTTTCATCCGATCCATAGTCGACTCGGTGTCGCACGTCGATGTACCTCGCAGGACACCTCGGTCGGCTCCCTCTCCCTCGGGGAGAGGTCTGGGGTGAGGGGCTTTTGATCTTAGCTGTGCAAACGCACCCAGACCGTTACCAACACGGTCGCCGCCATCAACCAGGCCACCGCCGCCACGGCCAGCGATGCTTCCAGGCGCATGCGGTCGACCATCACGTACAGCGTCGCCAGATACACGAAGTAGGGAATGATCGACCACATCCCAAACACGATCGTGGTCTTCAGATCGTCGACCGAACGGCCCTTGCCGACGATGTAGTGCGCGATCAGGGCAAAGGTCGGGAACAGCGGCACCAGGCCGGCGATGTAATAGTTCCTGGTCTTCGACAGTGCCGCGAGAATCAGCACCACTGCGGCGCCGATCGCGGCTTTGAGAATCAGATCCATCAGTGGCTCAGCCCGTATTTTTTGACTTTGTCGAACAGCGTGGTCTTGGCCATGCCCAGTTCCTGGCTGGCCTGGGTCAGGTTGCCGCCGCTGCGTTGCAAGGCGTCGACCAGCAGATTGCGTTCGAAGGCTTCCACCGCTTCGGCAAATGCCAGGCCTTGACCAGCGCTGGCGCCGGACTTCTTGAAGGCCGGCAGGCCGAGGGCGAAGCGTTCGGCGACGTTGCGCAGTTCGCGCACGTTGCCCGGCCAGTCGTGGCTCATCAGGTTCGACAGGGTCTGGTTGTCCAGCTCGGGTAGTGCGCGATCAAAGCGCAGCGCCGACTGCTGGGTGAAGTGTTCGAACAGTTGCAGGATGTCTTCGCGGCGTTCGCGCAGCGGTGGCAATTCCAGGGTCACGACGTTGAGGCGGTAGTACAAGTCGCTGCGAAACTCGCCGGCCTTGCTCGACTCATCGAGGTCGGATTTGGTTGCCGCGATCACCCGGCAATCCACCGCCACGCTCTGGTTTGAGCCGAGGCGTTCGAGGGTGCGCTCCTGCAGCACGCGCAGCAACTTGATCTGCAACGGCAGCGGCATGCTTTCCACTTCGTCGAGGAACAGCGTGCCGCCGTCGGCGTGCTCGATCTTGCCGATCCGGCGTTTGCCGGCGCCGGTGAAGGCATTGGCTTCGTGGCCGAAGATCTCGCTTTCAAAGAGGTTTTCCGGCAGGCCGCCGCAGTTCAGCGCAACGAACTGCTTGCTGTGACGGCGACTGAAATCGTGCAGGCAACGGGCGACCAGTTCCTTGCCGGTGCCGGTCTCGCCTTCGATCAAGACGTTGGCCGAAGTGTCGGCGACGTTGGCAATCAGTTCGCGCAGGTTCTGCATCGCTGGTGAACGGCCGATGATCCGCCCTTCAAGGGAGTCGCGTTCAGCCAGTTGTCGACGCAACGAGGAAACTTCGCGGGCGAGGCTGCGTTGCTCCAGCGCCCGTCGCGCGACGTCTACCAGACGCTCCGGCGAAAACGGTTTTTCCATGAAATCGTAAGCGCCTTTCTGCATCGCGCCGACGGCCATGGAAATGTCGCCATGGCCGGTGATCAGCACCACCGGCAGGCTGCGATCACGCTGCTTGAGGCGGGTGAGCAATTCCAGGCCATCGATGCCCGGCAGGCGGATGTCGCTGATGACGATGCCGGCAAAGTTGTCGCCGACCTGCGCCAGCGCCTCTTCGGCACTGCCGACGCCGATGCAGGGAATGTCCTCGAGGGTCAACGCCTGTTGGCAGCCGAGCAGCACATGGGGGTCGTCTTCGACAATCAGCACACTGAGTTCGGGGTTCATATTGGCTCGGCAGAAAGAGGGCTTACCAACGGTAAACTGAGGACGAAAGTGGTGCCACCGCCGGCCGGGTGTTCAACACCCAGGTGCCCGCCGGTGGCGGCGGCGAGGCTGGCGGACAGGGTCAGGCCCAGTCCCAGGCCTTGCTCGCCGGGTTTGGTGGTGAAGAACGGTTCGAACAAATGCTTGCGCGCTTCGGCGTCGATGCCGTGGCCGTTATCACGCACCCGCAAGCGATACTTGCCGTTGAATTCCTCACCCTCCAGCCACAGTTGCGGCTGCGGTTGCGCGTGCATGGCGTCGAGGGCGTTGCCGATCAGGTTGACGAGGATCTGTTCGAGGCGGGTCTGATCGATCAGCAGCTGCACATCGGCAAACTGCCGGTGAATCTGCAGCGCGGTGTTTTCCACGCGCGCGCCGAGCACTTGCAACGCGGCGTCGACGGCTTTGCCCAGACTGGCCTGACCCTTGTTGTCGCCGCGCCGGGCAAACGAACGCAGGCTGGCGGTGATCCGGCCCATGCGGTCGATCAGGTCGTTGATGGTTTTGAGGTTGGTGCTGGCGACGTCGAGCTGGCCGCGCTCGAGAAAGCGCACGGTGTTGCCCGACAGCGTGCGCATCGCCGCCAGCGGCTGGTTCAGTTCATGGGCAATGCTGGTCGACATCTGGCCGATGGCCGCAAGTTTGCCGGCCTGCACCAGTTCATCCTGGGCGCGGCGCAACGTCTCTTCGGCCTGGCGGCGCTCGCGGATCTGACTCTTCAGGCGTTCGTTGCTGGCGCGCAGATCGGCGGTGCGTTCGGTAATCCGACGTTCGAGTTGGCTGTTCGCTTCCTGCAACGCTTCGCGGGCGGCGAGGCGGGTGGCGAGGACTTTGCGCCGCTCGTTCCAGGCAATCAGCAGGAAGGCGAACAGGGCAAACGCAACGGCCACCAGAATGCCTTGGTTGATCGCTTCGCGGCGCAGGTCCTGCAACGGCGTCAGCAGGGTGAAATTCCACGGCGTGTCACTCAGCAGTCGGGTTTGCGCCAGATAGCTGATGTCGTCTTCGTCGGGCTGCAATTCGCTGTTGGCCGGGAAAGTCAGTTTCTCCACGCCTTCGGCCAGTGTCTCGCGGGCCAGCGGTTGCAGTTCGTTGAGCGGGAACCAGTAGTACTGCAGGCTGCGGGCGAGTTTTTCCTTGACCTCGTCGCTCAGCGGAATCACCGATTTCAACCGTCTGGCCGGGTCGCTGGACAGAATGATGATGCCGTTCTCGTCGCTGACGAACGCCTCCAGACGCGCCCGCTGCCAGCGTTCTTCCATGGCTTCCAGACGCACCTTGACCACCGCGACACCGATGATCTTGCCGTGCTCTTCGAGGCCATGGGCGAGGTAGTAACCGGGTTCGCCGTTGGTGCTGCCAATGCCATAGAAGCGCCCGGGCTGGCCGCGCACGGCGTCCTTGAAATAGGCGCGGAAGGACAAGTCTTCACCGAGATAACTGTCGACATCGCGCCAGTTGCTGGTGGCCATGACCCGGCCGGTGGTGTCCATCACGTAGATGGCCCGGCTGCGGCTGCGGCGGTTCAGGCCTTCGAGGTAATCGTTGACCGTCTGCCGGTGTTCCGGCGTCGGGTCGGCCAGTAACTGCGGCACACTGGTTTCGAGTTCCAGCAGACTGGGCAGGTAGGTGTATTTGCTGATCTCGCTTTCGACCGCGCGGGCGTGCAGTTCCAGCTGGCGCTGGCCGTTCTCGCCGAGGCTGCGGATGCCGAAGTGTTCACTGGTCCAGAAGCCGATAAAACCCAGTCCGACCATCAAGGCGATGATCAGCGGCGGCAGGAACAGATGACGGATCAGACGGGGCTTCACGGCAAGTGATGGCTCTGCAGCGCGATAAAGAGTGGGGTCGCATTTCATCACAGATGCCTTGGGTCAACCACAACACTTGTTGTGCATCACCATTGGTTTGAGGTGAACCCTGTGGCGAGGGGATTTATCCCCGTTGGGCTGCGAAGCGGCCCCGGCATTTCATGGTCAAACCGGATTTAACGGTTCGACGACTGCTTCGCAGCCGAACGGGGATAAATCCCCTCGCCACACCACAGGGTTCTGCGTGGTTTTTTAGTGCTGCAGGATTTTCTCGAGGAAGTGCTGCGCGCGTTCGGAGCGGGCGCTGATGTCGCCGAAGAATTCCTCTTTCGGGCAGTCTTCGATGATCTTGCCCTGGTCCATGAAGATCACCCGGTCGGCCACTTTACGGGCGAAGCCCATTTCGTGGGTCACGCACATCATGGTCATGCCTTCGTGGGCCAGCTGCACCATGACGTCGAGCACTTCGTTGACCATTTCCGGGTCGAGCGCCGAGGTCGGTTCGTCGAACAGCATGACGATCGGGTCCATCGCCAGCGCACGGGCAATCGCCACACGCTGTTGCTGACCGCCGGACAGTTGCCCCGGATGCTTGTGGGCGTGCGCCGACAGGCCTACGCGCTCGAGCAGTTGCAGACCCTTTTTGGTCGCCTCTTCCTTGCTGCGGCCGAGCACCTTGATCTGCGCGATGGTCAGGTTTTCGGTAATGGTCAGGTGCGGGAACAGTTCGAAATGCTGGAACACCATGCCCACGCGCGAACGCAGTTTCGGCAGGTTGGTTTTCGGATCGGCGATCGACGTACCGTCAACCACCACGTCGCCTTTCTGGAACGGTTCCAGGGCGTTGACGCACTTGATCAGCGTCGACTTGCCGGAACCCGACGGGCCGCAGACCACGATCACTTCGCCTTTCTTGACCTCGGTGCTGCAATCAGTCAGCACCTGGAAGTCCCCATACCACTTGTTGATGTTTTTGATAGAGATCATACGGCGAACCTTTTTTGCAGACGCTTGACCAACCGCGAGGCGGCGAAGCTGATGATGAAGTACACGAGACCGGCGAAAATCAGGAACTCATTGGAGCGGCCGATGATGTCGCCGCTGGCGCGCGAGGCGTTGAGGAAATCCACCAGGCCCACGGTGTAGACCAGCGAGGTGTCCTGGAACAGGATGATGCTCTGCTGCAGCAGCAGCGGGGTCATCTTGCGGAACGCCTGCGGCAGGATGATCAGGCGCATCATCTGCCCGTAATTCATGCCCAGCGCTTGCGCGGCACCCATCTGGCCCTTGGAAATCGACTGCACACCGGCACGGACGATTTCGCAGAAGTACGCCGCTTCGAACATCATGAATGCCACGACGCACGAGGTGAACGCACCGATCGGCGTGTCTTCGCCGGTGATCCAGCGCAGCACGAACGGCACTGCCAGGTAGAACCAGGTGATCACCAGCAGCAGCGGAATCGAGCGGAAATAGTTGACGTAGGCGCCAGCGATGCTCGACAGCAGCTTGTTGTGCGACAAACGGCACAGCGCGAGGATCGTGCCGAGAATCATCCCGCCGATCACGCCCATGGCCATCAGCTTGAGGGTCATCACCATGCCGTTCCACAAACCGGGAATGGCCGGGACGATGCCACTGAAATCGAATTCCATTATTTACCCCCCACGGAGATCAGGCCGGGCACTGCGACTTTCTTCTCGACCAGGCGCATCAGCAGCATCAGGCTCATGTTGAGGGTGAAATAGATCAGGGTTGCCAGGGTGAAGGCTTCGAACAGGTTGGCCGAGAACTCGGCGGTCTGTTTGGTCTGCGCCAGCAACTCCATCAAACCGATCAGGGACGCCACGGAGGAGTTCTTGAACACGTTCAAAAATTCCGAGGTGAGCGGCGGAATGATGATCCGGTAGGCCTGGGGCAGCAGCACGTTCCAGTAGATCTGCGGCAGTTTGAAACCCATCGCGCGGGCGGCGGATTCCTGGCCACGAGGCAGCGCCTGGATACCGGTGCGCACTTGCTCGCAGACACGGGCGGCGGTGAACAGACCGAGGCAGACGACAACGCTCAGATAGGCCGAGGTGGTCGGGTTGAGGTCCTGCTTGTACCACTCCTGCAGATCCGGCGGCAGCAGATCGGGCACCAGGAAGTACCAGATGAACAGCTGCACCAGCAGCGGCACGTTACGGAACAGCTCGACGTAGCAGGTCGCAATGCCCGATACGATGCGGTTCGGCACGGTGCGCATGATGCCCAGCAGCGAGCCGAGCAGCAGGGCGATGATCCACGCCACGACGGCGATGGCGATGGTCCAGCCCAGACCGGAGATGAACCAGTCGAGATAGGTCTCGCTGCCCACGCCGGTGGACTTGAAGAACACGCCCCAGTCCCAGTTGTAATTCATTAGGGTCTCCCCTCGATTCGATCGATGTACAAGTGCCCGCCTGGGGAACTCCGTTCCCTCCCCAGTCTTTTTTCAAAGACCGGGCACACGCGATCGGCTCAACAGCCACCGGTTCGAGTGTTTCCAGAAAAATGCCAGCAGGGAGTGACCATCCCCTGAAAAGGCAGGCGCCTCCTCAGGGGATAAGGTTAGTCAGAAAATCAGGACTTCTTGTCGTCAGCCGCTTTGTCGGTCGGATTGGCGATCAGGGTCTTGAGCTCGTCGCTCATCGGGAAGTTCAGGTTCAGGCCTTTTGGCGGAATCGGCTGCATGAACCACTTCTCGTAGATCTTGTTGATTTCGCCCGAAGCGTAGGTGGCCTTGATCGCGTCATCCACAGCCTTTTTGAACGGTTCGTCACCTTTGCGCATCATGCAACCGTAGATTTCGTACGACTGTGGCGTGCCGGTCACTTCCCAGTCGGCAGCTTTCTTGGCCTTGGCGGCTTCGCCGGCCAGCAGCGCGTCATCCATCATGAACGCAACGGCACGGCCCGATTCCAGCATCTGGAAGGACTCGCCGTGGTCTTTGGCGGAGATGACGTTCATGCCCATCTGCTTGTCGGCGTTCATCGCCTTGAGGATGCGCTCGGAGGTGGTGCCGGCGGTGGTTACGACGTTCTTGCCTTTCAGATCGTCGAAATCCTTGTACTTGGAGTCTTTCTTGGACAGCAGACGGGTACCGATTTCGAAGATGCCGACGGAGAAGTCGACCTGCTGCTGACGCTCGACGTTGTTGGTGGTCGAACCGCACTCGACGTCCACGGTGCCGTTCTGCACCAGCGGGATACGGGTCTGCGAGGTGACGAGGTTGTATTTGACTTGCAGGTTCGGCAGGTCGAGGTCTTTCTTGATCGCTTCGACGATCTTCAGCTGGATATCGTGCGAGTAGCCAACCGGCTTGCCGGACGCATCAGCGATGTAGGAGAACGGAATGGAGGCGTCACGGTGGCCCAGGGTGATGACACCGGACTCTTTGATTTTCTTCAGGGTGCCGGTGAGCTCGGCGGCGAAAACTGGCGTGCTGATCAGAGCGGCAGCAATGGCTGCGCCCAGGATATGGGGAACGATGCGCATCAAATTTTCCTCGACATTGTTTTTTTTATGGAGCCAGTTTGTCGGCCCTTTTTGTGCTTCGAATGCCTGACGGCTCCTGAAGTGTCGGCACAGCAGGCATTCGTCGAGAGAGTGTAGAGCATGACTCGTGCCAGAGCAGTCACAGTCGGTTAACCAGTTGTTTTATAACGTTATTAAAGTTTTGTGGCGGTAATTTTTTGAGGGTGTGATCCGGTTAACCGAATCGACTGTGGAGTCGCGTTCGGAAAACCGAACGATCAAAAGCCCCTCACCCTAACCCTCTCCCGGAGGGAGAGGGGACTGACTGCGGTGGATGGTCGAGTTACGGCGACGTGAGATACCGAGCCGACCTCGGACTTTGGAACCCACAGAGATCGGCTCCCTTTCCCCCTCTACCCCTTGGGGGAGAGGGCTGGGGTGAGGGGGAAAAGATCTAACTGTCCCAATCAGGTTCAACAAAGTCCACATAACAAAAAGCCCCTGAATCTCTCGATGCAGGGGCTTTCGTTTGAACGGTGAGATCAAGCCGCCTCGATCTTCCGATTCTGCTCAACCTTGCCCAGATACGTCGCGAGCTTCTGCTGCTCCTCCGCTGTGGTGAACAAGCCTAGCTTGGTACGGCGCCACAGGATGTCGTGCGCCGTGGTCGCCCATTCTTCGCTGCACAAATAATCGACTTCGCGGGTGTAGAGCCCGCCGCCGATGTGCTCACCCATGTCGGCCAGGCTTTCCACGCCTTCGAGCATGCGCCAGGTGCGGCTGCCGTAGGTGACGGCCCAGCGTCGGGCGATTTCAGTCGGGACGAAATCGAACTTGTCACGAATTCGCGCGCTCAGCGCCTCTGGCGTGGTCATGTCTTCGCCCCCGGGCAGGGTGGCGGTGGCAGTCCAGCTCGGGCGCATCTGGGTGAAGAACGGCATCAACTGCGCCATCGCCGACTCGGCGAGTTTGCGGTAAGTGGTCAGCTTGCCACCGAACACCGACAGCAGCGGCGCTTCTTCGGCGTTGCCCGACAGCGCCAGGGTGTAATCGCGGGTCACTGCCGACGGATTGTCGGATTCGTCGTTGCACAGCGGCCGAACGCCCGAGTAGCTGTGCACAATGTCTTCGCGGCTCAGCTGCTTCTTGAAGTGAGCGTTGACCACTTTCAGCACGTAGTCGGTTTCGCCTTCGGTGATCGCCACTTTCGCCGGGTCGCCGGTGTACTCACGGTCGGTAGTGCCGATCAGGGTGAAGTGGTTCAGATACGGAATGGTGAAAACGATGCGCTGATCTTCGTTTTGCAGAATGTGCGCATGCTCGCCTTCGTACAGCTTCGGCACGATGATATGGCTGCCCTGAATCAGACGGATGCCATACGGCGATTCCATCTTCAGGTCGTCACGGATGAACTTGGCCACCCATGGGCCGGCGGCGTTCACCAGTGCTTTGGCGGTGATAGAAAACAGGCTTCCGTCGGCGCGCTCCAGATGCAGATGCCACAAACCTTTGGTGCGACGTGCGCTGACGCAACGGGTCTGGGTGTGCACATGCGCACCTTTTTCGCGGGCGGCCATAGCGTTCAGGACCACGAGGCGGGCGTCATCGACCCAGCAGTCGGAGTATTCGAAGCCTTTCTTGATTTCGCTTTTCAGCGCGCTGTCGGCGCCGAACTTCAGGCTTTTCGAACCCGGCAGTTTTTCGCGCTTGCCAAGGTTGTCGTAAAGGAACAGGCCGGCACGAATCATCCACGCTGGACGCAGGTGCGGGCGGTGCGGCAGGACGAAACGCATCGGTTTGACGATGTGCGGCGCTTTCGCCAGCAGCACTTCGCGCTCAGCCAGCGCTTCGCGCACTAGACGGAATTCGTAATGCTCGAGGTAGCGCAGGCCACCGTGGATCAGCTTGCTGCTGGCCGACGAGGTGTGGCTGGCCAAGTCATCTTTTTCGCAAAGGAACACCGAAAGACCGCGACCGGCGGCATCCGCTGCGATCCCCACGCCATTGATCCCGCCGCCAATTACGGCAACGTCATAGATCTCGGAGAGAGGGGGCGTACGCAAGGTAGAGGTGGACATCGGCTGGCCTCGGTTCTTTTGGTTTTATGTCTTGGAAATCGAACATTAATGTTCATTTGCGAAAATGGTAGCCCATAAACACGCGCGCAGCCAGTCGCGTTCGATTGAAAAAACTCATCGAAGGGCTGAGAAAGGAAAATATCCGAACATTAAAAGCAAAAGATCGCAGCCTTCGGCAGCTCCTACAGGAGGAATGCATTCCAGATGTAGGAGCTGCCGAAGGCTGCGATCTCTTGATCTTGCGGGTTAAACGACTTCCAGACGAATTTTGTGCTGACTCAACAATTGCGCCAGCGCTGGTACCGGCTGCTGATCGGTGACCAGGCAATCGATCAGGCTGATCGGCCCCAGTCGAATCATCGCGTTACGCCCGAACTTGCTTGAGTCCGCCGCCAGAATCACCTGCCGCGCATTGGCAATGATCGCCTGGCTGACCCGCACTTCCTGATAATCGAAGTCGAGCAGGCTGCCGTCCTCATCGATGCCGCTGATCCCGACCAAGGCGAAATCGACCTTGAACTGATTGATGAAATCCACACTCGCCTGACCGACCACACCGCCGTCACGCCGCACGTTACCGCCAGTCAGCAGCACATCGAAATCATCCTTGGCGCTGAGCATCGAGGCGACGTGCAGGTTGTTGGTGATGATCTTCAGGTGACTGTGATTGAGCAGGGCGCGGGCGATCGATTCGGTGGTGGTACCGATATTGATGAACAGCGAGGCGTGATCGGGAATCTGTGCGGCAATGGCTTCGCCGATGCGTTGCTTTTCGTCGCGCATCTGATCGGCGCGCATCGCATACGCGGTGTTTTCGACACTGGAATCGTACGCGGCGCCACCGTGGTAGCGACGCAGCAGATTGGCTTCCGCGAGCTGATTGATGTCGCGGCGGATGGTTTGCGGGGTGACAACGAACAGCGTGGCCATCTCCTCGATACTCACATAGCCGCGTTCGCGGACCAGCTCGAGGATTTGCTGCTGACGGGGAGGCAGATTCATGGGGCTTCCTTTGGGCTGCCAAGCAAAATTTGCCCATGATGCCGCAGGAATCTGCTCCCTACCAGTTAGATACCCTTCTGGAACTGCACGTTGGCTTATTCGGCGTCCTCACGCGCCCAGTCACGGGTGCGGCTGACGGCTTTTTTCCAGCCTTTGTAGAGTTTCTCTTTCTCGGTTTCGTCCAGGCTCGGTTCGAACTCGCGCTCGATCACTGCTTTGCCGCGCAGTTCTTCCAGGCTGCCCCAGAAGCCGCAGGCCAGGCCGGCCAGATAGGCAGCGCCGAGTGCGGTGGTTTCGCGCATTTGCGGACGCTCCACCTGAGTGCCGAGGATGTCGGCCTGGAATTGCATGAGGAAGTTGTTCGCCACCGCACCGCCGTCCACACGCAGGGCCTTGAGGCGTTCGCCGGAGTCCTGTTGCATGGCGTCGAGTACGTCGCGGGTCTGGTAGGCGATCGATTCCAGCGCGGCGCGGATGATGTGATCGACGCGTACGCCGCGCGTCAGGCCGAACAGCGCGCCACGGGCATACGGGTCCCAGTACGGTGCGCCGAGACCGGTAAACGCCGGCACCAGATACACACCGTTGCTGTCCTTGACCTTGTTGGCAAAGTATTCGGTGTCGTGGGCGTCGTTGACGATTTTCAGTTCATCGCGCAGCCATTGCACGGTCGAACCGCCGTTGAACACGGCGCCTTCCAGAGCATAAGCCACTTCGCCGCGTGGGCCGCAGGCGATGGTGGTGAGCATGCCGTGCTGGGATTTCACCGCTTTGTCGCCGGTGTTCATCAGCAGGAAGCAACCGGTGCCGTAGGTGTTTTTCGCTTGGCCCGGCTCTACGCACATCTGGCCGAACAGCGCCGCTTGCTGGTCGCCGGCGATACCGCCGATGGCGATGCCGCTCTTGGTGCGACCGTAGATTTCCGAGGAAGCTTTGACTTCCGGGAGCATCTCGCGGGGGATGTCGAGGATCTCCAGCATCTTCGAATCCCACTCCAGCGAGTGAATGTTGAAGAGCATGGTGCGCGAGGCGTTGGTGTAGTCGGTGACGTGCACCTTGCCGCCGGTGAATTTCCAGATCAGCCAGCTATCGACGGTGCCGAACAGCAGTTCGCCGTTGCGTGCACGCTCGCGGCTGCCTTCGACGTTGTCGAGGATCCACTTCAGTTTGGTGCCGGAGAAGTACGGGTCGGTAACCAGACCGGTGGTGTCACGGATGTAGTCTTCGTGACCATCGCGCTTGAGCTGCTGGCAGATCTCGGTGCTGCGGCGGCACTGCCAGACGATCGCGTTATACACCGGGCGGCCAGTGGTCTTGTCCCAGACCACGGTGGTTTCCCGCTGGTTGGTGATACCGATCGCGGCGACCTGGTCATGATGCAGACCGGCCTGGGCCAGCGCTTCAACCATCACCGCGCTCTGGGTGGCGAAAATTTCCATCGGGTCATGCTCGACCCAACCGGCTTGCGGGTAATGCTGAACGAATTCTCGCTGCGCGGTGCAGACCACGTTCGCGTCGCGGTCGAAGATGATCGCGCGGGAGCTGGTCGTACCCTGATCAAGGGCAATGATGTAGTTCTTGTTCTGAATGTCGGTCATGTCGATTGCCTTGGACGAAATAAGGGAGAGTGGGCCGTGGCGCAGGCTCGGTTTGGCAGGAGCCGGCGCCGACTGTTTCAAGAAGTTCTTGGTTTGCCGTCAATGGCCGGTTCTGCATCCTTTGTAGCAGGTGTGGCGCCGGTCAGGTGACGGGCAATCAGCCCGCGATACCCGGCAGCGCCGAGGCAGGCACCGACAATCGGTGCAAAAATCGGAATCAGGAAATACGGAATATCACGACCACCGGTGAAGGAAATTTCACCCCAACCGGTAAAGAAAGTCATCAGTTTCGGACCGAAGTCACGCGCAGGGTTCATCGCGAAACCGGTCAGCGGGCCCATCGCACTGCCGATCACGGCGATCAGCAGACCGATCAGCAGCGGCGCCATCGGGCCGCGTGGCAGGCCGTTGTTGTCATCGGTCAGGGCCATGATCACGCCCATCAGGATCGCGGTGATGATCATCTCGACCAGAAACGCCTGGGCCGTCGACAGCACCGGGTTCGGGTAGGTGGAGAACACCGAGGCTAATTCCAGGCTGGCAGCCGAGCCACGAACCATCTGGTGGGTTTGTTCGTAATCGAAGAACAGATTGCTGTAGAGCGTGTAGACCAGCAACGCGCCGCAGAAGGCGCCGGCGATTTGCGAAAGGATGTAGAACGGCAGTTTGCGCTTTTCGAAGTCAGCGAAGATTGTCAGAGCGATGCTCACGGCCGGGTTCAGATGCGCGCCGGAAACCCCGGCGGTGAGGTAGATCGCCATGCTCACGCCGACGCCCCAGATGATGCTGATTTCCCACAGGCCGAAGCTGGCGCCCGCGACTTTGAGCGCGGCGACACAGCCGGTGCCGAAGAAGATCAGAAGGGCAGTGCCCAGGAATTCGGCCATGCATTGGCCGGAAAGCGATGGTTGCGGTAAAGCAGCTGTCATTGAAAACCTCGGTTCTTTTTCTTGTGTAGCGCCTTGCCAACGGAGCAGGGCGCGATCTTCACCGGGTCGGAATCCCCATTCGGTTCCCGGGTTACTGCTGGGTACTGCGCGGAGCATGATTCTTACATTATTCAGATTCGAAAAAATATAGACAAGAAACAAACCTGTCAAAGGTCGAAAGTGAACCGTCGGTCACAATAAAACTATTCGTCGTATGAATGATCAGCGCGGCGATCAGCTTGAATGCAGCGCGAAGCCACGGGATTCGCGGCTTGGAATAGAGCCTTTTGCCGAACGATGACCTAGAATCCGCCGCAGGTTTTTCAAAGATTGCCGAACCCGGAGCTGCCATGACCCCAGCGTTGGACTTGTTGAAAAAAGTTCGTGCCGAACATCGCGTGCACAGTTACGAACATGATCCGAAGGCCGCGTCCTATGGGCTGGAGGCGGCGGAGAAGCTCGGGCTCGCACCGGCGCAAGTGTTCAAAACCTTGCTGGCCGCCAGTGAAAAAGGCGAACTGCTGGTCGCTGTGGTGCCGGTCGTCGGAACGCTCGATCTCAAGGGGCTGGCCCATGCCGCTGGAGTGAAGAAAGCCGAAATGGCTGATCCCGCCGCCGCGCAACGCTCCACCGGCTACCTGTTGGGCGGCATCAGCCCGCTCGGGCAGAAGAAACGCCTGCGCACCTTCATCGACAATTCCGCTCAGGGGTTTGCGTCTATTTATGTGAGTGCCGGGCGGCGAGGACTGGAAGTGGAACTGGCGCCTGCGGTGCTGGCCCAGCACACCCAGGCGCAGTTCGCCGATATCGGCCGGGCGTAATAGTCGCGCCGGCTGTATGAAGAAAAAATTGCGTTTCTGTCACTGGCACTGATCCGGGCCGCCGTTGCATGCTCGGTCGACCAATTCAGGGAGAAAATCATGCAGCTTGCGTTTCATCAGGTCGACGCCTTCAGCGATCGGCCGTTCAGTGGCAACCCGGCGATGGTCTATCGGCTCGACAGTTGGCTGGCCGATGACTTGATGCAGAAGATCGCCGCCGAGCACAATCTCGCGGAAACCGCGTTTCTGGTGCGCGAAGGCCAGGCCTGGCATATCCGCTGGTTCACCCCGACAACTGAAGTGCCACTGTGCGGGCATGCGACTTTGGCCAGCGCATTTGTATTGTTCGAAATCTATAAGGAAGGGGCCGAGCGCATCGACTTCACTTGCAAGTCCGGCCCGCTGAGTGTCAGCCGCGAAGGCGACCGGCTATGGCTGGACTTCCCGACCATCGTGCCATCGGAAATCGGCGTGACGCTGGACGTCGAGCGGGCGCTCGGTGTCGAGGCGGTTGATGTGCTCGGCTCCAACGAACTGTTCGTGGTGCTGGACTCGGAACAGGCGGTGCTCGACTGCCAGCCGGACATGGCAGCGCTGGCGAAACTGCCATGGCTGGGCGCGATCGTTACTGCGCGTGGCAACCAGCATGACTTCGTCTCGCGCTATTTCGCCCCGGCCATTGGTATCAATGAAGACCCGGTGACCGGTTCGACCCATTGCAGCCTGATCCCGTACTGGGCCAAGCGTCTGGGCAAATCGAACCTGACCGCGTGCCAGCGCTCGGCGCGGGGCGGGGAGTTGTTCTGTCGGTTGGAAGGTGAGCGGGTGAAGATTGGCGGCAATGCGACGCTGGTGGCCAGCGGCACCCTGTTTTTAGGCTGAGGCAATACCAACTGTGGGAGCGAGCCTGCTCGCGAAAGCGCTCTTTCAGTCAACATCTTCGGTGACTGAAACACCGCATTCGCGAGCAGGCTCGCTCCCACAATTTTTATCCAGTGCGGATTAAAGGCTGGTGCTGAATCGACGGACGCCGTTTTCCACCGCCGGAATCTGTGCCGCAGTGCTCCCCGAAGCCTGGAACAGCACCAAATGATCCGCCGCTACGCGAATCCCGACCTGCGCGCCAACCAGATGATCGGCATGGCTGGGGAAGATCGATTCCAGTTGCGCACCGGTCGGCAGTTGCAGGCGATACAAGGTCGCCGCGCCGAGGAATGTCTTGCCGACAATCTGCGCCTTCAGTGAGCTATCCGGCGCATAAACAATGTCATCCGGACGCAACAGCACGTCCACCGCGCCGCCAATCGGCCAGGTGTAAGCACGGTTGCCGCGCAGTTCACCCAGCTCGGTCTGCACCGATTCCGGGGTGACGAGCTGACCGCGAATGAAATAACCCTGACCGATGAAACTGGCGACATAAGGCGTCGCCGGTTCGTGGTAGAGGTTGTAAGGCGTGTCCCACTGCTCGAGCCGACCTTCCTTGAACACACCAACGTGGTCGCTGACGGCAAAGGCTTCTTCCTGATCGTGGGTCACCAGGATCGCACTGGTGCCACGGGCCTTGAGGATGTCGCGCACCTCATGGCTGAGCTTGCGGCGCAACTCGCCATCGAGGTTGGAAAACGGCTCGTCGAGCAGCAACAGCTGCGGTTCCGGCGCCAGGGCGCGGGCGAGGGCGACACGCTGTTGCTGACCGCCGGACAACTCGTGGGGGAAGCGTTTGCCGAGGTTTTTCAGGTTGACCAGTTCCAGCAGCTCTTCGACCACGCGCGCCTTGTTAGGGTGCTTGCGAATGCCGAAAGCGATGTTGTCGGCCACACTCAGGTGCGGGAACAGCGCGTAGTCCTGAAACACCATGCCGATCCGGCGTTTCTCCGGCGCCAGGGTGAAACCGGCACTGGAGAGGGTTTCGCCACCGAGGGTGATTTCGCCTTCGTGCACCGGTTCGAAACCGGCGATCGCGCGCAGGGTGGTGGTCTTGCCGCAGCCGGACGAGCCGAGCAGGCAGCCGATGTCGCCGGCGTTGAGGTGCAGATTGAGGTTCTGCACCACGCGTTGATCTTGATAGCCGCAAGCGAGGTTGCGCAGGTTCAGCAGTAATTCATGGCTCATGCGTGGTGATATGCCGGTTCGACGAGGAACTCGAGCAGGGCCTTCTGTGCGTGGAGACGGTTTTCTGCCTGATCCCAGGCGACGGAGCGCGGGTCATCGAGCAGGTCGAGACTGATTTCTTCGCCACGGTGCGCCGGCAGGCAGTGCATGAACAGCACGTCCTCGGCAGCGAGGTCGAGCAGGGCACGGTTAACCTGGAACGGCGCGAACAGCTTGAGGCGCTTGGCAGTTTCCTCTTCCTGGCCCATCGAAGTCCAGACATCGGTGCTGACCAGGTGCGCGCCACGCACGGCGTCTTGCGGATCGCGGACGATGGTCACGCGATCACCAGCCTGGGCGACGAATTCCGGGTTCGGCTCGTAGCCTTCCGGGCAGGCAACGCGCAATTGGAAGTCGAACTGGATCGCCGCTTCTATATAGCTGTTGCACATGTTGTTGCCGTCACCGATCCAGGCCACGGTCTTGCCCTGGATCGAGCCACGGTGCTCAAGAAAGGTCTGCATGTCGGCGAGCAACTGGCACGGGTGCAGATCATCGGACAGGCCGTTGATCACCGGCACGCGCGAGTTGGCGGCGAATTCGGTGAGGGTGCTGTGGGCGAAGGTGCGGATCATCACCGCATCGAGCATGCTCGACATGACGATGGCGCAGTCGCTGATCGGCTCGCCACGGCCCAGTTGGGTGTCGCGCGGGGACAGGAAAATCGCCTGGCCGCCGAGCTGGATCATGCCGGCCTCGAAGGAGATTCGGGTACGGGTCGAGGATTTTTCGAAGATCATCCCCAGCACGCGGTTTTTCAGAGGCTCGAACAGTACGCCGCGGTTACGCAGGTCCTTGAGCTCAACGCCTCGACGGATCACGCTGACCAGCTCTTCGGGCGTGCAATCCATCAGGGAGAGAAAGTGCCTTGCGCTCATCATTGACTACCTTTTTTGCTACAGACCGCAGATGCTCAAAGCCTTGTTTAACGGAACAGCGGGCGAGACCTGCGGCGTAAGCCGCACGGGGCGACGAAATAGGGGGAGGCGCGATATTGACATTAAATGTCGCGTTTTTCCAATAGGCTACTTTTTCAGCGGGATTCGGAGAGCGGACCGAGTGATATCGGTGCGCATTTTGAAGCCGGGTCCAGTGCAGCAGCGAGCCTCTTTGTACACTGGCCCCGCCGCGCTTGGCAATGCGCCGCGACGGCATCGCAGCTGTCCTGGTCGGTTGACGATTGCAGTGCCATGGATTCGCTTGGTCGGATGTTCAGACTGAAACATTTGCTAAAGCTAAGTGCTGGGTTATAAATAAGTTTCGAGCGACGCAGGAAGCCTCCGCATGGAATCGAAAGAACAACTGTTAATGGAACTGCTGGGCCACACGGCTCGCTCCCTGACCCATCTCACCGCGTCCGTCACCTCGATGTCTTTCGAGTTGCTGCGCAGTGAGGACGAAGTGGTCAAATCCGCCGGCCGACACATGATCGATCGCATGGCCACCATCAGCGCCGGGCTCGATGAGCACTGGCGGTTGATCGGCGAGCTCACCGGCGTGCACGTCGCCCACGAGCAGATCGAAACCATCCAGGAAATCCAGTTGGCGGCACCGCCGCAGTTGCCGCCGAACTGATCGCGGCGATTTATCGGCTGTCCTGATAACCGTCGATTCACAAGACGAACGTCGCTGGCGCCGCCTCTGCGCACGGGCCATAGTTTTGTTCCCGCGGGCGTGATTGCCTGCTCCCGAACAAGACAGAGACTGGCCATGACCAAGACTCTTCACCACCGTGCATGCCACCTGTGCGAAGCCATTTGCGGCCTGACCATCGAAACCACGGAAACCGATGGCAACGTCGCGATCACCTCGATCAAGGGTGATGCCCTCGACACCTTCAGCCGCGGCCATATCTGCCCGAAAGCCGTGGCCCTGCAAGATATTCAGAATGATCCGGATCGCCTGCGTCAGCCGATGCGCCGCGTCGGCAGCGAATGGCTGCCGATCGAATGGGACGAGGCGTTTGCGCTGGTGGCCGAGAAACTGGCGGCGATTCAGGAACGTCACGGGCAGAACGCCGTTGCGGTGTATCAGGGCAATCCGAGCGTGCACAACTACGGCCTGATGACCCACAGCAATTACTTCCTGGGGTTGCTGAAAACCCGCAATCGCTACTCGGCAACGTCGGTCGATCAACTGCCGCACCACCTCAGCAGCTATCTGATGTACGGCCACGGTCTGCTGTTGCCGATTCCGGACATCGATCACACCGATTTCATGCTGATCCTCGGCGGCAATCCGTTGGCGTCGAACGGCAGCATCATGACCGTGCCGGACGTCGAGAAGCGCCTGAAGGCGATTCAGGGGCGCGGCGGCAAAGTGGTGGTGGTCGATCCGCGCCGCAGCGAAACCGCAGCGATGGCCGATCAACACGTTTTCGTCCGCCCCGGTGGCGATGCGGCGTTGCTGTTCGGCATGCTCAATACGCTGTTCAGCGAAGGCCTGACCCGCGACAGCCATTTGCCGGTCGATGGCCTCGACGAGGTGCGCAACGCCGTGGCTGCGTTTAGTGCCGAAGCGATGAGCCCGCTCTGCGCAGTGCCTGCCGAACAGATTCGCCAACTGGCGCGCGACTTCGCTGCTGCGCCGAGTGCGGTCTGCTATGGACGCATGGGCGTTTCGACTCAGGCCTTCGGCACCCTCTGTCATTGGGTGGTGCAGTTGATCAATCTGGTCACCGGCAATCTCGATCGCGTTGGCGGTGCACTGTGCACCGAACCCGCTGTGGATCTGGTGGCGTCGACCTCGGGCGGGCATTTCAACAAATGGCAGAGCCGCGTTTCCGGTCGGCCGGAATACGGCGGCGAGTTGCCGGTCTCGGCACTGGCCGAAGAGATGCTCACGGAAGGCGAGGGGCAGATCCGCGCGCTGATCACCGTCGCCGGCAACCCGGTGCTGTCGACGCCCAACGGCCGGCAATTGGAGCAGGCGCTGGACGGCCTCGACTTCATGCTCAGCATCGACCTGTATATCAACGAAACCACGCGCTATGCCGATCTGATCCTGCCGTCGACCTCGGCGCTGGAAAACGATCACTACGACACCACTTTCAACCTGTTTGCGGTGCGTAACGTCACCCGCTTCAATCGCGCGATTCTCGCCAAGCCCGAGGGTGCGCTGCACGACTGGGAGATCTTCGTCGGCTTGGCCAAAGCCTTCGCCGAGAAAACCGGCAAGGAGCTGAAACCGACGATGCCGCCGGCTAAGATGATCGACATGGGCCTGCGCATGGGCCGCTATGGCGATGCATCCGAGCACAAGCTGTCGCTGGCGACGCTGTTCGATCATCCGCACGGCATTGATCTGGGGGTGCTGAAGCCGAATCTGGCGTCACGTCTGAAAACGCCGAATCAGCGTATCCAGGCCGCACCGCCGGAAATTCTCGCCGACCTCGCACGCTTTGCCGCGTTGCAGGCGCCGGCAGCCGATGAATTGTTGATGATAGGCCGCCGCCATGTACGCAGCAATAATTCGTGGATGCACAATTTTCATCGGCTGGTGAAGGGCAAGCCGCGGCATCAGTTGCTGATGCATCCGGATGACCTGGCCAGCCGTGGTCTGGCCGATGGGCAACGCGTTCGGGTGAGTTCGCGGGTCGGGCAGATCGAGGTGGAAGTGCTCGCCAGTCTCGACATGATGAAAGGCGTGGTCAGCCTGCCCCACGGTTGGGGGCACGCGCGCCCGGGCGTGCAGATGGCAATCGCCAGCGGCCAGCCGGGATCGAGCGCCAATGACCTGACCGACGAGTGCCAGCTCGACGAACTGTCGGGTAACGCGGCGTTGAACGGTGTGCCGGTGACCGTGGCGGCGGCTTGAGCGGGTCTGTCGGGGAGACCGAGCATGGCGCTCGGGATTCCGTTACAATGCGCCACCGTGCCGACCTCTGAGTCGGAAAGTTCAGCCGAGGTGCTCCATGGATATCATCGAAACGATTAAAGAGCAGATTGCCAACAACACCATTCTGCTTTACATGAAAGGCTCGCCGAATGCCCCGCAGTGCGGCTTCTCCGCAAAAGCTGCGCAAGCCGTGATGGCCTGTGGTGAAAAGTTCGCGTACGTGGACATCCTGCAGAACCCGGAAATCCGCGCCAATCTGCCAAAGTACGCCAACTGGCCGACTTTCCCGCAACTGTGGGTCGGCGGTGAGCTGGTCGGCGGCAGCGACATCATGACCGAGATGGCTGCAGACGGTTCGCTGCAAAGCACCATCAAGGCGGCTGTCGAAGCGGCGGCGGCGAACAAGTCCGAAGCCTGATTCTGCGTTCATGGAGTTTCGCTCGACGACGCGTCTCCTGTAGGAGCTGTCGAGTGAAACGAGGCTGCGATCTTTTGATCTTCGGCCAACAAAAAGCCCCGCACCTCGAAAGAGGGCGGGGCTTTTTTGTTGGCGTTTACATAGTTCTTGCGAAGTTAAAGCTGAAATCGATAAAGATCGCAGCCTCGTTTCACCCGACAGCTCCTACTCTTCGCCCATCTGCGACTGCAGATAGTTTTCCAGACCGATCTTGTCGATCAGGCCGAGCTGGGTTTCCAGCCAGTCGATGTGTTCTTCTTCCGACTCGAGAATGTCTTCGAGCAGTTCACGGCTACCGAAGTCGCCAACGGTTTCGCAGTGGGCGATGGCGGCTTTCAGATCGGCATGGCCGGTCTTTTCGATGCGCAAGTCGCATTCGAGCATCTCGCGGGTGTGTTCGCCGATGTGCAGCTTGCCCAAGTCCTGCACATTCGGCAGGCCTTCAAGGAACAGGATGCGCTTGATCAGCTTGTCCGCGTGTTTCATCTCGTCGATGGATTCGTGGTATTCGTGCTTGCCGAGCTTGTTCAGACCCCAATCTTCATACATGCGTGCATGCAGAAAGTATTGATTGATCGCGACCAGCTCATTGGCGAGGATCTTGTTGAGATGCTGGATGACTGTAATGTCGCCTTTCATGATCGGAGTCCTGCCCTGTATTAACCGTATATAAGGCGGAGTTTGAGCTTGGCAGTTATAAGTGTCAAACCTAAGTTATTGAATAATAAATGAAAATTAATCGGAATAAGAATGTTTGTGTTCCGCGTCTGGACGCTAAGCAATTGATTTTCAGGCATAAAAAAACCGGACATCTGGTCCGGTTCTTTGAAATGAGGGCATTTACGCAGCAGTAAATTCTACCGGGTAAGGGATCGCGGCCTGGGCGGTTTGCAGCTTGGTCAGGGTTTCGCGCACCACTTCCTTGGCAAGGCAGGCGCATTTGCCACACTGGCTGGCGACGCCGGTGGCCTGGCGAACTTCTTTGTAGCTACAGCAACCTTCATAGATCGCTTCGCGGATCTGTCCGTCGGTGACGCCAGTGCAGAGGCAAACATACATAAGTAAGAACCGTCGCTGGTTGTGACTCAATTGCGATGGATCTTAATGTTAACGAGAATGATTGTCAAAGTGCTTTCGGAACGCTTCGCAGCCTATTTGCCGGCGACTGACGAACGGTATTTTCCAAATGCGCGTCTGACCCCATGAATACGCAGTGGATAACCGAACAGGGAAAATCCGTTACGGACAGGCCAAATACGCAGTGTATGATGGTCGTCCCTTGCGAAGAGGGTTCGTGTCACAGGGCTGTCGCCTGAGGGTGGCAGGCTGGCCCGGACCTTGAACTTCAAGTTTCTACACCAGGAGATATCAATGAGCGTACTCGTAGGCAAACAAGCCCCAGACTTCACCGTCCCGGCCGTACTCGGCAATGGCGAGATCGTTGACAGCTTCACCCTGTCCTCGGCCATCAAAGGCAAATACGGCCTGGTGTTCTTCTACCCACTGGACTTCACCTTCGTCTGCCCGTCCGAGCTGATCGCTCTGGACAACCGCATGGCTGACTTCAAGGCACGCAACGTTGAAGTGATCGCCGTGTCGATCGACTCGCACTTCACCCACAACGCCTGGCGCAACACCCCGGTCAACAATGGCGGCATCGGCCAGGTGAAATACACCATGGCTGCCGACATGAAGCACGACATCGCCAAGGCATACGACGTTGAATCCGAAGGCGGCGTGGCTTTCCGTGGCGCGTTCCTGATCGACGACAAAGGCGTGGTTCGCTCGCAGATCATCAACGACCTGCCGCTGGGCCGTAACATGGAAGAGCTGATCCGTCTGGTCGACGCGCTGCAATTCCACGAAGAGCACGGCGAAGTCTGCCCGGCCAACTGGAAGAAAGGCGACAAAGGCATGAACGCTTCGCCGGAAGGCGTTGCGGCTTACCTGACCGAGAACGCTGCGGCCCTGTAAGGCGCGACGTCGAGGTAAAAAAACCGGCCCACGTGGCCGGTTTTTTCATGCGCGGGATTTGCTCGACGAGGATCAGTCGTCGAAGTCTTCCCAGCCGCCCATCTGCTTCCAGCGATTGACGATGCCGCAGAACAGCTCAGCGGTCTTTTCGGTGTCGTAGCGCGCCGAGTGCGCTTCACGACCGTCGAAATCGATGCCAGCCGCCTGACAGGCTTTCGCCAGCACGGTTTGACCGTATGCCAGACCCGCCAGGGTCGCGGTGTCGAAACTGGAGAACGGGTGGAACGGGTTGCGCTTCATGTCCAGGCGCGCAACTGCTGCGTTGAGGAAGCCCAGGTCGAAACTGCTGTTGTGCCCGACCAGAATTGCCCGCTTGCAGCCGTTGGCTTTCAGCGCCTTGCGAATGCCACGGAAGATGTCGGTCAGCGCGGTTTCTTCGCTGACGGCCATGCGCAGCGGATGATCGAGCTTGATCCCGGTGAACTCCAGCGCTGCCGCTTCGACGTTGGCGCCTTCGAATGGCTCGACGCGGAAGAAGTAGGTGTGATCCGGGTAGACGAAACCCTTTTCATCCATGGCGATGGTGGTCGCGGCAATCTCCAGCAAGGCATCGGTGGCTGCGTTGAAGCCACCGGTTTCTACGTCGACGACAACCGGCAGGTAGCCGCGAAAACGCGCTGCCATCGGATGACGGGAACCGCCGCCGCCACCTTGACCGTCCAGTTCATCGTCGAAATTGTCTTCACTCACGCGTGTTCCTCCAGCAGGCGCCAGCGCAGTTTTTCACCGGCGCGCAGCGGGATAACGGTCAGCTCGCCAAACGGCAGGCTGGTCGGGGCAGTCCATTCTTCGCGGACCAGGGTGATGCGATCGGTGTTTGCCGGCAGGCCGTAGAAACGCGGGCCGTTGAGGCTGGCGAAGGCTTCGAGCTTGTCCAGCGCGTTACGCTGTTCGAACGCTTCGGCATACATCTCGATGGCGGCGTAGGCGGTGTAGCAACCGGCGCAACCGCAGGCGGCTTCCTTGGCGTGCTGGGCGTGGGGCGCCGAGTCGGTGCCGAGGAAGAACTTGGCGCTGCCGCTGGTGGCGGCGTCGAGCAAGGCTTCCTGATGGGTGTTGCGCTTGAGAATCGGCAAGCAGTAGAAGTGCGGCCGAATCCCGCCGACCAGCATGTGGTTGCGGTTGTACAGCAGGTGATGCGCGGTAATGGTCGCGCCGACGTTGGCCGAAGCCTCGTTGACGAACTGCACGGCGTCGCCGGTGGTGATGTGTTCGAACACCACTTTCAGCGTCGGGAAGCGTTCGACCACGCGGCGCATGTGCTCGTCGATGAAGATCTTTTCGCGATCGAACACATCGACGTCGCCACGGGTGACTTCACCGTGGATCAACAGCGGCATGCCGACTTCGGCCATGGCTTCCAGCGCCGGGAAGATCTTGTCGATGCTGGTCACGCCGGAATCGGAGTTGGTGGTCGCGCCGGCCGGGTACAGCTTGGCGGCGTAGACGAAACCGCTGGCCTTGGCCTGACGAATTTCTTCCGGTTGGGTGCGATCGGTGAGGTACAGCACCATCAACGGCTCGAACTGACTGCCGGCCGGGCGGGCAGCGAGAATGCGCTGGCGATAGCCGTCGGCTTCAGCGGCGTTGCGCACCGGCGGTACCAGGTTCGGCATGATGATCGCGCGCCCGAAGGTGCGGGCCACATCGGCAACGGTATTGGTCAACACGGCACCATCGCGAAGATGAATGTGCCAGTCGTCGGGACGCAGCAGGGTCAGGCGGTCGGACATGAGGGGATTCCAGGCGGGTCAAACTGAGGCGAATGCTACCGGAAAAGACTCTTGCAGGCACCCGCTATCAAGTTTTGCCACAAGCGTCCGATATCCCGAAGGTATGCCGTAAACATTGTGTGAATCGGTGTTTGTGTTTCACAAGCCAATGGAGCCTCCCGTGCGCCAGCGTTATTTAGCCCTGCTCAGTGTGTTTGCCAGCCTTCCCGCGATGGCGCTGACCTACCAGACCCGTCTGGAGAACATTGAGTGGACGGTCGCCGGCGACCAGTTCGAGTGCCGCCTGACGCAACCGATCACCGATTTCGGCTCGGGCGAGTTCGTGCGCAAGGCCGGTGAGCAGGCGATCTTTCGCCTGAATGCCTATAACGCCATGCTCGGTGGTGGTTCGGCGACCTTGCTCGCTGCCGCTGCACCGTGGCAGCCGGGGCGTGGCGACATCAATCTGGGCTCTGTGCGTCTGGGCAGCGGCAATGTGTTGTTCAACAGCTCGCAATCCCAGGCCGGGGGATTGATCAGCGGTCTGCTGGATGGTCGCAGCCCGGTGGTACGCCGTGCGTCTGGCGATGGCCGCGTCTCCGAAGTGCGTTTGTTGCCGGTGAAATTCAGCAAGGCGTTCAACGACTATCAAGGCTGTGTGGCGAAATTGCTGCCGCAGAATTTCGACCAGATCAAGCAGTCGCAGATCGGCTTCCCCGGCGAAGGCGTTGAGCTGGACCCGGCTGCCAAGGCCAAGCTGCAAGTGATGCTCGAATACATGAAGGCCGACCCGACGGTGAACCACATTGACCTCGACGGCCATTCCGACAACAGCGGCAATCGTCTGACCAACCGCGAACTGTCGCGCCGCCGCGCGCTGGCGGTGGTGGATTTCTTCAAGGCCAACGGCATTCAGGAATCGCAGATCACCGTGCGCTTCCACGGCGAGCAGTATCCGATCGTGCCGAACACCAGCAAGGCCAATCGTGCGAAGAACCGTCGGGTCAACGTGAAACTGTCGCGCGTGGCACCCACCACGGCTCCTGCGCCGGCGCCGCAAGCGAGTACGCCGGCCACGGCCGCAGCGACTTCCTGACCCGCCGGTCATCGTCGCGCTCTCGACAGATTCTGTCGCTTTGTCGTCTTAAGCTGTCGCGCCTCTGTAAATTATCGCGTTTGAGCGGTAGACTCCCCGGCTTTCCGTAGAACCCCGTGGAGTGATGGCATGGCGGACGTAAACAAGGTCGTTCTGGCGTATTCCGGCGGCCTGGACACTTCGGTGATCCTCAAGTGGCTGCAGGATACTTATAACTGTGAAGTGGTGACCTTCACCGCTGATCTCGGTCAAGGCGAAGAGGTCGAGCCGGCCCGCGCCAAGGCTCAGGCCATGGGCGTCAAAGAAATCTACATCGATGACCTGCGCGAAGAATTCGTGCGTGATTTCGTGTTCCCGATGTTCCGCGCCAACACCGTTTACGAAGGCGAGTACCTGCTGGGTACTTCCATCGCCCGTCCGCTGATCGCCAAGCGCCTGATCGAAATCGCCAACGAAACCGGCGCCGACGCCATTTCCCATGGCGCCACCGGCAAGGGCAACGACCAGGTGCGCTTCGAACTGGGCGCCTACGCGCTCAAGCCAGGCGTGAAAGTGATCGCCCCTTGGCGCGAGTGGGACCTGCTGTCCCGCGAGAAGCTGATGGACTACGCCGAGAAGCACGCGATCCCGATCGAACGCCACGGCAAGAAAAAATCTCCGTACTCGATGGACGCCAACCTGCTGCACATCTCCTATGAAGGCGGCGTGCTGGAAGACACCTGGACCGAGCACGAAGAAGACATGTGGCGCTGGACCGTCTCCCCGGAGAAGGCTCCCGACACCCCGCAGTACCTGGAACTGACCTACCGCAACGGCGACATCGTCGCGCTGGACGGCGTCGAAATGACCCCGGCCACCGTACTGGCGACGCTGAACAAGATCGGCGGCGAGCACGGCATCGGTCGTCTCGACATCGTCGAAAACCGTTATGTCGGCATGAAGTCTCGTGGCTGCTACGAAACCCCGGGCGGCACCATCATGCTGCGCGCCCACCGCGCCATCGAATCGATCACTCTGGACCGCGAAGTCGCTCACCTCAAAGACGAGCTGATGCCCAAGTACGCCAGCCTGATCTACACCGGTTACTGGTGGAGCCCTGAGCGTCTGATGCTGCAACAGATGATCGACGCTTCGCAGGTCAACGTGAACGGCGTAGTGCGCCTGAAGTTGTACAAAGGCAACGTCATCGTTACTGGCCGCAAGTCCGACGACTCACTGTTCGACGCCAACATCGCGACCTTTGAAGAAGACGGCGGCGCTTACAACCAGGCCGACGCGGCAGGCTTCATCAAGCTCAATGCGCTGCGCATGCGTATTGCTGCCAACAAGGGTCGCAAGTTGTTCTGAGCGACTCTGACCGACGCGCATTAAAAAAGGCGGCCTGTTCAGGGCCGCCTTTTTTTTCGGATTTTCAGTAGGGTTCATCAGGCCGGTCCTTGTTCTGTCTGTACACAGGCTTGGTCGCGGTGTCAGCTCGTTCTGCCGAGCAATGTCACTGTCTGCGAACACAGGTTGTACACGATGCAAAGTGTGGCGCCTGGGCCTTTCTTCGCCTGCCTGATCTGTTGCAGTGCGCAATGGGCCAGCGAATCCGAGGCGTGATTGCACAGGAATACGAGAACGCGCGCATGTTTCCTCTCTGCGTTTTTGAGCGCTTCGAGGATCGCATCGAATTCCCTTGATGCATCGATACCTCGCGCGTCGATGATGGTCAGTTCGCCTACCGAGGGTGACAGCTTGATGTTCTGCACAACCGGATCGGTTCTTCGCCTGGTGCCGGGTGGAGGGTCTGGCGCGTTGTGAATTCTGCATGGACGCGGGAATCGGCCAGGGCCGGTTTTGGCTGACACGATGCAACTGGTCAGCTCGAAAGCGCAATGCTCGCCTGTTTCGCGAAGCAGTGCGTTGCGTTTGTCGTCTCGCTCCTGATGCTCTGTCGTCTTCAAAAAGCTTTTGTCTTTGCCAAAGTCGGATGGCGAATAAAGCGACCGGTGATTGAAGTTGAGCGTGAGAAAAAACAGAAATAACAAATAAAAGGGAAAGCTGATCAGAAACCACACGTAAATTTCCCGGTCCTTGTTGTCCAGAAAAGGCAGCGAGACCGCAGCGGAAGTTTCCGAAAGAATCGCAAATATGGCAATGACTGTCATGGGGTTGGTGATCTGGTTTTTTATCTTCAGCATGGGTTGAGTTCCATCTTCTGCGTTTAGTTGAAAGTTCAATGTTTCCATTTACAGCAAAAACGTTCATGCAAGTAGCAAGTGTTTATTTCCAAGTTTTATAGAATCAATGATGTGGTGTCGAACGTGTCTTGTTGCCGGTTCGTTACCTTATATGTCCAATTGATTGTGAGCAGGGACGTCACGCAGGACCAGCGATGCGTAGGATTTGCCTGCACGGCAATCCAGGTTTCGCCGCCATAAGGAAGGCAGGAAGGAGGTTATGACGGGTCGAGAGTGGCCGATTTGTGGGAATTATCCTCGATGCTTGTAGGGAATGTCTCTCGATGCAAGTGCGTGTAAAAGTTGCCATGCCTTGAAGCAAGTGACTGGGATATCGTGCGTGTTCTAAAAATTCGAACAGCGAAAACTGGACTTGCCCATGAATAAAGTGCTGATCGTGGATGACCATCCCGTCATTCGACTTGCGGTACGTATGCTGATGGAACGGCATGGCTACGAAGTCATTGCAGAAACGGATAATGGCGTTGATGCACTACAAATTGCTCGTGAACAACTGCCGGACCTTGTCATTCTCGATATAGGCATACCAAAACTTGATGGTCTGGAAGTTATTGCTCGCCTGACTTCCACTGCCATGCCGGTGAAAGTTCTGGTGCTGACTTCCCAGGCTCCGGGACATTTTTCGATGCGCTGTATGCAGTCCGGCGCAGCGGGTTATGTATGCAAGCAACAGGATCTCACCGAATTGCTCAGTGCGATCAAGGCTGTTCTGTCCGGCTACAGCTATTTCCCTAATCAGGCGCTGCACACCGTGCGAACCAGTCTGGGCAATGCGAGTGAAGCGGACATGGTTGATCGACTGTCCGGACGGGAGATGATGGTGTTGCAGCAATTGGCCCGCGGCAAGACCAACAAGGAGATCGCAGACGGCATGTTTTTGAGCAACAAGACTGTGAGCACTTACAAGACTCGTCTGTTGCTGAAACTCAATGCGCGGTCTCTGGTTGATCTGATCGAGTTGGCGCAGCGCAATGGCCTGGTTTGAACGATTCGACAGCTGAGACCGTCATGGGCCGATCAAGCTCGGTTGTCGCAGAAAATGAAAAGCCTCCGTTCAGGGAGGCCTTCAGGTATCAGAGATCAAAATCGTAGTCGGCCAATTGTCTTTGCAATCGGCGCTCCTCAAGCAGGTTGTCGATTGTGCGACGCTTGCTGAGGTTGGTTTTAGCCACTTCCACCACCGGCTCCGCGTCATCGGCATCAGCGACAATAAAATCTTCTTCCACATCCAGTTGTTCTTTATCGGTACTCATGAAGTCGACTCCCGGCTAAGACTGCCTTTGGCGCTCCTTATATCGACATTAGTGCGGCGGGTAAAAAAGATTTTTTCAATCGATGGATACGGAAAACTGATGATGGCTCAATCGTCAGAAGTTTTGTGTTTGTATTCGCACAAATCTTCGATGCGGCAGCTGCCGCAGCGCGGTTTGCGTGCCAGGCACACATAACGGCCGTGCAGAATCAACCAGTGGTGTGAGTCGAGCAGGAATTCTTTCGGTACAAACTTCATCAATTTCATTTCAACTTCCACCACATTTTTCCCCGGCGCGATGCCGGTGCGATTGCTGACGCGGAAGATGTGCGTGTCGACCGCCATGGTCAATTGCCGGAAAGCGGTATTTAGCACCACATTGGCAGTCTTGCGCCCGACGCCGGGCAGGGCTTCGAGTTCTTCGCGGGTTTGCGGCACTTCCCCGCCATGGCGTTCAACCAGCAAGCGACAGGTTTCAATGACGTTCTTCGCCTTGCTGTTGTACAGGCCGATGGTCTTGATGTACTCGGACAGGCCTTCGACCCCCAGCGCGTGAATAGCGGCGGGCGTATTGGCGACGGGGAAGAGTTTGGCGGTGGCCTTGTTGACGCCGACATCGGTGGACTGTGCCGAAAGAATCACCGCAATCAGCAGCTCGAACGGCGAAGAGTAGGCCAGCTCGGTTTTCGGCTCGGGATTGTCTTCGTGCAGTCGGCGAAATATCTCAAGACGTTTTGCAGCATTCATGGGCGATGCGTTTCCTTGATGACAGAGTGGCGGCGTGTCCACGCCTGACGTGCGGCGAGAAGCACGCCCGTTAAAACAAAAGCGCCGGGGACCAGCGTAAACAGATGCAATCCCTCGGGGAAGACAACCAGACCTTGCCAAGACGCCGACAGCCCTCGGCCAAGGGAGCCATGGCCAAGGATTTCACGCAGCCCGCCGATCAACAGCATGAGCGCGGCGAACAGGGTGCAGCGTTTGAAAATGGCAGCGATGGGCTCGCGAAAGAGGCCACTGTATTCAAGAGCGACGCACTGCAAGGCAAGCAGCCCTATATAGAGCGCAGACGCCTGCTGCCATGGCAAAAACCAGCGTTGCGCCACAATATCCGCGCAACTGGTCAATGTGGCAGCAAGTGTCAGGCTGGCGAGCAACGTATGGGTGCCCGTCAGGCGCTCGCGCAGCGGTGACATGCAGATGGCAAAAGCGCCTAGCACTATGCCGAGCATCAAGGTCATCCCCAGCGCAGCGCTAAACGTTTGTGTGGCGCCGAGTAGCGGCACCAGCATCAATAAACTCACCGTGCGTCTCATTGGCCATTCCCCAGCAGCAGCGCCCGATGCTCATCGAAATAACGCAGTGCGTCATGAATCGCGTTGATGGCGGCACGGGAAGTTATGGTCGCACCAGCGATTTGATCGAACTGCCCCTGATCCTTTTTCAGCGCCCAACCGGCGTCTGTCGGCTCAGTACGGGATTTGCCGAGGAACGTCTGAAGCCAGGCATTCGGCCATTCACCGATGTGACCACCCAATCCCGGCGTTTCGCGCTGCTCAAGGGTTTTCACGCCCAGAACTCTGCCGTTTGCATCGATGGCTATCAGCAGTTCCAGAGTACCTGCGTAACCTTCGCTGCGACTGCGCAACAGCACCGCGACTGTCTGTCCGGAGCGGGTCGCTCGATAGCCGCCCGACAGCGTGCTATGGCGCAGCGATGAGTCGATGAGCGTCAGCGGTTGTTCCAGCGGCTGATTGTCGTAGTACCCCGAAGGAAGCACATCAAGCAATTTGCGGCTGTCGAGCAAACGCTGCTCGCTGGCAATCTGCGGTGCACTGCTGCGCTGCAGCACGTATGTTGCGCTCACGCCAACGAGTGCCAGCAGCACGACCGTCACGACGCTCGCCGAGCGGTTCACGCGTTCACCTTCAACTGGTGGCTGGCGGCGAAGCGCTCCAGCGTCGGCACCAGCAGATTCATCAGCAATACCGCAAACGCGACGCCGTCGGGGTAACCACCCCAAGTGCGAATCAGATAGGTGAGCAAGCCGACGCCAATGCCGAACAGCAGGCGGGCGAGGGCGCTTTTCGCGCCCGACACCGGTTCGGTCACGATAAAAAATGCACCGAGCATGGTCGCGCCGCTGAGCAGATGAAACAGCGGCGAACCGTGGGAATCGGACCCCGAGCCGTTCCAGCACAACAGGCTGATGACGAACAGACTGGCGAGCATCCCCACCGGTGCGTGCCAGGAAAAGATCCGCCGCTGCAACAGCCACAGGCCGCCGAGCAGGAACGCCAGATTCACCCATTCCACACCGCGCCCGCCGAAGCGGCCGAAGGCCGGGTTGCTGACGAACAGCTCATCGCTGGTCAGGCTTTTATTGATGCGCAGACTGTCCAGTGCCGTGGCTTGCGCCCAGGCGTCCGGTGCTGGAACCGGGTTGAAAACCTGTTGCAACGCCGAGAGGAAATCGAGGCCATGACCGGGCCAATGGGTCATCGCTTGCGGAAACAGCACCATGCTCAGGGCAAAGCCAAGCATCGCCGGATTGAAAGGGTTTTTGCCGACGCCACCATACAGATGCTTGCCGAACAACAAGCCTGAAGCGGTCGCCGTGACGGTCAGCCACCAAGGGCAATAAGCCGGCAGCGCGACGGCCAGCAACATCGCACTGACCAGTGCACTGCGATCGCGCAGCGTCGGTTGCACGGCTTGTCGACGCAGGCTTGCGACCCCAGCTTCGACGAGCAAAGCGCTGATGACCGCCAGCAGCAGATTGATCAACACGCCCCAGCCATACAGCCAGAACAAAGCGAGCAGCCCCGGCAGCGCTGCGAGCAGCACGGTATTCATCGCCTGTTGCAGGCGATCGTCCGCTGCCTCAAGGGGTGGCATGGTCTTGCACCTGGCGCTCGGCGTCAGTCACGGCTTGCTCCAGTGCTGCGATCTGCTCCGGCGCAGCCTCCGCTGCCTGGGCTTTTTTCAGCTCGGCGCGGCGCATGGCCAACTGGATCTTGGCTCGCTTCAGTTCGGCGTCGTTGGTCGGTGCGGGAACGGCGGGAATTGCCGGTTGGCTGCTTTCCAGATTCGCCAGCGCTTGCTCGGCGGCTTCGAATTGTTGCTGCAGGACGATCAATTGCGACTGCTGTTCGAACGTCGGCGGATGGCCGAAGGCTTTCAGCGATTTATGCAATTGAGCGCGACTCATCGCCACATCGACCTTGGCTTTCTTCAGCGCCGCATCGGCGCTCGCGGCTTTTTGTGCCCGCACCCGCTCCAGCGCAGCCTGCACCGGGTCGGCGGTCGACACTTGCGGCTGTGCCGCACGCTGCGCTCGCGCTTCACGTTCGGCCTGCTTTTGCTGTTCTTCGCGCAGCAGGCGCTGGTTGCGGCGCTCGAAACGCTGGCGCGCGTGGTCACGCTTGATTGCGCGGGCGCGCTGTTCTTCAAGACCGAACGCAAGACCGCCAACCACGGCAGTCGTGTTCGCAGGCAAAGGATGCATTTCGATGCAGTCGACCGGGCACGGCGCGACGCACAGATCACAACCGGTGCACTCGTCGATCAGCACCGTGTGCATGAGTTTTGCCGCGCCGACGATGGCGTCGACCGGGCAGGCCTGAATGCACTTGGTGCAGCCGATGCATTCGGCCTCGCGGATGAAAGCGACTTGCGGCGGTGCCGGGCCACGGCTGATGTCCAGTTCCAGGACCGGTATTTTCAATAGTTCGGCCAGCGCAGCGATGGTTTCCTCGCCGCCCGGTGGGCACTTGTTGATCGGCTCGCCGTCAGCAATGCCTTGCGCATACGGTTTGCATCCGGGATGGCCGCACTTGCCGCACTGGGTCTGCGGCAGCAGGGCATCGATGCGTTGAAGCAGACTCATGTTTTGATCAATCCACTGAATCCGAGAAAAATCACTGCGATCAGTCCGGCGCTGATCAGATCGATCGGCAGGCCGCGAAAGGGCAGGGGAATATCGTTGTCGGCCGTGCGCTCGCGCAGGTCGCAGAACACACTCAATACCAGCCAGAAACCCAGCCCGGCACCGAAGCTCAACGCCGTCGCGTGCAGCACGCCCAGTTCGTTTTGCGCATTGATCATCGCCAGCCCGAGTACGCCGGCATTGCCGAGCAGCAGCGGCCACAATCCGTCGAACGGCCAATCCGGCAGCCCGCGCGCCAGCAGTTTCAGCAGCGGCGCGATCAACAACACACTCAACGGCAGAAACACGAACAGGCGCAGCGCTTCAAGCTGCAACGGCAGCAGTATCCACTGCCAGATCGCGTGACCGATAACGCCGACCACCACCATCAGGCACAACGTCGCCAACCCCAGCGCATGCACCTGGCGTCGGTTGCCCGCCAGCAGCGGAGCGACGCCCAGCGGCCAGTGCAACACCAAGTTGTTGAGCAGCGCAGCACTGATCAGCGTTAACACGAGTTCGGTCATGGTTCTGCCAGCGAAACGGGCGGGTGTCTCTTAAGGGTAGGCACTATCGGGCCAGATATGAAAAATCCCACCGGCATGCAGCGCACGTCGGTGGGATCGCTTTACGGCAACGTCTTACTTGATGCGCTGACCCGGCTTGGCGCCGCTGTCAGGGCTCAGCAGGTAGATCTCTTCACCGCCGGGACCTGCCGCCATCACCATGCCTTCGGAAATACCGAACTTCATTTTCCGTGGCTTGAGGTTGGCGATCATCATGGTCAGGCGACCGTCGAGCTTGGACGGGTCCGGGTAGGCGCTCTTGATCCCGGAGAACACGTTGCGTTGCTCGTCACCGATGTCGAGGGTCAGGCGCAGCAGCTTGTCGGCGCCTTCGACGTGTTCGGCCTTGACGATCAGAGCGACGCGCAAATCGATGGCGGCAAAGGCGTCGAAATCGATTTCCGGCGACAGCGGATCCTTGGCCAGTTCGCCGTTACCCGCAGGTGCGGCAGCGCCGGTGTCGGTCTGGCTGGCGGTCAGGTCTTCCTTGGAGGCGTCGGTCATGGCTTGCACTTTTACCGGGTCGATGCGGGTCATCAACGGCTTGAATTCGTTGAGCTGGTGATTGGCCAGCAGGGTGGTGTGGTCATTCCAGGTCAGCGGCGCGACGTTGAGGAACGCCTCGGCATCTGCGGCCAGCAGCGGCAGTACCGGTTTGAGGAAGATCACCAACTGGCGGAACAGGTTGATGCCGGTGGCGCAGATTGCCTGGACTTCATCCTGCTTGCCTTCCTGCTTGTTCAACGACCACGGCGCCTTGTCGGCGATCCACGCGTTGGCGCGGTCAGCCAGGGCCATGATTTCACGCATGGCGCGGGCAAAATCGCGGGCCTCGTAGGCGTCGGCAATGCTTGGCGCGGCGGCGAGGAAGGCCTCGGTCAGCTCCGGCGCGGCATTGTTGTCGACCAGCAGGCCGCCGTTGCCCTTGTGGATAAACCCGGCGCAACGGCTGGCGATGTTGACCACTTTGCCGACCAGGTCGGAGTTGACCTTCTGCACGAAGTCTTCGAGGTTCAGATCAAGGTCATCGACGCCACGGCCAAGCTTGGCCGCGTAGTAATAGCGCAGGTATTCCGGCGACAGATGATCGAGATAAGTGCGGGCCTTGATGAAGGTGCCGCGCGACTTGGACATTTTCTGGCCGTTGACGGTCAGGTAGCCGTGCACGTTGATGCCGGTCGGCTTGCGGTAGCCGGCGCCTTCGAGCATGGCTGGCCAGAACAGCGCATGGAAATTGACGATGTCCTTGCCGATGAAGTGGTACAGCTCGGCAGTCGAATCCTTGCCCCAGAACGCGTCGAAGTCCAGCTCCGGCGTGCGGTTGCAGAGGTTCTTGAAGCTGGCCATGTAACCGATCGGCGCATCCAGCCACACGTAGAAATACTTGCCCGGTTCGCCCGGAATCTCGAAGCCGAAATACGGCGCATCGCGGGAAATGTCCCACTGCTGCAGGCCGGCGTCCAGCCATTCGGCGATCTTGTTGGCCACGGCGTCCTGCAGGGTGCCGCTGCGTGTCCAGGCCTGCAGCATTTGCTGGAAGTCCGGCAGCTTGAAGAAGAAGTGCTGGGAATCCTTGAGCACCGGGGTGGCGCCGGAGATCGCCGACTTCGGATCCTTCAGGTCAGTCGGTGCGTAGGTCGCGCCGCATTTTTCGCAGTTGTCGCCGTACTGGTCTTCGGTGCCGCATTTCGGGCAGGTGCCCTTGATGAAGCGGTCGGCCAGGAACATTTTCTTTTCCGGGTCGAAATACTGGGTGATCGAGCGCTGGGCGATGTGCCCGGCGTCACGCAGCTTGAGGTAGATCTGGCTCGACAGCTCACGGTTTTCTTCGGCGTGAGTGGAGTGGAAATTGTCGAAATCGACGAGGAAGTCGGCAAAGTCGGCGCTGTGTTCAGCCTGTACGTTGGCGATCAATTGTTCCGGGGTGATGCCTTCCTTTTCCGCGCGCAGCATGATCGCCGAACCGTGGGCGTCGTCGGCGCAGACATAGATGCATTGGTTGCCGCGATGCTTCTGGAAGCGCACCCACATATCGGTCTGGATGTATTCCAGCATGTGGCCAAGGTGGATCGAACCATTGGCGTAGGGCAGGGCGCTGGTGACGAGGATCTTGCGTGGCTCGGACATGGGGCTTCGCTACTTGATGAAACGGAGGTCGGCCACTATAAAGCGCCGGCGCATATTTTTCACCCCTGCGCCACCGGGTACTTTGAGAGCTCTTGTGGTGAGGGGATTTATCCCCGTTCGGCTGCGCAGCAGTCGTGGATATCGTTACACACGCAGCTCCTGATGTACCGGGGGCGCAGGTTTTGGGGCGGCTTCGCCACCCAACGGGGATAAATCCCCTCACCACAGTGGCTTTTCAGCTCAAGTAATCTGTTCGCCTCAAATCGGTGTCCAGCGTACGATACCCGCCATCCTTTCCAGTCTTGTTATCGGAGTTGCCCATGAGCGCCGTCACTCGCGCAGCGGTGGAAGCCGTCCTCAGCCAATACACCGACCCCTACCTGAACCAGGATCCGGTCAGCGCCGGTTGCGTGAAAAACATCGAGATCATCGGTGACCGCGTCAATGTGCAGCTGGAAATCGGCTACGCCGCCGGACTGTTCAAGAGCGGTTGGGCGCAATTGCTGCAACTGGCCATCGAAAACCTCGACGGCGTGGTCATCGCTCGCGTCGAGGTCACCAGCGTGATCGCCGCGCACAAGGCCCAGGCACAGATTCCCGGGCTGGCCAACGTCAAGAACGTCGTCGCCGTCGCTTCCGGCAAGGGCGGCGTGGGCAAATCCACTACCGCTGCCAACCTCGCGCTGGCGCTGGCCCGTGAAGGCGCCAAAGTCGGCATCCTCGACGCCGATATCTACGGCCCGAGCCAGGGCATCATGTTCGGCATTCCCGAGCGCACCCGGCCCGAGGTCAAGGATCAGAAATGGTTCGTGCCGCTCAAGGCCCACGGCGTGGAAGTCATGTCGATGGCGTTCCTGACCGACGACAACACGCCGATGGTCTGGCGCGGGCCGATGGTTTCCGGGGCGCTGCTGCAACTGGTCACGCAAACTGCCTGGGGCGATCTGGATTATCTGGTCATCGACATGCCGCCAGGCACTGGCGACATCCAGCTGACCCTGGCGCAGAAAGTCCCGGTGGCCGGTGCGGTGATCGTCACTACGCCGCAGGACCTGGCGCTGCTCGACGCACGCAAAGGCGTGGAAATGTTCCGCAAGGTCAACATTCCGGTGCTGGGCGTGGTGGAAAACATGGCGGTGCACATCTGCTCGAACTGCGGGCATGCCGAGCATCTGTTCGGGGAAGGTGGCGGCGAAAAACTGGCCACCCAGTACGGCGTCGAACTGCTGGCCTCACTGCCGCTGTCGATGCTGATCCGCGAACAGGCCGATGGCGGCAAGCCAACCGTCATCGCCGAGCCGGACAGCCAGATTGCCATGGTCTATCAGGAGCTGGCCCGTCACGTCGGCGCGCGCATTGTCTTGCAGGAAGCGGCCACGCCGGCGATGCCGAACATCACCATCAGCGACGATTGATCCATCAGCAACGCTGAAAAACCTGTGGGAGCGAGCCTGCTCGCGAAAGCGGTAGATCAGACAACCAATGGGTTGAATGACACACCGCATTCGCGAGCAGGCTCGCTCCCACATTTGTTTCAGGGTGACAGTCAGATGCGCAACCCGCCATCCATCTCCAGAATCCGCCCGGTGTAGTAGTCGTTTTCGAAGATATACGCCGCCGAATGGGCGATTTCTTCCGGCTTGCCCATGCGCTTGAGCGGAATGCCCGACGTCATCTTCTCCAGCGCTTCCGGCTTCATGCCCAAAGTCATTTCGGTTTCGATGAAGCCCGGCGCAATGCCCGCGACGCGAATGCCGTAACGCGCCAGTTCCTTCGCCCAGGTTACGGTCGCTGCCGCTACGCCAGCCTTGGCGGCGGAATAGTTGGTCTGGCCGACGTTGCCCGCACGGGAGATCGAGGAAATATTGATGATCGCGCCGCTGTTCTTCAGCTCGACCATCTTCGCCGCGACTTCTCGGGTGCAAAGAAACACGCCGGTCAGGTTGACGTCGATCACTGCCTGCCACTGCGCCAGGCTCATCTTGGTCATCTCGCCGTCCTTGACCTTCAGCAGCAGACCATCGCGCAGGATCCCGGCGTTGTTGATCAGGCCGTGGATGGCGCCGAAGTCTTCGGCCACTTGCGCGACCATGTGCTCGACCTGTTCTTCACTGGCGACGTTGCACAGGTAGCTGCGCGCTTCGACACCCTTGGCTTTGCACGCAGCCACGGCGGCGTCGAGTTTTTCCTGATTCAGATCGACCAGGGCCAGTTTCGCGCCCTTGCCGGCGAAATACTCGGCCATGGAACGGCCCAAACCCTGGCAACCGCCAGTGATAATGATTACTTTGTCGTTGAGATGCATTCGCATGTCCCGCTGGCAGGTCTGAGTTGTTTTTGTTGTCGGCAACGCTCGATCGGTACCGGTCAGGCCTGGTTGCACACGAACATTTGCCCGATGCGCGCCGGTTACTTTTCGCTGCGCGCCTGTCCGTTTTCTAGACGGAACCCATTTAAGGAGTCACAAATTGAGCGCTGAAGTGGCGAAGAATGCCCGAGAATTGCTTCTCAAGGAATACCGGGGAGTGCTGTCGACCCATTCCAAATCGATGCCGGGTTTTCCCTTCGGCTCCGTCGTGCCGTATTGCCTGGACGAGCAGGGCCGGCCGCTGATCCTGATCAGCCGCATCGCCCAGCACACGCATAACCTGCTGAAAGATCCGAAGTGCTCGATGCTGGTGGGCGAGCGCGAGGCCGACGATGTGCAGGCGGTCGGGCGGCTGACTTATCTGGCCCAAGCGCAGAAACTCGAAGACCCGGCAGCCATCGAGGCCGCCGCCGAGCGTTATTACCGCTATTTCCCTGACTCGCAGAATTATCACCAGGCCCACGATTTCGATTTCTGGGTGCTCAATCCGGTGCGCCATCGCTACATCGGCGGCTTTGGTGCGATCCACTGGATCGACGATCTGACCTTGGCCAACCCGTTCGCCGGCAAGGCTGAAATCAGCATGGTCGAGCACATGAACAGCGATCACGCCAAAGCCATTGCCCATTACGTCGAACTCGCCGGGCTGCCTGACAGCGTGCCGGCGCAACTGGCCGGGATCGACAGCGAAGGCATGCACTTGCGTATCGGCCAGGCGCTGTACTGGTTGCCCTTCGCGGCGCCATGTAATACGCCGACACAAGTGCGCGAGGCCTTGGTTTCTCTGGCTCACGCCCAGTCCTGGCCGAAAAAAGCGCAAAGTTAAGCTTGAATTCACGCAAGGGCGACGTCATCTAAGGCTTACTGCAAGGCATTTCTTGCGTTGAGGAAACTTTGATGCGCCCTTTTCTGTTGCTCTTTCTGCTGTTTCCAGTGCTGGAGCTGTTCGTATTCGTCAAAGTGGCAGGCTCAATCGGGTTCTTCCCGGCCCTGCTGCTGATCATTCTCGGCTCGATGTTCGGTGTGTTCGTGCTGCGCGTCGCCGGTCTGGCCACCGCATTGCGTGCCCGGGAAAGCCTGAACCGCGGCGAATTGCCCGCGCAGACCATGCTCGAAGGTCTGATGCTGGCGTTGGCCGGTGGCCTGTTGATCATTCCCGGCTTCATCAGTGACGTGGTCGGTCTGGTGATGCTCTTGCCGGTCACCCGGCGTCTGCTGGCGAACAAGATGCGCCAGCGCGCCGAAGACCAGGCCATGCGCCAGCGCGCCTTCGCCGACGACCTGCAACCCCGTGGCGGCCCGGCCCCGCGCGAGCCGCTCGGTCGGGAGCCGAATGTGATCGAAGGCGAGTTCGAACACCGCGACAACAAGTGATATCAGCATCGACACGGCACCTGCGGGTGCCGTGCTCGTTTATGGCTGTTATTTGCCGTGTCTGGATGAAAAATTTTTTCCGCCAGCCCTTGTAATCGGCTTGTACGCCCCTATGTATCGGTCACCGAAAGGTTTCCGGTATTCAAACCGGACAGACTTGCGCGGTTCGCTCGACGGACCGCAACCGGCGCAGGCCGGATTCGTTAAACCCGCCGGGACTACACCGGCCGATGAAAACCACAATTAGGAGAGATCGACAATGAAGCTTCGTCCTCTGCATGACCGCGTCGTCATCCGTCGCAGCGAAGAAGAAAAGAAAACCGCTGGCGGTATCGTCCTGCCAGGTTCGGCTGCTGAAAAAGCCAACCACGGTGTGATTCTCGCTGTAGGCCCGGGCAAAGCTCTGGAAAACGGTGAAGTGCGTGCACTGTCCGTGAAGGAAGGCGACAAGGTTGTGTTCGGTCCTTACTCCGGCAGCAACACTGTGAAAGTCGATGGCGAAGACCTGCTGGTAATGAGCGAGAACGAAATCCTCGCGGTTATCGAAGGCTGATATCCCCGTTCATTTTCCCGCTACTACAAAGTATTTAAGGAATATCGATCATGGCTGCTAAAGAAGTTAAGTTCGGCGATGCCGCCCGCTCCAAGATGCTCAAAGGCGTCAACGTTCTGGCTGACGCGGTAAAAGCGACCCTGGGCCCGAAAGGCCGTAACGTGATCCTCGAGAAGAGCTTCGGCGCTCCGACCATCACCAAGGACGGCGTTTCCGTCGCCAAAGAGATCGAACTCGAAGATCGCTTCGAAAACATGGGCGCGCAGCTGGTCAAAGACGTTGCCTCCCGTGCCAACGATGACGCTGGTGACGGTACTACCACCGCTACCGTTCTGGCTCAGTCGATCGTCAACGAAGGCCTGAAAGCCGTCGCTGCCGGCATGAACCCGATGGACCTCAAGCGCGGCATCGACAAGGCGACCATCGCCATTGTCAAAGAGCTCAAAGCCCTGTCCAAGCCATGCGCTGATTTCAAAGCCATCGCTCAGGTCGGCACCATCTCGGCCAACTCCGACAACTCCATCGGCGACATCATTGCCGAAGCCATGGAAAAAGTCGGTAAAGAAGGCGTGATCACCGTTGAAGAAGGCTCGGGCCTGGAAAATGAACTGTCGGTTGTTGAAGGCATGCAGTTCGACCGTGGCTACCTGTCGCCATACTTCGTCAACAAGCCGGACACCATGGTTGCCGAGCTCGACGGCCCGCTGATCCTGCTGGTCGACAAGAAGATCTCCAACATCCGCGAAATGCTGCCAGTGCTGGAAGCCGTTGCCAAAGCCGGCCGTCCGCTGCTGATCGTGGCCGAAGACGTTGAAGGCGAAGCCCTGGCGACTCTGGTTGTGAACAACATGCGTGGCATCGTCAAAGTCGCTGCCGTCAAGGCACCGGGCTTCGGCGACCGTCGCAAGGCCATGCTGCAGGACATCGCTGTTCTGACCGGCGGTACCGTTATCTCCGAAGAGATCGGTCTGAGCCTGGAAAGCACCACCCTGGAGCACCTGGGTAACGCCAAGCGCGTCACCCTGTCCAAGGAAAACACCATCATCGTTGACGGTGCTGGCGTGCAGGCAGACATCGAAGGCCGTATCGCTCAGATCCGCGCCCAGGTTGCCGAAACTTCCTCGGACTACGACCGTGAAAAACTGCAAGAGCGTCTGGCCAAGCTGTCCGGCGGCGTAGCAGTGATCAAGGTTGGCGCTGGTTCCGAAGTTGAAATGAAAGAGAAGAAAGCCCGCGTTGAAGACGCCCTGCACGCAACCCGCGCAGCCGTTGAAGAAGGCGTGGTACCTGGCGGTGGCGTGGCGCTGATCCGTGCTCTGGAAGCACTGACCGAGCTGACCGGCGACAACGCTGACCAGAACGTCGGTATCGCTGTGCTGCGTCGCGCTGTTGAAGCGCCGCTGCGTCAGATCGCTGCCAACTCCGGTGACGAGCCAAGCGTTGTCGTCAACGAAGTGAAGAACGGCAAAGGTAACTTCGGTTACAACGCTGCTTCCGGCGAATACGGCGACATGATCGAAATGGGCATCCTGGACCCAACCAAGGTAACCCGTTCGGCTCTGCAAGCCGCAGCCTCCATCGGCGGTCTGATCCTGACCACCGAAGCAGCTGTTGCCGACGCACCGAAGAAAGAAGGTGCAGCTGGCGGCGGTATGCCAGACATGGGCGGCATGGGTGGCATGGGCGGCATGATGTAAGCCAGCCCTGGCCCTGTAACGAAAAACCCCGCTGGCGAAAGTCAGCGGGGTTTTTTATTGCCCCAATTTCGAAGCTCACTGGTATCCCCTGTGGGAGCGAGCCTGCTCGCGAAAGCGGTCTGTCATCCGACATGCAAGCCAGTTGAGCCGACAATTCGCGAGCAGGCTCGCTCCCACAGGTTGTTTATTTCAGGCATTGATCGGCTGTGTGTTCATCGCCGTCGAAGTCTTGCCAGCCGGGCGATACAGCACCCAGTAATAAGCCCCCAGACAAATCAGCCAGCAGAAAATCGCCGTCCACACGTTGTGCGAAAAGAAGTGCGCGCCCTGCATCATGCGGCTGATCGAGAACACCGAGCCCAGCGCAAAGGCGAACACAAACGCCTGCCGCGCCAGTCGCGGGCGGCGGTCGCGCAACACGAAGAACAACGCAAACAACGTAAACCCGGTTGCCGCATGGCCACCCGGCCAGCAACGTCCCGGCTTATCAGTGGCGGGGCGATGCTCCATCAGTTTGCTGTAGGTCTCGTGACCGCCGAATTGCTCCAGGCTCCACGGGCATTGCACGGCGGTGACGGCTTTGACCGGGGTGACAAACGAAGTCGCCAGCCCCAGCGACAGCACCAGACAGCCCAATTCACGCTTGAACGGTTTCAGCCTCACGATGAAAAACGCACCGATGAAACCGAGGATGGCAAACACCGAGAAGCCGATCACCAGCTGTTTCGCCCGGTCATGCAGGATGTCTTCAAGAAAATAGCTGTGCCGCCCTATGAAATCGCCAGCGACCGGGTCGTAGAACATCTGCGCCAGAACCATGTCCAGATCGGTCAGTTCGAGCAACAGCAGAATGATCGCCGCCGCTGCGGGAATGCCCAGACACAACCACCAGTTCAGCGGTCTTGAAGCGGGAAGGGCAGAGGTCGACACCATGGCAGGTTCCTTGGTCGATGAAGAGAGAGTGAAGGCGCAATCGCGCGGAGTCTGCGCGCGCTGGCGTCGGCGATTTGTTAACCGAAAGTGAAAAAAACGTCGCAGCGCGCGCAGTGCAGGTTTATCGAAAAACGCCCCTAGCCCTGAGCCACACTTGGCCGTAAGCTGCGCGGGCCAAGACGGCCGTTACCCCGTTCGGAGGAGATGTCCATGCGAATTCTGCTGGTCGAAGACAACCGTGACATCCTGGCCAATCTGGCCGATTACCTGGGCATGAAAGGCTATACCGTCGATTGCGCACAAGACGGCCTGTCCGGTCTGCATCTGGCGGCGACCGAGCATTACGACCTGATCGTGCTCGACATCATGCTGCCCGGCATCGACGGCTACACCTTGTGCAAACGCTTGCGTGAAGATGCCCGGCGCGACACGCCGGTGATCATGCTCACCGCCCGCGATCAACTGGACGACCGGCTGCAGGGCTTCAAGTCCGGCGCCGACGACTACCTGATCAAACCGTTCGCTCTGTCCGAACTGGCGGCGCGCGTCGAAGCGGTCATGCGCCGTGCTCAGGGCGGCGGTCGCCGGGCATTGCAGGTCGGCGACCTGAGCTACGACCTCGACACTCTCGAAGTGACCCGCGAAGGCAAGTTGCTCAAGCTCAACCCGGTCGGCCTCAAGCTGCTCGCAGTGCTGATGCAGAAGAGCCCGCACGTGCTGCGTCGGGAGATTCTCGAAGAAGCGCTGTGGGGCGATGACTGCCCGGACAGCGACAGCCTGCGCAGCCATGTTCACCAATTGCGCCAGGTGATCGACAAGCCATTCGCCAAGCCACTGCTGCACACCGTGCACGGTGTCGGTTATCGCTTGGCCGAGGGGCGAGATGGAGTTTAAGCAGAGTCTTTCCCAGCGGATCATCATCGCCTTTGCGCTGATGAGTGCGCTGGTCGCCGGCGCTTTCGCCATGGGCATCGTTGCGACGGTGCACCTGGTGGAAGAGAAACTGATTTCTGCGGGGCTGGGCGGCGACCTGCAACGTCTGCTGCTGATGGACAATGTCTCCGACTGGAGCCACCGGCCCGAGCCGGATCAGCTGTTCTATTTCAGCGGCGGGCCAGGGGATTTCGACCTGCCCAAGGATTTGCGTCACCTCGATGCAGGTTTCCATGAGGTATTTCGCGAGCAGCTGTCCTATCACGCCATGGTCGAAGTGGTGGATGGTCGGCGTTATGTTTTGCTGCAGGATCAAAGCGATTTCGAAGAGCGCGAGCGCGTGCTGTTTGCTGTGGTGCTGGTCGGCTTCGTGCTCAGTCTGGCGCTGGCGGTGTTCCTTGGCTGGGTGCTCGCCCGCAAAGTGATGGCGCCGGTGGTGCGCCTGGCGCGGCAGGTCCGTCATCGCGACCAGTTGCTCGGCCTGGCGCCACCCTTGGCGCCGGATTACGCAGCGGATGAAGTCGGTGAGCTGGCGGTGGCATTCGATGCCACGCTGGGGCGCTTGCGTCAGGCGCTGACCCGCGAACGCCTGTTCACCAGTGACGTCAGCCATGAGTTGCGCACGCCACTGATGGTCCTCGCCAGTTCCTGCGAACTGTTGCTGGAAAACCCCGGTATCGATCAGCGCGGTCGCGCGCAGGTCGAGCGCATTGCCCGGGCCAGCGAAGAGATGCGCGAACTGGTACAGACTTTCCTGATGCTGGCACGCACACAGAACGAAGAAGCCGCGGCGGCGCCGCAGCAGAATCTCACGCAAGTCGCCGAAAGCCTGTTGTGCCTGTGGCGTGAGCCGATCGAGCGCAAGGGCCTGACGCTGATGTTCGAGCCGGGCAACCCACCGGACACTCGCTACAACGCGACCTTGCTGAACGCGGTCATGGGCAATCTTCTGCGTAACGCGCTGCACTACACCGAACAGGGCTTCATTCGCCTGACCCTCACCGCCAACGGTTTTGTTGTCGAGGATTCGGGCGTGGGCATTCCCGAGGAAAAACGCGAGGCGATGTTCGAGCCCTTTGTACGCGGCAGCGAGAAACGTGGCGAAGGTCTCGGCCTGGGCTTGTCGCTGGTGCAACGCATCTGTGAAAACCAGGGATGGACGGTGAGCCTGAGCACGATGGAGCCCAATGGCTGCCGATTCGAGGTGGATCTTGGCGTGAATGCCGGCAAATAGTGGCTCGAGGCTACTCCCGTACAGCTGTCTGAATCCTGTATAACGTTGTAATAATTTGCGGATTTACCTGACAGAATTTTCACAATTGGATGACCTGACGCTGACAGGTCGCTGCTTAAGGTGGCGTCATCAGAACTCAGGAGTCCAGATGATGGCCGGCCCGATCAAGCTCGATTTTTCCGAAAAGTACGACGACCAACACGCACAACGATATCTGCGCAAGCATCAGGAAAGCCTTGGTCGCCGCCTGTCGCACTGGCGCGACGAGCAAGTGGGTCGCAAGGCCCTGGCGCTCGCGGGTGACCCCGGACTGGTGCTGGATCTGCCCTGCGGTGCCGGGCGTTTCTGGCCAATGCTTGCGGAAAAGCCCAACCGGGTAATCATCGGTGCGGACAATTCCGAATCGATGATCAAGACCGCGTTGCGAGGGCAACCGGCCGAAGTGGTCAAGCGCGTGCAACCACTGCACACCTCGGCATTCGACATCGCTCTGCCGGATAACTCGGTCGACAGCATCTTTTGCATGCGTCTGCTGCACCACATCGGCGAGGCCGAGCACCGCCGGGTGATCCTGCGCGAGTTCGAGCGGGTGACCCGTGACAGTGTGATTGTTTCGTTGTGGGTCGACGGCAATTTCAAGGCCTGGAAGCGCAAGCGCGCCGAGCGGGAACGGCCGAGCCATGACTATCAGAATCGTTTTCTGATTCCGGCGGCGACGATCGAGAAAGAATTCGAACAGGCGGGTTTCCGCATTCAGGAACAACTGGACTTCATACCGCTCTATGCGATGTGGCGAGTTTACGTATTACGCAAGAGGTAGAGGATGGCAGTGCAAGCAGCGGTTGAAGCGAATGTCGCTCCCCAGGATCGTTTCGATCATTACTGGAACCAGCGCGGCGAATGGGTTGAAGAGCCCAATGTGCGCCGTGGTGGCGAAAGCGGGGTGCAGCGCATCGTCGACCGTGACGGTCAGCTGTTGTACGCCAAGCGCCAGACCGGGCACATCTATCGCAGCTGGCTTCACCCGTTCGGACGCCCCACCGTATTGCGTGAGCTCGACGCGCTGACCGGCGTGAGCAAGCTCGGTGTCCGCGTACCGCAAATCGTTTTCTGCGGCGCCCAGCCCGATCCTCAGCACAAGTGGCGCGCATTGCTGGTGACGAAGTCGCTGGACGGCTTCCAGGAACTGGAGCACTGGCTGGCCGCCGTCGGTGGTCGCGATCAATGTGACAACGTGGTTTACGAGCGAGTCCTCAAGGACCTCGCCGAAAACCTGGCCCGCATGCACAAGGGCCGCTGGCAACACAGCTGCATCTACATCAAGCATGTCTTCGTCCGGGTGACCGGTGAAGGCGAAGCGGCGCAGGTTGAAGTGGCGTTGATCGATCTGGAGAAGTGCCGTCAGCGTCTGACCGCCTATCGCGCCGCCCGGCATGACATGAAGCAACTGCGTCGCCATTCGTCGTTCCGCGATGCCGACTGGAAAAAACTCGTCTACTTTTATGAGACGGCGTTTGGCAGCGCTATCAAAGGTTTATAGCGATGAAACTCGAAATTGCACGAGGTTTGTTCCTGGTTGGGGCCTTGGCAGTTGCTTCACTGGCGGTGGCTGCCTGGGAGCAGCCGCGCATGCAGGTCATAGGAGCGTCCGGGAACGACGCTCACTGCTCGGTTCCACGGGTGGCCAAGGCCTCCGTGGCGACCCAGCCCGATCATGATTTGCTGTTGTTCATGTTCGGCCTGTCCCAGGGAATGAGGCCAGCCAGTTGAAACGATTGAAGCCCAAATAAAAGGCCTCGCAGATGCGAGGCCTTTTTTTATTCCACAACTTTCAAGATACATATCGCCCTCTGTGGGAGCGAGCCTGCTCGCGAAGGTGTGTCAGTCGACATCAATGCAGCTGAACTGCCGCATTCGCGAGCAGGCTCGCTCCCACAGGGAAATGGGCTTATCTGGCATCTGGCTTAGCAAGGAAGGTATAAACACACGGCAGCACGAACAATGTGAACAACGTGCCGATCGACATCCCCGTGGCAATCACCAGGCCGATATCAAAGCGGCTCACCGCTCCCGCACCGGTCGCCAAAATCAGCGGCACCATGCCGAACACCATCGCCGCCGTGGTCATCAGCACCGGACGCAAGCGAATCGCCGCCGCTTCCTCGACGGCCTCACGGGCGCTCAGGCCCTTGTCCTTGCGCAACTGGTTGGCGAACTCGACGATCAGGATCCCGTGCTTGCTGATCAGGCCGATCAGCGTCACCAGCCCGACCTGGGTGTAGATGTTCATGCTCGACCAGCCGAGGAACAACGGGATCAGCGCACCGCAAATCGACAGCGGCACTGTCACCAGAATCACCAGCGGATCACGGAAGCTTTCGAACTGCGCAGCCAGCACCAGAAAGATGATCGCCAATGCCAGAGCGAAAGTTACCCACAATGCGCTGCCTTCCTGCACGTACTGCCGCGAGGCGCCGCCGTAGTCAAAGGCAAACCCGGCCGGTGCTTCTTCGCGGGCAATCTGCAGCACGGCGTCGATGGCTTCGCCCATGCTCACCAGCGGAAAGCCGGAAATCTTCGCCGCATTGAGCTGCTGGAACTGATTGAGCTGACGCGGTCGCGCGCGATCACTGACCTTGATCAAGGTCGACAGCGGCAACAATTCGCCCTGGGTGTTTTTCACGTAGTAATTGTTCAGCCAGTCCGGGTTGTCGCGGTAGGCCCGTTCAACCTGGGCGATGACCTTGTAGCTGCGCCCGTCGATGGTAAAGCGGTTGATCTCCGCTTCGCCAAGCAAGGTCGCCAGCGTGCCGCCGAGGTCGAGCATCGACACGCCCATCTGCGCGGCCTTGTCGCGGTCGATATCCACGACTACTTCCGGCTTGTCGAACGCCAGATCAAGGTCGACGAAAGCGAACTTGCCCGACTCCATCGCGCGCTTCTTGATGCGGTCGGCGACTTGCAGCAGCAGCTCGTAGTCATTGGCGGTGTTGACCACGAACTCGAAGGGCAGCCCTTCACCGGTGCCGGGCAGGGAAGGCAGGTTGAAACCGAAGATCTGCAAGCCGGGAATGCTCTCCAGTTTGCCCTGCACCTCGGGGAGGATTTCCATCTGCGTGCGGCTGCGCTCGTTCCACGGCTTGAGCAGGAAACCGCCGATACCGGCCTGCACGCCGTTGTAGCCGTTGATCTGGAACGAAGAGTAGTACTCGGGAAACTCTTTGAAGATGGTGATGAATTCGTCGGTATAGGTGCTCAGGTAGTCGAGGTTGGTCGGCTGCGGCGCGCTGGCCATCATGAAAATGATGCCTTGGTCCTCGTCCGGGGCCAGTTCCGACTTGGTGAACTTGAGAAACACCGGAATCAGGCACAGCACGATCACCGCGAACACCAGCACCACCGGCCGGGTGTTGAGCGTGCCGTGCAGCATGCTTTGATAACGGCGCTTGAGCCCTTCGAAAACACGATCGAGACGATGGGCCAGGCCGCTGGGATTCTCTTCGTGACGCAGCAGAAACGCGCACATCATCGGCGACAGGGTCAAGGCGACGACGCCAGAAATTACCACCGCACCGGCCAGAGTCAGGGCGAACTCCTTGAACAGCGCCCCGGTCAGCCCGGTGAGGAATCCGATCGGCGCATACACCGCCGCCAGAGTGATGGTCATCGACACCACCGGCATGGCAATTTCCCGCGCGCCTTCCAGCGCTGCATCGAACGGCGTCTTGCCTTCCTCGATGTGCCGGTGGATGTTTTCCACCACGACAATCGCGTCGTCCACCACCAGACCGATGGCCAGCACCATCGCCAGCAGCGTCAGCAGGTTCATCGAGTAACCCATCATCTGCATGAAGAACATCACGCCGATCATCGACAGCGGAATGGTCACCACCGGGATCACTACCGAACGCAGAGCGCCGAGGAACAGGAACACCACGACGATAACGATCAGCACCGCTTCGAACAGGGTTTTCACTACCTCATCGATGGAGGCCTGAATGAACAATGTCGCGTCGTAGGCGATCTCGCTTTTCAGGTTCGGCGGCAGCTGCGCTTCCAGCTCGGGCATCAGCTTGCGCACTTCCTTGATCACGTCCAGCGGGTTGGCGCCGGGGGTGGCCTTGATGCCGATGTACACCGACGGCGTGCCGCCGAACGAACTGATCGAGTCGTAGTTTTCCGCGCCCATTTCCACCCGTGCGACATCGCGCAGCAGCACGCGGCTGTCACCATCGACCTTGAGCGGAATCGCCGCGAAGGCCTCGGCGGATTTCAGTTCGGTGTTGGCGTTGATGCTGGTGACGGTGTACTCGCCTTTCACTTCGCCGGCGGCGGAGAGAAAGTTGTACTGGCGCACTGCGGCGGTCACGTCGGCGGCGCTGAGGCCGAAGCCGGCGAGTTTCACCGGGTCGAGCCACAGACGCATGGCGAACACCTGATTGCCGAGAATTTCCGCTTCGGCCATGCCCGGCAGCGTCGCCAGTTTCGGCTGGATGACCCGCGACAGATAGTCGGTGATCTGCGGGTTGCTCAGGTCCTTGCTGAAGAAACTGATGTACATCAGCGCCGAAGCATCGGCGGATTCCTTGCTCAGCACCGGGTCTTCGGCGTCCTGCGGCAGCTTGTTCTTCACCTCGTTGGCCTTGGCCAGCAGTTCGGTGAACAAGCGGTCGGTGTTGGCACCGATGCGCGCATAAATTGAAATCACCGAGAAGTTCTGCCGGCTGACCGAGGTCATGTAATCGATGCCCTCGGCACTGGCCAGGCTCTGTTGCATCGGCTGGGTGATGTAGCCCTGAATGGTTTCGGCGTTGGCCCCGGGGTACGCCGTGGTCACCGTGATCAGGGCGTTTTCCATTTGCGGGTACTGGCGCAGCGGCAGCTTGCTCCAGGCCTGGAAGCCCAGCAGCACAATCAGCAGGCTGACCACGGTGGCGAGCACCGGGCGGCGGATGAACGGATCGGTAAAAGCCATGGGGATTCCTTGATCAGTCGGCGCGAGGCGGACTGTTCTGCTCGCCGAGGGTCTTGTCGTCGCTGATGGCGATAGGGGCACCGTTGTCCAGTTTGATCTGGCCAGCAGTCACCACTTGTTCGCCGCTCTGCACGCCCTTGTTGATCATCACCAGGCCATCGCGGCGTTCACCGGTCTCGACGAAACGACGTTCGGCGATCAGCAGCGGTTGGCCGTTGTCATCCTTGGCGACGCTGCCGTCCTCGGCCTTCTTCTGCCCGACCACATAAACCGAGTTGCCGTACAGGGTGTAGGTGATCGCGCTCTCCGGCACCACGATGTGCTTTTGCGGATCAGGCAGCAGCACTTCAAGGCTGGCGAACATGCCCGGCAGCAGCTTGCCGTCGGGGTTGGCCAGGGTGGCGCGGACGAGGATATTGCGCGTGGTGCTTTCGACGATCGGGTTGATCGCGCTGATCTTGCCGGCAAAGTTCTGCCCCGGATAAGCGGCGACGGTGAACTGCACGGGCTGACCGATAGCGAGTTTTGGCACCGCTTGTTCCGGCACGTAGAAGTCAGCGTAGAGGCTGCTCAAATCCTGCAACGTAGCGATTTTGGTGCCGCTGGCGAGGTAGTCGCCGACGTCGACCTGGCGGATGCCGATGGTGCCGCTGAATGGCGCGAGGATGCGCTTTTTCGCCAGCGACGCGTTGAGCTGATTGACCGTGGCCTTGTTCTTTTGCAGCACGGCGGAGAGGCGGTCGTACTCGCCTTTGGAGATCGCGCGGCTGTCGACCAGTTGCGCGCCACGGCCGAAGTCCAGTTGCGCCAGGCCGAGGTCGGCGCGAGCGGTTTCCAGCAGAGCGGTTTCCACGGCGCTGTCGAGTTGCAGCAACGGCTGTCCGGCCTTGACCTTCTGCCCGGATTCGAATTTGAGTTCAGTGACGGTGCCGGCGACTTCCAGACTCAAGTCGACACCTTGCAGCGCCTTGAGCGTGCCGACGGTGGGCAGGCGCATCTGCCACGGCTGTTCGCCGGCAGTGGCCACGGCGACGCTGATCGGCGGCTTGGGCCTGGAAAAGCCCTGGATCATCGTGTAGATCGAAAAGGCTTTGTATCCGCCCAGTACCAGGACGATCAGCAAAACAACACCCAACATGATCAGCATGCGGCGACGCAGCATATTTCCATTTCCTTGGATAAATCAGGTGAGACAGGCCCGAACATTACTCCGAGAGTGGCAGGGAATCCAACTGCCAACACAGCAAAAGATCGCAGCCTTCGGCAGCTCCTACAGGGGATTGCATTCCAAAGTAGGAGCTGCCGAAGGCTGCGATCTTTTAAGGGCGTTCTACGCCATAAGATGAAGATGGTTGTCCCAGAGCCCCGCCGGCAATTCCAGCGGCTTGGCCAGCAGTTGTTCCTGGCGGCAATCGTAGTAGCGGCAACGGCCCTGACCCGAGGTCACGACAAAGCCATCCTTCACCGCTCCGACGCCGGCGCAATCAGGCAGCGGCGCATCGAGGCGCAGTTCGCCGCTGTCCAGATCCCAGATAAAGAAGCGATTGCCGCGCGGCGCTGTCAACGCGACCAGACGCAGATCGCTGTGCACGGCGACGCTGGCGGTGTAGTGACCCATCGCCTGCAACTGCTCTTCCGCTACCGGGAACGCCACGAACGGTTGCCCGGGTCGCTTGATCGCCAACAGCTCCGAGCGCTCGTGGGACGGCCCCATGAATTGCTGACCGGCAACGATTGTGCCGTCACTGGCGATGCCCAGGTGGCGCACGCTGTTCATCTGCTGGGCGAGGGTTTCCTTGCTCAGCAATGTGCCGTCGCGCTGCATCAGTACCAGGCTCGGTTCCATGGCGTTGAGGTTCATGTCGACGCGGCTTTCCGCCTCGGTGCGAATCCCGCCGTTGGCCACCACCAGCGTCTCACCGTCGGGCATCCACGACACCTGATGCGGGCCGAGGCCGTGGGTGGAAATCTCGCCAGCGTGCACCAGCCGTTCGCCCTCGAATTTGTACACGCCGAGCAGGCCACGGCCGGGATCGCTCGTGTCGTTCTCGGTGGCGTACAGGTATTCGCCGTCCTTGTGCACCACGGCGTGGCCGTAGAAGTGCCGGTTCGGCTGCGAGGTCACGATCTGCAGTAGCTTGCCGTCGCGCAGGTCGATCAGGTAACTCTCGGTACCCGGGCGCCGTGCAACGAACAGCGCCAGCGGCTGCGTCGGATGATTGATGATGTCGTGGCAACGCTGGCCGACGTGGGTGGCGAACACCCGCGTACCGTCGAGCCGATAGCCGACGGCGTAATGCTTGCCGTCAGTATCGTCGCGCGCCGACAGCAACAGCGGGCTCTGATCCTTGCGTTTGAACAGCGTCCAGCCGCCCAGCGTCACTGCTCCCAGCAGTGCACTACCTAAAGTCAGAACCTGACGTCGCAGCATGGCACTCGCCCTCATCAGTCACCGTCGTTGGCGTTGAAGCCCAGTTGGATGCCCAGCGCCTTGGCCAGCTCACCTTCATGCAGGCGATGGACGACGTTGAGGCTGTCGTAGATATCGTTGAGTTGCTGGCGACCGGCGTCGTCTTCGAGCATTTCGCCCAGCGAGCGCTGGGTGCTGTCGAACAGCTTCAGCGACGCGGCATAGGCGGCATCGATCTTGTCCGCCAACGGTTTCTGCTCGGCCGGCAGCAGACCGCGCAGGCCTTTGTTGTCGACGCCTTCCCAGACGGTTTTGGCCGCGGCAAGGCTGGCTTCCAGTGCGGTCAGCGACGACTGGCTGCGCCACGCATCAGCCTGGAACGGCTGCGGCACGCCCTTGCTCTGACGGCCCATCGGCGTGCCGAGTTTTTTCTTCAGGGTATCCAGAGCCGTCACTTGGACGCGCAGCAGATCGGCGATCGCTTCGTGGGAGTCGGCGTAGCGCTGGTTAGGGAACTTGCTCATCTGCGCGAGCATGCCATCGGTGTTGTTCCAGCCCTGCAGTATCTCTTCGGCCAGTTGCTTCTGGCGCTCGCCGATGGCGATCAGCAGCGGGCAGTATCTGGCTTTTTGCGCATCGTTGGCGACGTCAGGCTTGGCGTCGAAGAGGATGTATTCGTAAGCCGACAGGCCCTGCACCACGACGCTGGATTTGGCCAGTGCGGCGGCATCGATCTGCGGCTGGGCGACGACCAGTTGCTCGACCTGACGGCCGACGAGGTTTTTCTTGTCCGGCCAGAACTGCACTTGCCACGAACGATTGCCCTCGGCCAATGGACCGATCAGCAGCGGTTGCAGTTCGGCCCAGGCTTTCTGCGCGTGAAGGAAATCGGCACGGGCGGTTTCCAGGGTCTCTTTGCCCTGGCAATAGGCGAGGGCGCTGACCGCCAGTTGCCGGTCGGCTTCGACCCAACGGGTGTAGGTCGGCAGGATCACCGATTTGGCGATCGCCGCCGAAGTGACCGCTTGCGGGTCCTGCGGCGAGCAGGCGCCGAGGGCGAGCGCGGCGAGGCTGGTGAACAGTAACTTGGGACGGAACATGTCGGGCTCCCGATGTTTTTTCAGTATTTAAAGTGAGTTCAGAAACGCCAGCAACGCAGCGCGCTGCTCGGCATTGAAAGACAAAACCTGTTGCTGCGCCGCCGTCGCTTCGCCGCCATGCCAGAGCACCGCTTCGAGCAGGTTGCGTGCGCGGCCGTCATGCAAAAACTGGGTGTGACCGCTGACCGCTTGCGTCAGGCCGATCCCCCACAACGGCGGCGTGCGCCAGTCGCGGCCGGAGGCCTGGAATTCGGTGCGGTTGTCCGCCAGGCCTTCGCCCATGTCATGCAGCAGCAAGTCGCTGTACGGACGAATCACCTGACTGGCCAATTCCGGTTCGGCGGCATCGGCGGCGGTGGTGTATTTCGGCGTGTGGCAAGACTGGCAACCGGCCTGGAAAAACAGATTCTTGCCCGCCAGCACCTGTGGGTCGTTGACGCCACGGCGCGCCGGCACTGCCAGGTTGCGGCTGTAGAACAGCACCAGCCGCAGGATGTTGTCGCTGACTTCCGGTTCCCCGTCCGGGCCATTACCGTTCGGCGCCTGTTTGCAGGCGGTTTGCGCCTCGGTGCAATCGTCGAACGGCCGCAGGCTGGTGGTCAGGCCCATGTCACCGGAGAACGCGTGAACGTTCTGCTGATTGAGGTTCGGTTGCCCGGCTTTCCAGCCGAACCGGCCGACGACGGTTTTCTGCAACTGGTCATCCCAGACACGGTTGGGCCGGCCGTTGATGCCGTTGTTCTCTTTCGCCTGGGCGGCGGCGTTGGCGAGGATCGCCTCCTCGGGGATGGCTTCGAGCAGGCCCAGACCAATCATCGGCGGCGCCACCCGGGCGGAAAAACGCGTGTCCGGGTGCATCGGGCCGTAACCGAGTTGAGTGATCTGCAGGGTCGGTTTGCGCAGCTCGACTTCAGTGCCGTCCTTGAAGCGTACGGGCACCGGTGTGTAGTCGACGCGCACCTTGCCTTCCGGGGCGACGCCGGGCACGGCCATGTCCTGGAACTGCCCGCCATACACCGGCTCCGGCACCACGCCGAGCTGTTCGATGACTGTGGCGTAGGGCGGCGCGTCGGGAATCGACAGGCGCACCAGCATCGACACTGCATTGGTTGCATCAGGTGCCGGCGGATGACCGCGACCGTCCTTGATGTGGCAGTTCTGGCAGGCGTTGGTATTGAACAGCGGGCCGAGGCCGTCGCGCGCCGTGGTGGTCGACGGCGCGATCACCCACGGGCTGCGAAAGAAACTGTTGCCGACACTGAAGTCCACCCGCCGCGACGGCGGCAGGTTGGCCGATGGCAGGGAGAAGGCGTTCTGATCGCTCTTGCGCACGGTCGCCGCACCGCCCGAACGCGCTTCCCCCGGCTCGGCCTTGGTGAAACGCGGGGCGTCATCGCAGGCACTCAGGCCCAGGGCCAGCAACAGTGCGGACAAGCGAAGCGGCAACGACGGCATCAGACATCCTGCAAACGGGCGAAAACAAAGGCGCAAAGTCTAACAGGGCGGGGGAGTTTGAATAAGAGGAATTATCGTTTGCTTGATATCGCGCAAGCCTTAAAGCGCATGCCAACACTGTGGGAGCGAGCCTGCTCGCGAAAGCGATGCCCGACGCGCTGTAAATGCTGCGCCGGATCAAGCCTTCGCGAGCAGGCTCGCTCCCACAGGGATAGTGGTGTGCCAATAATGAAAAAGGCGACCCGAAGGTCGCCTCTTTTTGAGCGGACGCTGTGATCAGAATTCGTGATCGGCGTTGTCCGGGTTCAGGTCGCTGATGCCCAGTTTGCCGGCAGCGGCTTCGATCGAACCGGTCTGCTTGACCAGCGCGGCGATGGCGTCGCGAACGACCTGGTTGCCAGCGGTGTTGCCGGCGGCGATCAACTGATCGTAGTGCTCACCCTTGTTGGCGTGATCGACCATGATCTGGATCTTCGCTTCGGTCGCGGCCAGATCGGCTTTCAGCGCGGTGTCGGCAGCCGGATCGGCCTTGGCCACCAGCGACGACAGGCTGGCGCCGCTCAGCTTGGTGCCGTCAACACGGGTGTACTCGCCCAGGTAAACGTTACGCACGCCTTTGGCGTCGTAGAAGTGCGAGTAGTGGGTGTTGTCGCTGAAGCAATCCTGCTCGTCTTCAGGGGAGTTGGCTTCCAGGGAAACCTTCATGCGCTCGCCCGCCAGTTCACCCAGGGACAGGCTGCCCATGCCGAAGAGCATTTTGCGCAGGCCGGTTTCGCCTGGCTCGGCTTCCAGGGTGGCGCGGTAGTTGTCGGCCACGTTCGGCTTCCAGTTGCCGACCATTTCTTCCAGATCGCTGACCAGCAGTTGGGTCACGGCTTTCAGGTAGGCACGACGACGCTCGTTGTGACCACCGGTGGCGCCGGCGCCTTCCAGATAGTCCGAGGCCGGACGGTTGCCAGCGCCAGGGCCGGTGCCGTTCAGGTCCTGGCCCCAAAGGAGGAATTCGATCGCGTGGTAGCCGGTGGCAACGTTCGCCTCGGAACCGCCCAGCTCGTTGAGGCTGGCGAGTTTTTCCGGGGTGATCTCTTTCACGTCGACCTTGTCTTCGCCGACCTGCACTTCGGTGTTGGCGATGATGTTGGCGGTGGCGCCCGGGTTACCCAGTGCGTGCTCGTAGGATTTGTCGACGTAGTCGATCAGGCCTTCGTCCAGGGGCCAGGCGTTAACCTGACCTTCCCAGTCGTCGATGATGGTGTTGCCGAAGCGGAATACTTCGCTCTGCAGGTACGGCACGCGCGCGGCGACCCAGGCAGCCTTGGCGGCTTTCAGGGTGTCGGCGTTCGGCTTGGCGAGGAACGCGTCGACGGCGGTTTGCAGGGTTTTCGCGGTGGATTCGGCATCGCTGTAAACGGCGAAGACCATGTCGGCATAGTGCGCGACCACAGCCTTGGCGGCGGCGTCGTCAACTTTACCGGCAGCAGGAGCGGGTGCAGCGGCCGGCGCCGGGGCTGGAGCAGCGCTGCTGGAAGCCGGAGTCATCTCGGAGGCTTTTTCTTTGTCCTTGCCTTCGCCGCAACCGGCGAGGGAAATAGCGATGGCCAGCAGACTGGCGGTAGCCAGAGGCATACGAATCATGGCGAACATCCTGCTTCGGTAGTTGAGTGGACTGGCGCCGGGGGCGCGCAAAACTGCGACATAATGCAAATCTTTCGCATTATGTGTAAAGGCGTGCCTGGAAATATTTCTTATTTGCGCAAGAAGATCAAAAGATCGCAGCCTCGTTGCACTGTAGGAGCTGACGAGTGCAACGAGGCTGCGATCTTTTGATCTTTTGATCTTTGAGGCTGCGATCTTTGATCTTTAAAGAATCGCCGCGTTACTGCGTTGCGCCTGCTTGAGGTAAATCCCCAGCTCCCGCGCCGGCAGCGGTTTGCTGTAGTGGTAGCCCTGACCTTCGTGGCAGCCCTCGGAAATGATGTACGTCTCCTGCTCGGCGGTTTCCACGCCCTCGGCAATCACCTGCATGCCCAGGCTCTTGCCCAGTTGAATGATCGCGCGAACGATGGTCGCGTCATCGTCGTCATCGAGCAGGTCCTGAACGAAGCTCTTGTCGATCTTGATCTTGTCCAGCGGCAGGCTTTTCAGATAACTGAGCGATGAATAGCCGGTGCCGAAGTCGTCGATCGCGATCAGCGCACCGGAGCGGCGCAGGCTGAGCAGATGCTGGGCGGCGGTGGTGATGTCTTCCATCAGGCCGGTTTCGGTGACTTCCAGTTCCAGACTGCGCGGCGGCAAGCGGTACATCTGCAACAGGTTGTTGACCACCCGTGGCAGCTCGGCGTGGTGCAGTTGCACGGTGGACAGATTGACCGCCATGCGCAGATCGGCAAAACCCTGATCGTGCCACTCGCGCAATTGCTTGCAGGCCTGATCGAGCACCCACTCGCCGATGGCGATGATCGTGCCGTTCTGTTCGGCCAGCGGAATGAACAGGTCCGGCGGCACCAGGCCGTGTTCCGGATGTTGCCAGCGAATCAGCGCTTCGACGCCGACCACGCGGTGATCGCGGTAGCTGATCTGCGGCTGATAGACGAGGTAGAACTGGTCGCGGATCAGCGCGTCACGCAGGTCTTTTTCCAGCTCGCGACGACGGCGCATCTCGCTGTCGACGCTGGCGATGTAGAACTGATAACGATTGCGCGAGCGGGTCTTGGCCAGGGTCATGGTCTGCTCGGCTTTCTGCAACAGCTTCTCGGTGCTGTCGCCGTCCTCCGGAAACAGGGTGATGCCGATGGTCGCGCGCAGGCGGATCTCCTGATCGTCGAGGGCGAAGGGCGCCTCGAGGTCATCGAGAATGCTTTGCGCCAGTTCTGCTGCTTCGTAAGGCTGTTCAATGTCGGCCTGCACCAGCGCGAACTGATCGCCGCCCAGTCGAGCGAGGGCGCCGAGACGACCGCTGTGGGCACGTAAACGATCGGCCAGGGCCAGCAGCAATTGGTCGCCGGTCTGGTAGCTGAATTGCTCGTTGATGCCCTTGAAGTCATCCAGGCCGACGCACAACACCGCGACGCGGCGCTGCAATTTGCCGGCATCGACGAGAATCTTGTCCAGTTGCTGCTGTAATTGCTGGCGGTTCGGCAGACCGGTGAGGAAATCGTACTGGGCCATGCGCAGCAGGCTGTTTTCCGCTTCGTGGCGCAGATGGGTGTTGCGTTCGATGGACTCGAGTAACTGGTTGGCGGTGTTGATCCAAAGGCCCAGTTCGTTTTTTTCGTGGCCCTTGATCTGCGGAATCTTGTGCGCGCTGGGACGATCCGGATTGATCTCGGTGAGGTGCTCAATGATTCGCGACAGCGGTTTGGTCAGCAGCCAGTGATAGACCAGATACAGCACCAGGCCCAACGCCAGTGCGCGCAGCACACCGGAAATGAAAATGATCACTGAGCTGACGATAAACCCTTCGCCATAGGTGGCGGTGTCGAGGGTGATGCTCAGGTCGCCGTAGTATTCGCTGTAAGGGCCACGGCCGACCAGTTGCGTGGTGAAGGTGCGTTCCTGGCCGAGAATCAGGTCGGTCAGCCAACGGCTGTTGGAATGCTGCAGCTCGCGGGATTTCTGCGCGAGCATGGCTTCGTTGGGGTGGCCGATGGAGGCCTGACGCACGGCGTCGTCCTGGAACAGCCCTTCGATCACCTGCATACCCATTTCCCGATCCAGGCTGTACACGGCCTGGGTCGATGGATCGCGGAACATGTCGAGGATCCGTTCGGCGTCGCCGGCCACTGCCTGACGGGTCTTGTAGGCATCGAAGACAATCTGCGCGCAGCTCAAGACTACGCCTACGATCAATGCCGACAGGAGCACGACCCGGAGCAACTTCACCGACAAGCTGTTCTTGAGTTCCAGCTTCAAAGGGTTATTCCTTGTTCCGTGCGGGTAGCGTCAAGTTGCCATGAGTATTGGCAATCCCGGGTTGGCAGTCAAAGGGACAATCAGGCACGGGAAAAGTCGCCGTGATCCTGGCCGCAATGTCGTCATTTGAGTAATAGCTCTGAATTAACTGTGTCGGTTGCAATTGCCTTCAACTTGAGCACTGGGACAAAGATTTTTTCCTTTCTGTGATGGTAGACGGCTGGGGGCTGGCGGCAAACGGCGCGAAGCTGCTTTTACCGTGCGAGAAACGCCATGCGCCGGGCATAAAAAAACCCGGCCGAAGCCGGGTTTCTTGTCTGGCGCGCAGCTTAAGCGGTGAAGGTTTTGCCTTCGAACTGCTCGGCCACGAACTTCCAGTTGACCAGGTTCCAGAACGCTTCAACGTACTTCGGACGCAGGTTGCGGTAGTCGATGTAGTAAGCGTGTTCCCAGACGTCGCAGGTCAGCAGCGGGGTGTCGCCGCTGGTCAGCGGGTTGCCGGCGCCGATGGTGCTGGCCAGGGCCAGGGAACCGTCAGCCTTTTTCACCAGCCAGCCCCAGCCGGAACCGAAGGTGCCGATCGAGGTTTTGCTGAATTCTTCCTTGAACTTGTCGAACGAACCGAACGCTGCGTTGATGGCATCTGCCAGAGCGCCGGTTGGTTGACCGCCGGCGTTTGGCGCCAGGCAGTTCCAGTAGAAAGTGTGGTTCCAGACCTGAGCGGCGTTGTTGAAGATGCCGCCCGAAGAAGTCTTGACGATTTCTTCCAGGGTCTTGCCTTCAAACTCGGTGCCTGGCACCAGGTTGTTCAGGTTCACGACGTAGGTGTTGTGGTGCTTGTCGTGGTGGAACTCCAGGGTTTCCTTGGAGATGTGCGGCTGCAGGGCATCGTGTGCGTAAGGCAGCGGCGGCAATTCGAAAGCCATGATGATTCTCCTAATCAGGTCTGTTGCGGTGAGCGCAAGGCCGATCACGGGCGGCCGGAAATGCACCGGCGAGTTTTTACTCTTTGCGGCGCAGGGTTCGGATCATAGCACCGGGGTCGCGCCTTAACCACGCAACAACTGTGTGGGATAGAGGTTCCAGAGCCTTTGGCAATTATTCATCCGGCGATGATCAACTGTGCGGCCACGGCGAACATCATCAACGCCACGACCAGATCGAGAATGCGCCACGTGCTCGGGCGTGCCAGCCACGGTGCCAGCCACGCCGCGCCGAGGGCCAGGGTGAAAAACCACAACAACGATGCACTCGCCGCGCCGACCACATAAGCGCCCGGCACCGATTGCTGCGCGCCCAGTGAGCCGATCAGCAGTACCGTATCGAGATAAACGTGGGGGTTGAGCAAGGTCACCGCCAGCGCGCTGAGCATCACTGCGCGCAGCGAACGCACGGTCTGGTTCTCGCCTTGCTCAAGGCTCTGCTTCGAACAGGCCCGGCGCAGCGCCTGGCTGCCGTACCAGATCAGGAACGTCGCACCGCCCCAACGGGCGATCGCCAGCAGGGTCGGGTTCTGCGCCAGAATCGTCGCCAGGCCGAACACCCCGGCCGCGACCAGAATTGCGTCACACACCACGCACAATGCCGCCACCGGCAAATGGTGTTCACGGCGCAGGCTTTGCGCCAAGACAAAAGCGTTCTGCGTGCCGATCGCCATGATCAGGCCGAACGCCACCAACAGGCCGTTTACGTAGCTTTGCCACATGGGAGAGATCCTTTGAAAGAGAGTGCTTGCTGGCTATTCTCCGGTGTGACGCTGTATAAGAAAAACCAATAGTGCTGATCGCCCATTAGGAAAACTGATGTTCGACTATAAATTGCTTTCCGCGCTCGCCGCTGTGGTCGAGCAGGCCGGATTCGATCGCGCCGCACAAGTGCTGGGCCTGTCGCAGTCGGCGATCTCCCAGCGCATCAAATTGCTTGAAGCGCGGGTCGGCCAGCCAGTGCTGGTGCGCGGAACACCGCCAGCGCCGACCGAGATCGGCCGCCGCCTGCTCAACCATGTGCAGCAGGTGCGTCTGCTCGAGCGCGACCTGCAATCGGTGGTGCCGGCGCTGGACGAAGAAGGCCTGCCCGATCGCCTGCGCATCGCCCTCAACGCCGACAGCCTCGCCACATGGTGGGCCGAGGCCGTCGGCGGTTTCTGCGCCGAGCAGCATTTGTTGCTCGACCTGATCGTCGAAGACCAGACCGTTGGCCTCAAGCGCATGCGTGCCGGTGAAGTGGCTGCGTGCCTGTGCGCCAGCGAGCGCCCGGTGGCCGGCGCACGCAGCGTATTGCTCGGCGCCATGCGTTATCGCGCCTTGGCCAGCCCGGCCTTCATCGCCCGGCATTTTCCCGATGGCGTGCGCGCCGAACAGCTGCCGCGCACCCCGGCGCTGGTGTTCGGCCCGGACGATTTTCTTCAGCATCGCTATCTGGCGCTGTTGGGCGTCGACGGCGCGTTCGAGCATCACTTATGCCCGTCTTCCGAAGGCTTCATTCGCCTGACCGAAGCCGGTCTGGGCTGGGGCCTGGTGCCAGAGCTGCAGGTGCGCGAGCAATTGCAACGCGGGGTGCTGCGCGAATTGCTGCCAGATAAACCGATAGACGTGCCGCTGTACTGGCATCATTGGCGCAATGGCGGCCAGTTGCTCAATCTACTGACCGAACAACTGCTGCGCTCCGCAAAGCAATGGCTAGTGGCTTGAACGCAGCTGCAAGCGTCAAGCTGCAAGCGGCAAGAACACGCACCGTTTCAACTTGCAGCTGAAAGCTCGAAGCTTGCAGCTGCTTCCCTGGAGTTTTTGATGAAGATTTTGGTTACCGGCGCCAGCGGCTTTATTGGCGGGCGCTTTGCGCGTTTCGCCCTGGAGCAGGGCCTTGAAGTGCGGGTCAACGGTCGCCGGGCCGAGAGCGTCGAGCATCTGGTGCGCCGGGGCGCGGAGTTCGTGCCGGGCGATCTGACCGACGCCGATCTGGTGCGCGAACTGTGCAACGATGTCGAAGCCGTGGTTCATTGCGCCGGTGCTGTCGGCGTGTGGGGGCGTTATCAGGACTTTCATCAGGGCAACGTCGAAGTCACCGAAAATGTCGTCGAAGCGTGCCTCAAGCAGCGGGTGCGGCGGCTGGTGCATCTGTCGTCGCCGTCGATCTATTTTGATGGCCGCGACCATCTCGGTCTGACCGAAGAGCAACTGCCCAAACGCTTCAAGCATCCCTACGCCGCGACCAAATATCTGGCCGAGCAGAAAGTCTTCGGTGCCCAGGAGTTCGGTCTGGAAACCATCGCCCTGCGCCCGCGTTTCGTCACCGGTGCCGGCGACATGAGCATCTTCCCGCGCCTGCTGAAGATGCAGCGCAAGGGCCGGCTGGCGATCATCGGCGACGGCTTGAACAAGGTCGATTTCACCAGCGTGCAAAACCTCAACGAAGCCATGCTCAGCAGCCTGTTGGCGCAAGGTTCGGCGCTGGGCAAGGCCTACAACATCAGCAACGGCACGCCGGTGCCGCTGTGGGACGTGGTCAATTACGTGATGCGGCGGATGGAAGTCGATCAGGTGCGCAAATACCGCTCCTACGGTCTGGCCTACAGCGTCGCGGCGCTCAACGAAGGCGCGTGCATGCTCTGGCCGGGACGCCCGGAGCCGACCCTGTCGCGCCTGGGCATGCAGGTCATGAAAAAAAATTTCACCCTCGACATCAGCCGCGCCCGGCATTATCTCGACTACGATCCGAAAGTCAGCCTGTGGGCGGCCCTCGATGAGTTCTGTGCGTGGTGGAAAGCCCAGGACATCCGTTGAAACGATTCGGCCGGGCGGCAATGAACCGCCTTGCGGGTTGAGGGTCAATGCCTGCGGCTGCGGCGGTTATACTTCGCAGCATTTAGCCATCACCGCGTTTGCCAAAGGTTGCCTCAATGTCCATGCGAAACGATGCCCACGACGACGATTTCGATAACGTGCCAAGCCTGCGCGCCGATCCGTTCGACGACGATGACATCGCCCCCAGCCCCCGTACATCCGTGCATTCGCGCAGCGCGCCAGTGGTCAAGGTCAAGGCCGCCAGCACTGGGCCGCTGTGGGCGCTGGTCGGCGCGTTGTTTTTCGCCTTCATCGGTCTGGCCTGGTGGAGCTTCCAGCAGATTTCGCTGATGGAGCAGCAACTGGTTGCCACCCAGGAAAGCTTTGCCCGCATCAGCGAAGAAGCGGCGGGGCGCCTGCAGGATATTTCCGGCAAGGTTGTCGCCAGCCAGAGCAACGTCAACAGTGACAGCGAAGCGCTGAAGCTGCAGATCAAACAACTCGAAGGCAAGCTGCTCGACCAGAGCAAGCAGCAGCAAGGCGTGGCCGGGCAGGCCAGCGAGCTGGACAAGCGGCTGGCGCAGATGACCGCGCAGACCACCGAACAGCAGAACGCCAATACGCAGTTGCAGGCGCAGGTCAAAGCCTTGAGCGCCGAGCTGGCGACCATTAAAAGCACCCCGGCCGATACCAGCAAGGTCGATGCCCAGTTGAAAGCCTTCGACGCCCAGTTCAAAAGCCTCGGCGCCGATATCGCCGCGCTGAAGAAACAGGGCAATCCGAGCGCGGCGATCGACCGTCTGGAGCAGGACATCGTGGTGCTGAAAAGTCAGCAGGACAACCGCCCGGCAGCGCCACAGGGTGGCGGCAACACCGCCGAGTTCGATGCGTTCCGCGCGCAGATGACCCGCAACCTGAATACCTTGCAGGCGCAGATCCAGAATCTCCAGCAGCAGATCAATTCTCGCCCGTAGCGACTGATCTGTTGCCCGGAGGGCTTTGTCCCCTTACCACAGGGGCCTGTAATCCCCTGCATCATTCTGAATACTCGTACATCAGCCCAAGCCGTCTACGCTCTTGAGACACCAAAAAGAACGAGGGATGCGCTATGGGGTTTTTGCATAAAGTGGCCTGGCTCGGCCTGATTCTGTTGGCCGGTTTCGGTCAGGCCAGCGCCGCCACCGCCGCCAAGGATGACAGTCAGGCCGCCATCGCCCTGCTGGAAAAAGCCTTGGCCTATTACCACGACAATGGCGACAAGGCGTTTGCCGCCTTCAGCCGCCAGGGTGAGTTCGTCGACAAGGATCGCTACGTGTTCGTCCTCGACACCAAAGGCGTCATGCTTGCCAGTGGCGGGCCGTCATCGGCGCTGATCGGCCGTGATGTCAGCGAAGTGCTCGGGCCGGATCTGCAGAAGGCGTTCAAGGATGCGCTGAAAGTGCCGGAAGGCAATGGCATCCAGCAGGCCGAATATCGCTGGCAGAACTGGGCCGACGGCAAGGTCGAGCGCAAGCATGTGTTCTATCAGCGCGTCGGGCAGCGCATTCTCGCGGTGGGTTACTACCTGCCACGGGCCTCAGCTGAGCAGGCCAAGGCCCTGCTGGAAAAAGCCGCGACGGATCTGAGCAAGGACGAGAAGGGCACGTTGGTGGCGATCAACTCGCTCAAGGGCGGATATCTGCAGGATGACCTGTATGTCTTCGTGGTCGATCTGAACAATCAACGCTATGTCGCCCACGGCACCAATCTGCGTTTGATCAACACTGATTTTGGCAAGGTCAAGGATCCGGAAGGCAAACCGGTGGGCGAGCCGATTCTGGCGCTGATCGGCAAGCAGGAAGAAGGCGAATACGAATACCGCTGGAAAAACCCGGTAACCGGCAAGATCGAGGACAAGCATGCGTACCTGAAAAAGGTCGGGCATTTCCTCGTCGCGGTGGGTTACTACAGCCCTTGAGCGAACACCGTTCCCTTGTGGGAGCGAGCCTGCTCGCGAAGCGGTGTGTCATTCAGCTATGTGTCGGCTGACACCGCGCCTTCGCGAGCAGGCTCGCTCCCACAGTGGTATTTGTTGCGGCAATTATTTCGCGCCGTGCTCGCGCCCGCGCAGCAGGTTGTTCGGCATGGCAATCGCCGCCGCCAGCCCCAGTAGCGACACTGCCGTGCTGACCCAGAGCAGGTGGCGGAAGGTCACCAGCAGCTCCGCGCGCAAAGCGTTCTGCGCTTCGCCGGGTGCTGCGTTCAGGCCATCGAGCAGGACGTTGCCCGAATGCCCTTCGCTGATCAGCGAACTGTTCGCCAGATGGGCGAAACTGGAGTCGTGCAATAACGCCAGCAGCAGCGCCGACATCAACGCCACGCCCACCGCGCCGCCCAGTGAGCGGAACAGGTTGGTGGTGCTGGTGGCGACGCCTATGTCGCGTTGTTCCACCGAGTTCTGCGTGCCGACCAGCGAGGTCGGGAACTGCATGCCGCCGGCGATGCCGCTGAGCAGCATGAACAGACCGCTGAGCAGCGTTGCTTGTGGCGGACTGAAGGCCATGCCGAGAATCGAGATCGGCATGAGGATCGCCCCGGTGAGAATCTGCGGTTTGTAGCGTCCGGTGATCGAGGTGCGGCGGCCGGCGAAATAGGCACCGATCGGCAAGCCCATCGCCAGTGGCAGCAAGTGCAACGCCGCGCTGTCGGCGCCAGCGCCGGTGACGCTTTGGAAGCGCAGCGGCATCAGCACGATCAGCGAGATGGCCTGGAAACTGGTGAAGAAGATCGTGCACCAGCACAGCAGGGCATTGCGGTTGGCGAACAGGTGCATCGGCAGCAACGGCTCCCGCGCCCGGCGTTCATGCCAGACGAACAGCGCCAGCACCACCACGGCACAACCGAACAGGCCGAGCACTTCGCTGCTGCGCCATGAATGACCCTGGCCGACTTCGGTGATACCGAGCAACAACGCGGTCAGGCCGATGATCATCAGCACCGTGCCGAGATAATCGATCACCGGTTTGCGCTGTGGAATCGGCAAGCCGCGCAGATTGCGCCGAGCCACCCACCAGGCGCCGAGGCCCAGCGGCAGGTTGATCAGAAACACCCAGCGCCACGACAGGTATTCGGTCATGTAGCCGCCAAGCACCGGACCGGCAACGCTGGCCACGGCGTACATGCTGCTGAAATAACCCTGATAGCGCCCGCGTTCACGTGGAGGGACGATGTCGCCGATGATCGCCTGACTCACCGAGATCATGCCGCCGGCGCCGATGCCTTGAAGGATTCGCGCCAGCACCAACTGCTCCATGCTCTGCGCCATGCCGCAGAACAGCGAGGCGAGGGTGAACAGGCCCATACCGAACAGCATCAGTTTGCGCCGCCCGTAAAGGTCACCAAGCTTGCCGTAGATCGGCACCGCCACGGTCATCGCCACCATGTAACCGGAAATCACCCAGGCCAGCAGGCTGACGTCCTTGAATTGCGCGGAGATCGCCGGCATCGACACGGCGACGATGGTCTGGTCCAGCGCACCGAGGAAGATCGCCATCATCAAGGCGACCAGCACGCTGCGAATGGCCGGTTTGGGCGTTTCAGGCTGATTGAGAGTGGTCACGGAAAACCTGCGGGCAGTGATTGACCCGCATGGACAAGGCGAGCGGGTAAGTGCTCGCCAGTGTAAGTCGATAGCAGGCTATTCGATAGCCTCGTACGGAAGCCCGACGTAATTTTCTGCAATGGTTTTTTGCCCGGCTTGCGAGCTGACAAAATAGTCCAGTTCCGACGCGCTGATGCGTTGGCTGAATTCATCATGCTCGTCGAAGCGATGCAGCATCGACGTCATCCACCAGGAAAACCGTTCGGCTTTCCATACTCGGCGCAGGCAGATCTCCGAGTATTTTTCCAGCAAATCAGTGCGATTTTCGCGATAGACCTTCAGCAGAATATTGAACAACGTGCTGACATCACTGGCGGCCAGGTTCAAGCCCTTGGCGCCAGTGGGCGGTACGATATGTGCGGCGTCGCCGACGAGAAACATGCGCCCGTACTGCATTGGCTCGACGACAAAACTGCGCAGCGGCGCGATGCTTTTTTCGATCGAAGGACCGGTCACCAGTTTTTCCGCGAGGGCATCCGGCAGGCGTTTTTTCAGCTCATCCCAGAAACGCTGATCGCTCCAGTCATCGACGTTTTCATCCGCCGGCACTTGCAGGTAATAGCGGGTACGGGTGGCCGAACGCATGCTGCACAAGGCGAAGCCGCGCTCATGGCGGGCGTAGACCAATTCGTCGTGGACCGGCGGTGTGTCGGCGAGAATCCCCAGCCAGCCGAACGGGTAGACCCGCTCGAAAATCTTCAGGCTATCGGCAGGAATCGACTGGCGGGCGACGCCGTGGAAACCATCGCAACCGGCGATGTAATCGCAATCGACGCGCCAGCTTTCACCGTCCTTTTCGAAGGTGACAAAAGCTTCGTCGCTTTTCATGTCATGGGGAACGACATTGCTCGCTTGATAAATTGTTGGCGCGCCGGCCTCCCGACGAGCGGCCATCAGGTCGCGGGTGACCTCGGTCTGGCCGTAGACCATTACTGTTTTGCCGCCGGTCAGCGCGTGCAGGTCGATGTGCACCTGACGCCCGTCCAGCGCCAGATCGAAGCCGCCATGAACCAGACCTTCGGCATCCATTCGCTGACCGACCCCGGCCTCACGCAGCAGCTCTACCATGCCTTGTTCAAGCACACCGGCACGGATGCGCCCAAGAATGTAATCGGGCGTCTGGCGTTCGAGGATCAGGGTGTCGATGCCAGCGTTGTGCAGCAACTGGCCAAGGAGCAGTCCGGAAGGACCGGCGCCGATAATGGCGACTTGGGTTTTCAGAGTTTTCATTGTTTTTATGACTCGCAAGCTTCACGCAGCAACAACCGGTGAATGATTTTATGGATCGAGTGCTTGCATTTTTCCCTTGCGGGTCTGTCAATTGAAGGTGAAAACTGAGCCGATACCTGTACATTCTGCCAATCGGTGCGATTATCGCCCAAAAACCAGAGGCCTGGATTGAAGTATGAACAAGCCTGCCCTGCCTTCTATTCCGGTGTTCAAGCTCTACGGTGAAAGCCTGGACTGGCCGACCCCGGACTTGCTGCACTGTGAAACCATTTCCTCGCGCAGTCGCGAACACCAATGGGAAATCAAACCTCACCGCCACGCGGATCTGTGCCAGCTGCTGTTCGTTTTCAAAGGTCAGGCAGAGCTAGAAATCGAAGGCCAGCGCACCCAACTCGAGACTCCGGCGATACAGGTGCTGCCACCGTTGTCGGTGCACGGCTTTCGTTTTTCCGAGGATGTTGAAGGCTTCATCGTCACCTTGGCCACGCCGCTGATCAACCATTTGCAGGCGCAACTGGGCGATTCGGTACACGCGTTGGCTCGGGCGGAAAACTACCCGGCCGGCAAGGATGGCGATTATCTCAACAGCCTGTTTTCAGCGTTGCAGGCCGAGTACAACGGCCATCAACCGGCGCGGGAAATGCTCATGCATTCGCTGGTCAGCGTGATCATGGTCTGGGTCAGCCGCCAGGCGATCGTTCGTCACAAGGCCAGCCAACGGCCGCAACGCCAACGCGAATACCTCAACGGTTTCATTCAGTTGGTGGAAGAGACTTACCGCCAGCACGTCAAGGTCGAAGACCTCGCCCATCGCCTGGGCATCTCCGTGTCGCACCTCAACGGCACCTGCCGTGAATTGGCCGGGCAACCGGCGTTGCAGATCATGCACGAGCGTCAGTTGCTGGAAGCCAAGCGCCTGCTGACCTACACCAGCATGACGATTTACGAGATGTCGGAGCTGTTGGGGTTTTCCGATCCGACCAATTTCACGCGCCTGTTCCGTCGCCGCGTGGGGATTTCGCCAAAGGCGTTCCGCGACCGCTTGAAGGCCGAGCAACAATCCTGAAAGCGCTGATGAGCCCTGTGGGAGCGAGCCTGCTCGCGAATACGCTCTTTCACTCAGCAACGATGCTGGCTGACACCGCGCATTCGCGAGCAGGCTCGCTCCCACACAGTTGCATTCCGGCTCAGGTCTATCAGCGCAATGCGTTCAGCGTGGCATTGTGCGGAATACACCGCTCGTAGTTGCAGCTCGCATACTCGCGCGGCAGCTGGCGCAACTGCTCGACCCGCCAGGCAGCGGTGCCGTACAGCGCCAGCGTGGCGGCGCAGGTGATGAAGATGGCGGCGTATCTTTTTGTTTTGATGTTCATGGTGTTCGACCTCTGAACGTCTACCTTGCGGTATTACTTTGAGCATAGGTCAGCGGCGCGCACTTGCCAGCGAGTGCGCTTGAGGATTTAGCCGGCCATTCAGCGAATTGATGCCCATGTGGGAGCGAGCCTGCTCGCGAAGGCGGTGGTGCAAGCGACATCAATGTTGAAGGTACTGGCCTCTTCGCGAGCAGGCTCGCTCCCACAAGGGATCGGGTTTACAGGCCGACATCCCACGCGGGATTTTCGGGAAAGCGCTGCACCAGAAAATCGAGCATGCTGCGCAGTGCCGCCGGCATGTGTTTGCGGGAGGCGTACACCGCGTAGATATTCATCTGTCGCGGTTCTGCGTGTGGCAGCAAACGCAGCAGCTCGCCGTTGTGAATATGCACGCCAGCCTGGTAGGTCGGCAGCATCGCCACGCCCGCGCCGGCCAGGGTTGCGCGCAGAAGGGTGCTGGCCTCGTTGGCGCTGATATTGCCCTGCACCGGTACCGAAACCGGTTCGCCATCCTCTTCAAAATGCCACAGGCTCTTGCCGAAATAGGAATGGGTCAGGCAGTTATGTCGGCTCAAATCCTCAACCGTCTGCGGCGCCGGATGCTCAAGCAGATAAGCCGGCGCTGCGCAGACCACCGAACGGCACACGGTCAGGCGCCGGGCGATGAGGTTCGGATCGAGATCGTTGCTGGTGCGAATCGCCAGATCGATGCGCTCATCGACCAGATTCACCGTGCGGTCGAGCATTTGCAGATCGATACTCACACCGGGGTAAAGCCTGACGTACGCCGCCACCGCATCGGCCAGTTGCGCCTGGCCAAACGAAGTGCTGACGCTGATTCGCAGCAGTCCGCGCGGCGCGTCATCGGGTTCGCTGATGGCGGCCTGCATGTCCTGCGACAGGTCGAGCATCTGCCGACAGCGCGGGAGGATTTCACTGCCGGCGGCGGTCAGGCTCAATTTGCGCGTGGTGCGGTGCATCAGCCGCGCGCCGACCCAGTCTTCCAGCTCCGCCAGATAGCGTGACACCACCGGCCGCGACAGGTCGAGGTGATCGGCCGCCGCCGACTGGCTGCCGAGGTCCACCACCGTGACGAATACCCGCATTGCTTGAAGCCGATCCATGATTTGCCCGCTTTCAGAAACAAACTATGTCCAAGCATCGCATTTTTTGTACTGAGTCTGGCAACTAAGCTCTGTTGCATCGCCAGACTGGCATTCGCAATCCGGAGCAACAAATGATCGGCTTCACCCCTTTCAAACGCATTCTGCTCGCCGCAGCATTTTTCGGCTTTGCCGCCCATGCGTCCGCCGCCGAGCTGAGCCTAGATGTCTACAATCCGGGCACCCAGGCGATTTTTCCGGTCAGCTCGGTGCTGGTCAGCGGTGAGAAAGAAGCGATTCTGGTCGACGCGCAATTCGGCAAATCCCAGGCCGAACAGGTGGTGGAAAAGATCCGCGCCAGCGGCAAGCAATTGACCACCATCTACATCAGTCACGGTGACCCGGATTACTACTTCGGCCTCGACACCCTGACCAAAGCATTCCCGCAGGCGAAAGTGCTGGCTTCGCAGCCGACTGTCGATCACATCAAGCACACCGTCGACGGCAAACTGGCGTATTGGGGGCCGAAAATGGGCGCCGACGTGCCGGCGAAAACCATCGTCCCGGACGTGCTCAAGGGCGACAGCCTGACCCTCGAAGGCAAGCAATTGCAGGTGATCGGCCTCGACGGCAAGCAACCGGATCGCAGCTTCGTATGGATCCCGTCGCTCAAAGCAGTGGTCGGTGGCGTAGTGGTCGCCGAGAACATTCATGTGTGGATGGCCGACACCCAGACCGCGCAATCCCACGCCGACTGGCTGCACACCCTGCACACCATCGAAAGCCTGAAACCGCAAACCGTGGTGCCCGGCCATTACCTGGGTGACAGCAGCCGCTCGCTGGCCAGCGTGAAATTCACCGCCGATTACATCAAGGCCTTCGATGCCGAAACCGCCAAGGCCAAAGACTCCGCTGCACTGATCGCAGCGATGAAAAAGCGCTACCCGCAGCTGGGCGAGGAAAGCTCGCTGGAACTCAGCGCGAAAGTCGCCAAGGGCGAGATGCATTGGTAAGCCGAACCTGAACACGCAGCATTTTCAAGCCAACTGGAGAATGTCATGAGCAAGATCGCAATCATTGGTGCCACCGGCCGTGCCGGTAGCCAACTGCTGGAAGAAGCCCTGCGTCGCGGCCACAGCGTCACCGCCATTGCCCGCGATACCTCAAAGGTCGGTGATCGCGCCGGTGTCGTCAGCAAGAGCCTCGACGTGCTGGATTCGGCGGCGCTGCAAGCAGCAGTGGCCGGTCACGACGTGGTGATCAGCGCAGCGCATTTCGCCACCGTCCCGGCCTCGGCGATTGTCGGACCGGTAAAACAGGCGGGCGTGAAGCGCTTGCTGGTGGTCGGCGGCGCCGGTTCGCTGTTGCTGCCGGATGACACGCGGGTGATCGACAGCGCCGGTTTCCCGGCTGAATACAAAGCCGAGGCGAGCGCGGGGGCGGCGTTTCTTGATGCGTTGCGTCAGGAGCAGGAACTGGACTGGACTTTCCTCTCGCCGTCGGCGGAGTTTGTCGAGGGTGAACGCAGCGGCCAATATCGCGTCGGCAAGGATCATCTGTTGGTCAGTGCCGATGGGCGTAGCTGGATCACCTTCGCCGATTATGCGATTGCACTGATCGACGAAGTGGAAACGCCGAAGCATTTGCGGCAGCGTTATACGGTCGGTTACTGATCTGAAATGCTGTCCCTGTAGGAGCTGCCGAAGGCTGCGATCTTTTGATTTTGCTTTTCAAGATCAAGATCAAAAGATCGCAGCCTTCGGCAGCTCCTACGGGGTATAGCGGTGTTCAACGGCTATGTGCCTGCTCAACCAGCCAGAGCATCAGCTCCTCAAGTTGCGGCGAGGGTTCGGTTCCAGCAGGCACCACCACGTAATACGCCAACCCCGTCTTCACCTTCAACGCAAACGGCATCACCAGTCGCCCGACGTTCAGATCATCGCCAATCAGCGACCAGTCCCCGATCGCCACCCCCGTCCCGTGCGACGCCATCGACATCGCCTGATCCAGCGTTTCGAAATGCTGACCGCTGCGCAGACTGCCCAGTTGCAAACCCGCCGCATCGAGCCATACCGACCAGTCCTGAATGTCGTGGGTCGGGTGCAACAATAGATGCTCTTGCAAATCCTGCGGTGAATTCAGCGCCGGCGAGCCCTTGAGCAGTTGCGGCGAGCAGACCGGTGTCAGTTGCTCGTCGAACAGATGCAGTGCGCCTGGCGAATTGTCCGGCGGCGGACCGTAGATCACCGCGGCGTCGAATTGCTCGCGCTGAAAGTCCACGCCGTGTTGCAGCGAGGCCGTCAGTTTCACCGGCACGTCCGGGCGTTCCTTCTGCCATTGCAGCAGACGCGGCAGCAGCCAGCGCATCACGCAGCTCGGGGCCTTGAGTTGCAAGGTTTGCCGCGTCTGACTGATCTGCTCGGTCGCTTCACTGATCAGCCCGAAGACCTTTTCCACTCGCGGCAGCCATTCGCGGCCTTCGGCCGTCAGCGCCAGACCTCGGGCCAGACGAATGAACAGCGGATAACCGAGCTGTTCTTCGAGCCCGGCGATCTGCCGGCTCACCGCGCCCTGAGTGATGTGCAACTGCTCGGCGGCGCGAGTGAAATTGCAGCATTGCGCGGTGATCCAGAACGTATGCAGAGCGGGCAGGGGTGGCAGGCGTTTCATGGCGATCCGAGGTATGACGTGGCGACATGGCTAGTATGACTTTTAATCGATTGTTGCTGCCAGTTGCGCACCGTTCCAATGGGCACTCCACGGACCCTGTGGGAGCGAGCCTGCTCGCGAAGACGGTTCAAGGTTCGACACGGATGTTGGCTGGACCGCTTATTCGCGAGCAGGCTCGCTCCCACAGGGAGTGTTCAGTGAATGAAAGGGCAATCAACATGGCAACGTGCGGCGAAGTACTGGTCAAGCTGTTGGAGAATTACGCGGTCGAGCAGGTGTTCGGCATTCCCGGTGTACACACCGTTGAGCTGTACCGAGGCCTCGCCCGTTCGAGCATCAACCACGTCACGCCTCGTCACGAACAGGGCGCCGGGTTCATGGCTGACGGCTACGCGCGCACCAGCGGCAAACCCGGCGTGTGCTTCATCATCACCGGCCCGGGCATGACCAATATCACCACGGCCATGGGCCAGGCTTACGCCGATTCGATTCCGATGCTGGTGATTTCCAGCGTGCAGTCGCGCAGTCAGTTGGGCGGTGGCCGCGGCAAGTTGCATGAACTGCCGAACCAGAGCGCACTGGTCGGCGGCGTCGCAGCGTTCTCGCACACGCTGATGTCCGCTGCCGAACTGCCGGTGGTGCTTGCTCGCGCTTTCGCGCTGTTCCAGGCCGGACGACCGCGTCCGGTGCACATCGAAATTCCGTTGGACGTGCTGGTGGAAGAGGCCGATGAGTTGCTCGCCAGCCTGCCGGTGAATATCGATCGCGCCGGCGCCGCACCGGCTGCCGTGGCCCGCATGAGCGAACTGCTCGCCACGGCGCAACGTCCACTGATTCTCGCCGGCGGCGGTGCTATCGACGCAGCGCCGCAGCTGACGCGACTCGCCGAATTGCTCGACGCTCCAGTGGCGCTGACCATCAACGCCAAAGGCATGCTGCCGACCAGCCATCCATTGTTGATCGGTTCGACGCAAAGCCTGGTCGCCACCCGCGCACTGGTCGCTGAAGCCGACGTGGTGCTGGCGATCGGCACGGAGCTGGCCGAGACTGATTACGACGTGACCTTCGCCGGCGGCTTCGAGATTCCCGGCAAGCTGTTGCGCATCGACATCGATGCCGATCAGACCGTGCGCAACTACCCGCCGCACGTCGCACTGGTCGCTGATTCGCGCAATGCCGCGCAGGCATTGCTCAGCACGCTGACGCAAAAGTCGCTGGCCGAGCGTCGCAATGATTGGGGCCAGGTCCGCGCCGCGCGTCTGCGTAATGAATTGGCGGCGAGCTGGGATGCACCAACGCTGGCGCAGACGCGTTTGCTCGAAACCGTGCTGCACGAATTGCCCGAAGCGGTGTTCGTCGGCGATTCCACGCAACCGGTGTACACCGGCAACCTCACGTTCAACCCCGAGCGTCCGCGACGCTGGTTCAACGCATCCACCGGTTACGGCACCCTCGGCTATGCGTTGCCGGCGGCGATTGGTGCGTGGCTCGGTGGACAACTCGATAACGGCGCGCGCCCGCCGGTGGTGTGCCTGATCGGTGACGGCGGCTTGCAATTCACCCTGCCGGAACTGGCCAGCGCCGTTGAAGCGCGGGTGCCGGTAATCGTGCTGCTGTGGAATAACCAGGGTTACGAGGAGATCAAAAAGTACATGGTCAACCGCGCCATCGAACCGGTCGGCGTGGACATCTACACCCCGGATTTCGTCGCCGTGGCCAAGGGCCTCGGTTGCGCCGCGCAAGCCATCAGCAGCATCGACGAATTGCGCGCAGCGCTGCGTAAAGCGACGGACCGGCAAGGCCCGACGCTGATTGAAATCGACCAGAACCAGTGGATGCAGGCGGTGGCCCAATGATGAGTTTTCCAACCACACTCGACGGGCTCTACATCAACGGTCAATGGTCGTCGGGCCGCGAACATCTACGGGTGATCAACCCCGCTACCGAAGCGCTGCTGACCACCGTCAATGGCGGTGACGAACACGCCGTCGACCAGGCGATCAGCGCGGCGACCGAAGCGTTCGAACATTGGTCGAAAACCACCGGCGCCGAACGCGCTGCGATCCTGCGCAACATTGCCAACGGCGTGCGCAACGGTCGCGATCACTTGATGAACCTGCAGTCGAGCAACAACGGTAAACCGCAGTTCGAAGCGGCCATCGATGTCGATGACGTGATCGCCACTTTCGACTATTACGCCGAACTCGCCGAAGGCTTCGACGCCGGTCAGGACAGCAACGTGCCGCTGCCCAGCGAGGATTTCAGCGCACGCTTGCGTCGTGAGCCATGCGGCGTGGTCGGGCTGATCGTGCCGTGGAATTTCCCCATGGTCACCACCGCGTGGAAACTGGCGCCAGCGCTCGCCGCCGGTTGCTGCGTGGTACTGAAACCCTCTGAAGTGACGCCGCTGCCGGAGTTGGAACTGGCCGCGATCATCGCTGAATGCGGGTTGCCCTACGGCGTGTTCAATCTGGTCTGCGGCACCGGGCTGGCGGTGGGCGCGCCGTTGTCGGCGGATCCACGTATCGCCAAGATCTCTTTCACGGGCAGCAATGCGGTTGGCGTGCAGGTGATGCAACGCGCTGCCGAAACGGTGAAGGGGGTCAGCCTGGAGCTGGGTGGCAAATCGTCGTTGCTGGTGCTGGCGGATGCCGATTTGCAGCTGGCGGTAGAACTGGCTTGTGGCGGGGCGTTTTTCAACGCCGGGCAGATGTGCTCGGCCACCAGTCGCGTGCTGGTTGCCGAGGCATTGATGGATGAATTTCTTCAGCGCCTGCAAAAACGTGCGGAGGCGATCCGAGTCGCTGATCCGTTTGATGCGGATGTGGAGATGGGCGCGCTGGTCAATCAGGCGCAGTACCAGCGGGTGCTTGGGCATATTGATCGCGGTTTGAGCGCCGGGGCGAGGTTGGTGTGCGGCGGCAATCGTCCGGCGCATTTGCCGCGCGGTTATTTTCTCCAACCGACGGTGTTCACCGACGTGCCGCTGGACAGCGCGTTATGGCGTGAAGAGATTTTCGGCCCGGTGGTGTGTGTACGCAGTTTCGCCAGCGAGAGCGAGGCGATTGCGCTGGCCAACGACACGCAGTTCGGCCTGGTCGCGAGTGTGGCGACGCGCGATGCTGCAACGGCGGATCGCGTGGCCAATGCCTTGCAGGCAGGGCTGGTGTGGATCAATGCTCCGCAGGTGATCTTCCCGCAGACGGCTTGGGGCGGTTACAAGCAGAGCAGCGTCGGTCGAGAGTTGGGGCCTTGGGGGTTGGCGGCGTTTCAGGAGATCAAGCATGTGATCCGCGCGGTCTGATCATAGATATGTAGCGCCTGGACTGACCCCTTCGCGAGCAGGCTCGCTCCCACATTGGAATGCATTTCCTTATGGGAGCGAGCCTGCTCGCGAAAGCGCCATAAGCCCCACCTCAGATACTGGATCAGACCGAAAGCCGCAACCGCGCCAGATCCCGCAACGGCGGCGCGCCAAACAGGCGGCTGTATTCGCGGCTGAACTGCGACGGACTTTCATAGCCCACCCGATACCCCGCCGCCGAGGCTTCCAGGCCTTCGGTCAACATCAGCCGCCGCGCTTCTTGCAGGCGCAGTTGCTTCTGATATTGCAACGGACTCATCGCGGTCATCGCCTTGAAACGGTGATGCAAGGTCGACACGCTGAGGTTCACTTCCCGCGCCAGATCATCGATGCGCAACGGCTGCTCGAAGTTGCCGTTGAGCCATTTGATTGCCTGGCTGATGCGATGGCTCTGGCTGTTGGCAATCGCGATCTCATACAAACGATGACCCTGCGGGCTGCGCAGCAAGCGGTAGAGAATCTCCCGGCGAATCAGCGGCGCGAGCATGGCGATGTCTTTCGGCGCGTCGAGCAGCCGGGCCAGACGCAGCACCGCGTCGAGCATGGCGCTGTCGATTCTTTCCACGTACAGACCACGTCCGGTCGGCCGGGTCGGTACGCCCATCGGGCCGGCGTCGGCGATCAGCGCGGTGATTTCGGTCGGATCAATGTCGAGGCGCACGGCGAGGATCGGTTCTTCCGGCGAGACATTGACCACCCGGCCGCTGAGCGGCATCGAAACCGACACCACCAGATAATTCAGCGGGTCGTAGTTGAAGAACTCATCGGCCAGGCGCACCTCTTTGCGCCCCTGCGCCATGATGCACAGCGCCGGCTGCGCGAGCACCGGGGCAAAATCATGGGACTGGGTGTGGCGCGACATCACCAGCGAACCGATCGCGGTCTGGTAGCTGCCATCGTCGCTGGTGTTGCGGCGGATGATCGCCGCCAGCTCCGCACGCTGCTTTTCCATGTCGGCGCTGGGTTCGGCTTGAAAACGATCGAATGACGTCATGCACGGCATCCTCGGCAAGTGAGGGGGGAATGCAGCAGAGCATATGTTTGTGCAAGCAGCGGCGGTAGACACATTCTGCCAAATGCTTGCCTGATTCTGCATCGCGATATCCATCAGCATCGACGCGATGCCTGTGTGTACGAGCTGCCGGAGGCTGCGATCTTTTGATTTTTGTTTTTCAGATCAAAAGATCGCAGCCTTCGGCAGCTCCTACAGGGCAGCGGCGCCGGCCGGGGTTTTGGCAAGTCTCGCAGGATTGTGCAACGCGAAGGCAGGAATCGACTAACGGCGCTGCGGCCCCGGCCCTTAATCTTTGCTTCAGTCGCAGCCCGTCCCCCGGCTGCCACGCGATTTCATGGAGGGTTGATCATGTCCAAGCAGATGCCTGTCAGTCATATGGCCTTCGTTCGTGCCCAGCCCGGGCGTTCGGCGGAACTCGGTGTGCGCCTCAGCGCGTTGATCGAGGTCTCGCGCGCGGCGCCCGGCTGCCTGAGTTTTTCCTTGCAACAATCGCAGTGCGACGCTGACCTGTGGCTGGTCAGCGGCTACTGGAGCAGCCAGCAGATGATGACGGCGTATTTCAACAGTCCGTCGATGGAAGTCTTTGCCGAGCTGGTCCAGGACCTGGTGGTCAACAGCCTCGACTTCCACACCTTCAGGGACGTTTCCGCCGCGCAGGCCCTCGGTCAATGCGCGGCGCCGATACACAAACTCGCCGGTTGAGGGTTTAATGTCCGGCTTATTTGATTGAGCCAGGATCCGCGACATGGCACGTAAAGAGTTTGAACGCTTCGAAGCAGTCTCCGCAGTCGTCCCCGTCGAGCTGGGCGGCAACAAGGGTTATTACGCGGCCATCGCGGTCAAGGCCCTGGTCGATGGCGGCGCCCCACGCTTTCACAAATTGCTCAATGAGCAGGTGTTTCCCGGCGCCATCGCTGCCGATGATGCGGCCATCAACGAGCTGGACAAGCTCAAGGGCGTCACTGATGACGCCGAGCTGATCTGGTAATTACTTCTGTGCGCCTGGGCGCCACATCTTGAACAGCGCTTCCGGCCCCAGCTGGAAATAATCCGCCGGCCCGCCGCCACGCAAAATCGGTTGTGCGGCGGCGGTGTCGTAGATGCCGTCTTTCAGCAGCCATTTGGCGATGTGCACGGCGACGACCTCACCGAGGATCAGCCAGCTCGGTACGGTTTCGCCATCGGCGCGTTGCAGCTGGATGATCTGCGTGACCTTGCACTCGAAGGACACTGGACTTTCGGCGACCCGTGGAACCGAAATCACCTTTGACGCCACGGTCGTCAGCCCCGCCAGTTCAAACTCGTTGACCTCAGGCGCGACCATCGCGCAGCTCTGGTTCATCTGCTCGGCCAACGGGCGCGTGGCGAGGTTCCAGACGAACTCCCCGGTCTGCTCGATGTTGTTCAGACTGTCTTTGCGCCCGACACTGGAAAAGCCAATGATCGGCGGCACGTAGTTGAAGGCGTTGAAGAAACTGTAGGGCGCGAGATTGAGCCGGCCTTCGGCATCTTGGGAGGAAATCCAGCCGATGGGGCGCGGACCGACGATGGCGTTGAACGGATCGTGGGGCAGGCCGTGGCCGTTGGCGGGTTCGTAGAAGTGGATGTCATCGGGCATGGGGAGCGGATTCCTGAGCTGCATTCGGATGCCGCCATAGTGCAAGGACCCAGCGCATATTTCCAGCCAGACGCGAGACCCCGTAGGGTTCGTGGCAGGACACAGATTTTGTGGCCTGCCAGCGATGTAGCCCCGTCAGTCAGTGACGATCCGCGAATGCTTCTGGGTGTCTTTCATGGTGATGTACACCAGCAGCGACACGGCAATGCACGCGGTGACGTACCAGTAGTAACCGGTTTCCATGCCGATGCTCTTGAACCACAGCGCGATGTATTCGGCGGTGCCGCCGAAGATCGACACGGTCAGTGCGTACGGCAGGCCGACGCCCAGGGCGCGGATTTCGGTCGGGAACAATTCGGCTTTCACCACCGCATTGATCGAGGTGTAGCCGCTGACGATGATCAGCGCGGCCATGATCAGGAAGAACGCGCCCCACCAGGTCTGGATGGTGTGCAGGGTCATCAGGATCGGCACGGTGAAGATCGTACCGAGCACACCGAAGGCGATCAGGATCGGGCGCCGGCCGATCTTGTCCGACAGCCCACCAATGATCGGTTGCAGGCACATGAACAGGAACAGCGTGGCGGCGGAAATGGTGGTCGAGTCGGAGATGCTCATGCCGACCGTGTTCACCAGGTATTTCTGCATGTAGGTGGTGTAGGTGTAGAACGCCAGGGTGCCGCCCATGGTCAGGCCGACCACGGTCAACAGCTCTTTCGGGTGGCGCATCAAGGTGCGCATCGCGCTTTCCTTGGACTTCTCTTTCTTGGTGAACGATTCGGTTTCTTCCATGCCGCGACGCAGGTACAACGCTACCACTGCGCAGAGCGCGCCGATGGCGAACGGAATGCGCCAGCCCCACGCGTACAGCTGTTCGGTGGTCAGGGTGTTTTGCAGCACGATCAATACGCCGAGGGCGATGAGCTGGCCGGAGATCAGGGTCACGTACTGGAAGCTGGAGAAGAAGCCGCGACGTTCCTTGGTCGCCATCTCGGACAGATAAGTCGCCGAGGTGCCGTATTCGCCGCCAACCGAAAGGCCTTGCAGCAGGCGGGCGAACACCAGCAGGATCGGCGCGCCGATGCCGATGGTTTCATAGTTCGGGCTCAGGGCGATCAGCAGCGAGCCGAAGCACATCAGGTACACCGAGGCCATCAGCGCTTTCTTGCGCCCGACCTTGTCGGCGTACATGCCCATCAGCCAGCCACCAATCGGACGCATCAGGAAGCCCACGGCGAAGATCGCTGCGGTGTTCATCAGTTGCGCAGTGGTGGAACCGGCGGGGAAAAAGGTTTTGGCGAAGTACAGGGAGAAAGCGGCATACACGTACCAGTCGTACCACTCGACCATGTTGCCGACAGAACCGCTGAAGATCGATTTGATCCGGCTCGCGGTGGTTCTTGGTTTGGCCGGCACGGCAGCCGACCCAAGGGGCAGGGCGTTGGAGTTATCCATTGAAGGATCCTTCGTTTAATTGTTTTTGTGGAGCGCGTCGGAACGCAGCCTGCCAGGGCTATAGCAGGAGGTGTGCCAAGGGGTGAGGGGCCGGTTTAGAGGGGGTGGCGGGGAAGACTGAGCGGATTTGTGCCGACTGATTGGGCTGAGTGAGCGGATTTCCGCTTACCGCGTGAAGATCAAAAGCCCCTCACCCTAGCCGGGAGAGGGGACTGACCGAGGTGTTCTTGTGGGTTACATCGACCTGCAATATCGAGTCGAATACAGATTCGGGAAAGCATGGAGATCGGCTCCCTTCCCACTCGCCCCCCTGGGGGAGAGGGTTGGGGTGAGGGGGATGGATTTCAGCTACACCCCAAATCTCTGCCTCACTCCGCCAGAAACATCTCCCGACTCAACCCATGCCGCTGCATCTTTTCATTGAACGTGCGGCGCGGCAGTTGCAGTTCTTCGAGCACGGCTTTCACATCGCCTTTGTGCCGGGTCAATGCCGCGCGCAGACATTGCGCTTCGAAGGCTTCCTGCTGCGCCGCCAGCGATTGCCCCGGATCAATCCCCACCACCGGTTCATCCAGCCCCAACACCTGACGTTCGGCGACATTGGCCAGTTCGCGCACGTTGCCCGGCCAGTCATGGCTGAGCAGGTGACTGAGCTGCGCACCGGTCAACGGCGGAAAGGTCCGGCCCAGACGCTGAGCGGCATTCTGCGCGAAGGTCTCGAACAGCAACGGAATGTCTTCGCGGCGATCGCGCAGCGGCGGCAAGCGCAGTTCGGCGACGTTCAGGCGATACGCCAGGTCCTCACGAAAACGCCCGGCGCGGGCTTCGTCGAGCAGGTCCGGTTTGGTCGCCGCGACGATACGCAAATCAACGCGAATGCTTTGGTTCGAACCCAGCCGTTCGAGCTTTTGTTCCTGCAAGACCCGCAGCAATTTCACCTGCTGGGCCAGCGGCATGCTTTCGATCTCGTCGAGAAACAGCGTGCCGCCATCGGCATATTCCAGCTTGCCGATGCGCTTGCCCGAGGCGCCGGTAAACGCGCCGCTCTCATGGCCGAACAGCTCGGCCTCGAACAGTTGCTCCGGGATCGCCGCGCAATTGAGCGCTACAAAGGGCTTACCGGCGCGCGGGCCGAAATCATGCAGGCAACGCGCGACCAGTTCCTTGCCGCTGCCGGTTTCACCACGGATCAGCACGTTGACCGGCAACGTCGCCAGATCCAGCACTTGCCGACGCAATGTCTGCAAACCGCGGGACACGCCGAGCAACGTCGCATCCAGCCTAGCGCGGTTGTCAGCCAGTTCGTGCAGGGCACGGTTTTCCAGGACCAGGCGGCGTTTGTCCAGCGCCCGACGCAGGCTGCCGAGCAGGGTTTCCGGGCTGAACGGTTTTTCCAGAAAGTCGTAGGCGCCGTCGCGCATCGCCTCGACCGCCATCGGCACATCGCCATGGCCGGTAAGCAGAATCACCGGCAGATCGCTGTCGCGCTGTTGCACTTCGGCGAGCAGTTGCAAACCGTCCATGCCGGGCATGCGCACGTCGCTGAGGATCACCCCGGCAAAATGTTCCGGGAGCGCGGCGAGGCATTCTTCGGCACGGCTGAACAATTGCACCTGAAACCCCGACAGGCTCAGCCACTGTTCAACGGCGTCGCGAATGCTGCTTTCGTCGTCGACCACCATCACCGAATTGAGCATCAGATATGTGCCTCCAGATCGATTGGCAGGGTCAGGCTGAACACTGCGCCGTGGTCGCCATTCTCCACGCTCAAGCGCCCGCCGGATTCATGCACGATGGCGAAGGATACTGCCAGCCCCAGGCCCAGACCGTCACCCACCGGTTTGGTGGTAAAGAACGGATCGAACACCTGGCCCAGATGTTCCTCGGCAATCCCGCCGCCGTTGTCGCTGACGCTGAGCCGCCACAATTGTTCATCGGCCTCCAGACGGATTTCCAGGCGCTTGCAGGCTTTGCCTTGCATTGCATCCAGCGCATTGCGCAACAGGTTGATCAACACCTGTTCGAGACGAATCGCATCACCGCGCACCCACGCCGGGCGGGTCAGATGCAGCACCAGGCTGACCTGCTCGTCACGCAGTCGCGCATCGAGCAGTTGCAGTGATTGATCGACCACCGTCGCCAGATCCAGACGTTCGCGCAGGCCGCTCGGGCTTTTTCGGGCGAAAGTCTTGAGGTGGCCGGTGAGGGCAGCCATGCGCGTGAGCATATCGTCCACCGGTTTCAGCGCCTTGTAGGCGTCATCGACGCGGCCATGTTCGAGCAGCAGGCGCAAGGTTGCCAGTTGCATGCGCTGGGCGGTCAGCGGTTGATTGATTTCGTGGGCCAGCGCGGCGGACATCTGCCCCAGCGCGGCGAGTTTGGCCGACTGCACCAGGCCTTCCTGAGCGGTGCGCAAGTCGCGGGTGCGCTCCTCGACCAGACGCTCGAGTTCTTCGCGATTGCGCTGACGCACCTTCGCCAGCCGCCAGCGCTGATTGAGAAACAGCAACAGAAACACCAACGCCAGCCACACGCCAGCGGCGGCCAGCGCGGCGTTGCGCAAATCCTCGAAGGCTACTTGCGGGCGGCGCAACAGGTGCAGGGTCCAGCCTTCGGTTGTCAGCGGCAGCGATTCCCACAGATAGTCCGCCGTGCCCTGCGGGCCTTCGACGCGGCGCAGATCGCTGTTGTCATCGAAGCGGCGCAACGGCAAATGGGTCAGCGGCACCAGCGATTGCTTGTCGTACTGACGCGTGCTTTTGATCTCGACCAGATCATCGGCGCTCAACGGCCGCAAGGCGCGATAACGCCAGCCCGGCTGGTTGGCGATGAAGATGATCCCGCGCGCATCGCTGACCAGCAGCGTGTCGCTGCCCTGGCTCCATTCGCGCTCCAACTCCGGGAATTCCAGTTTGACGACCATGGCGCCGAGGAACTCGTCGTGGTCACCGAGCACCGCGCTGGAAAGGAAATAGCCGGGAATGCCGCTGGTCACGCCCACCGCGTAGAAACGTCCGGTGCCCTGAGTGCGGGTCTGGCTGAAGTACGGGCGAAAACCATAATTGTGGCCGACATAACTGCTCGGCAGCCGCCAGTTGCTCGCCGCCACCGCCAGCCCTGTTCGATCCAGCAATTCCAGGGTCGAGGACTGCGCCGCGCCGTTGATCTTTTCCAGCTTCAGATTCAGTGCCGCTTGCTGCGCGGCATCGACCGGGCCGGCCAGTGCCGAACGCAATTGCGGGTCCAGCGCCAGTACGGCGGGCAGGGCGCGATAGCGATCAATGAGGGTGTGCAATGAGTTGGCGTACAACCCCAGTTGCTGATTGGCGCGGGCCGCGTCTTCTTCCAGCGCCTGACGCTCGGCGTGGCGCATCGCGAGTGTCGCGGCCACGACCGTGCCGGCGATGATCAGCAGGGAATACAACGACAGACGCAGGGTACGGGAAGTCGGCAGCATGCTGGTCTAACGGATGGTAGGAGGAGGGGCACGATAGCATGCCATCACCCCTTGCCTGCTACTTGAGATCCATGGGGGTCATGCCGCCCTGGGTTTCTTCGAATAGGATATTGCCCTGTTCATCGTTTCTTGCAGGTGTCCGGTAATTCTTGCCGTTTCCGTTTCGAGGTCGGCAAGTTTGACTCCTGCCAGCGAATCAATGGAAAGCGCAGCGAAGTACTCTCTGGTGGTTTGCAGGTTATCGTTGATCTGCTGGACCAATGCCGGGATATATGTGAACAGCCTGCCGTATTTCTCGTCGGATATTTCAGAACTGGCGTCGCTGACTTCTTTAACGATTTCTACTGCTCCAATCGCTAAGGAAAGCCCTGCACCGGCTTCAGAAGCAACGTTTGGTGCAAAAAACTTGAGCCCAAAAGCGGCAGCAAGTTTTCCGGTACCTACCTGGCCTTTGGTTTTTCGAACGTCAAAATTCTTGATGCCCTTGGCGCCCAGGTAATTCAGTAGGTTCATGGACTTGTACTCTGCCTGCCGGATGATTTTGTCAGGATCAAGAGCACTTGCTTTGAGCTTGACCGAGGTGCTCAGCCCGGATTTTTCGGCGACATAGTCGATAGCGAAGCTGACGGCGGTTTTGGTGGCAATCCCCATGCCGACACCAACCACATTTCCCACGCCAGGAGCGGCTACCCCTAACGCTTGGGCACCCAGCCCAACCACTATTCCTGCGCCATAACTGAGGGCCTGATTCGTCACATGGACGGCTGTTCTACGGGCTGTTGCTTTCGCAAAATGGGAAGTTGAATTCTGGTTGAGCATCTGCTGCTGCACATTGTTGGATCGCAGTTGGGTGATTCCCAGAATATTCACGTGCTTGAGTATCTGATTCGCCAGAGTGCTGCGCAGGCGATCAGAAGCCATTCCCTGACCTCTTTTTGCATAGCTGGCGTTTTCCCGCGAAAAGTGCCTGCTCCAGGCGGCGTCATAGTCCGCTTTTGTCGGCAGTAATTTGCCTTGACCGTCGGCGTCTATATAACCGACGGGGTTGTTGCTTACAAACGCATACAGATTCAACCCATCCACGTCCCCCGCCGGATCGGCACTGATCCAGCGCTGCAACCACGGCGCGTAATAACGGGCGCCGTAGTAATACAACCCGCTGACGTCCATTTCCTTGCCGGAATACCGGATGAAGCGGTATTCGATTTCCGATTCCGGCGCCATCCACGCGGTTTCGCCGAAGGGGTAGTAGCCTTCTTCGCTGGTAACTGTCGCCTCTTCGTTCAGTTCCATCACGCAAGAGCCGAGATGGTCGTCCAGGGTGTAACGCACCTGGTTGTTTTCGGCAGGTGGATTGGTCACCCAGTGCAGGCAGCGTGCATTGCCGAGGCTGATGACGTGCAGTTCTTCGCCGTTGTCCTTGCTGCGGATTTCCAGACCGGGCAGGTAGCGCACTTTATCGATGTGACTGACCCCCCTGGCGACCGTTTCGCGATATTTGAGTACCCGCACGCCCTGGCTGTAGCGGTAATTCTCGGTGTCGTTGGCGCTGTCCTTGCGAATGACCAGATCTATATGTTCCAGCTCGTCACGATTGTTCCAGTGCAATGTCGGGCCGTGCCGCAGCCTGGATTGATTGCCGTGCAGGTCGAACCAGTTGCCAAAGTCCGGTTCGTCATCGCCGGTTTCCCGGCGTACTGCGCGATTGCTTTCACTGTCGATGTGCATACGCCTGGTGCGACAACCCTCGTCGCGCTGATGGCACAACTCGATCAGGTTTCCTCCCTTGTCGTAAGTGTAAGTCTGGGTGTAGTTGCGGCGGTTTTTCGGATCGGTCGGTTGCGGCAGGCCGGGGATGTCCGGGGGTAGGGCGTCGTCGTAACCGGTTGCGCGAATCAACCGGTACAAGGAGTCGTAGATGAATTCGCGATGGCCATCGACCCGCTGGTTGGCAAACCAGGTGGGTTCGAAGGCGTGGTCTTCAATGCGAATGATGTTGCCGACGCGGTCGTAGAAATAGGCGAGATCCTGCAGCCTGTCTTCACCGGGTTTGTGACTTGTTTGCGTGTGCAAACGCCCGTCGGCCGGGTCGTATGTCCATTGGCTGAGCACGCCGTTGCCGGCCAGTTGCGCGATGATCTGATTGTTGGCGTTGTACTGTGCATCGAGCATCACTCGCTTGACGGAGTGCCCCTTGATCTCAAGATCCACTTGCCTGAGCTGCCCGGCAAGACCATGGCGTGATGCTCGGCGATGACCGCCGGCGTCGGTTTGCTCCAGGACAGCACCGACGGGGCTGATCATCTGGCGCGTGGTGAACGGCTCGCCATCGCGAAAGGTGCGGGTTTCTGCAATCGCCTGGCCGGTGAGGGCATAACCGGTGATTTTCAGCGATCCTGAAAAATCCGTCTGTTCGATCAACTGGCCGCGCAGGTTGCAGTCTCTATCGGCGGAACTTTCACCATAGCTGAAACTGTCGATCTGATCCCCGCTGGCTTCCTTTAGCGTTTTTACGCGTAGCAGCATGTCAAAGGTCGATTGCCAATGATGATCACGTTTGTCCCAGCGATGCAGTGGTTCGCCGGCCAGTCCCGGCAGCACCAGGCGCAAGCCCGAATCGGCGCTATCGGTGTACAGCACAGTGCCGTCGAGCGCATAGACGTTGGTGGCGTTCGCCACCGGCAGGCGCGGGTCGTACTGTGCCGCCAGGCGCCCGGCTACATCGTGGTGCTGGCAAGATACCAGAGCGCTTGGCGGATCAGCGGCTACCGAGTGCAGGTAAGCGATCTGTCGGATTGGCAGACCACGTGCGTCGATGACCGTCAACGCAGGAGTGCGCGAATGGACGGTATCGTACTTCATTGGGGTGGGTAGACATGTCTGGTGAAACGCTCGACAAAAGCCTGAAATTTCGCCCTGAACCCGGTCCTCGGTTTCGCTTCTTTGCGCAGGAAAACATTGTCTGTAAGTAAATCTTCCTTGTACCACTTCATCATGGTCTGGGTGGTTTCGATAAATCCAAGGATCTCAGTGGTCTGCTCTCGCAAGGTATCTAGCCGAATGATTTTGGCATCCTTCAAGCGGCTCTTGTCAGATAGCACGTCAGCCGAATTGATCGTGTTTTGTCCTGTTCGTCTGAAGGCCTTCTCAATATGGGTCATTCGCGAAGTAAGGGCTTGATGCCAGTCGGCGAGCATTGTTTCGATTTTTCCAATCTTGACCGGATCCAGACCATTTTGTATGTCCACCACTTCCTGCACTCGCGAACCCAGGTTAAGTGCCGCACCCGTGCCTGGAACATATGATCCGACGCCACGGCTCATCAGGATGGTGGACGCATCAGCTGGCGTAAAACTCGATGAACTCGCCGTGCCAGCGATCTTTTGATCAATGGCTTCGACGCTCATGACCGAAGTTTGTGGAATCAATGGGCTTGTCATATTTGCAAAGGACGTGAATTGAGCGACGATCGACTCGGCAATGTCGCCGTTGATGTGCGTGGCAACCATATCGACCAGGTATTTGACGGCCTCTGGCATACCGGCGGTAAGTTCTGAACCAACGAATGTGCCGCCGAAGTAACCTGCAAAGAAGCCGGCAGTGCCTATAAGTGCTTCTGCAAATCCGCTCTTGAGCAGATCCCCCCCGTATTTTCTTTGTGAAATTTTCAGCATCTTGTCCTGCGTCATAGCAGCGTGGTTGCCGAGTACCGTTGCAAACCTTGAGAAATTGACGATATCGAATCTGTCTTGGCTGTTGCCATGCACATCCACAAAAGTCAGCGGGTTGTTCCCGACGAACCCATACAGGTTCAACCCATCCACATCCCCCGCCGGATCGGCACTGATCCAGCGCTGCAACCACGGCGCGTAATAACGGGCGCCGTAGTAATACAACCCGCTGACGTCCATTTCCTTGCCGGAATACCGGATGAAGCGGTATTCGATTTCCGATTCCGGCGCCATCCACGCGGTTTCGCCGAAGGGGTAGTAGCCTTCTTCGCTGGTAACTGTCGCCTCTTCGTTCAGTTCCATCACGCAAGAGCCGAGATGGTCGTCCAGGGTGTAACGCACCTGGTTGTTTTCGGCAGGTGGATTGGTCACCCAGTGCAGGCAGCGTGCATTGCCGAGGCTGATGACGTGCAGTTCTTCGCCGTTGTCCTTGCTGCGGATTTCCAGACCGGGCAGGTAGCGGACCTGATGAAAATGGTTGGCACCCGGAGCAAAGGTTTCGTGGCGCTTGAACACTCGCACGCCCTGGCTGTAGCGGTAGTATTCGGCGTCGTTGGCGCTGTCCGGCCGCACCACCAGATCGATGTGCTCCAGCTCGTCACGCTTGTTCCAGTGCAAGGTCGGGCCGTGCCGCAGCCTGCGCTGATTGCCGTGCAGGTCGAACCAGTTGCTGAAGTCCGGTTCATCATCGCCCGTTTCCCGGCGCACACCGCGATTGCTTTGATCGTCGATGTACATGCGCCGGGTGCGACTGGCACCGTCGCGCTGATGACGCAGTTCGATCAGGTTGCCGCCATCGTCGTAGCTGTACGTCTGGGTATAGTTGAGGCGGTTTTTTTCGGTGGGCGGTTGCGGCAGACCGGGGATGTCCGGGGGCAGGGCGTCGTCGTGACCCGTGGCACGGATCAACCGGTACAGCGAGTCGTAGCTGAATTCGCGATGGCCATCGACCCGCTGGTTGGCGAACCAGGTCGGCTCGAAAGCGTGATCTTCGATACGAATGACGTTGCCGACGCGGTCGTAGAAATATTCGAGATCCTGCAGCCTGTCTTCACCGGGTTTGTGACTTGTTTGCGTGTGCAAACGCCCGTCGGCCGGGTCGTATGTCCATTGGCTGAGCACGCCGTTGCCGGCCAGTTGCGCGATGATCTGATTGTTGGCGTTGTACTGTGCATCGAGCATCACTCGCTTGACGGAGTGCCCCTTGATCTCAAGATCCACTTGCCTGAGCTGCCCGGCAAGACCATGGCGTGATGCTCGGCGATGACCGCCGGCGTCGGTTTGCTCCAGGACAGCACCGACGGGGCTGATCATCTGGCGCGTGGTGAATGGCTCGTCATCATGGAAGGTTCGGGTTTCCACGAGCGTCTGGCCGGAGAGGGAGTAGCCGGTGATCTCCAGTAAACCTGAAGCATCTGTCTGCTTGTTCAACTGCCCCCGCAGGTTATGGCTTGCATCGGCATCACTCTTGCCATAGGTGAAACTCTCGCCCAGGTCCTCGCCGTGTTCCCTGAGAGTTTTCACGCGAAGCAGCGGGTCAAATGTCGATTCCCAGTGATGGCCAAGCTCATCCCAGCGCTGTAAAGGCTCGCCGGCCATGCCTGGCAGGACCAGGCGCCAGCCCGAATCGACACTATCGGTGAACAGCGTTGTGCCATTGAGCATGTAAGTGGTGGTGGCGTTCGCCATTGGCAAGCGCGGATCCTGCTGCGCCACGTGGCGCGCTGCCAGATCGTGCTGCCGGGTCGTCACCAGAGCGCTGGGTGTGGCACCGACTGCTGAGCGCAAGTAAGCGACCTGTCGGATCGGCAGGCCGCGGCCGTCGATGACCGCCAGTGACGGCGTGCGCCAATGCAGGGAGGAGGTCATGAGCCTGACTCGCGAGCGGACTCTTGCTCTTCGGCGGTGTCGTTGAAATCTTCGCTGGTGTGATACCAGGGATGGTAAGTCTGGCGGGAAAAGTCGCCTTTGGCGTTGACCAGCTTGATCGGACGCCCCTGCGCGTCATAGAACAATTGGTCGAACAGCCCGAGTCTGTGCAGCGATTGATCATTGACGTAGCAGTGCCTGTTGGCAAAGAACGGCCGGTACTGGCGTATGGGCAAACCCTTGTTGTTGTATTCGACCCGTTCGCTGACGCGCCAGCGTGGATCGGCAGGCAACTCAGCGTTTTCGGCAAGCAACTCGCCAGTGTTCGGGTCCACGTCATGCGCCGGCCCCGGGTCGACCAATTGCAGGGTTTGCAATGCACGACCAAAACCGTCGACACAGGCTTTGACGATCTGGATCTGCGCATCGATCGCATCGTCGGGATAGCGGTCGGCGCTGAGTATCACGGTGTGTACAGGTTCTCGACACGCTGAGCTGATGGCCTCGAGCATCCGCTGATCATCGAGCGTCAATGTCCGGGCAAGGGTCAGCCGGCGACGTGTGCTGGCGCGAATGTGTCCGCCGCGCAGCAGGTCGCCTTGTTTGATCCCTTGGCGCCCAAGCGCCGAAGCAGGAATGGCTGCCATCCAGCTGAACAGGTTTTTGTGCAGGGTACTCGCTGCGCCCTGGACGGCCTGCGCCGGATTGGCGATGGCCCATTCCGGATGAGTGTCGGGCAACGGCCGATAGTCGCTCAGGGCATGGAAGCCGGCGGGTTTGCCATTTTCCGTACCCTGGAAACTTGTGACCAATGGCTGACCGGAAGGCTCGTAGATAACTTCTTCGAGATTGTCGTTGGCGTCGATGACTCGCAGGGGTTTCAGCGCGTGGTAATCGAATTCCGCGACGCGCACGGCACAACCGTCCGGCAACTCCATCCGCATGATCGTCAGGTAATGACTGTCGTAAACCGCCGTGGTCATGCCATGGCTTGGCGTTTCGTTGAATGCGAGCACGTTGTAGAACGCTGGCAGGTTGCCGTAGCGAGAAAAATTGAAGCGCGACGACCAGAGATTCTGTTCGTCACTCGGCGCCGCTTCGAACAACGGCGGCATGGGCGCATAGCCAATATCCAGCAGGGCTTCACGGATGACCAGGCCTGGCACAACGCTATAAGCGTCCAGCGCGGTCTTGTCCAGTAGCGCCAGCTCCAGAGAATGCGCCAGGGCTTCGAACCCGGCGACACCGTCATCCAGTTCGATACCGTCCACGCTCACATAGCGCTGGATCGATTGGGAAGTCAGCACCCGTTCGCTATGCCATTGCGTGGAATCCTGGTGCTCTCGCAGAAACTCGAACGATACCTGTCCCGGGTTGAGCCCGACCGGCAGATCGCCCTTGGCCAACTTCAAAGCATTGCCCTGATCCTGATAGGGCAGGCCCAATCGCCACTGTTGCGAGTCGACCAGATTGATCCGGCGTGCACGGGTTTCACTGATGTAAAAGTATTGCTGCGCTTCGTCGTGAGCGTCGGACCACCATTGATTCAGATGGTCTTCGGTGAAGGGGGGCGGGCTCTGGGCGGTCAACCTGCGCGCATAGCTCACCGTAAGTGCGTGGGTCGCGGCGCCGTAAGCGTCCCAGCGCAGGATGACATCGTGGCGGCACAGCGGGTCATTGATAAAGCCGTCGTACTGATAACTGATTGCTTCGGCCTGAAGGGGTAGCAGCACGGCTGCGGCATATTGCCCCTGCGGTCGTACCTCGCGAACCAGATAGCGCTTCTCTTCTACCGAGTACAGCGCGGCTGCACCGGGCGCCTGCGCATCGGCGCGGTAGGGGAAAATTTCTGTTCGAGCGACCGAGCCAACCAGTGCCTGCGCAATCCGATAGCGACTGTCGGCCCCCTCCGGAGTGACGGGCTCATCGATTTCACCTTTGGGGTGGTAACGACTGAACAGGGTTTCGCCCAACGGGCAGGCGTCCGCGTCCGCGCTGAAATAATCGTCGCGGGAGCGATTGATTTCCTGACCGTTGTGAAACCAGGTGCATGTTTGCACTGGCTCGCTGAAGCCGGGCTCTGAAGGATCGGCTCCAACCTCGCAGTCAAGTTGCTGCAAGTAGCCGAACCCACGAAATTCCCTATCCTTGCCGTCGTAGAACCCTTCGCGCCAAGTGAACGACTGGGTCAACCGGTTGCCGGTGATCTCGTCGTGTTGCTCCTGCTTCTTCACCACGGCCAGCGGAAATGGCAGATGACATACCGGTGCACGCTCAAGTGCCAGCAGCCGCTCCTTTTCATCCAGCCATTCCTGAGCCGAGCTGCGATAAGTCACGCTGCTGGAACAGCCCATGTTGTTGTTACTGTTGACCAGCAGGTAGGGCTTGGCTGCAACAAAATCGTAGCGCCAATGCCGCGGCTGGATATGCGGCACCGTCAGAATCAGGCTGGCGCAACCGAGGCCTTGCAGGTCGGCGAAACTGACCTGGCACAAACGGTCATAGCGCACGTCTTCAGGCCACGGCACGCTGACGGGAATCTGCTCCAGGCCATTGCCGCCCCGGTTCAGGTAGATGTCGAACCCATCGGATTTGAGATAGATCAGCGCGGGCGCGCCGGAGCCATCGAGATCGGCCAGACGTACTCGCGAGGCGTCGAATTCTTCATGGGTGAAGGGCAGGGCGCTGATCTTGCGACCTTGACCGAATTTGCCATGACCAAGATTCGGCCAGCAGCGGACCTCGTCATGGCGGATGCGGCACAGCTCGGGCATGTCGCTGCCAAGCAGATTGCCCAGAAGCACCAGTTCGCTTCGCGAGTTGCTGAACACCGGCAGACGATCGTCTGCGTATTCATGGGGTATTTCCCGTGCGGCGGCGAAGCCTTTTTCGCGCAGGCTGGCATAAAGACGTACGCGGTCGGGGCTGATGCTGGCCGCTGACATCAGCCCGTCCCCGCTGAAATCCCCCATGGTCAAAGTCAGATCCTGGTGTTCCCGGGGAAACGTGTCGAACGCGCTGAACAGTTCGAATTGCCGCTGCGCATTCAACGCATGAAAACCGCAGTAACCCAACCGGGCAATGATCAGATCCAGGCGGCCGTCACCGGTCAGGTCAAGCAGTTGCGCCACGGCGCGGTTGCGATCTGCCACCGGGATCCTGTCCAGCAAAACCCATGGGTCGTAACCGATCAGTTCGGTACCAGGTGCCGCGCGTCGCGGTTCTCGGTAATACCAGGCGTTGTCGTAGCGGCAGAGAAAGCCCGGCACGCCCTCGCCATACAGATCGACGCATTGATAGAACCCGCCGTCTTCGATGCCCGGTTGAGTCTCGTTTTCCAACAGCCGGGCAGGGGTTTTATTGATCTCGAAAGGCGAGTAGTCGAATTCCACCGGTGGAGTGTGTTCGACATTGCCTTGGCCATCGAACGCCTGATAGTGCGCTGCAGTGATCTGGCTGTAAGCCCACTGCGCAATGTTCTGGAACGGTCGATATTCCAGCAGCAGGCGACGTGCAAGTTTTGCCTCTGTCGCCAGGCCCCCGGGGAAGTGATGAAACATCAACACTTGCTGGCAGAGCCTGCGGGTGCTCAGCTCAAAACCCTGCCCATAGCTGGAAAACGGATCCGGTCGCAGCCGCCAGCGGTTCACTTCCTCGTAGCTCGGAATCTCCGTCAGCGAATTGCTGCGTTCGCCGTAATCGAACACCAGTTGAAAATGCCATGGCAGATCCGTCGGTCGGTCAGTGTCCCAGCTGTAAAGGTGATCGCTCGCCGTGGCATTGCCGTAACACACCCGTCGCAGATAACGCTGGGCGCGATAGTCGTGAATCGGGTCTTGTTCGTCAGGCTGATCGTCGGGTTTGTATTCGTAGCAGATGTGTTCGCCATGGGCGTTCATGCTTTCACACAGCAGCCAATTGCTGATGCGCGATTCGTCGTTGGGGTCGGCACGGCGTGAGGCGGTGGTTTTGCCGTAGACGTGCAATGTGCCGTCGGCGCCGTGTACCAGCCAGAAGGGCGCTCCACCGTCAGCCGGTTGCCAGCGTTCGCGTAGCGAGAAATCACCCTCGATACGCGCCCGGTAAGACACGACATCATGGGCAGCAATGACGACATCCCGGTAGGTTTGCTCCCTGCGCGATTTCAGCTTCCCGTCATCATCCAGCTCGGGCATCCACACTTCACCGTCGTGACCGATGATTTCGTCGTGCTCGCTGTAGCGCGGTACGCCCTTGTTGGTGCGTCTGCTGATTTGACTCAGACCGAGATTCCAGCCCAGGCCAAACGCGCTGTTACCGCTCTGGCTGCTGCACGAAAGCGTCATTTGCGGATCAAAACCGCGCCCAACGCTCGCAGGGATCGGCAGTTCGAACCCCGCTGTGCCCGTGGGCCCTACAGCGCTCCAGCTCTTGCCGATCGTGGCTATCGATGAACTCTTGGCGATGGCCGGTGCGGTGATGCTCAAATCTTGGTCGGGCATGGTCGAATCCATAGCGCGCAGCGTGGGCGTGTTGGATCGACGCTAACAAGAAAAGGCCAAAGATGAACCTGTCAGATCTGACAGGTGCACAAGATCATTTTGTATGCACCGGCAGCTTTTTTATCGCGATCGGTTTGCACATGTGAAAACGGCCGGTCCATCGCTGCGGATGGCCGGCCGTTTCATGCAAGCGAAGGGCTTACTGCACTTCCACCGCCAGGCTTTCGCTGATCTTCTGCTGCCAGATCGCAGGACCGGTGATGTGCACGGACTCGCCTTTGCTGTCCACCGCTACGGTGACCGGCATGTCCTTGACCTCGAACTCGTAGATCGCTTCCATGCCCAGCTCGGCAAATGCCAGCACCTTGGACTTCTTGATCGCTTGCGCAACCAGGTAAGCAGCGCCACCGACGGCCATCAGGTACACGGCTTTGTTGTCCTTAATCGCTTCGATCGCGGTAGGGCCGCGCTCGGATTTGCCGATCATGCCCAGCAGGCCTGTCTGCTCGAGGATCTGGCGGGTGAACTTGTCCATCCGCGTTGCGGTGGTCGGGCCGGCCGGGCCAACCACTTCGTCACCGACCGGATCAACCGGGCCGACGTAGTAGATGAAGCGACCCTTGAGGTCGACCGGCAGGTTTTCACCCTTGTTGAGCATTTCGACCATGCGCTTGTGCGCGGCGTCGCGACCGGTGAGCATCTTGCCGTTGAGCAGCACGGTTTCGCCCGGTTTCCAGCTCTGCACGTCTTCCGGGGTCAGGGTGTCGAGGTTGACGCGACGCGCCGACGGGCCGGCTTCCCAGACGATTTCCGGATAGGCGTCCAGCGGTGGCGCTTCCAGCGAGGCCGGGCCGGAACCGTCGAGCACGAAGTGTGCGTGACGGGTGGCAGCGCAGTTGGGGATCATGCACACCGGCAGGGAAGCGGCGTGAGTCGGATAATCCATGATCTTCACGTCGAGCACGGTGGTCAGGCCACCAAGGCCCTGGGCGCCGATGCCCAACTGGTTGACCTTCTCGAACAGCTCCAGACGCATTTCTTCGATGCGGTTCTGCGGGCCACGGGCCTTGAGCTCGTGAATGTCGATGGATTCCATCAACACTTCCTTGGCCATCACCGCGGCTTTCTCGGCGGTGCCGCCGATGCCGATACCCAGCATGCCCGGTGGGCACCAGCCGGCGCCCATGGTCGGCACGGTCTTCAATACCCAGTCGACGATCGAGTCGGACGGGTTGAGCATGGCCATTTTCGACTTGTTCTCGGAACCGCCGCCCTTGGCCGCCACGTCCACTTCCACGGTGTTGCCCGGGACGATGGAGTAGTGGATAACGGCCGGGGTGTTGTCCTTGGTGTTCTTGCGAGCACCCGCCGGGTCGGCGAGGATCGAGGCACGCAGGACGTTTTCCGGCAGGTTGTAGGCGCGACGCACGCCTTCGTTGATCATGTCGTCCAGGCCCATGGTGGCGCCGTCCCAACGCACGTCCATGCCGACACGGACAAACACGGTGACGATACCGGTGTCCTGGCAGATCGGGCGGTGGCCGGTGGCGCACATGCGCGAGTTGATCAGGATCTGCGCCATCGAATCACGGGCCGCTGGCGATTCTTCGCGCAGGTAGGCTTCGTGCATCGCCTGGATGAAATCCACGGGGTGGTAATAGGAAATGAACTGCAGGGCGTCGGCAACGCTCTGAATCAGGTCATCTTGCTTGATCACGGTCATGAGTCGCGCTCCTCTAAAACACGGTGGGGCAGCTACAAGCTTCTAGCTTCGAGCGGCAAGTTAAGCATTACGCGGACAGCTTGAGCTTGCCGCTTGAGGCTTGCGGCTGTCCCTTTGTGGCGCGACGCTAAAAAGGCGCGGCAGTATACCGCGCCTCGGTGGTGGGCACACATTGGCTTTTGGTCGGATGCCCCGTGGCGAGGGGATTTATCCCCGCTCGGCTGCGCAGCAGCCGTAAAACCTCTGCGCTTGGCGTGAATGAAAGATTGCAAGGGGCCACTTCGCAGCCCATCGAAGATAAATCCACTCACCACAGGGACCTGGTGCGGGCATCAATGCAGCTCAATCAGGTCATGCATTTGACGTCAATTTTCGAGCCCGAAAATCGGTGGTCATTTAGCGACCGGCCCTCTAAAGTGGCATCCGGTCTGTAGAGTAGGACACTCGGTCAGCCTCCTATCGCACGGTGAGTCAACGATTGACCCATAACGCCATTCAACGCCTTCTGCTCAAACGCTTCGCCCTCGCTGCGGCCACCTACGGATTGGCTTTGCTGCTGCTGTGGCTGGCGTTTTTCACCGGGCATTACCAGCAATCTCTGAGTGGTGTGACCATCGGCAGCGCCCTGGTGGTCATCAGCCAGGCGACCCTGTTCGGGCTGTTCTGGAGCGGGCGCAACCAGCGCTTTGCCGACCCCAGCCTGACCGAAGCGCAAGTGCTGATGGGGCTGGGCTGGCAGACGTGGCTGATCGCCCATGTCGACGAGGCACGCGGCGCGTTTCTGGTGTTTTATGTGCTGATCCTGCTGTTCGGCCTGTTCCATCTCACTCGACGTGTGTTTATCCGTTGCGCACTGCTGGTGTTCTTCAGTTTTTCTGCGATTACCCTGTGGGACGCTTATCACTTTCGCCTCGCCGAGCCTGCGCTCGCGGCGTTGCAGGTGTGCATTCTGGCGATGGTGCTGGCGTGGCTGGTGCTTTACGCACGCTTCGTTCAGGTCTCGCGGCAACGCCAGCGGCAACGTCGGTTTGCCTTGCAGGCGCATCAGGACACCTTGCGCGGGATGATGCGCCAGCTTGAAGACCTGGTCGCCACCGACGAGTTGACCGGGCTGTTCAATCGCCGGCATTTCCTGCGCATCGCCTCCCGCGAGCTCAACGCGTTGGACGGCGACGTAATGCACGGGCTGGCGTTGATCGATCTGGACCACTTCAAACGCATCAACGATCTGCACGGCCACGCCGCCGGCGATCAGGTATTGCAGGCGTTTGCCGGGGTGGCGCAAGCCTGCCTGCGCGACGGTGACGTGCTGGCGCGCTATGGTGGCGAAGAATTCGTGGTGCTGGTGCCCGACTGCGATGCCGAACGCCTGACCGCCTGTTGTGAGCGTTTGCGCATCGCCTTCAGCGAGGTGGAATTGATGGGCCTGCAAGTGCGCAACCTGAGCCTGTCGGCGGGCATGACCCTGCTGGCCGTAGGCGATGATCTGGACGAAGCGTTGCAGCGCGCCGATCAGGCGCTGTATCGGGCCAAGCGCGACGGGCGCAATCGTTGTGCCGCCGCGTGGGAGAACATCGATGCCTGAATTGCGTGTCGGTGAGCGGCAGTGGACGGTTGAGCCGGGCAGCAATCTGCTTGATGCCCTCAATCAGAACGGCGTTGCCGTGCCCTACAGCTGTCGCGCCGGCAGTTGCCACGCCTGTCTGGTGCAATGCGTGCAAGGCCTGCCCACTGACAATCGTCCGGACGCCTTGAATGCCGAACAGCGCCAGCAGGGTTGGCGGCTGGCCTGCCAATGCCAGGTGAGCGAAGACTTGCAGGTGCACACCTTCGATCCGCTTACCGACGGCCTCCCGGCCGTGGTCGAGGCGCTGGACTGGCTGAGCGACAGCGTTCTGCGCCTGCGCCTGACCCCGCGGCGGCCACTGCGCTACCGCGCCGGCCAGCATCTGGTGCTGTGGATCGGCCACATTGCTCGTCCGTATTCACTGGCGAGCCTGCCGCAAGAAGACCGCTTCCTCGAGTTTCACCTCGATTGCCGTCAGCCCGGCGAATTCATCGATGCCGCACGCCGGCTGCAGATCGGCGACGCGATCCGCCTTGGCGAACTGCGCGGCGGCGCCTTGCATTACGATGCGGACTGGCACGCCCGGCCACTGTGGCTGCTGGCCGCCGGTACCGGTTTAGGCCCGTTGTTCGGTGTGCTGCGCGAAGCCTTGCGGCAGGATCACCAAGGCGCCATCCGTGTCATTCACCTGGCCCATGACGAGCGCGAGCACTATCTGGCCAAACCCCTTGCCGCGCTGGCCGCGCAGCGTGAAAACCTCAGCGTCGAGCTGTGGACAGCGACCGACTCAGCCGCCGCTTTGGCGCAACTGCGCCTTGTTTCTCGGCAAACCCTGGCCTTAGTCTGCGGCTCGACAGCCAGTGTCGACGCGTTCGCCAAGCGTCTGTATCTGGCCGGATTGCCGCGCAATCAACTGCTGGCCGACGTGTTTGTCAGCCGTGGTTGAGCGCTGATTTTCAGACGCGAGACACGCCATGACCGAAGCCATCCTGCTGGAACGCGAACGCGGTTTGCTGACCCTGCGCCTCAACCGCCCGGACAAGAAAAACGCCCTGACCCGCGCCATGTACGGCCGCCTCGCCGAAGCATTGAAACAGGCTGACAGCGACCCGGAAATCAATGCCGTGCTGATCACTGGCAGTGCCGAGTGTTTCACCGCTGGGAATGACATCGCCGACTTCATCGAACAACCGCCGAGCGACCTCGACAGCCCGGTGTTCCACTTCATGCTCAACCTGCTCGAATGTCGCAAACCAGTGATCGCCGCCGTGGCTGGCGCAGCGGTAGGCATCGGAACGACGATGTTGTTGCACTGCGATCTGGTCTATGTCAGCCGCGACGCGCGGCTGCGCATGCCGTTCGTCAACCTCGGATTGTGTCCCGAATTCGGTTCCAGCCTGATCCTGCCGCGCTTGCTTGGGCAGGCGAAAGCGGCTGAGTTACTGTTGCTGGGTGAAGGCTTCAGTGGTGAGCAGGCAGCGCAGTGGGGGATTGCCACCCAAGCGCTGGACAGCGGTGAAGCGGCCTTGAGCAAGGCTCGGGAAGTGGCCCTGCGTTTCGATGAACTGCCGGCCGAAGCGGTGCGCATCAGCAAGCAATTGATGCGAGCGCCGGATCGCGAGTTGCTGCGAAAAGTGATCGAGGACGAGGGCGCGTTGTTCACCCAGCGGTTGCGTTCGCCGGAGGCGGTGGCGGCGTTGAGTGGGTTTATCAACCGTCATTGAAAAGCCAACCCACACCCGGTTCTCTCCCGGCCGAGGTGTATTGCGTTACCCATCGACCTGAAAGATGCGGTCGATCATGGATTCGCTGAACCTTTATCAGGTCTGTGCAATTGTGCAATATTCCCGATCTGTTCCCTTTCCTTTTGAAAGAGGGTCAGGGTGAGGGGCTTTTGATTCAAACCACAGAAAAGCCCCGCCATTCAAAGAGCTGGGCCGATGATTACCGCCAGGTCAATCGGTCAGAGCCGCCGTGCCACTGTGAAAGCGCATGACCAAGGCCTTGTCCAACCCCGCAGAGTGCTCAAAACCGCCGATGATGATTTTTCCGTCCTCCTGCAACGCCAGGCTAGTCAGGATTGACGAGGCGCGCGCTTTGACCCAAAAGCTGCCGGCGTTGAAGTCATCATCCTTGTTGCCGTCACTCAAAAGGCGCGCCAACACACCGTAAGACTGGCTGGGCGACGGCGGCGGTTCGGGCGATGTGATTGCGCCCATCAGCAGGATTTTCCCGTCCGGCTGCATCACGGCGGTTCTCCATCGGGTGCGGTAGTTTTCCAGCCGGATGAGCAGCGGTTTACCCCCGTTGAATTGAATATTGTCCTTACCGTCGGGTTCCAGACTGATCAACAGACCTAGACGATCCGAGGTGTGGCCAACGCCCAACAGTCGATTGTTGGTCTGTCTGACCAACGAAGTGAGTTCGGCCTCCGAGAGCTCAGGGGAGTTGAACAGGCGAACGCCCGTGTCATTGAACGATTCGTCAAGAATCCCTTCGGCAGTGTATCGGGCGAAAAATATTCCGGCTGGCTTCCGGTCTACCGTCAATCTGCCGCAGACAACGACATTGCCTATATCGTCAATCAAGCCGCTTGTCAGCTCTACACTGTCCGGGCTACTCCCCGGTTCAATCACCTGCAAATGACCTGTTTCGTTGAACGCGGTATCGGGGGTGCCGTCGCTGTTGAGAACAAAGATGAACGCTCGGGTATCGGCAGTGTGAGTGACTATGTAGTTATATACGATGAGGATTTTGCCATTGGCCATCGGCTCGACACAGGTGCTGAAGTCCGATTCTTGCTCGTTCTCTCTCGCTGATGGTTGGGGCCATGCCTCGGGGCGTCTTAGGACGACGTAGCCGTCCCCGTCGGGGCCGAAGGTCGTATCGAGCGTACCGTCGCCGTTGAATCGGCCTAGCGCTGGCATACTGCGGTAGCCGGCACGCCCGACCAGGAGAATTTTTCCGTCATCCAGCAGCTTGATCGAATAACCTGCCGAGTCGCTATTGGGGGCAAAGTTGCCATGAGCCAGGCCGTCCGTAGCCTTGGCGAATTCTCGATCCAGCGTTCCGTCGGGCTTGAGTCGTCCCAGTACATAAACCCTCCCCGGCAGCCCGCCATAGGCTTCCCCGGTGAAATACACATAGCCTTCCTTCGCCACGCTCTGCGCCGCGACGCCAAAAATCAGGAGCGGAAGTGGTCGCACGTCTTGAGGGTGCCAAATGCCGGTTCCGTTGAAGGAAGGATCGGGCGCAATTGGGGCCTGGGTGGATTGCTGTTGACTGTGCATGAGCTGTACCTGCGTTCGAATGGTTGATTCAATCACAGTTAACGGCGCACGTGCGGCAGGCGTCTACTGACAACTCTGACAGTAGACCGCAATTACGGAAGGGTATATTGCGTGCGCGTTTTTCGGCCAGACAACAAAAAGCCCCGCCATTCACATGGCGGGGCTTTTGCGTTTCAGCTGCCGGTCACTCAGACCTGCGGATCACCGACATGCAGGATCTTCATGCCGTTGGTACCGCCGGTGGTGTGGTAGCTGTCGCCCTTGGTCAGGATGACCCAGTCGCCTTTTTCCACAACGCCGCGCTTGGTCAGCTCGTCGATGGCTTTCTGGCTGACTTCGTGCGGTTCCAGCGAGGCCGGGTCGAACGGGATGGTGTAGACGCCACGGAACATCGCCGCGCGGGCCTGGGCTTCGCGGTGCGGGGTGAACGCGTAGATCGGCACCGAGGAGCGGATCCGCGACATGATCAGCGGGGTGAAGCCGCTTTCGGTCAACGCAATGATCGCTTTGACGCCCGGGAAGTGGTTGGCGGTGTACATGGTCGCCAGCGCGATGCTTTCGTCGCAGCGGCTGAATTCCTTGCCGATGCGATGGCTGGAAGTCTTGCCGGTCGGGTGCTTCTCGGCGCCGACGCAGATGCGCGCCATCGCCTGTACGGCTTCCAGCGGGTAGAGGCCAGCGGCGGACTCGGCCGAGAGCATCACGGCGTCGGTGTAGTCGAGCACGGCGTTGGCCACGTCGGACACTTCGGCGCGGGTCGGCATCGGGTTCTGGATCATCGACTCCATCATCTGCGTCGCGACGATCACCGCTTTGTTGTGGCGACGTGCGTGCAGGATGATTTTCTTCTGAATGCCCACCAGTTCGGCATCGCCGATTTCCACACCGAGGTCGCCACGGGCAACCATCACCGCGTCGGAGGCCTTGATCAGGCCGTCGAGGGTTTCGTCGTCGGCCACGGCTTCGGCGCGTTCGATCTTCGCCACCAGCCAGGCAGTGCCGCCGGCTTCGTCACGCAGTTGACGGGCGTATTCCATGTCGGCGGCGTCACGCGGGAAGGACACCGCGAGGTAGTCGACTTCCATTTCGGCGGCGAGCTTGATGTCGGCCTTGTCTTTTTCAGTCAGCGCCGGGGCAGTCAGACCACCACCGCGACGGTTGATGCCTTTGTGGTCGGACAGCGGGCCGCCGATGGTCACCACGCAATGCAGCTCGGTGGCAGTGGCGGTTTCAACACGCATCACCACGCGGCCGTCGTCGAGCAGCAGCTCGTCGCCCACGCCGCAGTCCTTGACCAGATCCGGGTAGTCGATGCCGACCACTTGCTGGTTGCCTTCGGTCAACGGATGGCTGGTGGAGAAGGTGAACTTGTCACCGATCTTCAGCTCGATCTTCTTGTTGGCGAATTTGGCGATACGGATTTTCGGGCCTTGCAGGTCGCCGAGCAGGGCGACGAAGCGGCCGTGCTTGGCAGCGAGGTCACGCACCAGTTTCGCGCGAGCCTTGTGCTCGTCGGGGGTGCCGTGGGAGAAGTTCAGACGGGCAACGTCCAGACCAGCCAGAATCAGCTGTTCGAGAACTTCCGGCGAGTTACTGGCCGGGCCAAGGGTAGCGACGATTTTGGTACGACGGACGGACATGCAAAGACTCCTGAGTTCAAGCGCAGGCAGAGGCTACTATGCTCGAAGGGTGTAGTCATTGTTCGAATGCACTACTTATCGTTTTCTTTATTGAACGTGGCAACTTCGGGACAAACGCGCCTGAAGATTTTCGACCAGGGGTCGATACAGAGCACAAGACAGGAGAACCCCCATGCGATTGTTGCCCATTGCCGCCCTTGCCCTCAGCGTCCTCGCCGCGACGGGCTGCACCCGTTGGTCGATGAACCATCATTTGAACAACGCCTACAGCGCCTATGAACGTGGCAATTGCGAGCAGGTCATGCTTGAACTGTCCAAAGTAGAGCGCGCCAGCCGCGCCCGCCCGTACGTGTGGCCGGAAGTGTCGATGATGCGCGGCCAGTGCCTGGAACGGCAGAAGCTGTACATCGACGCAGTGCAGACCTACCAGTTCATCATTGCTTCGTACCCCAACAGCGAATACGCCTACCGTGCCCGCGCGCGTCTGGAAACCTTGCAGAGCCTGGGCCATTACCCGACACGCAGCGCTGCTGCGGTGGTACGGCCGACACGCTTCTGACGGTACCGTCGTACAAAATCTGGCCGTCTGTACAAGCTCCGCTATAGTCAAGGAAACCGCTTGCGAGGCTTGTCTCGATGGCGGCGCAACACCTGCGACTGGCAGTGGTAAAAGTGACGGCGATTGTCGCGACCGTCACACCGGAAGCGGGGAGAGCGGGCCTGCCTACAGGCTCGTTCCGAAGCACAGGTGCGGCTCCCTGGCGGAGCCCTGCATGGCGTACAGCACATCATGTTTACCGACCGCCGGATCGAACGGCACCAGTTGCCGTATTACCTCAGAGTGTTCAATAGCATCACCGACAAACCCGTCGGCTTTCTCGGCAACGTGTCTGCGGACGGGCTGATGCTGATCAGCCAGTTGCCGATGATGATCGGGGCAGATTTCCAGTTACGCCTCAAAGTCCCCGCCCGTGATGGCAGTCAACAGGTCATCGATTTCAGCGCCTGCTGCGTGTGGTGCCATGAAGACGCCACACCGCTGCATTACGACGCCGGTTTCATCCTGCGCCGCGCACCGGCGGAGTTCGGCGAGCTGGTGCTGGCGCTGCAGCAGTACTTCAGTTTCCAGCCACTGCCGGCTTCTGCCTGAACAGCAAAAGATCGCAGCCTTCGGCAGCTCCTGCATTTGGAATGCGTTCCCCTGTAGGAGCTGCCGAAGGCTGCGATCTTTTGATCTTGACGTCATGCCACCGCGATTGCCCGCTCCTCATCCAGCGCCTTCTCCGCCAGCAATAACCCCATCTCGCAGGTAACGGCGCAGTCCGCTGTAGCGGTGCATCTTCGGCTGAAGGGCGTCAGCGGGTTGCAGTGCGGAAAAAGTTACCGTTAGTCGGGACTGTCAGAGTTGACAGGTGTGCCTTTCCATAAGAATCGATTCAACTAAGTGAGGAATAACACAATCCACTTCCCCGAGGTTGACGATGATGGATGACCATTCGAATGATGAACATAACCTGCCGGGTGAAGAATCGATCAAAGCTCAGGGGCAATCCGATAGAGCTGATAAAGAAGAAAACCCTGGCGCCCTGCTAACGCTCCGAGAGTTCAGCTACCCCCGAAGTGGAGCGGTCGGGGATTTGAAGAAACGTTTCATCACCACACTGTCTGGTCCTGCAGAAAAGCTCAAAGTTCATTATAAGGATGGCAACAGTAACAATTATATAGAAGAGGAATGGGCGGTTGGCTCGGGTGTTATAACTCTTCCTCCTGATGTACGCCGCAGAGCTGGCAGCACCGCTATTCATTACGCTATATACAGGAATGGGGGTTGGAGTGACTGGTACGACTCCGGCTGGTTTTATATGTTCGATGCACCTTTCATCGCCTTTCCTGTTAATAACAGTGTAATCAAGGCAGGCGATGTAACTGTCAGCGGTACCATCAGTGCAGGGGCATCAACTCTCCGGGTTTTTGATGCACCGGAAACGCCACTGAGTTCACCCGTCCAGAACGTACAAGGCGGTCGGTTCAACATACCCTTGGGTCAACTTTCACAAGGCAACTACCGGATTTTTGTCAGAGAGCGGGTAGTTCCCTGTCTACCTGGGGATCTTGACTCGGATATTGTTGCTTTCTCCGTGATTGATCGCGTCCAGATAACTTCAATACGCGAGGGCTCGACAAGCGTCGAAGGTGCAACCATTCACGGTAGTGGAGCACTGCCGGACGCTACAGTCGAAGTCTACGGATTGGACTTGGGCGACGTGGTGCTTCATGCCACGGTTAACCCCGATGGTACCTGGAGTACAAGCGCACATCGCTTTGAACCCAAAAAGACCATGTTTATTGCTATTCAGGTTTTACGCGGTGTCAGCTCAAAAGTAAGTTTCATCTACGAGTTTACATTTTCGGGTCCCCCGATCATTACCGGACCTGCGCCATTGCAAGAGCAAGCTTTTTCACTGGACGGCGAAAGAGGTCGGGCTGGTGCCGTGTTGAAGGTATATGAGGATTTGGCAGCGGGCCCCGTCTACGGAACCGCGACTGTGCCGCCAGGTCACCAGCCGTGGACGGTGGCGGTCAAGGACATTCGCCCAGGCCCCATCAGCCTGGTTGTCGAAGACTCTATTCTCGGTCGCGGTGCATGGCGAGCCTTCAGGATTCGCCCTCCCAAACCTGAGTTACCAGTGATCGGTTTTCCAGACAATTCAACGGTGACGTTCTCAGGCAAGGGCCACTACGATCCCGACTTCCCTACGCGAATCCAGTTCACAGTGAAAACAGGCGAGGGGAATGCGCCAGCTGTTGCCGTGGTGCAAAACGACGGTACGTGGGCTACCACCGCAACGGGCTGGGAATTGGGCCGCCGTACACTCGTGGCGATTCAACAGATTGCCGACAATACCGGAGGCTGGATCGACTCGTTGCCTTTTGAATTCGACGTCGAAAAGAAGCTGTCCCCCGTCAGCAATGTAACTCACACCGACGACTACCAACCTACCTTCAGCGGTGCAGGCATCACCGACGCTACCGTCAAAATATGGCTGACTCAAAGTGAGCTCGCTGCGCCTGATGCACCGGTCAGTAATCGGCGATGGTCGACGCAAGCATCGACCCTTTGGGGTCCGACGAACAATCAGAAAGTATTCATCCAGCAAATACTCAACGGCTTTGAAAGCTGGCTGGATTATCACGTCAGCATTGCGCCTCGCGAACCCGGTCTCGATGCCCCTCCCGAGGACGGACTAACGCCGATCTTCAGCGGCACGTGCTGGCCAGACGCACTGGTGAATATTACGTTCAGCGATAGCGGTTGCTCATTTGCAGCGCAGGTGATCGGGGATAAATGGACCTTTCAGCGCCCGACTCCGTTTACGGATGGAGTGCTCTACACCATCGAAGCGACGCAGACCGTCGTCGGACTTGCATCGAAGCCTGGCTCCCTGGAATTCAAGGTTTACCTGGAGCGGCTCCAGCCCGCGATCAGAACGCCGCTGCCCAAACAGGAAACCGACAGCGATCTGACGGTGACCGGTGACTTCGGCATGGCAGGCGCTTCGATGCAGCTGTGGGATCTACAGGAAGGAAAGCGCTTGGGCGATCCAGTGGTTCTCGGGCAGGACGGTCCCTGGTCGGTACCTCTCACCGGACTCGCCATCAAGACGTGGTTCATCACCGCGCAGCAGACCCTCAACGGTCGGGCGTCGAAGGACAGTGAGGTGCGCGAGTTCGACGTCGTGGTGATGCCACCCGAGTTTATGCACCCGCAACCTGGAGGCGATCTGGCGCGCAGGGCAACTCTCTCGGGTACGGGGCGGCGAGAGGGGTTGGTTACGGTTTGGCGCCGCGGGCTCGATGAGCCATTGTTGCGCGATGTCCAGATCGGTGTGGACGGTGTGTGGGATGCCGGCGTTTCGTTGGAGGTCGGAGACGAAATCCTTTGGGCAACTCAGACGTTCGAGAGCAGAACCTCAAAACCAAGCCTCGATCTGCCGTGTCGGGTCGTACCCGTCGCGGTGACCCCTGAATCGCCCACTCCCGAAGAATTCCTTGGCGCTACGGTGACGGTGTCCGGGTTCGGCGTTTCTGGCGACCGGATCACGCTCAAGCGCGGGGAATCCGTATTGGGCACGGCCTCGGTGCTAGACGACGCAAGCTGGTCAATCCCCGCAACGCTGGAGCCACCCGATGGGGCTGTCACATTGAGCGTTGTGGCCTCCAACGGTGGATACCACTCGGCCCCCAGCGAGTGGGAATGTCAGCTAAGGCTCTTTCTTCCGCAATTCATATATCCAGGGCCAGGCCGTTGGGTTTCTCCCGTGGCGGCCTTCACAGGTTCGGGCATACCGGGCATCGGCACGCTCATGAGCTGGTACAGCCCGGATGTCGTACTTGCCGGCCCCATTACCGTCACTGACGCAGGCTGGACGGCCACTCCGACGATGCCGTTGCACAGTGGCGCCCAGTGGTGCCGTTTCCGGCAAATATCCAGCACAGGGACGCCAATATCAGACGATGCAGAAAGTGGACGTTTTGATGTGCGTGTCGAGTCGCCAGACAACTCTTGAACGCAGTTCCGATGAACGGTCGTAAAAACTGTCATTTATGACAGTGGACTCTATCTGTTTCGAAGCGCTGAATGGTCTGTATCAACCGATGCCGGCAAGGTTCCCCGCCAGCGCACATCAACTGTTCAGGGACTGACAGCATGGCCAGTAAGAGTACGGCAAAAAAACCCAGCCTGGAGTTGTTCGAGCAGGTCTTTGGCGAGCAGCAGAGCCTGGAAAAGTTTGCCGGTCTGAGATCCTGGCTGGAGCGTGGCGAGTCGATTTTTCCCTTGGTGGAGAAGGGCGCCGAGGGCCTGGCGAAAGACTTCGACATCAATGTCGAGGAGGCCAGGAGGTTTCTGCGTCGGTTGAATGGGCTGGCGGTTTACCTGCGACGGCAGTTCATCGAGCAGTCATTGACCGGCGAGCCGAAACCGCCACCGTACGCGGCGGGTGGGTTCAACACCGGGCCCAGTTACGAACTCCTGTTCCGCCCGGCATTTGACCAGTTCGCACCGGTTGGCGCGCTTGAAGATGCCACGGGAGTTGTCGCTTATCTGGTACAGATGTGGAAGTGGGCCGGGGACAATATCGAAAAACACGGTGATGCCGATGAGGTAACCGGGAAGATTCCTATCCGCAGGCGTCGGGCCGATATCAGGGAACTGTTCATCGACCACAACGCGATGCACCAGACCGTTTCTGCAGTAAATATCACTCTCAAGGTATTGGAAAGGTTTAGCGGCAGAACCGAGCCGGAGCTGGAAGATGCCATGATCCTGCGGCGTTATCCGAATGGTTTGCCCTACTACAAGCATTGGGCAACCATCAATGCGGTGGTTGCTCATCACAGTCTGTCAGTGGGGCATTTTGCCCGCTGGACAGATATCGAATACCCCAACTTTCTGCTTCCCGAGGCTTGGGATGACGATGCCGGTCGTGCGCTGGCCCATGCCTCGCGGCTGGGACCGTTCCAGCGAGAGTTGTTGACCGAGCAGCTCATTCCCGACGACGCCGACACGGACACCAAAGAGGCATTCTACTTAAAGAATTACGGTACAACCGGGGTGGACTGGCAGAACCTCAATCAAGTGGAGTTTTTCGCTCAGCGCACCAAGCTGGATGCCGAAGGCCTGGAAGCTTTTCTGTCAATTCGCCGTTACGCACCAACACGGTCGGCCAACGTGCTTGTTTATGCGCCTTTCGCTGCGCAGGAAAGCGAGCGTTGCGGTTCAGTCTTTATCAATGGCGGCGAATCACCCGCCGTCAGTGTCAATTACGAGAATCTGCTGCACCGATTGAGCCAATCCCCCATGAACCCGGGACGATACGATCGGATGAACCGCAAGCGGCGCCTGGATCTATGGCTGAAGCTGCCTCCCGAGGAGGTCGATTCGCTGCTGGTTGCTGCGGTCAACGCCGAGTGGGCTGGCATCCCCGATGGCTCTGAAAAACCTGTGAAACCGGCCATCCGGGTTACCGACCATACCGTGCATGCGTTGGGGTTGTTCCAGACCTTGCGTGAAGGCTTCAGCTGCAAGGCTGCGGATTTCGTGGTGTTTATCGACGCGTTCTCAATCTATGGCCGCGGGCAGGTAGCGTCACAATTTGATCAGATCTTCAATAATGTCCAGGGAGACTACCGCGATCCATTGCTCCTTGATAAGGCTGTGTTTCCTTTGCTACCGGCGCAGGGTGTGCCCGAATTCACCGTCAGCCGAATCTGCAGCGCACTGGAAATCGACCTGCAGACCTACCAGTATCTGGCGCTGGCGATCGCCCGTGCCCATGGCCGAACCGACACGCTCGAGCGCAGCCCGCAGGTTCTGTCGGCGTTTTACCGCCTGGTGAAATTGCCCCGCTTGTTGGGCATGACACCTGTAGAGGGGCTGTTGATGCTCATGGTGCTTGGCGGGGAGGCGTGGGCTGACGGTCTGGCGGGCGTTCCGGTGATCAAGGGAAAACCCACGGCCGGCGACACTGTCCCCGACGTGTTGAACCTCATTTCGGCACTGGCTGCATGCCGCTACTGGTGTCGTACGCGCAATTTGCCCGTGCTGTGGATGCTGCAACAGGTGGCCGATCTTCAGGTATCCAATGTTGCGACCGAGCCAGAACTGCGCTTGTTCGAGCAGGTCCGCAATTTGTTGGGCGAGGCATTATTGACTCATATCGGATTCGTGACCGCCGGTGTGCCGCCGCTGGTGGGCCGTGACTGGAAAGATCTGCTGTCTTCGCTGACTGACCCGCTGGGTCTGGTGAAATCTCGCGAGGGCACAGAAGACCAATACGTAGTCTTCGCCAGAGAGGAACTCGACAAGGCGGTCAGGGAGGGGCTGGATGAAGATGACAGCAGTGTGCGTGCTCCCATTGTCGAAATCATGCTCACGGTTCTGCTGCAGGCGCGTGCCGCTCAGCTTTCGGTCGCTCGGGAATGTCTGGCTGTTTATACCGGGCTGGATGCAGAACGGGCGCTGAAGACTTTGAACTGGGCGAATTCGAGCGTCTACGAGCTGTTGGTCAGAATCGTCGAGCAGATGGGTGAAGACTGGGCGTTGTCACGCACCCTGCGCGAGGAACCTCTTGATCCCCTGTTCGTTCTGCTGGCTGACATACGTCGGCTCAGTGCCGTCGTGGCCGAACTGGACATCAGCCTCGAAACCCTTGATGCGCTGCTCGATCACGGGCTCAACGATTGGTGGGAGCAGGACGGCTCTCAAGTCTTCACCGTCGCTACCCTGTACTACCTGACGGTTCTGACTCATGCCTTCGAGATCAGCAAGCAGCCTCATACCGAGTTGCTTGAGTACTTGAGGCAGATCCACGAATTGGGAGATCCAGAGAAGTTGTCCGCCGACGCGCTGCGCCTCGCACAGCAGGCGTCGGAGGTCTGGCTGGCCCGGTTTTTCGACTGGAGCGAGCAGGACGTGCACGAATGCATCGGGCGAATCGACCCGCAATACAGGCTCTTGAAAAATCTCAGGCAACTGGATCTGTTGGTCCGGATACGCGAACTGGCCACCCACACCAACATGGATGCGCTGACCATTTTTCTGCTGGGAACGCTGCCTGAAACCGTCGACAAGCCGGTTTACAAAGACGCTGCCGAGCATGCCTCGTTGAGTCTTGGGGAAACGGCGCCAGCGGTTAGCCCATCCGCCGAGCTGCGGGCGCCACTCATTAACATGAAGATCGTGCCGAACAGCTCTGAGGTGATTGCCGGAAGTGCGGAAAAAATCATCTTCACCATCACGCTGACGGACCAGGACGGCCACGCGCTCAGCGGTGTGTCCATTCGCGGACAGGCCAGTCTTGGCACGCTGATCATCGGCCAAACCCAGCCAGGAACGGGTGTCGCCACGGCAACCTACACGCCAGGAAAGATCATGGGGGCTGAGCGTCCGCTGTTCTGGGTGCCCTTGATCACGCCGCAGGAGGGGCCGCTCATCCAGTTGACCGACGACGGCATGAACCTGGATTTCCCCGCGCCTTTCATGTCCAGAGTGCCCACCAGCGTCGTGCCAGTGGGAAAAGCGGTCGAGTTATCGGCCGTTCTCATGGATCGCTTCGGCAATCTGGGCAAAAACCGCTGGGTGCGTTGGTCCGCCACCGCTATTGGTGACGAGCCTTTACTGGCGGTTGAGGCGGTGATTCGACCCCAGCAGGGCCAGACCACTCAGCAAGGCGTTGCCCGAGCGGTTATCTCAAGTCCGACGGGAGGCACATTCATTTGCACCGTGCTCTCGGAAACCAGCGAGAAGGCTGTGGATTTTGCATTGATTGAGTTCGCGCCTCTCCCCCTTCCAGATGAAGCATGACGTTTGCGCCGCCCCGCCAGAAGGTGAAGATCATGAGCCAAAGCATCATCAACGATTTGCTGGAACAACGTCGCACTGCACTGACGGAGTATTGCCTGGGCCACTTTGGCGAGAGCGGTGGCCGGTTCAGCATCATGAAGAACGCAGACCATCTGAATGAATTGCTGCGTCTGGACTCGCTCGACACGCAAAAAGTGCCCAGTGCACTGGGTGCCGAGGCGATCAGCTGCGCGCAGAAGTTCATCAATGCTGCCTACCGCAAGCTTGAGCCGGGGTATTCGAAGACAGAGTTCCCTGAAGAGGATCTGAAACGCTGGGAGCTGTACAGAAACTATTCGGACTGGTCGGCGTTGATGTCGCTCCTCGTTTACCCGGAAAACTACATGACGCCGTTCGCGCGGCCGCGCACGACTCGTTTGTTCCAGGCGCTGATGACCGATCTGAACCAGACGCGGTTAAGCACCGATTCGGTATTGATCGCTTTGCGCAACTATCTGAAGTCCTTTGAAGAAACCTGCAACCTGGAAGTCGTCAGTGCTTTTATGCATGGCACCTCGGCCGTGGATGGGCGCTATTTCATTGTCGGCCGCGAGCGCGTGGCGCCCTACCGATACTTTTGGCGCGAAGCGCAGATTGAACTGACGCCGACCTGTACCTGCGTCAATCCGGCAGCGTGGAACGAGTGGGAATTGATCGATGTCGGGGCGACCGGAACCGTGCTGGATGTGCGCCCGGTATTCTGGAACGGCAGGCCGTGTCTGGTCTGGGCCGAGCTTGCAGACAAACTCGGCGAGAAAGGCAAGGACGGCTATGTTCCCTACAAGGTGAGCATCAACATAGCGTTCAGATCGCAGAACGGTGACTGGTCGCCGGCAACAAATCTGCAAAGCATTCCGGATCTCGCGGCCCATCCTGCAGTCGGTAGCCGCTTGATTGCCACTGTCCGTGTTAGCGAAAGTCATCCCAATGGCGTTCTTGGCATCCTGTTTTTCAATGGTGAAGTAGCGCATACGCCTGTGGTGCGCGATGCACTGTTTCGCTCTCGGCCGGAATATGAAGGCAGTTGGCTGGAAATGCTGGCGCAACGTTTCGACAGTTTTCTCACTGTCCAGCATTCGCTGACCGAGCAGATGCGGCCAAAAATAGTTACGACGATCGCGACGCCCGGGACACTGACTGCCTTCTACGAACTGGATGCTTTTCTGCTTGCTCACTCCACGGGAGACATCCTGGTTGTCAGGGGGATTTGCAGGTCAAATGCCCCAGAGGTGGTGGCAAGCACGAGTGTTTGCGCTGGTTTCGATTTGATGCTGACCAGCGAACCCTCGGACGGGGATCCGAAGCAAACCAGTGGGGAGCGTTCAATAGCTGGCGGATGGGCCACCGACTGGCTTGCCTACAAGCGTGGTTCAGGCGGCTTCACCAGTCCCATCACCTTCACTTTCGGCGCTACTGATGCCTCTGCACCCTATGGCCGTAAAGAATTCGTGCTGACAATGACCGGCATCGCGGGTTTCGACCCCGCAGTACTGGAAAAGAATCAGCATGACGCGGCGCAGTTTCTGGCCTTCAACAATCCGCAAACATTGGCACGGGTACGCCTCAATTCGCTGTTCGGTCCGCAGTTGGTCGGGCTCGCCAATATTTCCATTGATGCGGTGCTCGCCTGGCCGACGCAGTTTCTGGTTGAACCGCCCTCGGAAGCCGGGCCGGTCGATGAGCCCAACGGAGCCTTCAATGGTGCCAATGGCCTTTATTTCTGGGAGTTGTTCTTCCATCTGATTCATCTGGTGGCTATCCGCTTTCGCGACGAAAATCGTTATCGCGAGGCTGAAGCCTGGTGGCGCAGGGTGTTCGATCCGCAAGCGACCGCGCAGGTTTCAGATCCCCCGCAGCCAGGCGACAAGCCGGATTACTGGCGCTGCCGGCCGTTGGTGAGTCCCGGCAATGCCGGCCCCGAGTGTCTGGTAGAGGATGATCCGTACGCCATCAGTTACGCGGCGCCGCAGCACTTTCAGATCCTCACCTTCATGGAGTTCGTCAAGAATCTGGTCGAGGAGGGGGACTGGTATTACCGTCAGCAGACGCGGGACAGTCTGGTGCTGGCCAAGGAGTGTTATCAGCAGGCGCAGGACCTGATGGGCGACCCGCCTTCGGCGCGCTCGGTGACCGATTGGCAGACACAGACTCTCGGAGCGCTGATTGACCAGAGCGAGCGCCCGACGCTGGAAGCGTTCGAGAGAACGCATGTGTATTCCCTTGCCGACGTACCGCCCTCGGCTGATTTCGCACCCGCGATGGGGCTACTGGCGACACCACCCTTCAAATTGCCGACCAATGATCGCTTGCTGGCGCTGATCCAATTGCCTCGGCAGCGCCTTCACAACTTGCGTCACTGGTTGACCATTGATGGCAAACCGCTCGAATTGCCGCTGTATGAACCGCCGGGTGATCCTGCGCAACTGTTACGTGACCTGGCAGCAGGAAACAACGCCGGGCCACGGCGAATGGGCGGGCGCCCAGTCATAAACGGTTATGGCTGGCGAGTGACCAGCGAATTTGCCCTGCGGTCTGCGCAGGAGCTGCAAAACCTCGGCAGTGAACTGCTGCGCTTCATGGAACAGCGCGACACAGCGCAACAGGTGGAGTTGCAACAAAGGCATCTGCTGGAACAAGCCGAATGGACGAAAGCCATTCAGGAAAAATCCCTCGCTCAGATGAATGTGACGCTGATGGCTTTGCGCCAAAGTCACGCCGCCGTCAAGCAACGCGCCGATGAGTACGCCGCGTGGTTTGACGAAAACGTCACGGCAGAGGAATACAAGGTCATGGATGACCTGCACGCTGCCAAGGAACTGAATCAGGGCTCGGTGGCTGTTCAGGCTGCAGCGGGAGCGATTTCGGTCATTCCCAAAGTCTTTGGCATGGCCAACGGCAATGCCTTTCCTGAAGGTGTTCTACATGCCATCGCCCATGGCTTGCAGATTGCTTCCATGGGCAAACAGGCCGACGCGGAAAAAAGAGCGGTGACCGAGGGCTATCGTCTGCGACGCCGCGAATGGGGCTTGCAACGTAACCTGGCGCTCGCCGAACTGCTGGCGCTGGACGAGCAGATCAATGCGCAGGTAATTGCCGTAGAGGCTGCCCAGGCCAGTTTGCAATTGGTCTTGCAAACCAATCGTCAGTCTTTGGCGGTGTACGACTTTCTGCACAAACGCACTGCCCACAGCCAGCTTTATGATTGGTTGCTGGGACAACTCAAGGCGTTGTACTACCAGGCTTATGATGCAACTTACAGTCTGTGCATCAGTGCCCAGGCATCGCGCATTGCACAAACCGGTGATTACGATTCACAGACGGTTTTGCCCCAGGCATGGTCCGAGAAGCATCACGGTTTGTTGGCTGGTCAGCAGTTGGTTGGCTTTGTGATGCGTGAGCAGCGCGATCACTTGCAAAGCTTCGAGCGACGTATCGAGCGGGTCAAGACCGTTTCCTTGCGTCAGCTCTTCGCTGATACCGTCGAGCCTCAGCCTGATGCCCCCGACTGGGCGACGGCGCTTGAAAACCTGCAGGCTGACGGACGGCTCGCTTTTTGCGTGAGTGAGCTGAACTTCAATCGCGACCATCCCGGTGAATACTGCCGGTTGATCCGCTCGGTTGAATTTGACTGCCCAGCGTTGCTCGGACCCTACGAAAACATCAGGGCAACATTGACCCAGACTGGCAGTCGTACCGTCGTCCGGCCAGTGCCACAGGCGGTGGAATATCTGCATGACCCCGACAGCAAGCCAGCGCCTGCCGATGTGGTGTTCAACACCCGCTCGGGCCAGCAAATCGGCATTTCCCAAGGCGTTGCTGATGATGGGCGCGTCATGGAGGATGAGGATCCGGGGTTGCTTCGCGCTTTTGAATGTTCGGGGGCGGTTTCCTGTTGGGAAATCCATTTTCCGTGGTGGGGCGAGCCGGCTCAGTCTGCCGTGCTTGCATCCATTACCGACCTCATCATCACTATCCGCTATACGGCCAAGGCCGGTGAGCCGACCTTCATACTGGCAGTGGAAAACCTGGTGACAGAAGCCGCAGCGAAGGCTTTGAAACGCAACGCCGAACGGAGCCGTCATCATGCTTGATCCCGATATTCAGGCCGAGCGCAATCTGATCCTCAATGGCGACTTCTCCCAGAGCCTCGCGCAGTGGAAAAGGGGGCCGGTCAACCCGGCTTATGTCGTGACCAGGTCCGATCAATTGGAAAGTGGCGAGCGCATGAATATCCTCTCTGCCATGGACGGTTCTTCGGCTTATCAGGAGATCAGCCTATTCAAAAGTTCCAGTAACGACGTCAGGTATGTCATCAGCTTTCTTTGTGAAATGAACCACGATGAGGAGGGCCTGCTGGAGCTCAGTGTGGCCGGGCTGCCTGATACGCAGAAAATTCCCTTGCTCGTGGGCGCTCGCCGCGATCGAACGGTCGATCTTCTGCGCCAGCGCGATGGCCTGCCTCGAATGTTCCGACCGCGCTCGTACATAGTGGATGTGACATTGCCGCTTGTGGATACCGACATTCTCAAAGTCCACGCCATCAGTCCGGTCAACAAGGAGGGCGACTACTTCTCTTCGTTGCGGATCACCCGGATCAATCTTCAGTTGCACTTGCCGGCGGCGCGGGTGTTGACCCTGCAACTGGACGGGCAGCAATTGCCAGTGGGCCTTGCCGTGCCTCTTTGTCTGGGCGCGCTTGGTTCGGCAGCGCACCGCTTCAAATGCATCCATGCGCAGGATGATGCCTGGCAGGGTACACGGGCGTCGTTGAACATCAAAAGCAACCCACAGGGCGCAATTGTCGCCGATCCGGATTGGGGCAGGGATAAACCGCTGGATGATTCCTGGAGTCTGGTTTGCCCGGAACTTGACGGCGAACCTCCCTATCTTTTCACCCTGCAGTTATTGAACGAGTTCAACGCCCCGGGACTGGATATCCCGGTATCACTCGGCGACCACCGCCTGAAGTTCATTCAACTGAAAGAGGCAGCGCATTACGTGGTGATGGAGCACGGCCAATCCATCAGGGTTGGCGTCTGCGTCGGTTCGTATTACACCGACAAGGTGCTGGAGGGAATAACAGTCACCTGGACGGTAGACGGCACTGACGCAGGAACCACGACGCCGACCGATCGTGAGGGCTGGGCCTGGTTTGAACAACAACCGAGCGCGGCCGGCGATGTGCAGATTCAAGCTTCGGTCGAAAGCCTTTACTACGCCAGCGGCGTGGTGAGTCAGGCCTTTGAAGTCAAGGTGCTGGCGACCGACCCTTTGCAAGAGGTCCGCACGATCATGGCCGCTGGAGACGAGCGGCCGTGGGAGCAGAAAGACTATCCCAATCGCGGAACGACCTATCGTTTGCAAGTCCGGTTTCCCCAGGTGCTGTGGGACACAGACGTGACATTGCACTGGAGTGGTGACTCTGCCGAGAAGCTGGGAGTTACTGTCACGCCGCCGCTTGAAACAGCCGCGCGTATAGGTCCGGATGGACTGCTTGAGTATCGATTTGCTAACGAGGACAGGCAGGATGGCCAGTTTTCTCTGCGGTTGACCTCTGCGCATCTGTTGGAAAGTTCGCCGGCCAAACCCATGTCGCTGGCACGCAATGTGGTCATGCCCGGTGAGGTGCGAGGACCGGACAGGATTTGCGTGGTGGATGAAAACCACAGCGCACGAATGTGGGTGCAGGTGCTGCACAGGACAGCATCAGGAACCGGTGGCCCGGTAGAGGGAGCGCTGGTTTTCTGGAACGAGCCGGACGGGAGCGTGACCAGGACCCTGACAGGCGCGGGAGGCTGGTCCAGTCATGGGCATCAACCCGCAGCTGCGGGGGACCATCGCGTGACTGCCACCATCAAGGCTCACGAAGAAGCCGAGCCGAGCGAGATGGAGTTCGTCGTCAAGGCGATTGCGACCAGTGTCTGGAATGAGCATGTGACGATCACTCTGGATGGTCAGGCAATCGATCATCAGACCATCGGATTGGTTTGCCGGCATGGCCAGACACACGTGGTGAAGGTCAGCCCAGCTGCCGACAGCCCGTGGATCGGCAGCAAACGCATCAGTCTGGATTGGCGAGAGGGCGATCCACTGATCGGTCTGAACCCGGCTTATCTCGGCGTTTCTTTCCCGCTGGGGGCTGATGGATTGACATGGAACCTGGCTTCCAACGCCGACGAAAGTCTGAGCAGACCCTTCGAGTTGCGTTTGCGGGCTGATGCTGTTGCAGATGATCGCGAGTTGTGCGGGCGATTCGTCAATCCGGACCTGGCTCGGGAAGTTGGCGTCAGGCTGGATCGAGTAACGGCAGCACTCGATGGGCAGAAGTTATATCCCTGCCTCGGTGCGGATCATCAGTTTACCGTCTGCCTCAATGAGCTAAGCCCGCTGGTGGGCCTGTCAGCAGCGCTGGAGTGGTCGGGGACGCCTGCCGACGAACTGAATGCGATCGTGAGTCCGCCCTTGAAGCAATCGCAACCGCTGGGTGCAGAGGGCGCTTTCTGGCAACTCGGTTTCGGCAGCAGCACAAGGGCGGGCAACTTTGCGCTCGCTGTAAACCTGCCTCAATTGGTATTCGTCGCACCCGTCACACCAATGGAGTTGGGACATAACGCCTTGAGTTTCAATTTCATACTCGAGTCACCGGTGGATCCGGTAGTCGATCTCGATCAGGCCTGGACATGGGCTAATGTGGTGTCGCGTTTTACCGCAGAGGCAGTTGCCGATGTGCCGGTCACCTGGCGTTCCGGCGGCGACCCTGTAGCGGTCAATACTGACAGCGATGGTAACTCCGGCTTCGCCGTGCTTCCCGTGAGCACCGACATGCAGACAGTGCAGGCGACATTGTTCAGTCTCTACGACAATACCTCAGAGCACAGAAGCGCTACCTTCAAACCGTTGGCAGAAGATCTCTGGCCGCGAGTCAAGGTCAGTTTCGATGGTCAGACCAGTCAGGACTGGGGCGGGACCACCGGTTTCCCGCGTCGCAAAGGCAGGCACAGTATCGTGGCGTTTTTCCCGGAAGAATTTAACGGGCAGACCGTACGTATGGGGCATACCGGCACTGCGCCCACGGTATTGGGCAATCACTATGAGCCAGAGTTGGGCATGGCGCAGGTTGTCACGAATGGAATGGCAAGGTTCGCGTTGCGCGCGGGAGATTTCACGGACGGCAGTTTTGCGTTGCGGCTCTGCGCCGAACGGCTGGCACGGCTGTCGCCGGCCAACGCGATGTCGCAGGGTTCAGGCTCGCAGGTGATGAGGATCAGCTCGGCGGCCAGCCATGCCGGTTCGCAGCTTCTTTGGGGAGATGTCTTTGAAGAGGCGATCCAGGTCGTTTCGTCCATCAGTGCAAAACCGATGGCAGGAGTGCTGGTGACATTTACACACCCTGACCTTGGCGTTCTGAACGCCGAGACCGATTTTTACGGGAGGGCGAAAGTATGCTTTGTTCCCACAACGCCAGGTTCCAGTCAGGTCATCGCAACCGTTGGCGATGCGGACAATTGGGCTTCGATAGCGATGGATCTGGTTCTCGCCCAACCGAGACAGATCGCAGAGCTTTATGAGCCGTCCGACGCCCGGCAGCCTCCCGACGACGACAGAGTGCATGCGAAAGCCAGAGTGACTTCTGCATTGACCGGACAGGCCTTGGCCGGCGTGCCCGTGACGTGGGAATTCAACGGGCAGCTAGAGCGTTCTGTGACCGATGACGAGGGTATTGCTGACTGGACTTTCATGGGTTTGGGTGATGGCGTTCTGTCAGCGACCGTTGAAGGAGGGCTGGCCGGTTGGGATATGGCTGTATTGACCTATACCGGGCAAGCGCCGGTGATTGAATCGCTCAGTTGCGACAGGACAATTGTTTATCGTGCAGATGAGGTGAACGCCTGGGCCGTAGTGAAAGCCAACCCGCAAGGCACACCCGTAACAAACCTGCCAGTCGATTGGCAATTCGCTGGCAAATCGCTGCCGTCGTCGGTTTCCGACGAGCTAGGAATTGCGCCGGTAAAATTCCAGCCTACTGAGGTCGGCCAGTTTGATCTGGTGGCTTCGCTGAATTCGGGCGCGGTTGCGCTGGCAAGGATCAACGTGGTTGCCCGACCCAGCGTCATCTTGCGTTCCATTTATGCAGTGCCCCTCATCGGCCAAATGGGCAAGCCTGTGACGATCGCGGTGCAAGTGGTAAAAAATCTGGCTGAGCCAGTGGTCGATATGAGCGTGCTCTGGACCGTTGATGATGTTCCGTTGAGAGGGACTGTCAGCGATGACAAGGGATGGTCGAAGGTGGTTTTTGCACCGGTTGAAACTGGCTCGGTCATTGTCAGGGCAAGCGTGAATAACCCTGTAGGTACAGCCGAAAGTTCATTGACTCTGGTCGTAGTCTGAGCCAGCGGTCGCGCTAGAGCGTGGCGGATTTTTTCCAGTCAAGGTAGCGGGTCACCAGCGCGGCCCCGAATTGCGCGGACCGAACATCCATCACTGCTACTCCATGAGCATTCAACCGCTCATGGAGTTCGGCCCGTTCATTCAAATAATCTACCGTGCCGCAGTAGGCCAATGCTTCGGGCAGCGTTTGCACCGCGGTCTGGCGCAATGTATCCAGCGCTTCTTCCCGCAGGCTCGCCACCAATACCCGATGGTGCACGCTCAGGCGCTTGACCGCGCCCAGCAGTTGATCATCTTCATCGCGCAAATTGGTCACCAGCACCACCAGCGCCCGGCGCTGTTGGCGAGCCAATAACTGGCTGGCGGCAGCTTGATAATCGGCAGGACGTTGTGTGCTCTCCAGGTCATGAACAGCGTTGAGCAAGACGTTCAGTTGGCCGCCTCCTTTGACCGGCGCCACGTGTCGCGGCTGATCACCGGCAAAGGTATTCAGCCCCACCGCATCGCCCTGACGCAGCGCTATATAACCGAGCAGCAGACAAGCATTGAGCGCATGGTCGAAGTGCGATAGCTCACCGTCCCGACTGCGCATCTGCCGGCCGCAATCAAGCAGGAAGATGATCCGTTGATCGCGCTCGTCTTCGTACTCTCGGGCAATCGGCGTGCGCTGGCGGGCGGTGGCTTTCCAGTCGATCTGGCGCAGGCTGTCGCCCTCGCGAAATTCGCGCAGCTGATGAAATTCCTGACCCTGACCGCGACGTTGGCGCTGGCGTATGCCGAGCTGACTGAGCCAGTTGTCGACGGCGCGCAGCTCACCGCCGTAGAGTCGGGCGAAGTCGGGGTAGACGCGGGTCTGATCGACGACTCCGAGCAGGCGTTTGCCTGACCAGAAACCTAGAGGACTCGGCAGGTTGACTTCGCACTGATCGAAGCTGAAATGCCCGCGTCTGGTGGGGCGCAGGCGGTAGCTGATGTGGCTGACATGCCCAGGTTGAAGCTCAACGGTCAGCGGCAGATGTTCAAACGCGAGGCCGTCGGGGACGTGGTCGAAGAGATTGACCTTCAGTGGCTCGGCAAACTCATGGGCAACTTGCAGATTTATCTCTCCCCAGCGCCCGAGTGCCAGGCTGCCAGGCATCTGCCGCTTGATGCGTGGCGAGGGCAGGCGTCTGAGGCGCACAGCGTCGATAACCGCCAAGGCCAACAGCGCCAGCAGCAACCCCCGGTTGACCGAAATCAGGCTGGACGGGATGTCGGTCTGCAACGCCTGCAGGGCGCCGAGCACGATGCTGATGACCACCAGCAGGGCCAGCCAGATCAGCAGCAGACGCGAAGGTTTCACAGGCGCGGCGCCGGCACTTGATCGAGCAACTGCGCAAGCACGTGATCGACTTGCAGGCCTTCGATATCCAGTTCCGGCGCGATGCGCACGCGATGGCGCAGCACCGCCAGCGCGCAGCCCTTGATGTCATCCGGAATCACGAACTCACCGCCGCGCAGCAGCGCCCGGGCACGGGCACAGCGCACCAGTGCAATCGAGGCGCGCGGCCCGGCGCCAAGGGTCAGCCCCGGCCAGGTGCGCGTGCTGCGCGCCAGGCGCACGGCGTAATCGAGCACCTGATCGTCCAGCGGCAAGTCACTGGCGATACGTTGCAACGCTTGCACATCCTTGGCCTGCAACACCGTGCGCAGCGGTTGCACGTCGAGCATGTCGGCGCGGGTCGAACGACAGACCTGGCGGACCATGTTCAACTCCTGATCGGCGTCGGGATAATCCATGCGCACCTTGAGCATGAAGCGGTCGAGTTCGGCTTCCGGCAGCGGATAGGTACCTTCCTGTTCGATCGGATTCTGTGTCGCCAGCACCATGAACGGTTGCGCGATCGGCAGCGCGCGCCCTTCGAGCGTCACCTGGCGCTCCTGCATGGCTTCGAGCAACGCCGCCTGGGTTTTTGCCGGCGCGCGGTTGATCTCGTCGGCCAGCAGCAGGTTGGTGAACAGCGGGCCTTTGCGCAGCTTGAACTGCTCGGTCTGCAGGTCATACACGGCGTGACCGGTGACGTCGCTGGGCATCAGGTCCGGGGTGAACTGGATGCGCGCAAACTCGCCGCCGAAACAACGCGCCAAAGCGCGCACCAGCAAGGTCTTGCCCAGCCCGGGCACACCCTCGAGCAGCACGTGGCCGCCGGCGATCAGCGCGGTCAGGACATCGTCGACCACTGCATCCTGGCCGATCAGCGCCTTGTTCAGTTCATTGCGCACTGCCTGCGCCAACTGGCTGGCGCGCTGGCGTTGCTGGGCAGCGTGCGTCGCGCTGCCGGGCTCGATCTGTTCAGTCATAACGCGTTCCTCAAGGTTTGCAGATGAGCGACCTGACGGCTGAATTCGGCGCTGGACAAACGCTGGTTCGGACGTGGGCTCAGGGCCTGGCTGATGGCGCGGGTGGGTTGCCGGGTCAGGCGCGATAACGCCAGCCATTGCTCGGCCACATTCAATTGATCGAAACCGGGATGGCGGCGGCGGGCGCGGCGCAGGATGTCTTGTTGCAAGGCTTGCAGCAGCGCCTGCTGGCCGTTGTGGCGCAGGAGGAAATCGGCGCTGGCACGCAGATGCTCCAGCAGTTGGCGGCGACCTGCTGGCGCTGGCATTTGCACCGGGCCGTGGCGCACGCCGGCCTGCCACAGCCACAGGCCGATCAAGGCGAGCAGGGCGACGATGGCCTGCGCAAAATAGCGCCAGAGCAAGGTCCACAAGCCATCGTGCGCGGTGTTGTAAATCAGCGTGACGTCGGTGTCGGCGCTCAGGTACCAGAGCAGCCAGGCGTTGTCGTATTTGCCGATAGCGCCGGTTTTCCACAGCTCGGCATCGGTGACCACGGTGATCGTGCCGAGGCCGTACACCCGTTGCATCATGTGCGTGGCTTTGGCGCTGTTGGCCCAGGCTTGCGCGACATTGTTCGGGTCGTCGAGGTGGAAGTCGGTGTCGAAACCGGCGTAGGCCGGCGCGTCTTCGTCCTCCAGATACAGCTTGGTCAGTTCCGGGTAGCGGTCCTTTTCCACGTCCACTGATGGATCTTTCAAGTCTTTGCTCAGCGATTGATGCAGTTGCACCCGGTCGAGCAGCAGATCGTTGCTTTGTCGAGTCTGCGCATCCCACAGCGACTCGGCGACAAACACCAGGCGTCCGCCGGCGCGAGTCCAGTTCAACACCTGATCGACTTCACGCGGCGTCATCCGCGCGCGCTCGCCGAACAACAGCAGCGTATGACCGTGCGGCTCGGTGTGTGGCAGCACCGCCAGCGTCTCGGCGTGGTTGACCACAAGACCGCGTTCGCGCAGGAACATCTCTGCCGCCAGATAAGGATTGGCTTGCGCGGCAGGCGAGGGGCCGTGATCGACGGTTTCCTGATAGGGCCGGGCCTTGAGGTGGAGGAACAGGCTCAAGCCGCCCAGCAGCAGAAGCGCCAGCGTAGCCAACGACCAGCCGAGGCGCCGGTTCAATGGGCGGATCCTTTGCCGAACAATTCACGCCAGCCGTTGCACAACTGCGCTTGTAAATGAGCCGGTGGAATCCGGTGTCCGTAGGCCATGTTCTGCCAGTGAACCGTAAGGGTGCGGCTGTAGACGAGCAGGTCCGGGCGTTGCAATTGCTCGATGCGTTCGAGGATCTGGTTTTCGGTGTCGGCGGTTTTCAGCGTCAGGTCGAAATCGTGCAGCAAATGGCTGAGCAGGCCTCGATAGAGCAGGCCCAGCGCGGCGCGAGGTTCGTTCAGCCACAAGCGTTCGGCGCTGCTGGCAATGTCATCCGGCAGGGTTTCACGGTTGAGATCCAGGCCGAAGACTTGCGGCGACGCCGGCGGTTTGCTGCGCGCTGGCAGGCTCGGTCGGCGGCTGACGAAGGCCCGGAGAAACTCGCGATATCGCCAGACCAGCCAGCCCAGCGCCGCGATCAACGCGCCCCACAGCAGCACCTCAATCACGCCAGCGAGGGTATCGAGGTGCCGACCATCGAGCCAGCCGAGCAAGGTTTTCAGCCACTGCGGTGCCTCAGCTGTCTGCTCGTCTTTGGCCGGACTCGCCGGGTCATCGCCGAAGCGATAACGGGTAACGCTCTCCTTGTTCTTGAACGGCGGTTGTTCCAGCAGCGCCTGGATGCTGTCGTGCGCGGCCTGACTGGTCAGCGGCTGATTGAGCAACCGTGGAGCATCCGGCGCATCGCTGGCCCATACCGGTTGCAGGTTCGGCAGCAACAGGCACGCGGCCAGCAACACACCGAGCACGGCTTTGTTCAAGCGCTGGCGCAAACGGCGGAAGACCAACTCGATGTCCCAGGCTTCCAGTTGTGTGCGGCGGTTCAGGTAGAGGCTGAAGCCGCAGGCAACATAAACCGGCTCCCAGACCACCAGGATCAGCGCATAAAAAGCGTTGGTCAGGTGCTCCAGCCAACGCCAGTCCTGATCGGCGGCGAGCAGCAGCGATTGCCAGTCCCAGTCGGTTTCGATCTGCTGCGGCAAGAGCATGTAGAACAGCAGCATCAAGCCGATCCACAGTGCGGTCTCCAGATGCACGCCGATAATCGTCAGCCATTGCGCGGCGCCGCCGTTGCGTTGCAGCAGCACCTGCAGACGTTGTTGTCGGGCCTCGCCGTCGAGGCCTTCGAGTTGCGTCACCGGCAGTACAAAGCTGCGACTCAGACTCAGTCGCCGCCAGGTCAGACTGGCCAACAGTTGCGGCTTGAGCAGGCGCGGCCATTCACGCAAGGCTTGCTTGAGCGTCGGGGTTTCGCCGAACAGCGCTTTGGAGAGGATGTACAACGGCAGGCGTTCGAAGGCCGGTTTCAGCCACCAGAAAATGAACACCGCCAGTGATGGCGAATCCCACAGCAGCAGGCTGAGCAGGGCGAACAGCGGCAGGGTGACGATCGCCCAACTGGTCATCAACAACCGGCGATGCTGCTGGCTCATCAATACGCCCAGGTCCATGGCTTCCCAGGTCGTGCGCGGGCGGATCACTACGCTGGCGTCACTCAGGCGCATGGCGGGTCCTTCCGGCAAACAGCAGATACACCGCGACGGCCAGCCACAGCGCGGTGCCGACGGCGTATTTGGTCAGCGGCGTGACACTGGTTTTCGACGACCAGTAAGCCTCGATAAAAGCGGCGATCAGCAGGAACAGCATGACCCCGCACACCAGCAACACGCTCTTGCGCGCAGCCAGCCGGAGTGCCTCGCCGCGTGTCAGGCAGCCCGGTGCAATCAGCGCCCAGCCCAATTTGAGGCCCGCCGCTCCGGCAAGGGCAATCGCCGTTAGTTCGAATGCGCCGTGACCGATGACGAACGACCAGAAGGTCTGGCCAAAACCGATTTCGCTGAGATGCCCCGCTACCGCGCCGATGATCATGCCGTTGTAAAGCAGGAAAAATGCACTGCCCACACCCATCAGCAAACCGCTGGCGAACGTCTGGAAGGCGATGCCTGTGTTGTGCATCACGTAATAGCCGAACATCACCCAGTCTTCGCTCGCCGCCCGCTCGGCCGAGCGTCCGAGGTGGCCGGCAACGGGGTCGTACATCCCTTGCATTTCGCGCACCTGTTCGGCCGGGATCAGGTTGTAGATCAGTTCCGGGAACAGATAAACCACAACGGCGAAACCGATCAGGCTGGCGAAGAACAGAAGGCTGGCGACCGCGACGAAGCGCCACTCTTCACGCACCAGACGCGGGAAGTCGGCGAGGATGAACGCAAGGATTTGCGCGCCGAGGCGGCTGCGATGCCGGTACAGCTGTTGGTGGCCGCGCAGCACTTGCTGCTGCAGTGAATCAATCAGAAAACTGCTGTAGCCGCGCTCCTGGGCCAGGGCCAGATGTTGGCAGAGGCGACGATAAGCCTTGGGGAAAGCCGCCACTTGCGCGGTGTCCTTGCCCTGTTCAAGGCGTGCGAGCGCCAAGGCGAAGTGCTCCCATTCCGCCTTGTGGCGACTTTCGAACAGGCTCTGCTTCATGGGGTCGGCCCCAACAAACCGCGCGCGATGCCGTTGAGTTCGGACACCGCTTTGGGTGCCGAAATATGCAGCGGCTGGGCCAGCAACGCCGCCAACTCATTGACCCGTGCGGGAGACAGCTCGGCCTGACGTTCGGCGAAGCCGAGCACGGCGCGTTGTTCGCTCAGGGTGAGTGGGACAGGGCAGCGACGAGGTTCTGCATCAGGCAATTGCGGTCGGCTCAGCAGGCGTTCGCTGTGGACGACCAGGGTGCCAGCGGCAATATCGCCGAGGCGTTTGAAAGTCGGGTGTTGCAGGCAACTGAGCGCACCGAGGAAATAGCCGAAGGGTAGTAGATCGACAAAGCGCAGCAGGTTGCGCAATAGCGAGGCCGACCAACCGATCGGCGTGCCGTCATCGTGTACCACGCGCAAACCCATCCATTGCTTACCCGGCGAGCGGCCCTGACGCAGCACCTCGAACAACACCATGTACCACCAGCTGATGGCAAACAGCAGCAAGGAACCGAGGCCCATGCCGAGCTTGCCGAGAAACGCCAGTGCGATAAACAGCACGCCGAGGATCAAGCCGCGAATGCCCAGATCGATGGCAAACGCCACGGCGCGCACCATCAATCCGGCAGGGCGCAACGGCAGGTCGATGCCTTCCGGTGTTTCGACCTGATGGCGCGTATCCAGCGGTGCTTTCCTTCGCGGTGCTGTGGGCTCGAGCATGGGCTACCTGATGTTCGCCTGTTCGGGGTGCAAGTGCGCCTGATGCTAGCAGCCTCTCGGGTGTGGGAGCGAGCCTGCTTGCAAATGCGGTGGGTCATTCAGCCTGTGTGCAACTGACAGAAAGCCTTCGCGGGCAGGCTCGCTCCCACAAGGGCAATGCATTCCAGTTGTAGGAATCTGGAGAAATTGCTGTTCGAGGGCGACCAGGCTGGCCGTGGCAACCCTGAAACGCCTAGACTTCGCCGATCTTCTGTTCAGGATTCGCCCGTGACTTCAATCTTCTGGTACGACTACGAAACCACTGGCATCAATCCGCGCAACGATCGTCCGCTGCAAGTGGCGGGGATTCGTACCGACCATGCGCTCAACGAAATCGACGAGCCGGTCAATCTCTATTGCCAGCCCAGCGAAGACATCCTGCCGCACCCGGCGGCATGCGCGATCACTGGCATCACCCCCGGTCAGCTCGCTGAAAAAGGTCTGAGCGAAGCCGATTTCATGACTCGCGTGCATGCGCAACTGGCCGCACCGGGCACCTGTGGCGCCGGTTACAACACCTTGCGTTTCGACGACGAGATGACCCGCTACAGCCTGTATCGCAATTTCTTCGACCCCTATGCCCGTGAATGGCAGGGTGGCAACAGTCGCTGGGATCTGATTGATGTGGTGCGCGCCGCTTACGCATTGCGCCCGGACGGTCTGGTCTGGCCGACCGATGATGAAGGCCGCGTGACCCTCAAGCTCGAACGCCTGACAGCGGCCAACAATATCGATCATGGGCACGCTCACGAAGCCCTGTCGGATGTGCGCGCCACCATCGCGCTGGCGCGGTTGATTCGCGAGAAACAACCCAAGCTTTACGAGTGGCTGTTCCAGTTGCGCAGCAAACAGAAGGTGATGGACCAGATCCGCCTGTTGCAGCCATTGGTGCATGTGTCCGGGCGTTTCTCGGCGGCACGCAGTTATGTCGGCGTGGTGCTGCCGCTGGCCTGGCACCCGAAGAATCGCAACGCCTTGATCGTCTGTGACTTGCATCTCGATCCGCAGGGGCTGCTGGACCTCGATGCGCAAACTCTGCGCCAGCGCTTGTATACCCGCCGCGATGACTTGGCCGAAGGTGAACTGCCGGTGTCGCTCAAGCTGATTCACATCAATCGATGCCCGGTTGTAGCGCCGCTGGCGGTATTGCGCGCACAAGATCAGCAACGCCTCGGTCTGGACATGGCGCTTTATCAGGAGCGGACAGTGCGACTAACTGACGCACAACAAGTCTGGAAAGATAAAATCGCGGCAATTTATGCCAGCGAAGATTTCACTCCCAGCGAAGATCCCGAGCAGCAGTTGTACGATGGATTTATCGGTGATCGTGATCGGCGTCTATGCGAACAAGTTCGAACGGCCGATCCTGCGCAGTTGGCGCAAGAACAGTGGCCTTTCGATGATGAACGTTTGCCCGAACTACTTTTTCGATATCGAGCGCGCAACTTTCCAGACACCTTGGATGTGGCCGAGCAGGAACGCTGGAAATTATTTTGTCGCCAGCGTCTGACGCAACCCGAGGCAGGTGCGCCGAATACCGTGCAGTCATTTATCGAAGCCGCTGAGCAATGGTCGCTTAATGCGACGCCAATGCAGAGAGAGGTCCTCAATGACTGGCAGAACTATGTCCAGGCATTACGCAAACGTTTGAATCTTTGAAATCGAACATACCCGGAATTAATTTACGGGCATAAAAAAACGCCAGCGCAAGCTGGCGTTCTTTTGTTCGCGGATCGCTCGGCGAAATGTTGCGGCTTAGCCCAGCAGGGTAGCCCAGCCTTCAACCACGTCGCCGCCCCACTTGGCTTTCCACTCTTTCAGAGTCTTGTGGTTGCCACCTTTGGTTTCGATCACTTCACCGTTGTGCGGGTTTTTGTATTGCTTAACTTTGCGCGCGCGCTTGGTGCCGGTAGTTTTTACTGCGCCGCCACGTGGAGCCTTGGATTTGGCTTCAGGATCCAGCAGCGCGATGATGTCACGCAGCGACTTGGAGTATTCACCCATCAGCGTGCGCAGTTTGCCTTCGAATTCCAGTTCGGCTTGCAGTTTGTCGTCTTCGGACAGGTTCTTCAAACGGGCTTGCAGCTCTTTGATAGCTTCTTCGGTGGCGCGATATTCGTTGATCAAGGACATGAGTACTACCTTTTGTAGAATGCTGAATGACAGGGGACAGTGCCGCAATAATAGTCAGGCTGTTTCATCAAGTAAACATTTAGATCGGCTTTTTATTTAAATGAGTTACAGGAGTTAGCCGTCAATTGAATGTTCAGTTAAATAATGTGATGCAGTCAGCACAGATATTTACAGTTGTCTGACAAAAGCCTCGCTAAAGCGTCACGGTCTTGACGAAGGCCCGCGTCAGAAAGCCGTTTCGCCGAGCTTCGTTGCGCCCGGCGCGCATGCGTACTGCAGTTTTCCTGCGCAGTCGCTAGAATGGCGGCCTTTGTGAAGTTCTGGAGTTTCCCCCTCATGCGCACTTTTCGGCTGGTGATATCTTGCCCGGACCGCGTTGGCATCGTTGCCAAAGTCAGTAATTTTCTGGCCTCTCATAACGGCTGGATCACCGAAGCGAGCCACCACTCTGACAATCAAGTGGGCTGGTTCTTCATGCGTCACGAAATCCGTGCCGATTCCCTGCCGTTCGGTATCGAAGAGTTGCGCGAGAAGTTCGCGCCGATCGCCGAAGAGTTCTCGATGGACTGGCGCATCACCGACACCGAGCAGAAAAAGCGCGTGGTGCTGATGGCCAGCCGCGAATCCCACTGCCTGGCCGACTTGCTGCACCGCTGGCACAGCGACGAACTGGATTGCGAAATCTCCTGCGTGATCTCCAACCACGACGACCTGCGCAGCATGGTCGAGTGGCACGGCATCCCTTACTACCATGTGCCGGTCAATCCGCAGGACAAGCAACCTGCATTTGACGAAGTGTCGCGGCTGGTCAAGCAGCATGACGCCGAAGTGGTGGTGCTGGCGCGCTACATGCAGATCCTGCCGCCGGACATGTGCCGCGAATACGCGCACAAGGTCATCAACATTCACCACAGCTTCCTGCCTTCGTTCGTCGGCGCCAAGCCGTATCACCAGGCGTCCCTGCGCGGCGTCAAGCTGATCGGCGCAACCTGCCATTACGTGACCGAAGAGCTGGACGCCGGCCCGATCATCGAGCAGGACGTGGTGCGTGTCAGCCACAGTGACAGCATCGAAGACATGGTGCGTTTCGGCCGTGACGTCGAGAAGATGGTGCTGGCCCGCGGCCTGCGTTATCACCTCGAAGACCGCGTGCTGGTGCACGGCAACAAGACGGTTGTGTTCTGATCGAGCACGCCACGCTTGAAAAACCAAGGGCCTGGGCGTTGAATCGTCCAGGCCCTTGTCATTTGAGCCCGAGGAAAAGCCATGAGCGATCCACTGGACAAAGCCACTTCAAAAGCGCCCGCCACCCTTGGTGAAGGTTGCCTGAGTCGTTACGACCCGGAGGACATGAGCCCGGACGACGGCACCGAATTCCCCGGCGCCGCCGAGCTTTGGGAGCAATTCCAGCAAGAGCAGGACGAACCTAAGAAGCCTGCCTGACGTTCATCAGCTTCTTCAGCAACGGCTTGCCCAGCATCAACACGAACACCGGCCCGCCAACCAGCAGATAGAAGTAATACGTCACCACCCGCCAGATCAGGATCGCCGCCGCTGCGGTGGATTTGCCCACCATCGGCGCGAGCAACGCGGCCGAGGTCAATTCCGCCGCTCCCGCGCCGCCGGGTAACAAACTGAACTGGCCGGCGCCCAGCGAGAGCATCTGCACCAGAAAACTCCATGCCCACTGCAAGTCGGCACCGAGCCCACGCAAGGCCAGATACAAGACGCTGTAGCGCAGCAGCCAGTGCACGCAGGTCAGGGCAAACACCTGAACCAGCGTCTGCCAAGGCAACTTCAAGGTATCGGTAAACGCCGCGAGAAAGTGCAGCAACTTGCGCGCCCAGCGTCGGCGAGTGCGCGCCGTGACATTCATTCCCGCCAACAGCCGCCCGCTCAGGCGGATCAATGCGCGGTGATAACGCGCAATCAATACGCAACTGAACAAACCGCCGAACAGCGAAACGGCGCTGACCGTCAGAAGCCATTCAAGACGATCGCTCAGGTGCTGGAACAGCGCGTAAATCAGGATCCCGCTCAGGGCGCAGAGAAAGAACAGCAGATCGCTGAGCTGATCCATGGCAAACACTGCGCTGCCCCGCGCCGGACGCACGCCGCAGCGCGCCAGCAACGCCATAATGGTTAGCGGCCCGCCGCTGCCGCCAGGCGTTGCGCAGTAGGCGAACTCGGCTGCCATCACCACGCCGAGACTTTTCAACGGCGCGACCTTTTCGCGCTGATCGCCAAGCAACAAACGCAGGCGCAGCGTATTGATGCCCCAGCACAGCAGGATCATGCCGAACATGATCAACAGCCAGTTCAGCGGAAAACTGCGCAGGCGCGACCAGGTTTCGCCGCCGCCGAGCAGCACCGGAATCAGCACCGCTGCCAGCAGGCCGATCAGCAACAACAGGCTGCGCTTCATGCTGCGCGTTCCAGCTGACCGCGCTGTCGGGCGAGCCAGTCGATCTTGGTCAGCGGCACGCGTCCCTCCGCCAGCAGGCGTTGCAGCGTGTGCAACCAGTAATCGCGAGAAAACCGGTGACGCATGTCCACCGGATGCAGGCCCAGACGAATCACCGATGCCTCGCGCCAGCGCTGTTCACGCTGGTCGCTGACGATTTTCGACAAGCCACGACGCCAGGCACTGCGCGAACTCCACACCAGCCCCGGTGCATCTATGGCGCTGAAGTCGGGCAAGCGATAAAGATGCTGCGGATCGCTGGTGTAGCTGAGCGGTAATTCGCGCAAAGCCTGGCGCGTGCCGTCGCTCATCAGCCAGGCCGGGGCGACGAAGCCGTGCACCGGCCAGTCGTAGCGCTGAAACATTTCCAGACCGGCGTGCAGGCGGGCGAGGGCTGCTTCGCGGGACAAACGGTAGAACTCGCCTTCATGGGTGTAGACCCGGCGCATGAACCAGTCGCGCGGGGTGTTCGGCAGGGGTTCCTGATCGTCGTGGTAATAACCGTGCAGCGCCAGTTCATCGCCCCGGGCGACACGGGCATCGAGTACTCGGCGAAACGCAGGGTTGGCATCAAGGGAATCGTGGCGATGGAAGTCCGGCACCACCAGCCAGGTCATCGGCACATTGCCTAGCGCATCGACGGCCTCGACGAAGGGCTGGTAATCCGCCCAGGTCGAGGGCGCCACATCATGCAACACCAGGCAAACAGCTTTCATTTCTTCAACCATTGGCCACCCGTGGCAGCGTATGGCCAAGCACGGCGTGGTAGTGGCTGAGCAGACTGTCGACCACGGTGTCCCAGGCGTAATGCCGTTCGACGTGCTGGCGCGCCTGTTGACCGAGGCGGGCGCAACCGCGACTGAACAGCTCGCGCACGGCATTGGCCATGGCCTGCGGATTATTCGGTGCACAGAGCAGGCCGCAGGAATCGTTGACGATCTCTTCAAACGCCCCGGCCGCCACCGCCACCACGGGAATGCCGCAGGCCATGGCCTCAAGGATGACCAGCCCGAAGGTTTCCTGGTCGCCGGCATGCAGCAGCGCATCGGCGCTGGCCATGAGCCGCGCGACTTTTGGCGCCGGGCAGAATTCATCGATGACGCTGACGTTGTCCGGCACCGCAGCGGGCATCGACGAGCCGACCAGCAGCAAGTGATAGCGCGGGCCGAGGCGTTGCATGCACTTGAGCAGCACCGGCAGGTTTTTCTCCTTGGAACCGCGCCCGGCAAAGATCAGCAGGCGGGTGTCTTCAGCGATTCCCAGTTCGGCACGCAGGCCGGGGTCGCGGGCGTCAGGATGGAAGGTGTGCAGATCGACGCCCAGCGGCTGCACATGAACATTGCGCACGCCAAGCCCGGTGAGCTTGTCAGCCATGACCTGGCTCGGCGCGAGCACACGATCGAAATTGCCGTACAGACGAGTCACGTAAGCCTCGACATTCGGCGTGACCCAATGGCCCATGCGATTGCCCGCCAGCAGCGGCAGATCCGAGTGATAAAAGCCGATCACCGGCACATCCAGCTGCCGCCGCGCATCCAGCGCCGCCCACGCGGTGAGGTAGGGATCGCCGACTTCGATCAGGTCCGGCTGCAAATCCTGCAGGACGTTTCGCCAAGGCGCCAGGCGCAGGGGGAAGCGATAACCTTTGCCGAAGGGCAGGGCGGGCGCTGGGACCGTGTAGATACCGTCATGTTCACCCAGTCGTGCGCCGGGGATCAGCAGGCTGTGACGAATGGCGTTGCGGTCGCCGAGGCGACGGTGTTTGGCATCCAGATAAGTGCGTACGCCTCCGCTGGCCGGGGCGTAGAACATGGTGATGTCGGCGATATGCACGGTGAGCAACCCTCCGCTGTGTTGTTCTCCCTTGGTTGACCGTTATCCAGAATAGATGTTCGGTCGGGATTGCGCGGTGGGGTGTCAGTCGGGTTTCGTTGAAAGGTAGATATTCGCGAGCAGGCTCGCTCCCACAATGGAATGCATTTTCCCTGTGGGAGCGAGCCTGCTCGCGAAGTGGCCAGTCGCCGCAGCTTAAATCCTGAAGCTGCCCACCAGTTGCTTGAGACGCGAAGCCTGCTGCTCCAGATCCGAACACGCGCGCAATGTCGCTTGCAGGTTCTCGACACCCTCCTGGTTCAGCGTATTGATCTCGGTAATGTCGACGTTGATCGACTCGACCACCGCAGTCTGTTCCTCGGTCGCGGTCGCCACCGACTGGTTCATTCCGTCGATCTCGCCGATGCGCTGGGTCACGCTGTTCAGGCGTTCGCCGGCGAGGTTGGCGATCTCGACGCTGTCCTGACTGTGGCGCTGGCTGTCGCTCATGGTGCTCACCGACTCCCGGGCGCCGACTTGCAGTTCCTCGATCATGGTCTGCACCTGTTGCGCCGATTCCTGAGTGCGGTGCGCCAGATTGCGCACTTCATCGGCCACCACGGCAAAACCACGTCCGGCCTCACCGGCACGCGCCGCTTCGATCGCCGCGTTCAGCGCCAACAGGTTGGTCTGCTGGGAAATGCTGGTGATCACTTCGAGAATCTGGCCGATGTTGACGGTCTTGCTGTTCAGCGACTCGATGTTGGTGCTCGACGCGCTGAGCATGCTCGACAGTTGGTTCATCGCCTTGATGCTGCGCTCGACCACTTGCTGGCCATCCTCGGCCAGACCCCGGGCGTCGCTGGCCTGATTCGATGCTTGGGCAGCGTTGCGGGCGATTTCCTGGGCGGCGGCGCCGAGCTGATTGATCGCGGCGGCAACACTGCTGGTGCGCGAGGCTTGCTGATCGGAGTTGTACATCGACGAATTCGACGCAGCGACCACGCGCAGGGCGACTTCGTTGACCTGGCCGGTGGCCGAGGACACTTCGCGGATCGAGCCGTGAATGCGCTCGACGAAGCGGTTGAACGCGGTGCCGAGGATGCCGAATTCATCGTTATTGACGATGTTCAGGCGTTTGGTCAGGTCGCCCTCGCCGTCGGCGATGTCTTCCATGGCGCGGGTCATCACGTGCAGCGGCTGAATCAGCAGGCGGATGAGCATGCCGAGCAGGGCAATGATGATCGCCACGGCAATAATGGTCGCGATCACTGCCGAGGTGCGGAATTCGCTGAGCATCGAGTAGGCCTGATCCTTGTCGATCGACAGACCGATGTACCAGTTCACCGACGGCAGGCCCTTGATCGGGGCGAAGGTGACGATGCGGGTTTTGCCATCAACCGTCACTTCGCTGAAATCGCTGCTGATGCGCGGGGTGTCCTGCGGGTAGGCTTCTTTGAGCGACTTCATCACCAGGGCCTTGTCCGGATGAACGAGGATCTTGCCGTCAGCGCTGACCAGGAACACGTAGCCCATGCCATCGAAATCCCGTGCGGCGAGGGTGTCGACCAGCGATTGCAGGCTGAGGTCGCCGCCGACCACGCCGACGCTCTGCCCGGCCTTTTTCGACGCGGTGGCGATGGAGATGATCAACTGGCCGGTGGCCGCATCGATGTAGGGTTCGGTCAGGGTTGAAGTGCTGCTGCTTTCGGCGCCTTTATACCAAGGGCGTACGCGCGGATCGAAACCGTCCGGCATTTTCACGTCCGGGCGGATGGTGAAGTGCCCGGTGGCATCGCCCAGATAGGTGGCCATGAACGTCGAAGTCAGGCTTTTCTGTTCGAGCAGGCTGGCGACCGTGGCAGGTTCCGGGTTGATGGCGATGTTCTGCGCGGCGTTCTCGATCAGCAGAATGCGCCCGCTGAGCCAGGTCTGGATGTTGCCGGCGGTGACCTCGCCCATTTCATTGAGGTAGTTGTTCAGATCATCGCGGATCGCATTGCGTTGCAGCCAGTCGTTGTACAACGTGAACGAGGCGAAAGCGGCAATGACGATGAGCGCGGCGGCAAGCAAAATCTTATGGCTGAAGCGCAGGTTTTTGTTCATGGCTTGGGGTTCCGCTAAGGTCTTAATGTCCTGGGCGTGCTTTGATAGAGACGCGCACTATGGGCAAGGTTGAAAAACTGATATTTCCGGCTCTCCTTAGGGAAATGTCCGACCCGATTTTCTGATGGGTCTATCCAATTTATGTATCGGCCATGTGTCATCAAAGATTAACCATTGGGTGAGAAAATGCCTGACTCTTCGCAACTCGTTATCGGCGCTGATCCGGCCGCGCAACCCATCGCTCAGGCCATGCGCCTGGCCAACCGCCACGGGCTGATCGCCGGCGCTACCGGCACCGGTAAGACCGTGACATTGCAGCGTCTGGCCGAAGCGTTCAGCGACGCCGGTGTCGCGGTGTTCGCCGCTGACATTAAAGGCGACCTGTGCGGCCTAGGTGCTGCCGGCAACCCGCAGGGCAAAGTGGCCGAGCGCATCGCCGGCATGCCCTGGCTCGGTCACACGCCGCAGGCTTATCCCGTGACTCTGTGGGACATCCACGGTGAGTCCGGACATCCGCTGCGCACCACCCTGAGCGAAATGGGCCCGCTGCTGATCGGCAGCCTGCTCGAGCTGACCGACAGTCAGCAGTCGGCGTTGTACGCGGCTTTCAAGGTGGCGGATCGCGAAGGCTTGCTGTTGCTGGATCTCAAGGATCTGAAAGCGCTGCTCAATCACCTCAAGGACAATCCGCAGCTGCTGGGCGAAGACGCGGCGCTGATGACCACCGGTTCCAGCCAGGCGCTGCTGCGCCGCTTGGCGACACTGGAACAGCAGGGCGCCGAAGCCCTGTTCGGCGAGCCGGCGCTGCAACTCGAAGACATTCTGCAACCCACCGCCGATGGGCGTGGACGCATCCATCTGCTCGACGCCAGTCGGCTGGTGCACGAGGCGCCAAAGGTTTACGCAACGTTCCTGCTGTGGCTGCTGGCCGAGTTGTTCGAGCAACTGCCCGAGCGCGGCGATGCTGACAAGCCGCTGCTGGCGCTGTTCTTCGATGAAGCGCACTTGCTCTTCGGCGACACGCCCAAGGCGTTGCAGGAACGCCTGGAGCAAGTGGTGCGTTTGATTCGTTCCAAGGGTGTTGGCGTGTATTTCGTCACCCAGTCGCCGGCGGATCTGCCGGATGACGTGCTGGCGCAGTTGGGCTTGCGCATTCAACACGGCCTGCGTGCGTTCACCGCCAAAGAGCAGAAATCCCTGCGGGCAGTGGCGGATGGCTTTCGGCCGAATCCGGCGTTCGACAGTCTGTCGGTGCTGACTGAGTTAGGTATTGGTGAGGCGCTGGTCGGCACGCTGACCGAGAAGGGCACGCCGGAAATGGTCCAGCGTGTGCTGGTGGCACCGCCGCAATCGCGGATCGGTCCGCTGACCGAAACCGAGCGCACCGTGCTGATCGCCGGCTCGCCGTTCAAGGGGCGCTATGACAAGCCGATCGATCGCGAGTCGGCCTATGAGATCTTGATGGGACGCAAAGGGCTGGCGCCCGAGGCTGAAACACCAGCGGGCAAAGCGGCGGCCGAAGAGCCGAGCCTGGCTGACCGCGCGGGAGAATTCCTCGGCACGGCGGCAGGGCAGGCGTTGAAATCGGCGATGCGTCAGGCGGCCAATAATCTCGGCAAGCAGTTGGTGCGCGGGTTGATGGGGTCTTTATTGGGCGGCAGCAAGCGCCGCTAAAAGCAAAGATCGCAGCCTTCGGCAGCTCCTACAGTTGAAATGCATTCATTCTGTAGGAGCTGCCGAAGGCTGCGATCTTTTGATTTTGCTTCAGGCTTTACCTTTGGCATGCGCCGCCAGCCGCTCCAGCGCCGCGCGCAATCCCGGATCGCTGATCCCGTCGGCCGTCGACTGAATCGTCTCCGCCGCACTGCTCGACAGATCCATCGTGTGCCCAACCGCCCGGTGCTGAATGATCGGCGGGCGCACGCTGAATTTGATCCGCGTCAGGTTGGCGAACTCTTCGAACAATTGCAGCTGCCGTTGCAGGCGTTTCTGCTGATAGCGCAGGCGCGTCGCCCAATGGCCGTCAGTGACCACCAGCGACAGCTCGCCTTCGCGCCATTTGGCCACCCGGCAATGCTCGCGGGCGGCCGGTTGCAGCTGGCTTTCGAGCAGGCGCTGCAAATGCTCCAGGCGCTGGGCATGGCCGAGGATGGCTTTGAGCGGTTTGGCTTCACGTAACAGAACGGCGGGTGCTCTGGCCGTGAGAGGGCGAAACGCCATGATCGAACACCTGAAGGAACAGAGGCGCCATGGTAGCAGAAAGCTGCGGAACCTCTGGGCCATTGCTTTTGTCCCTGATTTGCTCATTAAATCAACGCCTGACTTCTTTCCCCCGACGGGTTGAAGTTGAGCAAAACGCCCCTATTTTAAGTGAGCCCCGTCAAAGCGCAGTGCCAGCATCGTGGAACATCGCCACTTTCCTCACCACCGTTTCCGGGTAGAATGCTCGTTCGCATGCGGCCATGAGGGCTGCACGGGCGACTCACGGGGCCGCCCTCCATCCCTTTAGTGTGGAAGATCCTGCCGATATGTTTGCGCCTTTGTTAAAGAAACTTTTTGGAAGCAAGAACGAGCGTGAAGTCAAACGCATGCTCAAGACGGTGCAGCTCGTCAATGCCTTCGAAGAGCAAATGGTGGCCCTTTCGGACGATCAATTGCGCGCCAAGACCGCCGAGTTCAAGGCCCGTATTGCCAAAGGGGAAACCCTCGACAAGCTGTTGCCGGAAGCCTTCGCCGTCGCCCGCGAGGCTGGCAAGCGCGTGATGGGCATGCGCCACTTCGACGTACAACTCGTCGGCGGCATGACCCTGCACGAAGGCAAGATTGCCGAAATGCGCACCGGTGAGGGCAAGACCCTCGTGGCCACCCTGGGTGTTTACCTCAACGCACTGTCCGGCAAGGGCGTGCACGTTGTGACCGTGAACGACTACCTGGCCCGCCGTGACGCCAACTGGATGCGCCCGCTGTATGAATTCCTCGGCCTGACCGTCGGCGTCGTGACGCCGTTCCAGCCGCCGGAAGAGAAGCGCGCCGCCTACGCCGCCGACATCACCTACGGCACCAACAACGAATTCGGTTTCGACTACCTGCGCGACAACATGGCGTTCAGCATGGATGAAAAATTCCAGCGCGAACTCAACTTTGCCGTGATCGACGAAGTCGACTCCATCCTCATCGACGAAGCGCGTACCCCGCTGATCATTTCCGGTCAGGCCGAGGACAGCTCCAAGCTGTACACCGAGATCAACAAACTGATCCCGCAGCTGGAACTGCACGTCGAGGAAGTCGAAGGCCAGGTCACCAAGGCTGGCCACTACACCGTTGACGAAAAGACCCGTCAGGTCGAACTCAACGAAGCCGGTCACCAGTTCATCGAAGAAATGCTCACCCGCGTCGGCCTGCTGGCCGAAGGCGAGAGCCTGTACTCGGCGCACAACCTCGGTCTGCTGACCCATGTCTACGCCGGTCTGCGTGCGCACAAGCTGTTCAACCGCAACATCGAATACATCGTCCAGGACGGTCAGGTCGTACTGGTCGACGAACACACCGGTCGTACCATGCCGGGTCGTCGTCTGTCCGAAGGCCTGCACCAGGCCATCGAAGCCAAGGAAGGCCTGAACATCCAGGCCGAGAGCCAGACCCTGGCCTCGACCACCTTCCAGAACTACTTCCGTCTGTACACCAAGCTGTCCGGCATGACCGGTACCGCCGACACCGAAGCGTTCGAATTCCACCAGATCTACGGTCTGGAAGTCATGGTCATCCCGCCGAACAAGCCGTTGGCGCGTAAAGACTACAACGACCTGGTGTTCCTCACCGCCGAAGAGAAATACGCGGCGATCGTGGCCGACATCAAGGAAAGCATGGCGGCCGGTCGTCCGGTGCTGGTGGGTACCGCGACCATCGAGACCTCCGAGCACATGTCCGCATTGCTCGTCAAAGAAGGCATCGAACACAAGGTTCTCAACGCCAAGTTCCACGAAAAAGAAGCCGAAATCATCGCGCAGGCCGGTCGTCCGGGTGCGCTGACCATCGCCACCAACATGGCCGGTCGTGGTACCGACATCCTGTTGGGCGGCAACTGGGAAGTGGAAGTCGCTTCGCTGGAAAACCCAACCCCTGAGCAGATCGCCCAGATCAAGGCCGACTGGCAGAAGCGTCACCAGCAGGTGCTGGAGTCCGGCGGCTTGCAGGTCATCGCTTCCGAGCGTCACGAATCGCGCCGTATCGACAACCAGCTGCGTGGCCGTGCCGGCCGTCAGGGCGATGCCGGTTCGAGCCGCTTCTATCTGTCGCTGGAAGACAGCCTGATGCGCATCTTCGCCTCTGACCGGGTGAAGAACTTCATGAAAGCTCTGGGCATGCAGCCGGGCGAAGCGATCGAACACCGCATGGTGACCAACGCGATCGAGAAGGCGCAGCGCAAGGTTGAAGGCCGCAACTTCGACATCCGCAAGCAACTGCTCGAGTTCGACGACGTCAACAACGAACAGCGTAAAGTGATCTATCACATGCGTAACACGTTGCTGGCCGCCGACAACATCGGTGAGACCATCGCCGATTTCCGTCAGGACGTGCTCAACGCTACCGTCAGCGCGCACATTCCGCCGCAATCGCTGCCAGAACAGTGGGACGTTGCCGGTCTGGAAGCGTCGATCGAAAGCGATTTCGGCGTGAAACTGCCGATCCAGCAATGGCTCGACGAAGACGATCACCTGTACGAAGAAACCCTGCGCGAGAAGCTCATGACCGAGCTGATGGCGGCGTACAACGAGAAAGAAGATCAGGCCGGTGCCGAGGCGCTGCGCTCGTTCGAGAAGCAGATCGTCCTGCGCGTACTCGACGACCTGTGGAAAGACCACCTGTCGACCATGGATCACCTGCGTCACGGCATTCACCTGCGTGGCTATGCGCAGAAGAACCCGAAGCAGGAATACAAGCGCGAGTCCTTCACGCTGTTCTCCGAGCTGCTCGATTCGATCAAGCGCGACTCGATCCGCGTGCTCTCGCACGTTCAGGTGCGTCGCGAAGATCCGGAAGCCGAAGAGCAACGCCTGCGTCAGGAAGCCGAAGCACTGGCGGCGCGCATGCAGTTCGAACACGCCGAAGCGCCTGGGCTGGATCAGCCGGAAGCGTTGGGTGAAGAGGTCGATGTGGCACTGGCCACCGCCGCTGCCCCGGTTCGCAACGAGCAGAAGCTGGGCCGCAACGAACTGTGCTACTGCGGTTCGGGCAAGAAATACAAGCATTGCCACGGGCAGATCCAGTAAAACCCGTTTCAATCGCTGAACACCCCGCGCCGCGACCGGCTCCTGCCGTCGCGGCGTTTTGCCATTTATCCCACCGTCCTTTCCCGTGGCGGTGCTGACATCATTGAGTAAGGAGCGCATTCATGGCTGTTGGTCTTGGTCCTTTGCCAACGTTGCACCCGGTTGCCGGTTTTGAACTCGGTATCGCCTCGGCCGGCATCAAGCGCCCGGGGCGCAAGGATGTAGTGGTGATGCGCTGTGCTGAAGGTTCGACCGTGGCTGGCGTGTTCACCCTGAACGCGTTCTGCGCCGCGCCGGTGATCCTGGCGAAAAAGCGCGTGCACAATGCCGTGCGGTACTTGCTGACCAACACCGGCAATGCCAACGCCGGCACCGGCGAGCCTGGCTTGGCGGCTGCCGAGCGCACCACCGCTAAGTTGGCCGAGCTGACCGGCGTCGATGCCAGTCAGATTCTGCCGTACTCCACTGGCGTGATCGGCGAGCCGCTGCCGGTCGAGAAGATCGAAGGCGCGCTGCAAGCTGCGCTGGATGATCTGTCGGAGAATAACTGGGAAGCCGCCGCCACTGGCATCATGACCACCGACACGCTGCCGAAGGGCGCCAGCCGCCAGTTCGAGCATGACGGCGTGACCATCACTGTCACCGGCATCAGCAAAGGCGCCGGCATGATTCGCCCGAACATGGCGACCATGCTCGGTTACATCGCCACTGACGCCAAAGTCTCCCGCGACGTGCTGCACAACCTGATGCTCGACGGTGCGAACAAGTCGTTCAACCGCATCACCATAGACGGCGACACCTCGACCAACGATTGCTGCATGCTGATCGCCACTGGCAAGGCCGCGCTGCCTGAGATCACCCGCGCTGAAGGCGAGCTGTTCGCCAAGCTGAAGCAAGCGGTGTTCGAAGTGTGCATGGACGTCGCCCAGGCCATCGTGCGTGACGGCGAAGGCGCGACCAAGTTCGTTACCGTTGAAGTGAATGGCGGCGGCAACCACCAGGAATGCCTGGACGTCGGTTACACCGTGGCCCATTCGCCGCTGATCAAGACCGCGCTGTTTGCCTCCGACCCGAACTGGGGCCGCATCCTTGCCGCCGTCGGCCGTGCGGGTGTGCCGGACCTGGACGTGAGCAAGATTGATGTATTCCTCGGCGACGTGTGCATCGCCAGCCGTGGCGCCCGCGCCGCGACCTACACTGAAGCCCAGGGCTCGGCGGTGATGCAGCAGGAAGAAATCACCATTCGCATCGAACTGGGGCGCGGCGATTGCAGCGAAACCATCTGGACCACCGACCTGTCGCATGAGTACGTGAAGATCAACGCTGAATACCGTACTTGATTCAAGGTGTGGGAGTGGGCTGCCGGCCTCTTCGCGAGCAAGCTCGCTCCCACAGTGGTTACGGCCGTTCGCAAATGTTGTGTACACCTCAGAACCTGTGGGAGCGAGCTTGCTCGCGAAAGCGGAGGTTGCGACACAATAAATCTTGAAGTTTCCTCTGACGAAAAGGCGCCACACCATGTCCCTGCACCTGATCATCGGCGACAAACTGCTTTCCTCCTGGTCCCTGCGTGCGGCACTGGCGCTTGAACTGAGCGGCGCACCCTACAGCGAAGAGCTGATCAAGCTCGGCAAGCCCGACACCCGCGAGCGTCTGCTCAAGCACTCGCCGACCGGCAAGGTGCCGCTGCTGCAAACCGCCCGTGGCACGATTGCCGATTCGCTGGCCATCGCTGAATACCTCGCTGAGCAGTTTCCGTCCGAGCAACTCTGGCCGAGCGATACCTTCGCCCGTGCCCAGGCCCGCTCGGCCTGCGCACAGATGCACAGCGGCTTCTTCGCCATGCGCAATCACATGCCGTTCAACCTGAGCCAGGACGCACCGCTGAACCCGGTGCCGCCAGAAGTGAAGGTCGATATCGAACGCATGCTCGCGCTATGGGCCGAATGCCGCGCGGCGGCGACGGAAGAGGGGCCTTACCTGTTCGGTCGTGTCAGCCTCGCCGACGCTTTTTTCGCGCCGATCGCTGTGCGCCTGCGCACCTATCAGGTGAAGTTGCCGGCAGTCGACGAAGCTTATGTTGAAACCGTCTACCAATGGCCCGCCTTCAAAGCGTGGCAAAAGGCTGGACTGGAGGAATTGAACCCGTGAAACGCGTCCACGTCGCCGCTGCCGTCATTCGTGACGGCGCCGGCAAAATCCTTATCGCCCGCCGTGCCGACACCCAGCATCAGGGCGGCTTGTGGGAATTTCCCGGTGGCAAGGTCGAGGCTGACGAGTCGGTCGAATCGGCACTGGCTCGTGAGCTGCACGAAGAGCTGGGCATCGTCGTTGATGCTGCCCGCCCGCTGATCAAGGTTCGCCACGATTACCCGGACAAACAGGTGTTGCTGGATGTCTGGGAAGTCTCGGCATTCAGCGGCGAACCCCACGGCGCGGAAGGTCAGCCACTGGCTTGGGTCACTGCCAGGGAATTGATCAACTACGAGTTCCCGGCGGCCAATCAGCCGATCGTCGCGGCGGCGCGCTTGCCTGCCGAATACCTGATCACTCCGGAAGATCTGGAAGGCCCGGCCTTGTTGCGCGGCATCCAGAAGGCGATCGCCGGCGGAATCAAATTGATCCAGCTGCGCGCACCCAACGGCTACGACCCGAAATACCGTGATCTGGCGGTCGATGCGGTGGGCCTGTGTGCGGGCAAGGCACAGTTGATGATCAAAGGGCCGTTCGAATGGCTCGGCGATTTCCCATCTGCCGGTTGGCACATCACCGCTGCGCAACTGCGTAAATACGCAGCGGCAGGGCGTCCGTTGCCGGCGGAGCGCTGGCTCGCGGCGTCGTGCCATAACGCTGAAGAGCTGGCGCTGGCCGAGCAGATGGGCGTCGACTTTGTCACCCTGTCGCCGGTGCAGCCGACGCTGACGCACCCGGATGCACAGCCGTTGGGGTGGGAGCAGGCGCAGGCGTTGATCGACGATTTCAGTAAACCGGTGTTTCTGCTCGGTGGAGTAGGGCCGGCGGAACGCGAGAAGGCTTGGGGTGTTGGGGCTCAGGGTGTGGCGGGGATTCGGGCGTTTTGGCCAGAAGCTTGATTCTCGATTGAGGCTAGCGGCCTCTTCGCGAGCAGGCTCGCTCCCACAGTGGATTGCATTTCTTCAGTCAGAACGCAGTCAAATATGGGGGCGAGCCTGCTCGCGAAGCGTCCTGACAGGCGCTACTTTCCTTCAGGTTTCGCAGCCGGCTGCCAGAGAATCTCCGCGACTCCCTGCCGCCGCGCAATCAACCGCGCCACAACAAACAGCAAATCCGACAACCGATTGATATACGCCAGGCCAACCCCGGCCAATGGCTCAATCGAGTTCAAATGCTGACAGCGGCGCTCGGCACTGCGCGCCAGACTGCGGCAGACATGTGCCTGCGCAATCAACATCGAACCACCTGGCAAGATGAAGTTCTCCAGCGGCCCCAGCTCTTCATTCCACACATCAATCGCCGCTTCCAGACGCTCGATTTCAGCCTCGTTCAGTGCCTGATATTCAGGCATCGCCAACTCGCCGCCCAGGTCGAACAAGCGATGCTGACACGGCGCCAACACCTCAATGATTTCATTCAGCCCCGGATGCAACTCTCGCTCGGCGATCAAACCGGCCAGCAGTACGCCGACCTGACTGTTCAGCGTATCGACCTCGCCGATCGCCTCGATGCGCGGGTGATCCTTGGGAACGCGGCGGCCGTCACCGAGGCCGGTTTCGCCTTTATCGCCGGTGCGGGTGTAGATCTTCGACAAGCGAAAGCCCATGGGTTACCTCGGTAGTGAATTGGTTTCGGTGGTCAACGGCGCAGGTTGCGCCAGCGGCAGACGCAGGGTGAAGCAAGTGCCCTGGCCGGGCGCCGACTGCACTTCCATCTGGCCCTTGTGATTGTTGGTGATGATGAAGTACGACACCGACAGGCCCAGGCCGGTGCCTTGGCCGATTTCCTTGGTGGTGAAGAACGGCTCGAAGGTACGCTTGCGCACGCTCTCGCTCATGCCGATGCCGTTGTCCTCGACCTGAATCTCGGCCCACGGCGGATTGAGCCTGGTGCGCAGAATGATCCGCCCCGGCTCGCTGTCGTCTGCGCGCTGGTGAATCGCCTGAGCGGCGTTTTTCAGCAGATTGAGCAGCACCTGTTCCAGCTCGTTGGCGGTGCCCGGCACCGGACCGAGGGCCGGGTCGAACTGACGAATGATCGCCTGGCCCTTGAAGTCGAAGCCGATGGCCAGGTCGAAGTCGTTACCGGCGATTTCCACGGCTTGATCAATCAATGCCGGCAGATCGCACGGCGCCATTTGCCGGGTGCTGCGGCGGCTGAAGCTGAGCATGTGCGTGACGATCTTCGCCGCGCGGGCGCCGGCCTGCTGAATGCCGTCGAGCAGTTGCGGGACTTCGCGGCCTTGCAGGTAGCGGTTCACAGTGTCCAGTTCGATGCCCAGTTGTTCGGCAGTTTCGATGTTCTTCGGCAGATCCGCCGACAGACGCCGACGAATGTTCTGCACGTTGTGCAGTATCGCGCCAAGCGGGTTGTTGATTTCATGGGCCATGCCGGCCGCAAGGCCACCGACCGAGAGCATCTTCTCCGACTGCACCATCATTTCTTCCAGCGACAGACGCTGGGTGATGTCATCGATACGGATCACCACGCCACGCCCGGCACCGCCCATCAGCGGATAAAACGTCAGCGCGTAATGCTTGGGTTCATCGTCCTTGAACCAGGTCACCCGATCGACTTTAGCCACGGTGTGCTGTTCGACGGTGGCCTTGAGTTGCGGCAAAAACGGCTTGAGCGGTTCGAAGGCGAGGAAGATCGGCTGATTCAGCGCCTCGTCCAGGCGCGTGCCGGAGAGCGCGCTGGCCTCTTGGTTCCACTGGGTGACGTAAAGCTGCTCGTCGAGAGCGATGAGCGCCGACGGCATCGAGTCGATGATGCTGTTGAGATAATTCTGGAAGCCGGTGAGTTTCTTCTCGATCTTGCTGCGCACCTGGACTTCCAGCTCCAGTTTGCGGTTGGTGTGGCGGGTTTCCTCGGCCAGCCCCTGCGCCTGATCGTAGGCGGCCTGCGAGTCGTCGCGGGCGCGTTTGAGCTGCTGCTCGCGGGCTTCGATGCGCGAAAGCATGGTGTTGAACGCCTCGGCCAGACTGCCGATTTCGTCATGGTTGCCGCGTGCAGCGCGCAGGGCGTAATTTTCTTCGCGGGTGACCTGCCGGGACAATTCCTCAAGCTGATGAATCGGCCGGGTGATCAGGCGCTTGATCTGCCGGGCAATCACCAGCCACAGCAGTACGCTGAAGATCAGGATACCGAGGCTGGCGGTCAGGGTGCCGGTGTAGAACGCCATCGGCAGTTCGCTGCTGGCCACCAGCAGCAGATGCCCAGGTGCGGCGCCGGGGCGGGGCAGGGTGATCAGTTGATTGCTGCGAAACTCGGTGAGTTGCCACGCTTCGACGTGGCGGTAACGCTCGGGGAGACTGAGTTTTTCGCCGCGCTGCACTTGCGCCAGGCGTTCGCCCTTGCCGTCGTACAGGGCGGCGGCGCGCAGCGGTGAATAACTGTCAAGTTCCTTGAGCAGGCGCTCGGCGCTGCGCGGCGACTCCAGCGCATCGCTGACCAGACTCGGGTTGGCGATCAGCCGGCCGATGGTCTGCAAGGCCTGTGGCGCCATGCTTTCCTGAGAAATGTAATAGGCGGCGCTGATAAAGGTCAGGTTGGCGACCAGCAGAACCGTGGTCAACAACACCAGCAGGGCGGCCAGCAGTTTCTGGCCGACCGGCAGGTTTTCAAGGCGCTGGCGCAATGGCATCAGGTTTATCGCAGCAGGGGAACAAGTCGTCAGCCTAGCGGCTGCTCAGTCACTGGGCAATCCACGCTTGCGCAGATGCGCCACCAAACGTTGCTGCAACTGGTGCAGATGCGGCAGGTTCAACTGATGCCGCTCGGCAACTTTGCAGGCGTAGCCCAACAGATAGCTGATCTCGGTGCGGCGCTGGTTGGCGACGTCCTGAAACATCGAAGAGTAATTGGCGGCGGTGGCGTGGATCACTCGTTCGACTTCCGCTTGCAGATTGTCCGCCGCAGCCGGTTGGCCGCAGCGTTCGAGCAGTTCAGCCAGTTCGGCGCAGAGTGTGGCGACTTCGCAGTGATGCTCGCTCAGCCCGCCGTTACGGCAATTGTGGAGCACGGTCAACGGGTTGATCGCGCAGTTCAGCGCCAGTTTGCGCCACAACCGAGTGAGGATGTCAGCGCTCCATTCATGGGGAATGTTCGCCGCTTGCAGATCGTCCAGCCAGACCGGCGCCAGCGGATTCGCGCCATCGCCCAGCCAGTTGAAGCCGTGACCGGCAAACACCACGCGCCAATCGCCATCGCGGAACGCGCCCTCGGTGCTGGAGGCGCTGATGCAGCGCGCCTGTGGCACCCGCGCGGCGACGGCGTCCTGACTGCCGAGGCCGTTCTGCAGGAGGATCAGTTCGGCGTCCGGCGCGAGGCGGGAAGCGAGGCGGGCGACGGCCTCTTCGGCGTCATAGGCCTTGCACGCGACCAGCAATCGGCGAATCGGCTCGGGGCTGTCCGGGGTTTCGCCGGGAACTGCATAGGTATGAGCTTGTCCGTTTTCTACCAGGGTCAAGCCGCCCACTGCCGCATAGCTTTGCAAACGCGCCGCATCGCGCAGGATCAGCCGCACCGGCAAGCCGGCGCGGGCCAGACGTGTCGCCCAGAGTGTGCCGAGGCTGCCGGCGCCAAGTACGTGCCAGGTGGTCGACATCAGTTTTTTGCTCGATTGCTTGCAGGCATGTGCGGCTCGCCGTATCGGTAGGAAAGACCCGTTATAATGAGCCCGATTTTAACCGCAAGCCAAGCGCGCTCCATGCACATCGAGCGCGCCTTTTTATTGGAGAGATTACATGCCGTCGTTCGACGTGGTATCCGAACTGGACAAACACGAACTCACCAACGCGGTCGAGAACGCCGTGAAGGAACTCGATCGTCGTTATGACCTGAAAGGCAAGGGCAGCTTTGAGTTCAAGGAAAAGGACCTGACCGTCAGCCTCACCGCCGAAGCCGCGTTCCAGCTCGAAGCGATGATCGAAATCCTCAAGCTGGCGCTGACCAAGCGCAAGATCGACGTGCAGTGCCTCGAGGTCAAGGACGCTTACGCTTCGGGCAAACTGATGAAGCAGGACGCCATCCTCAAGGAAGGCATCGACAAAGAGCTGGCGAAGAAGATCGTTGGCCACATCAAGGAAGCCAAGCTCAAGGTCCAGGCCGCCATTCAGGGCGAGCAGGTGCGTGTCACCGGCAAGAAACGCGACGACCTGCAGGAAGCCATCGCGGCCCTGCGTGCCAAGGAATTCGGCATGCCGCTGCAGTTCAACAACTTCCGCGACTAAGCTTGGTCTGAAGGCTATGTGGGAGCGAGCCTGCTCGCGAATGCGGTGTTTCATTCAGCGATGAGTTGACTGACAAACCGCTTTCGCGAGCAGGCTCGCTCCCACAGTTGTTTTGAATACACCCCGGGAAGCCGGAAATCAGGAGATAGAACATGGATTTGAATGCTGAAGTGGACCACCTGGTCAAGGCGTCCCAGGCGTGGATCCCGATGATCATGGAATACGGCAGCCGCGTGCTGCTGGCAGTAATTACCCTGGCCATCGGCTGGTGGCTGATCAACAAGGTCACGCAAAAACTCGGCGGTCTGCTCGCCCTGCGCAATGCCGATCTGGCACTGCAAGGCTTTATCAGCAGCCTGGCCAACATCATTCTCAAGGTGCTGCTGATTGTCAGCGTTGCGTCGATGATCGGCGTCGAAACCACCTCGTTCGTTGCGGCTATCGGTGCTGCGGGTCTGGCGATTGGCTTGGCCTTGCAGGGCAGCCTGGCGAACTTCGCGGGCGGCGTGCTGATTCTGCTGTTCCGCCCGTTCCGCATCGGTGACTGGATCGAAGCCCAAGGTGTAGCGGGTACCGTCGACAGCATTCAGATTTTCCACACCGTGCTGCGTACCGGCGACAACAAGACCATCATCGTGCCCAACGGCAACCTGTCGAACGGCATCATCACCAACACCAATCGTCAGCCAACCCGTAAAGTCGTTTTTGATGTCGGCGTTGATTACGAAGCGGATCTGCAGAAGGCCCGTCAGGTACTGCTGGATCTGGCCAAGGATCCCCGCGTCATGCAGGACCCGGAGCCACAGGCAGTGATTTCGACATTGGGCGACAGTTCGATCACTGTTTCCCTGCGCGTATGGGTTAAAACTGCGGATTATTGGGATGTGATGTTCATGTTCAATGAACAGGCGCGTGATCGTTTGAAGGCTGCCGGGATTGATATTCCATTTCCGCAGCGGGTTATACGCGTAGTGCAGGAATCGGCGACGCAATGATAGGTTGCTAACTAAGTGCCTGAATTGTTGGCAAGGCATTAGTTGAATGAAGCACCAATAAAAAGGGCCCATCCGAAGATGGGCCCTTTTTTATTATCGCAAACTAACTGTTGGCGATTACAAGATCGACAGTGGGTAGTCGACGATCAGGCGGAACTCGTTGATATCGCCTTCAGCCTGATCGGTGTTGCCACGGTGCCATGCTTGACGAATACGGAAGGACAGGTCTTTGGCCGGGCCGGCCTGAACTACGTATTTGGCTTCAAGGTTGGTTTCGTGGTGCTTGCCATCATCACCGTAACCGTACGAACGGTATGGGCTGTCAGCATCCATTTTGGAGCCGTCAATGTCCCAGCCTCTCACATAACGGGTCATGAAGCTCAGACCTGGAACGCCGTACTCGGCCATTTTCAGGTCATAACGAATCTGTGCAGATTTTTCGTTCGGACCGTTGAAGTCGGAGTACTGGATGGAGTTGGCCAGGAAAATCGAGTCGCCACCGCGGTTGTTGTCACCTACGCCGACGTAGTCGAACGGCGTATCACCGTTGACCTTCTGGAAGGCGAGAGTCACGGTGTGGGCTTTCAGGAACGAAAGTGCGGTTGCCAGGGAGAACGTGGTGTTGCTGATATCACCAGCTTTCGAACTGCCCGAATCGGTAGTGCGGTAGATGTTGAAATCGGTGTTCAGCGACGTGTCACCACTGATTGGCAGCGTGTAGTTCACGTTGCTGTAGTACTGGTTCCAGATGTCCTTGAACTTCGAACCGTAGAGCGAGACGCTCAGGTTGTCGGTAATACCGTATTTACCACCGGCGAAGTCCATGGTTTTGCCGGTGACAGGGTCATCAGTGGTGCTGGAGTACTGCGAGTGCAGCTCGCCGTCGCTGTTCATCTCGTCCTGGCTGGAGGCCGAGTAGAAGTGGCCGGCTTCCAGATCCAGATTCTCGATTTCGCTGCTTTGCAGTTGGAAACCGGTAGCAGTCTGAGGAATCAGGCGCGAGCCGCCGACCGCGAAGACTGGAGCAGTGCTTGGCTGGAACTCACCGAATTTCAGCTCGGTCTTGGAGATGCGAGCCTTGATCGCTGCGCCTGCCTTACCCAGAGAATCGTTGTTGTGACCTTGCGAATCCAGGCTGGTGTTGCCCGAACCGGTGGTGCCGTCGCCGCCGTCGAGCTTGATGCCCAGGTAGCCGAATGCATCAACGCCAACACCAACGGTGCCTTGGGTGTAACCGGAGCTGAAGTTACCCAGGAAACCCTGGGTCCAGTCTTTCTGGTCATTGGAGGTGGTGTTTTTCTTGTCGCGGTTGAAGTAATAGTTGCGCAGCAACACATCAAACTTCGCGTCTTCAACGAAACCTTTGGCTTCAGCCTGGTCACTTACAAACGGGGCGGCCGTAGCCATTTGAGTACTGGCTGCTGCAGCAACTGCCAGTGCGATCATGCTCCACTTCATCACGCGCATCGTGATTTGCTCCTTTGGTTTTAGAAGAGTACTGCCGTCCCACCTGTTTTATTATCTGGGCGGCTCTTTCTTTTTGTGTCGGCGCAAACTTATATCACGCCGACAATGTTGGCGATACTTGCGAAACCAACCTTTCAGCTTCTTTACGGCGTTGTCGCAAAAGGAGCGCTGGATGTCGCAAATTCACAGTACCGATGCAGCCGGACTGACAACTTTATCGCTGTTTCCGGGCCTTTTTGCATCGCTAAAAAAGAGTCCCTGGCAAAACACTTGAATCTCCATCGGGCAACCCTGCCACTGTTTTTATTGGCTTCAGGCGACCACTTCCCGTGGTGCGCTTATAGTCCATAACGTTACGAATGCAACAAGCGTGCACAAACCGCAAAATCGCTGCGGTTATTTTTCTGCAATGCGCCCGCATATGTGAAAACCTTGTGAAAACGGGGCCTCGGGCCGGTTTTGTTGCAGGCTTGACGACATTCTCCCAATGGTGTTGCAACGCACCAAAGGTGCGCAAGACAACCAAAAACGTTACCGGTTCACCCCGCAGTGAGTATTTGGCGGATGCCCGACCCAGTGAGCGTAGACGTGTTGTGCAGTTTTGGTGCAAAAAAATCACCACTGGACGCAAGTAAATCTGGCGCCGCGCGATTCGAGGGTCGACAGATCAAGGATTTTCATGCGGCCCTTCACGTCAAGGCTCATGTCCGGGGCTGTATTGGTGCGTCGGCGAGATAAATGTCTCATGTCGGCGCGCTTGCTGAATTACCGCCGAGGGGACGCGTGAAGCCCGCTGCATTCGCAGGTATGCTGCCGTTCTGTCGCTTGGCGCGCTGCTTCTAGGGGCGGCCGCTAAGCTGAGTTATAGGATCAGCGGGAGTACTCACAGTGTTTGCTTTGGATTCACGACTTCAACAGGACACCCTGGTCATCGGCGACTTTCCGTTGTGCCGGCTGTTGCTGTCCAACGACAGCAATTACCCGTGGTTCATCCTGGTGCCTCGTCGCGAGGATATAAGCGAGTTGTTTCAGTTGGATGTCGCCGACCAGCACCAGCTCTGGCGGGAAACCACCACCCTGGCCGAGTTGCTCAAGGATTCCTTCGACGCCGACAAGCTGAATGTGGCAACCCTGGGTAACGTTGTCAGTCAGTTGCACATGCATGTGATCGTACGTAAACGTGACGATGCTGCGTGGCCGGCGCCGGTCTGGGGCAAGCATCCGGCTAGGCCGTACAGCGCGGAACAGGTAGCAGCCATTCGCGAGCGCTTGCGTCTGGTGCTGACCGAAGAATTCACCTTTGTGGAGGGCTGAGTCATGAGCCTTGAAGAGCGCGTAACCGATCTGGAAAGCCGTCTGGCCTTTCAGGATGACACTATTCAGGCATTGAACGATGTGCTGGTGGCCCAGCAGAGAGTCATCGAGCGCCTGCAATTGCAGATGGAGGCGCTGATCAAGCGTCACGAAGAAATGGTCGGGCAGTTCGGTGCCTTTGAAGAAGACGCGCCGCCACCGCATTATTGAACCATTCGCCAGGCATAAAAAAACCGCGGACAGCCAGGCTGTTCGCGGTTTTTTTGCTTTGGATCAGCGACGCGGCAGAGCGGCGATCACGTCCTCGGCTTGCAGGCCTTTGTCGCGGTTCATCACCGAGAACTCGACGCGCTGGCCTTCGACCAGAACACGGTGGCCTTCGCCACGAATGGCGCGAAAGTGCACGAAAATATCATCACCGGAGTCCCGGGAGATAAAGCCGAAACCCTTGGAAGTGTTGAACCACTTCACGGTGCCGGTATCGCGATTGCTCATGTCATAGGTAGTCGGCGCAGCGGCTGGTGACGATTTGTAGAAGCTGACGGCCAGGTGCAGCACCACGGCAACCAGGGCGATCACCAGGCTGAACAACACCGCCGGCTGGCCAGCGATGACCGGCATCGGCGCGATCAGGGTCAAGGTTTGCAGGACGACAGTCAGCACGAGCAGGGCGCTGACCAGATTTTGCAGATGCTGGCGCGGGCCTTTGTTCCAGTAGGGGATCACTGGAGCGATGACCAGGTTCAGCAGGCCGAAAAAGGCCAGGTAAAGTGCATCGGGCTGTTGCAGATAAGGAACGGCTTCGGCTTTCAGGCTGGGTATGAACGACAGCAGCAAGGCTGCTGCGCCCATTAGCAGGTGGACGATTTTCAACATTTTGATTGGCTCACGTTATGACGGCTCACAAGGAAGAGCTGAAGGCGCACGGTTCGCTTCAGGACAAAATAAGAGGCGGTGGACACGTACACGGCATCAGCCTATGCGCGACGCCCCGGAAAATGGGGCATGGCGACACACTGCCTATTTAACAGCAAAGCCTGCGGCTACTCAAATCAGCCCGGCCAGCGGCAGAGAAACGGTCGATTTGTCGCAGCCTGATCACGGATTGATAGCTGCGAGCCGGCGCTTGCCTTGCTAAAGTGGGGCTGAACCTGCTGGATGAATCCAATCACTGTTAGGGGGTAAGCATGGCAATTGATATCGGTATCAGCGAAGAAGACCGCAAATCCATCGTCGAAGGGTTGTCGCGACTGCTGTCCGACACCTATGTGCTGTATCTGAAAACCCATAACTTTCACTGGAACGTCACCGGCCCGATGTTCCGCACGCTGCACCTGATGTTCGAAGAGCAATACAACGAGCTGGCGCTGGCCGTCGATTCGATCGCCGAGCGTATCCGTGCGTTGGGCTTCCCGGCGCCGGGTGCCTACGCCACCTACGCGCGTCTTTCTTCTATTAAAGAAGAAGTCGGTGTACCGAGCGCCGAAGACATGATCAAGCAATTGGTCGAAGGCCAGGAAGCGGTGACCCGTACCGCGCGCGGCATTTTCCCGCTGCTGGACAAGGTCAGCGACGAGCCGACCGCTGACCTGCTGACCCAGCGCATGCAAGTGCACGAGAAAACTGCGTGGATGCTGCGCGCGCTGCTCGAGGAATGATCCGGCCGCTGCGGACGGCGTGAGGTCGTCCGCATGCTGTCCAGACTCTTACCGTTGGCGTTGGCTTATCCTACGAGGCTGGTCAACAAATCGTATGGCGCTGACTTTGTCACTGGGTTTTTATGAAGGCGCAAGGATGTTGCCTTATAAATCAGCAGTCATGGCAAAGGAGTGTCAACGCTATGGTAGAAGAAGACAGGCGAAGCGACAGGATGTCGGCTTCGCGGCACGTAATAAAAGTCGACCCGTTTGTCAGCGAGTTCGACATGAATCTGATCCGGCCGTTGTCGCGATCGATTCGCCTCAACGGATTTGCGACCTGTCTGCGCCTGGAGCAGGTCTACTGGAATATCCTCGGCGGCATGGCCGAGGATAACCACTGTTCGATCAGCACACTGTTATCCCATGTCGACCGCGAGGTGCATCTGCGTCACGGCGGGGTGAAGAATTTCAGTGCGTTGGTGCGGGTGGTTTGCGTCATGAACGGGATCAAAGACCTCGCACCCACCGTTTCGCGCTGAAACGGCGGTTGCAACGAGGTTGCGGGCTGTGCAGTGTTACGGCTGCACAGCCCGCATTTAATGGATATAATCCCGCGCTTTCGCCGCAAAGCCCTGCGCGCGGCAGCAATCTGATCGCCGAGACACCCCCATGCCAATGTACGATTACCAATGTGCTTCCTGTGGTCATCAGTTGGAAGCCATTCAGAAGATCAGCGACGCACCGTTGGTCGACTGCCCTGCCTGCCAGGCGCCCGAACTGAAGAAGCAGCTGTCCATGCCGGGTTTTCGCCTCAGCGGCAACGGTTGGTACGAGACCGATTTCAAGACCGGAGCCAAGAAGAATCTGGCCGGTGGCGACAAAGCTGACTAGGGTTCAAACCCTGAACGAACGACACGCGTGAGTTGCCGCCTTGCTTGAAGGCGACGGTTACTCCACCGAATTTCGAATTACGAGAAGCGAACCACACCATGATGCGCAGCCACTATTGCGGCCAACTGAACGAAAGCCTGGAAGGCCAGGAAATTACCCTTTGCGGATGGGTTCACCGTCGCCGCGACCACGGCGGGGTGATTTTCCTCGATATCCGTGATCGTGATGGTCTGGCCCAGGTGGTGTTCGACCCGGATCGCGCCGAGAGCTTCGCCGCCGCCGATCGCGTGCGCAGCGAATACGTCGTGAAGATCACCGGCAAGGTACGTCTGCGTCCGGCCGGTGCGACCAACGCCAACATGGCTTCGGGCATGATCGAAGTGCTCGGTTACGAACTGGAAGTGCTGAACGAGTCGGAAACCCCGCCGTTCCCGCTCAACGAGTTCTCCGACGTCGGCGAAGAAACCCGCCTGCGCTATCGCTTCCTCGACCTGCGTCGTCCGGAAATGGCCGAGAAGCTGCGTCTGCGTTCGCGCATGACCACCAGCATCCGTCGCTTCCTCGACGAAAATGGCTTCCTTGACGTCGAAACGCCGATCCTGACCCGGGCCACCCCGGAAGGCGCGCGTGACTATCTGGTGCCGAGTCGTACCCACGCCGGTTCGTTCTTCGCCCTGCCGCAATCACCGCAGCTGTTCAAGCAACTGCTGATGGTGGCCGGCTTCGACCGTTACTACCAGATCGCCAAGTGCTTCCGCGACGAGGACCTGCGTGCCGACCGTCAGCCGGAATTCACCCAGATCGACATCGAGACCAGCTTCCTCGATGAAAAAGAGATCATGGGCCTGACTGAGCAGATGATCCGCAATCTGTTCAAGGAAGTGCTGAATCTGGAATTCGGCGAATTCCCGCACATGACCTTCGAAGAAGCCATGCGCCGCTACGGTTCGGACAAGCCGGACCTGCGTATTCCGCTGGAACTGGTCGACGTTGCCGACCAGCTCAAGGAAGTCGATTTCAAGGTGTTCAGCGGCCCGGCCAACGATCCGAAGTGCCGCATTGCTGCACTGCGTGTTCCAGGCGGGGCGAGCATGCCGCGCAAGCAGATCGACGATTACACCAAGTTCGTCGGCATCTACGGTGCCAAGGGCCTGGCGTACATCAAGGTCAACGAGCGCGCTGCCGGTGTTGAAGGTCTGCAATCGCCGATTGTGAAAAACATCCCGGAAGACAAACTCAACGTGATCCTCGATCGCGTTGGCGCAGTCGATGGCGACATCGTGTTCTTCGGTGCCGACAAGGCCAAGATCGTCAGCGAAGCCCTGGGCGCGCTGCGGATCAAGCTCGGTCACGACCTGAAGCTGCTGACCTGCGAGTGGGCGCCAATGTGGGTCGTCGACTTCCCGATGTTCGAAGAGAACGACGACGGCAGCTTCTCGGCGCTGCACCACCCGTTCACCGCACCGAAGTGCACCCCGCAGGAACTCGAAGCCAACCCGGCCGGCGCACTGTCCCGTGCGTACGACATGGTGTTGAACGGCACCGAGCTGGGCGGCGGCTCGATCCGTATCCACCGCAAGGAAATGCAGCAAGCGGTATTCCGTCTGCTGGGCATCAACGAAGCGGAACAGGAAGAGAAATTCGGCTTCCTGCTCGACGCGCTGAAGTACGGTGCACCGCCGCACGGTGGTCTGGCCTTCGGTCTGGACCGTCTGGTGATGCTGATGACCGGCGCCCAGTCGATCCGTGAAGTGATCGCCTTCCCGAAAACCCAGAGTGCTGCCGACGTGATGACGCAGGCTCCGGGCGTAGTGGATGCCAAGGCACTGCGCGAGCTGCACATTCGCCTGCGCGAAACGCCAAAGGCTGAGTAAGACGGGCCTGAAGGCGCATCTTCGGATGCGCCTTTTTTCTTTCTCAGGTCGAATTTTTCAATTGCCGGCCGCTGCCTTGGCAGGGCGGGCAAGGTTTCAAAGAGCATTCGGAGCAAGTTATGGCAGGTCATTCCAAGTGGGCAAACATCAAGCACCGCAAAGAACGTCAGGATGCCAAGAGGGGCAAGATCTTCACCAAGTGGATCCGTGAACTGACCGTTGCGGCCCGTCAGGGTGGCGGCGATCCGGGTTCCAACCCGCGTTTGCGTCTGGCTCTGGACAAGGCGTTGAGCGCCAACATGAGCCGCGACATCATCGACCGTGCCGTCGCGCGCGGTGCCGGTGCCACTGAAGCGGACAACGTTGAAGAACTGACCTATGAAGGCTACGGCCCGGGCGGCGTGGCGGTGATGGTCGAGTGCATGACCGACAACCGCAACCGTACCGCCGCAGCGGTGCGCCACGCGTTCAGCAAGTGCGGCGGCAACCTCGGCACCGACGGTTCGGTGGCGTATCTGTTCGAGCGCAAGGGCCAGATCAGCTTCGCCCCGGGCGTCGATGAAGACGCACTGACCGAAGCGGCGCTTGAAGCCGACGCTGATGACGTGGTCACCCACGAAGATGGTTCGATCGACGTGTTCACCTCGTTCACCAGCTTCTATGCGGTGCGTAACGCGCTGGAAGCGGCCGGGTTCAAGGGTGACGACGCGGAAATCGTCATGCAGCCGACCACCAGTGCCGAGCTGGATCTGGAAGGTGCGGAGAAGGTGCTCAAGCTGATCGATATGCTTGAGGATCTGGATGACGTGCAGAACGTCTACTCCAACGCGGATATCCCGGAAGACGTCGCCGCTCAGCTTGGCTGATAAGCGACTAGTCTTCCCTGTGGGAGCGAGCCTGCTCGCGAAAGCGGTGTGTCATTCAGCACCTGTATGTGCTGACATACCGCCTTCGCGAGCAGGCTCGCTCCCACATTTGCTATTGGCTGTCAGGTAAATCGTTTTTATGAATCTGCAGGCGTTATGACTCTAATTCTTGGTATCGACCCCGGTTCGCGCATTACCGGTTACGGGATCGTTCGCGATACCGGGCGGGGCGGCTGCATTTATGTGGCTTCGGGCTGCATTCGCACCGGCTCCGGCGAGCTTCATGAGCGCCTGCAAATCGTCTATCGCGGCGTGCGCGAAATCATCAAGACCTACGGCCCGGTGACCATGGGCATCGAAAAGGTGTTCATGGCGAAAAACGCCGACTCGGCGCTGAAGCTCGGACAGGCGCGGGGCGCTGCGATTGTCGCCGGCGCCGAAGAGTGTCTGGAAATCGCCGAGTACACCGCCACGCAAGTCAAACAGGCCGTGGTCGGCACCGGTGCGGCCAATAAGGAGCAGGTGCAGATGATGGTCATGCACATGCTCAAGTTGACCAGCAAGCCGCAGATCGACGCCTCCGACGCCCTCGCGATCGCCATTTGCCATGCGCACACGCGCTCAAGCCTGCTGCCGCACGGGCTGGGAACCGCACGCAGTCGTGGCGGGCGCCTGCGTCTCTGATAGCATCAGCATCAATTTTCCTGAAAGTGGCTTTGCGGTGCCTGTGTTGCCGGCACGCAAGCCACCTTCAATCGTCGCCAGCCCACGGCTGGCCAGCGCTCAAGGATTCAAAACGTGATTGGACGCTTGCGCGGCACCCTGGCTGAGAAACAGCCGCCGCACCTGATTCTCGATGTGAACGGCCTCGGCTATGAGGTGGAAGTGCCGATGACCACCCTGTATCGGCTGCCGTCGGTCGGTGAACCGCTGACCCTGCATACCCATTTGGTCGTACGCGAAGATGCGCAATTGCTCTATGGTTTTGCCGGCAAGCGTGAGCGAGACTTTTTCCGTGAGCTGATTCGTCTCAACGGCGTCGGGCCGAAACTGGCGCTGGCGTTGATGTCGAGCCTGGAAGTCGATGAGCTGGTGCGCTGCGTGCAGTCTCAGGACACTTCGGCGCTGACCAAGGTGCCGGGGGTTGGCAAGAAGACCGCCGAGCGTCTGCTGGTGGAATTGAAGGATCGCTTCAAGGCCTGGGAAACCTCGCCGGCGATGTTCGCGCTGGTGCCCAATCAGCCGGACGGCCCGGCGCCGGTCAACAGCGCCGAGACCGATGCGGTCAGCGCGTTGATCTCCCTGGGCTACAAGCCGCAGGAAGCGAGCAAGGCGATTTCCGCGATCAAAGACAAGAACCTGAGCAGCGAAGACCTGATCCGCCGCGCTCTGAAGGGAATGATTTAAGTGATTGAAGCTGATCGTCTGATCGCCGCCGCGCACAGCCCGCGCGAGCGCGAAGAAGTCCAGGACCGGGCCATCCGCCCGGTCAGCCTGGCCGACTACATTGGCCAGCCGACCGTGCGCGAGCAGATGGAACTGTTCATCCAGGCCGCCCGTGGCCGCAGCGAATCCCTCGACCATACGCTGATCTTCGGTCCGCCCGGGCTGGGCAAGACCACGCTGGCCAACATCATTGCCCAGGAAATGGGTGTGTCGATCAAGAGCACCTCCGGGCCAGTGCTGGAGCGCCCGGGTGATCTGGCCGCGTTGCTGACCAATCTTGAGCCGCACGACGTGTTGTTCATCGACGAAATCCATCGTCTGTCGCCGATCGTTGAAGAAGTGCTGTATCCGGCGATGGAAGATTTCCAGCTCGACATCATGATTGGCGAGGGGCCGGCGGCGCGCTCGATCAAACTCGATCTGCCGCCATTCACGCTGGTCGGCGCCACCACCCGCGCCGGCATGCTGACCAATCCGCTGCGTGATCGCTTCGGTATCGTCCAGCGCCTGGAGTTCTACAGCACGGCGGATCTGGCTACGATCGTCAGTCGTTCGGCAGCCATTCTCGGTCTGCCGCTGGATCCGGAAGGTTCGTTCGAGATCGCCCGTCGCGCCCGTGGCACGCCGCGAATTGCCAACCGTCTGCTGCGTCGGGTGCGCGATTTCGCCGAAGTCCGCGCCAAGGGCCACATCACCAAGGCGGTGGCGGATCTGGCGCTCAATCTGCTGGATGTCGACGAGCACGGTTTCGATCATCAGGACCGGCGTCTGCTGCTGACTATGATCGAGAAGTTCGACGGCGGCCCGGTCGGTATCGACAGTCTGGCGGCGGCGATCAGTGAAGAACGCCACACCATTGAAGACGTGCTCGAGCCGTACCTGATCCAGCAGGGCTATATCATGCGCACGCCACGGGGCAGGGTGGTGACGCGGCATGCCTATCTGCATTTCGGTTTGAATGTTCCGTCACGCATGGGCGAGATGCCCGTGGCAGACGAGTTTCTCGACGCCGTCGACGATTGATACACATTTGCTGGTGATTTATTCAGGGTTTGTACTGTCAGACGACGGTACTTTTGCGTTAAAGCGTTGAAACCACGAAAAACAGTTGTCTGGCCGGATTGGCAACCTGAGGAGTAAGCACTAGAGTATGCGCGCGCAAAACGGGCTTGAGCCGTTCGCACATCGTTGTCGCGTTTATTACGAGGACACCGATGCGGGCGGCATCGTGTATTACGTTAATTACCTCAAGTTTATGGAACGGGCTCGAACCGAGCGGCTACGGGAACTGGGCTTTGCCCAATCGCAGCTTGCCGGAGAGGACCTGTTGTTCGTCGTGCATTCCAGCGAAGCGCGCTACCACGCGCCGGCGCGACTGGATGACGAGCTGCTGGTAAGCGCTGATGTAATCGAATTGAACCGTGCCAGCCTGCGCTTCAAACAGCAGGTCAGGCGGGCCACGGATAATGTGCTGCTCTGCGAAGGGCAGTTTTTGGTGGCCTGCGTGCGCACCGACAGTTTGAAACCCCGGGCCCTTCCCGAAGACCTGCGTGCGGCCTTCGCCGACGCGGTCGGCCCGGGTACACACTCAAAGCAGGAGATAAAGCGTGGAAGCTAACGTCGTCGACCATTCCTCCATGTGGAGCCTGGTCAGCAATGCCAGCATCGTGGTGCAGTTGGTAATGTTGACCCTGGTGGCCGCATCGGTGACCTCATGGATCATGATCTTTCAGCGCAGCAATTTGCTGCGTGCCGGTCGACGCGCCCTGGAGAGCTTCGAAGAGCGCTTCTGGTCGGGTATCGACCTGTCGAAACTGTACCGTCAGGCCGGCAGCAACCCTGATCCGGATTCGGGCGTGGAGCAGATCTTCCGTGCCGGCTTCAAGGAGTTCTCCCGTCTGCGTCAGCAGCCAGGTGTCGATCCTGAAGCAGTGATGGAAGGTGTCGCCCGTGCCATGCGCGTGGCCATCTCGCGCGAAGAAGAGAAACTCGAGCAGAGCCTGCCGTTCCTCGCCACCGTCGGTTCGGTCAGCCCGTACATCGGTCTGTTCGGTACCGTGTGGGGGATCATGAACTCCTTCCGCGGCCTGGCCAGCGCCCAGCAAGCGACCCTCGCCACCGTTGCCCCGGGTATCGCCGAAGCCCTGATCGCCACCGCGATCGGCCTGTTCGCTGCGATCCCGGCGGTCATCGCTTACAACCGTTTTGCTGCGCGCAGCGAAACCTTGCTGGGCCGCTACTACACCTTCGCCGATGAATTCCAGGCGATCCTGCACCGCAAAGTGCACACCAGCGAAGAATAAGCAGGTATTTCCCGATGGCTTTAATCGCTCGAGCTCGCAAAAAGCGCAAGCCGGTCGCCGAGATGAACGTGGTGCCCTACATCGACGTGATGTTGGTGCTGCTGGTCATCTTCATGGTGACCGCGCCGATGCTCAATCAGGGCGTGAAAGTTGATCTGCCCAAGGTTTCCAGCGAAGCCTTGCCGCAAGACAACAACACCCAGGTCCTGACCATTTCGATCAAGGCTGACAAGACCTACTACTGGAACCTTGGCAGCGAAGTCGACACCGAGAAGCAACAGGACAGGGCCATGACCCTGCCGCAAATGACCGACGCGGTGACCAAGATCATCCGCGCCGGCACCGAGGGCGGCAAACGCACCCAGGTGTTCATTCGTGGCGACAAGACTGTCGACTACGGCGCCGTCATGGGTGCCATGGGCGGGTTGCAGAAAGCCGGGGTCGGTAACGTTGGTCTGATTACCGAGGCCCCCTGATGCAGCAACAGCGAGAGCCGTCCGCCTCGGAAAGCTACTTCTGGCCTAGTGTTCTGGCAATCGTCCTGCACGTGCTGGTGTTCGGCATGCTGTTCGTCAGTTTTGCCTTCACGCCCGAGCTGCCGCCGGCCAAGCCGATTGTCCAGGCGACTCTGTACCAGCTGAAATCGAAAAGTCAGGCGACCACCCAGACCAATCAGAAGATTGCGGGTGAGGCGAAGAAATCCGCCGCGCGCCAGACCGAAGTCGAGCAGATGGAGCAGAAAAAGATCGAACAGGAAGCGGTGAAGGCGGCGGAACAAAAGAAAGAGGAAGCGGCTCAAAAGGCCGAGGAAGCCAAGAAGGCCGACGAGGCGAAAAAAGCGGACGAAGCGAAAAAGGCTGATGAAGCCAAGAAAGCCGACGACGCGAAGAAAGCCGAAGCGAAAAAGGCCGAAGAGAAACAATTGGCTGATATAGCCAAGAAGAAGGCCGAAGACGAAGCGAAGAAGGCTGCTGAGGAAGAGGCGAAGAAAGCCGCTGCGGAAGAAGCCAAGAAAAAGATCGTCGAAGACGCGAAGAAGAAAGCCGCCGAAGACGCCAAGAAGAAAGCTGAAGCTGAAGAGGCGAAGAAGAAAGTCGCCGAAGACGCGAAGAAGAAAGCTGCTGCCGATGCTGCGAAGAAGAAAGCGCAGGAAGCGGCACGCAAATCTGCCGAAGACAAAAAGGCCCAGGCCCTGGCAGACCTGCTTTCCGACACGCCGCAGCGCCAGCAGGCCCTGGCCGATGAGCAAGGTGACGAAGTAGCCGGCAGTTTCGATGACCTGATTCGTGCTCGTGCAGCAGAAGGCTGGGCTCGTCCTCCTTCGGCGCGCAAGGGCATGACGGTCGTGCTGCAAATTGGCATGTTGCCGGACGGTACCGTGACTTCGGTCACCGTATCCAAGTCCAGTGGTGACGGTCCGTTCGATGCTTCGGCAGTCGCGGCAGTGAAGAATATTGGACGTTTGACAGAAATGCAGGGAATGAAGCCGAGCGATTTCGCTCCGTATCGTTCATTCAAGATGACATTCACACCTGAGGATCTAGCCTTGTGAGAAACCTTCTTCGAGGAATGCTGGTCGTGATCTGCTGCATGGCAGGGATCGCGGCGGCAGATGAAAAGAACATTCTGGTCACCAGCGGCAGCGATCGGGCTACTCCGATCGCCGTCGTACCGTTCGGCATGCAGGGCGGCGCCGTGCTGCCAGACGACATGGCTGAAATCATTGGCAACGACTTGCGCAACTCGGGCTACTACTCGCCGATTCCGAAAGCCAACATGATCAGCCAGCCAAGCCAGCCGAGCGAAATCATCTTCCGTGACTGGAAGGCGGTAGGTGCTCAATACATGATGGTCGGCAGCATCGCCCCGGCGGGCGGTCGCCTGCAGGTGCAGTGGGCACTGTTCAACGTCGCTACCGAACAGAAAGTGGCTGACGGCAGTGTTTCCGGCACGACCGACCAGATCCGTGATATGGCGCACTTCATTTCCGATCAGTCGTTCCAGAAACTGACCGGTATCGACGGCGCGTTCTCGACACGTCTGCTGTACGTGACGGCCGAGCGTTTCTCCGAGAAGAACACGCGCTACACCCTGCAGCGTTCCGACTATGACGGCGCCCGCGCAGTGACTCTGCTGCAATCGCGCGAGCCGATTCTGTCGCCACGTTTTGCACCGGACGGCAAGCGTATCGCCTACGTATCGTTCGAGCAGAAGCGTCCGCGCATCTTCATGCAGAACATCGACACCGGTCGCCGTGAGCAGATCACCAACTTCGAAGGCCTCAACGGCGCGCCAGCCTGGTCGCCGGATGGCAATCGCCTGGCGTTCGTGCTGTCCAAAGACGGTAACCCGGACATCTACGTGATGAACCTCGGTTCGCGTCAGATCACCCGTGTGACGTCCGGCCCAGGCATCAACACCGAGCCGTTCTGGGGCAAGGATGGTTCGACCATCTACTTCACCTCGGACCGTGGCGGCAAGCCGCAGATCTACAAAACCAGCGCCAGTGGCGGTGGTGCCGAGCGTGTGACGTTCGTTGGCAACTACAACGCCAACCCGAAACTGTCGGCTGATGAAAAGACTTTGGTGATGATTCATCGTCAGGATGGCTTCACCAATTTCAAGGTGGCAGCTCAGGATCTGCAGCGGGGTAGTGTAAAGATCCTCACTGATAGCACTCTGGACGAGTCACCTACTGTTGCGCCCAACGGCACCATGGTAATCTACGCCACCCGCCAACAGGGCCGGGGAGTCTTGATGCTCGTGTCCATTAATGGGCGCGTGAGGCTCCCGCTTCCTACCGCTCAAGGCGAAGTCAGAGAACCGTCCTGGTCCCCTTACCTGAAGTGAGCGGGCGCTACACGTTTTACTTAACACACTGGGGTTCATTAGGAGTTTCACGATGGAAATGCTGAAGTTTGGTAAATTTGCTGCGCTGGCTCTGGCCATGGCTGTAGCTGTAGGTTGCTCGTCCAAAGGCGGCGACAACGCCGGTGAAGGCGCTGTTGATCCAAACGCTGGTTACGGCGCAAACACTGGTGCCGTTGACGGTTCCCTGAGCGAAGAAGCTGCTCTGCGCGCAATCACCACCTTCTACTTCGAATACGACAGCTCGGACCTGAAGCCAGAAGCCATGCGCGCTCTGGACGTTCACGCCAAAGACCTGAAAGCAAACGGCGCTCGCGTTGTTCTGGAAGGCAACACCGACGAACGTGGTACTCGTGAGTACAACATGGCACTGGGCGAGCGTCGTGCGAAAGCCGTTCAGCGCTACCTGGTACTGCAAGGTGTTTCCCCAGCTCAGCTGGAACTGGTTTCCTACGGCGAAGAGCGTCCAGTTGCTACCGGCAACGACGAGCAGTCCTGGGCCCAGAACCGTCGCGTCGAACTGCGTAAGTAATTCGATATGCGAACGTGCCGTCGTGCTGTAACTGTTCTGGCTCTCAGCCTCGCGCCGCTTGCGGCGTGGGCTGCGGTTCCTGTGGTCGATGACAACTCCGGTTATAACAATAGCGGGAGCAGTTATCCGCCTGCGGGTTACGGTACGAACGGCGCCTATGCCGGGGGAGCGGCTTCGGCCCCTGCCTCGGCACAAGGCATGCTGTTCAACCAATTGCAACAGATGCAGGATCAGATCTCGCGCCAACAGGGCGTGATCGAAGAACTGCAGAATCAGGTTGCGCGCATGAAGCAGGAATCCCTGGAGCGATACCAGGATCTTGATCGGCGCATAGGATCCGGCGTTGCACCAGCCGCGACTCCCGAGAATTCTTCTGCCGGTGGCGATGCAAGTGCTGCTGCCGGTGCTGCCGCAGGCGCGGGTGCTGCTGCGGCAGCCCAGGCCCCTGCCGCGGGTAGCGAACCGGCTGATCCGGCGAAAGAAAAGCTGTATTACGATGCCGCTTTCGACCTGATCAAAGCCAAGGATTTCGACAAGGCCAGCCAGGCCTTTGCCGCTTTCCTGCGCAAATACCCCAACAGCCAATACGCGGGCAATGCCCAGTACTGGTTGGGCGAAGTCAACCTGGCCAAGGGCGATCTGCAAGGTGCAGGTCAGGCTTTCGCCAAGGTTTCGCAGCTGTATCCCAAGCACAACAAGGTGCCGGATTCGCTGTACAAACTGGCTGACGTAGAGCGTCGCCTTGGTCACACCGACAAGGTCAAAGGCATTCTGCAGCAGGTGGTGTCCCAATATCCGGGCACTTCCGCCGCGCAGCTGGCCCAGCGTGATTTGCAGCGCATGTAAGCCTGTTTATCCGTGTTTTGAAGAAACCCGCGCTTGTCGCGGGTTTTTTCGTTAGAATTCACGCCCTTTTTCTGAAACACGCTTCTTGTGGTCTACGCGTTGGCGGGATTGCCTGAAGTGCCTGACGGAGGCGGACAGCCTGTTTAGCTGTTACGCCCGTGGCGACTATGCAAGACACATTGAGAATCACCGAAGTTTTCTACTCGTTGCAGGGGGAAACTCGGACTGCCGGGCTGCCCACGGTTTTCGTGCGCCTGACCGGTTGCCCGTTGCGTTGCCAGTACTGCGACAGCGCTTATGCGTTCAGCGGCGGCACCGTCCGCACCCTCGACGACATTCTTGAGCAAGTGGCCGGATATCGTCCGCGCTACGTCTGTGTCACCGGCGGTGAGCCGTTGGCCCAGCCGAACGCCATTCCTTTGCTTGAACGCTTGTGTGATGCCGGTTACGAGGTGTCGCTGGAAACCAGCGGCGCCCTTGACGTATCCGCTGTCGATCCGCGTGTCAGTCGCGTCGTCGATCTGAAAACGCCGGGCTCGAAAGAAGCCCATCGCAATCGTTACGAGAACATCGAACTGCTGACCCGCAACGATCAGGTGAAGTTTGTCATCTGCTCGCGGGAAGACTATGACTGGGCAGTATCGAAACTGATCCAGTACGGGCTTGATCGACGTGCGGGTGAAGTGCTGTTCTCCCCAAGTCATCATGACCTCAATGCCAGGGATCTGGCGGATTGGGTGGTGGCAGACAACCTGCCAGTGCGGCTGCAACTGCAGTTGCATAAATATCTATGGAATGATGAGCCGGGGCGCTGAGATGATTGAACAACTGAACACTACCGAAAAACGTGCCGTTATCCTGCTTTCGGGCGGCCTCGACTCGGCCACCGTCGTCGCGATGGCGCGCGCCGAAGGCTACGCCTGCTACACCATGAGCTTCGATTACGGCCAGCGCTCACATGCTGAATTGCACGCCGCCGCCCGCGTTGCTCGCGATCTGGGTGTGGTCGAGCACAAGGTCATTGGCCTGAACCTCAATGGCATGGGCGGCTCGGCGCTGACCGACACCAGCATCGACATTCCGGAAGAGCTGGGCGAAGGCATTCCGGTGACTTACGTGCCGGCGCGCAACACGGTGTTCCTGTCGTTGGCACTGGGTTGGGCCGAAGTGCTCGGCGCCCGCGATATCTTTATCGGTGTCAACGCAGTGGATTATTCCGGCTACCCGGATTGCCGTCCCGAGTTCATCGAGTCGTTCGAGCGCATGGCCAATCTGGCGACCAAGGCTGGGGTGGAGGGCAACGGTTTCCGCATCCAGGCTCCGCTGCAGAACCTGAGCAAGGCGCAGATCGTCCAGGCGGGCGTGAAGCTCGGCGTTGATTACGGGCTGACGGTTTCCTGCTATCAGGCCGACGATGAAGGCCGCGCCTGCGGCAAATGCGACAGCTGCCGCCTGCGTGCAGAAGGCTTCGCGGCAGCTGGTGTGGACGATCCAACCCCTTATTTTTGATTTTTTCAAAAAAGGTGTTGAATAGTCCTTAAAAATCAGTATTATACGCGCCACCACACAGCGGGTCGTTAGCTCAGTTGGTAGAGCAGTTGGCTTTTAACCAATTGGTCGTAGGTTCGAATCCCACACGACCCACCATATTTGGCGGTTTAGAAAATCCGGAAGGCCCACGAAAGTGAGGATTTCCGGGTTTTTTTTTGCCTGCAATTCGGGCGTTCGATGTTTCAGTAAGACCCGACCTGACACAGGTCAGAATCATCTTTTGTATCAACGGGATATTCTGTAGCCTTGCGCAGCTTCAACGCTGTCCCGTGCCTGATGATACTCACTCTCCCGGCGGTACCCTCTAGCGGTCCGGAGCCGGGTGTATACTCGACTTTCGCGCGAATGCGCCTGCAGGTCTTGCGAACATGACGCAGATTTCCGAACGCCTTCTGGTTCAAGCCCACCTCGACGCCAAACAGCCGAAACCGCTGACGGCAGAAGAGGAGGCTTATTACCGTTCCGCCATCGCCGCCGAGCTCAAGGCTCAGGACGCGGTGCTGGTTGCCCACTTTTATTGCGATCCGGTGATTCAGGCCCTGGCCGAAGAAACCGGCGGCTGTGTTTCCGACTCCCTTGAAATGGCCCGCTTCGGCAACGCGCACCCGGCCAAGACCGTGGTGGTCGCCGGCGTCAAGTTCATGGGCGAGACGGCAAAGATTCTCAACCCGGAAAAACGCGTGCTGATGCCGACCCTGGAGGCGACCTGCTCGCTGGACCTGGGTTGCCCGGTCGATGAGTTCTCGGCGTTCTGCGACCAGCACCCGGAACGTACCGTGGTGGTGTATGCCAACACTTCCGCCGCCGTGAAGGCTCGGGCTGACTGGGTGGTGACTTCGAGCTGCGCACTGGAGATCGTCGAAAGCCTGATGGACAACGGCGAGACGATTATCTGGGGTCCGGACAAGCACCTGGGCACTTACATTCAGCGCAAGACCGGCGCCGATATGCTGCTTTGGGACGGTGCCTGCATCGTTCACGAAGAGTTCAAGTCCAAGCAGCTCGAAGACATGAAAGCGCTGTATCCGGACGCGGCGATTCTGGTGCATCCGGAATCGCCAACTTCGGTGATCGAACTGGCGGATGCCGTCGGTTCCACCAGTCAGTTGATTGCTGCCGCGCAAAGCCTGCCGAACAAGACCCTGATCGTCGCCACCGACCGTGGCATCTTCTACAAGATGCAGCAGCTGTGCCCGGACAAGGTCTTCATCGAAGCGCCAACCGCCGGTAACGGCGCGGCGTGCCGCAGTTGCGCGCATTGCCCATGGATGGCCATGAACACCCTGGAGCGCACGCTCAAGAGCTTGAAGGAAGGCACCAACGAGATCTTTGTCGATCCGGCGCTGATTCCCCAGGCGATCCGCCCGTTGAAGCGCATGCTCGACTTCACCCAGGCAGCGCGGATGAAGCTAGCCGGTAACGCCTGAGTCCCCCTTGTAGGAGTGAGCCCTGTGGTGAGGGGATTTATCCCCGTTCGGCTGCGCAGCAGTCGTAAAGCAGCGCACGCGGTGTGTGGGATACACCGCGGTGGTTGATTTTGGGGCGGCTTCGCCACCCAACGGGGATAAATCCCATCGCCACAGGGGGGACTCCTGAGTATGGAAATTATTTGTTCTTCTTTGGAATTCGCACCACGCGCGTATCCGAATAGATGTCATGCCAGGTGCGTTTCTGCTTGTCGAACAGCGACCAGAAGAAACCCAGCCCGACACACAGCCACGACGCGATCGACACCATAAAGCGCAACAGCGCCTGCCACAGGCTGATGGCCGTGCCGTTGGCGTTCTGCACGCGGATGCCCCACACCTGCATGCCCAGTGTCTGCCCGCCATGGGTCCAGAACTTGGCGAAGAAGCCGAACAATACCAACAGCAGCACCGTGGAATACAGCGGATCACCATCGAGCTGGCCGGCGTCGGTCATCACCCGCAGCCGTTCTTCGCCAATGATCGCGGCCTGGATCAACTTATAGATGAAGCCGGTGACGATCAGCAGGGCGGTGCACAGCAGGAAGTCGTAGAACATTGCCGCCAGACGACGACCGAGAGCAACGGGAGGAAAGTCCCCTTGCGGTGTGAGCAGGTGTTTCGACATGGCAGCCTCGGGACGCGAATGGAAGCGCCATTTTACGGATTGGCGCGCACAAAAAAGCCCCTGATATCAATATCAGGGGCTTTTTCGTATCAGAAGATCAGGCTTCTGCTTGTACTTCGTCAGCCTGCATGCCTTTCTGGCCTTGCACAGCAACGAAAGTCACTTTCTGGCCTTCTTTCAGGCTTTTGAAGCCGTTGCCCTGAATGGCGCGGAAATGTACGAACAGATCCGGACCGCTTTCTGGAGTGATAAAACCAAAACCTTTCTCGTCGTTAAACCACTTGACGGTACCGCTCTGACGTGTGGACATTTCTTATTTCCTTTGACGCATAAATTGATGACAGCCCCTTTCACATGAAAGAGTACTGGAGCTGGTTGCAAGGAGTAAGAAGACGTCGAGCGGGATGTAGCTAACTTGTAGGCTACTGCCCAGGTCACGATTCCAAGCTGACCCATGCAAACACAGTGGACAAACTCTACGCCAACTACGGGAGAAAAAACAAGCCCTGCGAAGGCCCCGGTTTTACTGCTCTTCGTGGCAGTTCGTCAGCACACTAGTTCAGTCTTAAACGATTGTCTGGTTCTATTTTCAGCAAACGTTATAAGCAACGTTCATATTCGAAACGGATGTTAAAAAACGCACTGTTTTATGGCGATTGCGTTACACATTAGTGCACGTATAACGCAATCGCGTTACTTATAGAAACAGTCGATCAACCGCGATAGTAGCGTTGTGCAACAAATGGCATTTTGCTTACAAGCATTTGCACCTTTTTCCCACGGACGATGGCCCACACAGGTGTATCGAGCGCGACGTAAGCGCTGTCAAGGTAACCCATCGCCAATGGCCCGCCCAAGGTCGGACCGAAGCCGCCGCTGCAGACGCTGCCGATGATCTCGCCGGCCTCGTTGACGATTTCTGCGCCTTCACGCACCGGGGTGCGCTCCTGTGGCAGCAGGCCGACGCGTTTGCGTGCGACGCCATTTTGTTGCTGCGCGAAAATTTGCTCGGCGCCCGGGAAACCGCCGGCCCGCGCGCCGTCAGGGCGGCGTGGCTTGGAGATCGCCCAGAGCAGGCTGGCTTCAATTGGTGTGGTCTCGGTGTTCATGTCATGGCCGTACAGGCACAGGCCGGCTTCCAGACGCAGCGAGTCACGGGCGCCGAGGCCGATGGCCTGGACCTCTGGTTCGGCAAGCAGGGCGCGGGCGAGTTTTTCCGCTTCGGCGGCCGGGACGGAGATCTCGAACCCGTCTTCACCGGTGTAGCCCGAACGGCTGACAAAGCAGTCCACGCCGAGCAATGACACACGCTTGAACTGCATGAAAGTCATCTTCGCCACGTCCGGCGCAAGACGCGCCAGCACAGTGACGGCTGCCGGACCTTGCAGGGCGAGCAGGGCGCGCTCTTCGAACAGCGCCGTAATGGTGCACTGATCGCCGATGTGTTTTTGCAGATGCGCGAGATCCTGATCCTTGCACGCGGCGTTGACCACCAGGAACAACTCGTCGTTACCGAGGTTGGCAACCATCAGGTCATCGAGGATGCCGCCGCTTTCGTTGGTGAACATCGCGTAACGCTGCATGCCCACCGGCAGGTCGATGATGTCCACCGGCACCAGGGTTTCCAGGGCTTTGGCCGCATTGGCGCCGGTCAGACGAATCTGGCCCATGTGCGAGACGTCGAACAACCCGGCTTGCTCACGGGTGTGCTGGTGTTCTTTCATCACGCCGAGCGGGTATTGCACGGGCATGTCGTAGCCGGCGAACGGCACCATGCGCGCGCCGAGTTCGAGGTGCAGTGCGTGTAGCGGGGTTTTCGACAGGTGTTCGGTGGTCATGCGTGGCTCCTTTGAATTTGGGTTGCGGGTGAGAGGCAAGATCAAGAGCCCCTCACCCCAGCCCTCTCCCGGAGGGAGAGGGAGCTAGTTACGTTTGGCTGAGTTCGTAATCAGCATTCGATAATGTTGACCGCCAGGCCGCCGCGGGCGGTTTCCTTGTATTTGCTTTTCATGTCGGCGCCGGTCTGGCGCATGGTGCGGATGACTTTGTCGAGGGAGACGAAATGCTGACCGTCGCCACGCATGGCCATGCGCACCGCGTTGATGGCTTTCACCGAGCCCATCGCGTTGCGCTCGATGCACGGCACCTGCACCAGGCCGCCGATCGGGTCGCAGGTCAGGCCGAGGTTGTGTTCCATGCCGATTTCCGCGGCGTTTTCGACTTGCTGCACGCTGCCGCCGAGCACTTCGCACAAGGCGCCGGCCGCCATTGAACAGGCCACACCGACTTCACCCTGACAACCGACTTCGGCGCCGGAGATCGAAGCGTTTTCCTTATAAAGAATGCCGATTGCGGCAGCGGTCAGCAGAAAGCGCACGACGCCGTCGTCATTCGCCCCGGGAATAAAGCGCATGTAGTAATGCAGCACCGCCGGAATGATGCCCGCCGCGCCGTTGGTGGGAGCGGTGACCACGCGCCCGCCGTTGGCGTTTTCTTCGTTGACCGCCAACGCATAAAGATTGACCCAGTCGAGCACCGACAGCGGATCGCGCAGCGCCGATTCCGGGTTCTTGCACAGCTGCCGATGCAGCGCCGCCGCCCGGCGCTTGACCTTCAAACCGCCCGGCAAAATCCCTTCGTTACGGCAACCAGCGGCAACGCAGTCCTGCATCACTTGCCAGATTTTCAGCAGGCCGGCACGGGTTTCCGCTTCCGGGCGCCAGGCGCTCTCGTTAGTCAGCATCACCTGACTGATCGACAGCCCGTACGTAGCGCAATGACCGAGCAAATCCTTGGCACTTTTGAACGGGAAGGTCAGCGGCGTGGCGTCTTCGACGATGCGATCGGCGCCGGCAGCATCTTCATCGACAACGAAACCACCGCCGACCGAGTAGTACTCGCGACTGCGGATCTGAATCCCCGCCGCATCGAAGGCGCGAAAGATCATGCCGTTGGGGTGGTAGGCCAACGGTTTGCGGATCATCGCCAAGTGTTCTTTCTCGTTGAACGCGATGCTGTGTTCACCGAGCAGATTCAGTCGGCCATTGCCGCGAATCTCTTGCAGCCTCGCCGCGACCGTCTCGGTGTCGACTGTGTCCGGATGCTCGCCTTCGAGGCCGAGCAGCACGGCTTTGTCGCTACCGTGACCTTTACCCGTGGCGCCAAGCGAACCGTACAGCTCGACGCGCACGCTGGCGGTGCTGGTCAGCAGGTTTTCACGGCGCAAGCCCTCGGCGAAGCGCGCAGCGGCGCGCATCGGGCCGACGGTGTGGGAGCTGGAGGGACCGATGCCAATCTTGAACAGGTCGAACACGCTTAACGACATGAGTGGTTCTCCGGTTTCTTGTTATGGGGATTGGCGCAGTTTTTGAAATCGGTGTAGATCCCTCGTGGGAGCGAGCCTGCTCGCGAAAGCGTCGGACCAGCCACCATTTACGTTGACTGAAATGGCGCCTTCGCGAGCAGGCTCGCTCCCACAGGGGGATCTAGGATGTTGCTGAAATCGGGGCCGATATTCAGCCCCTTCATTCCTTTAAGCGTAGCTTTCGATCGACGGGCAGGCGCAGACGAGGTTGCGATCGCCGAAGACGTTGTCGACACGGCCGACCGGCGGCCAGTATTTGCCTTCGATCAGCGACGCGACCGGGTACACCGCTTGCTCGCGGCTGTACGGGTGAGTCCATTCGCCGACCAGTTCCGCTGCGGTGTGCGGGGCGTTTTTCAGCGGGTTGTCTTCTTTGTCCAGCGTGCCGTTTTCCACTGCGCGGATTTCTTCGCGGATGCGGATCATCGCGTCGCAGAAGCGATCGAGTTCTTCCTTGGACTCGCTTTCGGTCGGCTCGATCATCAGCGTGCCAGCGACCGGGAACGACATGGTCGGCGCGTGGAAACCGAAATCGATCAGGCGTTTGGCGACGTCATCGACGCTGATGCCGCTGCTGTCTTTCAATGGACGCAGATCAAGAATGCACTCGTGCGCCACCAGGCCGTTGCTGCCGGTGTACAGCACTGGGTAATGCTCTTCGAGGCGACGGGAAATGTAGTTGGCATTGAGGATCGCCAGTTGCGAAGCGCGCTTCAGACCAGCGCCGCCCATCATGCGGATGTACATCCAGGTGATCGGCAGAATGCTTGCGCTGCCGAACGGCGCCGCGCAGACCGCGCCTTCCTTGCGTTCCATCTGGCCGTGGCCCGGCAGGAACGGGGTCAGGTGCGATTTGACGCCGATCGGGCCAACGCCCGGGCCGCCACCGCCGTGCGGGATGCAGAAGGTTTTGTGCAGGTTCAGGTGCGAAACGTCGCCGCCGAACTTGCCCGGTGCGCAGAGGCCGACCATGGCGTTCATGTTGGCGCCGTCGATATACACCTGGCCGCCGTTGTCGTGAATGATCGCGCAAATCTCGCGGATGCCTTCCTCGAACACGCCGTGGGTCGACGGGTATGTGATCATCAGCGCGGCGAGGTGTTCGCGGTGCTCGATGGCCTTGGCGCGCAGGTCTTCAATGTCGACGTTGCCACGGGCATCGCATGCGGTGACGACTACGCGCATACCGGCCATTTGTGCGGTGGCCGGGTTGGTGCCGTGGGCCGACGACGGAATCAGGCAGATGTCGCGGCGCTCATCGCCACGGCTCTGGTGGTAGGCGCGGATCGCCAGGAGACCTGCGTATTCACCTTGCGAACCGGCGTTCGGTTGCAGCGAGATCGAGTCGTAACCGGTGGCGGCGCAGAGCATCGCTTCCAGCTCATCGGTCAGTTGCTGGTAACCCGCGCTTTGTGCGGCCGGGGCGAACGGGTGCAGTGCACCGAATTCAGCCCAGGTCACCGGGATCATTTCGCTGGCGGCGTTGAGTTTCATGGTGCACGAGCCCAGCGGGATCATGGTGCGATCCAGTGCCAGGTCCTTGTCCGCCAGTTTGCGCAGGTAGCGCATCAGCTCGGTTTCCGAGTGATAACGGTTGAACACCGGGTGGCTGAGGATCGGCGACTGGCGCACCAGCGCAGCAGGAATGGTGCTCTGCACCGAGGCGGCCAGCGCAGCGAAATCCGGCAGGGTCTTGCCGTCGGCGAACAGGCCCCACAGTGTTTCGATGTCAGTTTGAGTAGTGGTTTCGTCGACCGACAGGCCCAGACGTTCAGCGTCGATCACGCGCAGGTTGATCTGCGCAGCGTGCGCTTTGTCGTGCAGCGCAGCGGTGTGCGCGCCGGTGGCGACGGTCAGGGTGTCGAAGAAGTTTGCCTGCTCGACTTGAGCGCCCAGCGCGGTCAGGCCCTTGGCCAGAATCGCGGTCAGGTGATGCACACGGTTAGCGATCTGGGTCAGGCCTTTCGGGCCGTGGTAGACGGCGTACATGCTGGCGATGTTGGCCAGCAGCACTTGCGCAGTGCAGATGTTCGAGGTGGCCTTCTCGCGGCGGATATGTTGCTCGCGGGTCTGCATCGCCAGACGCAGCGCCGGTTTGCCGAAACGGTCAACCGAGACACCCACCAGACGGCCCGGCATGTCGCGCTTGAACGCATCTTTGGTGGAGAAGTAAGCGGCGTGCGGGCCACCGAAGCCCAGCGGCACGCCGAAGCGTTGCGCCGAACCGATGGCGACGTCGGCGCCGAATTCACCGGGTGCGGTGAGCAGGGTCAGGGCCAGCAGGTCGGCGGCCACGGCCACCAGAGCGTTGGCGGCGTGGAAGCGCTCGGTCAGCTCGCGGTAGTCGAATACATCACCGTTGCTCGCCGGGTATTGCAGCAGTGCGCCGAAGAACGGCGTCACGTCAGTCAGTTCACGCTCATCGCCGACCACAACGTCAATGCCCAGCGGCTCGGCACGGGTGCGCAGCACGTCGAGGGTTTGCGGGTGGCTGTGGATCGAGGCGAAGAACTGGTGGCTGCCCTTGTTCTTGCTCAGGCGTTTGCAGAAGGTCATGGCTTCGGCAGCGGCGGTGGCTTCGTCGAGCAGGGAGGCGTTGGCGATCGGCAGGCCGGTGAGGTCGCTGATCATCGTCTGGAAGTTCAGCAGCGCTTCGAGACGGCCCTGGGAAATTTCTGGCTGGTACGGAGTGTAAGCGGTGTACCAGGCCGGGTTTTCCAGCAGGTTGCGCAGGATCGGCGACGGCGTGTGGCAGTTGTAGTAGCCCTGGCCGATGTAGGTTTTGAACAGTTGGTTTTTGCCAGCGATGGCTTTGATCATCGCCAGGGCGTCGGCCTCGCTGAGGCCATCGTCCATGCCCAGCACGCTGGTGCCCTTGATGCTTTCCGGAATCACGCTGGCGCTCAAGGCTTCGAGGGAATCGAAGCCGAGGCTGTTGAGCATGGCTTGCTCGTCACCGGCGCGCGGGCCGATGTGACGGGCGATGAATTCGTTGGCGGTGCCGAGATTGATGGCGGTCATGGTGTAACTCCTCAGGCTTCGGCTTGGGCTTTGATCAGACGGTCGTAAGCGTCCTGATCAAGCAGTTTGCCGACAGCGGCGGCATCGCTTGGCTGGAAGCGGAAGAACCAGCCTTCGCCCAGGGGATCTTCGTTGACCAGTTCCGGGGCGTCTTGCAGCGCCGGGTTGACTTCCAGCACGTCGCCATCGAGCGGCATGTACACGCCGCTGGCGGCTTTCACCGATTCCACGGTGGCGGCTTCAGCGCCTTTTTCGTAAGCCTGCAGCTCAGGCAGTTGCACGAACACCACGTCGCCCAAGGCGTTCTGCGCGAATGCGGTGATGCCGACAGTGACACTGCCGTCGGCTTCGGTGCGCAGCCATTCGTGATCTTCAGTAAAACGCAACTCGCTCATGGAAACTCCTCAGGGGCCAGACTCGTCTGGTGGACGCGGTGGAAAGCTTGGGGCGGGGAAGCCCTTAATAGATGAGGAGGCAGGTAGCAAGAATGCGGCCAAGGTTGATTTATCTAAATAAATCAATGGGTTGGCGTTTTTAGGTGATTGTCGGCAGGTCGCGCCTGTAGCGAAATCGCTACAGCGTGGGGCGAGGAGAAAAGCTGAACCGGATCAAAGCGTTGCGCAGCGCTGGTCACAGGCGGGTGTATCGATATCGTTCCGCTGTAGCGCTTTCGGTACAGGTGGAGGTCTTTTTGGACGGATTTCGAATCCGCCATAAATCCTGTGGGAGCGAGCCTGCTCGCGAATACGGTGTGTCAGGCGCCAGCTATTTTGCTGATAGACCGCTTTCGCGAGCAGGCTCGCTCCCACATGGGGAATTTCCTGCAATAGGGATGCGCGGTAGTCACGGTTTATTGGGAATGCCGTATTTGCGCAGGCGATGGGCAATTGCGGTATGGGAGGTCTGCAAGCGGCTCGCCAGTTGCCGGGTCGAGGGATAGCTGACGTAGAGCTTCTCGAGCAGCTCTCTTTCGAACGATTCGACCGCTTGCTCGAGGCTGTCGACGTCGGTATCGGCCTGGCGCGCCACTGAAGTGCCGGCGATGTCGAGGTCGCCGATATCGACCAGACTGCTCTCGCAAATCGCCGCCGCACGGAAAATCACGTTCTGCAACTGCCGCACGTTGCCCGGCCAGCGATTGCCGAGCAGCGCCGGATAAGTGCCGGGCGCCAGGCGGCAGACCGGGCGCTGGATCTGCGCGCAGGCCTGCTGCATGAAGTAGCGCGCCAGCAGCAGAATGTCCTGACCGCGTTCACGCAGCGGCGGCACTTCGACGTTGAGCACGTTGAGGCGATAGAACAGGTCTTCGCGGAACAGCCCTTCGCTGACCATTTTCTCCAGATCGCGATGGGTCGCGCTGAGGATGCGCACGTCGACCTTTACTTCCCGATCACCACCGACGCGGCGGAAGCTGCCGTCGTTGAGAAAACGCAGGAGTTTGGCCTGCAAGTACGGCGACATCTCGCCGATCTCATCGAGGAACACCGTGCCCTGGTTGGCCAGTTCCATCAGCCCCGGTTTACCGCCACGCGCCGCGCCGGTGAAGGCGCCGGGGGCGTAGCCGAACAGTTCGCTTTCGGCGAGGTTTTCCGGCAGCGCTGCGCAGTTCAACGCCAGGAAAGGAGCACTGTGCCGCGCACTGATCGCGTGACAGGCACGGGCCACCAATTCTTTGCCGGTACCGGTTTCGCCTTGAATCAGCAACGGTGCATCAAGGGCGGCGACGCGTTGCGCGCGGGCCTTGAGTGTGCGAATCGCCGGAGACTCGCCGAGCAGGGCGTCGAAGCCTTCGGCGTGATCGTGATGCAGTGCCGAGAGTTGTTCGCCGATGCGGTTCGGTTGATACAGGGTCAGCAGGGCGCCGGCGTCGGTGATCGGCGTGGCGTCGAGCAGCAGGGTTTGGCCGTTGACGGTGATCTCGCGCAGCGGCAGGCGAAAGCCGTTTTCCAGCAGGGTGTCGAGCAGACCGGGATCGTTGAACAGCGCCGAGACGCTTTCGCCGGCCGGTTCGCGACCGTACAGGGCAATCAGCGCCGGGTTGGCCAGCAGCACCTTGCCGGCGCTGTCGAGGGCCAGCACCGGGTCGGTCATTGCCGCGAGCAGGGCATCGAGCTGCAAGTGCCGGCGCTGGCCGGGGAGGATATCGACCACGGTCACCGCTTCCACGCCGAGCACGCGAAACAGCGCATCTTTCAGTTCTTCGAGCACTTGCGGGCTGAGGGTCGGCGCGTCGATGTAGACGTTCGGCGGGATCATCTCCACCGCATCCAGATTGAGATTGCGCCCACCGAGGATGGCCAGGACTTCCTGGGTGATGCCGACGCGGTCGATGAAACTGACGTGAATACGCATGGGGCGGTTCAGTGATCTGCAGAGCGGAGGGGGGCAAGTATGCCTTAAATCAAAAGCCCCCTCACCCCAGCCCTCTCCCGGAGGGAGAGGGAGCCGACCGAGGTGTCTGGGGTTATGCATCGACCTGAAAGTACCGGGCGGCTATGGATTCGGTAAAGCCGGATCGGGACGCTTTTTGAAATGTCGCCAGCGCCGCCCCCTCACCCCAGCCCTCTCCCGGAGGGAGAGGGAGCCGACCGAGGTGTCTGGGGTTATGCATCGACCTGAAAGTACCGGGCGATTATGGATTCAGTGATGCAGGATCAGGTCGACGCAATGCTGCAGCATCCCCAATCGGTTCCCTCTCCCTCCGGGAGAGGGCTAGGGTGAGGGGCTTTTGATTTTTATTCGAAATGCTCGAGGTTCACCGGATCCCCCGACTGCATATTCAACTTCTGCCGAATGTCTTCAAACATCAGATCGTAATGCTTGTGCACCGAGCCGATCTGGCTGTGGGTCTTGGGAATTCCGTACTTCTCGGCGATCCGCGTGACATCGCGGGCGAAGTTGTAGGCTTCTTCCTTGGGCAGGAAAAACGTCTCCTTCATGTCCTTGCCCTGCATGCTGCCGTGCAGGGTGAACTGAATACCTTTGCCTTTCTGCGGATCGGTGAACACTTCATAGTCCAGATGCACGTTGTAATTGACGTCATCGTCGGTCAACGCGTGCCGCTCGATGTGCAGGTGACCGGGTTCGAACTGGGCCATTGAGCTACTCCTTTCAAGGCATGGAGGCGGGGCAGGCCTTGAGCCTGCCCCGGCGTTTATTGTTATCGGTAGCTGATCCCCGGCTTCGCCGTGCTGACCCGCGTACCGGCGGTGCCCTGGACGATGGCTTCGATATCGGCCAGCGAACCGATCACCGCGACCTTGCCAGTATGGCGCGCGAATTCGCAGGCTGCCTGCACCTTCGGTCCCATGGAGCCGGCGGCGAAGCCGAGGCGTTCGAGTTCGTCCGGGTGCGCTTCGGCGATGGCTTTCTGGGTTGGTTTGCCGTAATCGATGAACGCTGCGTTGACGTCAGTGGCGATCACCAGCAGGTCGGCTTCCAGTTGCTCGGCAAGCAACGACGAACACAGATCCTTGTCGATCACCGCCTCAATGCCCTTGAGGTTGCGCTGCTCGTCATACATGGTCGGAATCCCGCCGCCACCGGCGCAGATGACGATGCTGCCCTTGTCCAGCAGCCACTTGATCGGGCGGATTTCGAAGATGCGCTTCGGCCGTGGACTGGCCACCACGCGGCGGAATTTGTCGCCATCCGGGGCAATCGCCCAGCCTTTTTCGGCGGCGAGTTTTTCCGCTTCGGCTTTCTCGTACACCGGGCCGATCGGTTTGGTCGGATTCTTGAAGGCCGGGTCGTTGGCGTCGACTTCGACCTGGGTGAGCAGGGTGGCGAACGGCACTTCGAAATCGAGCAGGTTGCCCAGTTCCTGTTCGATGATGTAGCCGATCATGCCTTCGGTTTCAGCGCCGAGCACGTCCAGCGGGTACGGAGTGACAGAGGTGTAGGCCGCCGCTTGCAGCGACAACAGGCCGACTTGCGGGCCATTGCCATGAGCGATGACCAGTTGGTTGCCGGGATGGATCTTGGCGATTTGCTCGGTGGCGATGCGGATGTTGGCGCGCTGATTGTCAGCGGTCATCGGCTCACCACGGCGGAGCAGGGCGTTACCGCCCAGGGCTACGACGATACGCATGGTGCAATCCTTCTAAGCAGAGGAATGACAAACGATTCGATCCCCCTGTCGGAACCGGAATCCCTGTGGGAGCGAGCCTGCTCGCGAATGCGGTATGTCATTCAACAGTGATGTTGTCTGATCTGACGCTTTCGCGAGCAGGCTCGCTCCCACATTGGGTTTCCGGTTCCTTCAGTGGGAGCGCTGTGGCGTCAGAGATCAGCCAGGGTCGAGACCAGAATCGCCTTGATCGTGTGCATACGGTTTTCCGCTTGCTCGAAGGCGATGCAGGCTGGCGACTCGAACACGTCGTCGGTCACTTCGATGCCGTTTTTCAGGTGCGGATATTGTTCGGCGATCTGTTTGCCGACCTTGGTGTCGCTGTTGTGGAAGGCCGGCAGGCAGTGCATGAACTTGGTACGCGGGTTGCCGGTGGCTTTCATCAGGTCGGCGTTGACCTGATACGGCAGCAGTTGCTGGATACGCTCGGCCCAGGCTTCCACCGGTTCGCCCATCGATACCCAGACATCGGTGTGAATGAAGTCGACGCCTTTGACCGCTTCTTTCGGATCTTCGGTGAGGGTGATGCGTGCGCCGCTTTCCTCACCGTATTTTTTGCAGCGCGCCACCAGATCGTCCAGCGGCCACAGTGCTTTTGGCGCGCAGATGCGCACGTCCATGCCGAGCTTGGCGCCGATCAGCAGCAGCGAGTTGCCCATGTTGTTGCGCGCGTCGCCCAGGTAGGCGTAGCTGATTTCATGGATCGGCTTGTCAGCGTGTTCACGCATGGTCAGCACGTCGGCGATCATCTGGGTCGGGTGATATTCATCGGTCAGGCCGTTGAACACCGGCACGCCGGCGAACTTGGCCAGCTCCTCGACGATTTCCTGTTTGAAGCCACGGTACTCGATGGCGTCGTACATGCGCCCGAGCACGCGGGCGGTGTCTTTCATGCTCTCTTTATGGCCGATCTGCGACGAGTTCGGGTCGATGTAAGTGACGTTGGCGCCTTGGTCATAGGCCGCCACTTCGAAGGCGCAACGGGTGCGGGTCGAGGTTTTTTCAAAGATCAGGGCGATGTTGTTGCCCTTCAGATGCTGTTGCTCGGTGCCGGTGTATTTCGCGCGTTTCAGATCGCGGGACAGGTCGAGCAGGTAACGCAGCTCACGTGGGGTGTGGTGTTCCAGGCTGAGCAGGTTACGGTTGTGAATGTTAAAAGCCATGATGGATCTCCTTGGGTTTCGGTTATCCCCTTGGCCGCGCTCGATAAGTCGCGGCGAAGGCTCAAAGATTAGTAATCGATCGGGTCGCGGATGATCGGGCAGGTCATGCAGTGGCCGCCGCCACGGCCGCGACCAAGTTCGCCGGCGCTGATGGTGATGACCTCCACGCCAGCCTTGCGCAGCAGGGTGTTGGTGTAGGTGTTGCGGTCGTAGCCGATGACCACGCCCGGTTCCATGGCCACCACGTTGTTGCCGTCGTCCCATTGCTCGCGTTCGGCGGCAAAGCTGTTGCCGCCGGTTTCCACCACGCGCAGTTTCGGCAGATTCAGCGCCGCAGCGACGGTGTCGAGGAAGCTGCCTTCTTCGCGGCGGATGTCGATGCCGCCCTGTTTGCTTTCGTCTGGGCGCAGGGTGAAGGCGACGATCTGGTTGACCACTTCCGGGAAAATCGTCACCAGGTCGCGGTCGCAGAAGCTGAACACGGTGTCCAGGTGCATTGCCGCGCGGGACTTCGGCAGGCCGGCGACGATGACTTTTTCCACCGCCTTGTTGTTGAACAGGTTCAGCGCCAGTTGGCCGATGGCCTGACGCGATGAACGCTCGCCCATGCCGATCAGTACGACGCCGTTGCCGATCGGCATGACGTCGCCGCCCTCAAGGGTAGAGTTGCCGTGATCCTTGTCCGGGTCGCCGTACCAGATCTCGAATTCGGCGTTGGTGAACTGCGGATGGAATTTGTAGATGGCGGTGGTCAGCAGGGTTTCCTGACGGCGCGCCGGCCAGTACATCGGGTTCAGCGTCACACCACCGTAGATCCAGCAGGTGGTATCGCGGGTGAACTGGGTGTTGGGCAGCGGCGGCAGGATGAAGCTGGAGTGGCCGAGGAAATCGCGGAACATCTGGATGGTCTTGCCGCCGAAGCTGTCCGGCAGATCATCGGCCGAGACGCCGCCAATCAGGAATTCGGCGATGTGCCGTGGCTCGAGGCTTTTCAGCCAGGATTTCACTTCGCTGATCAGGCCCAGGCCCACCGAGTCGGCCGTCACCTTGCGCTCAAGAATCCAGTCCAGCGCTTCGGGAATGGCGACGATGTCGGTCAGCAGGTTGTGCATTTCCACCACGTCGATGCCGCGCTCGCGCATCTTGGTGACGAAGTCGAAATGGTCGCGCTTGGCCTGCGCCACCCACAACACGTCATCGAACAGCAGTTCATCGCAGTTGTTCGGGGTCAGCCGCTGATGGGCCAGACCTGGGGAGCAAACCATGACTTTGCGCAGTTTCCCGGCTTCGGAGTGGACGCCGTACTTCACTTTTTCCGTGGTCATTTCTGTGTTCCTCCAGATGACAATTCAATCAGGGGTTACAGCGTCAGGAAGCCATCGTAGAGACCGTAGGCCGCCACCACGGCGCCCACGACCACTGCGGCGAAAATCAGCTTCTCGACGTTGGTGAAAACCGGTTGTTTGAGTTCCAGCTTGGCCTTGGCGAACAGGATCGCGCCGGGCGCATAGAGCAGGGCCGACAGCAGCAGGTACTTGACCCCGCCGGCGTACAACAACCACACCGCATAGATCAGGGCGATACCGCCGATGATCAGATCCTTGCGCCGCTCGGCGGCAAAGCCTTCGTAGCTCTCGCCGCGCACCGCCAGCAGTAGGGCATAGGCCGCCGACCACAGGTACGGCACCAGAATCATCGAGGTGGCGAGGTAGATCAGTGACAGGTAAGTGCTGGCCGAGAACAGGGTGATGATCAGGAACACCTGCACCATCGCGTTGGTCAGCCACAGGGCGTTGACCGGCACATGGTTGGCGTTTTCCTTGCGCAGGAACTCCGGCATGGTGTGGTCTTTGGCGGCGGCGAACATGATCTCCGCACATAGCAGCACCCACGACAGCAGCGCACCGAGCAGCGAGATGATCAGGCCGACGCTGATCAGCACCGCACCCCAGTGACCGACCACATGCTCAAGCACGGCGGCCATCGACGGGTTCTGCAGTTTCGCCAGTTCCGGCTGGGTCATGATGCCCAGCGACAGCACGTTCACCAGCACCAGAAACAGCAGCACGGTGATGAAGCCGATCACGGTGGCCTTGCCGACGTCCGAGCGCTTCTCGGCGCGGGCAGAGAAGATGCTCGCGCCTTCGATGCCGATGAACACCCAGACGGTGACCAGCATCATGTTGCGCACCTGGTTCATCACACTGCCCAGATCAGGGTTTTTCACGCCCCAGATGTCGGCGGTGAAGATGTCCAGTCTGAACGCGAAGACTGCGATCAACACGAACAGCAGCAGCGGCACGACCTTGGCGACGGTGGTCACCAGGTTGATGAACGCCGCTTCCTTGATCCCGCGCAACACCAGAAAATGCACGCCCCACAGCAGCAAGGACGCGCCGATCACCGCCGCCGGGGTATTGCCTTCGCCGAAGATCGGAAAGAAATAGCCGAGGGTGCTGAACAGCAGAACGAAGTAGCCGACGTTGCCCAGCCAGGCGCTGATCCAGTAGCCCCAGGCCGATGAGAAACCCATGTAGTCGCCGAATCCGGCCTTGGCGTAGGCGTAGACACCGCCGTCCAGGTCAGGCTTGCGATTGGCGAGGGTCTGAAAGACAAATGCGAGGGTGAGCATGCCGACTGCGGTGATGGCCCAGCCGATCAGCACTGCACCGACGTCGGCGCTGGCGGCCATGTTTTGTGGCAACGAAAATATCCCGCCGCCAATCATTGAGCCGACTACCAGTGCAACCAGTGCACCGAGTCTTAGTTTTCCGGGCGCTTCAGACATTTGCATGACTCCATTGCAGGAAAGGAGAGCTCACAGCCTAGTACCGTTGTCTGTTCAAACAGCTGACATGGATCAGTGCATGGTCACATTCCATTGTTAATGAATGACTTATCCACTCGTTGCGGGGCATGACGCTGTAACCTCAAAGGCCCATTCCAGAGCCGTTTCGCTGACGCATTTGGGAATAGCTATTAATGCTTTCGAACTATGACGCTAGTTGCTTTTCAGCGATTGGCAAATGTCGGTCATCTGTTTTCAGCACAGAATCGAATAATCAAGATCGGTGCACAAAACTGACTTAATGTGCTACGCCTTATCGTGGTCGGCTATATATAACCCTGCGAGATTCGGCATTACCTGATAAACGTCATCTACCCTTAGGCTTTTAGTCGGGTGTTGTTACAAATAAACAACAACGACTCTTTCAAGGAGATCTGCATGTCGCAACCGACGCAAAAGCTGCGCCTTGGTGCGTTGATCGCGCTGGTGGTGGGGTCGATGATCGGCGGGGGGATTTTCTCGTTGCCGCAGAACATGGCGGCGCGCGCCGATGCAGGGGCGATCCTGATCGGCTGGGGCATCACTGCGATCGGCATGCTGACCCTGGCGTTCGTCTTTCAGACCCTGGCCAATCGCAAGCCGGAGCTGGACTCGGGCGTCTACGCCTACGCCAAGGCCGGGTTTGGCGACTACATGGGGTTTTCGTCGGCCTGGGGTTACTGGATAAGTGCATGGCTGGGCAACGTCGGTTATTTCGTTTTGCTGTTCAGCACCCTCGGCTATTTCTTTCCAGTGTTCGGCCAGGGTAATACGCCGATCGCCATCGGCTGCGCCTCGGTGCTGTTGTGGGCGGTGCACTTTCTGGTGATGCGCGGGATCAAGGAGGCGGCGCTGATCAACCAGCTGACCACCGTGGCCAAGGTCGTGCCGTTGATCATGTTCATCGTCATCGCTGCCGTCGCGTTCAAGGCTGACATCTTCACCCGCGACATCTGGGGCCGCAGCAACCCCAACTTCGGCGGGGTGATGGACCAGGTGCGCAACATGATGCTGGTCACCGTGTTCGTCTTCATCGGCATCGAAGGCGCCAGCGTCTACTCGGCCCGCGCGGAGAAACGCAGCGACGTCGGCCGCGCCACGGTGATCGGGTTTCTCGGCGTGCTGGCGCTGCTGGTGCTGGTCAACGTGCTGTCGCTGGGGATCATGAGCCAGCCGGAACTGGCCAACCTGCAGAACCCTTCACTGGCGGCGGTGCTCGAGCACATCGTCGGGCCGTGGGGCGCGTTGCTGATCAGCGTCGGGCTGGCGATTTCCCTGTTGGGCGCGTTGTTGTCATGGGCTTTGCTCTGCGCGGAGATCCTCTTCGCCACGGCCAAGGACAAGACCATGCCGGCGTTCCTCAAGAAGGAAAACAACAATCACGTGCCGGTCAACGCGCTGTGGCTGACCAATGTGATGATCCAGATTTTCCTGCTGATCACGCTTTTTTCGGCGGGCACTTACACCAGTCTGATTTACCTGGCCTCGTCAATGATTCTGGTGCCGTACCTGTGGTCAGCGGCCTACGCGGTACTGCTCAGCGGGCGCGGCGAAACCTACGAGCACGCGTCGGCCGAGCGCACCAAGGATCTGCTGATTGGCGGCATCGCCCTGGTTTACGCGGTGTGGCTGTTGTATGCCGGCGGGGTGAAATATCTGCTGCTGTCGGCGCTGCTGTATGCGCCGGGGGTGATTCTGTTTGCCAAGGCCAAGCGTGAACAGGGCCAGCCGGTTTTCACTACGGTGGAGAAAGGAATTTTTGCCTGCGTGGTGATCGGGGCGGGGCTGGCGGCGTATGGGTTGTATAGCGGGGTGTTGAGTTTGTAGGCGGGTTTGCTTTGGCCGGGCAGGCCCCTTCGCGAGCAGGCTCGCTCCCACAGGACTACGCGAATCCATGTGGGAGCGAGCCTGCTCGCGAAGGCGGCCTCAAAATCACCACTGCGCCTGATGTGACCCTAATTCGACGGCCGGCCAATCCCACCGCACCACCGTCCCGCTGACCTGCACCGGTACGCGCAACCTCCGCGCCGGCCCCCACGCGGTGTGTTCAATCGCCGGATCCTGATCCAGCGCATCTTCGGCCCGCAGCGGGTCATGCGTCCCCGGCCCATGCTCGAGCAACAGTTTCGCCGTCCGTGCCAAGGACAACCGCGCCGAACCCCCGCGACCGTTGGCCAGTCGTTCAGTCAGCAGCCTGATCGCACTTGCCGCCATCAGATACCCGGTCGCATGATCCAGCGCCTGCATCGGCAACGGCGTCGGTTTGTCGCTGTGCTTCCAGCGCTGTCCGGCCTCGGCGATACCGCTGCTCATCTGCACCAGGCTGTCGAAGCCCCGGCGGTTCTGCCAGGGGCCGCTCCAGCCGTAGGCATTGAGGCAGACATCGATCAGCCCAGGTGCCAGTTGTCGACGGCGCTCAACACCAAAGCCGAGGTGTTCCAGAGCGTCGGCGCGGTAGCCGTGCAGCAGAATGTCGGCGTCTTTCAGCAAATCTTCGAACACTGCGCGATCCGCTGGTACTTGCAGATCCAGCCGCGCACAGCGTTTGCCGACGGTCATTTCCGGAACCACGCCGGGCTCGTTCCAGCTCGGTGGATCGATGCGCAAGACGTTGGCGCCCAGCCCGGCGAGAAAACGGCTGGCGGTGGGGCCGGCGAGGACGCGGGTCAGGTCGAGCACCTTGATCCCTGCCAGAGGCCGTGCGATCGAGCCTTGCCATGGGCTGCGGTTCTCGTCCGTCTGCTCGATGAATTGCACCAGCGCTTCGGCATTCACCGCCAGCCCCTGCGGATGTTGCTGCCACTGCGTCCAACTGCGCATTTCGGCGGCGCAGCCCTTGGCATCGACCACCGCCTGCTCAAGCTCCGCGCTCGCCCACTGTGCGACTTTCGCCGCCATTGCGGCACGATCGGCGCAGGCGCCGAGCACGCGTTCAGCGGCGACGCGGTGATGCGGGGCGTTGGTGTGCAGACGGATCCAGCCGTCCCGGGTCGCATAGTCGCCGGCGACGGGATCCCACAGCGGCGGCACCTGCCAGCCGATCGGCCGAAGCGAGGTGGAAAACCACAACGAGGCCAGACGGCGGTCGACTGCAACCGCAGGCAAGTGCCCGGTTTGCTGGTGAAGCAATTCGCTGAGCGCTTGCCCGGCAGCGGCGATGCTGGCGCAGGCCAGTTCGGTGACCGCGAACGCCGAGGGCAGGGCGCCGTCACCGGTGAAGGGTATTGGCGTGTGAGGCAGGCCGAGTGCGGTTTGGATGGACGTGAGCAGATCAGTCATCGAAGGCCCTCCGGAACGAGAGGGTGATGATAGTGCAAAAGAATCGCGGTTTAGATGAAACCAGGGTGTGAACCCGTTTCCCCTGTGGGAGCGAGCCTGCTCGCGAAGGCGTCGTGTCAGTCAACACCGATGTTGGATATGACGACCTCTTCGCGAGCAGGCTCGCTCCCACAGGGATTTATGCTGGATAGTTACACGCGAAACTGATCCATCAATTTCATCTGCTGGCTCGCCAGGCTGTTGAGCTGGCTGCTGATCGCTGCCGATTCCGTGGCCTGTTCGGTCAGGGTTTCGGTCACGGTGCGGATCGCCGAGACGTTGCGGTTGACCTCTTCGGCCACCGCGCTCTGCTCTTCGGCGGCGCTGGCGATCTGCAGGTTCATGTCGCTGATCACCGTCACCGCGTCGCTGATCTTGCCCAGTGCATCGACCGCCTGACGAATCTGCCCGGCATTGTTGTGCGCCTGGGTCTGGCTCGAATGCATGGTCGCGACCACGCCACGGGTGCCGGTCTGGATGCGCTCGATGACGATGCGGATTTCTTCCACCGAATCCTGCGTGCGCTTGGCCAGGTTGCGCACCTCGTCGGCGACCACGGCAAAACCGCGACCGCTTTCGCCGGCGCGGGCGGCTTCGATGGCGGCGTTGAGGGCCAGCAGGTTGGTCTGTTCGGCGATGCTGCGAATCACTTCCAGCACCGAGCCGATCTGCTCGCTGTTGACCGCCAGCGCTTCGACTTCGGTCACTGCTTTGCTGACCTCATCGGCGAGTTGATTGATGTCGCGGGTGCTGCGCTCGATGATCGCCATGCCGTCCTTCGCCGACTGATCGGCCCCCTTGGCCGCATTGGCTGCGTTCGAGGCACTGTTGGCGACGTCGTGGGCAGTGGCGCTCATTTCGTTGGAGGCGGTGGCGACCTGATCGATCTCGCGGAACTGCACATGCATGCCTTCGCTGGTCTGGCGGGCAATTTCTGACGATTGATCGGCCGTGCCGCGCGCTTCGGTGATGCTTTGTTTGATCTGCGCGATGGTCGGCTGAAGCTTGTCGAGGAAGCGGTTGAACCAGTTCACCAGTTCGCCCAGTTCGTCTTTCTTGCTGTAGTTCAGGCGCTGGGTCAGATCGCCTTCGCCGCTGGCGATGTTCTTCAGCATCTCGGCGACGCTGTTGATCGGACGGGTGACGCCGGAGGCGGTGAGCCAGATCAGCAGCAGGCCGACCAGACCGGCCACGCCCGCCACCAGCAGAGCAGTGATCACGCCGGTTTGTTGTGCGTCATCCAGTACCGCTTGCAGCTTCACCGAATCGGCCAGCAGCACCTGCTCGGGCAGGTCGATGACCACGCCCCAGGCGCGCGAATTGCCGATCGGGTCGACCGGGTAAACCGCGCGAATCAGCTCGCCCTGTTCGAGGATTTTCGCCGTACCGCTGCCGACCAGTTGCAATACATCCTGGCCATCGGCGCCGAGGGTGTCGCCGATTTTTTTGCCGACTCGCGTCGCGTCAGCACTGTCGGCCGCCAGCACGCCGCTGCCGGAGACGATCAGCATGTGCCCGGCGTTGTTGAACAGGCTGCGCTGCGAGTCGACGGCGGCGGCTTGCAGGGCGTCGAGCGCGATGTCGACACCGACCACACCGATCGCTTTGCCGTCGACCATCACTGGCACGGAAATGGTCGTCATGAGCATTTCCTTGCCACCGACGGTATCGGCATACGGGTCGAGCAGGCAGGTGCGCTTGTTGTCGCGAGGGCAGGTGTACCAACTGTTGTACGGCGTGCCGCTGACGCTGAGGGTGGTCTTGGTCAGGTCATCTTCGACCATGATTGTATTCAGCGCGGCGCCGGCGGCACGGCTCCAGTACGAGGCGAAGCGCCCGGCTTCGTTGGACTGCCGCGCGGCATCGTTGGCAAATTCGCTGTCCTTGCCGTCGAGGCCGTTGGGTTCGAAGGCCAGCCAGATGCCAAGGACTTTATCGTTGCGCTCGAAAGCGGTTTTCAGATTCTGGTTCAACTCTTCCCGAACGGCACCGGCTTCGAGTGAACGCTTGGCGGCCATCGTCCGCAGATCCTTGATCTGGTCGGCGAGGGCGGTGACCACCAGCAGGCTTTCGCCAAAGGTTTTCTGCACCCGCACCGCTTGTTCGGCGGCCTTGGCCTGTAGCAGGTTCTGCACGCTGGCGGTGAGCAACTGGTTGCTGGATTGACTGACCAGCGCGTCGTTCTGATTGGTCTGGTAGATGTTCATGCTGACGATCAGCACCACCACTCCGAGCAGGCACAGGCCGGAGAGCAGGACGATTTTCAGGCGAATGGACAGAGAGTCGAACATGGGGCGATCTCGCGAATGGAATAAACAGGTGGCTGGGCCGGGAGCCCGGTTTGCCAAATCCATTCAGCGCCATTCAATGCTCATCGGCGTTAAGCGAAACGGCATGAGGCGCTTGCCGACGGACGGTCGCCGCTAAACGTTTGCGCAGGGGAAAGTGCTGAAAAGGCTTTAATTACAGGAATGTTTCACTACCGCGACGGACGTCTCCGGGCGCGACCAGATCCACAGGTTGCCCATGGCCATGCCGGCAATCGCCAGATAGATCGGCCAGCCGTGATCGAGCATCACCAGCATCAACGTTGCGCACAGCAGCATGCTGACGGTGGCACTGAGCTTGGCCTTGCGCGCGATGATCCTGCCGTTGCGCCAGTTACTCAGGAACGGCCCAAACAGGCGGTGATTTTCCAGCCAGGCACTCAAGCGCGGCGAACTGCGGGTCGCGGCCCACGCGGCAAGGAGGATGAACTCGGTGGTCGGCAGGCCGGGCACGACAATGGCGACCAGGCCAATGCCGAGACTGACATAGGCCAGCAGGCCGAACAGCAGACGGGCGAGTTTTGAGGCGGCGGGTGTGGGCATGGGCTCAGCGGCGGCTTCTGAAGCGGAACGGGGATCTTACAGATTTGTGGTGAGCCCTGTGGGAGCGAGCCTGCTCGCGAAAGCGGTTGATCAGGCACATTGATGTTGAATGTGCTGCCGTCTTCGCGAGCAGGCTCGCTCCCACAAGGGATAAGAGTTGCTTCAGGCCACTTCGGCTTCTATGGCATAAGCCCGTTCCAGCAGCACGGTAAAGCGGTTGAACGCATCCAGTGCACCTTGCTCCACTTCAGCCTCTTCCTCAACGGTAAACGGCAACGCATCGAGGGTGCGCACAAAGCTTTTCCAGCCCTCGGCGCGGCCACCTTGCGGTTCAGCCAGATGCCGGGCACCGAAGGTTTCGCTCAGCTCCAGTGCCACCGCACGCTTGATCAAAAACGCCGCGCCGAGCTTGGAACCCTCGGAAACAAAGATCCAGCCCAGCGCCCGCGCCTTGCTCGGGTTTTTCAGCGCGCCGGCCACCGGCGCCGGGACTTCGGTGTCGAGGTCGGCGAGGTCAGCCCTGGCGGCTTCGGCGCGGCAACGGGCTGGAAGATCCGGGACGATCGCGGTCAGTTCGGCATCGTTGTACAGCTCGACCAGTTCCGCCTGAAACAGGTATTGCGCGACGACGAAACGGGCGAAGCTGGCGCGGGTTTCGAATGGTGCGTGGGCTTTGACCAGCGCATCGAGTTTGCTGTGCGGCTCATGGGTGATCTGGTTCAGGCGTTGCGAACGCAGGGCTTTTTCCGGGGCAGTCATGGGGTGTCCTTGATAAATGAGGCGCTTGATAACAAGACGTACGGGCGGGCGGCGGACAGTAAAAAAACCTCACTGCGTGGCGCGAACGCACGCAGTGAGCCGGGCCGATCAGATGTCCCAGATCAGGTTGATCGCGAAGTTGCGTCCCGGTTGGGTCAGCCGATCGAGGTTGGCCGGTTGCGTCACCGAGGCTTCGCCGACGCTGTCGTAACCGCGCACGTCATCCCACAGCCAGTATTTCTTGTCGGTCAGGTTGTAGACGCCGCCGCTGACGGTGACGTCGTCGCTGACTTTGTAATAGCCGGCCAGATCGAGAATGCCGAAGCCCGGGGTCTTGAACTGGCTGCTGACGCCGTCCGGCGACTTGAAGTTGCTGTCGTCGACGCGATCCTTTTTCTTCACCACGGTCCAGCTCAGCAGACCGCCATAGTTGTCTTGGTCGTAACCGAGGCCGAACACGCCGGTGAGCGGGTTGACGCTGTTGATCGGCTCGCCGTTGTCGCTGTTGCGCCCGTAGGCGTAGGCGATCGAACCTTGGGTATACAGGCCTTGCGGCGCGCCGAACGCGTCCAGATTCAAGCGACCTTTGACTTCCGCGCCCTTGATCGTGGCGCGCTTGATGTTGTTGCTCTGGAAGGTCAACCGATCATCGCCCGGCTTGACCGCGTCCTCGTTGATGAAATCGCGGTACTTGTTATAGAACACCGCGACGTCGAACGAACCCTGCTCGAAATTCCCGCGCAGGCCGGTTTCGAAGCCTTTGCTTTTCTCCGGCTCGAGGCCAGAATTTGGCGCAACGGTATAGCCGGTGGCGCTGTTCTCGAAACGCCCGTACAGCGATTTTGCCGTAGGCGTGCGGAAGCCTTCGGCGTACTGGCCGTACCAGGTGTAGTTGTCCGTCAGCGCATAGGTCAGGCCGAATTTCGGCGAGACTTTGTGCCAGGTCTTGTTCTTGTCGCTGACCGTGCCTTTGCCATCGGCATTTACGGTGTTGAGGAATTCCCGGGTGATGTGCGGCTTGAGCTTGGTGTAGTCGTAGCGCAGGCCCGGCAGGAAGGTCCAGTCGTTCCAGCTGATCTGATCCTGGGCGAACAGGCTGTAGGTGTTGATGGTCGGATCGGGGAAATCAGAGGCCTTGGCCAGTACATCCGCCGCACTGGTCGCGCCAATCGCCGTGCAGCCACGGCCGACCGCCAGGCATGTGCCGTCGCCGCTGCGTGAACCGGTGACTTTCTGCTGTTTGATCGTGGTGCCGTAAGTCAGCAGGTGATCGGTGTCACCGATGGCAAAGGCCTTGTCCAGTTGCGCGTCGAACACCCACTGTTTTTCTTCGTAGATCGTGTCGCGGGTACGCAGCACTTTACGAGTGATGGGGTAGTAGAACTCTTCGGTGCTCTGGTCGGTCTTGGCGATCTGGTGGTTGAGGCTCCACTTGACGTTATCGACCAGCAGGCTGTCGAGGGCGAACGAGTGTTCGATGCCGAAACGCTCGCGAGTGATGGTGTCGTTACCGGTGCGCCATTGATACATACCGCCGGGCAGGACGCTGCTCGGGATGGTCGGCGCACCATTGGCGTACGGGCCGCCGTAGGCACTTTTCTGGTCGGTGTCGCGATCGTCCTTGTACTTTTCGTAGGTCAGGCCCAGGCGCGAATCGTCGTTGTAGTTCCAGCCGAGCTTGGCCAGGACGTTGGTTGCGCGCACGTCTTCCGGATTGGCGGCGGTGCGCGCAAGGCCGGTGCCATTGTTGCCGCCGAAGGACTCGGTTTCGTGTCCGTCGCGCTGGCTGTAATGCAGCAAGCCGTCGAACTCACCGCTGCGGCCGGCGACGGTGGCGGACTTCAGCCAGCTGTCATCAGCGGAGCTGTAACCGCTTTTCAGGCGCGCGCCGACGTCCTTGCCCGGTTTGATGATGTCGTCGGCGTCCAGCGTGTAATAACTGACCGCGCCACCAATGGCGTTGCTGCCGTACAGCACCGAGGCCGGGCCGCGCAGAATTTCCACGCGTTTGACGATTTCCGGATCGACGTAGTTGCGCTGGCTCTTGGCATACGGGCCGTTGAAGAAGCCGTTGGGGATTTCCACGCCATCGACCTGGGTCAGGATGCGGTCGCCGTCGATACCGCGAATGTTGTAGCCACTGATGCCGCCGCGCTGACCGGCACCGCCAACGGAAACGCCTGGCTCGTAGCGCACCAGATCCTTGATCGTATTGACGTTGTTGCGGTCAAGCGCTTGGCGATCATGCACGCTGACCGTCGAGGGCACGCTGTTGACCGACTGTTCCTGGCGAGTGGCGCTGATGGTCACCTGATCGAGATTGAGCGTGCCGCTGCTGTTGCGTTTTTCCAGCACGACATTGTTGTTGCTCAGTTTGCGGAAGCTCAGGTTGGTCCCCACCAACAGGCGCTCGAGGGCTTTCTCCGGCGGCAGTGAACCGCGCACGCCCGGCGACGAAACGTTCTGCCCCAACTCGGCCGGCAGGCCGACCTGCCAACCGGTCACAGCGGTAAAGGCATTCAGTGCCGAAACCAGTGGTTGCTGGCCGATGGCGAACGCGTAATCGCCCATGTTGCGTGTCGGTTGCTCGGCGGCCGCCAGCAGCGGTGCGGTGCCAGCCATGAGGATGGCCGCAGTCAGCAGCGACAGTACGCGGGAAGGGGAAGCAGTCTGGCGGGTAAGGCGTGAGGACATCGATAGCGCTCCGTGTCGCACGAATCTTTATAGGTGCTGATCGGCATGGTTAGATGCGAATCAATTGCATTGGCTATAACGAGACGTACTGCCATTGGCTATCGAGTAAAAATAATTCTCATTCAGTTCAGAATCACCAGCGCAGGGAATTCCTGCAGGCGCGCCGAGGTGATGTGGGCGAGGGAGCGGACCACGTCGAGCGGCTGGTCGAGACGGTAATTGCCGGTGACGGCGACGTCGGCCAGTTGCTCGTTGTTGTTGATGATCCAGCCCGGATAGTAGCGGCGCAGCTCGGCCAGCACCTGATTCAGCGGGCAGTTCTCGAACACCAGACGGCCTTCAACCCAGGCCAGATCGGCATTGGCGTCGAGCTTGGCCGGGCGATCAAATCCGTTGGGGCCGATGCGAATGCTTTCCCCGGCGCGCAGGCGCACCCGGGCATCGTTGTGGGTGGCGCGCAGATCGACATCGCCACGCTGCACATTCACTTGCGCGACCCCGTCGAGGTAGCGCACGGCAAATGCGGTGTCGTGGACGCTGGCCGTTACCGGACCTGCGTCGATCTCCAGCGGCTGATTGCGCCCGCTGGCAATCTCGAAAAACGCCTCGCCCTGAAACAGCCGGGCCACGCGTTGCTGATCGTTGATGGTGCTGGAAAACGCCGAATTGGTATTGAGCAGAACCTTCGAGCCGTCCTCCAGTTGCAGCCGCTGACGCTCGCCGACCACGGTGAGGTGATCCGCTTGAATGCGCATCGGCAAATTACTGAAACTGAACAGCCCGAGGATCAGCACCGCAGCGGTAGCCAGCGGTTTCCAGTGCGGGCGCAAGCGCTTGAGAAAAGTGATTTTTACCGGTTTTGCCGCCAGGGCTTCGGCGCACAGCGCGACTTGCGGGCCATCCCAGATCGCCTGGGCCTTGGCGAACGCCTCGGCATTCAACGGATCAGCCGCCAGCCAGGCATGAAATTGCCGGGTCTGTTCCTCATCCGGGCTGCCGAGCACGATGAGCCAGTCCAGCGCCTGGTCCATTGCAGCTGCAGCGTCCCGCGCCGAATCGGGCGAAGGCGGGCGGTGGGTGTCCGTCACGGTGGTTCCTCAGGGCTTCTGGCGAAGCAAGGCTTCTGGCGAAGCAGTTTCTAGCTTCAAGCTGCAAGCTGCAAGCCGGATGGGTTACTGCATTTCGTTTTTGCTTGCCGCTTGAAGCTTGCAGCTCAAAGCTTGCCACTGCCGTTATGTCGTTCGGCAACGCCGATGCAGATGGACATGATCAGTTTCAGTTCCTTCTGCACGGTACTCAGCGAAACATCAAGTTCATCAGCGATTTCCTGATAGCTGTGGCCGTGCAAACGGCTGAGGATGAAGATCTGCTGCTGGCGCGGGCTGAGTTGGCTGAGGCTCACGTTCAAACGCTCCAGCAATTGTTCGGCATGGGCGGCGTCTTCGGCGCTGCTGGCGGGCGCGGCGATGCTCTGCACGACATCTTGCGGCACGTCGTCGACCATGGTCCGCGCATGAATCTTGCGCGCACGCAAATGATCCAGCGCCAGATTGCGCGCGGTCTGGAAGACAAAGGGTTCAAGGTGATCGATGGCCCGTTCGCTCAACGCCCGGGTCACGCGCAGGTAGGTCTCCTGCAACAGGTCTTCAGCGGTGCTGTGATTGTTGACCATCCGTTCCAGCGTGCGCAGCAGGGACGTGCGCTGGGCGAGGAAGACGAGGTTGAAGCGCGATTGACTCACGGGAGGACCTGATCCATTTCGAGCGAATGATAATGCTTATCATCCAGCTGAATGGTCAAGTGCTGATTTCGAATTGAAATCGGATCTCGTGTGGGAGCGAGCCTGCTCGCGAAGGCGTCGTGTCAGTCAGCTCCATATTGACTGACAGATAGCTTTCGCGAGCAGGCTCGCTCCCACAGGGATTGGGGACCGGCCGGGATTATTCCGCGTTACACAACGCCAGGCAGTTATCCAGCATGCGGTTGGAGAAGCCCCATTCGTTGTCGTACCAGGCCAGCACTTTCAACAACTTGCCGCTGACTTTGGTGTGGTTGGCGTCGAAGATCGACGACAGCGGGTTGTGGTTGAAGTCGCTGGAAACCAGCGGCAAGGTGTTGTAACCGAGAATCTTCGAATGCTGGCTCGCCGCTTTCAGCAGGGCGTTGACTTCGTCGGCACTGGCTTCTTTCTTCAGTTGCACGGTGAGGTCGACCAGCGACACGTTGATCACCGGTACGCGCACAGCCATGCCGGTCAGTTTGCCCGCCAGTTCCGGCAGCACCAGGCCTACCGCTTCGGCTGCGCCGGTCTTGCTCGGGATCATGTTCTGCGTGGCCGAGCGGGCACGGTACGGGTCGCTGTGATAGACGTCGGTGAGGTTCTGGTCGTTGGTGTAGGCGTGGATGGTGGTCATCAGGCCGCTTTCGATGCCCAGCTCGCGATGCAGCACCTGCGCCACTGGCGCGAGGCAGTTGGTGGTGCACGAAGCGTTGGAAATGATCTGGTGCGACTGACGCAGAATGTCGTGGTTGACGCCATAAACGACGGTGGCGTCGGCGCCTTTGGCCGGGGCAGAAATGATCACCTTGCGGGCGCCGGCGCTGATATGCGCGGCGGCTTTGGCACGGTCGGTAAACAAACCGGTGCATTCGAACACTACGTCGATTTTTTCAGCGGCCCACGGCAGGTCGGCCGGGTTGCGAATGGCGCTGACTGCGATGCGGTCGCCATTGACCGTCAGGCTTTCGTTATCGTGCGCCACTTCGGCGTCGAAAGTGCCGTGGACGGTGTCGTATTTGAGCAGATGGGCATTGATCGAACTGTCACCCAGATCGTTGATCGCGACGATCTGCAGGTCTTGACGATAGCCTTGGGTATACAGTGCGCGCAGGACATTACGGCCGATGCGGCCGAAACCATTGATTGCAATTCGAAGAGTCATGGAACAGCGCCGCCGTCGTTTTGTTGTTGGAATTACAAGATTATTCGCATAAAAATAGAAAACAAGCCTTTTTAATGGCAATATTTTGTTTTATCTACAACGAGTGACCTGAATCAACTGGTCCGAATGGTCAAAAAAGCCGTCTGTCATTCCAACAACAACGGCGTTTGACCAGCATAGACAATCAGGTCGCCACATCCGTTAGCCTGGAGTTCTACACATGCATCCCCGCGTTCTTGAGGTCACCGAACGGCTTATCGCCCGCAGCCGCGCCACGCGTCAGGCTTACCTTGCATTGATTCGCGGCGCGGCCACCGACGGCCCGATGCGCGGCAAGCTGCAATGCGCCAACTTCGCCCACGGCGTGGCCGGGTGCGGCACTGAAGACAAGCACAGCCTGCGGATGATGAACTCGGCGAACATCGCCATTGTGTCTTCGTATAACGACATGCTTTCGGCGCACCAGCCGTACGAAGTCTTTCCACAACAGATCAAGAATGCCCTGCGCGAAATCGGCTCGGTCGGCCAGTTCGCCGGCGGCACTCCGGCGATGTGCGACGGCGTGACCCAAGGCGAGCCGGGCATGGAACTGAGCCTGCCGAGCCGCGAAGTGATCGCCATGTCGACCGCCGTGGCGCTGTCGCACAACATGTTTGACGGCGCGCTGATGCTCGGCATCTGCGACAAGATCGTCCCGGGCCTGATGATGGGTTCGCTGCGTTTCGGTCATCTGCCAACGATCTTCGTACCGGGCGGGCCGATGGTTTCGGGGATTTCCAACAAGGAAAAAGCCGACGTCCGCCAGAAGTACGCCGAAGGCAAGGCGACCCGCGAAGAGCTGCTGGAATCGGAGATGAAGTCCTACCACAGCCCGGGCACCTGCACGTTCTACGGCACCGCCAACACCAACCAGTTGCTGATGGAAGTCATGGGCCTGCACTTGCCGGGCGCCTCTTTCGTCAACCCGAACACGCCGCTGCGCGACGCCCTGACCCGCGAAGCCGCGCATCAGGTCACACGCCTGACCAAGCAGAACGGCAACTTCATGCCGATCGGCGAAATCGTCGACGAGAAGGCGCTGGTCAACTCCATCGTTGCCCTGCACGCCACCGGCGGCTCGACCAACCACACCCTGCACATGCCGGCCATCGCCATGGCCGCTGGCATTCAACTGACTTGGCAGGACATGGCCGACCTTTCCGAAGTCGTGCCGACCCTGAGCCACGTCTACCCGAACGGCAAAGCCGACATCAACCACTTCCAGGCAGCGGGCGGCATGTCGTTCCTGATCCGCGAACTGCTCGGCGCCGGTCTGCTCCATGAAGACGTCAACACTGTGCTCGGCCATGGCCTGAGCCAGTACACCAAAGAGCCGTTCCTCGATAACGGTGAGCTGGTCTGGCGCGAAGGCCCGACCGACAGCCTCGACGAAAACATCCTGCGTCCAGTGGCGCGTGCGTTCTCGGCGGAGGGTGGTCTGCGCGTAATGGAGGGCAATCTCGGTCGCGGGGTGATGAAGGTTTCTGCGGTTGCGCTGGAAAACCAGATCGTCGAAGCACCGGCGATGGTGTTCCAGGATCAACAAGACCTGGCGGACGCATTCAAGGCCGGTCTGCTGGAGAAGGATTTTGTCGCCGTGATGCGCTTCCAGGGCCCGCGTTCCAACGGCATGCCCGAGCTGCACAAGATGACGCCGTTCCTCGGCGTGTTGCAGGATCGCGGCTTCAAAGTGGCGCTGGTGACTGACGGGCGCATGTCCGGCGCGTCGGGGAAAATCCCCGCAGCGATTCACGTCAGCCCGGAAGCTTATGTCGGTGGTGCTTTGGCGCGCGTGCAAGAGGGCGATATCATCCGCGTCGATGGCGTCAAAGGCACCTTGGAACTGAAGGTCGACGCCGCCGAATTTGCAGCGCGCGAACCTGCCAAGGGCCTGTTGGGCAACAACATTGGCAGCGGCCGCGAGCTGTTTGGCTTCATGCGCATGGCCTTCAGCTCGGCGGAGCAGGGCGCCAGCGCCTTCACTTCTGCCCTGGAGACGCTTAATTGAAACTGGCTTTGGTCGGTGACATCGGAGGCACCAACGCGCGGTTCGCGTTGTGGCAAAACCAGCAACTGCAATCGGTTCAGGTGCTGGCCACGGCCGACTTTGCCAGCCCGGAAGAGGCAATCGCTCTTTACCTGAGCGGGCTCGGTCTGGCGCCGGGTTCGATCGGCTCGGTGTGCCTGTCGGTGGCGGGTCCGGTGAGTGGCGATGAATTCAAGTTCACCAACAATCACTGGCGGCTGAGTCGCAGCGCGTTCTGCAAGACCTTGCAGGTCGAGCAGTTGTTGCTGACCAACGACTTCTCGGCGATGGCGCTGGGCATGACCCGCTTGCAGCCCGGCGAATTCCGCGTTGTCTGCGAAGGCACGCCGGAGCCGTTGCGCCCGGCGGTGGTGATCGGCCCGGGCACTGGCCTGGGTGTCGGCACCTTGCTCGATCTCGGCGAAGGACGCTTTGCCGCGTTGCCGGGCGAGGGCGGCCACGTCGACCTGCCGCTGAGCAGCCCGCGGGAAACGCAATTGTGGCAACACATCTACAACGAGATCGGCCATGTCAGCGCGGAAACCGCGTTGAGCGGCGGCGGCCTGCCGCGGCTGTACCGGGCGATCTGCGCGGTTGATGGCCATGAGCCGAAGCTGGAGACGCCGGAAGCGATCACCGCCGCGGGCCTGGCCGGTGATCCGATTGCTTTGGAAGTGCTCGAGCAGTTCTGCTGCTGGCTCGGCCGCGTTGCCGGCAACAACGTGCTCACCACCGGCGCGCGCGGCGGCGTGTTTATCGTTGGCGGGGTGATTCCACGCTTCGCCGATTTCTTCCTCGCCAGCGGCTTCGCCCGCTGCTTCGCCGACAAAGGCTGCATGAGCGATTACTTCAAAGGCATCCCGGTCTGGCTGGTGACCGCGCCGTATTCCGGCCTGGTCGGCGCCGGCGTGGCGCTGGATCAAGCAACTCGACCCTGAACTGCAATCACCTCTTGGTGAGAGGATTTATCTGTGGCGATGGGATTTATCTGTGGCGAGGGGATTTATCTGTGGCGAGGGGATTTATCCCCGCTGGGCTGCGAAGCAGCCCCAAAAAGCCCAGGGCTGCTGCGCAACCCAGCAGGCATAATCCCCTCACCACAGGTTTGTTTTCCACAGTGGTTTTGTGGTGTTTGTAAAATCAGCGCTTAAGGCATAATCCGCCCCAACTCCAACAACAAGGATGCCTTCGAAGTGAGCTCAGTCAACAAGTCGATATTGTTGGTCGATGACGACCAGGAAATACGCGAGTTGCTGGAAACCTACCTGACCCGCGCCGGGTTTCAGGTGCGGGCCACCGCCGATGGTGCCGGTTTTCGTCAGGCGCTCAACGAGGCGCCCAGCGATCTGGTGATCCTCGATGTGATGCTGCCCGACGAAGACGGCTTCAGCCTGTGCCGTTGGGTACGCCAGCACCCGCGTCAGGCACAGGTGCCAATCATCATGCTGACCGCCAGTTCCGACGAAGCCGACCGGGTGATCGGTCTCGAACTTGGCGCTGATGACTACCTCGGCAAACCGTTCAGCCCGCGCGAACTGCAAGCGCGGATCAAGGCCCTGCTGCGCCGCGCACAGTTCGCCCACGAACGCAGCGGCAGCGAAGTGCTGGTCTTCGACGACTGGCGCCTGGACACGGTCAGCCATCGGCTGTTCCACACTGACGGCGAGGAAGTGATCCTTTCCGGCGCCGATTTCGCCCTGCTGAAACTGTTCCTCGACCACCCGCAGCAAATCCTCGACCGCGACACCATCGGCAACGCCACCCGTGGCCGCGATCTGATGCCGCTCGATCGCATCGTCGACATGGCCGTCAGCCGTTTGCGCCAACGCCTGCGCGACACCGAAAAACCGCCACGGCTGATCCGCACGGTGCGCGGCAGCGGTTATCAGTTGGCAGCCAATGTGGTTGCCGGCAATGCTCACTGAGGCGCTGCGCAAGTTCGCCAGCCGCATACCGGTGCCGCGCTCGCTGCTCGGGCGGATGCTGCTGCTGACTCTGCTGGCGGTGCTGTTCGCGCAGACGCTGTCGAGCGTGATCTGGGTATCGCAGTTGCGCGCCACTCAACTCGAAGGCCTCGTCACCAGTGCCCGCAGCCTGGCGCATTCGATGACTGCCAGCGTCAGCTATTTCCGTTCCTTGCCAGTGGCCTATCGACCGCTGGTGCTCGATCAGTTGCGCAGCATGGGCGGCACCCGATTTGTCGTGACCCTCAACGATAAGCCGCTGGGCATGGACGTGCTGCCGGTGACGCCGCGCAAGGCTGCGGTGATGCAAGCGGTGGACGAAGTGCTGCGCCAGTCTCTGGGCCATGACACGGATATTTCGGTGACCTTCGTCAGTCCCGAAGACCTGCGCATTTTCAACGCCGGGCTGAAACTTGATGAATTGCCACGCTCCTGGGCGCATTACGCGCTGACCCTGGAGCCGGTGAATCCGCCGGTGCTGGTCACGCAGATTCAAATGGCTCCGGGGGAATGGCTGTACATCGCCTCGTTGCTGCCCGAGCCGTACACCAGTCTCGAAGAGCAAGGCCTGCCGGCGCAGCAGGTGTGGTTTATCGTCCTCACCAGCGGCTTTTTGCTGTTGTTCATCGGCCTGCTGGTGCACTGGCAGAGCCGGCCGCTCAAGCGTCTGGCGCGGGCAGCGCGGGATCTGTCGCTGGGCGCCGACGTCGAGCCGGTGGCGGAGGGCGGTGGCAGTGAAGTGGTCGAAGTCGGCCGCGCGTTCAACACCATGCGCGAACGCATCAGCCGCTACCTGACCGAACGCAGCCAGTTGTTCAGCGCGATTTCCCATGACCTGCGCACGCCAATCACCCGCCTGCGCTTGCGCGTCGAACTGCTCGAGGACGAACAGCTGCAAGCCAAATTCGGCCGCGATCTGGATGAGCTGGAGCTGCTGGTCAAAGGCGCGCTGCAATGCGTGAAAGACACCGACATCCACGAGAACATCGAGCCGGTGGATCTCAATCATGTGCTCGATTGTCTGGTCGAGCCGTATCTGGCGCCGAACGGCAATGGCCGCGTCACCCAGCATGGCCGCGCGCTGTCGGCGTATCCAGGCAAGCCGCTGGCGCTCAAGCGCTGCATCGGCAATCTGATCGACAACGCCTTGAAGTACGGGCAGAACGCGCATCTGCACATTGATGACGATGACAGCGCGTTTGTCCTGCATGTTGATGACGAAGGGCCGGGTGTGCCGCAGCAGCGGCTGGAGCAAGTGTTCGAGCCGCACTTCCGCCTCGCGGGGCAGCAGCAGGGTTATGGGTTGGGCCTGGGCATTGCGCGCAACATTGCCCATAGCCATGGCGGCGAGGTGACGTTGCAAAACCTGCGTGAGGGCGGGTTGCGGGTGACGTTGCAGTTGCCTCGGTCTGTGGATTAGCCCCGAAAAGCCCCTCACCCTAGCCCTCCCGAAACGTCGGACCGCCCAGAGGGAGAGGGGACCGATTGGGGGATGCTGCTGAGGTGCGCTGACCTGTAAATGCGGTGGTGAATCCATAATCGCCAGTATTTTTCAGGTCGACGGAGGACGCAAGACACCTCGGTCGGCCCCCTCTCCCTCCGGGAGAGGGTTGGGGTGAGGGTGCTTTTGCTCTTCTCTTTTGTCACGAGCCAGTGACAAACCCCGTCCCCTTCGTTACAAGCCCGCCCCGGCCCGTTGTTTAGACTGCCCGCAGTCCTAACAACAAAAAAGGGTCACGCCATGGACACCTTTCATCCTGACTTCAGCAGTTGGCTGAACGCCCCTGCCCACCAGCAATGGCTCGCCGCTGAAGGCCTGCGTCTGCTGGATTTCGCCAAGGCTGCGAAGCTGCCCGAAGGCTTCGGCAACCTCGACGAGCGCGGCCGTCTGCCGGCGCACGCGCAAGCCGAAACCATGAACACCGCGCGCATGACCCACAGCTTCGCCATGGCCCACATTCAGGGCCTGCCGGGGTTTGCCGAATTGGTCGACCACGGCATCGCCGCGTTGCGCGGACCTCTGCGTGATGCGCTGCATGGCGGCTGGTTTGCGGTTGCCCAGCATCGCGACGACAACACCGGCAAGAACGCCTACCTGCACGCCTTTGTCGCGCTCGCCGCCAGCTCCGCCGTGGTCGCACAACGGCCCGGCGCCCAGGCCTTGCTCGATGACGCGATCGACATCATCGACACTTATTTCTGGAGCGAAGAAGAGGGCGCCATGCGCGAATTCTTCAACCGCGACTGGAGCGAAGAAGAAGCCTATCGCGGCGCCAACAGCAATATGCACGCGACCGAAGCATTCCTCGCGCTGGCCGATGTCACCGAAGATCCGCGCTGGCTGGTGCGCGCCCAGCGCATCGTCGAGCGGGTGATCCATGGCCACGCTGCTGCCAACGACTACATGGTCATCGAACACTTCGATCGCGACTGGCAACCGCTGCGCGAATACAACCACGACAATCCGGCTGACGGTTTCCGTCCCTACGGCACCACGCCGGGCCATGGTTTCGAGTGGGCGCGCTTGCTCCTGCACCTTGAAGCCGCGCGGGTGCAGGCCGACATGCTTACGCCGGGCTGGCTGGCGACTGATGCGCAAAAACTCTTCGAAAACAATTGCCGCCACGGCTGGGATGTCGATGGTGCGCCGGGCATCGTCTACACCCTCGACTGGGATAACCAGGCTGTCGTTCGCCACCGTCTGCACTGGACGCACGCCGAAGCCAGCGCCGCCGCCAGCGCCTTGCTCAAACGCAGCGGCGACGGGCAATACGAAACCTGGTACCGACTGTTCTGGGAGTTCTGCGAGACGAATTTCATCGACCGCTGCAACGGCAGCTGGCACCACGAACTCAATCCGCAGAATGTCCCGAGTGCCGATATCTGGCCGGGCAAGCCCGATCTGTATCACGCCTGGCAGGCTGTGCTGATTCCGCGATTGCCGCTGGCGCCGAGCATGGCCACGGCTTTGGCGCGGTTGTCCCGGCCTGTTCCTGTGTAACCATGTCGTGACATTTACGCGTCCCTTCGTTACCTGCGAAGCGAAACGCTCTGTTTAAACTCCGTGCAGCGCAAGCACCAGACTTGCAATGCATAACAACAAGAAAGGTACATTTCGAATGAATGCGATTTCTCGCCTCGCTACTGTCATTTCTGTCGCCTCCCTGTTCCCGCTCGCAATCCTGCCGCTCAGTGTCTCCGCTGCCGATTCCAAAGGTTCGGTCGAAGTCGTGCACTGGTGGACCTCCGGTGGCGAAAAAGCCGCTGTCGATGTGCTCAAGGCCCAAGTCGAAAAAGACGGTTTCACCTGGAAAGACGGCGCTGTCGCCGGTGGTGGCGGTGCGACTGCCATGACCGTGCTGAAAAGCCGTGCCGTTGCCGGCAACCCGCCAGGCGTTGCCCAGATCAAAGGCCCGGACATCCAGGAATGGGCGTCGACCGGCCTGCTCGACACCGACGTTTTGAAAGACGTCGCCAAGTCGGAAAAGTGGGACAGTCTGCTCGACAAGAAAGTCTCCGATACCGTGAAGTACGACGGTGATTACGTGGCCGTGCCGGTGAACATTCACCGCGTGAACTGGCTGTGGATCAACCCGGAAGTCTTCAAGAAAGCCGGCATCACCAAGAATCCAACCACCCTCGAAGAGTTCTACGCAGCCGGCGACAAGCTGAAAGCGGCGGGCTTCATTCCGCTCGCCCACGGCGGTCAGCCTTGGCAGGACAGCACCGTGTTCGAAGCCGTGGTGCTCTCGGTCATGGGCGTGGATGGCTACAAGAAAGCCCTGGTCGATCTCGACAACAAAGCGCTGACCGGCCCGGAAATGGTCAAGGCGCTCACTGAGCTGAAGAAAGTCGCGACCTACATGGACGCTGACGGCAAAGGCCAGGACTGGAACCTCGAAGCGGCCAAGGTGATCAACGGCAAGGCCGGCATGCAGATCATGGGTGACTGGGCCAAGTCCGAATGGACCGCCGCCAAGAAAGTCGCCGGCAAGGACTACGAGTGCGTAGCGTTCCCGGGCACCGACAAGGCGTTCACCTACAACATCGACTCGCTGGCCGTGTTCAAGCAGAAGGACGCAGGCACTGCGGCCGGTCAGCAGGACATCGCCAAAGTCGTGCTGGGTGAGAACTTCCAGAAAGTCTTCAGCATCAACAAAGGCTCGATCCCGGTGCGCAACGACATGTTGAACAACATGGACAAGCTCGGCTTCGATTCCTGCGCGCAGACCGCTGCCAAGGACTTCCTCGCGGACGCCAAGTCCGGCGGCCTGCAACCGAGCATGGCGCACAACATGGCGACCACGCTGGCCGTGCAGGGCGCGTTCTTTGACGTAGTCACCAACTACATCAACGACCCGAAAGCAGACCCGGCCGATGCGGCGAAGAAACTCGGCGCGGCAGTTCAGTCGGCCAAATAGGCGTCGGTAGCACAGGCTTCTCCTGTGGGAGCGAGCCTGCTCGCGAAGGCGTTGTGTCAGTTGCTCCATCCGTCGACTGACACACCGCATTCGCGAGCAGGCTCGCTCCCACAAGGGATCTCACTGTAGTTTTTATTCCCTGTACTGGATTTCCCCATGAGTTCTGTTGCTGTGTTCAGCAAGGCCTCGCCGTTCGATGCATTGCAGCGCTGGCTACCGAAACTGGTGCTGGCGCCGAGCATGTTCATCGTGCTGGTGGGCTTCTATGGCTACATCCTGTGGACGTTCATTCTGTCGTTCACCACCTCGACTTTCCTGCCCAACTACAAGTGGGCCGGTCTGGCGCAATACGCGCGGTTGTTCGACAACGATCGCTGGTGGGTGGCGAGCAAGAACCTCGCCGTGTTCGGCGGCATGTTCATCGGCATTACCCTGGTGATCGGCGTGTTGCTGGCGGTGTTCCTCGACCAGCGCATCCGTCGCGAAGGCTTTATCCGCACCATTTACCTGTACCCGATGGCACTCTCGATGATCGTCACCGGTACCGCGTGGAAATGGCTGCTCAACCCGGGCATGGGCCTGGACAAATTGTTGCGTGACTGGGGCTGGGAAGGTTTCCGTCTGGACTGGCTGATCGACCCTGATCGCGTGGTCTACTGCCTGGTGATTGCCGCTGTGTGGCAAGCCTCGGGCTTCATCATGGCGATGTTCCTCGCCGGCCTGCGTGGCGTCGATCAATCGATCATCCGTGCCGCCCAGATCGACGGCGCGAGCATGCCGCGCATCTACTGGAAAGTCGTGCTGCCAAGCCTGCGTCCGGTGTTCTTCAGTGCGGTGATGATCCTCGCGCACATCGCGATCAAGAGCTTCGACCTCGTTGCGGCAATGACCGCCGGCGGCCCGGGTTATTCCTCCGACCTGCCAGCGATGTTCATGTATTCCTTCACCTTCAGTCGCGGCCAGATGGGCATGGGCTCGGCCAGTGCGATTCTGATGCTCGGTGCGATCCTCGCGATCATCGTGCCTTACCTGTACTCCGAGCTGAGGACCAAGCGTCATGACTAGTCTTGCTGCCAAACCTGCGATCAGCTTCAGTCGCATCGCGATCTACGCGGTGCTGATCCTTGCGGTGTTCCTCTATCTGGTGCCGTTGGTGGTGATGTTGCTGACCAGCTTCAAGACCCCGGAAGACATCAGCACCGGCAACCTGCTGAGCTGGCCGACCGTGGTCAGCGGCATTGGCTGGGTCAAGGCCTGGGCCACGGTTGACGGCTACTTCTGGAACTCGATCAAGATCACCGTACCGGCGGTAATCATCTCCACCGCCATCGGTGCGTTGAACGGTTACGTGCTGTCGATGTGGCGCTTCCGTGGTTCGCAATTGTTCTTCGGTCTGCTGCTGTTCGGCTGCTTCCTGCCGTTCCAGACCGTGCTGCTGCCAGCCTCGTTCACCCTCGGCAAGATGGGCCTGGCGAGCACCACCACCGGCCTGGTCTTCGTGCACGTGGTCTACGGTCTGGCGTTCACCACGCTTTTTTTCCGCAACTACTACGTGAGCATCCCCGATGCGCTGGTCAAGGCTGCGCGGCTGGATGGCGCGGGGTTCTTCACGATTTTCCGCCGCATCATCCTGCCGATGTCGACGCCGATCATCATGGTCTGCCTGATCTGGCAGTTCACCCAGATCTGGAACGACTTCCTGTTCGGTGTGGTGTTCTCCAGCGGTGATTCGCAACCGATCACCGTGGCGCTGAACAACCTGGTCAACACCAGCACCGGCGCCAAGGAATACAACGTGGATATGGCAGCGGCGATGATCGCCGGCCTGCCGACCCTGCTGGTCTATGTGGTCGCAGGCAAGTATTTCGTGCGCGGGCTGACGGCCGGCGCGGTCAAGGGGTAATCATGGCTACGCTTGAACTTCGCAACGTAAACAAGACCTACGGGGCCGGCCTGCCGGACACCCTGAAGAACATCGAACTGTCGATCAAGGACGGTGAATTCCTGATCCTCGTCGGCCCGTCGGGCTGCGGCAAATCGACCTTGATGAACTGCATCGCCGGTCTGGAAACCATCACCGGCGGCGCGATCATGATCGGTGATCAGGACGTCAGCGGCATGAGCCCCAAGGATCGCGACATCGCCATGGTGTTTCAGTCCTACGCGCTGTACCCGACCATGAGCGTGCGCGAGAACATCGAGTTCGGCCTGAAGATTCGCAAGATGCCACAAGCAGCGATCGACGAAGAAGTCGCGCGCGTGGCCAAGCTGTTGCAGATCGAACACCTGCTCAATCGCAAGCCGGGCCAGCTCTCCGGTGGTCAGCAACAGCGCGTGGCGATGGGCCGTGCTCTGGCGCGGCGGCCGAAGATCTACCTGTTCGACGAACCGCTGTCGAACCTCGACGCCAAGCTGCGCGTCGAGATGCGCACCGAAATGAAACTGATGCACCAGCGCCTGAAAACCACCACGGTCTACGTGACCCACGACCAGATCGAAGCAATGACTCTGGGCGACAAGGTCGCGGTGATGAAGGACGGCATCATTCAGCAATTCGGTACGCCGAAAGACATCTACAACAACCCGGCCAACCTGTTCGTGGCGAGTTTCATCGGTTCGCCGCCGATGAACTTCATTCCCCTGCGTTTGCAGCGCAAGGACGGTCGTCTGCTGGCGCTGCTCGACAGCGGCCAGGCGCGTTGCGAATTGCCGATGAGCATGCAGGACGCCGGGCTTGAAGACCGCGAAGTGATCCTCGGCCTGCGCCCGGAGCAGATCTGTCTGGCGAACGGCGAGGGCAATGGTCTGCCGAGCATCCGCGCCGAAGTGCAGGTCACCGAACCGACCGGTCCGGACACCCTGGTGTTCGTCAATTTGAACGACACCAAGGTCTGCTGCCGACTGGCGCCGGACGTGGCACCGCAGGTGGGCGAAAGCCTGACACTGCAGTTCGATCCATCGAAAGTGTTGTTGTTCGATGCCAATACCGGCGAGCGTCTGGGCGTTGCGGGCCAGGTGCAGACAGAGACCCGGTCGGCGAATGTGGCGCAGTTCAAAGGCCGCTGAAGTACAAAATGTGGGAGCGAGCCTGCTCGCGAAAGCGGTCTGACATCCAGCATTGATGTCGCCTGATACACCGCATTCGCGAGCAGGCTCGCTCCCACAGGGGGCAAGCAGTGCCCGGCCTGTCGAGCACTGCACTTTATGTAAACCGCGTTAGATAAAAACAGTTAATAACAATAAAGACGAGGATGTAGGGATGAAAAAGAAACACGTCAATGCCCGGTTGATCTGCCAGGTTTCAGCGGCAGCTGCACTGGTGCTGGCCGGTAATGCGATGGCGGCGGATGCCTTCAGCTCCGACTCCAAATGGATGACCGGCGACTGGGGCGGCGAGCGCACCAAGCTGATCGAGCAGGGTATCGACATCAAGGCCGACTACGTTGGCGAGATGGGCGCCAACCTGAACGGCGGCTACAACGACGACAAGACTGCGCGTTACGCTGACCAGTTCGGTCTGGGCGTGGCCCTTGACCTGCAGAAGCTGTGGGGCTGGGACAACACCCAAGCGAAGATCCAGCTGACCAATCGTAACGGCTACAACATCTCCAACGACCGCGTTGGCGATCCGCGTGCCGGCACCCTCAGCTCCTCGCAGGAAGTCTACGGCCGTGGCCACATGGTGCGTCTGACCCAACTGTGGATTCAGCACCAGTTCTTCGACAACAAGCTCGACGTCAAGGCCGGTTACTTCGGCGAAGGCGAAGATTTCAACACCTTCCCGTGCGACTTCCAGAACCTGGCGTTCTGCGGTTCGCAAGTGGGTAACTGGGCGACCAACATCTGGTACAACTGGCCAGTCAGCCAGGCCGCTATCCGCGTGAAGTACAACATCAACGACGAGCTCTACGCGCAGATCGGCGCGTACAACCAGAACCCGTCGCAGCTGGAACACGGCAACGGCTTCAAGCTCAGCGGCAGTGGCACCAAGGGTACCGTGCTGCCGGTTGAGTTGGTCTGGTCGCCGAAGGTCAACAGCCTGCCGGGCGAATACCGCGTCGGTTACTACAAGAGCACGGCGGATGCCGACGACGTTCGCGAAGACGTCAACGGTCTCGATGCGGCAACGACCGGTGATGACTACAAGTCGCACAACAGCAAAAGCGGTTACTGGTTCGTTGCGCAACAGCAACTCACCAGCCACAACGGTGATGCGACTCGCGGTCTGAACATCGCTGCCAACGCGACTTTCCACGACAAGGACACCAACTTCATCGACAACTACCAGTCGGTGATGTTTGTCTACAAAGGCCCGTTCGATGCGCGTCCGAAGGATGACATCGGTATCGGCGCGGCGCGTATCCACGTCAACAAGGACGTCAAGCGCAACGCTGAACTGCTGAACGCTGCGAACGGTGTGTCCGACTACGACAACGCCGCGTTCTCGCCGATTCGTGAGACCGAGTACAACTACGAACTCAACTACGGCATCCATGTCACCAACTGGCTGACCGTGCGTCCCAACCTGCAATACATCACCCATCCGGGCGGTGTGGATGAAGTCGATAACGCTTTGGTCGCTGGCCTGAAAATTCAGTCAACGTTCTGACGCGTCTGCGATAAGCTCCTCTCTATGTGCGCATTTTGCGGACAGCCAAGGCTGTCCGCTTTTTTTTGGAGGGTTCGCACCGCCCATGAAAGTTGAATTCGGAACCGTAGCCAATGCATGAGCATCCGCTGCAACGCTTCTTCAAATCCCTGCGCGAGCGACCGGTGTTCGCCTGGGAGCGCTATCAGATGCGCGACGTGCTGGTGATCGATCATCCGCTGTGTCAGGCGGTGTTCAGTCGTCAGGGTGCGCAGTTGCTGCATTTTCAACCGCGCGGGCAGAAGCCGTGGTTGTGGTGCGCGGCGAAGTGGCCGCATGTCGGCGCGATTCGCGGTGGCGTGCCGGTGTGCTGGCCGTGGTATGGCCGTCATCCGAGCGAAAACGCGTGGCCGTCGCATGGTTGGGCGCGATTGCTCGACTGGAAACTGCTCGACAGCAGCAGCGCCGAAGACGGCGTGCGCCTGCACTGGCAATTGCAACTGTGCGATTGGCAGGTCGACCTGCACGCGCACCTGGGCGAACGCATGGAGTTACGCCTGAGCACCGAGCATCAGGACGACATGCCGTGCCAGTTGAGCCAGGCTTTGCACGCTTACTGGCGTATTGGCGATGTCGGTGAGATAGCGCTGTCTGGGCTCGAAGGCGCGCAGGGTTATGACCAGTTGAACCGTCAGATTTGTCAGCAGGAAGGTGAGTTGCGCGTCGATGGCGGCTGTCAGCGGGTGTTCCAGCATGACGGCGAATTACAGCTCAAGGATCACGCCTGGCAGCGCGAGTTGTGCATCGATACCGGTGACAGCGGCGACACCGTCGTCTGGCATCCCGGCGCGCGGCCGTTGCTGGGGGTGAGCTGGGACGAGATTTCCGAATTCGTCTGTGTGGAGGCAGCGGCGGGCGGCACGGACAGCCTGCACCTGGCGCCGGGGGAGAAGGCGCATTTGAGTTTGCAGGCGTGGGCGGCTGCTTGAGTGTGTCAGCCACATCGTAGCCCCTCACCCTAGCCCTCTCCCGGGGGAGAGGGGACCGAATGGGGGATATTCGAGAGATTCGCCGACCTGAATGAATGTCGGTGAATCCATAATCGACTCAGTGTTTCAGGTCGATGTAGATCGCCAGACACCTCGGTCGGCTCCCTCTCCCTCCGGGAGAGGGCTGGGGTGAGGGGCTTTTGATCTTTAGTTGAATTCGTCCCCAACCGGATACCGGCTGGCATTCAAACTCTCTTTGATCTTGCGCAAATGCGGCTGGAAATCCACCCCGCGGCGCAAGGTCATCCCCGTCGCCAGCACATCCAGCACCGTCAACTGAATGATCCGCGACGTCATCGGCATATAAATGTCGGTGTCTTCCGGCAACGGAATATTCAGGCTCAAGGTACTCGCCTTGGCCAGTGGCGAATTCTCCGCCGTCAGGCCCAAAACCGAAGCGCCGTTCTCCCGGGCGATCCGCGCCACTTCCACCAGCTCGCGGGTACGTCCGGTGTAGGAAATGATCACAAACAGCTCGCCGGTATGCGCCACCGAAGCAATCATTCGCTGCATCAGCACATCGGCATGCGCGGTGACCGCGAGGTTGAAGCGGAAGAATTTGTGCTGCGCATCCAGCGCCACCGGGGCTGAAGCGCCGAGGCCGAAGAAGTGGATCTGCCGCGCCTGGATCAACAGGTCGACGGCGCGGCTGATCAGGTTCGGGTCGAGTGCCTGGCAAGCGCTGTCCAGCGAGGCGATGGCGCTGCCGAAAATCTTCTGCGTATAGGCTTCGGGATTGTCGTCGGCCTCGACCGCGCGGCTGACATACGCCGCACCACTGGCCAGGCTCTGCGCCAATTGCAGCTTGAGTTCGGGATAACCGCTGACACCGAACGAGCGGCAGAAACGGTTGACCGTCGGTTCGCTCACCGAGGCGGCCTGGGCGAGGGCGGCGATGCTGAAGCGGGTGGCCTGCTGCGGGTTGAGCAGGATCACCTCGGCGACCTTACGTTCGGCCTTGTTCAGCTCTTCAAGGCGACTCTGGATCTGTTCCAGTAAATTTCGCACGCGGTCCATATGGAATTCCTGATTCACCGACGCAGAGTTGCGTCGGGCTATGCAAATTGGGCCTTTGATATGGCCCGTGACGGTGGCCTATCCTACTGATGCGTCCGGGCGACCACCACTCGGATTGAGTATTCTGCGAAAATGTTGTGGTTATTACTACATTTTCCCTTGAGTGATGCCTTGAAAAAAGGTATTTGTAGCTTAACTTGATAAAAGAACAAACATCATGCCTTCCATTACGGTTGAACCGTGCACCTTTGCCTTGTTCGGCGCGCTTGGCGATCTGGCCCTGCGCAAGCTGTTTCCTGCCCTGTATCACCTTGACGGTGCCGACCTGCTGCACGAGGACACGCGCATCATTGCGCTGGCCCGTGAGCCCGGCAGCGAGCAGCAGCACATGGCGTTCATCGCCGCCGAATTGCGCCGTTACGTCGGCAAAGAGCTGAACGAAACCGTAGCCGAGCGCTTTCTCGCGCGCCTGACCTATCTGCACGTCGACTTCCTCAAGGCTGAGGATTATGTGGCGCTGGCGGAACTGGCCGGCAGCAGCCAGCGCATGATTGCCTACTTCGCCACCCCGGCGGCGGTGTACGGCGCAATCTGCGAGAACCTCGAGAAAGTCGGTCTGGCCGAAAACACTCGGGTGGTGCTGGAAAAGCCGATCGGCTCTGACCTGGAGTCGTCGCGCAAGGTCAACGACGCAGTAGCGCAGTTCTTCCCGGAAGACCGCACCTACCGTATCGACCACTATCTGGGCAAAGAGACCGTTCAGAACCTGATCGCCCTGCGTTTCGCCAACAGCCTGTTCGAAACCCAGTGGAACCAGAATTACATCTCCCACGTGGAAATCACCGTGGCCGAGAAGGTCGGCATCGAAGGCCGTTGGGGCTATTTCGACAAGGCCGGCCAACTGCGCGACATGATCCAGAATCACCTGTTGCAGCTGCTCTGCCTGATTGCCATGGACCCGCCGGCCGACCTGTCCGCCGACAGCATCCGTGACGAGAAAGTGAAGGTGCTCAAGGCGCTCGCGCCGATCAGCCCGGAAGGCCTGACCACTCAGGTCGTGCGCGGCCAGTACATCGCCGGCCACAGCGAGGGGAAATCCGTTCCGGGTTACCTCGAAGAACCGAATTCCAACACCCAGAGCGACACCGAAACCTTCGTCGCCCTGCGTGCCGATATCCGCAACTGGCGCTGGGCCGGCGTGCCGTTCTACCTGCGTACCGGCAAGCGCATGCCGCAGAAGCTGTCGCAGATCGTCATCCACTTCAAGGAACCGTCGCACTACATTTTCGCCCCGGAGCAGCGTCTGCAGATCAGCAACAAACTGATCATCCGCCTGCAACCGGACGAAGGCATTTCCTTGCGCGTGATGACCAAAGAGCAGGGCCTGGACAAGGGTATGCAACTGCGCAGCGGCCCGCTGCAACTGAATTTCTCCGACACCTGGCGTAGCGCGCGGATTCCCGATGCCTATGAGCGGTTGTTGCTGGAAGTGATGAACGGCAATCAGAACCTGTTTGTCCGTAAAGATGAAATCGAAGCCGCGTGGAAGTGGTGTGACCAGTTAATCGCCGGGTGGAAGAAATCCGGTGACGCGCCCAAGCCGTATGCGGCCGGGTCGTGGGGGCCGATGAGCTCCATTGCTTTGATCACGCGGGACGGGAGGTCGTGGTATGGCGATATCTGATGTGCAACTGCCGACGGGCGTGACTGCCCGCGAATTCACCAGCCCGGTGCTGCTCGCCGAAGGCCTGGCGCTGAACGTTGCCAAGCAACTGAGCGACGCCATTGCGGCACGCGGCAACACGGTGCTGGTGGTGTCTGGCGGGCGCAGCCCGGTCGCGTTCTTCCAGCACCTGGCCAAGCAGGAGCTGGACTGGTCGAAGGTCATTGTGACCCTGGCCGACGAACGCTGGGTGCCGGTGGAACATGCCGACAGCAATGCCGGCCTGCTCAAGCAGTATCTGCTCAAAGGCCCGGCAGCCAAGGCGCAGTTCCTCAGCCTCTACAGCGCGGCGGCCAACGTCGAGCAGGCTGCGGAACAGGCTGATCGCTTGCTTGCCGAATTGCCGCCGATTGATGTGCTGGTGCTGGGCATGGGCGATGACGGCCACACCGCGTCGCTGTTCCCCGACAGCCCGAACCTCGCCGAAGCGCTGCAAGCCGATGGCACGCGCCGTTGCTGGCCGATGCTGGCGCCGAGCGTGCCACGTCAGCGCCTGACCATGAGCCGTGCGCTGCTGGCCTCGGCCAAGCACAAGATTCTGTCGATTTCCGGTCAATCGAAACTGACCACCCTGAATGCCGCGCTGGCATCCGATGACGTTGCGGCCATGCCGGTGCGCGCGTTTCTGCAACCTACGTTAGAGATTTACTGGTGCCCATGAGCCAAGGAACAGCCGCTATGACAACCCCATCCCCGACCGTTTCCATGGCGGACAAAGTTGCCCTGATCGACAGTCTCTGCGCCAAGGCGCGGATCCTGCCAGTGATCACCATCGCCCGCGAACAGGACGTGCTGCCACTGGCCGACGCCCTCGCCGCCGGTGGCCTGACCGCGCTGGAAGTGACCCTGCGTTCGCAGTTCGGCCTCAAGGCCATTCAGATCCTGCGCGAACAGCGCCCGGAACTGATGACCGGTGCCGGCACCGTGCTCGACCGCAACATGCTCGCAGCGGCGGAAGCGGCCGGCTCGCAATTCATCGTCACCCCGGGCATCACCCGCGACCTGCTCGAAGCCAGCGTCGACAGCCCGATTCCGTTGTTGCCGGGCATCAGCAACGCCTCGGGGATCATGGAAGGCTACGGTCTGGGCTATCGCCGCTTCAAGCTGTTCCCGGCGGAAGTCAGCGGTGGCGTGGCGGCAATCAAGGCGCTCGGCGGCCCGTTCGGCGAAGTGAAGTTCTGCCCGACTGGCGGCGTCGGCCCGGCCAATATCAAGAGCTACATGGCGCTGAAAAACGTCATGTGCGTGGGCGGTAGCTGGATGCTTGATCCGGAATGGATCAAGAACGGCGACTGGGCCCGCATTCAGGAATGCACCGCCGAGGCCCTGGCGTTGCTGGACTGATTCTCACCCGACACCTCGTTGTGTGCTTTACGGCTTTATGGTGCGCTTGGTCGGCGCACCTTTTTTTGCGCTGAAAAAAGTGCCGGTACATGTCGCGATACATAGTTACTGCACGCTGTCTTTTTCACGGAGTTAACCTGCGTTCATCTTATGGAAGAGAGAACGCCTCATGGACGACTTTCAGTCTCTGACCCTTGCGCCACAATCCCCTTATCAACCGAAGCAACTTCCCCTCGGCCGCCCCGATCGGCCCGCAGCCGAATCCCATGTGCGCAATATCAGCCAGGGCGTCGAAGGCCTGCCGCTGATCCTGCGTCTTTCGCTGGTCGATGCGATGACCAGCGAGCCGGTTATCGGTGCGCTGGTGCTCATTCGGCAGACGGTTGATACCGACACCAGCCTGTGCGGCATTCAATCGACCGACAGCCATGGCATCGTCCGTTTCACCAGTGTCTATCCGGATCGAGCGGTGCACGGCGCTGCTTGCCTGAAGCTGAGCGTATTCATTCCCGGCGACGAAGCAGGAGCGCAAGCTCACCACGAGGCCTGGGCCGGCACCTTGCATTTGCCCGGCCACTGCGGCTGTGAAGCTGCCGCCGAGGACGCCATGCAGTTGGTATTGCAGCCGATCGCCGGCGCCGATCTTGAAGACGGTGCCTTCGCTTGCCAGACCCTCGGCATCGACACGTTCGCCGTGTCGTCGCAGTTGGGTCTTGAAGGCTACGAAAAAACTCCGGAGCGCCGTTCTAGCGCAGCTGGTTCAATGCGTGAACCAACTGCTCCATCTCGCCGGCCGTGGTGGTCAGCCCCGGTGTGATGCGAATGCACGGCCCGCACGCGGCGCCGGTGCGCACCACGGTGAACAGGTTGAATTCGCCGAGCAGACGCTCGGCCATGGCCTGCTGATCGGCATGCCGGGTGAAGCGCATAGCGGTGATCCCGCAATAAAGTTGCGGATCGTCCGGCGTCAGTACCTCGATGCCTGGCAGATGCCGCACGGCGTTGACCCACAGGTTGCGCAGGTAATTCAGGCGTGGGCTTTTGGCTGCGGCGCCGCCGAGGGCGTCGTGCTCTTCGAACACCAGCGGCAAGGTCATCAGCGCCGGAATGTTCGGCGTGCTGTACGAGGTGCGCGCGCGAATATCGGTGACCGGGTAATGCATCTCGCCCATGTCCGGATCAATGTCGGCCAGACGCTGCGGAGCGATGTAGATGAAGCCAAGGGTCAACGGTGCGCCGATCCATTTGTGCAGGTTGTAACCGGCGAAGGCGATGCCCAAGGCTTGCAGGTCAAATTCAATCTGGCCGAGAGCGTGGGCACCGTCGAGGATGATGTCTACGCCGTGCTCTTTGGCCAGCGCGGCGATGGCTTGTACCGGCATGACCAGGCCGGTGCGATGGGTGACATGGGTCAGCGCCATCAGTTTAAGTTTCGGGTGGCGGGTGAAAGCTTCGCGGTAGCTTTCCAGCAGGCTGTCGAAACTGGCCGGGTGGCGGTGGGATATTTCGATAACCTCAACGCCACGGTGTTTCGCCAGCCAGCGCATGGCGCCCTTGACCGTGTCGTACTCGAGGTCGCAGATCAGCACCTGATCGCCCGGTTGCAGGCGATTGTAATTGCGGATCAGCGATTGCAGGCCTTCGGTGGCATTGCGCGTCAGCGCCACGCTTTGCGCGCGTACGCCAATCAGTTCTGCCAGTTGCGCGCGGATTTCGAGGTTGCCGTGCTGCTCGAAGCGTTGCCGCGCATAAACCGAGTTGCTGGTGTTGATCAGCTCGATGTTGCGCTGGTACTCCTCGATCACCGTGCGCGACATGCGCCCGAAGTAACCGTTTTCCAGATTGACCGGGCCGGGCTGCACATCGTATCGGTCGGCGAATGTCTGCCAGAAGGCTTCGTCACGGGCGCGGCGGGTGTTGTCAGGCATGGTCGACAAGGCTCAAGAGAGGAGGGCGCATCAGTGGCGCGGGGCGGGTTTGCCATGTTTGGCGCGTAGCGGCTCGAGCAGGTCGGACAAGCCGTTGTGGTCGATCTCCTGCATCAACGCCAACAGGCCACCGAGTTCGCCGTGGGGAAAACCTTCGCGGGCGAACCAGTTCAGATAGGGGCCAGGCAAGTCGGCAATGATCCGCCCTTTGTATTTGCCGAAGGGCATCTCGCGGGTGATCAACAGTTCGAGTTTTTCCGGATTCATCAGCACGCTTCATCGATTCACATGACAGCCTGGAAAATACAGGCATTCTGCATGCAGGCCAAATGACAGATCATGCAAAAAACCAGCATACAGATGGTTCAATCTTTCTTAAGTCACTGAAAACAAAGATATTTTTATCCGAAGCGAAGCTGGCACGCACACTGCAATATCCCTTGCATCTTCAACCCATCGCAAGGAATTGAAAAATGACCGACATGAATAAAGAAGCCATTTCTGTACTCAACGACCTGATTGAAACCTGCAAGGACGGTCAGGAAGGGTTCAAGACTTGCGCCGAAGACATCAAGCACCCAGAACTGAAAACCCTGTTCGTGCAGCGCTCCGCCGATTGCGCCACCGCAGCAGCCGAGCTGCAGGCTCAGGTACGTTCGCTGGGCGGTGATCCGGAAACTTCGACCAGCGTCGCCGGTGATCTGCACCGTCGCTGGGTCGATGTGAAATCCATGTTCACCGGCAAAGACGAAGAGGCTGTGCTGAACGAAGCCGAGCGCGGTGAAGACCATGCGCTGAAGGCTTATCGTGAAGCGATCGAGAAGATCAACAAGCACAATCTGGTGGGCATCAAGGATCTGGTTGAGCGTCAGTACCACGGCGTACAACGCAACCACGACCAGGTGAAAGCCCTGCGCAACCAGGCTCGTGCCAACTCGTAAGAGTTAGTCGGCTGATAAAAAACGCCAGCTCGTCTGGCGTTTTTTTGTGCCCGCAGGAAAAGCCCCTCACCCTAGCCCTCTCCCGGAGGGAGAGGGGACTGACCGAGGTGAATGCCGGAGTTACGCCGACTTGAGCGATCTGAGTTGAACTCTGGTTCTGGAAGGTCTTGAAGATCGCCCGCGCCGAGCGCAGGATTTGAATCCGATGCAGATCAGCTCCCTTTCCCCCTCGCCCCCTTGGGGGAGAGGGCTGGGGTGAGGGGGTAGCAATCTACCTGACACTTCCCAATCATCAGCCAATACTGATCGCCGGCAAAGTCGGCAACGTCACCGTCTGCTGTTTACGTGGCGCGAGAATCTCTGCCTCGCCATCCACTACCAACTCATCACGCTGATTGAATACGCGAGTAGCAATGCGCACGCGGAATTTCGGTAGTTTCTCCAGAATTTCCAGGCGCACCGTCAGTGTGTCGCCGATCTTCACCGGCTTCTGAAAGCTCATCTGCTGGCCGATATAAATGGTGCCCGGCCCAGGCAATTCACAGGCCACCGCTGCGCTGATCAGCGCACCGCTGAACATGCCGTGGGCGATGCGCTCCTTGAACATGCTGGCGGCGGCAAACTCGGCGTCCAGGTGCACCGGGTTGTGGTCGCCCGACATCGCGGCGAACAGCTGAATGTCGCGCTCTTCGACAGTCTTGCTGTAGCTGGCGGTCTGGCCGACTTCAAGGGCTTCGTAAGGGATGTTGGTAACCTGGGTCATCGGTTTCGATTCCTGTGACGGATTTCAGTGAATCCACAAAAAATTATTCGCTACGCTGCGGGCGCCGGTGGCTCAGGGCCTGGTCGATCCAGGCGAGCACATCGGTAGTCACTTCGTCGCGATTGCTTTCATTGAACAATTCGTGCCGGGCCTGCGGGTAGATCTTCAGTTGCAGGTGCTGGCTGCCGGCCCTGCGCAAGGCATTGGCCAGATCTGTCAGACGCTTGCCCTCGCTCACCGGATCACATTCGCCGCCAATCACCAGCAGTGGCAGGCCCGGATCGATCTGCGCGAGATTGGACGCTTTGCTGATTTGCTGCAACCCACCGAGCAGGTCGATCCACAACTGATTGGTGCAGCGAAAACCGCACAACGGGTCGGCGGCGTACTTGTCGACCTCCGCCGGGTCGCGGCTCAGCCAGTCGAAACGGGTGCGCACCGGTTTGAATTTATTGTTGAACGAGCCGAACGACAGCCACTCGATCAACGCACTGCGGCCCTTGCCGCCCTGACGCAGTTTTTCCAGCCGGGCAATCTGCCGCGCAGCGCGATACAGCGCCACTGGCTGGAAATTCGAGCCGCTGAGAATCGCCCCGTGCAGACTGGCGCTGTGATGCAGCAGATAGGCCTGGGCGATGTAGCTGCCCATGCTGTGGCCGAGCAGGATGATCGGCACGCCGGGGTGTTGCTGGCCGATGTGCTGGTTGAGGCTGGCCAGATCGCCGACGACCTTGCACCAGCCATCGTCATCGGCGAAGTGGCCGAGGGTGCCGTTGTCGGCTGTGCGCCCATGGCCGCGCAGATCCGGGGCGTAGACGCCATAGTCTTTGTCGCAAAACGTGTCGGCGAGGCGGGCGTAGCGAGCACTGTGTTCGGCCATGCCATGGGCCAGCAGAACCACCGCTTTCAATGGCGTGGCCGGCAGCCAGCGGTTGACGTACAGGCGGCTGCGGTCATTCGCGTCCAGCCAGAAGGTGTCGTGGGTCATGGCGATTCCTTTGCTCAGCATCGCCACAGTGTATAGCGCGTCTGATCAGCTCACGCCACGGCAGGAAGATTCACGGGATCAATGAGGGCTTGCGTCATATTTGCCTCAATGGCCATAGCTGCTAGTGTCCGTGAAGCTCCGCTTTGTGCTTTTCGCCTTCCATGGACGAAGCAGAAACGACAGAAAGCGGCTCCCGGATCGGCTCAGGTAAAGAGGACAAGAACAATGCAACCTGATTTCTGGAATGACAAACGCCCGGCCGGCGTACCGCTGGACATCGACATGGGCGAGTTCAAGTCGGTCATTGAAGTGTTTGAGCGTTCCTGCAAGAAATTCGCTGACCGCCCGGCGTTCAGCAGCATGGGCATCACCCTGACCTACGCCGAACTCGAGCGCCAGAGCGCGGCGTTCGCCGGTTATCTGCAGGCCCATACCGATCTGGTGCCGGGGGATCGCATCGCGGTGCAGATGCCCAACATTCTGCATTATCCGATTGCCGTGTTCGGCGCCCTGCGCGCCGGGCTGATCGTGGTCAACACCAACCCGCTGTACACGCCACGGGAAATGCGCCACCAGTTCAAGGATTCCGGCGCACGCGCGCTGGTCTACCTGAATCTGTTCGGGCAGAAAGTCCAGGAAGTGCTGCCCGACACCGACATCCAATATTTGATCGAAGCGAAGATGGGCGACCTGATGCCCACCGCCAAGGGCTGGCTGGTCAACACCGTGGTCAGCAAAGTGAAGAAACTGGTTCCCGAGTATTCGCTGCCGCAAGCCACTTCGTTCAAAAGCGCGCTGCGCATGGGGCGCGGCCTGGGCATCAAGCCGCTGAGCGTCGGCCTCGATGACATCGCCGTGCTGCAATACACCGGCGGCACCACCGGCCTGGCCAAGGGCGCGATGCTCACCCACGGCAATCTGGTGGCGAACATGCAGCAGGTGCGCGCGTGTCTGGCTCAGCTCGGCCCGGACGGTCAACCTCTGTTGCGCGAAGGCCAAGAGGTGATGATCGCGCCGCTGCCGCTGTACCACATCTATGCCTTCACCGCGAATTGCATGTGCATGATGGTCTCGGGCAACCACAACGTGCTGATCTCCAATCCGCGCGACATTGCCGGCTTCATCAAGGAACTGAAAAACTGGCGCTTCTCGGCGCTGCTGGGTCTGAACACCTTGTTCGTCGCGCTGATGGACCACCCGGATTTCAAGACCCTGGATTTCTCCAGCCTGAAGCTGACCAACTCCGGCGGCACCGCGCTGGTCAAGGCCACCGCCGAGCGCTGGGAGCAGATGACCGGTTGCCGTATCACTGAAGGCTACGGCCTGACCGAAACCTCGCCAGTAGCCTGCACCAACCCTTACGGCGATCAGTCGCGGCTGGGCACTGTCGGCCTGCCGGTGCCGGGCACGCTGGTGAAAATCATCAACGATGACGGCGTCGAACAGCCGCTGGGCGAGCGCGGCGAGCTGTGCATCAAAGGCCCGCAGATCATGAAGGGCTACTGGAACAAGCCCGAAGCCACCGCCGAAGTGCTCGATGCCGAGGGCTGGTTCAAGTCCGGCGACATCGCCGTGATCGACCCGGACGGTTTTGTGCGCATCGTCGATCGCAAGAAGGACATGATCATCGTCTCCGGTTTCAACGTGTACCCCAACGAAATCGAAGACGTGGTCATGGCCCACCCGAAAGTCGCCAACTGCGCGGTCATCGGCGTGCCGGACGAGCGTTCGGGAGAGGCGGTGAAGCTGTTTGTGGTAGCGCGGGAGAGCGGGGTCAGCCTGGAAGAGCTGAAGGCGTACTGCAAAGAGAATTTCACGGCCTACAAGGTGCCGAAACACATCGTGTTGCGTGAGTCGTTGCCGATGACGCCTGTAGGGAAAATTCTGCGGCGCGAGTTGCGGGATATCGCATAAAGGTTACAAGCGAAAAGATCGCAGCCTTCGGCAGCTCCTACAGGACACGCATTCCAAATGCAGGAGCTGCCGAAGGCTGCGATCTTTTGCTTTTACACCCCATGACTACGGGGCTTTCACTGTTTAATAGGATTTTTGCTCTAAAATGACCGCTTGCAAGTCTTGAGTCATCAATATGACTGTAGGGGCCTCTTTTGGCTCTGGTCGACCCTTGGCAAAGCTGCTACTCTCGGCGCGCTTTGTGACTTCTCGGCCTGTAAAACGCCGGATTCACCAATACAAAACACACACCAATAATAATCGCATCAAATGCGGTGAAGAATTCGCGTTGCTGAGGAGTGGGCTTCCATGATCGAAGACTTTTGGAAGGATAAGTACCCGGCTGGAATCGCAGCCGAGATCAATCCAGACGAGTATCCGAACATTCAGGCAGTGTTGAAGCAATCCTGCCAACGCTTCGCCAACAAACCGGCTTTCAGCAACCTCGGCAAGACAATCACCTACGGTGAGCTGTACGAGCTGTCCGGGGCCTTTGCCGCGTATCTGCAACAGCATACCGACTTGCAGCCCGGTGATCGAATCGCCGTGCAACTGCCCAACGTCCTCCAGTACCCGGTCGCGGTCTTCGGTGCCATTCGCGCCGGGCTGATCGTGGTCAACACCAACCCGTTGTACACCGCGCGGGAAATGGAACACCAATTCAACGACTCCGGCGCCAAAGCCCTGGTGTGCCTGGCGAACATGGCGCACCTGGCCGAAGCCGTGGTGCCGAAGACCGGCGTCAAGCACGTCATCGTCACCGAAGTCGCCGACTTGCTGCCGCCGATCAAGCGTCTGCTGATCAACAGCGTCATCAAGTACGTGAAGAAAATGGTCCCGGCCTATCACTTGCCCAAAGCCATCAAATTCAACGACGTCCTGAGCAAGGGCCACGGCCAGCCAGTGGCCGAAGCCAATCCGGACAGCGGCGATGTCGCGGTGCTGCAATACACCGGCGGTACCACCGGCGTGGCCAAGGGCGCGATGCTGACGCACCGCAACCTGGTCGCCAACATGCTGCAATGCAAGGCGCTGATGGGCTCCAACCTCAACGAAGGCTGCGAGATCCTGATCACGCCGCTGCCGCTGTATCACATCTATGCGTTCACCTTTCATTGCATGGCGATGATGCTGATCGGCAACCACAACATCCTGATCAGCAACCCGCGCGACCTGCCGGCGATGGTCAAGGAGCTGTCGAAGTGGAAGTTCAGCGGTTTTGTCGGTCTGAACACGCTGTTCGTGGCGCTGTGCAACAACGAAGGTTTCCGCAAACTGGATTTCTCCGCGCTGAAAGTCACCCTGTCCGGCGGCATGGCCCTGCAACTGGCGGCAGCCGAGCGCTGGAAAGCCGTGACCGGTTGCGCCATCTGCGAAGGCTACGGCATGACCGAAACCAGCCCGGTGGCCACGGTCAACCCGATCCAGCACATCCAGATCGGCACCATTGGCATTCCGGTACCGTCGACCCTGTGCAAAGTCATCGACGATGCCGGTGTCGAGCAGCCGCTGGGTGAAATCGGCGAGCTGTGCGTCAAGGGCCCGCAAGTGATGAAGGGTTACTGGCAGCGTCAGGAAGCCACCGATGAAATGCTCGACAGCGACGGCTGGCTGAAAACCGGTGACATCGCGCTGATCCAGCCGGACGGCTACATGCGCATTGTCGATCGCAAGAAAGACATGATTCTGGTGTCTGGCTTCAACGTCTATCCGAATGAACTGGAAGACGTGCTGGCGACTTTGCCGGGCGTGTTGCAGTGCGCGGCGATCGGCGTGCCGGACGAGAAATCGGGTGAGGCGATCAAGATTTTCATCGTTGCCAAACCGGGCGTAACCCTGACCAAAGAGCAGGTCATGGACCACATGCGCGCCAATGTCACCGGCTACAAGGTGCCGCGTTCGGTGGAGTTCCGCGATGCGCTGCCGACCACTAACGTCGGCAAGATCCTGCGCCGCGAATTGCGAGATGAAGAACTGAAGAAGATCAAGGCCAAGTCTGCCGCGTAAATAAAAAGCCCCGCAGATGCGGGGCTTTTTGTTGGTGCCGAGTAGGGCTTGAGTCATGCTTCGAGACTGCCCCTCACCCCAGCCCTCTCCCAGAGGGAGAGGGAGCCGATCAGGGATAATTCGGATCTTGAGTTCGGCTGGATATTTCAGGTCGGCATATTCCGCGAGAGCAACTCGGTCAGTCCCCTCTCCCTCTGGGCGAGGGCCAGGGTGAGGGGAACGGGCCGCGCCGCCGATACTACTGGCGAAACGGCGCAAAATTCACATTGGTCCCCGCCGGACGCATGTCCTGCAGATACGAATCCTTGTCCGCACTCAATTCCAGGCTCAGCGCCGCCTTGCGTTTGCCTTCGTTGCGAATCACCAGGCCTTCGAGCTTTTCCCGCAGGAACACCGTCGGCACTTTCAGGTGCAGCAACTCATCGGTGGCCGGGGTGTGCAGCAGCAAGTGAATCCACTCGTACTGACCGATGGCCAAGCGCGACACCGGCAGGTCGAACCACCAGATGTTGCGGTTACGGTTCAGTTCGGCGAAGTGGCAGTTGTTGGTGCCGAGCACGGCGCCGCCCAGTTCCTGGTTGCGACGGGCGATGGCCTGGGTTTTATTGAGCTTCATGACATTCCTGCGAATCGGTGTGCCGGGCTCAGCGCCCGTAGGCTGAGCATTCTCGGGGCAACGCCGGCAAACATAAAGCGCAACCTGCATGCCACGACGAAATGCCGGCAAAATAAATGAAACTCGGCGCAAAGCGCACCGGTCAATCGTTACGTAATGACTTTTCTTCCCTTTATGCTTCACGGAGAAACACCATGAGTAGCACAGGCGATAAAGTAAAAGGCATGGCCAACGAAGCCGTCGGTAACGTCAAGCAAGGCGTCGGCAAAGCTACTGACAACGACAAGCTGCGCGCGGAAGGCAAAGTTCAAGAGAAAAAAGGCGAAGCCCAGCAAGCGGTCGGCAACGCCAAGGACGCTGTGAAAAAAGGCGTCGACAAGGCGTAAGTGAGCCTTGAACGAATCACACGAGCGGCCATCCAAGGATGGCCGTTTTTGTATCAGAACCCTGCGGTCATCCGCCGAAGGATCGCCAAGTAGGCTACCTTGAGGTAAAAAACGGCCCCTGAGTCGCCACGACTTCAACCTTTTGCGGCGCAAGGAGACGCGAATGATATTCCCGGACATGAAAGGTCTGCCCCTGCACCGGGTGATGGTGCGCACGGTCACTGAATTCGTCGATGACGAAATGTCGACCTACGCCTCGGCGCTGGCCTACCAGATGCTGTTCTCGCTCTTCCCGTTCATTCTCTTCCTGATTGCCCTGATCGGTTTCCTGCACCTGCCGGACTTTTTCTCCTGGCTGCGCCTGCAATCTGAACTGGTCCTGCCGCCGCAAGCGCTGGAGCAGGTCAATCCGGTGATCGACCAGTTGCAGCAATCCAAGGGTGGCCTGCTGTCCATCGGTATCGTGATCGCCCTGTACACCGCGTCCGCCGGCGTGCGCCTGATGATGAGCGCGATGAACGCCGCTTACGACGTGGTCGAAGGCCGACCGGTGTGGAAGCGTTTCCCCTTGTCGATCGTCTACACCGTCGGCATTGCCGGCATGCTGCTGATTGCCGCGGCGCTGATGGTGCTCGGGCCGCAGGTGATGGGCTGGATCGCCGCACAAGTGGGGCTGGAAGACTTCATCGTCACGGTGTGGACTATCGCCCGCTGGCCGGTGATCGTGATTCTGATGATGGTCGCGGTAGCGCTGATCTATTACGTGATGCCTGACGTCAAACAGGACTTCCGTTTTATCACCCCAGGTTCGGTGCTGGCCGTGGTGGTGTGGATTCTCGCTTCACTGGGCTTTGCCTTCTACGTAAAAACCTTCGCCAACTACAACGCGATGTATGGCAGCATCGGGGCGATCATCGTGCTGTTGCTGTATTTCTACATTTCCGCCGCGGTGCTGTTGCTCGGCGCAGAAATGAATGCGGTGATCGAGCACATGTCCGCCGAAGGCAAGGACAAGGGCGAAAAAGCCCCTGGCGAGCCCGACGAATCCACCAAACAACACGTCTCGGGCCTGGGCCGCGATCATTCGCTCAAGCCGGACACTGACGAAGCGCGACCATGATTCGTGAAATTCTGAAAATGGGTGATGAGCGCCTGTTGCGCATCGCCGCGCCGGTACCGCCTGAGATGTTCAACAGCGCCGAGCTGTGGCAACTGATCGACGACATGTTCCAGACCATGGAAAGCGTCGGCGGCGTTGGCCTCGCGGCGCCGCAGATCGGCGTCGACCTGCAACTGGTGATCTTCGGCTTCGAACACAGCGAGCGTTACCCGGATGCTGAAGCAGTGCCGCAGACGATCCTGATCAATCCGCTGATCACGCCGTTGAATCCGTTGATGGAAGAGGGCTTCGAAGGCTGTCTGTCGGTGCCGGGCCTGCGCGGTGCGGTGGAGCGCTATCAGCAGATTCGCTACGAAGGCTTTGATCCGAAGGGCGAACCGATCGTGCGCGTGGCCTCGGGGTTTCATGCGCGAGTGGTGCAGCATGAATGCGATCACCTGATCGGCCGGCTGTACCCGTCGCGGATTACCGACTTCAGCAAGTTCGGCTTTACCGAAGTGCTGTTCCCGGACCTTGATCCCAACGCTGAGGACTGATTGTCAGAACACCATCAATCCCTGTGGGAGCGAGCCTGCTCGCGAACGCGGAGTATCAGAACCAGATTCGGCGCTGACACACCGCATTCGCGAGCAGGCTCGCTCCCACGGGGTTTCAGCGTAAATCTGCGGGATTAAGCCCCATCGCAATCATCGGCTTGCTCCGCGCATACCGGCTCAACCGCTCGGCCATCGCCTGCGGCAGCAGCGGATTGAAACTGAACCCACGCCGCTCATAAAACCCGCGCAGATCCGGATGGCAGAACAGCCACACCGGCTCGTCCACCTGGGCAACCGCCGCTGCGATCAACTGCGCAGCGACGCCCTGCTCGCGACACTGCGGATCAACAAACAACCCCGTCAGCCAGTGTCCGCCCGAGACTGGCCGCAAACACAGCGCCGCAACGATTTCACCGCGCCTTGCCACCCACAACTGCGCCTCGCGCACGGCTTTCATCGACGACTGGTGGCTGCGGTAGAACTTGTTCATCAGTGGCCACAACGATTCGTCGAGCTGGCTGTATTGGATATCGGACATGGTTCGGGCTGTCGCTGCGAAAAGCGCCGATTATAAAAGAACGCACGCCTCGGGATAGGTGTATACCTGAACTCACACCCCTGTGAGTGGAGTACCGATCATGTCCAAAGGTATGGATTCAAAGAAAGCCGCGAAGAAGAAGCCGGCCAAGACTGCGATTGAAAAACGCGCCGAGAAGAAAGCCAAGAAGGTCGACATCTTCGGCCATTGAGCAAACCCTACGGGAGCCCGGTTCGCGGGCTTCCGCTTCGCTGGCGAAAACGTCCGTTCTCACCACGCCGTTCCCCGCGCTGAACCGTTTCTTGTGCAAAAAATGCCAGATACTGGCCGACTAGTGGCCTTGCGCCCGGCGTCGGGCTGGCTATGCTTGCAGGTAACTAACCATGTCGACCGTCATGCCAACCGGCCGACGGCACCGGTTGGTCCGTGATTCATGCTGCCAGAGTGCGCAACCCAAGGCACCGACACTGAACCAACAAGGAGCGTCATCTAAATGGAAGTTCTTCTACGCGTTAGGGCTGGCCCGCTTGCGGGCTATCAAGAAAAGGATGTCTTGATCAGAGCGTCGCTGCACGAACCCTCCGATTGATCATCATTTATCACCTGACAACTTCCTCCCGTGGAGGAAGGCGTGTGCCTGTTCTGTGGAACGTAGTGATGGATCTTGCAAGACCTGAACTTTCATCAAATCAAAAGAACGCGCGGAAGGTGATACAACCATGTTCAACCTACATCACAAGGCTGACCTGCGGGAAATCGAGCGTTTCAGCTGTGCGCTGACCGAGGCCAACGCGAAAATCGAAGCCATCAGCCGCTCGATGGCCATGATCGAATTCACCCCGGAAGGCATCGTCCTCGACGCCAACGAGAACTTCTGCAAGACCATGGGCTACAGCGCCGAAGAAGTGCGCGGCAAACACCATCGGATCTTCTGCGAAGAAAGCTTTTATCGCAGCGAGGACTACGCAAAGTTGTGGCGCGACCTGGCCCGTGGTGAACCGCTCAGTGGCACTTTTCTGCGCCTGAACAAGAGCGGCCGCGAGATCTGGCTCGAAGCCAGTTACATGCCGGTGTTCGGGCCAGACAAACAGGTCAGAAGTGTCATCAAGGTGGCGGCAGACATCACCGCGCGCATCAACAAAGAACATGAAGAAGAAGCCATGCTGGCGGCGATCGGCCGTTCCATGGCGGTGATCGAGTTCACCCCCGAAGGCAATGTCATCCGCGCCAACGACAACTTCCTGCAGACCATGCAGTACGCGCACCCTGAAATTGTCGGCCAGCACCACAGCCTGTTCTGTCACCGCGCCGAAGCGGAATCTGCGCAGTACAAGGCATTCTGGGCTTCGCTCAATCGCGGCGAATATCACTCGCACCGCTTCGAGCGCAAGAACAAGTCCGGGCAGATGGTGTATCTGGAGGCATCGTATAACCCGCTGTTCGATGCCAAGGGCCGCTTGTACAAAGTGGTCAAGTTCGCCAGCGACATTACCAAGCAGATGACCACCCTGCAGAACGCTGCGGAATCGGCCCACAGCACCTCGGTACAAAACGACGCCTGCGCGCAAAAAGGCTCACAGGTGGTGCAGCAGACCGTGCAGATCATTCAGGACATTTCCCGCGACCTGAACGAAGCCGCGGTGAGCATCGATGCGGTAAGCAAACAGTCGGACATCATCGGCACCATCGTCCAGACCATTCGCGGCATTGCCGACCAGACCAACCTCCTGGCGCTCAACGCAGCGATCGAAGCGGCGCGGGCCGGTGAACATGGACGCGGTTTCGCGGTGGTTGCCGATGAGGTGCGCAGCCTCGCCGCACGGACCAGTCAGGCGACGCTGGAAATTGTCGATGTGGTACGCAAGAACCACGACTTGTCGCTGAGTGCGGTGTCGAGCATGCAGTCGAGCCTGAGCCGCACCGGGCTGGGCGTGGAACTGGCGAACGAGGCGGGCGAGGTGATCCTCGAGATTCAGCAGGGCTCCCGGCATGTGGTGGATGCGATCAGCCAGTTCAATGAAACCCTGCAATTGAACTGAGCTGTTTCAACGTCACCAATAACCAATGTGGGAGCGAGCCTGCTCGCGAAAGCGTTTTGTCAGTCAAGCACATAGTCACTGACACGACGCCTTCGCGAGCAGGCTCGCTCCCACAGGTGAGTCCTGTGTTGGCCGTCAACGATGGGCAATATTCTCCAGTGCCAGATTACGCGTGCGCGGGCCGAACCAGCCGATGGTCAGCATCACGATCAGCATGCTGCTGACGATGAACGCCAACACCCCCGGCGTGCCGAAATTGTCCAGGAACATGCCGATCAGCAAACTGCTGAATACTGTCGACAAACGACTGAACGAATAGCAGAACCCGACCGCGCGAGCGCGGATGTTGGTCGGGAACAGTTCGCTCTGGTAGGAGTGATAACTGAAGCTCAGCCAGGCGTTGCAGAAGGTGATCATTACCCCGCAGAAGATCAGCCCGAACGCGCTGGTCTGCAGGGCGAACAGGGTGCCGAAGGTCATCGCGCCGAGGGCCGAGCCGACGATCTGCCATTTGTTTTCGAAACGGTTGGCGAACTTCACGAACAGCAACGGCCCGAGCGGGTAGGCGAGGGTAATGATGAAGGCGTACATAAGACTATGGGTGACGCTCACGCCCTGGCCCGAAAGCAGCGCCGGCAACCAGTTGCCGAAACCGAAGAAACCGATCGCCTGAAAGATGTGGAAGACGATCAGCATCAACGCGCGGCGGCGGTACGGCGGTTGCCAGATATCGGCGAAGCGGCCCTTGCCTTCGACATCGACCGGCACCGGTTCCGGCGCATCCAGCGCTTGGCCGTGATCCTTGGCGCAGCGCGCTTCGAGATTATCGAGAATACGGTTGGCTTCATCGAAGCGGCCATGCTGAGCAAGCCAGCGCGGCGATTCCGGCAGACGCTTGCGCAGCCGCCAGATGAACAGCGCAAACACCGCACTCGCCAACACCACCCAGCGCCAGCCGGAAATGCCGAACGGCGCTTGCGGCACTAGCCACCACGACAACAACGCCACCGCCGGCACCGAGAGGAACTGCACGAAAAACGCGAAGGCAAACGCCGAGCTGCGCATGCGCTTGGGCACCAGTTCCGAGAGGTAAGCGTCAATGGTCACCAGCTCTATACCGAGGCCAATGCCGACCAGAAAACGCATACCGATGATGCCCAGCGCCGAGGTCTGAATTCCCATCAACACCGTCGCCACCGTGTACCAGATCAGCGCGAAGGTGAAGATCGCCCGGCGGCCGAAACGATCCGCCAGCGGACTGAGCAGACTGGCGCCGAGGAACAGGCCGAGGAATGTCGCCGAGGCAAACGCCGCCTGATCGGAGAAACCGAACACACCCTGACTGCCCGTGGCGAACAGGCCGTCGCGAATCAGCCCGGGGCTGATGTAGGCGGTCTGGAACAGATCGTAGAGTTCGAAAAATCCGCCGATCGACAGCAGCGCCACCAGACGCCAGATGGTGGCGACGGCGGGCAGCCGATCGATGCGGGCGGAAATTTCGGCGGCGCGTACCGGGTCGATGCCGTCACTGGGCGCGGCGGCGGGAGCGTGAGCAGTCATAAGCTGATCCATTTTTTATTGATGGAAAAGCTTAGCCTGCTATCGGAGTTAACGGATTGTGAATATCAGCGGTTTACCCGGTTAAACCGCTGGTTTCCCGCAATATCTGCTTACGAATTAGCGATTTATGCCGCAGCGGCAGAATCCGGCAGCGCCGATGTCGGCAGGCCGAAAATCCGATCAAACAACCAGTTGAACGCAAACGTGTAGCACGGGATGAAAATGATCAGCGCCAGATCCAGCAGGAACGCCTGCACCAGGCTGATGTTCATCCACCACGCAATCAGCGGAATCAGGAACACGATAAGGGTCAGTTGAAAGCCGACAGCGTGGGCGATGCGCCGTTTTACTGTGCGGGTGCGCGAGATCTGGCGACTTTCCCAGCGTTCGAACAACGAGGTGTAGATGAAATTCCAGGTCACGGCGATGCTGGTGATGATCACTGCCAATGGCCCGGTGCTGCCCGGTGAGGTGCCCGACAACAACGCCAGGCCGATAGCCGAGAAGGTCATGCCGATGACTTCGTAGAGCGACACGTAGACCAGTTTGCGTTTCACGCCTTGCATGCAGATTTGCCTCTTTCTTGGCGAATGTTGGCCAGCAGGGCTGGCGAAGGCGGCGAAAGATAGCTTCAATAGACCTGACAGAAAAAGTCGGTAGCTTTCAGTTTTATTGATAGGTGGGCAGGTTGAATTTCAACAGCGACAGCATCGAATTGTTTCTCGCGGTCATCGAGCGCGGCTCGTTTTCCGCCGCTGCCCGGCAATTGGGCAAGGTGCCGTCGGCGGTGAGCATGGGCATTGCCAATCTTGAGGCCGAACTCGGGTACCCGTTGTTCGATCGCAGCCATCGTGAGCCGCAACCCACGGCGATGGCGCAGTCGTTGGTGCCCCACGCGAGACTCATAGCCGAGCAGCTCAAGCAGCTGCAAGTGCACGCGGTGGAATTATCACTGGGGCTGGAAAGCAGGTTGTCGATCGGCGTGGTTGCGGACGTTGATCGGCGGCGCTTGCTGGCAGCGATCAAGGTGATTGCCGAGCGGCATCCGTTGCTCGACATCGAAGTGCTGACCGCGCCACAGGATGATGTGCTGGCGATGTTGCACAGTGGCCGGGTCAGCGTGTGCCTGGCGTTCGCCGGTTTGAGCGTGAATGCGCTGGAGCGGTTTCAGTTCGTCGGCAGCGAACGCATGATCGCCACGCTGGCGGCGGACAGCCCTTTGTTGCAGGGGCGTGATGTGTTTCTCGAAGATCTGGTGCAGGTGCGGCAGATCATCGTCGCCAGCCGCGACTTGCCGATCAGCGAAACGCGGCCGTTGGTGGCTGAGTCTTACTGGCGTACGGACAATCTCGAGACGGCAATGGAAATGGTCGAAGCGGGGTTGGGCTGGGGTAATTTTCCGCTGTCCGTGGTGCAGCCGTGGCTGGACGCGGGACGTTTGAAAAGGCTGAATTTTCGCAACATCGAAAATGGCCTGGTGCTGCCGGTGCACGCGGTGTGGCTCAAGAGCCAGCCATTGCAGAAGGGCGCGCAGGCTTTAGTGGACCTGCTCAGCCATTGAATTTGATAGAGATCCCCTGTGGGAGCGAGCCTGCTCGCGAAGGCGTCGTGTCAGCTGCATCAATGCTGACTGACCCACCGCTTTCGCGAGCAGGCTCGCTCCCACACGGGTTGTGTTTCAACTCAGCATTTGTGAAGGGTCAGGTACTCTCGCGAACCTTCAGCTCAAACCCCATATCCTCCACCGGCCGCGCCACTTTGTTGCCCGCCATCAACGTTAGCATCTGCTCCGCCGCGCGCCGGCCGATCGCCTCGCGCGGGGTGTTGATGCTGCTCAGGCGCGGCACCATATGTTCGGACATCGGCAAGTCGTTGAAACCGAGAATCGCCACTTGCTCGGGAATTTTGATGCCATTGCGCAACGCTTCCAGCAGCGCGCCTTGGGCCAGGTCATCGTTGCCGAAGAAAATCGCATCAACATCCGGATGCGCCGCCAGCAATTGCAGGAACAACTCGCCACCCAAGCCCACCGACGAAGCACGCGGCGTCAGCACTTCCAGATCCGGATCGTAGTGGCCAGCCTTCTGTAGCGCCTTGCGGAAACCCTCACCGCGCAACAAGGTGCGCTGATCCAGTTGCGCGCCAATGTAGGCCAAGCGCTTGCGTCCGCGAGACAGAAGATGTTCGGCGGCAGTTTCACCCGCGCTCAACTGTGAAAAACCCACGCAATTGACCCCGGCGGCGCTGTCCAGCTCCATCATGTACACGCAAGGAATGTTGCTGGCCTCGATCATCCGCCGCGAACTTTCCGTGCGATCAAACCCGGTCAGCAAAAAGCCGCGCGGCTGATAGGCCATGTAATTGCGCAGCAGGTTTTCTTCTTCATCGCGCGAATAGTGAAAGTTGCCGATCAGCACTTCGAAGCCCTTGGGCGTCAGCACCCGATGAATGGCTTCCAGCGTGTCGATGAACAGCAGGTTGGACAGCGATGGCACCAGTACGACAACCGAATGGCTCTGCGCCGAGGCCAAAGCGCGGGCGGCAGGGTTGACCACATAGTTGAGTTCGAGCGCGGCCTTCTGCACTTTTTCCACCAGTTCGGTGGCTACCGTGCTCACCCCGCGCAACGCGCGCGAGGCAGTGATCGGGCTGACGCCGGCCAGGCGGGCTACTTCGTTGAGGGTCGGACGGCCGGTGGTGCGGGTATTTTTATCGTTCTTGGGGGAGGTCATCGGGCGGCTTGCCAAACAAAAATCAAGGCACTAAGGTAGCGCTGTCCTGATGCAGCTGCAAATGCGTGAGCGCGGTCCTGCCTGATCAGTGCTCTTTGGCGTTGGGAACAAACCTGCTGCAACCCAAAAAAACGACAAGAAGGCGTCGGCAACTTCTGCCTGTGCACTAGAGTCATAGCTAGCAAAGGTAGCGCTGTCTGCGCGCTGAGGTGTTATATGAGTCATCCCATCACCGCCCTGGTCATCATGGGCGTTGCCGGTTGCGGCAAGACGTGCGTCAGCCAGGCCCTGTGCCAATTGAGCGGCGCCACTGCCATTGAAGGCGATACTTTCCATCCGGCCGCGAACATCGAAAAGATGAGCGCGGGGATCCCCCTGAACGACGAAGACCGCGCTGGCTGGCTCGACAGCCTGTGCGATGAACTGCGTCGCGTCGATGCCCAAGGCCAACGCCCGGTGTTGACCTGCTCCGCCCTTAAACACAGCTATCGCGAACGTCTGCGCAGTGCCTTGCCGGGCCTCGGTTTCGTGTTTCTTGAATTGACTCCGGAAGTCGCCGCCGAGCGTGTATCGCACCGCCCGGGCCACTTCATGCCGGCGACGTTGATCGAAAGCCAGTTCGCCACCCTCGAATCGCCCAAGGGCGAGCCGCTGACTTTGCCGCTCAATGCCTCGATTCACAGCGTCGAAGAGCTGGCCCTGCAGGCTCACGTCTGGTGGCAGGCCAACGGTCTGAAACAGGCGGTATGAGTATGTTGAAAAAGACAGCGCTGTCCTCCCGACTTCTGTTCAACCCGCTTTAATAACAACAACAATCCAGGAGACACCCCCCATGTTTGGCATGTCCCACGAGACGTTCCTGCTGCTCGATGCGGTGGTCACGGTAATCGGCCTGATTATCCTGATCACCAAATTCAAGATTCACCCGTTCATTGCCCTGACCATCGCCGCCGCCTTCCTCGGCCTGACTTCCGGCATGCCGATCAACACCATCATCAAGGCGTTCCAGGACGGCTTCGGTGGCGTGCTCGGTTTCGTCGGCATCATCCTCGCCCTGGGCACCATGCTCGGCAAAATGATGGCCGAATCCGGCGGCGCCGATCAGATCGCCCAGACCCTGATTCGCGCCTTCGGCAAGGACAAAGTCCAGTGGGCGATGATGTTCGCCGCGTTCCTGGTGGGCATTCCGCTGTTCTTCGAAATCGGCTTCGTGCTGCTGATTCCGCTGGTGTTCATCGTTGCGCGGCGCACCGGTGTGTCGATCATCAAGATCGGTATACCGCTGCTCGCCGGCCTCTCAGCGGTGCACGGTCTGGTGCCGCCGCACCCGGGCCCGCTGCTGGCCATTGGCGTGTTCGGCGCTGATATCGGCAAGACCATTCTTTACGGTCTGATCGTCGCGCTGCCTACCGCAATCATTGCCGGTCCGATCTTCGGTACCTTCATCGCCAAGCACATTCCGGGTCACCCGAATCAGGAGCTGGTCGATCAACTGGCCCGTGAAAACGATTCGGCCAACCTGCCAAGCTTCAGCATCACCCTGGTCACCGTGCTGCTGCCGGTGTTCCTGATGCTGCTGAAAACCTTCGCTGACGTGGCACTGCCGGACGGCAACTTCTTCCGCATCTGGATGGACATGATCGGTCACCCGATCTCCGCACTGCTGCTGGCGTTGCTGCTGTCGCTGTACACCTTCGGCTACAAGCAGGGCATCGGTTCCAACCAAATGCTCAAATGGCTCGACGCAAGCCTGGCGCCTACCGCTGCGATCATTCTGATCATTGGTGCGGGCGGTGGCTTCAAGCAGATGCTGGTGACCAGCGGCGTGGGTGACGTGATCGGCCACATGGCGGTCAGCGCGCAGATCTCGCCGATCCTGCTGGCGTGGCTGGTGGCGGCGGTAATTCGTATCGCGACCGGTTCGGCCACTGTGGCGACCATCACTGGCGCTGGCATTGTGGTGCCGGTTGTCGGCATGATTCCGGGCGTCAACCGTGAGCTGCTGGTGCTGGCCACCGGCGCCGGTTCGCTGATCCTGTCCCACGTCAACGACGCCGGTTTCTGGCTGGTCAAGCAGTACTTCAACATGACCGTGGCCGAAACCTTCAAGACCTGGACTGCGATGGAAACCATTCTGTCGGTGGTGGGCCTGGGCTTCATCCTGCTGTTGTCGCTGTTCGTTTAAGCGGCAGTTTGCAGGCACAAAAAAACCGCAGCGATGCGGTTTTTTTGTGTCCTGATTTCACGGTTCACTGAAAGCCATTGTGGGAGCGAGCCTGCTCGCGAAGGCGTCGTGTCAGCTGCATCTATGCTGACTGACCCACCGCTTTCGCGAGCAGGCTCGCTCCCACAGGGGACAGGTGTCAGGCAGGGGATTTCGGATTGAAACCATCCGCGCGGAACATCCCGCGAATCCCGCGCACGGCCTGACGAATCCGATCCTGATTTTCGATCAGCGCGAAGCGCACGTGGTCATCGCCGTACTCGCCAAAGCCCACCCCCGGCGAGACGCAGACCTTGGCCTCGGCCAGCAGTTTCTTGGCGAACTCCAGCGAGCCCAGATGCGCATACGCCTGGGGAATCTTCGCCCAGACGTACATCGAAGCCTTCGGGTTCTCGACCATCCAGCCCAGCTCATGCAGGCCTTTGACCAGCACGTTGCGGCGCTGGCGATATTGCTCGGCGATGTCGCGCACGCATTGCTGATCGCCTTCCAGCGCAGCAATCGCCGCGACTTGCAGCGGAGTGAAGGTGCCGTAGTCGTGGTAGCTCTTGATCCGCGCCAGAGCACTGACCAGTTCCGGGTTGCCGACCATGAAACCGATACGCCAGCCGGCCATGTTGTAGCTCTTGGACAGGGTGAAAAACTCCACCGCAATGTCCTTGGCCCCCGGCACCTGCATGATCGACGGTGCTTTCCAGCCGTCGTAGACGATGTCGGCGTACGCCAGGTCGTGGATGACCAACACGTCGTATTGCTTGGCCAGGGCGATCACTCGCTCGAAGAAATCCAGCTCCACGCATTGCGCGGTCGGGTTCGACGGGAAGCCGAGAATCATCATTTTCGGCTTGGGGATCGAACCACGAATGGCGCGCTCCAGCTCATCGAAGAAATCCACCCCCGGCACCAACGGCACCGAACGCACCTGGGCGCCAGCGATCACCGCACCGTAGATGTGAATCGGATAGCTCGGGTTCGGCACCAGCACCGTGTCGCCCTGGTCCAGTGTCGCCAGCATCAAATGCGCCAGGCCTTCCTTGGAGCCGATGGTGACAATGGCTTCGCTTTCCGGGTCGATATCGACTTCGTAGCGCTGCTTGTACCAGTTGGAAATCGCCCGGCGCAGGCGCGGAATGCCTTTGGAGGTCGAGTAACCGTGAGTGTCTTCACGTTGGGCGACCTGCACCAGTTTTTCGACAATGTGCGGCGGCGTGGCGCCGTCGGGATTGCCCATGCTCAGGTCGATGATGTCTTCACCACGGCGGCGAGCGGCCATTTTCAGCTCGGCGGTGATGTTGAAAACGTAAGGGGGGAGTCGATCTATGCGCGCAAAGCGGCGCGGCGAACCTTGTTCGGCCATTGTTGCCTCGGATAACGTAAGCGCCCGGAACCGTCCGAGCGACGCTGGTCACTGCGGTGACCTGTGGCGGAAGATAAGGGCAGTGATGGCATACTGTCCAGCGCGGTTGTAAACATTTTTTTCAAGGAAAATCGGTCAATGGAATTCACCAGCGGCTTCTTGCTGAGCCTTTCGCTGTGCCTGGATATCGGCGTAGCCAACATCGCGATGATCACCCTGGCCATGCAGCGCGGCTACTATCAGGGCTTCGCCCTGGGCCTGGGCACTTGTGTCGGCGACCTGATTTACGCGGTGCTGGCGCTGGCCGGCATGACCGTTTTGCTCCAGTACGAAACCGTGCGCTGGGTCCTGTGGATTGGCGGTTCGGCGCTGCTGATCTACTTCGCGGCGAAGATGATTTACTCGGCGATTCACCACGAAGCGCTGCTGGCGGAGACGGCGGAAGTGGGGCAGAACTCCCATCGCAAGGAATTCTTTCGCGGCATCTTTCTCGCCATGTCCTCGCCAAGTGCGATTCTCTGGTTTGCTGCGGTCGGCGGCACGTTGATTGCGCGATCCGGTGGCGGTGGTCCGTTGAGTTCGGCGCTGTTTCTCGGTGGTTTTCTCTGCGCCGGGCTGCTGTGGTCGGCCGGTCTGTGCTTCGCTGCAAGCCACGGCGGCAAACTGCTGGGCGACAAGCTGCTGCGCTACTCCTACCTGACATCGGCGGCGATCTTCTGTTATTTCGCGGTGTACGTGATCGTTTCCGGCTACAACGAGTTTGTCGGTTCGGGCGCCGTCGAGCAGTTGCATTCGCTGTAAACGTGCGAAACGGGTCGGGCTTTCTATACTCCCAGCCGAATCCACATTTCCGTTCTGAGGAGTCGCGTCATGGATGAACAACAACGCGTCGAGATAACCGAGCCTCGCTTCGAACACGGGCAATTTCTGCTGATTGCCGGTTTCGGCGGGCGATTCACTCAGGAGACCACCGAAGACATTCCGGCGTTGTGGGAAAAACTGATCCCGCACTTGGGAAAGATCCCCGCGCAAGTCAACGAAGTGACCTACGGCGTTTGCTGCAATGCGGACGGCGAGGGCGGTTTCGAATACATCGCCGGGGTGCAGATCGACAAGCTCGACGACCTGCCGGAAAAGTACCGCTGGGTTGAAATCCAGCCGCAGAAATATGCGGTGTTTGAGCACAAGGGATCACTGGCGCAACTCCCTGACACCTTCCAGTACATCTGGAACACTTGGCTGCCGCAGTCCGGCCACGAAGCGGCGGACGCGCCGGAGTTCGAGCGCTACAGCGAGGATTACAACCCGAAATTCAATACCGGCACCCTGGAAATCTGGCTGCCGATCAAGGCCTGAGCGGCGTAACAATCGAGGCGGAGCATGTCCGCCCCGGTGGTTCTGCATTATGCTGGCAGGCCTTGTTTCCACAGATTTCAGAGCTGCCATGAACACCGTGATCCGCAACGTCAGCGCCGCCGACCTCGAGCGCTGCTACGCCATCGAAACCGTTGCCTACGAAGGCGACGAAGCCGCCACCCGCGAAAAGATCGCCACGCGCATCGCCACCTGGCCTGACGGCTTCATCGTCGCCGAGGTGGATGGCGTGGTCGCCGGTTTCATCAATTCCGGCGCGGCGTTCGACGTGCAGATGTCCGACGAAGCCTTCAAGGAACTGATCGGCCACGACCCGAAAGGCCCGAACGTAGTGATCATGTCGGTGGTGGTGCACCCGGATTACCAAGGGCAAGGCCTGGCCAAGCGCCTGCTCGCCGAATTCATCGAGCGCATGCGCGCCTTGGACAAAGCGACAATTCATCTGATGTGCAAAGAGCAGCACATTGCGCTGTATGCCGGCTTTGGCTTTGCCTACATCAAGCCGTCCGAGTCCGACCACGGCGGCATGGCGTGGCACGAGATGATCCTCACTCTCTAAGCCTCAATCAAAACTGTGGGAGCGAGCCTGCTCGCGAAGAGGCCGTGTCAGCCAACCAATTTGTTGACAGATATGATGCTTTCGCGAGCAGGCTCGCTCCCACAGGGGGTTGTGGCGTTTTGAGTTCCGCGTTTAGTAGAGGGTATCGCGCACCCGTTTCGGCGCTTCCCGGTCGTAGGTTTCGGCGTCGAACTGGCCGTCATTCAGCCGCTTGTGGAACGCGCCAGCAGATGGCAGGGCCGAGCGCGGCAGGTGCGTTTCGGGATTCCACGCATCCGAGCGCACAAACGCTTTCGAACAATGGAAGAACGCCGCTTCCACCGTCACCAGCAGCACCGTTTTCGCCGGTTTGCCATTTACTGCAAAACTCTCCAGCAACGCTGGATCAGCGCTGATTGTGGCGGTGCCATTGACCCGCAAAGTCTCGCCGATCCCGGGAATGATGAACAGCAGCGACACTCGCGGATCGTGCAGCACATTGCGCAAGGTATCGATGCGGTTGTTGCCCGGGCGATCCGGCAGGGCCAACGTGTTTTGATCAATGATCCGAACAAATCCCGGCGCATCACCGCGCGGCGAGTTATCGAGGCCATCGGTCCCCACCGAGCTGACAATCACGAGCGGTGACAGGCGCACCATCGCCTGATAATCCTCGTTGAGAAAGCCGATCTGCTTGCGCACCGCACGTTCGTGGGGCAATCCGTAAATAGCTTCCAGTGCTTCGATTGAATCGATCATCGTGCATCCCTCTACGATCTAGAAAAACAGCCCCATACGCCGCTCGTAACCGATTCGGCCCTTGTAGGCTTCGCCGCTGTCGACGTAGCCGTGTTTGGCGTACAGCGCGATGGCCGCTTCGTTGTCGGCGTCTACCGACAGCTCCAGCCCTTTGATTTCCGGCCAGGCTCCAAGCGCGACGGTGGGCAGTGCTTGCAGACAGGCCTTGCCGTAACCCTTGCCCTGCGCGCGCCGATCGACCTGCAGCGCATGCAACGTGGCGCTGTGTTCGTCGGCCCAGTCGGGCAATACCGGCGGGCGCTTGAGCAGCAGAAACGCCACCGGTACGTCGTCCGCCAGCAGGGCAAAACCTTTCACGCCGGGGCCGGGTTTCGACAGCAGGGTGTGCAGGGCACCGTGGATGTCGCCGGAGAACTTGATCTGCTCGGGATGGATTTCAATCGACTCGACTTGCTCACGCTGCAAAGGGCTGAGGCTGTCGTAAGGCACGAGTTGGGCTGACACGGGAATTTCCTTTTTCCTACAAGGATTGAAGCTCGGATTCTAGCGACATTGTTGTCGGCGAAATTTTTTTGTTTGCCCTGTCGATCTGCGCAAAGGGCAAACGACTAAGGGTGTCTTCACAACAAAAACCACGGAGAACACCATGAGCGCACAAAGCGAAATCCAGACTCTGATCAACACCTACCGCGAAGCGGTAATGGCCAAGGACGTCGAGAAAGTCATGGCCCTTTACGCCGACGACATCGTCTCGTTCGATGCGATCAAGGCCCTGCAATTCAAGGGGAAAGCGGCCTACCGCGCGCACTGGGTGGAGTGCATGGAAATGTGCCCCGGCCCGCACATCTTCGAGTTCCATGAAATCGCCATCGAAAGCGCCGACAACATCGCTTTCGCCCATTGGGTGGCCAACTGCGGCGGCACCAACGACAAGGGCGAAACCCAGAGTTGCTGGATGCGTGTCACCGCCTGTTATCGGCAGACTGGCGGGGCGTGGAAGATTGCCCATGAGCACTGGTCGGCACCGTTCGATCCGATGAGCGGCGCGACGCTGTTCGATGTAACCCCCTGATCTTCAGCCATAGTTGATCCGTTCGATTCAGGAGATCGCCATGAAATACTTATGCCTGGTCTACAGCGATGAACGCCTGCTGCACACCTCGCCCGACAGCCCGGAAGACGCCGAATGCTGGGCCTACGCCGAGTCGGTACAGGGCAGCGGGCGGATGATCGCCGCCGAAGCGCTGGAATCGGTGGAGACCGCCACAACGGTACGCATGCGCAACGGCAAGTTGTCGATCACCGACGGGCCTTTTGCTGAAACCAAGGAGCAACTGGCCGGTTTCTACCTGATCGACGCCAAGGATCTCAACGAAGCGATTCAGGTGGCCGGCAACATTCCGGCAGCGCGGGTCGGCAGCGTTGAAGTGCGTCCGGTGCGGCAGTTGAATGTCTGACGTCAGGGCGCGGGTCGAGCAGGTCTACCGCGAGGAGTCGCGGCGGATCCTGGCCACGCTGATCCGCCTGCTCGGTGATTTCGACCTCGCCGAAGAAGCCTTGCACGAGGCGTTCTTCGTCGCGGTCGAGCGCTGGCAACGAGACGGCGTGCCGGACAACCCGCGCACCTGGCTGGTCTCCACCGGACGTTTCAAAGCCATCGATGTGCTGCGCCGGCGCGCGCGGTTCAAGGCGTCGCAACCGTTGCTGCTGGCGCAACTCGATGAGCTGGAACAGGCTGACTGGAGTGGCGAAGACGTGGAAGACGATCGCTTGCGGCTGATCTTCACCTGCTGCCACCCGGCACTGGCGGCAGATGCGCAAGTGCCGCTGACCTTGCGTGAAGTCTGCGACCTCACCACCGAGGAAATCGCCCGTGCTTTTCTCTCGGCGCCGGCGGCGATTGCCCAGCGCATCGTGCGCGCCAAGGCCAAGATCCGCGACGCGAAAATCCCCTATCAAGTACCCACGCTGAACGAATTGCCCGAGCGCCTCGACAGCGTGTTGCGGGTGATTTATCTGGTGTTCAACGAAGGCTATTCGGCCTCGGTCGGTGCCGAGCTGACCCGCGAGGATCTGACGCGCGAAGCGATTCGGCTGGGGCGCTTGTTGATGGAGTTGCTGCCGGAGCCGGAAGTCATGGGGCTGCTGGCGCTGATGCTGCTGCACGAATCACGTCGACCGGCGCGCACCTCGCCGAGCGGTGAACTGGTGTTGCTCGACGATCAGGATCGCTCGTTGTGGGACGCCGGGTTGATGGCCGAAGGCTGCGCGCTGGTCGAGCGCGCCCTGAGTACGCGACGCTTCGGGCCATATTGCCTGCAAGCGGCGATTGCGGCGGTGCATGCGGAAGCGCCGTCGGCGGCGCAAACGGACTGGGAGCAGATTGTCGGTCTGTATGACGTGCTGCTGCGAGCGGTGCCGTCGCCGGTGATCGAGCTGAACCGCGCGGTCGCGGTAGCCAAACGGGATGGAGCGTTGGCCGGGTTGTTGTTGGTAGAAGGGATTTTGGCGCGTGGGGAGTTGCAGGATTACCACTTGGCGCATTCGGCGCGGGCGGAGTTTTGTCGGCAGTTGGGCCGGGTGGAGCAGGCGCGGGCAGCGTATCAGCGGGCGCTGGAGCTGACGCGGCAGGAGCCGGAGCGGCGGTTTATTCGAGCACGTATCATGGCGCTGGAAATGCTCTGACCTTGGTGCTCTGGCGATTGTGGGCAGCCTGTGGATTGCCCTCACCCTAACCCTCTCCCAAAGGGAGAGGGGACTGATTGGGGGATATTGGAGGGATTCACCGACTTGAACGAATTGTCTTGAATCCATAATCGATAAGGTTTTCAGGTCGATGCATAACGCCAGACACCTCGGTCGGCCCCCTCTCCCTCCGGGAGAGGGCTGGGGTGAGGGGCTTTTGATCTCAAGCGCTTATTCAAGCATCTTGCTGAGCAACCAGCTCCCTGCCGGCCCCGGCGGATACAAGCGCGACCACAAGGCGTCGACAAACACCGGTTTCGGCCAGCCGCGCACGTCGAGCTCTATCAGCAAATCATTGGCATAACGCTGCACCAGCCACCTCGGCAGCGGTGCCCAGCCAAAGCCTTTCTCCGCCATTTCCAGCAGCATCAGATAACTCGGCGCCGACCACACCCGGCCTTTGCCACGGCTGTCATACGGATTGACGATGGTCGCCAGCCGCAGCTCGCGATGTTGCTCAAGAATCTGCTGATCGACATGCTCAAGCTTGGCCAACGCATGCTCACGGCTGACGAACAGGGCAATCTCGGTGCGCTCGGCCACGGTCGAAGTCACCAGATCCGGCGGGTAGTTGTCCTGCATTTCCGCGAAGGCCAGATGCGCCCGGCCGCGCTGGACCAGTTCGATCAGGTCTTCGCATTCGGCAATCAGGCATTCCAGCTCAAGCTCCGGATAACGCTGCTCGAAACCCACCAGCGCCGCCTCGAAACGATAGGACTGATAAGTGTCGGAAATCGCCACGGTCAGCTTCGGTTCCACGCCTTGGGCCAATTGCCGCGCGCTCATCTCCAGACGACTGGTGGCGGCCAGGATCGCCTCGGCTTTTTGCAGCATGACGTGGCCGGCGGGGGTGAGCGTGGGCTTGCGGCTGCTGCGATCGAACAGCTGCAGATCCAGATCGATCTCCAAACTGGCGACCGCGGCGCTGATGGTCGATTGACTGCGGCCCAGTTTGCGCGCCGCTGCGGAAAATGAGCCTTGCGTCGCTGCCTGGACAAACGCCAGCAGCACTTCCTGCGAAGCCATGAACTATCGCCTTGATCGATGGTTATTGGTTTTGAAGTATCGGTATTCAGTTGGATCATGGCAACCATCGTCAAACAAGGAGTCAGGTCATGACTGCCCACAAGTCCATTACCGAACGTGTTTTCCAGGCTGTTGGTTTCGAGTTTCTTGCCATCCTGATCTGCACACCGTTGCTCGCCTGGATCATGCAAAAGCCGCTGCTCGACATGGGCGTGGTGACCGTGTTGATTGCGCTGTTGGCGCTGGCGTGGAACGTGGTTTTCAACCGTTTTTTCGACCGTGCATTGGCGCGGATGAATCTGCCGCACAACGCCTGGGTCCGTGTAGTGCATGCGTTGCTGTTCGAAGGTGGACTGATCGTGATGGGTGTGCCGCTGATTGCCTGGTGGCTGTCGGTCAGCCTGTGGCAGGCGTTGTTGCTCGACATCGGCGTACTGCTGTTTTTCCTGCCGTACACCTACGTGTATCACTGGGGCTATGACGTACTGCGCGAGCGCTTCATGACCCGCCGCACGTATGAAAGCTGAGCTAAACCTGTGGCGAGGGGATTTATCCCCGTTGGGCTGCGCAGCGGCCCCAAAATCGGTCTGCTACGCAGCCCAGCGGGGATAAATCCCCTCGCCGCAAACAGTCTGTTGGTTGAGGTCAGAGAAACATGCCGCCAGACGCCTCGACCCGCTGACCGTTGATCCACTGCCCACCCTCCGACAGCAGCAGCGCCAGTGCACCGCCAATATCATCCGGCAGCCCGACACGACCCAGCGCGGTGTTGCTAGCAACCATCGCGTTGACCGCGCTGTTATCGCGCACCGTGCCACCGCCAAAATCGGTTTCAATCGCACCCGGCGCCAGAACGTTCACGCCAATCTGCCGCGCGCCAAGCTCTTTCGCCTGATACCGCGTCAGCACTTCCATCGCACCTTTCATTGCCGCATAAGCGCCGTAACCCGGCAGGCTGAAGCGGGTCAGGCCGCTCGAGATATTGACGATGCGCCCACCGTCATTGATCAGTGGCAGCAGTTGCTGGGTCAGAAAGAACGGCCCTTTCAACTGCACGTTCATCAGCAGATCGAATTGCTCGGGGGTGGTTTCGCTGAACAGCGCATGCACGCCGACCCCGGCGTTGTTGATCAGGAAATCAAAGCGCTGACGCTCAAAGGTTTGCCCCAATACCTGCTCAACCTGCGCGGCAAACGCGGCGAAATTCTCGCTGCGGCCGACGTCCAGTTGCAGCATCGCCGCTTTCGCGCCGAGCGCCTGCAATTCAGTGACCAGCGCCTGGGCCTCGTCGGCGCGGCTGTTGTAGGTGCCGATGATGTCGATGCCCTGCGCGGCAAGGTGCACGGCGGCGCTGCGGCCCAAGCCACGACTGGCGCCAGTGATCAGTGCGATTTTGCGATTCATGCGGACTTCCTCGATTGCGTTGAGTGGTGATGGAAGAAGTGTATTTATCCGCCCTGAGGTGATAAACACGGCAAAAGCGGAATCACTGATCGGCTCAGCCGAACAATCACCGGGGCTTGTCATGAACAAACTGGAACTGCTGCGTACCTTCGTTCGGGTCAGCGAACTATCGAGTTTCACTCTCGCCGGTGAAAGCCTCGGCCTGCCGCGCTCCACGGTGTCCGAACAGGTGCAGGCGCTCGAAGCCTTGCTCGGCACGCGGCTGTTGCAGCGCACCACGCGCAAGGTGCAGGCCACTCAGGATGGTCTGGTGTTGTACGAGCGCAGCAAGGATCTGCTCTCGCACATGGATGAAATCGAAGGGCTGTTCCGTCAGGACGAGGCTTCGCTGACCGGGCGCATCCGCGTCGATATGCCGAACATCCTCGCGCGACGCTTGATCATGCCGCGCCTGCCGGAATTCATGGATCGCCACCCGAATCTGCAGATGGAAATCAGCAGCACCGACCGCCGCGTCGATCTGCTCAGCGAAGGTTTCGACTGCGTATTGCGCATCGGCGCGCAGCCGGATCAGTCGGTGGTCGCCCGGCATCTTGGCGACTTCCCGATGGTCAACTGCGCCAGTCCTGCTTATCTGCAACGCTACGGCGTGCCGCAGACCATCGAGGATCTGGCGCAGCATCGACTGGTGCATTACGTCGGTGTACTGGGCTCGCGTTCGGAGGGGTTCGTCTATGAGGAGAACGGCGAGGTGCGGCGTGTGGCGATGGCCGGCAGTGTCACGGTCAACAGCACCGATGCCTATGAAGCGGCGTGCCTGGGCGGCTTCGGCCTGACGCAGGTACCGCGCACCGGCATGCAACCGCATCTGGAAAATGGCGAACTACTGACGGTACTGCCGCAGTACACCGCACCGCCAATGGCGATTTCCTTGTTGTATGCACGGCAACGGCATTTGCCGCTGCGGGTGCGGGTGTTTATGGATTGGCTCGGCGATGTCGTTCGTTCGACGCTTTGACAGATCACCTTCGACCGAACTGTGGGAGCGAGCCTGCTCGCGAAGAGGGCGTGTCAGTTCATGCAGAGTTGTCTGACCCAGCGCTTTCGCGAGCAGGCTCGCTCCCACAGAGATTTGCACAGGGTCAGAAGATTTGGGTGAACAGCCAGTAAAGGCTGCCCGACAGCAGGATGGCCGCTGGCAGGGTCAACACCCAGGCCATGAGCAGATTGCGGATTGTGCGCATCTGCAATCCGGCGCCATTGGCAACCATGGTCCCGGCCACGCCCGATGACAGCACATGGGTGGTCGACACCGGCAAACCGAACATGTCCGCCGCGCCGATGGTCAGCATCGCCACGGTTTCCGCCGAGGCTCCCTGGGCGTAGGTCAGGTGAGTCTTGCCGATCTTCTCGCCGACGGTCACCACGATGCGCTTCCAGCCGACCATGGTGCCGAGTCCCAACGCGATGGCCACGGCGATTTTCACCCATAGCGGAATGAACCGCGTGGCGTTGTCGATCTGCTGTTTGAACAGCTGCAGTTTGCTGCTGGTGTCTGCATCGAAATTGCCGACCTTGTTCTTCTCCATCAGGCGAATGCTTTCGCTGGCCAGATACATGTCGTTGCGCACGTTGCCCATGGCTTCGGCCGGGACTTTTGCCAGCGAGCCGTAGCCTCTGACTTCCTCGCCGATGTGCCCGGTCAGGGCAGCGAGGGCGGGGATCAGTTGCGGCGTCGGTTCCTTGCTGCGCATGTAGTCCGAAAGAATCGGACGCGGATCGGCCGGTGCCGGCAGTGGCGCGTTTTTCACCAGCGCTTGCTGGGTGACTTGGGCCACAGCGGCGAATTGCAGCGATTGTTCTTCCGGCATGGTGCGGTTCAGTGCATAGGCCATCGGCAGTGTGCCGACCAGAATCAGCATGATCAGGCCCATGCCTTTCTGGCCGTCGTTGGAGCCGTGAGCGAATGACACACCGGTGCAGGTAGCAATCAGCAAACCGCGAATCCACCACGGCGGCGGGGCGTTGCCTTCGGGCGCCTTGTACAGCGCACGGTTTTTGACGAACGCGCGCAACGCCAGCAGCAACAGCGCCGCACAGCCGAAGCCCACCAGCGGCGACAGCAGCAAGGCATAACCGATCTTGGTTGCCTGCGCCCAGTCGACACCGCTGGTGCCATCGCGGCCGTGCATCAAGGCATTGGCGACGCCGACGCCGATGATCGAGCCAATCAGAGTGTGCGAAGAAGAGGCTGGCAAACCCAGCCACCAGGTGCCGAGGTTCCACAGAATCGCCGCGATCAACAGGGCGAAGATCATCGCAAACCCGGCGGACGAGCCGACCTGCAGAATCAGCTCCACCGGTAACAGCGCGATGATGCCGAACGCCACCGCACCGCTGGACAGCAGCACACCGAGGAAATTGAAGAAGCCCGACCAGACCACCGCGACATTCGGCGGCAGCGAGTGGGTGTAGATCACCGTCGCCAAGGCGTTGGCTGTGTCGTGGAAACCGTTGACGAACTCGAAACCCAACGCAATCAACAGTGCCACGCCGAGCAGCAGAAACGGCGTCCAAGTGGTGACCACCGTGCCGAGTTCGTGCATGTCGTGCATCAGACTGTAGGCGGTGAACAACATGCCCATGGCCAGCACGGCGAAAAAGATCACGTAGGTAAACGGACCGGGTTTCTTGTCGAGCGCCGGTCTGCCGCTGGCGGCGGATGCGGGGCTGGCGGTCAGTGAGGGCGTAGCCATGGCGGACAATCCTGAGCGAGGGAAGGAATGTCGCCCATGATCGTTGCAGAATGTTACAGAGAGACTGCGTCAGGTCAGTGTTTGGGCGTTCAAGCCCGCCGCTGATCCGAAGGCTGAAAAAGAAACCTGTGGGAGCGAGCCTGCTCGCGAAAGCGCCATGTCATTCAACATTGATTTATCTGACACACCGACTTCGCGAGCAGGCTCGCTCCCACAGGGAGGGCTGTGTTGTGTGTGGGATTTGCGCTCAGTAATCGCCACGCTTGCGAAACGCCCAACGTCCGGCAATCACGGTGAACGTCGCCACCAGCGCGACCAGCACCCAAAATCCATGCGGGTCCTGGGACAGGGGCACACCGCCGACATTCATCCCAAAAAAACCGGCAATGATGTTGATCGGCAAGGCCAGCACCGTCACCACGGTCAGGGTGAACAGCGTGCGGTTGCTCTGTTCGTTGAGGTTGGCGGCGATCTCTTCCTGCAACAGTTTGATGCGCTCGCCGAGGGCGGTGAGGTCGTTGATGATCAGCGCAAACTCCTCGGTGGATTTGCGCAACTCCTTGACGTCCTCCTTCTGCAACCACGGCGGCGGACGGTTGAGCAGGCGCAGCAACGAGCCCGGTTCCAGCGCCAGCAGCCGTTGCAGACGCACCAGCACGCGGCGATTGGCACCGAGTTCGGCGCGGTTGGTCGACAGGCGCGAGGAGAGCAATTCGTCCTCGACCTGATCAACACTCAGGCTGGTCTTGCGCACGATCTGCGTCAGCACTTCGCCTTGATCGCGCAGCAGATGCACAAGCAATTCCGAGGGCGAACGAAAACACTCGCCGGCCTTTACCGACGAACGCAATTTATCCACCGAATGCAGTGGTTGCAGGCGCGCGCTGACGATCAGTTTGCTGCGCACGCAGACCCACAGCGTCGACACGTCGGAGGAGACCATGCTGCTGAGGTTGAACACCACATCGTTGACCACCGCCAGCAGCGCCGAATCGACATGCTCGATGCGCGTCGAACGCGAACCTTCATGCAGCGCTTCGAAAAACTCCTCGGGCAATTGCAGATGACTTTTCATCCAGCGCTCGCACGCGGCATGGGCCAGGTTCAAGTGCAGCCAGAGGAATTCGCCGCTGTCGCTGTCGTCCTGCAAACAGCGCAAAGCCGTCGCCGAATCGATCTCCCGACCGCGCTCACCGGGCAGAAAACGAAAGCCGTAGAGCAAGCCGAACAGGTCCGGGTCGCGATGGCTGATATCGAGGCTGTGGTTCATGGCGGCTCGCTGCGAGGAGGGTCTTTGGTGCGGGATTTTCAGGTTCACCTGAGCGGCATCATCGCAAGCTCACATGACCGTTTTGTGACAGCAAAATGACGTCAAATCAATGCGTTACCGGCTGTCGGAAGTTTCTCAAGGAAGGCTCTGGCGCGCCGATCTCAGGTGAGTCAGGTTGCGCGCCATTGGCGTTTTGCCACGGTGCGACGACAGGGAAGTCCGGCCAATTTTCACGTCCGTTCGGGCGTGCCTCATCCCTGCTTCGAGTACCTCGCAATGCTGCAAAAATCCCTGAGAACGCAAATTCTCGCCCTGCTGAGCGGCAGTCTGCTGGCGATATTGTTGATCGCCCTGGCCTGCTTTCATTTCCTCTCCAACGGCGTGCAAAGCTATAGCCAGTTGATCGCCGGCCCGCTGCACACTTCGCAATTGATCGATGAAGCCAACCTGCAATTCAAAGTGCAGGTGCAGGAATGGAAAAACGTTCTGCTGCGCGGCAAGCAACCGGCGGATCTGGCGAAATACTGGAGCCAGTTCGAAGAGCGCCAGCGCGATGTGCAGAATATTCTCGGCGAACTCGCCGGCCAGAAAGGCATCGAGGCCAATCTCAAATCCCGCATCGAACGTTTGCGCGAGGAGCATCGCCAGTTGGGCGCGGCCTACCAGAAGGGCCGTGATGCCTACGTGGCTACCGGTGGTGATGCGAGCGCCGGCGACGCCGCTGTCAAAGGCCTCGACCGCGCCACCAGCGAGCAGATGAGCGCACTGGTTGCCGAGTTGCGCGAGCAGGGCACCGCGCAGTCGGCGATGATCAGTGTCAGCGCTGAGCGCACCGTGTGGCTGGGGCTGTTGGTGATGCTCGCGTCAGGCTTGTTGATCGGTCTGCTGAGCCTGTGGCTGGTCAGCCGCAACCTGATCGAGCCGATCCGCAACCTCATCGATTACGTCACCCGCTTGAGCCGTGGGCAGTTGGCTGAACGTGTTGTCAGCGAGCGTCGCGATGAACTGGGCAACCTCGCCGCCGCAGCGAACACTCTGCGCGATTTTCTGGCGGACACCTTCACTCGCTTGCAACGCAGCGCCGGTGATCTGGACAGCGCCAGCGGTGAGTTGAACGCCATCGCCACGACCATGGCCGGCGGCACCAGCGAGCAATTCAATCGCACTGACCAAGTGGCCACGGCGATGAATGAAATGTCCGCCACGGCCCAGGAAGTCGCCCGTCACGCCGCTGATGCCGCGCGTGCTGCCGACGATGCCGATCAGTCGGCGCAGCAGGGTGAAAAGGTCATGCAAACCACCATTCACTCGATCACGCAGATGCGCGGCGAAATCGCCAACACCGCCACGGTAATCCGCCGACTGGAAGCCGACAGCGGTCGTATCGGCAAGGTGCTGGAAGTGATTCGTGGCATCGCCGAACAGACCAACCTGCTGGCGCTCAACGCAGCCATTGAAGCAGCGCGGGCCGGCGAGGCCGGGCGCGGGTTTGCCGTCGTTGCCGATGAAGTGCGCAATCTTGCCCAGCGCACGGCGGAGTCGATCATCGAGATCAACCAGATCATTCAGAACGTGCAGACCGGCGCTGTCGATGCCGCGCAGGCTATCGAGAGCGGCCAGGCGCGCAGTGATGAAAGTGTCGAGCAAGTGACCCAGGCCGGCGCGATGCTGGAGCGCATCACCTTGGCGGTGGAGGCGATTCGCGACATGAACCGGCAGATCGCCACGGCGGCAGAAGAGCAGACTTCAGTGGCCGAGGATATCTCGCGCAACCTGACTGAAATCACCGCGATCGCCAGCACCAACCTCGACAACGTTCAGCGCACCGAAAGTGCCAGTCAGAATCTGCATGGGTTGTCGGGGCAGTTGAATGAGGTGACGGCGCGGTTGAGTGCTTGATTGGTTTGGGTCGTGGTATGTCAGTGTTTTCGGTGTGATGGCTTGGCCCTCACCCTAGCCCTCTCCCACGGGAGAGGGGACTGACCGTGTTGATTGTTAAAGATACGTCGACCGGAAATGTCGAGGTGAACTCTGGTCTTGAAAAGCCCCCGATCTGCTCCCTTTCCCCCTCGCCCCCCTTGGGGGAGAGGGCTGGGGTGAGGGGGAATCGATTTCCCAGTCACCCCAAACCTCACGCCAAACGGCAGCCACAAAAAAACCGCACGATCTTTCAATCGTGCGGCTCTTCAACAGCGGTCTATCAAGTGTCTTGCTTGTTGCTCAGCACTTTACCGGTGGTGGCATCAAAGTCCACGTCGAACTCTTTACCATCAGCAGTCTTCAGTTCAACTTCATACTCATAACCGTTGAAGTGGTTATCCAGGTCGGTGTCGGTAATCGTTGCGCCCGGGTGCAGTTTCAGTGCTTCGGCGTTCATCGATTCCAGCGACTTGATCTTGCCGTCCTTGACCAGTTGCGGGACCTGGTCGATGCGAACATCGGCCTGAGCCAGGCCAGCGGTGAGGGTCAGGGCAGCGGCGGTAAACAGGGCAGTCAAAGTTTTCATCGGTTCATTCCTTGGCAGTGCGTTGAAGTGGTTGATCTGTGTAAGTGGGTTCAGATTAACCAGCGCAACTTAACTCACCCTTAAATCTCTGCCTCGCGATAAAACTGCTCTTCGTGGGAGCGAGCCTGCTCGCGAAGCAGGCGACTCGATAACAACTTAGAAACCGTTCTTCTTCAGAACCTCATCAACACTGCCAACAGCCGGACGCTTGTAAAACTTCAACAGTTCACTGGCGCGGTTGGTGAAAATGCCGTCAACACCCGCCGCCATGACTTTCCCGTAGTCCGCCGCCTCGTCGACCGTATAAACATGCACCAGCATGCCTTGGTCGTGGGTGTACTGATTCATCCACGGTTGCACCAGATCGGAATAGCTCTGATCACCACCCTGAGTCAGCTTCGCCGAAGGGCCGGTGCCGATCGCGCCCTGGGCCTTGGCGTAGTCGACCCATTGCTTGAATTCAGCTTCGGATTTTGGCTCCTGCTTGCCGTAGAACACGTTTTTGTCTCTCTCGCCGGACGCGGCAAACGTCACGGCGGATTTCGGCTCGATGCTGCCTTCACCGACCCACAACAGCAGGATCTTCGGCACTTGCGGCATTTCTTTCTCCAGCAGTTCAAGGCTGGATTTGTCGAACGTCTGCAGGATCACCTTGCCTTTGCCCTGACCGACGCCGAGCGCACTTTTCGCCAGTTTCGAGCCGGCCGGGCTCAGCCAGCCGCGATCCTGGAGTTTTTCCTTGAGGTCATGTTCGATGCCGGGAAACAGCTGCGGCTCTTTGGTTTCGATGTACAGGCCCGGCTTGTGCTGCGGGTTGGCGCGGGCGATGTCGATGATTTCATCGAGGGTAAGAATCTTCAGCCCGGCGTAGGAGGGGCGTGCGCGGTCAGGATATTTGCTGTTGAACCAGCTGCCGGCATCGAGGGTTTTCAGTTCGGCCATGGTGAACGCGGTGGCCGGGCTGTCCTTGCGCTCGGGGAATTTGCTGGCGACGTCGGTGGTGCGTTGCAGGTTGTCGTCGTGCAGGGCGAACAGCACGCCGTCCTTGCTGCGCTGCAAATCCATTTCCAGGTAATCGGCGCCGAGGTCACGGGCCAGTTTGTAGGCCGCAGCGGTGGATTCCGGGGCATCGAACGACGCGCCACGGTGGGCAATCACCGCCGGATGCGGAATGCCATGGGCGGCAGCGATTGCCTTGGGCTCCGGGTGGCTGGCGGCATGCGCCTGACCGAGGCCGAACAACAGACTCAGCACCAGAGCGCTTCGGGTAAAAGTGGCAGGCATGGTCGAGTTCCTTTCGCAGGTTTTTTTCGAGACGTACCTTTTAACAATTGAAGCGCCGCAGGGCTATCGCCAGACCGACATAAACCGCGCAAAACGGAAATTTCCTGCACTTTTGTGGCGCTGTTTGCAGTACGCTTGCCCTCGGCAGACGCTCCGGCAGAGGGCGCGCCGCTGCGTTGCCCTGCGTGTAAACCATCGATCATCTTTCGTGAGGTTTACCATGCGCATCACCTCTCAACTCATCTGCCAGGCCGCCGACGATCTCAAAGGCTTCGTTGGCCTCAACCGCAAGACCGGCCAGTACATCGTGCGCTTCAGCGAAGATTCGTTCGGCATGGACGTGGCCGACGACGGCATCATCCCGGTCAATGAATTCGTCTGGGCACCGCTGTCGGACACCGCCATGACGCTCAAGCGCGAGTTGATTCAGCTGCTGCTCGATCAACACATCGACGACCGGATCAACATCACCGAGCCGTTGCGGGTTTACATGAGCAAGGTCGAGGTGCCGGAGATTGTTGCGGTGCGGAGTCTGGTGCGCGGTTGAGGTTTTGCTGTGTGGTTGCGGGCCTCTTCGCGAGCAGGCTCGCTCCCACAGGGATTTCGTGAACGCCACAGATCCAATGTGGGAGCGAGCCTGCTCGCGAAGGCGGCCTTAGTTCTGGCACACGTGAGCGTGTAACTCGCTGGTCAGGCCTTCGATGCGCTCGGTGAGGGTTTTCGTCATTTCGGTAAGGCGCGTGTTTTGTTCCAGCAATGCCAGCAATTGCGCGGAATTCTTCGCCGCCTCAGCCTGACGTTCGGTATTGGCCAGTGCCAGCGCTTCGCGGTGCTGCGCATCGGCGTCGGCCTGCGCTTTATCGCGCGCGGCCTGACGGGTTTGTGCAAGCAGGATCAATGGCGCGGCGTAGGCCGCCTGCAGACTGAAGGCCAGGTTCAGCAGGATGAACGGGTAGACGTCGAATTGAGTCACGCCCCATACGTTGAGGCCGATCCATACCGCCACGATCAAGGTTTGCGCTCCAAGGAACAGCGGCGTGCCGAAGAACCGCGCAAAGGCTTCGGCGCGCAGGGCGAAGGCATCGTTGCCGAAGGTCGTATTCAGATGGGCGTGGGGGCGGTGAAAGCGCAGGTGATCAATCGGGGCGTTGGATACTTCGGGTTTTTCGCTATTCATGGGGCACTCGGCGGGGCTTGGGACGTGTCGTCACTATAGCTCTGCGTTGTGGCGGCCGACCTTCGCGGACTGCCCACGAAGGTCGACTCGTTCTATCGACCCTGCACAAACCTCAATTCGGCGCCCGCTCATTGGCAAACATGCTCACCGCATCCACCGCCTCACTGGCGCCATCGCGAATCTGCAGAATCACCGTGCCGGCCTGATTGGCCAGTTCCACGCCTTCTGCGGCGCGGTCGCGGGTGCCTTGCATGCTCTTGATCGCCTGCCGTGTTTCGCTCTGGATCAGGCTGATCATGGTGGAGATCTCGGCGGTGGAACCGCTGGTGCGCGCCGCCAGTTGCCGTACTTCATCGGCCACCACGGCAAAGCCGCGGCCCTGTTCACCGGCGCGCGCGGCTTCGATGGCGGCGTTGAGGGCGAGCAGGTTGGTCTGATCGGCGATCGCGCGGATGGTGTTGACGATGGCGGTGATCTGCTCGGAGCGGTCGCCCAGTTGCGCGATCAGCGTTGAGGACTGGCTGATGTCCTCGGCGATTTCGCGCATTTCGCTGGCAGCCTGTTGAATAACCTGCGTACCTTGCTCGGCGACTTTTCGCGTCGCTACCGAGATGTGATAAGCGGTGCTGGCACTGCGCGCGTCCTGCTCGTGTTGCTCGACACGGGCGGTAACGTCAGACGCGAACTTCACGACTTTGTACAAACGCCCCGAAGCGTCGTAGACCGGGTTGTAGTTGGCCTCCAGCCAGACGATCTGACCGCGTTTATCCACGCGCTCGAACTGCCCGTGGAAGAACTCGCCCTGATTCAGACGGCGCCAGAAATCCTGATAGGCGCTGCTGTTGACCAGCGCAGGGGTGCAGAACAAACGGTGATGCTGGCCCTTGAGCTCGGCGAGGTTGTAACCCATGCGCGTAAGAAAATTCTGGTTGGCGGTAAGAATGTTGCCGTCGAGATCGAACTCGATCACCGCCATCGCCCGATCAATCGCCTGCAGCTTGGCGTTGGCCTCGTTCTCCTGCTGCACCTTGGCGGTGACATCCATGGCGTACTTGACCACTTTGATCACCCGTCCCGACGCATCCTTGATCGGGTTGTAACTGGCCTCGAGCCAGACCGGCTGGCCTTTGCTGTCGACCCGTTCAAAAGTGCCGGACTGGAACTGGCCATTCTTCAGGCGCGACCACAATTCAGTGTATTGGGCACTGCGACCGAATTCCGGTGTACAGAAATGCCGGTGCGGCTGGCCGATCGCCTGGGCAGCCGTGTAACCCATGGTCTTGAGGAAATTGTCATTGGCACGTAACACCACGCCATCAAGATCGAACTCGATCAACGCCATCGAACGGTTGATCGCTTCGAGCATCGCAGCTTGGTCAAAAACGGTGTGTTGCAGTTCAGCGAGGGCGGCTTTCTGGCGATTGAAAAACATGCTTGCGATACTCGGGATTGGGGAAAATCAAAAGGATTCAGTCCCTATTCCTGCGCCGGCAGACCGAAATGCACAGACGGCATTCGGTGGTGACTGCTCAATGCCAGCGTTCCGTTACTGGCAGATGGCTACTTATACAAAACTTAATAAAGTTGTACAAGAAAGGAATTTTTCACGAGTTTGTATAACTTTTTGCGAGATTAGTTGTACGCGGCTCGACGCGTCAGTGATTCACCGCTGATACAGTGCCAAGAACATCTCCAGCGCCGACTCGGCAACTGCATTCTGCGCGTCTGGATCAAGGGCAGCGCGACCCAGCGAGATCTGCGGCCAGAACGCGAATGCCTTGAGCAAACCTTGTACTTGATGCGCGGCAAATTCTGGATCCACCGGTTTGAGCCGTCCGTCGGCTTGCGCTGCGCGTATCCAGACGGTCAGGCCTTCCTCGCGTTCGCCCATGCGCTCGATCATGTTCTGCGCACGCTCAGGGGAATGAATGGTTGCGGCAATCGCCACTCGGGCGAGGGTGAGAAAATTCTCGTCAGCCATCATCTGAACTTTTTCTCGCAGCATCAGGCGCAGCTGCTCATGCAGCGGTTGCTCGCGGTCGTAGCTCACCGATGGCTCGGCAATGATCCGCGCCCACAACTGATTAAGGATTTCGGCGAACAGCTCTTCCTTGCTCGGGAAGTGGTTGTACACCGTCCGCTTGGACACGCCGGCCGTGGCGGCGATCTTGTCCATGCTGGTGATTTCGAACCCGTGGGCACGGAATTCGGCGATCGCCGCCTGGATGATGGCTTCGCGTTTGCGATCGGTGAGGCGTTGTGGAGCGGTCATGAGCGGGCTTCAGCAGAGAAGGGAGGAAATTACACTCGGCAGTTTACTTGGCGTCGCCTTTGATGCAACCTAGAAACTACACCGCTCGGTGTAATGTTGCGTTAATCCTCGCACCTTACAAACCAGAGCGTTTGGCCTTTGCGTGCAGCTTGGCCATCTTCATTTCCCGTGGAATACCGTGCAGCACACGGTTTTTCGGAGTCGTTCAGTCATGGCCAATCCAGTCTCACTCCCGGATAGCACTCCCACGCCTGAAGCCTCGCGCCAGGATCAAGGGCTGTTTCGCAATCATGCGCCGGTACAACGCGAAGGCCTGCGCAAAATGCTGCGGATCATGTGGAACATGATTTTCCACAAACCGCGCAACACGCGTCCGACCGCCGCCATTCCTGTGCAGCCGCTGACCCGTGAAGATCTGCTCGCAGCGCCCAATCACAGCGTTTACCGCTTGGGGCACTCGACGCTGCTGCTGAAGATGCGCGACAAATTCTGGATCACCGATCCGGTCTTCGCCGAGCGCGCCTCGCCGGTGCAATGGGCTGGCCCGAAACGTTTCCATCAGCCACCGATCAGCATCGACGAGCTACCGCCGATCGAAGCGGTGATCCTCTCCCACAACCATTACGACCATCTCGACTACGAAGCGGTACTCAAACTCGCCGCCAAAACCACGTACTTCCTGACTCCACTCGGCGTGGGCGACACCCTGATCAAATGGGGCATCGACGCCAGCAAGGTGCGCCAGTACGACTGGTGGCAGGGCACCGAAATCGCCGGTATCCGCTTCATCGCCACCCCATCGCAGCACTTCTCCGGCCGTGGCCTGTTCGACGGCAACAGCACGCTGTGGGCGTCATGGGTGATGATCGATGCCGACACACGAATCTTCTTCAGCGGCGACAGCGGTTACTTCGACGGCTTCAAACGCATCGGCGAACAATACGGCCCGTTCGACCTGACCCTGATGGAAACCGGCGCCTACAACGTCGAATGGCCCCACGTGCACATGCAACCGGAAGAAACCCTGCAAGCCCACATCGACCTCAAGGGCCGCTGGCTCTTCCCGATCCACAACGGCACCTTCGACCTGGCCATGCACGCCTGGCACGAACCTTTTGACCGCATCCTTGCGCTTGCATGGGAGCGCAGTATTGCGATTACCACACCGCGGATGGGGGAGGCGTTCAACCTTGCGCATCCACAACGGGGGAGTGCGTGGTGGATGGCGGTTGAAGAGGAGAGTGATGCGGTGGTACAGAACGCATGAATCCGTTCAGTTGGTGAGGGGCGTCCCCCTCGCCAGCTTAATCAGCCATCGCAAAATCCCCACGCCCCACCGATTCCCCCGCCATACCCTGCGCCCTGACACTGCGCCCCGGTGCAAACCCCGGGAAAAACACCAACCCCTGCGCTTCAAACCGATAAGCCAGTGCCAGTCTTGCGGCGTCCGCCACGTCCTGCTGCGCTTCGAACCGCTGGATATCTGCCACCGCCACCTCGGCTTCGCGCGACAGTTGTTCAATGCTCCAGCCCAGCATGGCGCGGGCCTGGACGCAGTGGGTCGGGGTGAACTGGAAAAGGGCAATGCGTTCGAGGACGTGGTTCATCGCAAGAGAGGCCATGGTGTGCTCCGGGCTCAAAAGTGCTGATTGAAAATGTACTGTGTTTTTGTACAGTTGTTTTCGGCCGGGATCAAACGCATTTTTCGAATTTGCCTAGTTCGTCGGCTCCAACCAGACGGACGGTGCCTGTCCCAGCACACGCCGAAACATCGTCGAAAACGCCGCCGGGCTCTCGTAGCCAAAGTCCAGGGCAATCCGCGTCACCGCTTCCCCTGCCGCCAGCCGTGCCAGTGCCTGAATCACACAGGCCTGCTGGCGCCACTGACGAAAGCTGAGCCCGGTCTGCTGCCGAAACAATCTGTTAAAGGTACGCAAGCTTATGTGTAACTGATCGGCCCAATCCTGCGGCGATTGGTGGGCATTGGGCATGTTCAGAAAGGTCTGACACAGACTGAGGAGCTTTCCTTCGGCTGGCATGGGAATGTGTAGGGCAAGGGGCGCGCTGCGTGCCAGTTCATGCAACAGCAAGTTGATCAGCACACCGTCGCGTCCGGCCTGGTCGTACATCAGTGGCACGTCCACCGCTTCCATCAGCAAATGCCGCAGCAGCGGCGACACATTGAGCACTTGGCAGTCCGGCCCCAGATCCACGTTGCCCGGTTCGACATACACACTGCGCGTGCTCACCCCGAGCATCAACACCTCATGGGCCACGCCCGGTGGAATCCACACCGCGCGCTGCGGCGGCACCACCCAATTACCGTTCCGGGTGCTGACTTGCATCACGCCTGTTGCGCCGTAGAGCAATTGCCCACGGCGATGCGTATGAAACGGGAGTAGGTGGCCGTGGGAATAATCGGTACCGATGGCCACGACCGGGCGAGGCGTGCCATCGAGCTGATTGATCGAAATATTGCGCATCAGGCGTGTTCCAGCGATTGGCGTAAACGCGAACATTATTGGCCCAACTACTGAAGCCGGCCAGTGCATCACGCTCTAATGTCCTGGGCTCCCCCGATCCTGGACGCCCACCATGTTCTTCCTCCTGCTTACATTGTTCGGCTGCCTCACCGGCATCAGCGCCGTGCTCTTCGGTTTCGGCGGCGGCTTCGTCATCGTGCCGCTGCTCTATCGCATGCTCACCGCCAGCTACGCAGCCGACGACCCCATCGCCCAGTCGGCCATGCACATCGCCGTGGCCACCTCGACCTGCGTGATGATCGTCAATGCCTTGATCGCCACACGCAAACACCTGCGCGCGGGCAATCTGCTCCGGGAATACCTCTGGCCATTGGGCGGGTTTATCGGCGTGGGCGCGATCGTCGGCGCCATCGCTGCGATGTGGGTCAGTGGCGAAGTGATCCGCTACGCCTTCATCGCCTATCTGGGCGTGACCATCGTCGATTGCCTGCTGCGCCGAGGATTTCTCACACAGTCCCAAACCACATTCCCACGGCGACTGACCACGACGGAAACATCCGCCGGCGGTGTAGGCATCGGCGCCATCGCGACCTTCCTAGGTGTAGGAGGAAGCGTCATGACCGTGCCGCTGCTGCGCCGTTGCGGGTTGAGCATGTCGCAAGCCACATCGATGGCCAATCCGCTCAGCGTGCCGGTAGCGTTGGCCGGCACACTGACGTACATGGCGCTGGCCGGTTTCACCGGGGCTGATCTGGGCGTTTGGTATATCGGGTATGTCGATGTGCTGGCGTTTGCGCTGCTGACGGTTGGCTCGTTGCTGGGGATCAGATTGGCAGCGCGGTGGATTGGGCGGATACCGGATCGGCTGCATGCCTGGATCTATATTGGTTTGCTCATCGTGGTGCTGCTGAGCATGTCGCTCAAATGAATCGTTGATTGACCCAGGCGAAAGAAATCAGAATCGGCGTCGGGCGTTGCCCTCCAGTCTTCAGCAGAGAACCACGATGTTGATCTTCAATTGCACCGAAGCCGCCAGCAAGTTTTTCAGCCGTGTCCATAAAGGCAAAACGATCACGCCGGTGGACACTAAACCGCCGTCATCAGTTATTGAGGATGATGAGCTGAACGGCGCGGACGAACAGTGGTTGGTTCATGCGATCACGGTGCAGCGCAAACATGTGTTGTTGGTCCTGCACATCAAAACCCGCTATTGCGTGATCCTGGCCGATGCCAAAAAGGCCGACGCCGAAGGGTTTGTAGCGTGGTTTAACGAGCGTTGGCGCGAAGGTCTGATCCGCGATGCAATCAATCATGACCTCATGCAATGGGTTGATGCGGGGACAATGACCGATCGTCTCGAGCTGAGTCGCGAGTATCGTTTTTATCGCCGTGGCCATCGCAGCGCACAAAAGCACATCGAACAAGTCGCCTGGTTTTTCGAGGATTGCGCGGCAGAGTGGGGCTGTTTGCCCCAAGGCGAACGTGCAGCTATCGGTTTCGATGCGCGGATGAATTCGCAAATTCGAAACACCAAGGACCGAAAAGATTACTTTCGCCCTGATGAAGAAATGCTCGCTCATTGGCTGCGCCAGTATTGCGGAGTGGAAGATCTGGGCGTTCAGGCTGCACTTGAGCGACGCAGGGAGGCGGATCGGGAGATTCGAGCGTTTGAAGAAGGGGCACGCATCAACTGAGCGTCACTCCAACCCCGGCGCTTCACGAATAATGAAGTGATCCAGGTTCTCGATATTGGCATTGAAGACCTCGAAAGGCTTCTCGGGGTTCTTCTTGCCGGGCACCTGCTTCAACTCCGGCGTCACCCCATAGAAGAAACAGAACAACGCCTTGTCGCTATCCACAGCGTGTTTGATCTCTTCCAGAAACGCCTTGCGCTTGCGGTAGTTGTCGATCAGCTTCTTGTTCAGATAAACGCTGACCGGATACGGCTTTTTCTTGCTGTCTTCGGGCTTCTTGAACCAGACCTTGTCCTCGAAGTCGATCCGAAAACTGGCACTGTGGAAGTCCTCAATCTTCTTGATCCGCCCCCAGTAAATCAGCCCCTTATTGTCCGTCAGATACTCGATCTTCTTGAAGAACGAACTGTACGGCGCCGTATGCTCGCCAATCTTCAACGGCATGCGCTTGAGCAAATCCTTGTCGGCGAAGTTGGAAACAAAACACTCCACCGGATGCGCAAACACACTGGTCTTGTCCGGCGCCGACTCACGACCCACCGACTCTTTACCACTGTCCGCCGCCGCCCGCACCGGGTCATCGCGCAACACATCCGCCGCCCCCGCTGGCGCGACAGGCTTGCGCACATACTCACGCCGGGTCAGCAATAACTCCGATGGGAAATGCTCCTCACGCCCGTCATCCACCTCGCCATCCGCCGTCTCAACGCCAGACGCCGACGCCTTCGAACTCACATACGGACAACCCGCCACATGCTGCGTCGTGGGCAGATTCTTGAAGTGCGGCGTGCGAACGTAATTCACGTTCTTGGCGTTGAACGTGCCCAACTCGTTGGAAGCCTCGAACGCCGCACGACAGGCATCGTTGGGGCACTGGAAGTGTTCCTTCGCCGAGTCAAACGCCACAGTTTCATCGAAATTGAGATCGCGAACGTCATAGATCGACAACTTGTCGTCGAGGCTGAGGCAGTAGGCGAGATCGAATTTCATGGTGGGGCTCGGATCCTTGAGGAGAAGATGGCGCGTTAAGACGAGTAAACGAGTTAGGGGGAGCACGCCGATATTAAAGGCAACGCCTGGAAATAGTGGCTCTTTGCTCTGTCATGTATTGAAACCCTTTTGGAGTTTGGCGACTATAGGAATTTTCCTACAGCCATTGACTACAAAGGGCGGCACTCGTGGTGATCAAAGCGGTCTCGAAGGAACGAATAGGCAACGCGATGCTGGAGTTTGATCACAAATTTCGGAGTAGGCCTGAGTGGCAAGGCTGGGAAAAAAACCAATCGCATCGTTATGCCATTGAAGCGGGCGGGGTCCTGTATCCAGCGAAGAAAATTGTCTCTTTGGCGACTGGCGTTGCGGTAGGCGATTTTTCGGGTGGGCATCCGACCAACAGTTACCTTAAGAAGCGAGGCTTCACTATTGTGGAGTTACCTCGTGAAGAAGGTGAGCTTTTGTTGCAGTTCACGCCAGGGGTTGTTTATGACCGAAAAACTGAAATCAATGGACCGTTCGGTGGTAGTCGCCAAAGTGGCATTGCAGCGTCAGCTATCTATCCAGTGATTTTTTTGTTTACTGGCGATAGCGGTGAACAATACGGTTATGCAGATCGTTGGGACGACGGCGCATATCTTTACACCGGTGAAGGACAGCGAGGTGCGATGACTTTGACTCGTGGCAACCGCGCCATTGCTGAGCATGCCGTGGACGGCCGAGCACTGCATTTGTTTAAGTCACTCGGCAAAGGTAAAGGCTGCGCTTATGTAGGTGAATTTTCTTGTGCAGATATGTTCACGCGGATTCAACCTGATGTAACTGGCCAGGATCGTGCGGCTATTGTTTTTCGACTAGTCCCTGTCGGTATTTCTGGCGGAACGATTGAAGTTGGTGACGAGTACGAGGACAAGGCTGACCTTCCCGAGTCTCTGGCTGCTGCGCGGCTGGTCGCGGTGGCTGCGTGTAAGCTTAGCAGTGATGGATTCGGACAATCCGCCCCCCGTAAGATTTATCAGCGTAGCCGGAAGGTCTCGTTCTACGTATTGATGCGTGCTCAGGGAATATGCGAAAGCTGTGAGATGCCTGCTCCATTCTTGAAGAAAGATGGCACACCCTATTTAGAACCTCATCATGTGAATAGGCTCTCCGATGGTGGTTTAGACCACCCACGGTATGTGGCAGCTGTATGTCCAAGTTGTCACCGGGAAATTCATTCTGGGGTGCATGGCGCATTGGTGAATCAGAGATTGAAGCTTCGGTTGGAAGCAATTGAAGGTTGAATATTCCAATCACGGTTGTTCTTTTTCCTACCCATACGATCGCCGAGGGTGCGAACCCTCGGTCGATATTGAATGGCTGTCATGAACTGCTTATGAAGAGTCGTGGGGCTCGAAAGTGCTCCTATAAACACGTCACCTAGCCCATTGAGCGCTTCGAAGATTGGAACGCCTGAGCAACTCGTCGCCACCAAGGTCGAATCGGAGTTGCTCTCCGCTGCGTCTGATCATTTAACAGGTGCGGCATATCCCGTAGCCGAATCCAGCCCTCATCCTGCCAATGCAGCAAACTCAACGACATCTCCGGCCAATCCAACAAGCTCAACATTGGCCGATTTGAATCTCCCGAATCCGCAGCGTCACGCAAGGTCGGCACGACCTCGTTGGTGAGCCATTCACGCAATAACCGATTTCCCGGAACGTAGTGATAGACCAACAGCGCATAAACCCCAGACTCACTGAGCATCAGATGCTGTTCAGGTTCTCGAAAGTACTCAATCCACATAACGCGGCGCTGGTCGCTATCTAGCTTGTTGACCACCCGATCATTCAGATGGAAACCCATCAAACGGCCGACATCGCGGGCGGAGAACCAAGGCTGGTTCTCTAATAGAAGGGCATGTAGAGAAAGATTGTGGCGAGAGAAGACGGTTACCGAGCATGGATCAGACATATCTATGACCTCTACGTTTTGGATTTTAGGAGAGCCTGGCCCCAACGTAGAGTGGACTTAAAAAATCCCAACGTGCAGGCAATCACTACCGACGACGTACGCGTCTGTAAGTTGACCATGCTTTCTACGTTGGGCGTTTCTTAGGCACCTGAAATTGAGCTTAGAGGTGCTTGTGGTAGGTATCAATGCGGAAGCGGCTGTAACTGCTGTAGGAGATTTGGCGCTGAGATGTAGGGATGGAAAGGGATTACCCATCACCTATAAAAAAGCCCCGATCAGATCGGGGCTTTTTGCTTTTTCGACTTGTCGACTCAGACCGCAATCGTCAAATCGTGGCGAGTGAGACTATTAGTTAGTCCCAGCTCAACGCCCCACCAGTCTGATACTCAATAACCCGAGTCTCAAAGAAATTCTTCTCTTTCTTCAAGTCCATAATCTCGCTCATCCAAGGGAACGGGTTAGTCGTCCCTGGATATTCCTCTTTCAAACCAATCTGCGACAAACGACGGTTAGCGATGAATTTCAGATAATCCTCCATCATCGCCGCGTTCATACCCAACACCCCGCGAGGCATGGTGTCACGCGCATATTCAATCTCCAGCTGCGTACCCTGCAGAATCATCTGGGTCGCTTCTTCCTTCATTTCCGCATCCCACAGGTGTGGGTTTTCGATTTTGATCTGGTTGATCACGTCGATGCCGAAGTTCAGGTGCATGGATTCGTCGCGCAGGATGTATTGGAACTGCTCGGCGACGCCGGTCATTTTGTTGCGGCGGCCCATGGAGAGGATTTGGGTGAAGCCGCAGTAGAAGAAGATGCCTTCCAGAACGCAGTAGTAAGCGATCAGGTTGCGCAGCAACTCTTTGTCAGTTTCCGGGGTGCCGGTTTCGAACTTTGGATCGGAGATCGAGCGGGTGTACTTCAGGCCCCAGGCTGCTTTCTTCGCGACCGATGGGATCTCGTGGTACATGTTGAAGATTTCGCCTTCATCCATGGCCAGCGATTCGATGCAGTACTGGTAGGCGTGGGTGTGGATCGCTTCTTCGAAAGCCTGGCGCAGGATGTACTGGCGGCATTCCGGGTTGGTGATCAGGCGGTACACGGCCAGGACCAGGTTGTTGGCAACCAGGGAGTCGGCGGTGGAGAAGAAGCCGAGGTTGCGCATGACGATGCGGCGCTCGTCGTCGGTCAGGCCTTCCGGGTTTTTCCAGAGGGCGATGTCGGCGGTCATGTTGACTTCTTGCGGCATCCAGTGGTTTGCGCAACCGTCCAGATACTTCTGCCAGGCCCAGTCGTACTTGAATGGCACGAGTTGGTTGAGGTCGGCGCGGCAGTTGATCATGCGCTTTTCGTCAACGGCGACACGGGCGGAGGCGCCTTCGAGTTCGGCGAGGCCTTCGGCGACGTCGAGGGAGTTCAGTGCAGCCTTGGCGCGGGCCACGGCGGCCGAGTCGTCGGCGGTGACGGCGCGGGCTTCCAGCGCTGCGGCGCCGCCGGCGTTGTCGAGGCGGTCCATGTTGGCTTCGCTTGCGTGGCCGGCGTTGGCGCCTTTCACGGTTGCGACTTCACTGTCTTCTTTATCGAATTCGTCCCAGCTCAGCATGACGTGTCGTCTCCTGCGTGAGGGCTTGTGCCCGTGTGAAACCTGAAGGGTTGGTTTTTCACACGGCCAAACAAGCCGCGTTGGATGTCGTTTTTTGCAGCGATGCACGCAGGCAAATAAACAGAAATTTTGACGGGTTCCGAGAGCCTCTGATGGGCGCAATCAGCGTCTGGCACTGTTGCGGGGCTTCAGAATGGCTTTTGCTCCCTGTAAGGGAATATTGCTGACCCGTATAGGGCGGCATTATAGGGAAATTTTTACCGGCGTGGTGCGGCGAATCGGCTCATGGCGAGGCCGAGGAGGGGGCGGATTTCGGTCCGACCGAGGGATTACAGGGCTTTGCGCGGAGTCGAGGCCGGCAGATTTTTTTTCGTTAAATTTTTGGCGGGTGATTTTCTGTTTAAAAAATAGCCAGAAAAGCGCGTTTTTCACTATATCTAGTGTTTTGCAAGCCTTTTTCGCGGTTCCAGACACAACTGAGCCCGACCGAAGTCGGGCTGGAATCGACCCTCAATGTAGCGCTGAGCGATCCGATTCGGTGCAGTCTGATTCAGTTCGTGCAGCCGTTGCCCATGATGCTGTAGCGCAGGATGTGGCGTTGGCCTTTGGAGTCGTCGTATTCCATTTTCGCCGGTACTACTTCGCACACATTTGGAATTTCGCTCATCGATACAACTTTGGCGATGTCCAGATGCGTGGAGTAAGTGTATTCCTCGATGACCGGTTGTTGCTGTGCGACATCAGTCGGGACCTCATCTGCCATGGCGGTTGCGCACAGACTGCTGAGGGCCAGAACCAATAAAGCTTTCATTTCTAATTCACCTTTTTGAGGTCGAGTGGGGTCACGCAACCTTTTTAGGGTTGCGTGTGGAGCTTGAGTATTTGATGCGTTACTTGGAGAGCTGGATTAACGGCCTTCGTGGGGGCTGTAACGTTGTTAATCGCGGTTGCCTTGTTGGCGAGGTGAATTTTAGGGCGCTGGGGCCGGGGTAAACAGAGCGGGTTTTGATAAACACTTTTGGCATATTTGGTAACAATCCCTCGCGCGGCCCCTTTAGGAGCTGTCGAGTGCAACGAGGCTGCGATCTTTTGATCTTGCTTTGAAGATCAAAAGATCGCAGCCTGCGGCAGCTCCTACAACCATCGTCGAATGGTTCTATGGGGCCCACCCGGCTACAACGGGGTCATACAAAAACAACTATTACACCGAGGTAGGAAAGATGAGTGCGGCTTCTCTGTATCCCGTTCGTCCCGAGGTTCTGGCAAACACGCTGACTGACGAGGCGACCTACAAAGCCATGTACCAGCAGTCGGTCGTCAACCCTGACGGCTTCTGGCGCGAGCAAGCCAAGCGTCTGGACTGGATCAAGCCTTTCACCACGGTGAAGCAGACGTCGTTCGACGATCACCATGTCGACATCAAGTGGTTTGCCGACGGCACCCTGAACGTTTCCTACAACTGCCTCGACCGTCATCTGGCCGAGCGCGGCGATCAAGTCGCGATCATCTGGGAAGGCGACGATCCTTCCGAGAGCCGCAACATCACCTACCGCGAACTGCACGAGCAAGTGTGCAAACTGGCCAACGCCCTGCGTGGTCAGGACGTGCACCGTGGCGATGTGGTGACCATTTACATGCCGATGGTCCCCGAAGCCGTGGTCGCCATGTTGGCCTGCACCCGGATCGGCGCGATTCACTCGGTGGTGTTCGGTGGTTTCTCGCCGGAAGCGCTGGCCGGTCGCATCATCGATTGCCGTTCGAAAGTGGTGATCACCGCCGATGAAGGCATCCGTGCCGGCAAGAAGATTTCCCTCAAGGCCAACGTCGACGACGCCCTGACCAACCCGGAAACCAGCAGCATCCAGAAAGTCATCGTCTGCAAGCGCACCGGTGGCGATATCAAGTGGAACCAGCATCGCGACATCTGGTACGAAGACCTGATGAAAGTCGCGGGCACTGTGTGCGCGCCGAAAGAGATGGGCGCCGAAGAAGCGCTGTTCATCCTTTATACCTCCGGCTCGACCGGCAAGCCGAAGGGCGTGCAACACACCACCGGCGGTTATCTGCTGTATGCGGCGATGACCCACGAGCGCGTGTTCGACTACCGTCCAGGCGAAATCTACTGGTGCACCGCCGACGTCGGCTGGGTTACCGGCCACAGTTACATCGTCTACGGCCCGCTGGCCAACGGCGCGACCACCGTGCTGTTCGAGGGTGTGCCGAACTACCCGGATATCACCCGGGTGGCGAAGATCATCGACAAGCACAAGGTCAACATCCTCTACACCGCGCCGACCGCGATCCGCGCGATGATGGCCTCGGGTCAGGCGGCGGTTGAAGGCGCCGATGGCAGCAGCCTGCGCCTGCTCGGTTCGGTCGGTGAGCCGATCAACCCGGAAGCCTGGGACTGGTACTACAAGAATGTCGGCAAGTCGCGTTGCCCGATCGTCGATACCTGGTGGCAGACCGAGACTGGCGGCAACATGATGAGCCCGCTGCCGGGCGCTCACGCGCTGAAGCCGGGTTCGGCGGCGCGTCCGTTCTTCGGTGTGGTGCCGGCGCTGGTCGACAACCTCGGTAACATCATCGAGGGCGAGGCCGAGGGCAATCTGGTGATTCTCGATTCGTGGCCAGGCCAGGCGCGTACGCTCTATGGCGATCACGATCGTTTCGTCGATACCTACTTCAAGACCTTCCGTGGCATGTACTTCACCGGTGACGGCGCGCGTCGCGATGCGGACGGTTACTACTGGATCACCGGGCGCGTGGACGACGTGCTCAACGTTTCCGGCCACCGCATGGGCACCGCCGAGATCGAGAGCGCGATGGTCGCGCATCCGAAGGTGGCCGAAGCTGCGGTGGTGGGCGTGCCGCATGACATCAAGGGGCAGGGCATCTATGTCTATGTGACCTTGAAGAATGGCGAGGAGCCGACCGAGCAGTTGCGTCTGGAGCTGAAGAACTGGGTGCGCAAGGAGATCGGCCCGATTGCTTCGCCGGACGTGATCCAGTGGGCGCCGGGGCTGCCGAAGACCCGTTCGGGCAAGATCATGCGCCGCATCCTGCGCAAGATCGCCACGGCGGAATACGACGGGCTGGGGGATATCTCGACCCTGGCGGATCCGGGTGTGGTGCAGCATTTGATTGATACGCACAAGACCATGAATGTTGCTTAAGCGTTAGAAGCATAGGAGCCCTGTCCGGTGATGCCGGATGGGGCTTTTTTGTGCCTAGTGGATTTGTGTTGATCGGGCTGGCCTCTTCGCGAGCGGGCTCGCTCCCACAAGGAAACGGGCGCATTTCAAATGTGGGAGCGAGCCTGCTCGCGAAGGCGATCTGTCAGACAGCGCAGGAGTCAGCTGTAGGAACCCGCAACACCCCAACCAATAATTATCGATCTCCCCCGTCAGACCTTTCCCGCTGTTACCCGCCACAACCCAATGTGTAACCGCCCGCGCCAAACCGGGGCGAAGGGAAACGCGGTGCGCCGTTTTAGAGCCGCCAAAGCCCCGCGGAAAAATAAGACATAACGCTGCGCTTGCCGGATTAGAAGGGTTTGCGAATAATGGGCCCGCAACTTGCAATATGTATCGGTTCACTGTCTTTTGCTCTTGCATGAAATTGCAGGGCTGTCAATGAGCTCAAACCGCTTTCTCGGTGCATCTGTAATTAGTTGTCGCATTGAAGAAATATCGGCTTCGGGCCTGTCGTTAGAATGCCGATCACTCGCTCATCGTGGCTGACGTTGAAATCGCCTGCGGTTTCAACGGGAAATTTCCGCCGATGCGCAACCGATTTCCGATTCACCCATTCGCATATTGGGCTGTCGCTCACTCTGCCGTTTTTGCCCTTTACCGATGGAGTCCCAAGATGAAGAAACTTGTGCTGCTTGGCGCCCTGGCACTGTCCGTGCTGTCGCTGAATGCCGTCGCTGACGAAAAACCTGTGAAGATCGGCATCGAAGCGGCTTACCCTCCATTCGCTTCGAAAGCACCGGACGGCAGCATCGTCGGTTTCGACTACGACATCGGCAACGCGCTGTGCGAAGAGATGAAGGTCAAGTGCGTGTGGGTCGAGCAAGAGTTCGACGGTCTGATCCCGGCACTGAAAGTGCGCAAGATCGACGCCATCCTGTCGTCGATGTCGATCACCGAAGATCGCAAGAAGTCGGTCGACTTCACCAACAAGTACTACAACACCCCGGCGCGTCTGGTCATGAAGGCCGGTACTCAGGTCAGCGAAGGTCTGGCTGAGCTGAAAGGCAAGAACATCGGCGTACAGCGTGGCTCGATCCACGAGCGTTTCGCCCGCGAAGTTCTGGCTCCACTGGGCGCCGAGATCAAGCCTTACGGTTCGCAGAACGAAATCTACCTCGACGTGGCTGCCGGTCGTCTCGACGGTACCGTGGCTGACGCCACCCTGCTGGACGACGGTTTCCTGAAAACCGACGCCGGCAAAGGTTTCGCGTTCGTTGGCCCGGCCTTCACCGACGTCAAATACTTCGGCGACGGCGTAGGTATCGCAGTGCGCAAGGGCGACGCCCTGAAAGACAAGATCAACACTGCCATCGCGGCCATCCGCGAAAACGGCAAATACAAAGCAATCCAGGACAAGTACTTCGCCTTCGACATCTACGGCAAGTAAGACGTCTCTGCGACAAGTCCGAAATGGCGCAAGCAACAGAATCTCTGCGGTTTGCGCCATTTTTTCATCCCAACTTTCGAGGACCTGAATCATGTTGAAAGGCTACGGGGCTGTCATCCTCGATGGCGCATGGCTGACGCTTCAGCTCGCCTTGTCGTCCATGGCTCTGGCCATCGTTCTCGGGCTGATCGGTGTCGCGTTGCGCCTGTCGCCGGTGCGCTGGCTGGCGTGGCTGGGCGACCTGTATTCGACGGTGATCCGCGGCATTCCCGATCTGGTGCTGATCCTGCTGATCTTCTACGGCGGTCAGGACCTGCTCAACCGCGTCGCGCCGATGCTCGGCTATGACGACTACATCGACCTGAACCCGCTGGCCGCCGGCATCGGCACCCTCGGTTTCATCTTCGGTGCGTACCTCTCGGAGACCTTCCGTGGCGCGTTCATGGCGATTCCCAAAGGCCAGGCCGAAGCGGGCATGGCGTACGGCATGAGCAGTTTTCAGGTGTTCTTCCGGGTGATGGTGCCGCAGATGATTCGCTTGGCGATTCCCGGCTTCACCAACAACTGGCTGGTACTGACCAAGGCCACCGCGCTGATTTCCGTGGTCGGTCTGCAAGACATGATGTTCAAGGCCAAGCAGGCGGCAGATGCCACGCGCGAGCCTTTCACCTTCTTCCTCGCAGTGGCGGCGATGTACCTGGTGATCACCAGTGTCTCGTTGCTGGCATTGCGTCACCTTGAGAAGCGCTACTCGGTAGGCGTAAGGGCGGCTGATCTATGATCTTCGACTACAACGTCATCTGGGAGGCACTGCCGTTGTACTTCGGCGGCCTGCTGACCACCCTCAAACTGCTTGCGCTGTCGCTGTTTTTCGGTCTGCTGGCGGCACTGCCGCTGGGGCTGATGCGCGTCTCGAAAAACCCGCTCGTCAACGGCGCCGCGTGGCTGTACACCTACGTGATTCGCGGCACGCCGATGCTGGTTCAGCTGTTCCTGATCTACTACGGTCTGGCCCAGTTCGAGGCGGTACGCGAAAGCTTCCTGTGGCCGTGGCTGTCGAGCGCAACGTTCTGCGCCTGCCTGGCCTTTGCGATCAACACCAGCGCCTACACCGCTGAGATCATCGCCGGCAGCCTCAAGGCCACGCCGAATGGTGAAATCGAAGCGGCCAAGGCCATGGGCATGTCGCGCTTCAAACTGTACAAACGCATCCTGCTGCCATCGGCCCTGCGCCGCGCGCTGCCGCAGTACAGCAACGAAGTGATCATGATGCTGCAGACCACCAGTCTGGCGTCGATCGTGACCCTGATCGACATCACTGGCGCGGCGCGTACCGTCAACGCGCAGTTCTACCTGCCGTTCGAGGCGTACATCACCGCTGGCGTGTTCTACCTGTGCCTGACCTTCATTCTGGTCAAGCTGTTCAAGCTGGCCGAGCGTCGCTGGTTGAGCTACCTCGCGCCACGGAAGCACTGATATGCAACGCATCGACCACGTATTGCCGTGGAGCCATCTGGGCAGCGAGCGCAAGGTTTCGGTTTTCCGTTTCGGCAGCGGCGAGCGCAAGGCCTACATCCAGGCCAGCCTGCACGCCGATGAACTGCCGGGCATGCGCACCGCCTGGGAGCTGAAAAAGCGCCTCGGCGAACTCGAAGCCCAAGGCTTGCTCAACGGCGTGATCGAGCTGGTGCCGGTGGCCAATCCGATCGGTCTCGGGCAGTTGCTGCAAGGCAATTTCCAGGGCCGTTTCGAGGCGGGCAGCGGCAAGAATTTCAACCGTGACTTCGTCGAGCTCAGCGCGCCGGTCGCGACGGCGCTGGGCGAAAAACTCGGTGATGATCCGCACGCCAACGTGCGCCTGATCCGCCAGGCAATGGCCGACCACTTGGCCGGCTTGCCTGAAGCGAGCAGCCAGTTGCAGGGGATGCAGCGTGTGCTGCTCAGCCACGCCTGCACCGCCGATGTGGTGCTGGATCTGCACTGCGATGCCGAAGCCGCGCTGCACATGTACGCGCTGCCGCAGCACTGGCCGCAGTGGCGTTCGCTGTCGGCGCACCTGAACGTCAAAGTTGGTTTGCTCGCGGAAGATTCCGGCGGCAGCTCGTTCGATGAAGCCTGCTCCTTGCCGTGGCTGCGCCTGTCGCGGCAGTTCCCCGATGCGCAGATTCCGCTGGCGTGTCTGGCGACGACCATCGAGCTTGGCGGGCAGGCCGACACCGGCCGCGTCGAAGCCGAGGCTTACGCCGAAGGCATTCTGGCGTTCCTTGCCGAGCAAGGCCTGATCACTGGCGAGTGGCCGAACCCGATACACGACGCGTGCGAAGGCATGCCTTTCGAAGGCACCGAATTGTTGTTCGCGCCGCACCCCGGTGTGGTGAGTTTTTCCCGCAAGCCCGGCGAATGGGTCGAGGCGGGCGACGAGATTTTTCAAGTGATCGACCCTGTGTCCGATCGGGTCAGCACGGTATGTGCTGGTACGTCCGGGGTGCTGTTTGCCATTGAACGGCTGCGCTATGCCCAACCCGGTTTCTGGCTGGCCAAGGTGGCGGGGCGCGAAGCGCTGCGTCACGGGCGCTTGCTCAACGACTGACTGACTGTTTTTGTGAGAACCGACCGCATGTACAAACTTGAAGTCCAAGACCTGCATAAACGCTATGGCAGTCACGAAGTGCTCAAGGGTGTGTCCCTGAAAGCCGCCGCCGGCGATGTGATCAGCATCATCGGCTCCAGTGGCTCCGGCAAAAGTACTTTCCTGCGCTGCATCAACCTGCTCGAGCAGCCGCACGCGGGCAAGATCCTGCTCAACAACGAAGAGTTGAAACTGGTGGCGAACAAGGACGGCGCGCTGAAAGCCGCTGACCCGAAGCAGCTGCAGCGCATGCGTTCGCGCCTGTCGATGGTGTTCCAGCATTTCAACCTGTGGTCGCACATGACCGCGCTGGAAAACATCATGGAAGCGCCGGTGCACGTGCTCGGTGTGTCCAAGGCCGAAGCCCGCGAGAAAGCCGAGCATTACCTGAACAAGGTTGGCGTGGCCCATCGCAAGGACGCGTTCCCGGGGCACATGTCCGGCGGCGAGCAGCAGCGCGTGGCGATCGCCCGTGCGCTGGCGATGGAGCCGGAAGTGATGCTGTTCGACGAGCCGACCTCGGCCCTCGACCCGGAACTGGTCGGCGATGTGCTGAAGGTGATGCAGGCGCTGGCGCAGGAAGGTCGCACCATGGTTGTGGTGACACACGAAATGGGCTTCGCCCGTGAAGTGTCGAACCAGTTGGTGTTCCTGCACAAAGGCGTCGTCGAAGAAAGCGGCAACCCGCGCGAAGTGCTGGTCAACCCGCAGTCGGAGCGCTTGCAGCAGTTTCTGTCGGGCAGCCTGAAATAAATCAGGGCTGCCGTTGTGCACCAGATTAGGTCATGCTTCGCGACCTGAAGCCTGACCCAGATCCCCTGTAGGAGCTGCCGAGTGCAACGAGGCTGCGATCTTTTGATCTTGTTTTTCGAAAATCAAAAGATCGCAGCCTTCGGCAGCTCCTACATGGATCTGTGTCGGACTCAGGATTTGTATTCATTTCCGGGCTAGCATTGGCCCATGCCTTCATCACCGTTGTTCGTTTCGGATTGCCCGCCCATGACTGCCCATCGAATTGGTTTCCTGATTTGGCCCAGCACTAAAGCGTTGACGCTGGCGCTGGCGGAGGAGGCCTTGCGTGTTGCGCAGCGGGTGCACCCGGACGTGGTTTACGAACTGTCGTTCCTGCAGGCCGAGCCGCAGAGCGAAGGGGCCTGGCAATTGCCCGGCGAACCCTGGGCCGGCAAGCTCGAGAATTTCCAGAAACTGTTCCTGCTCGCTGACGAGCCACCGACCACCCTGGCGCCGGCGCTGAGCAGTGCGCTCAAGCAACTGGTGCGTGCCGGTTGCGTGATCGGTGGTCTGTCGGCCGGTGTCTATCCGCTGGCCCAGCTCGGTTTGCTCGACGGTTATCGCGCCGCCGTGCACTGGCGCTGGCAGGACGATTTTGCTGAGCGCTTCCCGAAAGTCATCGCCACCAGTCATCTGTTCGACTGGGATCGCGATCGCCTGACCGCTTGTGGTGGCATGTCGGTGCTCGACCTGCTGCTGGCGGTGCTGGCCCGCGATCACGGTGCGGAACTGGCCGGTGCGGTGTCGGAAGAACTGGTGGTCGAGCGCATCCGCGAGGGCGGTGAACGTCAGCGCATTCCATTGCAGAATCGCCTCGGCTCCAGCCATCCGAAGCTCACCCAAGCGGTGTTGCTGATGGAAGCCAACATCGAAGAGCCGCTGACCACCGACGAAATCGCCCAGCATGTGTGCGTATCCCGTCGGCAGTTGGAGCGGATCTTCAAGCAATACCTCAATCGCGTGCCGAGCCAGTACTACCTGGAATTGCGCCTGAACAAGGCCCGGCAGATGTTGATGCAGACCAGCAAGTCGATCATCCAGATCGGCCTGTCCTGTGGCTTCTCCTCGGGGCCGCATTTTTCCAGCGCCTATCGCAATTTCTTCGGTGCCACGCCGCGGGAAGATCGCAACCAGCGGCGCAGCAGCAGCCCGTTCGAATTGTCGTCAGTGCCGCCGGAGCGTGGCTGACAGCGCGTCAGTCAGGGTCGCTCGGCGGTAACGGTCGCTCCTCGCCATCGGAAAAATCCGAATCCATGAAATCGTCAAATTCATTCCAGGCGGGAGTACTCGATGCGCGCGTCTCGATGTCGTGCGCGCCAAGGGCCGTGTTGTACCTGTCCAGACGTTGCTGACTTTCCGCTTGCAGCGGATTTGCGCTGAAATCGTACTCGGTCATCATGATGTCGGGACGGGACGGAAACCCGGACGGCAACGCCCTGATTCTGTTGTTGGACAGGTCAGCCTTGCGCAACTGAGTCAGCCGGAACAAGCCAGCGGGCGGCATGGTCAGGCCGGTGTTGCTCAGGTCCAGCAACTGAAGGTCGGGAAAGTGGATCAGATCGGGGCTGTGCCCCAGTGGGTTGTTACTCAAATCCAGAGAACCGAGATTTTTCAGCGGTGCGAAAGCCTCTGCCGTGCGGGCAGTCATTGCGATCTCACAGCCCGAGAGGTTCAGGCTACTCAGGGTTTCGAGGCCAAAGACCGGCGCAGGAACCCGACGTAACGGGTAATTGCGGATATCCAGCACCCTGAGCCGGGGAAACAGCTCCAGCAAGCGATCGACGGGAGGAGGAGTGCTCGCCGTGCTGGTCAGCCGCAATTGGTCGATGTAATCGAAACGCCCAGACAGCGGCGGCAGCTCGCCGGTGAACGAAAGGTCGCAGACGAACTCGCCGTCCATGGGGTTGACCGGGAAGTGCCGCAGGCGTTTTTCCAGGTTGTCCTTGAAGCGTTGGCGCTGGACGACTTGCTCGCGCCACGCTTCATTTTCCGGCACGCCCTGGTTAACCGAATCAGTGGGCGTTGCATTGACCCAGGCATCAAGATTGCCGAGTAACGAGGTGAGCTCGGTCTGCCGACGCAGCAGTTCGCTGCGTCCGTCCGCCATTGAACCGGGCAGGCGATAGACCAGGTCATTGGCATCGAAGGCAGTCAACCCCGGGTACAGCGTCTGGGCCAGATCGAGATCCGCCTGTTCGGCCCAGACACCGAAATTGTCGTCCTTGAGCAGGTAGCACGCCTTGATCTGTTCGCGCGAGGTGGCAGACAGTGGATTGGCAGCCAGATCCACGCCGCGGTTGGCGAAAGCCGTGAGATCCTCAGGTAATCCGATGATGTTGTTTTCGCCCAGCAGCGCCGTTTTCAGGCGCGCAGGTCGATCCAGCCCGGCGGGCACACGCTCGATTCCCGTGCGGATCAGATCGATGAAGGTCAGGTTGGCAAGCGTCGATACATCGGGCGTCTGGCCCAGCGGATTACCGAACAGATCCAGCGCCGTCAGGCGACTCAGGGTCGACAACGTGGCTTGTCCGGCAGTATCGAGGGTGATATTGCATCGGCTGAGCATGAGCGTTTCAAGCGAAGGCATGCGCTCCAGCGCTTGCGGGATTCGGCCCAGTGCGAAACCAGGCAATTCCAGTCCCTCCAGCCCAGTGAAGCAATCGAGAAAGCCGTCGGCAATACTCAGCTGTGGATTGCCCTGGATTTTCAGGTGCGTGATCTGGCTGAAATCGGCGCTCAGCTGTGGCAGTTCGCCGACGAATGGAGCCTCGGTAGTCAAGACTTCCAGGCGCAGATCCGGCATGTCGATACGACTGCCGCGCCAGAGATCCTCAAGACTTTCGCTGAACTGGTTTCGCGCCTCAAGTTGCGCTGCTCTTTGCTGCGCGGTCCAGAGTTGGCCCGTTGTCGGATCATGACTCGGTACGCGCTGCTGCCACGCTTCGAGGTCGCTGAGCAGTCGGGTCACTTCGGCTTCCCAGCTCATCAGTTGCGCCGTACCTGCCTGCAATGTGCCGGGGAGGCGATAGATCATGTCGATGGCCATATCGTCTCTCAAGTGCGGGAACACTCTGCGCGCCATCGCAACGTCATTCGGGGCGGGCAGTATGCCGAAGTGGCGATTGTGTTCGGCATGGTAGGTCTTGATTCGCTCGCGAGCAGCCAGAGACAGCGGATTGCCGGCCAGCCGCACGCCCGCGGTGCGATTCGGATTTGCGCTGAACAATGCTTCCGGCAACTGTGTGATCTTGTTGTCGTTGAGGTACAGGGACTGCAAAGCCGGGTGTTCGGCAATACCTTCGGGCAGAGACGAGAGATTGCAACGGGTCAGAAAAGCGTCCTGCAATGCCGGCATCGTCTGTAGATCGGGTGTCACGGTCAGTGGATTGTTGCTCAGGTCCAGACGCTTGAGCTTGCTCAGCGACACGAGCACATCATGTCCGGCGGAGGTGTAGTTGATGGCGCAGCCGTCCAGGCGCAGCTGTTCGATATTGTTCAGGTTGGCGATGAAGGGCGGAATTTCATTCAGCGCGAATTTCTTCATTTGCAGCACCCGCAGCTCGGCAAAGGACTCCACGAACGTGTCTATGCCGGTGATCGCTGCATTGCCCGTCAACTTCAGGGTTGAGACATGGCTGAAGTCGACGTTCAGGCGAGGCATCTGGCCGACGAATTTCAGATCGGTCACAAGGGCCGTGCTGCGCTTGCCGTCCACTTTGGACCGCTGGCGCCAGAAAGCCTCCAGGTCTTGCTTGAATGCGGTCCGTGCCGAATGCTGTTGCGCCTGCTCCATTTCCGAAAGCTCACGGCCTGTGACCGGATGCGTGGACGGCGTTTCCTGCACCCAGCGCTCGAGATCCAGTTGCATCTGCGCCAGCTCCGCTTTCCAGCGAAGCAGTTGCGCGCGGCTGTCGGCCAGATTGCCCGGCAGATCGTAGATCATGCCGCTGGCCTTCTGCTGATCGAGATTGGCGAACAATTCCTGCGCCAGGCCAATGTCCTCGTCGGCGGCCATGACATGGAAGTCCTTGCGATGGCTGCGATAGTAGGTCTGGACGTTGTCGCGCGCCTCGGTCGACAAGGGATTGTCGGAAAGATCAATGCTGCCGCTGCGCTCGGCAGGCAGATCGAACAGGGCGTCCGGTATTTGCGTGATGCGATTGCCGGACAGAATTGCGGAGCGCAGATTCGGGTGGCTGGCCAGTCCATCCGGGACAACGCTGAGGCCGCTGTTGGACAGGTCAATGTCCCACAGCCGGGGCAACAGGTTGAGGTCGGGGAAGGTTCCCAACGGGTTATCGCTCAGATCCAGTTGGTGCAGATGGTCGAAAGACAGCAGCGCCGCCTGATTCTCCGGAGTCAACAGCACGCCGCAGTTTTTCATCTGCAGTTCGAACAGACGAGTCAGCGTATTCATCGGCAACGCCTTCGGTTCGAGTTCGAAGTTGTTCAGCTTGAGCCTGGTCAGTTGGGGGAAGCACTCCAGAAACGGCGCGATCGCCGAAATCTGCCGATTGCCAGTCAGGGTCATATCGTAAACGTGCTCGAAGTTTGCGCTGAGCACGGGCATGTCACCACTGAACGCAGCGCTGGCCTCAAGACTGCCCTCGCGAGTGGACACGGATCTGCTGCGCCAGAACTGCTCAAGTTGTTGCGCGAAGCTCCGCCTGGCATCCAGCTCACGCGTCTGTTCGGCGATCGGCAGGCGTTCACCTGTTTCAGGGTGAAACGTGGCCGCCTGGTTGATCCATTCGCTGAGTTCCAGGTTCAACTGGCTGACCTCGGCTTCCCAGAGCGCCAACTGGACACGGGCCTCAGTCAGTGTTCCGGGCAAGCGGTAGAACACTTTGGTGGCTTGGTCCTCGTTGAGGTCAGGGAACAGTGCGATGGTGCGCTGCAGATCTGCGCTCTCCGGACGAATGTCGAAGTGTCGGCCGGAATATTCATGGAAGTTTTTCACGCGTTCGCGCGCCGCTGGGGTCAGCGGGTTGTCAGCGAAGGTGAAGTTATCGCTCAAGGAGGGGGGCAAATTGAAGAACCCCTCGGGCACCGCTGTCAGGCGATTGCCATCGAACTGGCCGGAACTCAGCCGAGGATGATCCAACAGGTCATCTGGCAGACTATGTATGCCGGTCCGCGACAGATTGACGTAACGCAACGAGGGCAACGCGTGCAGGTCGGGTGGCAAACCGAGGGCGTTGCCCTGCAGATCGAGGATGGTCAGCTGTGGCATGGAGGCGAGCACAGCCTGCGTGGTGATCGTAAGGCTCAGCCCGCATTTGCGCATTTTCAGTTCGCGCAGATAAGGCATGTGTGTGAGTGCCTGAGGCAGCGACGGCAGCCTCAGGTTTTGTGCATCGAGAATCCGTAATCGCGGAAACTGTCGCAGAAAACTGTCCAGTGAGCCCGGCGTGGCGCCGCCATCAAGGATCAGGGTGGTGATATGCCTGAGGTCAGCCGACAGCGTGGGCAGGTCGCCGATGATCGGGTGCACAAGCTTCATGGCGTGACCTGATGCCATGGCGTAATCATCGAGGTCGGTAGGGTACTCCCGACGCCAGCCTTTGAGGATTTCTTCCCTGAGCAATCGTCGGTTCTGGATTTCCGCGCGTTTCTGCACCGGGGTGAGTGCAATGCCGGTATCGGGATGACTGAGGGGCGGGTTGTTGGCCCAGACATGCAGCTCGTTCTGTAATTGCAGGTATTCATCCTGCAGCCGCTGGATCTCAGCGCGCTGGCCCAGCGGACTGGCGCGCATGTTTTGCTCCACTGTGCTGATCTGCAGGTCGGTCAGCTTCGGGTAAAGCGCACGGATGTCCTGCCGGTAGCCTTCCAGGATTTCCTCATCGCTTTGTTCAACTCGGGAATAACCGTCGCTGCCCAGCAGCCTTAGCGTATCGAAGACCGGTGGCCGAATCGGCGTCTCCTGTAGCACGACGCGCAGCTCTTCACGTTCCATGGCGCGTTCGCGGATGGCGGCTTTCAGCACGTTGCCCTGGCCCACCCTGATATTGAGACTGCTGCGCTCACTGTCGGGCAATGCGTACAACAGGCTGGAATGGAAATCGCCGAACGAGTGCAGTGCCTGGCCGCGGTCGTCGAAGGGCTGATAGCGCCCGTCATCGCGCCTGACCAGTACCTTTTGTTCAGGCGCGTCCTCGCGCCCGATGCTGTCGACCACCGGACCCTCGTAGCGACCGTCGCGGATTTCGATCCGCACATCGCCGCTCCAGCCCGGCAGGAATTTCAGGCTGTGCAGCGACAGCGAGTCGGAATCGGAATTTTTCACCGAGTCCAGTTCGAGCCCCTCGTATGCCCGGGTCATGCGCACTTCCTGGCTGGCCAATTGCATCAGTTCCTGTTGGCGCGGTGGCAGCTGTCCATCGCTGATCTGTAGCAGTTCACCCCCCGTGGCAGTGTCGAGCAGCTCGCGGGTGATGCTCGCTGGTAATTCGGGGTTGTGAGTCTTGAGCTGTTGCGCCAGCGGATCGTCGAGGTGCTGCAAGGCTCGATAGCGGGATTCGAACAGTGCGCTTCGGTGCGTTCTGGCGAGCTCGACCACTTGCTTGCGCAGGGTCTGGCAGCGCACGTCCAGTGGCGGGGTCGCGGTGAAGGGTTCGGCGAGCAGTGCCTTGATCTGTGCTTGATCGAGAACCGAAAGCAGGCTTTTGAGCAGGTCGCCGCCGATCAATTGGTCCTGACGCAACTCCGTCAACGGCAGGCTTTCGTCTGCGCTGGACTGCCAGAGCAGCTCGCCCTTGCGATCGATCAGGCGCAGGCGCTGGTTGCTCGGCCAGCGGCCATGTTCGCTGAGCAATTGCAGTTGAGTGACCTGGTCGGCGCGCAGAAATTCTTGCGCAACGTCGCTGTCGAGTTGATCGATGAAGCGCTGCAACTGCTGGTCAAGCTTGAAGCGCTGGATGCTGTCGGCCAGCAGCGGCGGGACTTTCTCCTGATTCACATGCATTTTGCGCACGGCATCTTCGCTGCTGCCGCTGACCTGAAGAATGGTTTTGCGCTCGGCCGGGGTAAAGCTCTCTACCGCCGGGCCGATGCGCCGCAGTGCGGTCTCGCCGTCCCATTCCACGGGGCGTTCGAGCTCGGTGTGCCAGGCCCCGTCGCCGTTGTGCCGTACCACAGGCTGATAAGCGTCGGGGCGAGTCGGATGTTCGATGCGGTACTGGCCGGGCACTGTGTGTTCCTGCACGGAAAAATGCGCATCTTCGAGCGGCAGCAACTGTTTGTCCTGATGTGGATGCAGGCCCAGTGCGGTCGGTTGCGAATCCGGTTCGGGCCGGGCCGGGTATTCGTAGCGCTCGAGATCGGGTTGCCAGTAGCGGGTTTCACCATTGGCGAGTTTTACCGGTTTGAAACGGTCGATAAACGCTACGACTTCCTTGGGCAAGACGTTGCGAAACTCAGCCGAGGCAATCGCACCGCCAACCGCAAACATGCCCAACTGGATCAGCGATTCCACGGTGCCCATCAGATGTTCGAAGGCTTCGGTGGTGCGGCCCTGCGCCCATTCGATGATGCCTTCGAACGCTTCGTCGAGCATCTGGTAAGCCATGTACGCCATCATGACTTCGCCCAGCACCGGTACGAAGGGGGCGACAATCAGTGCGGCGGTCTGGGCGATCGTGGAAATGATGTCGACCACCGAGTCCCAGAACGCCCAGCGTGCCTTCTGGTCGACTGCTGCGGTGGGCACGGCGATGCTGCGGCCGTCATTGAAGATCTTGTTCAGTTTTGTCTGATAGAGGTGCTGCCACAGGTCGTCCTGAAACGGCACCAGCGCAGTCTGCAGATCGGGTCGCTCCACAGGCGCCTCGCGCCAGGCCGGCAGGGAGCTGCCGGGTTCGTGGGGATGCCACTTGATTTCGCTGAGGCGGCTGTTGAGGGTGCCGAAGAAAAATCCGCGCTGTTCATGATTGACGAAGCGGCTGAAGAACCGCTGGTACTCCTTGGAGCGCAACTGGCGCGTCAGTTCAACGACCATTTCCAGCGGCGAGGCATATTCCTTGAACGGGTGCTCGGGATCGTCCGGCACATAGGCCACGATCCGCGCGTTGGTCCGCGACACGGTCAAATCCGCCCCGAAGACAACGATGCCGGTCAGTGGCGCGCAGAGCATCGTCACGTCATGGCACAACAAGGGCGCACCATGGATGTAGATGCCTTTCATGCCATCGAGCAGGGCCTCGACCAGGCGCACTGCGTTCTCTGACACATCGCGGTTCATCCGTGCCCATTGCAAAGCGGCTTTCATGGCAGCCTTCTCGCTGGCGTCCAGCTTGCTGCGCAATACCGAGGCGATCATGGGATCGGAGTAGCCGAGATTTTCTTCCAGGCTGGCTTGATACTTCGCGCCGACATCCAGTCGGCGACACAACTGGGTGAACGCGGCGATGCTCATCGTTGATTTGATCGCGGGCAAGGTGTCGAACTGTCCCGTCGTGGTCGGTGGCGTGGTGAAAGTTGACTCGGCTTCGAAGGCGTCGGTGCGGGTTTCCTTGTCTTCAAAGTTATGCAATGCGGCGTCGAGCAGCGAAATGCTCCACACCCTTGCGCCGGTCTTGATAGGGAACCAGGGAGTGGTGGCAGGGATGTACAAACGCACATAGGTGTTTCTGACATCCAGATCCAGATCGAAAGCGCGTTTCAGTTCTGCCTTGAGCAGGGGCTCGGCGAACGCTGCCGCGTCCTGCAAATGCTCCAGGCTTTTATCCACTTCACTCTGGGCACTGATGTGCGCGGCATTCAGACTTTTCATCTGCGCATGCTGCTCGGCTGGAGCGGTCTTGAGCGGTTCGGGCAGTTGCGGGACGCTGTTCTTCAGTGCGTCTCGCCGTGTGGCCGAGATGTCGCCCAGCCAGTCGGGGATCGCCTTTTTCAGCGGTTGGTAATGCTCAGCGGGATGTCGCGCGTCGTTGGCGACAGTCGGGGTTGCCGGTGGGTGTCCTTCAGACAGGTGCATGGCCATTCCTTGGCGTTGGGAAGAGCCCTCAGCAAATCAGCAGCCAGCGCACCTCGTGCGGTACATATTTATGTCTCTGCCGCGAGGCTGACTTGGTATTCTGCGCGGCCTGCCGCAAATCGGCCGCGCCCGGTAAACTGCGCCTTTGCGACGCTATATGTCGCATTGCCGTAAACCCGGGAAAATCCGGGGTTTGCGCTATAAGAAGTTGTCGCTTGGCGACAAGGCCGGGCACCCAACTGTCCTTACAATCCCCTCATCGCTCGCCAGTTCCAGGCGGGTGTTCCTCTTCAGGAGACTCCGATGTCCGTTGAGCACGCTGCGGTACAACGCGCCGATTTCGACCAGGTAATGGTTCCCAACTACGCGCCTGCCGCTTTCATTCCGGTGCGTGGCGCCGGTTCCCGGGTCTGGGATCAGTCCGGCCGCGAGCTGATCGACTTCGCCGGCGGGATTGCCGTCAACGTATTGGGCCACGCGCATCCGGCGCTGGTCGGTGCGTTGACCGAACAGGCGAACAAGCTGTGGCACGTGTCCAACGTGTTCACCAACGAACCGGCCCTGCGTCTGGCGCACAAGCTGATCGACGCCACGTTTGCCGAGCGTGTGTTCTTCTGCAACTCCGGCGCCGAAGCCAACGAGGCCGCATTCAAGCTGGCCCGTCGCGTCGCATTCGACCGTTTCGGCACCGAGAAATACGAAATCATCGCCGCGCTGAACAGCTTCCACGGCCGTACCCTGTTCACCGTCAACGTCGGTGGCCAGTCGAAGTATTCCGACGGTTTCGGCCCGAAAATCACCGGCATCACCCACGTTCCCTACAACGATCTGGCCGCGCTGAAAGCGGCGGTGTCCGAGAAGACCTGCGCGGTCGTGCTCGAGCCGATCCAGGGCGAGGGCGGCGTGCTGCCGGCCGAGCTGGCTTACCTGCAAGGTGCCCGCGAACTGTGCGACGCGAACAACGCGCTGCTGGTGTTCGACGAAGTGCAGACCGGCATGGGCCGCAGCGGCAAGCTGTTCGCTTACCAGCATTACGGCGTGACCCCGGACATCCTCACCAGCGCCAAGAGCCTGGGGGGCGGTTTCCCGATCGCGGCGATGATGACCACCGAAGCGCTGGCCAAACATCTGGTGGTCGGCACCCACGGCACCACCTACGGCGGCAACCCGCTGGCCTGCGCCGTCGCCGAAGCGGTGATCGACGTGGTCAACACCCCTGAAGTGTTGAACGGCGTGAACGCCAAGCACGACAAGTTCAAGACCCGCCTGCAACAGATCGGCGAGAAATACGGCCTGTTCACCCAGGTGCGTGGTCTCGGTCTGCTGATCGGTTGCGTGCTCAGCGAAGCCTGGAAAGGCAAGGCCAAGGACATCTTCAACGCCGCCGAGCAGGAAGGCTTGATGATTCTCCAGGCTGGCCCGGACGTGATCCGTTTCGCCCCGAGCCTAGTGGTGGAAGATGCCGATATCGACGCAGGTCTCGACCGCTTCGAACGTGCTGCGGCGAAGTTGACGCAAGCCTGATGGACCTTTCGGCGCCTGGAGTTTTTCCGGCGCCGAACCAATTTTTGATACCGGGCACATTCACCTGTTGGATTGAACCTGTGGTGAGGGGATTTATCCCCGATGGGCTGCGCAGCGGCCCCATATTTTTGGGGGTGCTTCGCCCCCCAGCGGGGATAAATCCCTCGCCACAAGTCCCATTCCTGCATCGATCTTTATGTGGGCCCGGTTTTTTCTGTGAATATTGAAGAGAAAGGAGTGACACCATGCTGGTGATGCGCCCCGCGCAAATGGCTGATCTGGGCGAGGTACAGCGTCTGGCTGCGGACAGCCCGATTGGTGTCACTTCCTTGCCGGATGACGTGGAACGTCTGAGCGACAAGATCGCCGCGAGCGAAGCTTCGTTCGCCGCCGAAGTGAGCTTCAACGGTGAAGAGAGTTACTTCTTTGTCCTCGAAGACTCGAGCACCGGCAAACTGGTCGGCTGCTCGGCCATCGTCGCTTCCGCCGGTTATTCGGAGCCGTTCTACAGCTTCCGCAACGAGACTTTCGTCCACGCCTCCCGCGAGCTGAAGATTCACAACAAGATCCACGTGCTCTCGCAGTGCCACGACCTGACCGGCAACAGCTTGCTGACCAGTTTCTACGTGCAGCGCGAGCTGGTCGGATCGCCATGGGCCGAGCTCAATTCCCGTGGCCGTCTGCTGTTCGTCGCCAGCCACCCGGAGCGTTTTGCCGATTCGGTGGTGACCGAGATCGTCGGTTACAGCGACGAGAATGGCGACTCGCCGTTCTGGGATGCGATCGGGCGCAACTTCTTCGACCTCAACTACGCCGAAGCCGAGCGCCTGTGCGGGCTGAAAAGCCGCACCTTCCTTGCCGAGCTGATGCCGCATTACCCGATCTACGTGCCGCTGCTGCCGGATTCCGCCCAAGAGGCGATGGGCCAGGTGCACCCGCGTGCGCAGATCACTTTCGACATCCTGATGCGCGAAGGCTTCGAGACTGATCACTACATCGACATCTTCGACGGCGGCCCGACCCTGCATGCACGCGTGTCGGGGATCCGTTCGATCGCCCAGAGCCGCGTGGTGCCGGTGAAGATCGGCGAGCCGGTCAAAGGCGCCGGGCGTCAGTACCTGGTGGCCAACGCACAGTTGCAGGATTACCGCGCGGTGTTGCTCGAGCTGGATTACGCGCCGGGCAAACCGGTGACGCTGGATATGGAAGCAGCCGAAGCCCTGGGCGTCGGTGAAGGTGCCAGCGTGCGCCTGGTGGCGGTTTAACGCCTTAGCGAGTTTCACGGGTGGCGCGAGCGGCCCGTTTGAGGAGATAGCATGATTGTTCGTCCCGTACGCAGCAGCGATTTATCCGCGCTGATCGACCTGGCCCGCAGCACCGGCACCGGCCTGACTACCTTGCCGGCCAACGAAGAGCGCCTGACCCACCGGGTCGGCTGGGCCGAGAAGACCTTTCGCGGCGAAGCCGGGCGTGGCGATGCCGACTATCTGTTCGTGCTCGAAGACGATGACGGCCGCGTGGTGGGGATTTCCGCCATCGCCGGTGCGGTCGGCCTGCGTGAGCCCTGGTACAACTTCCGCGTCGGTCTGACGGTCAGCGCTTCGCAAGAGCTGAACATCTACCGCGAAATTCCGACGCTGTTTCTGGCCAACGACCTGACCGGCAATTCCGAGCTGTGCTCGCTGTTCCTCCACGCCGATTACCGCAACGGCCTCAACGGCCGGATGCTGTCCAAGGCGCGCATGCTGTTCATCGCTGAGTTCCCGGAGCTGTTCGGCAACAAGATCATCGCCGAAATGCGTGGCGTGTCCGACGACGCCGGGCGCTCGCCGTTCTGGGAAAGCCTCGGCCGCCATTTCTTCAAGATGGAGTTCAGCCAGGCCGATTACCTGACCGGCGTCGGCAACAAGGCGTTCATCGCCGAACTGATGCCGAAATTCCCGCTGTACACCTGCTTCCTCTCGCCGGACGCGCGCAACGTCATCGGCCAGGTGCACCCGGACACCGAACCGGCACTGGCGATGCTCAAGAGCGAAGGCTTCAGCTATCAGGGTTACGTCGACATCTTCGACGCCGGCCCGGCCATCGAATGCGAAACCAGCAAGATCCGCGCGGTGCGTGACAGCGAAGCGCTGGTGCTGGCCGTCGGCACGCCGGGCGATGACGCCACGCCGTTCATCATCCACAACCGCAAGCGCGAGGATTGCCGCATCACGGCTGCCCCAGCGCGCCTGGCTGCGGGCACCCTGGTGGTCGATCCGCAGACCGCGAAACGTCTTCAACTCAGCGCCGGCGATCAGGTTCGCGCCGTGGCGCTGTCCGCTGCACGGGAGTCGAAATAATGAATTCGCTATACATCGCAGGTGAGTGGCTGGCCGGTCAGGGCGAGGCCTTTCAATCGCTGAACCCGGTGACCCAGCAAGTGCTGTGGGCGGGCGAGGGCGCCACTGCCGCGCAGGTCGAATCGGCGGTTCAGGCTGCTCGCCAGGCCTTTCCTCAGTGGGCACGTCGCACCCTCGAGGAGCGCATCAGCGTCCTCGAAGCTTTTGCTGCTGCGTTGAAAAACCACGCTGACGAACTGGCTCGCACCATCGGCGAAGAAACCGGTAAGCCGCTGTGGGAGTCCGCGACCGAAGTCACCAGCATGATCAACAAGATCGCCATTTCGGTGCAGAGCTACCGTGAGCGCACCGGCGAGAAGAGCGGCCCGTTGGGCGACGCCACCGCCGTATTGCGCCACAAGCCGCACGGCGTGGTTGCGGTGTTCGGCCCTTACAACTTCCCCGGTCACCTGCCCAACGGTCATATCGTCCCGGCGCTGCTGGCCGGTAACAGTGTGTTGTTCAAGCCCAGCGAACTGACGCCGAAAGTCGCCGAGTTGACGGTCAAGTGCTGGATCGAAGCCGGTCTGCCGGCAGGCGTGTTGAACCTGCTGCAAGGCGCGCGGGAAACCGGTATCGCGCTGGCGGCGAACCCGGGTATCGACGGTCTGTTCTTCACCGGTTCCAGCCGCACCGGCAATCACCTGCACCAGCAATTCGCCGGTCGCCCGGACAAGATTCTTGCGCTGGAGATGGGCGGCAATAACCCGCTGGTGGTCGATCAGGTCGCTGATCTGGACGCGGCGGTGTACACGATCATTCAGTCGGCATTCATCTCTGCCGGCCAGCGCTGCACCTGCGCCCGCCGTCTGCTGGTGCCGCAAGGCGCGTGGGGCGACAGCCTGCTCAAGCGTCTGGTTGAAGTCAGTTCGACCATTGAAGTCGGTGCCTTCGATCAGCAACCGGCACCGTTCATGGGCTCGGTGATTTCCCTCGGCGCGGCGAAAGCCTTGATGGATGCGCAGGAACAACTGCTGGCCAACGGCGCGGTGGCGCTGCTGGAAATGACTCAGCCACAAGCGCAATCGGCCTTGCTGACTCCGGGCATCGTCGATGTGACGGCAGTGGCCGAGCGTCCGGACGAAGAACTGTTCGGGCCGCTGCTCCAAGTGATCCGCTATGCCGATTTCGGCGCCGCGATCACTGAAGCCAACAACACCGCTTATGGGCTGGCTGCCGGTTTGCTCTCCGATTCCGAAGCGCGTTATCAGCAGTTCTGGCTGGAAAGCCGCGCCGGCATCGTCAACTGGAACAAACAGCTGACCGGCGCCGCGAGCAGCGCGCCGTTCGGCGGCGTCGGCGCCTCGGGCAACCACCGCGCCAGCGCCTATTACGCAGCGGATTATTGCGCGTACCCGGTGGCCTCGCTGGAAACCCCGAGCCTGGTGTTGCCTGCCTCGCTGACACCCGGCGTGAAAATGGCGTAGCGCCCATTCGCGAGCAGGCTCGCTCCCACAGGGAAATGCATTCCAGTGTGGGAGCGAGCCTGCTCGCGAAGGCCGCGCCTCGGTCGCAAAGAATAGTTACTGAAGCCTATAACAACAGATTCTCGTGGAGCCTCGCTGATGAAATCCTATGAAGTCAATTTTGACGGTCTAGTGGGGCCGACCCATAACTACGGTGGTCTGTCCTACGGCAACGTCGCCTCGCAGAGCAACAGTCAGCAATCCTCGAATCCGAAGGAAGCGGCGCTGCAAGGTCTGGCGAAGATGAAAGCGCTGATGGACATGGGCTTTCAGCAAGGCGTGCTGGCTCCGCAGGAACGTCCCGACGTGGCCGCGCTGCGCCGTCTGGGCTTCAGCGGCACTGACGCGCAAGTGATCGAACGCGCCGCCAAAGAAGCGATGCCGCTGCTGGTCGCCAGTTGCTCGGCGTCGAGCATGTGGGTGGCCAACGCCGCCACGGTCAGCCCAAGTGCCGACACCGCTGACGGCCGCGTGCACTTCACCGCCGCCAACCTCAATTGCAAATATCACCGCAGCATCGAACACCCGACCACCAGCCGCGTGCTCGGGGCGATGTTCGCCAATCAACAGCACTTCGCCCATCACGCCGCATTGCCGGCAGTGGCGCAGTTCGGCGACGAAGGCGCGGCCAACCACACGCGTTTCTGCCGTGAGTACGGCGAGGCGGGCGTCGAGTTTTTCGTGTTCGGCCGCAGTGCGTTCGACAACCGTTTCCCGGCGCCGCAGAAATACCCTGCACGCCAGACCCTCGAAGCCTCGCAAGCCGTGGCGCGTCTGCACGGTCTGCGTGACGAAGGCGTGGTCTACGCGCAGCAGAATCCCAACGTCATCGATCAGGGCGTGTTCCACAACGACGTGATCGCCGTGGGCAACGGTGAAGTGCTGTTCTATCACGAGGACGCCTTCCTCGAGACCGACAAGATGCTTGCCGAGCTGCAAGCCAAGCTGGCCAAGGTTGGCGGTAACTTCCAGTCGGTGTGTGTGCCGCGTTCGGCGGTCACTGTGGATGACGCGGTGCGTTCCTACCTGTTCAACAGCCAGTTGCTCTCGCGTCCTGACGGCTCGATGCTGCTGATCGTGCCGCAGGAATGCCAGGCCAACGAACGCGTCTGGGCTTATCTGCAGAGCCTGACCAGCTCCGGCGGGCTGATCCGCGAAGTGAAGGTCTTCGATCTCAAGCAAAGCATGCAGAACGGCGGTGGCCCGGCATGTTTGCGTCTGCGCGTGGCGCTGAATGAAACCGAACTGGCGGCGGTCAACCCAGGGGTTATCATGACGGCCCCGTTATACGGTTCGTTGACCGCATGGGTTGAAAAGCACTACCGCGACCGCCTCAGCGAAACCGATCTGGCGGACCCGCAGTTGCTGCTTGAATGCCGGACGGCACTGGATGAACTGACGCAAATCCTTAAACTGGGCGCGGTTTATCCCTTCCAGATCAATTGATCGCCGGCGCGCTGCCTGAACGCGGCGCGCGGCGTGTCACCCCAAGAGAGTAAAAACATGAGCGATTCCCTGCAGCTGATCCTTGAAGACACCGACGGCACGCAATTGCAAACCTCGTGCACCCGCGTCGCGGTGATGTGGCAAGGCAAAGAGCTGTGGATCCAGCAGGACGGCCGTGGCCAGCTGCTGATCGGCGTGGACGTCGAGGAAGGTGACGAAGAGTACGCCAACCTGCTGCTGCGGCCATTGGCGACTAATCTGGTAAGTCTGCAACTGGAAATGGAACCGGCTGACCTCGGCGCTGACGAGGATCACGTACACGGCCCGGATTGCAACCACGACCACTAAGGAAACCGCTCTATGCTCGCCCTCGGCAAACTGCTTGAACTGACCCTCGCCGGCCGCGAACCGGCGGAGAAGACTCAACTGACTGTCGAAGGCGTGCGCATGCGCTGGTTGAGCGAAGGGGCGCTGGAAGTGCGGCCCCCGGAAGCGCGCGACAATGGCCTCGACCTGCTGCTGTCGGCAGGCATCCATGGCAATGAAACCGCACCGATCGAGTTGCTCGATCGGTTGCTGCACGACATTGCACGCGGCGATCTCAAGCCGCGCGCACGCATACTGTTCCTGTTCGGCAACCCGGAAGCGATCCGCAAGGGCGAGCGTTTCGTCGAGCAGGATGTCAATCGGCTGTTCAACGGCCGCCACGAACAAAGCAGCGGCTCGGAAGCCTTGCGCGCCTGTGAGCTGGAACGACTGGCGGCGAGTTTCTTCAGCAAACCCGATCGCCAGCGTCTGCACTACGACCTGCACACGGCGATTCGTGGCTCGAAAATCGAGCAGTTCGCCTTGTACCCGTGGAAGGAAGGGCGCCAGCATTCCCGCCGCGAACTGGCGCGCCTGCGCGCCGCCGGCATGGAAGCAGTGCTGTTGCAGAACAAACCATCCATCGTCTTCAGCTCGTACACCTACGACAAACTCGACGCCGAGGCTTTCACCCTGGAACTGGGCAAGGCGCGGCCGTTCGGGCAGAACGACGGCGTCAACGTCTCACTGCTGGAAACCCGTCTGAAGCAGATCATCGAAGGCACTGAGCCGGAGACAGAAGCAGGGCTGGACGGTTTGCAGCTGTTCAGCGTGGCGCGGGAAATCATCAAGCACAGCGATGCGTTCCGCCTGAATCTGCCGGCGGACATCGAGAACTTTTCCGAGCTGGAACCGGGTTATGTGCTGGCCGAAGACCTGGCCAATACCCGCTGGGTGATCGAAGAGCAGGGCGCACGGATCATCTTCCCCAACCCCAAGGTCAAGAACGGCTTGCGCGCCGGCATCCTGATCGTCCCGGCCACTGACGAAAACCTCGCCTGATAGCGACATCTGAATCGGCACAAAACCAATGTGGGAGCGAGCCTGCTCGCGAAAGCGGTCTACCAGTCAACTTGTCGTCGGCTGGCAGTCCCTCTTCGCGAGCAGGCTCGCTCCCACATTTGATTTGAGTGAGGTCAAAAACTCACTCGACGTTACACGGCTACCGCACGCGGCTCTGTACGACGCAGCGCACGAACTTTCTGCAGCGTGTCCGCGCAAGTCCGCGCTGCTTCCTGGCCCTTGTGCACAAAGTGCTCGAAGAAGAACTTCTGATGCTCTTCGCCCGAATGGAAGTGATGCGGGGTCAGCGACACCGAGAACACCGGCACTTCGGTTTCCAGCTGCACCTGCATCAGGCCGCTGACCACCGATTGCGCAACGAATTCGTGGCGATAAATGCCGCCGTCCACCACCAGGGCGGCGGCGACGATGCCGGCGTAACGGCCGGACTTGGCCAGCAGCTTGGCGTGCAGCGGCATTTCAAAAGCGCCGCCGACTTCGAAGAAATCGATGTCCGATTCCTGATAGCCCTGCACCAGCATTTCAGCGACGAAGCCTTTACGGCTCTGGTCGACGATTTCCTTGTGCCAGCAGGCCTGGATGAACGCGACGCGCTCGCCCTGTGGGTGTTTGCTTTTGCTGTCGATAGCGGTGGGTTGCATGTTCTGACTCCTGTTTGTGTGAAAAACAGGGCGTTATGAATCGAAAGGGATGCAAGGGTGCGAACGCAGGCACGGATGCACGCGGACGGCCCTTTGGCGTCGATCCCGTTCTCTCTTCATCCGGACTATGACCGTCGGCCCCGGGATCACACCGGGTCTGCTGACCTTGCCGACGCACCCCGACTCAAGTCGTGTGCAACGCCAAGCGCTCGCGGGCTATGCGCGTTGCGCGCAATTACCGCCGGTGGGGAATTGCACCCCGCCCTGAGAACGTTTGTGCCGCCCATAGGCGGGCGGCGGCAAGTTTGTAACACATATTTCCCGGCCATGCACATGACACTGTGGGAGCGAGCCTGCTCGCGAATGCGCCTTCACATTCAACGCATATGCTGACTGTTACTGCGCTTTCGCGAGCAGGCTCGCTCCCACAAGGATTGTGCTTTTTCCTGAGGGCGGTGATTTTTCCTCGGTCGAGGGTTGATTAATCTGCGCGATGACCGCAGTAATCCCACTTCACAAAGGGATTCCCCCTGCTGACCAGAGGCCAGGTTCATGAGTGTTATCGATCTTCGCAGCGACACCGTCACCCAACCGACTCCCGCCATGCTCGAGGCGATGACCGCAGCGGACACCGGAGACGACGTGTATGGCGAAGATCCGACGGTCAATCGCCTCGAGGCCGAACTGGCCCAACGCCTGGGCTTTGCCGCCGCGTTGTTCGTGCCGACCGGAACCATGAGCAACCTGCTCGGCCTGATGGCGCACTGCGAGCGGGGCGACGAGTACATTGTCGGTCAGCAGGCGCACACCTATAAGTACGAAGGTGGCGGGGCGGCGGTGCTCGGTTCGATTCAGCCGCAGCCGCTGGAGGTGCAGGCTGACGGTTCACTGGATCTGGATCGGGTCGCGGCGGCGATCAAGCCGGACGATTTCCATTTCGCCCGCACGCGTTTGCTGGCGCTGGAAAACACCATGCAGGGCAAAGTGCTGCCGCTGGAATATCTGGCGCGCGCGCGACGCTTTACTCAAGAGCATGGCCTGCAACTGCACCTGGACGGCGCGCGGTTGTACAACGCGGCGGTCAAGCTTGGCGTCGATGCCCGGGAAATCACTCAGCATTTCGATTCGGTGTCGGTGTGCCTGTCCAAAGGCCTCGGCGCGCCGGTCGGCTCGGTGCTGTGCGGCTCCGAGCAACTGATCGGCAAGGCGCGGCGTTTGCGCAAAATGGTCGGTGGCGGCATGCGTCAGGCCGGGTTGCTGGCGGCGGCTGGCTTGTACGCGCTGGATCATCACGTCGAACGGCTGGCCGATGACCACGCCAACGCCCAGTTGCTCGCCGAGGGTCTGCGTGAGGCCGGTTTCGTCGTCGAACCCGTGCAAACCAACATGGTGTATGTGCAAATGGGCGACAAGGCCGCAGCACTCAAGGACTTTGCCGGCGGAATCAGGCTCAGCGCCGCCGCGCGCTTGCGCATGGTCACGCACATGGACGTCAGCCGCGCGCAAATCGAACAAGTGATCGCGACATTCGTCGAGTTTTCACGCAAGTGACAGCGTCAGCCGTCCAATTGACCGTTTCTATCGTATAAACACGCTGTACCCCGCGCGCAGGGCCGATATAATGCGGCCCTTTGCCGTCGCTTCGTCTCATGACGTTTCGAACAGGCCTTTGGCCGCAGCCTCCGTGGAAGAACCTAATGAAAAGCGCAGAAATCCGTGAAGCCTTCCTTCGCTTCTTCGAAGAGCAAGGCCACACCCGTGTAGCCTCCAGCTCTTTGATTCCGGGCAACGACCCAACCCTGCTGTTCACCAACGCGGGGATGAACCAGTTCAAGGACTGCTTCCTGGGCCAGGAAAAACGTGCGTACACCCGTGCCACCAGCAGCCAGAAATGCGTGCGCGCCGGCGGCAAGAACAGTGACCTGGAAAACGTCGGTTATACCGCGCGTCACCACACGTTCTTCGAAATGCTCGGTAACTTCAGCTTCGGCGACTACTTCAAGCACGACGCGATCACCTTCGCCTGGACCTTCCTGACTGGCGTGCTCAAGCTGCCGAAGGAAAAGCTCTGGGTCACTGTCTACGCCACCGACGACGAAGCGTATGACATCTGGACACAGAAAATCGGTGTGCCCGCCGAGCGCATGATCCGCATCGGCGACAACAAGGGCGCGCCGTACGCTTCCGACAACTTCTGGACCATGGGCGATACCGGCCCGTGCGGCCCGTGCACCGAGATTTTCTACGACCACGGCGAGCACATCTGGGGCGGCCCGCCGGGCTCGCCGGAAGAAGATGGCGACCGCTACATCGAAATCTGGAACAACGTGTTCATGCAGTTCAACCGCACCGCCGACGGCGTGTTGCATCCGTTGCCAGCGCCGTCGGTGGACACCGGCATGGGCCTGGAGCGGATCAGTGCGGTGATGCAGCACGTCAACTCCAACTACGACATCGACCTGTTCAAGAACCTGCTCAAGGCTTCGGCTGAAGCGATCGGCTGCGAAAACGGCGATCAGTCGTCGCTCAAAGTCGTTTCCGACCACATTCGTTCCTGCGGTTTCCTGATTGCCGATGGCGTGCTGCCTTCCAACGAAGGTCGCGGTTACGTGCTGCGCCGGATCATCCGTCGCGCCTGCCGTCACGGCAACAAGCTCGGCGCTACCGGCAGCTTCTTCTACAAGATCGTCGCGGCGCTGGTCGCCGAGATGGGCGAAGCCTTCCCGGAACTGCAGAAGCAGCAAAGCAACATCGAGCGCGTGCTCAAGGCTGAAGAAGAGCAGTTCTCCAAGACCCTGGAGCACGGCCTGAAAATCCTCGAGCAGGATCTGGCCGAGCTCAAAGGCACCGTGGTGCCAGGCGACGTGGTGTTCAAACTCTACGACACCTACGGTTTCCCGATGGACCTGACCGCCGACATCGCCCGCGAGCGCGGCCTGACCGTCGACGAAGCCGGTTTCGAGCGCGAGATGGAAGCGCAGCGTGTTCGCGCGCGTTCGGCCAGCTCGTTCGGTCTGGACTACAACACCCTGGTCAAGGTCGACGTGGCCACCGAGTTCACCGGTTACGCCGCCACCAGCGGCTCGGCGAAAATCGTTGCCATCTATAAGGATGGCCAGTCGGTCGACGTGCTGAGCGAAGGTCAGGAAGGCGTGATCGTGCTCAACCAGACGCCGTTCTACGCCGAATCCGGTGGCCAGATCGGCGACTGCGGTTTCATTCAGGCCGGCAGCAGCCGCTTCGACGTGCGCGACACCACCAAGACCGGCGGCGCATTCCTGCACCACGGTGTGCTGGCCGCGGGCAGCCTGACCATCGGCGCGCCGGTGGAAACCCACGTCGACGCCGAAGTGCGTCACGCCACCGCGCTGAACCACTCGGCGACGCACTTGCTCCACGCCGCGTTGCGTCAGGTGCTCGGCGAGCACGTGCAGCAGAAAGGTTCGTTGGTCGACAGTCAGCGCCTGCGTTTCGACTTCAGCCACTTCGAAGCGATCAAGCCTGAGCAGATCAAGCAGCTGGAAGACATCGTCAACGCCGAGATTCGCAAGAACTCCGCCGTTGAAACCGAAGAAACCGACATCGAAACCGCGAAGAACAAAGGCGCCATGGCGCTGTTCGGCGAGAAGTACGGCGACAGCGTGCGCGTGCTGAGCATGGGCGACTTCTCAGTTGAACTGTGTGGCGGTATCCACGCCAACCGTACCGGCGACATCGGCCTGCTGAAAATCATCAGCGAAGGCGGTGTGGCATCGGGCGTGCGTCGTATCGAGGCAGTCACCGGTGCTGCGGCGCTGGCCTACTTGAACGCGGCGGAAGAACAACTCAAGGAAGCGGCCAGCCTGGTCAAGGGCAGCCGCGACAACCTGATCGACAAGCTCTCGGCGGTACTGGAGCGCAACCGTCTGCTGGAGAAACAACTCGAGCAGTTGCAGGCCAAGGCAGCCAGCGCGGCGGGCGACGATCTGTCGGCCTCGGCAATGGACGTCAAGGACGTGAAGGTGCTGGCCGCCCGTCTGGACGGTCAGGATGGCAAGGCGCTGCTGGCGCTGGTCGATCAGCTGAAAAACAAACTCGGCCGCGCAGTGATCCTGCTCGGCGGTGTCCATGAGGAAAAGGTCGTACTGGTTGCAGGTGTAACCAAGGACCTGACTGGCCAACTCAAAGCCGGTGATTTGATGAAACAGGCTGCTGCGGCAGTGGGCGGGAAGGGCGGTGGTCGTCCGGACATGGCGCAGGGCGGCGGTGTCGATGCCGCTGCGCTGGATGGCGCACTGGCGCTGACCGTTCCATTCGTCGAGCAGGCTTTATAAGACGGCTCGCCGGGCTCGCAGTCTAGTGGCGGGCCTGGCGACTGTTCGAAAGATTATTGGGCGCCCTTCATGGGCAGAGGCGGCTTTGAAATGGCTTTGATCGTACAGAAATTTGGAGGCACCTCGGTCGGCACTGTCGAGAGAATCGAGCAGGTCGCCGACAAGGTTAAGAAATTCCGCGATGCCGGCGATGACCTGGTGGTTGTGCTGTCTGCAATGAGCGGCGAAACCAACCGTCTGATCGATCTGGCCAAGCAAATCAGTGGCGAGGCGCAACCGGTTCCGCGCGAGCTGGACGTGATCGTGTCCACCGGTGAGCAGGTGACGATTGCCCTGTTGGCCATGGCGCTGATCAAGCGCGGTGTGCCGGCGGTGTCGTACACCGGTAATCAGGTGCGGATCCTGACTGACAGTGCGCACAATAAAGCGCGTATCTTGCAGATTGATGACCAGAAGATTCGCGGTGATCTGAAGGCCGGCCGCGTGGTAGTTGTCGCCGGTTTCCAGGGTGTCGACGAGCACGGCAACATCACCACCCTCGGTCGCGGCGGTTCCGATACCACTGGTGTGGCACTGGCTGCAGCGTTGAAGGCGGATGAATGCCAGATCTACACCGACGTCGACGGTGTCTACACCACCGACCCGCGTGTGGTGCCGGTCGCTCAGCGTCTGGACAAGATCACCTTCGAAGAGATGCTGGAAATGGCCAGCCTCGGCTCCAAGGTGCTGCAGATCCGTGCGGTGGAATTCGCCGGCAAGTACAACGTTCCGCTGCGCGTACTGCACAGCTTCAAGGAGGGTCCGGGCACCCTCATTACTATTGATGAAGAGGAAACCATGGAACAGCCGATCATTTCCGGCATCGCTTTCAACCGCGATGAAGCCAAGCTGACCATCCGTGGCGTGCCAGACACCCCGGGCGTGGCGTTCAAGATTCTCGGCCCGATCAGTGCCGCGAACATCGAAGTCGACATGATCGTGCAGAACGTCGCGCACGATAACACCACCGACTTCACCTTCACCGTGCACCGCAACGACTACCAGGCCGCACAGACCGTGCTGGAAAACACCGCTCGCGAGATCGGTGCCCGTGAAGTCGTTGGCGACACCAAGATCGCCAAGGTCTCGATCGTCGGCGTCGGCATGCGTTCCCACGCAGGCGTGGCCAGCCGCATGTTCGAATCGCTGGCGAAAGAAAGCATCAACATCCAGATGATCTCGACTTCGGAAATCAAGGTGTCCGTAGTGATCGAAGAGAAATACCTGGAACTGGCCGTGCGCGCGCTGCACACGGCTTTCGAACTGGATGCTCCGGCCCGTCAGGGCGAGTAATCCGCTTCTGTGAAGGGCGCGGTCTGACCGCGCCCTTTATTTTTGAATGGCGCGAGCCCCGGAACTGTTCTTTTGCTCGCGCTGGTCAATACTCAGGCATGTAGGGCTACGATCGCTGCGGTTGTAGGTCGGGTGCCTTTTTTTTGCAGACTGTTGTCCCTGAAATGAATGGCGTAAGGAGAAAGGTATGCTGATTCTGACTCGTCGGTGCGCGGAAAGCCTGATTATCGGTGACGGCGAAATCACCGTGACCGTGCTCGGCGTCAAAGGAAACCAGGTGCGTATCGGCGTCAACGCTCCGAAAGAGGTTGCGGTGCACCGTGAGGAAATTTACCTGCGTATAAAGAAAGAGAAGGACGAAGAACCAAGCCATTAATTTTTATCGATTTTTATGTTTGCAAACGGGGAAGAAGCTGGTTAATATACGCCCCGTGTTGCGGAGAGCTGGCCGAGTGGCCGAAGGCGCTCCCCTGCTAAGGGAGTACACCTCAAAAGGGTGTCGGGGGTTCGAATCCCCCGTTCTCCGCCATTATTTGCTTAGTACGTCGTAATCTGGCTTCTTCTGTAAGTTGTTGAAATTACTAGAAAAAGTGTTTGACATAGAGATTAGACGGCCTATAATGCGCGGCAACAAATGCACTCGTAGCTCAGCTGGATAGAGTACTCGGCTACGAACCGAGCGGTCACAGGTTCGAATCCTGTCGAGTGCACCATTTAAGAGTTATTTGCTGTAAGGTGAGTAACTCGGCTTCAGCCAGTTGTGGTCTGGTTTAAAAACACAAAATGCACTCGTAGCTCAGCTGGATAGAGTACTCGGCTACGAACCGAGCGGTCACAGGTTCGAATCCTGTCGAGTGCACCATATACCAAGAAGCCCGCGTTTATCGCGGGCTTTTTGCTGTCCGGGATTTGGCTTTTCCCTTCACGCAGCCTCTTTCATCAAAATCAATTTGAGCACTGCGGCCTCGCTTGAGGTCGTAACGATAGCTCGTGGTCGACGTGCGCGTGTTGATCTTGTCGGGCTTGCCCAGTGCGCTTTCGACGTCCCGCTGGCTCATGCCGGCAATCACTCGCCGGTTGATGATTGCTTCGCGCCGCTGCCTGTTATCGATCAGGTTTCCACATTTGTGTTCGGTGCCGCCGACGATGCCCGGTTCGCGCCCGCTGTCTTTCATGCCGGAAACAGCTTCGTGATTGAACTCCGGCATGATTGCGACCCAGCCAGGCGAGTACGGGTGAACTTCCTGAACTGAGAGTTGCTCGCCAGTAGCGCAGCTCATCGACGTGAACGTGACGCTGCCGTCAGCGGCCTGGCAACGATGAAGTGTGATGGCGTTGGCAGGCGTGGTGTGGACCAGGGCGGTCAGTAGAAAAAGCGCTGCATTTGCTGGCATTCGATGTCCTCCGTGACGATCTAGGCTCAAGGGTAGTCGCTGCTTTTTGCATTGCCGGTGTGTTTTCTTTTCAAGATGAGTCGTCGCATTTGCACGGGTCAGGCAGGCGCTCAGGTTTGTTTCGCAAGCGCTTGTTTCAGCCGTGATTTTTTCAACGTTTTAAACCGTCAGGCGTGTATCATTGCGCCCGTCAGCCCCGCCGGGGCTTATGGAAAACCTCCATGGACTTACCCAGTAGTTGTTCAGTAAACCGTTTCACCAATCATGAATTGACTGATTGATCCTTCCGGCGTGCCCCGCTGCTGGGAGTGGAGTTCGCCTATGTCCGAAATCGAAGTAAAGAAAACACAGGAAAGCCTGCAGGACCGCCTGGCTCAGGTCGTCGAGTTGCTGCAGCGCCAGCGTGTCGTTGAAGACCTGACTCATCGCCAGGAAGGTCCGCATCACGACCGCGTGGAAAACCTGGTTCACCGGCAAAACCTCGTCGAGCTGCAACGCAAGCTCGATGATCTGCACTCCGCCGACGTCGCCTACATTCTCGAAGCCTTGCCGCTGGACGATCGTCTGACGCTCTGGCAACTGGTCAAGGCCGATCGCGACGGCGATATCCTTCTCGAAGTATCCGATTCCGTCCGTGAGACGCTGATCGCCGACATGGACGATCACGAGCTCCTGGCTGCGGCCAAGGACATGGACGCCGATGAACTCGCTGACCTGGCCTCCGAGCTGCCGCGAGACGTTGTCCATGAGCTGATGGAGAGTCTGGATAACCAGCAGCGCGAACGCGTGCGCTCGGCGCTGTCCTATGACGAGGATCAGGTCGGTGCGCTGATGGACTTCGAGATGGTGACGATCCGTGAGGACGTCAGCCTTGAAGTGGTCCTGCGTTACCTGCGTCGCCTGAAAGAGCTTCCTGGTCACACCGACAAACTGTTCGTGGTCGATTACGACGGCGTGCTCAAGGGCGTGCTGCCGATCAAGCGTCTGCTGGTCAACGATCCGGAGAAGCAGGTCGCGGAAGTCATGGCCAGCGATCCGGTCAGTTTCCACCCGGACGAAGATGCCTACGACGCCGCTCAGGCATTCGAACGTTACGACTTGATCTCGGCGCCGGTGGTCGACAAGAACGGCAAACTGATCGGCCGTCTGACCATCGACGAAATGGTCGACCTGATCCGTGAGGAAAGCGAAAGCGAAGTCCTCAACATGGCCGGTCTGCGCGAAGAGGAAGATATCTTCGCCTCGGTGTGGAAGTCCCTGCGTAACCGTTGGGCGTGGCTGGCGGTGAACTTGATCACTGCATTTGTCGCATCGCGGGTGATCGGTCTGTTTGAGGGCTCGATCGAGAAATTGGTAGCACTGGCGGCGCTGATGCCGATCGTGGCGGGTATCGGTGGCAACTCCGGTAACCAGACCATCACGATGATCGTGCGCGCCATGGCGCTGGATCAGGTCAGCACCGGCAATACCTCGCGCTTGATGCGCAAAGAACTGGCGGTCGGTTTGATCAACGGTCTGGTCTGGGGCGGGGTGATCGGTGTGGTCGCGTACATGCTCTACGGCAGTTGGTCACTCGGTGTGGTCATGACGGCGGCGATGACACTCAATCTGTTGCTGGCGGCGTTGATGGGCGTGTTGATCCCGATGACGCTGGCGAAAATGGGTCGCGATCCGGCGATGGGCGCCAGCGTCATGATCACGGCAATGACCGACAGCGGTGGCTTCTTTATCTTCCTCGGGTTGGCGACAATCTTCCTGCTCTGATCTTGTGCAATGAAAAGCCCGTCAAATCGACGGGCTTTTTTGTGCCTGCCACACTCAATTGCCAAGCGGCCATCTGTCATATTGCGGGCAAAAAAAAGCCAGCAATCATGCTGGCTTCAATATGTTCGGTATAACTCAGGACGCGTCTGCGGCCATTTCTGCGTCGTGTGCGATCAGCGACACCAGGGCGTTCTGCTGACGGTGCGACAGCTGACGGAAGCGTTGCAACAGCTCGCGCTCGTGCAGCGACAGCTCCGGGCTGTCCAGGCGCATGCTCAGCTCTTCGCCCAGTGCGCCTTCCTGAATAAGACTCTGCTCAAGGCGCGCAATGATCTCGGAGTTCATGCTGCGATGATGATTGCGAGCCACCTCGGCAATGCGTTCACGCATTCCGTCTGGCAGACGTACGACAAACTTGTCAGCCGTACGGCTGGAATAAATTGCCTGTTTCAATGGGCGCATATATTTAACCGGTTAGTTCAGGGGAGCGGTTCTCGGGATTGGCCGCAGGATGTGTGGTAGGACAAGCATCCGGACCAATTGGTTCAACCTGAATTGTTAAGAGGCCGGCATCATGCCTCAAAATTGCCAGATCATTGGCGTCAATTCTGTGACAAATATTGAGCCGGGTAAAGGCGTAATGCCAGCACCAGTTGTCAGAAATGCGGACTGGTTGGAAAACTTTCCATCCTTCCGTATCGCTGCCCGCTTTTGAATGCACATCTGTTGATGTCCGAAGACTTCGGAACGTGCATGCTATGCGGCTCGCTATTCTTGATCCCTATGTGTACAGGATAGTGGCAATTTGCCGATTTACTAGAGGCAGGACCCGTCGGAGGGCGTTTTCGGGATGGATGGCAAGCTTTTTTACCTGATGGGGCCGTCTGGTTCGGGCAAGGACAGCCTGATTGATGCATCACGTGAGCCACTGCGGGCGTTGAACTGTGAAGTAATGCGCCGGGTGATTACCCGCTCGGCGGAGTCCGTCGGCGAAGATGCAATTGGCGTGACGCCTGAAGAGTTCGAGCGGCGACAGCACGCCGGCGCTTTTTCCTTGGCCTGGCAAGCCAACGGCCTCTCCTACGGCATTCCAAGGGAAATGGATGAATGGTTGCAAGCGGGCCGGCACGTACTGGTTAACGGGTCAAGAGCGAACCTGCGTCAAGCAATGAAGAGGTATCCAACCCTGGTGCCGATTCTGCTGACAGTCAACGATGATGTCCTGCGCAAGCGCTTGCTCAGCCGTGGTCGGGAGGCCCCTGAGCAAATCGATGCGAGGCTGGCTCGCAACGCACTGTTCAAAGACCGAAGATCCAGCGACAGCCCCGTTCATCAGGTCGATAATTCTGCTGATCTTGCTGAAGCTGTCTCTGCATTACTCGAGGTGATCCGGCTCAACGCAGAACCGGATCGAACTTGATCTTGCGCCCTGCAATCAGAGCCAACACGAAGAGCACCGCAAACACGCCACAGCCAACCAGAGGCAAGGTGACTTCCGTCTCCTCGAACAGCGCCAGATGGGTAACGCCACTCAGTAAAGCGAGGATCAGAAATCCTGTCGCCGATTTGGACATGTTGTACTCCTGAAGATATTTCAAAAAACCAGACGTTCGGTGATTGGCGCCGAGGCTTGCTCAGGCTCGCTGACCATTTGTGTAGAAGCGTCGCTGCGTTCACTCAACACTGCCCACTGCGGCGCTTTCTGCACTTGCAGGTAATGCGGCATGCGCTGCGCCACTGGCTGCTCAACGTCAGCCTTGGGAAAAAAATGCGATCCGAGCAAGAAAGCCAATGCCGCTGCGTTTGCAAGCAAGAGGGTGCTGTTCATGGCACGACGCTCCAAATTGTTCTTTTTGATAGAACAGGCATAGCAGCCGCCGTGCCAACAGTGTAACGGCTGATAAGTCCTTTAAAAACAAGGGTTTGGTATGTTTTTTCCGGCGACGCTGATTGCAATCTGCAATGACCGCATTTCCGCGTAGTGCAATTTGCCCGGTAAAAGTTCCCGCAATCTTCCAGGGCGTTTGCCTACACTTAAAAAGCCCTACGGACGACATGACAAAACAGGGGCCGGCCGTTAACATGCACGCCGTCTGTCGCGTCGCATACAGCCCGCGTCAATCAGTGTCTCAGTAGCTCAATTGGATAGAGCATCCCCCTCCTAAGGGGAAGGTTGCAGGTTCGAACCCCGCCTGGGACACCACCTCTTCAATAAACAAAAAGCCCCGTCGCACTTACTCGTGCGGCGGGGCTTTTTGCGTTGGAGCGCTGGCGAGCTCTACAGCAACTCCGAGCGGCGCAACGCCTCGATGGTTTCAATCAGGTCGTCGTACGCCACCGGTTTGCCCAGATGCTGATCGAACCCGGCTTCCCGGGATTTCTGCATGTCGCTCTGAGTGCCATACCCGGTGAGGGCGATCGCTGGTACGTTTTTCACCAGCGGCAGTTTGCGCAGGGCAGCCATCAGTTCATAGCCGGTCATGACCGGCATGCCGAGGTCGGAGATGATCAGATCGAAGCGCGTGCTCTCAGCGGCTTTCAGCGCTGCCACCGGATGATCGAAGGCCGTTACGTCGGCGTCTTCCATCTCCAGCAGCAGCTTCAAGGTCTCCAGCACTTCCGGCGAGTCGTCGACCAGCAGAATGCTCAAGCCATCGAGCTTGCCGGAAACCGGTTCAACCTCGGCTGTTGCAGCGGTTTCTTCGACATCAGTCGACAGCGGCAGGCGAACGGTAAAGGTACAACCGGCGCCGAGCCCCGGCGAAGCAACCTTCACCGTGCCGTGCTGGGCTTCGGTCAGTTGCCGTACCAGTGACAGGCCTATGCCCAAGCCTTCACGTTGATGGTTGGTGTGCTGTTTTTCTGCCTGGCCGAACAGATCGAAGACGTGTTCGAGGTTTTCCGCAGCGATGCCGACGCCGTTATCCTTGACGTCCAGTTGCGCCATTTTCCCGCTCTTGCTGGCGATCAACTCAATGCGCCCGCTCGGTGGTGTGAACTTCAAGGCATTGTTGACCAGATTCCAGATGATCTGCTCGACCCGTGTCGGGTCGGCATGAATGATCAACGGTGCTTCAGGCAATTGCAGGTCGATGCGCGTGGCGTGCTGCTCATTGAGCACTACCGTGTGTATGTCACGCAGAACCGCGCTCAGATCGACACGCGCCAATTGCAGTTTGAGCTTGCCGGTGCGCACGCGCGCTACGTCAAGCAGGTCGTCGATGATCCTTGCCTGGCTGTTCACTGCATCGCAAATGGTATTGACCGCTTTGGTCGCCGGTCCGGCGGTGCGGATCATTGGCAGGCGCCGCAGCAGTTCGGCGTTGAGCTGGATCAGGTTGAGCGGGTGCTTGAGTTCGTGGGACATGACCGCGAAGAACTCATCACGCAGGGACACGGTATTGCGCGTCTGCGCCAGTTCCTTGCTCTGTTCATCCTGCTGGCGCTTGTGCCCGGTCAGGTCGCGGGCGATTTTCACATAGCCTTGCAAGCGATCGCCGCTGAGCAGGGTGACCTCGCCGCTGCAGAAGAAACGGCTGCCATCCTTGCGCACATGCCAACGCTCATCCTCCGAGCGGCCGTGCTGGCGGGCGGTGGACAATTCGCTTTCAGCCATGCCGGCAGCACGGTCTTCGGCTGTGAAGATGAAATCGTAGTACTGACCTTCGGCCTCGTTTTTGCTGTGGCCAAAGATCAGTTCAGCGCCTTTGTTCCAACTGGTGATCGCACCCATTTCATCGAGGATGATAATCGCGTAGTCACGCGTACTCTCAGCGACCAGACGCATGCGTTCTTCGCCCAGGCGCAGCTCTTCCTCGGCTTCGCGGCGTTTGCTGATGTCGATGAAGGTCAACACGGTGCCGTCGATGTGGTCTTCGCTGGAGCGATAAGGCAGCAAGCGGGCGATGTACCAGCGGTTATCGGTACTGTTGACCTCGCGTTCGATCATGTTCAGCGATTCGAACACTTGCGCCGCGTCCTCGGTCATCGCCGGGTAATTCAGGCGATGGGTGATATCCAGCAGTGAACGGCCGGTGTCTACCGGCAACATGCTGAAGATGTCGGTGGCGCGCGGCGTGAACCATTTGATGCGCATGCTGCGATCGACGAACACCGTAGCAATGTCGGTAGAAGCGATCAGATTGGTCAGATAATCGTTGATCTTGTCGGTTTCTTCGACTTTGGTCTTCAGCTCGTAATTGACCGTCAACAGCTCTTCATTGATCGACTGCAACTCTTCCTTGCTGGTCTCGAGCTCTTCGGTGGCCGAGCGCAATTCTTCGTTGATCGCCTGCATCTCCTCGTTGGAAGCCTTGAGCTCTTCGCTGGAGATTTCCGACTGTTCGATGGTGTCCTGCAAATGCAATTTGGTGCGTTGCAGCTCACGTTCCAGGTTCGAGAGCACTTGGCTTTCAGTCTGCAGCACCGTGGTCAGCGCCTGCTCGTGCGCGTCGATCTCCGTTTCATCGAAGGTCACCAGCACGCACTCGCTGTCGAAGTCGTCGTCCTTGTACGGCTGCGCAATCAGAGTGATGCGGTACTGGCGCTCCTCGCGCTTGAGCAACACTTCACGCGAGCGCACGGTGAGGTTGCTTTGCTGCACCTGGAACAGCGTCGTGCGAATTTCCAGGCGCAGTTCCGGCAGGATCAGCGTCAGCAGGTTGCGTGACAGCTCGCCGCCGACATGCCGCAGGAAGCGCCCGGCGGCTTCGCTCATGTGAAGGATATCGGCGTTGGTGTCGACGATGATGCTCGGCGGGGCGAAGCGTTCTATGGCGCGGCGGTGGATATCGGCAAACGACAGCTTGACGGGCTCGATGGCTTTCGATGGCGGTCGGGAAACGCTGGTGCGCATGTAACCGCCACGTGGCATGGTCGGGGTGCGACGGCTGTTCGGGGTACCGGTCTTGGCGCGGAAGATGCGGTTGCGCTTGTCCACTGGCGCGAACAATTCATGGCAGGCATCGGCGCTTTCAGAGGTGCCGAGAAACAGGAAACCGCCCGGTCGCAGGGCAAAGTGGAACATCTGCAGGATTTCCCGCTGCACCTCGCGATCCAGGTAAATCAGCAGATTGCGGCAAACGATCAGGTCGATCTGCGAGAACGGCGGGTCGGACAACAGGCTGTGCTTGGCGAACAGCACTTTCTCGCGGATTTCCTTGCGAATCCGGTAATGCTCATTGTCCTTGACGAAATAATGTCGCAAGCGGGTTGGCGGTACGTCGGTAACGATGGCTTGCGGGTAGGTGCCGGCGCGGCCGGTGGTGATCGCACGTTCGTCGATATCGGTGGCGAACACTTGCAGGTTGGCCTTGCTGCTTTGTACCTGCATCTGATCGTCGAGCAGGATCGCCAGGCTGTAGGCTTCCTCGCCGGTCGAGCAACCGGCAGACCAGATGCGCAGTTCTTCTTTTTCCGACGAGTCGGCAACCGACTGCACCAGTTGCGGCAGCACATCGCGCTCGAGGGCTTCGAAGGCTTCGCGGTCACGGAAGAAGTTGGTCACGCCGATCAGCATATCGCCGAGCAAGGCCTTGGCTTCTTCCGGGGTATTTTGCAGGTAGTTGTAGTAAGCGCTGAGGTCAGACTGGCTGGTGACCTGCATGCGCCGCTCGATGCGGCGCAGCACGGTGGCGCGCTTGTAGTGTTTGAAATCGTGACCGGTGCTGCTGCGCAGGTACAACAGGATTTCATGCAGGCGTTGTTCGGCGATCGACGCCTCGTGTTCGTTTGCAGGCTTCAAGGCTTTCAAGTCGGGATCATTGGCGCTGGGTAATTTGATGTTCTGGGAGTTGCGCCAGAGCTCCATCAGTTTCTGCGGCATCTCGACCACTGGCAGCACCAGATCGACCATGCGCGTCTCGATGGCGGCGCGCGGCATGCCGTCGAACTCGGCGTCTTCCGGCACTTGCACCAGCGTCACGCCGCCCTGTTCCTTGATTCGCGACAAACCCACCGCACCATCGGAGCCGGTGCCTGACAACACCACGCAGAACGCCCGCTCACGGTGCACATCGGCCAGATCGCGAAAGAACAGGTCGATGGCCGTGTGGCGCGCCTGCGGCGAACCGGCCGTGCTGACCCGCAGATAGCCGTCGTTCATCGACAGCGAATGCGCTGGCGAGATCACGTACACACAGTTCTTTTCGATCGGCACCGGCTGCGTCACTTGCAGCACCGGCATGCGCGTCGATTCCTGAATGATCTGGTCGGCGATGCTTTGGTGATCGGGCGACAGGTGCAAAATGATCACGAACGCCATGCCACTGTCCTTCGGCATATGCTCGAAAAACAGCTTGATCGCTTGCAGGCCGCCCGCCGAGGCGCCGATGCCCACCACCGGGAAATTCAGGTGGCTGGGGGTCACATCCTTGCGCTCGGGCGCAGAGGGCGAGGCAGGGGTTTTCGAGGTCATCACTTCGGCCTTTTTTTGTGGCGGTACAAGCGTATCGCGGACGTCCGGGGGCGCAGGTAATTGAGCAGAATAAACCTCATTTGGGGATCTGCCTGCATTTTTGAAGGACAAATGTGCTGTCTGTGTCTTTGACCTCCGGCGATTGGCAACCGTGCCGATTATTTTGCCGGTGTGATGATCGGTGGTCAGTCGTCGTTGATTTCGACTTTGCCAAGGCTCCCGCTGACCTCGGTAACATGCCGGCGGCCGTAGACTTCGTAGCTAGTCCCGCTGGCCTCGACGCCCGGCTTGCGCACGGCCAGTTGGGCGAATAACCCAGCCTTTTCGCTGTAGCTGCCGAACCAGTTGACCAGCGCCCCGATGTAGCATTCGCCGCCAATCATTACCGGCAGGTCGGTGATCTTTTCGATGGCATAGTGCGTTGGGCCGTAGCTGTAGTAATCGCCGTCTCCGGTACCCGTGGGAGGAATTGGGCAAAGGGGCGAGGTATTGGTTGAGTCGGGGGCGGCTTTCATCGCTTGAGTGACGGCGTGGTCGAGTGCCGCGTGCAAATCCGCTTCGAGGTCATAGGTGCTGGTGCCGTCTTCTTTATGTTGCGTGGTTGGCACTTGCAGGGAGTAAGCGTAACGCACGGACACCGTCGGTACCTGACGGTTGATCTTCAGCGGATTGAGCAGGTACAGATTATCGACACCATAGGCGCCGTTTCGGTAAGCGGCATAAATTCTGTCGTGAAGCCTGATCCAGCTGATTGCCTGATTGGCGCCACGGTCGTTGGTGTAGAACAGCGAGCTTTCCGGCTCGACCGATCTTTTGACAAACCGCTCGCCCGTTCGGCGCCAGGTTTCCACGTAGGTGAACAAGCCAGTGCCGCCTGCGTATGTGTCGACGATAAGGTCGCGCTGGCCATCATTGTCCAGATCCAGCAGTGCGTAGGAAGTCCGTCCGGTCTCGGCGGCGCCTTCAATGCGTGAGGCGTTCAATGCTTTCCATTCGTCCTCGCTCACGCCTTTGGGGCGCGACTTGGGGAAGTGGGTTTGCTCGCCATAACTGTCGACTGGATCGCCCGCGAATGATGTCTGCGAAGACTCGAAAGCCCGTGCGGCCAAGGCATGTTCCAGCGCAAATTCCGGGTGCTTTTTGCTCTCGGCACGAATGCTTTCCTGCAGATCGTTCATCGCCTGAAGATCCACGGCGTCCGGCTGCCACATTGCGGCTCGCGTCCACTGTGCCTGCAATGCTTGCAGGCGCTGGCGGTAGCTGCCATCCAGGCAAGCGACATCGACTGCGCAGGCATTGCGGGTTTTTAGCCAGGCGCGCTGGGTGCGCTTGAGCTCAGGTTGCGTCGCTGTGGCAGTTGTCATCAGTTGGCGATACTGCGTGCCCATTTGCGCGTCGAGCTCATAAAGCGGTTTATTCGCGCAAATCGTGTTTTCCACGTCGTTCGCCGCTTTGGTGCAGTCCATTGCCGCCGCACGCATTGGCTGGATAAACAGCAGCAAAAAGGCCGACAGGATGTAGCGTCCCTTGATGTACACGATTCAGTCCCTATGAAAATCCTTGAGCAGGCGCGCAGAGTAATACTCCAGGCAACATTCTTGAAGCATCACCCTCAGGCCCGGGCATTTTTGGCCGATAACCCGAACGGTGAGTTCAGACTCCAGCGAAATCGCTTGATGGCGCATGGCCTCCAGCTATCATCTGCGCGCCTGAAATCGCCTCGGTTCGTTTTCTTCAATTGCCTGGAAATCCTCGATGTCGTCGTATCACCAAAAAAGCTTTCTGATCGTCGATGATTTTTCCGATTTCCGCAGTTCCGTGCGTTCGATGTTGCGTGAGCTCGGCGTCAAGGATGTCGATACTGCCGACACTGGCGAGCAGGCGCTGAAGATGTGCTCGCAGAAGTCCTACGATTTCATTCTTCAGGACTTCCATCTCGGCGACGGCAAGAAGAACGGCCAGCAGGTGCTCGAAGACCTGATGTCGGAAAAGCTCATCAGCCACGAAGCCGTTTTCGTCATGGTCACCGCTGAGACCAGTCAGGCGATGGTGCTCAGTGCGCTGGAGCATGAGCCGGATGCGTACCTGACCAAGCCGTTCAACCGTTCCGGACTGGCCCAGCGCCTTGAGCGTCTGGAGCAACGCAAGACGTTGCTCAAACCGATTCTGCAAGCCCTCGATCGCGGTAAGCCGGTCGAGGTGCTCAATGCCTGTATTGCCCTGTGCAAACAGGACATCCGCTATTCGCCGCTGTGCCTGCGCTACCGCGCCGATGCGCTGCGCGACATGAATCAGAACGAAGCGCTGGAGCGACTCTACGACGGCATCATTGCCGACCGTCCGTTGCCGTGGGCCTTCGCTGGATTGGGCAAGTTGCTGTTCAAACGCGGGCAGGTCTCGCAGGCCAAAGAGGTCTATGAAAAGGCCTTGAAAGTGTTCCCGATGATGCCGGCGCTGTATGACGGCATGGCTGATGTGCTGGTGGCCGAAGGCGACAGCAAAGGCGCGCAGCGGGTGCTCGAAGAAGCGATCCGTCTGTCGCCGCTCGCGGTGCGCCGCCAGGCTTTGCTCGGCAAATTGGCCATGGCCAACGAAGATTTCGAAACCGCCTCGCGTGCTTATCGCCAAGCGGTAGCGCAGGGCGCGCAGTCGCGTTTCAAGGACCCGGAAAGCAATCTCGGCCTGGCGCACGCGCTGATCAGCAAGGGCAGCGATCGCGGCCTCGACACGCGCACGCGGCTGGAGATCAACACCACCCTCAGCGCCGTGGCCAAGGAGAATCCGAGCGATCCCGGCCTGCAAATTCGCGCGCGTCTGATGAAGGCCACCAGCCTGTTGCTCAACGACGCCGAAACCGCTGACAAACTCACCGAACAAGCGCTGATGCGCCTCGATGGCATGGAGCAATTCATGAGCCCCGAGGCGGCGTTGCTGGTGGCCAAGCAGTTGCAGATGCTCGGTCAGGCCGAGGCGGGCACTTCGATGCTCAAGAGCTGCGCAGAGATCTACGGTGATGACCCGGCGGTGATGAAAGACATTGCCAAGCTCACCGACGATCCGACCATTCTCAGTTCGAGCAACGCTGCGGCCGATCTCAACCGCCAGGGCGTGCGCGTGTACAAGACCGGCAATCTGGTCGAGGCCCGCGAGGTCTTCCGCAAGGCGCTCAAGCTGCAACCGAAAAACATCAGTATTGCGCTGAACCTGGCCCAGTCGCTGCTGCACGGCACCGACACCAGTGTGCCGTCGGCGGAGCTGGAAGAATGTCGGGCCTGCCTGAAACTGGTGGGCCTGATGCCCGACACCGACGCGCGTTTTGCGCGTTATCAGAAGCTGAAAAGCAAGGCGTTTGGCGAATGAACCCAATTGATCCGGCGCTGGATTTTTCCACGGTGATTGCCTCCACCGTCCACGACATGAAGAACTCCCTGGCCATGCTGATGCAGGCGCACAGCCAGTGGCTGGCGCGTCTGCCGAAAGAGCTGCGCGACGGCTCGGAGCAGGGCGTGATCGACTTCGAGTTCGCCCACCTCAACGGCATGCTGGTGCAGTTGCTCGGGCTGTACAAACTCGGCGTGAATCAGTTGCCGCTGCAGCCGGCGTATCACGAACTCGACGATTTCATCGAGGCGCAACTGGCCGCGCATCAGGAAGTGTTTGCCAGTCGCGGCATCATCGCCACCTATGAAGTCGATCCGTTGAGCCCGCTGGGTTTCTTCGATCGCGAGCTGATCGCCTCGGTGCTCGGCAACTGCATCAACAATGCGATCCGTTACGCCCGCGAGTCGCTGCTGATTACCGTCAGCGACGAAGCCGGGCAACTGGTGCTGAGCATCAATGACGATGGCGACGGCTATCCAGCAGAGATGCTCGACCGTCAGGCCGATTATGTGCAGGGCATCAATCACAGCAGCGGCAGCACCGGCCTGGGCCTGTATTTCGCCAATCGCATCGCCGCGCTGCATCAGCGCAACGGCGTGGAAGGGCGCACCGAAATCAGCAATGGCGGGCCGTTGGGTGGTGGGGTGTTCAGCCTCTACCTGCCCTGAGGTCTCTTGCACTCGTCAGCTCCTACGCAGCTCCTACGGGTTCTGCAGGATAGGGATTTTTGTGGGCGCTGCTTGATATTCCGAACAGGCGAAGCCTATTTTGTCCGGGTCGCCGTTCGCGGCTCGCACAATAACAAGGATTGCGTCATGACAACCGATGGCCAGGGTTCACTCGCGCAGCGATTGACCGGCATTGATGAGATTGAATGTGTCACCCCGGATCTGAACGGTGTGCCACGGGGCAAGGTAATGACCGCCGAGGGTTTCCTCGAGGGGCGGCGTTTGCAGTTGGCGCGGGGTGTGCTGCTGCAATGCATCATGGGCGGCTATCCGCCGGCGCGGTTCTACGGCAGCGATGACGGCGATCTGGCGCTGGTCGCCGATCCTGCGCAGATTCACCGCTTGCCCTGGAGCGACGAGCCGCGCGCCATGGCGATTTGCGACGCTGACGAACTGAGCGGGGAGAGCTCCAGTCTCTCGACCCGTGGCCAGCTCAAAGCGGTCATCGCCCGTTACGCTGCGCACGGCCTGGCGCCGGTGGTGGCGACCGAACTGGAATTTTTTGTCTTCGCACCCAATACCGATCCGACCCAGCCGTTCCGTCCGCCAGTCGGCCTCGACGGCCGCCGCGAGGACGGTTTGTCGGCGTTCAGCGTCAGTTCCAACAACGGTCTGCGGCCGTTCTTCAGCGAAGTGTATAAATGCATGGCGGCCCTCGGCCTGCCGCGCGACACCTTCATGCATGAAATGGGCGTCAGCCAGTTCGAGATCAATCTGCTGCACGGCGACCCGCTGCTGCTGGCCGATCAGACGTTCCTGTTCAAGCACTTGCTCAAGGAAGTCGCGCTCAAGCATGGCCTGAGCGTGGTGTGCATGGCCAAACCGCTGGCGCATACGCCGGGCAGTTCGATGCATATTCACCAGAGCATCGTTGAGATCGGCAGCGGCAAGAATGTATTCACTGACTCGAACGGCGAGCCGACGTCGATGTTCCGCCACTTCATCGGCGGACAACAGGCAGGCCTCGCCGATTTCACCGCACTGTTTGCGCCCAACGTGAATTCCTATCAGCGCCTGTGTCATCCGTACGCGTCGCCGAACAATGCCTGTTGGTCCCATGACAATCGCGCCGCCGGCTTGCGTATTCCCGCCAGCTCGCCGGCCGCACGTCGGGTCGAAAACCGCTTGCCGGGCGCCGACGCCAACCCTTATCTGGCGATCGCCGCCAGTCTGGCTGCGGGTTTGCATGGCATCGAGCAGGAACTGGAGCCGAGCGCGGCAATCCAGGGTGAGTTCGCCGTGCCGGATAATCTGGCCTTGCCGTGTACCTTGCACGCCGCGCTGGAGCGTCTGAAACGTAGCCAGTTGGCGAGGGAACTGTTCGGGTCGGAGTTCATCGAAGGCTACATCGCTTCGAAGACCATGGAGTTGACCAGTTTCTTTGATGAAATCACTCCCTGGGAGCGCCGTGTGCTGGCCGCCCAGGCCTGACGTATCGCTGCTGCCGGGCAGTCGTTCTGACCGCCCGGTATTTACTGCAAGGAGCCGCTCGGAACGCCGATGCGCCAAATCTGGAAATCCTTTCGAGCGCTGTATTTCGCCTCGCTGATGATGTTGATCGGCTCAGGTCTTCTCTCTACTTATCTGGCTTTGCGTCTGGCCGCCGACAACGTCGACGGTTTGTGGGTCGGGGCGCTGATGGCGGCCAACTATTTCGGTCTGGTGCTGGGCGGCAAGATCGGCCATCGCCTGATTGCCCGGGTCGGGCATATCCGTGCGTACTCGGCGTGTGCCGGGATCGTCGGCGCGGCGGTGCTCGGCCATGGGCTGGTGGACTGGCTACCGGCGTGGCTGGTGCTGCGGACGATCGTCGGTCTCGGCATGATGTGCCAGTACATGGTCATCGAGAGCTGGCTCAACGAGCAGGCCGACGCCAATCAGCGCGGGCTGGTGTTCAGCGGTTACATGATCGCCTCGTACCTGGGCCTGGTGCTGGGCCAGCTGATTCTGGTCATGCACCCTGGGCTCGGCCTGGAACTGCTGATGCTGGTGGCGCTGTGCTTTGCCCTGTGTCTGGTACCGGTGACGCTGACCCGGCGGATTCACCCGGCGCCATTGCATCCGGCGCCGATGGAGCCGCGCTTCTTTATCAAGCGCGTGCCGCAATCGCTGAGCACGGTGCTCGGCGCCGGTCTGATCATTGGTTCGTTTTATGGTCTGGCACCGCTGTACGCCTCGCAGCAAGGGCTGTCGACCGAGCAGGTCGGTCTGTTCATGGGTAGCTGCATTTTTGCCGGTCTGCTGGTGCAGTGGCCGTTGGGCTGGTTGTCCGACCGCTACGACCGCGCGCTGCTGATTCGCTGCTTTGCCGGGTTTCTGGCGGTGGCGGCGTTGCCGTTGGCGATCATGCCGCAGGTGCCGCTGGAGGTGCTGTTCGTCGTCGGTTTCTTCTGTTCGCTGGTGCAATTCTGCCTGTATCCGCTGGCGGTGGCGTTTTCCAACGACCACGTCGAAGGCGATCGCCGGGTGTCGCTGACCGCCATGCTGCTGGTGACTTACGGCGTCGGCGCGAGCATTGGGCCGCTGCTGGCGGGTGTATTGATGAAGTTTCTCGGCAGTCAGAGCCTGTATGCGTTCTTCAGTTTCTTCGCGTTGGTGCTGGTCTGGCGGATTCGTCCGAAAGCAGTGACCAACCTGCACCAGGTCGACGACGCACCGCTGCATCACGTGGCAATGCCGGACAGCATGTCGAGCTCGCCGCTGGTGGCGGCGCTTGACCCGCGTGTCGACGAGCAGGTGGTGCAGGAGCAGATGGTCCAGGACCCGGCGCCGGTCAATCCTGAGCCCGAGCCCGAAGCGCAGCCGGAAGCTGTCGTTGAAACCGAACCCTATAGTGCTGATGACGACAAGCCTGCGCCGGATATCAGCGGTGGCAGGCCCTGAACCGAAGGTAAACACCGGCGCATAAAAAAGGGCAGCCCTGTGCGGGACTGCCCTTTTTTTTGATCGCTGCGACTCAGAGATCGTCTTTGTCAAAACGCCGTGCTTCACGTTGCAACTGGTAAACAAAACGCTCGACGTTGCGCGCAGCCTGGCCACTGATGTTGTGGAAGCGCAGACCGGCGAAGGTGATGTTGAGTTTTTCTTCGAAGTGCAGGTAGCGCAGCTCGACCGACGTTGGCTGATTGCCGAACAGCGGCGGGGCGATCAGACGATCGTAGACCTGGCCGAGTTGCAGGCGATCAGTGATGTCGCCTTCGAAGCGGAACTTGCAACCGGTCGCGGAAATATCCAGTAGCTTGCCGTGGATCGGCGCCTTGAGCTTTTCGCCGCCCAGTTCGACGCTGACCAGATCGGTGAGTTTCAGCGCAGCGCGGAAGGCGTTACGGCGCTGGTGGTAGACCACTTCGCTCGGCAGGTCGCCGGTGTAGAAACGGTCGCCGTCGGATTCTTCGATGTTGAGAGTGCCGTTGCATTCCCAGGCGATGCGCACGCCGTCATGAAAGCCTTCGACCTTGAACGGTTCGCCAGCCTGGAGGAAGCGCTCGCCATCGCGCGGGATCATTTCGTCCAGCGCAATCGTTGCGGTTTCGCGGTCGACCTTGATCAGGTAACTCTGAAAACGCTGGCTGCGTTCATGGAAGGTGATGATCAGCGGATCGTGGCTGTCTTGAAGCTGGCGCAGATTGCTGGAGATCTCCAGTGGCGTGGTGAGCACCTTCGGGGGCTGCGGAGCATCATCCGCGCTTAGGGTGTTGGACACGGTTCTTCAATCTCCAGACAAAATAAGACTACGACTGGCCAGTATTTTGCCAGCATGTTGCGCAAGTGGATAGTGCAGGGCCAGCGAATGGCTCATGCCTGGCTGAGCGTTCGCGGCTTGACCGGTTTGGCAAAGGTCCCGCTGGCGTCGTACAGCGCTGGCGGCTCACCGCCGGTGAGGATCTTCAGCTGGTTGGCCGTGGTCGCCTGCTGGATCTGGATCGACTGGCCATTCTTGACGTTGGCAGCCTGGCACTGGGCGATCAGCGCGGTCAGGGCATCGCCCTGGGTCAGCAACTGGTCGCCAATGCTCGACTGGCTGGCCAGTTGCTCAAGACCTGTGCGATCGGTCGGCAGGTTGAGGCTGGCGAGGATTTCGCTGCGCTTGCGGCCATGCTGCTCGAGCAGAATGATCAACGCTTGCTTGGTCGCCAGAATTTCTTCCAGCAACGGCATGTCACGACCATGCAAAGCGAGGGATTCGGTTTGCAATAACTCCAGCAATTGTTGCGCTGGAGCAAAGTCGTCGTTGATCAGTTGCAATAAGTTAGTGTCGTGCATGGCTGGCCTTGGGGTTTAAGCGTCCAAAAGCCTGGCGCCGGCAAAAGCCTAGCGCTGGGCTTCGAAGTTGAGCAGTTTGCTGGCTACACGGTTGCTGTCGACTTTATAGCTGCCATCGGCAATCGCGGCTTTCAACTCGGCCACACGGGCTTTGTCGACAGCAGGCTGATCGCGCAGCTTGTCAGTGACCTTCTGCAACTGTTGAGCCTCATTGCTGAGGTGTACCGACTCCCCGCTTTTGGCGACATTGGCCTGTTCGGCCTGGGTATTCAGCGGCGCGGAGGGGCTGTTTTCAGCGCTTTCCTTGGCGTTGCTGGTACGTGTGCTGCCGGTTAGTGACGAGGAGCTGTTCAATCGGTTGAAATCGATAACCATGATAAAAAACCTCTGGGAATTTGGACGCTTGCCATGTTTTCGGCTATCCCCTGAAAAACTTTAGGCCCAATCAACCATAAGCTTGCATGCGCCGTTGCGAGACCTGCTGCGGCACAGTTTAGGGAAGCGACGGGATCGGCGCCAGTTTTCTCCACGAGGCTTTTACATGGCCACTTCGACCTGTCCCGGCGCAATTACCTGCGCCTTGATAACTCTTTGAGAATTAAGGTTTTTTACTCGAATCTGTTCTTTCATGCCGCCATTGGAGAGCGCTTCCCCCGGCATGCGTACGGCAAGGGTGCCGCTGCGCGCAGTGATCACCACCTGGTCACCCTTGCGCACCACTTCGGCCTGTTCCAGATGCACCAGTGTGATGACCTGATCGGCGACCGTTGGTCGGGTAAGTTTCTGCCCGATCGCTTCGTCGACCGAGGTCAGGAAACCCTGGTTGATCGTGCTGACGTCGCGCTCGCGCAAGGTCACATCCTGCGGCTCGATAATGCCGGCGCGTTTCAGCGGACGAGTGGTGGTCACGATCTCGCGAAACAGGCGGACTTGAGCGGGTACGAACACCGTCCAGGGCGAACTGCCTTCGCAGCGAACCTTCACCGTGACGCGGCCCAGCGGGCGTGCCGGGCTCTCCAGCGTGGCTGTCAATTCCTTGTCGCACATGGGCATGCGCATGCGCGGGTCGAGCTGGTTCACTTCGATTTCGTAGCGGCCTTCGGTTTGACTGGAAGCCAAATAGTCTTCTACGGTGAATTCAAGAAAGCCCTGAGTCACGCCGATAAGCATATCAGGCAAGGTAACCGCATCTGCATGGGCAGGACTGCCAGCAAGCAAGCAGCAAACGGCGGACACCGCGCAAAGCCCTTTGCGAAGGGAGGATGTCAGGCGTCGGGAAAATGTCGTTTGAGCGTTCATACGAGTTAAAAAGCAAGCGCCGTGCCGTTTAGCAATGAATGTGCGTCGCAACAACACTTGGCGTTGGTGTAGGAGTCTGGGCATGGCTGGTGTAATGGATTCGGTGAACCAGCGCACGCAACTGGTAGGGCAGAATCGCCTCGAGCTGCTGTTGTTCCGTCTCGACGGGCCGCAGCTCTACGGGATCAACGTGTTCAAGGTACGGGAAGTGTTGCAATGCCCGTCCCTGACGTTGATGCCCAAATCCAGTCCTGTCGTGTGCGGGGTAGCGAATATACGGGGAGCGACCATTCCGATCCTGGATCTGGCAATGGCAACGGGCTCCGGTGCGTTGAAAGACAAGAACAGTCCGTTCGTGATCATCACGGAGTACAACACCAAGACCCAGGGTTTCCTGGTCCGCTCGGTGGAGCGCATCGTCAACATGAACTGGGAAGAGATCCATCCGCCACCCAAGGGTACCGGTCGCGATCACTACCTGACCGCTGTGACGCGGGTCGACAACCAGTTGGTCGAAATCATCGACGTCGAGAAGGTGCTGGCCGAAGTCGCGCCGACGCCGGAAGCGATTTCGGTGGGCGTGGTTGATGTCGAGACGCAGACCAAGGCGTTGTCGCTGCGGGTGCTGACGGTCGATGACTCGTCGGTGGCGCGCAAGCAGGTCACGCGTTGTCTGCAGACCATCGGTGTCGAAGTGGTGGCGCTGAACGACGGCAAGCAGGCGCTGGATTACCTGCGCAAGCTGGTCGACGAGGGCAAGAAGCCGGAAGAAGAGTTCCTGATGATGATTTCCGACATCGAGATGCCGGAGATGGACGGGTACACCCTGACGGCGGAAATCCGCGGCGACGCACGCATGCAAAAGCTCCATATCATCCTGCATACTTCGTTGTCGGGGGTATTCAATCAGGCGATGGTCAAGAAAGTCGGTGCTGATGACTTCCTGGCCAAATTCCGTCCTGATGACCTCGCATCCCGGGTAGTCGACCGGATCAAAGCAGCAGATATCAGCTAGGGGCCTTCTGCCCCTGGCGGTCAACACGATTTAAGAGGCGGCATCATTGTCTACGGGTAATTTGGATTTCGAACAGTTCCGGGTCTTCCTGGAAAAAGCCTGTGGCATTCTGCTCGGTGAAAACAAGCAGTATCTGGTCTCGAGCCGTCTCAACAAACTGATGGAGCAGCAAGGCATCAAGTCCCTGGGTGAGCTGGTACAGCGCATCCAGACCCAGCCGCGCAGCGGTTTGCGCGAGCAGGTGGTCGATGCCATGACGACCAACGAAACCCTGTGGTTTCGCGACACCTATCCGTTTGAAGTCTTGAAGAACAAGGTACTGCCGGAAGCGATCAAGGCCAGCCCCAACCAGCGTCTGCGGATCTGGTCGGCGGCCTGCTCGTCGGGACAGGAACCGTACTCGCTGTCGATGTCGATCGACGAGTTCGAGCGCAGCAACCTGGGTCAGTTGAAGATGGGCGTGCAGATCGTTGCCACCGATCTGTCGGGCCTGATGCTCAACAACTGCAAGACCGGCGAGTACGACAGCCTGGCGATCGGTCGTGGCCTGTCGCCGGAACGCCTGCAACGCTACTTCGACCCGAAAGGGCCGGGGCGCTGGGTGGTCAAGGCGCCGATCAAGAGCCGGGTGGAATTCCGCTCCTTCAACCTGCTCGACAGCTACGCAGCGCTGGGCAAGTTCGACATCGTGTTCTGCCGCAACGTGCTGATCTACTTCTCTGCCGAAGTGAAGAAGGACATCCTGTTGCGCATTCACAGCACGTTGAAGCCGGGCGGGTATCTGTTCCTTGGCGCTTCGGAAGCGCTGAACGGATTGCCGGATCATTACCAGATGGTCCAGTGCAGCCCGGGGATTATCTACAAGGCGAAATAAGCGGTTTGCGGCAATACAGAAACGGGAGGCCTTCTAAGCCTCCCGTTTTTATGCCCGAATTATTTTCCACGAACACCACAAACCCTCTGTGGGAGCGAGCCTGCTCGCGAAAGCGGTCTGTCCGTAAGACAGTTGGCGCCTGACACGCCGCCTTCGCGAGCAGGCTCGCTCCCACAGGGATCTGCGCTGACCTGGCAACGACGGCAAGCGGCAGAAAAGCGGCATCCGGCGGTAACCGGTTGCCGCTTTTCTGGCATTGCCGCTTAGCCTGTTCGGCGCAAAGCCCCGGAATACGGGGGTTCCTCCATTTGGCACGGCGCTTGCTAAAGCTCAGATACGAAAAACCGGTCACCTGAAGGTTCCCGACATGAGCATCAGCTTCGACAAAGCGCTGGGCATCCACGAAAAGGCATTGGGCTTCCGCGCCCAGCGTGCCGAAGTGCTGGCCAACAACATCGCCAACGCCGACACCCCGAACTACAAGGCGCGGGATCTGGATTTCTCCAAAGTGCTCGAAGCACAGACCGAGAAGACCAAGACCGGCGGCCACTTTGCCCTGAACATGACCAACAGCCGGCACATCGAGGCTGAAGGGCTGGGCAACGGCGACGAGTCGCTGATGTATCGCACGCCGATGCAGCCTTCGATCGACCAGAACACCGTCGACGCTCAACTGGAACAGTCGAACTACGCGGAAAACGCCGTCGGCTTCCAGGCCAGCTTCACCTTGCTCAACAGCAAATTCAAAGGGCTGGTGTCAGCCCTGCGCGGAGAATAATCCATGTCCCTGTCCAGCGTTTTCAACATTGCCGGCAGCGGCATGAGCGCGCAGACCACACGCCTGAACACCGTGGCCTCGAACATCGCCAACGCCGAAACCGTTTCGTCGAGCATCGACCAGACCTACCGCGCGCGCCATCCGGTATTCGCCACCATGTTCCAGGGCGGCCAGGCTGGCGGCAGCAATTCGCTGTTCCAGAACCAGGACGCAGCCGGGCAGGGCGTGCAGGTGCTCGGCGTCGTCGAAGACCAGAGCAACCTCGAAGCGCGCTACGAGCCGAACCATCCGGCCGCCGACGCCAAGGGCTATGTCTACTACCCGAACGTCAACGTGGTGGAAGAAATGGCTGACATGATTTCCGCGAGCCGCTCGTTCCAGACCAACGCGGAAATGATGAACACCGCCAAAACCATGATGCAGAAGGTACTGACCCTCGGTCAGTAATAAGGGGCGACTGCCATGAGCGTTACGGATACCACCAGCAGCCTGAGCATGAACGACATCCTGGCCAACTCGTCGAAGAAGGCCAGCAGCACTACGTCGGGCGGCATCGCTTCGGCGACCAACAGTGCCACCGGCGGCCAGGCACTGGGCAAGGATGCTTTCCTGCAATTGCTGGTCACCCAGCTGAAAAACCAGAACCCGCTCGACCCGCAGGACAACAGCGCGTTCGTTGCGCAACTGGCGCAGTTCAGCAGCCTTGAAGGCATCACCACGCTGAACTCCACCGTCAGTGGCCTTGCCGGCAACTACAACTCGTCGCAGGCGCTGCAAGCGTCGTCGCTGGTCGGTCGCAACGTGATCGTGCAGACCAACACCGCCCAGCTCGATGACCCGAGCAAAGGCCTGACCGGTTCGGTCACCGTGCCTTCGTCGATTGCCGGCGGCACCGTGACCATCACCGACAAGGACGGCAAAGCCGTGCGCACCATCGACCTCGGCAGCCGCGCTGCCGGCGATGCCAGCTTCACTTGGGACGGCAAGGACACTGCCGGCACCGTGGTGCCAGTCGGCACTTACACGTTCAAGGCCAACGCACCGATCAACGGCACCGCGACCGATCTGGCGACCTACCTGCCAGCGACCGTCAACAGCGTGACGATCAGCCAGACCGGTGGCGAGCTGATGCTCAACCTGGCCGGCAAGGGCACCGTAGCCCTGTCCAAAGTACAAACCATTGGTATATAGAGCCGACTAACCCGGCACGAAGGAGTGGAACATGTCTTTTAACATCGGCCTTAGCGGTCTCTATGCCGCCAACAAACAACTCGACGTCACCGGCAACAACATCGCCAACGTCGCCACCGCCGGGTTCAAATCCTCGCGCGCAGAATTCGAAGACGTCTATTCGTCGACTCGTCTGGGCAGCGGCAGCAAAGTCATCGGCAACGGCGTGCGCCTGGCCAACGTGTCCCAGCAGTTCACCCAGGGTGACATCAACAACACCGGTAACGTGTTGGACATGGGTATCAACGGTTCCGGTTTCTTCACCATGAGCAACAACGGCTCGATCTCGTACACCCGTGCCGGTACGTTCAAGGTCGACAACGCCGGTTACATCACCAACACCGACTACACCTCGCGTCTGCAGGGTTACGGTGTGGATGCCAACGGCAAAATCATCAACGGCGTGTTGACCGATCTGAAGATCGACACCTCGAACCTGGCGCCGAAGTCGTCTTCTTCGGTGACTTCGAGCATCAACCTCAACTCGTCGGCGCCAGTGATCGTTGATACCGGCGCCAGCGCCGTCAAGTTTGATCCGTCGAAGCCTGAGACTTACACCAAGTCGTTCAGCACGCCGATCTATGACACCCAGGGCAACTCCCACGTCATGGACCAGTACATGGTCAAGACCGGCGAAAACACCTGGAAGGTTTACACCCTGGTCGATGGCCGTAACCCGGATGCTACCGGTAGCAACCCCGTGACCACTGCGCCGGTTGCTTCGACATTGTCGTTCGACAGCTCCGGCAAGCTGGTTCAGGTGAGCACGCCTAACCCGGCGGATCCAGCCAACCCGATCATCAGCAGCGATCTGAAGTTGACGGGCTGGGTACCGGGCACTGTGACCAATGGTGTGTTCACGCCTAACGGCGCGGCAGCGAACCCGAATGGCGTGACCATTTCGATGGCCAAGACCACTCAGTACAACGCTGATACCTCGCGTACGATTCCGACTCAGGATGGTTACGCCACTGGCCAGATCACCAACCTGACCATCGACGGCACCGGTACGCTGTTTGCCAACTTCAGCAACAACCAGAGCAAGGCGATCGGTCAGGTTGCGCTGGCCAGCTTCACCAACGAACAGGGCTTGCAGGCTGTCGGTGGCACCAGCTGGAAAGAGACTTTCGCTTCGGGTATTCCGGGTTACGATGCGCCGAAGACCGGTACGTTGGGTGAGGTGGTGTCCAACTCGCTGGAAGAGTCGAACGTTAACCTGACCAATGAGCTGGTTGATCTGATCAAGGGTCAGAGCAACTATCAGGCGAACGCCAAGACCATTTCGACGCAGAGCACGATTATGCAGACCATTATTCAGATGACCTGATTGGGTTTCTGAGCTGGTTTTTTGGGCCCCTCGGTTTTGAGGGGCTTTTTTTTTGGGCCGTGGCGGCCTTTGGGCCGACCAGGCTTTTGGGGTTTTGGGTGAATATCCGTTTTTGCGGGTGTTGCTGATTACGGTTCCGCCCTTACGGCGGGTCACCTTTTTCAAACGCCGGAGTGCCGGCCCAGCAAAAAGGTAACCCAAAACGCTTGCTCCTGCGTTCGGCCCTCGCAGGCTCGGGTTCCTTCGCTGCGGGATCGATCCGGGCGCAGCGGCTACGGTTTGCTTCGCTGCACCTCCTTCCGCTGTGTCTGGCTGCGCCAGACGGTCGCTGCGCTCCCACGCCCGGATCAATCCCTTCACTCAGCCTTCCGACGTCGCCCGTAGATCAAAAGCACTCGAGCTTGCGCTCATTGTTGAGTGGGGCGGCTTCGCCGCGGCAGCTGCGCTGCTTTGCTTTTGCTTTTGTGGGAGCGAGCCTGCTCGCGAAGGCGGCCTGGCGGCCGACCTGGTCTTGAGGTAACACTCGATCCAACTGTAGGAGCTGCCGAAGGCTGCGATCTTTTGATCTGGCTTTTGCTTTTGGTTTTGGTTTTGTTTTGGCTTTTGATCCGGCTCTTGATCTTTTGCCCCTTCGGCAGGCTTCGTTACGGGATCGATCCGGGTGTGGGAGCGCAGCGACCGTACGACGCAGTCGTACACAGCGGAAGGAGGTGCAGCGAAGCAAACCGTAGCCGCTGCGCCCGGATCGGTCCCGTAACGAAGGTACCCCGAGCTTTAGCGAGCGGGCCGTACGCCGGGGCAAAGCCTTTTGGGTTACCTTTTTGGCGTCTGAAAAAGGTGACTCGCTGTAAGAGCGAAACCGCCAGCGGCAACACCCGCAGCAACGGATATACACCCAAAACCTCAAGAGCCCGGTCGGCCCAAAGGCCGCCAAGGCCCTTCAAAAAACAAAACCCCCAACAAACCAGAAGTCTGACGGGGGTTTTCTTTTGCCTTGAGATATCAGGCGTCTCGCAACGCCTGATCTCAGCTCAGCTTATTGGCAAGCTTCGCAATCCGGCTCGTCAATCGCGCAGGCCTTTGGCACTGGCGCCGGACCTGCCGGAGCGGCCAGGACCGAGTCGTCGCCGTGGTTGCCGCCGCTGGAAACAGCGTTCAGCTTACCGGTGTTGATGGTCGACTTCTCGGTGCTGGTCGCGGCCAGGGCACGGAGGTAGTAGGTGGTTTTCAGACCACGGTACCAGGCCATGCGGTAGGTCACGTCGAGCTTTTTGCCCGATGCGCCAGCGATGTACAGGTTCAGCGACTGGGCCTGGTCGATCCACTTCTGACGACGGCTGGCGGCGTCAACGATCCACTTGGTGTCCACTTCGAACGCGGTCGCGTAGAGCTCTTTGAGTTCTTGCGGGATGCGCTCGATCTGCTGCACCGAACCGTCGTAGTACTTCAGGTCGTTGATCATGACCGAGTCCCACAGACCGCGAGCCTTCAGGTCGCGAACCAGGTACGGGTTGATCACGGTGAATTCGCCCGACAGGTTCGATTTCACGTACAGGTTCTGGTAGGTCGGTTCGATCGACTGCGAAACGCCAGTGATGTTGGCGATGGTCGCGGTCGGTGCGATGGCCATGATGTTCGAGTTACGGATGCCTTTCTGTACACGGGCGCGAACCGGTGCCCAGTCGAGGGTTTCCTTCAGGTCGACGTCGATGTACTTCTCGCCACGCTGTTCGATCAGGATCTGTTGCGAATCCAGTGGCAGGATGCCCTTGGACCACAGCGAACCGTTGAACGTCTCGTAGGCGCCGCGCTCGTCGGCCAGGTCGCAGGAGGCCTGGATCGCGTAGTAGCTGACCGCTTCCATCGACTTGTCGGCGAACTCGACGGCAGCGTCGGAGCCGTAGGCGATGTGCTGCAGGTACAGAGCGTCCTGGAAGCCCATGATGCCCAGACCGACCGGACGGTGGCGGAAGTTGGAGTTCTTCGCTTGCGGCACCGAGTAGTAGTTGATGTCGATCACGTTATCGAGCATGCGCACGGCTGTGTTCACGGTGCGTTGCAGCTTGGCGGTATCGAGCTTGCCGTCGACGATGTGGTTCGGCAGGTTGATCGAGCCCAGGTTGCAAACGGCGATTTCGTCCTTGTTGGTGTTCAAGGTGATCTCGGTGCACAGGTTCGAGCTGTGGACCACGCCGACGTGCTGCTGCGGGCTGCGCAGGTTGCACGGGTCTTTGAAAGTCAGCCATGGGTGGCCGGTTTCGAACAGCATGGACAGCATCTTGCGCCACAGGTCTTTGGCCTGGATGGTCTTGAACAGCTTGACCTTGCCCGGGTACTCGGTCAGCGCTTCGTAGTACTCGTAGCGCTCTTCGAAGGCCTTACCGGTCAGGTCGTGCAGGTCCGGTACTTCGGATGGCGAGAACAGGGTCCACTTGCCGTCATCGAAGACGCGCTTCATGAACAGGTCAGGGATCCAGTTGGCAGTGTTCATGTCGTGGGTACGACGACGATCGTCACCGGTGTTCTTGCGCAGCTCGATGAACTCTTCGATGTCCATGTGCCAGGTTTCCAAGTAGGCACACACAGCGCCTTTGCGCTTGCCACCCTGGTTCACGGCCACAGCGGTGTCGTTCACTACTTTGAGGAACGGCACAACGCCTTGCGACTTGCCGTTGGTGCCCTTGATGTACGAACCCAGCGCACGAACAGGCGTCCAGTCGTTGCCCAGGCCGCCGGCAAATTTCGACAGCATGGCGTTGTCGTGGATCGCGTGATAGATGCCCGACAGGTCATCCGGCACGGTGGTCAGGTAGCAGCTCGACAGCTGTGGACGCAGGGTACCGGCGTTGAACAGGGTCGGGGTCGAAGCCATGTAGTCGAACGAGGACAGCAGGTTGTAGAACTCGATCGCACGGTCTTCTTTCTGCTTCTCTTCGATCGCAAGGCCCATGGCCACGCGCATGAAGAAGATCTGCGGCAGTTCGAAACGCACGCCATCCTTGTGGATGAAGTAGCGGTCGTACAGGGTCTGCAGGCCCAGGTAGGTGAATTGCTGATCGCGCTCGTGGTTGATCGCCTTGCCCAGTTTTTCCAGGTCGAAGGTGGCCAGCACAGGGTTCAGCAGTTCGAACTCGATACCTTTGGCGATGTAGGCCGGCAGTGCCTTGGCGTACAGGTCGGCCATTTCGTGATGGGTGGCGCTTTCGGCGACTTCGAGGAAGTTCAGGCCTTCGGCACGCAGGGTGTCCATCAGCAGGCGGGCGGTGACGAACGAGTAGTTCGGCTCGCGCTCGACCAGGGTACGGGCGGTCATCACCAGGGCGGTGTTGACGTCGGTCAGGGCCACGCCGTCGTACAGGTTCTTCAGGGTTTCGCGCTGGATCAGGTCGCCATCGACTTCTTCCAGGCCTTCGCACGCTTCGGTGACGATGGTGTTCAAGCGACCCATGTCCAGCGGCGCCAGGCTGCCGTCGGCGCGGGTGATGCGGATCGACGGATGCGCGTTGACAGCTTCTTCGGCCGGAGCGTGAGCAGCGCGCTCTTTCGAACGGCCGTCACGGTAGATCACGTAGTCGCGTGCGACTTTCTGCTCGCCGGCACGCATCAGGGCCAGTTCGACCTGGTCCTGGATTTCTTCGATGTGGATGGTGCCGCCCGATGGCATGCGACGCTTGAAGGTCGCGGTGACCTGTTCGGTCAGGCGCGCAACGGTGTCGTGGATTCGCGACGAAGCGGCAGCGGTGCCGCCCTCAACTGCGAGGAACGCTTTGGTGATAGCGACGGTGATCTTGTCATCGGTGTAAGGAACGACAGTGCCATTACGCTTGATCACGCGCAGCTGGCCAGGCGCGGTGGCTGCCAGATCCGAAGTCGAATCGGCGGCCTGCGGCAAGGTGCCCTGCGGGTTCTCGCGAGTTGTGTCGGTTTGCATGGGGGGTGGTCTCCACATTCTCTATGTTTGTTTGGCACCGTCATGGTGCTCACCGTTCTGTACCGAAGCACTGCAACCGACGGGCGTCGGCATTACAAACTTCGGAACAGTAGGAAAAAGGCTGCAACGCCGCGTCCTTGCCGAAGTTTTGGTTACGAGCCGAAGCTCGCCACCGGATTCCTTCGCGGGTGGCAGTCATGACTGCAACACCCATACCGTTTTGTCCGTTTCGGACCAAATAAAACGGTGCCATCCGCCAGTGCGGTTTGGGCTTGAAAAAACTCGCTTGTTCTACCGGAAACTGGCCATAAAGCACTTGAGTTTCAGGTCTGAAATGTGGTTGGGCGTTTTAGGTGAAAACCCTATATGTAGGGTCTCTGTTTTCGCCGTGCTACAAGATAATGCGTTTCAGGGGGGGATTGCAACGTACTACCTGTGGATAAGCCTGTGCGTAATTTGTGTAAGAAACAGGGAAAACGCGTGTAGGCCGCGAACCTGCTGAGCCAGACCGTTTGTCACTGTTTTTTTGCCTGGAAAAACGCTTCAGCGGTTTTTTAAGGGCGCGAACCCTATCACAGAATTCCGCCTTGTCCGAACGCATTTACCGACTTGTTTTCCGGGTGAGCGGCGTTTATACAATCGCTGGGTGCATGGGCATTTTTATCCTCCTGAAACATGACAGATGATCGGGAGGACTCCTGTAGGAGCTGACGAGTGCAACGAGGCTGCGATCTTTTGATCTTGCTCTTGAAAACCACAATCAAAAGATCGCAGCCTCGTTTCACTCGTCAGCTCCTACAGGGACCGCGTTCATTCAGCGAAACCTTCATATATCAATAAAAACAGCAAGCAGAGGTCACCGGTGGAGCAACAAAACTGGCAGGTATTGATCGTCGAGGATGACCAGCGACTGGCCGAGCTCACCCGCGATTACCTGCAAGCCAATGGCCTGCGCGTGGAGATCGAAGGCAACGGTGCGCTGGCGGCGGCGCGGATCATCAAGGAGCAACCGGATCTGGTGATCCTCGATCTGATGCTGCCCGGCGAGGATGGCCTGAGCATCTGCCGCAAGGTGCGCAGTCAGTACGACGGGCCGATCCTGATGCTCACCGCGCGCACCGATGACGCTGATCAGATCCACGGCCTCGACCTCGGTGCCGACGACTACGTATGCAAACCGGTGCGCCCGCGTTTGTTGCTGGCGCGCATCCAGGCATTGCTGCGACGCAGTGACACACCGGAGCCGGCCGCGGAAAAATCCCGGCGTTTGCAATTCGGTCCACTGGTGGTCGACAACGCGTTACGCGAAGCCTGGCTGAGCGACAACGGCATCGAGCTGACCAGCGCCGAGTTCGACCTGCTGTGGCTGCTGGTGTCCAACGCCGGGCGGATACTTTCCCGGGAAGAAATCTTCACTGCATTGCGCGGCATCGGCTACGACGGCCAGGATCGCTCGATCGACGTGCGCATCTCACGCATCCGCCCGAAAATCGGTGACGACCCCGACCATCCGCGCCTGATCAAGACTATCCGCAGCAAAGGCTATCTGTTCGTCCCGGAAGCCTGCGCAGACCTGGCGCTGTGAATTCGATCTTCCTGCGCATCTACGGCGGCATGTGCGCCGCGCTGATTCTGGTGGCGGTGCTCGGCGTGCTGGCGCTGAACCTGCTCAATCAGGTGCGCAGCGAGCAATACCGCGAGCGCCTGGCCCACGGCACTTTTTCGCTGATGGCCGACAACCTGCAGCCGATGAACCAGACCGAACGCCATCGCGCGCTGCTGGTGTGGGAGCGGCTGCTCGGTATACCGCTGACACTGAAGAAATTCTCTGAAACCGACCTCGATCTGGCCCAGCGCACCCGTGTGCTGCGCGGTCAGGCGCTGGTCGAGCAGACCGGGCCACATGCGGCCAAGGTCTATCGGCTGATCAGCGAAAAAGAGCAAATGATGCTAGTGGGCGAGGTACAGCAGATCAGCGAGCAACTGGCGCGGGCGACCATCTACCTGCTGGCCGATGAACTGGTGCGGGTACCGGTCGGTGAACAGCCCAAGCGTCTGGCGCAGATAAAGCAGGAAAAAGGCTTCGGCTTCGATCTGCGTCTGGTCACGGTAAATGACGCCGACATGGACGAAGACCAGAGTCGTCGCGTGGCCGAGGGCGACACGGTGATGGCGCTGGGCAAGGGCGGCGATTCGATCCGCGTGTTTGCCGGCATGGTCGGTACGCCGTGGGTGCTGGAAATCGGCCCGTTGTATCAAATGAATCCGTACCCGCCGGAATGGCTGGTATTGATTGCCGCGCTGGGCCTGACCCTGATCGGCCTTATCGTTTATCTGTTGGTGCGTCAGCTCGAGCGACGTTTGCGCGGCCTCGAAGCGGCGGCCACGCGGATCGCCAAGGGCAGCCTGGAAACCCGTGTGCCAGCGCGCGGTGCCGACTCGGTCGGGCGGCTGGCGTTGGCGTTCAATGGCATGGCCGAGCACTTGCAGCAACTGCTGGCGATCCAGCGTGAACTGGTGCGCGCGGTGTCTCATGAACTGCGCACGCCAGTAGCGCGGCTGCGTTTCGGGCTGGAAATGATCGGCACGGCTACCACTCCGCAAGCGCTGGAGAAATACCGCGAAGGCATGGATCACGACATCGAAGACCTCGATAAGCTGGTCGACGAAATGCTCACTTACGCACGGCTGGAGCAGGGCTCGCCGGCGCTGACATTCCAGCGCATCGATCTGGATGCGCTGGTCAATCAGGTGATCGAAGAGCTCGCGCCACTGCGCGCCGAGGTCACGGTGCAGCGCGGTTTGTGTCTGTCATCGGCCGACAACGACGGCGCGTGGGTCGAGGCCGAGCCGCGTTATTTGCATCGGGCGCTGCAGAATCTGGTGGGCAACGCAATGCGCCATGCGCATTCACAAGTGACGGTGAGTTATCAGGTCGGCCAGTTGCGTTGCCGGATCGACGTCGAGGATGACGGGCCGGGGGTGCCGGAAGTGGCGTGGGAGCGGATCTTCACGCCGTTTCTGCGCCTCGACGATAGCCGCACGCGGGCCTCGGGCGGGCATGGTCTGGGCTTGTCGATTGTGCGGCGGATCATTCACTGGCACGACGGCCGCGCGATCATTGGCAAGAGCAAGAGTCTGGGTGGGGCGTGCTTCAGTCTGAGCTGGCCGAGGAATCAGGAGCGCCGCTGAGATGCGGGATACCGCCTTCGCGAGCAGGCTCGCTCCCACATTTGAAATGCAATCCCCTGTGGGAGCGAGCCTGCTCGCGAAGGCGCCATAACAGGCAATGCAAAACTTCAGGCAGGCATGCTGACCAGACTCAACAACTGCCCATCCTGCACTGCAAACTGCGCCTCCAGCTCCGATCCGTTGCGCCATTCGCTGGACAAATCAGTCAACAACCGCAGCCTGACCTGACCCGCCGCAGTCCATTCCAGCACTTCGGCATGCTCGAAATAAAAGCGCTGCTGCACGATCGGGTACAGCGCCTTGAACAAACTCTCTTTGACCGAAAACGTCAGGGTCACCCGCAGCGCCAGTTGCTCCTGAGAACCCGCCGCCATGCGCTGCATTTCCGCTGGCGTGAGGATTTCCCCGGCCAGCCTTTCGGCGCGCTCGTGGCTCAACAGGTTTTCCAGATCCATGCCCAAGCCGCGCCAGTGTTGCTTGTTGGCGACGATTGCTGCGGCGCGGCCGGTGCTGTGAGTGATCGAACCGCAGATATGTGCCGGCCACACCGGCGCGCGGTCTTCGCCGATCGGCGGGACGATATTCAGGCCTTCGAGTTGTTGCAGCGCTGCCCGGGCGCAAATGCGTCCGGCGAGAAACTCGGCCTGACGCTTGGCCACCGAACGCTGGATGCTCGGTGGCGCCAGCACAGCGCTGCGCTGGAAGTCATCGCCAAGCAGGCGTGCCGGGTCGAAGTGGGTACTGAGCAGCACGGTATCGGCCAGGACCGTCGGCAACGGCCAGTGGCTGTCGAGCGCAGTGCAGCAGGCGGGCAGGGCGGGGGTGGTATGCATGGCGGGCATTTTGCCGGTTAGTCGGGCAGAGGTCGAGATCGGCGGTGAAGCCTTCGCGAGCAGGCTCGCTCCCACAGGGGATCTTCTGTGCGACAGGGATCCAATGTGGGAGCGAGCCTGCTCGCGAAGGCCGCGCCTCGGTCGCTACTGACTCAGCCGAAAATCTTCTTGAAGAACGCCTGCATATCCGCCCAGGATTTTTCATCTGCCGCCTTGTTGTAACCAATATCCGGCCCGCCATGCTCGCCATGGCTCAAACGATCGGCATCCGGATTGCTGAAGCCATGCTTGGCGCCATCCAGGCTGACAAACTGGTAGTCCGCGCCAGCCTTGTCCATTTCCGCCTTGAATGCGGTGACGTTGTCCTGAGTGACCATGCTGTCCAGCGCGCCGTGCTCGACGAGGATTTTCGCCTTCACACTGCCCGGAGTCGCCGGGGTCTTGGTTGCCAGCGCGCCATGGAAACTTACCACACCGGCCAGCGGCACACCCTGACGCGCGGCATTCAGCACCACGCCGCCACCGAAGCAATAGCCGATGGCGGCGATTTTGTTCGGGTCGGTCTGCTTTTGCTTCTTCAACAGATCGAGCCCGGCGGCGAAGCGTTTACTGGCGGCATCGGCGTCCTTGGTCGCTGCCTGCATGAAGGCCATGGCGTCTTTCGGGTGCTCGGTGTTCTTGCCGTCGCCGTACATATCGATAGCCAGCGCGCTGTAGCCGAGTTCGGCAAGATCCCGCGCGCGGCGCTTGGCGTAATCGTTCAGCCCCCACCATTCGTGAACCACGACAACGCCGGGGCGTGGGCCTTTGATCGCGTCGTCATAGGCGTAGTAGCCGATCAGTTGGCTGCCGTCGGCGCTTTGGTAGGGGATTTCTGCAGTCTTGATCGCAGCCTGGGTGAAGCTGCTGACTGCCAGCAAAGTGAGGGCGAGGAACAGGCGCATGGTCGGGTCTCCTTGATGAAAGTGGTCAGAACAGCCTAGTCGATCTGGTTCAGGTCAGGTTCAGAGACGGTTCAGGGGCCGTACAGGGGTGGCTCAGTAATCTTGCGTCATACCCAAACAGCACTGTGAAAGAGGAAATACCCATGACTCGTTTAAACAAATTGCTGCTGGCTTTTACCCTGTTAGGCTCCAGCATCGCGGCGAACGCCGACGACACCAGCAACTTCGCCGGCCTGACGTTCGGCCAGACCAGCGACAAGATCGACAAGTCCCATGCGCTCAACAACAATCTCGGCAACCCCAACGTTACCGGGGCCATCGACGGCAACAACACCTACGGCTTGCGCCTCGGTCAGCAAAACAGCCAGGGCCGCTACTACGCCACTTACGACAACGTTTCCGGCTCGCACAATGGCGTTAAACTGCGCCAGGAAAACCTGCTCGGCAGCTATGACCTGTTCTACCCGGTGGGCGGCAGCACCAAGTTGTTCGGTGGCGCCACGGCCGGTCTGACCAAGCTGACGCAGGATTCGCCAGGCTTCAGCCGTGACAGCGACATCGGTTACGCCATCGGTGGCCAGGTCGGTGTGTTGCAGCAAGTTTCGCAGAACACCTCGGTGGAACTCGGTTACCGTTACCTGCGCAGCAACGCCAGCACCGAAATGAAAGAGAGCGGCGGCAGCAAACAGGGCTCGCTGGGCTTGACCAGCAGCGCGCAGACCTACCTGTCGGCCAACTACTATTTCTAAGCGGTTGCCGTCGATTGAATGTGGGAGCGAGCCTGCTCGCGAAAGGTGTATCAGCCGACACTTGCTTGGCTGATCCACCGCTTTCGCGAGCAGGCTCGCTCCCACAGGTTGTGTCTGGAGTGTTCAAGTGATGGGGAGAAAGGCATGAAACTGTTGGTCGTCGAAGACGAGGCGCTGTTGCGTCATCACCTGCAAACCCGCCTGACGGAGAGCGGTCACGTGGTCGAGTCCGTGGCCAATGCCGAGGAGGCGCTGTACCAGACCGGCCAGTACAACTTCGATCTGGCGGTGATCGATCTCGGCCTGCCGGGCATGGGCGGCCTCGACCTGATCCGCCAGTTGCGCTCGGGCGGCAAGACCTTCCCGATCCTGATCCTCACCGCGCGCGGCAACTGGCAGGACAAGGTCGAAGGCCTCGCCGCCGGTGCCGACGATTACGTGGTCAAGCCGTTTCAGTTCGAAGAACTCGACGCACGCCTGAACGCATTGCTGCGCCGCTCCAGCGGGTTCACCCAGTCGACCATCGTTGCCGGGCCTTTGCTGCTCGACCTCAATCGCAAACAGGCCAGCCTCGATGAACAACCGCTGGCGCTGACCGCTTACGAATACCGCATCCTCGAATACCTCATGCGCCATCACCAGCAAGTGGTGCCCAAGGATCGCTTGATGGAGCAGCTGTATCCGGATGACGACGAGCGCGATCCGAATGTCATCGAAGTGCTGGTCGGCCGTCTGCGCCGCAAGCTCGAAGGCCCGGCCGGGTTCAAACCGATCGACACCGTGCGCGGCCTCGGCTACCTGTTCAATGAGCGCTGCACTTGATCCGTTCCCTTCGCGTTCGCTTGATGCTCGCCGCCACCACGTTGGCGGTGTTGTTCATGCTCGCTTTGTTGCCGGCGATGCAGGGCGCCTTCAGCCTTGCCTTGCAGGACTCGATCGAGCAACGCCTGGCCTCCGACGTCACCACATTGATCTCCGCCGCGCGGGTGGAAAACGGTCGGCTGGTGATGCCGTCGCAATTGCCCGACGAGCGCTTCAACCTCACCGATTTCCGTTTGCTCGGCTATATCTACGACCGCGACGGCAAACTGGTGTGGCGCTCGAAGGCCACCCAGGAAGAACAGATCAACTACAAACCGCGTTACGACGGCCTCGGTAACGAGTTCGCGCGGATTCGTGAAGCCAGCGGTCAGGAGTTCTTCGTCTACGACGTCGAAGTCAAATTGCTCGGCGGCAAGAGCGCAGCGTTCAGCATCGTCGCTCTGCAACCGGTTCGCGAATACGAAACCACCCTCGAAGGCCTGCGCGAAAACCTCTATCTGGGCTTCGGCGCGGCATTGCTGGTTTTGCTGGCGTTGTTATGGATCGGCCTGACCTGGGGCCTCAAGGCCTTGCGCCGATTGAGTCAGGAACTCGACGAAATCGAAAGCGGCACCCGCGAAAGTCTGACGGAAAAGCACCCGCGTGAACTGCTGCGCCTGACCGGCTCGCTCAACCGCTTGCTGCTCAGCGAACGCCAGCAACGCAGCCGCTACCGCGACTCCCTCGACGACCTCGCCCACAGCCTGAAGACCCCATTGGCGGTGCTGCAAGGCGTCAGCGAAGACATGGCCCAGCGCCCCGACGACCGTGATCAAGCCTGGGTCCTGCAAAGCCAGATCGAACGCATGAGCCAGCAGATCGGCTACCAACTGCAGCGGGCCAGCCTGCGCAAAAGCGGTCTGGTGCGCCATCAGGTGCGCCTGCAACCGGTGCTCAAAAGCCTGTGCGACACGCTGGACAAGGTCTACCGCGACAAACACGTGCGCGTGACCTTTGATCTGCCCGAGCATTGCTATGTACCGATCGAACAGGGCGCCCTGCTGGAAATGCTCGGCAACCTGCTGGAAAACGCCTATCGCCTGTGCCTCGGCGAAGTGCGTGTCAGCGTGCGCGAGTCCTTGGCCGGGATCGAGTTGTGCGTCGAGGATGATGGGCCGGGCGTGCCCCTCGATCAGCGTGCGCGGATTCTCGAACGCGGCGAACGCCTGGATGCCCAGCATCCGGGGCAGGGCATCGGGCTGGCGGTGGTCAAGGACATCATCGAAAGCTACAACGCCCGTTTGGCTTTGGGTGATTCACCGATGGGCGGGGCGGCGTTCAGGATTCATTTTCCGGCGGTGTAAAGGTTGGCAGTGCCAGCCTCTTCGCGAGCAGGCTCGCTCCCACCTTGAAACGCATTCTCCTGTGGGAGCGAGCCTGCTCGCGAAGGCGTCTGACTTCACAACTCCTGCGCCCGATAAGCCCCCGGTGTCAGCCCTGTCCATTTTTTGAACGCCCGATGAAACGCCGATGGCTCGGAAAACCCGAGCTGCTCGGCAATCTGCTGCAACGACAGGTCCGCCCGCCCCAGATGGTAGATGGCGATATCCCGCCGCAGCTGATCCTTGAGCTCCTGAAAACTCGTGCCTTCCTCACGCAAATGCCGCCGCAAGGTTTGCGGGCTGATATGCAGATGCGCCGCGACACCCTCCAGATCAGGCCAATTCGCAGCATCGCGGCTGAGCAAGCGGCGCAGGCGGCTGCTCAGGCTGTCGCCGTCGTCCGGGCGTGAGAGCAGGTCGGCGGGGGAGCGTTCGAGGAAGTGTTTGAGTGTGCGTTCGTCCTGCAGCAGCGGCATGCTCAGGTAGCGACTGTGGAACAGCAGGCTGCTCTGCTCGGCATCGAAGGTTAGCGGGCAGGGGAACAGCAGGTCGTATTCGCTGCCGTGCTCGGGGCGCGGATAGCTGAAGGTTGCCTGGTCAAGGCGTATCCGCTGGCCTATCAGCCAACTGCCGAGGCGGTGCCAGATCACCAACAGACTCTCGCTGAGAAAATGATCCGGGTCCCACCACTGCGCGTCGTCCAGGCTCAAACGCACCCAGTCGTCTTCGCGACGCAGGGTCAGGCGTGGGGCGTCGGGGAACAGGCTGTAGAACAACAAGCCACGTTGCAGAGCCTTCTCCAGGTTGCGGCAGTGAATCGAGGCGTGGCACATCATGGCGAAGCTGCCGGGCTTGCTCGGGGCGTTACCGAAACCCAGGTATTCGTCGTCCAGCGCCAGCCACAAGCCCTGAATCAGCCGGGTGAACTGCTCAGGAGCAATGCGCGCGCGGGGCTCGTCGAGCAATTCCGCGCTGATCCCAAGTTGCTGCAACAGGCCTGAATAATCCAGGCCGCGCCGGCGTGCACCGCCAAGGGCGGCACGGGCGAAATGGCTGGCGATGGTGCGTTCGCGCATAAGCGGCAATCCTTGTTCAGGCACCGATCGTAACGGCGTGCCGGCAACGCAACAAGGCGGATTTCCGCCAAATTGCAGGACACTGAACGCTCAGTTGGCGGAAATCCGCCATGCCTCAAGTCACTGATTGGTGACAGGAAAATCCCGCAGGCCTGATATCAAAAGGCTTGCTGCCATTCGCACCAATCTGGCACGACGTTTGCGATACAAGCCACAGAAGCGTGCATTTCTCCGACCGGGAAAAATGCCGTTCCAACAACAAATCCCTCCAGTGCAGGAGGGTTCGCAATTAAGGTTCAGCGCTCGACAGATGGATGTTGCCGCTGGACGCTTGAGGAAACCTGCAATGACGACTCGTCAGCCACTGTACAAATCCCTGTATTTCCAGGTGATCGTTGCCATCGCCATCGGCATCCTGCTTGGTCACTTCTATCCGCAGACCGGTGTGGCCCTCAAGCCACTGGGTGACGGCTTCATCAAGCTGATCAAAATGGTCATCGCCCCGATCATCTTCTGTACTGTTGTCAGCGGCATCGCCGGCATGCAGAACATGAAGTCGGTGGGCAAGACCGGCGGCTACGCGCTGCTGTACTTCGAAATCGTTTCCACCATTGCCCTGCTGATCGGTCTGGTCGTGGTCAACGTTGTGCAACCGGGCGCCGGCATGCACATCGACGTCACCACCCTCGACGCCTCGAAAATCGCCACCTACGTGACGGCCAGTAAAGACCAGAGCATTGTCGGTTTCCTCCTCAATGTGATCCCGAACACCATCGTCGGCGCGTTCGCCACCGGTGACATCCTGCAAGTGCTGATGTTCTCGGTGATCTTCGGCTACGCCCTGCATCGCCTCGGCTCGTACGGCCGTCCGCTGCTGGACATGATCGATCGCTTCGCCCACGTGATGTTCAACATCATCAACATGATCATGAAACTGGCGCCACTGGGTGCGTTCGGTGCCATGGCGTTCACCATCGGTGCGTACGGTGTCGGCTCGCTGGTGCAACTGGGCCAGTTGATGATCTGCTTCTACATCACCTGCGTCCTGTTCGTCGTGCTGGTGCTGGGTGCGATCTGCCGGGCTCACGGTTTCAGCGTGTTCAAACTGGTGCGTTACATCCGTGAAGAGCTGTTGATCGTACTGGGTACGTCCTCGTCGGAATCGGCATTGCCACGCATGCTGATCAAGATGGAGCGTCTGGGCGCGAAGAAATCGGTTGTTGGTCTGGTGATCCCGACCGGTTACTCGTTCAACCTCGACGGTACTTCGATCTACCTGACCATGGCCGCCGTGTTCATCGCCCAGGCGACCGATACGCACATGGACATCACCCACCAGATCACTCTGCTGCTGGTACTGCTGCTGTCCTCCAAAGGCGCGGCGGGTGTGACCGGTTCGGGCTTCATCGTTCTGGCCGCGACACTGTCGGCGGTAGGTCACCTGCCGGTTGCCGGTCTGGCGCTGATCCTCGGTATCGACCGCTTCATGTCCGAAGCCCGCGCACTGACCAACCTGGTCGGTAACGCTGTTGCGACCATCGTTGTGGCCAAGTGGGTCAAGGAACTGGACACCGATCAACTGCAAACCGAGCTGGCTTCTGGCGGTCGCGGTATCTCCGACGAGCGTGAAGAAGATGACCTGGGTGTGGCTGAAGGCCCAACCCCGAGCAATGTGAAGTAAGCATCGCTTGCACAGAAAAACCCGCTTCGGCGGGTTTTTTCTTGTCTGCGATTTGAGCGCGCGATTAAACGCAGCGTTTGAGCGTAACGGTCACACCTGCTGACATTTGCGGTGATTGCCGCATCGACGATGGCTGCCTAGGCTGAGTGCATCGCCCAAGGAGTTTGCCCATGTCCGCACCGCTGGCCTCACTGAAGATTCTCGATTTCTCCACCTTGCTGCCGGGGCCGTTCGCCTCGTTGCTGCTGGCGGACATGGGCGCCGAGGTGCTGCGCATCGAATCGCCAACCCGTATGGATCTGCTGCGGGTGCTGCCGCCGCATGATGGCGGGGTCTCGGCCAACCACGCCTATCTGAATCGCAACAAGCGCAGTCTGGCGCTGGATCTGAAACAGCCCGAAGCGCTGCAGATCATCAAGCAACTGCTGGGCGAGTACGACATCGTGCTCGAGCAGTTTCGCCCCGGGGTGATGGAGCGTCTGGGCCTGGGTTATGAAGCGTTGAAAGCGATCAATCCAAAGCTGATTTATGCGTCGATCAGCGGTTACGGCCAGACCGGGCCGTACAAGGAACGCGCCGGGCATGACATCAACTATCTCGCGCTGGCCGGGCTTGCCAGCTATACCGGGCGCGCCGACAGCGGGCCGTTGCCGTTGGGCATGCAGGTGGCGGACGTGGCGGGCGGCTCGCTACACGGAGTGATCGGCTTGCTGGCAGCGGTGATTGCCCGTCAGCAAACCGGGCAGGGCACCCATCTGGATGTGAGCATGACCGACTGCGCGTTCAGCCTGAACGCCATGGCCGGCGCGGGTTATCTGGCCTGCGGCGCGGAACCCGGCCGGGAAGACCAGATGCTCAATGGCGGCAGCTTTTACGATTATTACCGCACCCGGGATGGGCGCTGGATGTCGGTGGGCAGTCTGGAGCCGGCCTTCATGCAGCACTTGTGCACGGCGCTGGGCCGGCCGGAACTGGCGGCGCAAGGGTTGTCGCCCAGGCCGGAGCAACAACAGGCCTTGAAAGAGGCGTTGCGCGTCGAGTTCGAGCGGCATGATTTTGCAGAACTGTGTCAGTTGTTCGCCGGGGTAGATGCCTGTGTCGAGCCGGTGTTGAGTTTGGGCGAGGCGCTGCGCCATCCGCAAATACAGGCGCGGAAGCTGGTGACCCAGGTACCGCGCGGCGATGGCACGACGCAGGCGCAGATGGCCTGTCCGTTGAAATTCTCTCAAGCATTGCCGGCGCCAAGGCATGTTGGCGCGGGGTTGGGGCAGCATACGGATGAGGTGTTGGGGGAGCTGGGCTTGAGTGCTGGGCGGATCGCCGAGTTGCGTTCGGCCAGGGTGATTCTGTAGCGCTCATGCCGCCGCCTTCGCGAGCAGGCTCGCTCCCACATTGAAATGCACTCCCCTGTGGGAGAATTGCCGAGTTGCGTTCGGCCAGGGTGATTCTGTAGCGCTCATGCCGCCGCCTTCGCGAGCAGGCTCGCTCCCACATTGAAATGCATTCCCCTGTGGGAGAATTGCCGAGTTGCGTTCGGCCAAGGTGATTCTGTAGCGCTCATGCCGCCGCCTTCGCGAGCAGGCTCGCTCCCACATTGAAATGCATTCCCCTGTGGGAGCGAGCCTGCTCGCGAAGGGGCCAGTCAGGGCACCGCAGAACTGACTATTCCACCCGCATCTCACCACTGAACACCAGCGTACTGCGGCAGCGCCGGCACAGGTACCGCCGCCCTTGCCGCACAAGGCCATGGCGCTGGGCGGTAAACGGGAAGTCACTGTCGGGGCACGGGCATTTGTAGATATAGCGGGTCACGCTGCGCCGCTTGATTTCATAGGTGTGGCAGCGGTCCGGCGGCAGTTCGTAGACGCCGCGCATGATCAGTTGCCACTCCTCGCCATGGGGCTGGATGCGGTCGCCGAACAGTTGATGAGCGATCAGGTGAGCGACTTCGTGAGCGACGGTCTGCTTGAGGAAGTGCTCGGTGTTTTCCCGGTACAGCTGCGGATTGAAGCGCAGCAGGTTCTCGTGCAGATGCGCGACACCGGCTTTCTGCCCGCGCAGCTTGAGACTGACCACGGGGCGTTTGAAGGAGCGTTTGAAAAAGGATTCAGCGAGTTGGTAACAGTCTTCGACGCGGGTATTGAGTTGCTCGGGCATGCTTGATGGATCTCCAGAGACGCCGAGTATGCCGCAACCCCGGCGACTTGCGAATCGCCGACCTGCCGAATGGTCGTCGCCCAACGAGAAGGCCGCCTTGCGGCGGCCTGTATTGGCAGATGTTGTTTTTCTCAGGCAGGAAACAGGTCAGTTGGTATAGACCGGGCCGACACCCAGGCCCCAGACAATCACGGTGAACGCCATGATCGCCACCAGCACCACCAGGCCGACGGCAAGCACCGAGCTGGAAAACAGGAAACCTTCATCCGAAGGGATGTTCATGAAAGTCGGCAGGCCGACATACAACAGATACACCGTGTAGCAGATGGCCGCTGTGCCGACGATCATCCCCAGCCACATGTGCGGATACAGCGCCGCCAGACCGCCGACAAACAACGGTGTCGCCGTGTAAGTGGCAAACGCCACGCAACGGGCCAGGCTTGGATTGGCGTCATAGGTGCGGGCCATCCAGTGCACGAAGGCGCCCATCACCGCGACCCCGCCGAGCATCGCCAGGTACGACATGATGGTCATCCACAAGGCGCTTTCGAACGTGAGCATCACCGGCGCGCGGTTGCCGATCACCCAGCCGACCTGGGTCGTGCCGATGAACGCCGAGACCGCAGGGATCGCCGCCAGGATCAGCGTGTGCGTCAGGTACATGTGGCTGATGCTTTCCTCTTGGTCGCCACGGATCTCCTTCCATTCCTGATCGGGGTGGGTAAACAGTCCCACTACGTGATGGATCATGCCATTCACTCCTCTTGTCATTGCCATCGCCCCCCAACGGAGCGCCTACGGGCCAAGATGGCCGAGCAAATACAGGTCTTCAGATGTGTGCGACCTTATGTCGCAGTATAGAAAGGACTCCAGCGCACCGGTATGCCGGGCTTAGAGCAAATCGCGCTGTAAACGGGGTGGATAATCGCCTCGGGGTCTTGCGGGGAAGGAATTTTTGGGGTTGAAACACTTTTGTGGCGAGGGGATTTATCCCCGTTCGGCTGCGCAGCAGTCGCCAAGCCATTCACCGCGCAGTGTCAGGCAATACGAGTTCTCGGGTTTTGGGGCTACTTCGCAACCCAGCGGGGATAAATCCGCTCGCCACAGATGCTTCGCGCTACTGGGGTTTTTGCGTAAAATGCCGGCCTTTCGTCACACCTCACGGATTTCGCGTCATGGGCACTCTTACGGTCAACCAGAACAAACTGCAAAAGCGCCTGCGCCGCCTGGCCGGCGAAGCGGTCGCCGATTTCAACATGATCGAAGACGGCGACAAGGTCATGGTCTGCCTGTCCGGGGGCAAGGACAGCTACACCATGCTTGACGTGCTGATGCACCTGCAGAAGGTTGCACCGATCAAGTTCGACATCGTCGCGGTGAACATGGACCAGAAACAGCCGGGCTTTCCCGAGCACGTGCTGCCGGCCTACCTGAAAGAACTGGGCATCGAGTATCACATCGTCGAGAAAGACACTTACTCGGTGGTCAAGGAACTGGTGCCGGAAGGCAAGACCACCTGTTCGCTGTGCTCGCGCCTGCGTCGCGGCACGCTGTACACCTTCGCTGACGAAATCGGCGCGACGAAAATGGCCCTCGGTCATCACCGCGACGACATCGTCGAAACGTTCTTCCTCAACATGTTCTTCAACGGCACCCTGAAAGCGATGCCGCCGAAGCTGCGCGCCGACGATGGCCGCAACGTGGTGATCCGCCCGCTGGCGTACTGCAACGAGAAGGACATTCAGGCCTACTCGGACCTCAAGCAATTCCCGATCATCCCGTGCAACCTCTGCGGCTCGCAGGAAAACCTGCAGCGCCAGGTGGTCAAGGAAATGCTTCAGGACTGGGACCGCAAGACCCCGGGCCGCACCGAATCGATTTTCCGCAGCCTGCAGAACGTGGTGCCGTCGCAACTGGCCGACCGCAACCTGTTCGACTTCACCAGCCTGAAGATCGACGAGACCGCGGCTTCGCGTTTCGTCAATGTCGTCAATCTGTAAACACAACCTGTAGAAGCAGGACCTGTGGTTGAGGGGATTCATCCCCGCTGGGACGCGAAGCGGCCCCAAAATCTCGGGGTCTGCTGCGCAGCCCAGCGGGGATGAATCCCCTCGCCACAGGGGCCTGCTTCTACAGGTGTTATTCATTTCCAAACCTCAGGAGAGGGCATGCGCGATTACAAGTGGCTGCACGAATACTGTCTGAACCGTTTCGGTTCGGCGGCTGAACTGGAAGCCCATCTGCCCGTTCCCAAGACCCCCGCACAACTGCGCAAGATCCGCGACGACCGCTACCTCTCGACCATGGCCCTGCGGGTTTTTCGCGCCGGGCTCAAGCACAGCCTGGTCGACGCCAAGTGGCCGGCGTTCGAAGAGGTGTTCTTCAAGTTCGATCCGGAAAAAGTCGTGCTGATGAGCGCCGAACACCTTGAGCGGCTGATGCAGGACGCGCGGATCATCCGCCACCTCGGCAAGCTGAAAAGCGTGCCGCGCAATGCGCAGTTCATTCTCGATGTGGAAAAGGACAAGGGCAGCTTCGGCGCGCTGATCGCCGACTGGCCGGTGACCGATATCGTCGGCCTGTGGACCTACCTGAAAAAGCACGGCCACCAACTCGGCGGGCTGTCGGCGCCGCGCTTTTTGCGCATGGTCGGCAAGGACACTTTCGTGCCGAGCTACGACGTGGTCGCGGCGCTGAATGCGCAGAAGATCGTCGACAAAGTGCCGACCAGCCAGCGTGATCTGGCGACGGTGCAAAACGCGTTCAACCAATGGCACGAACAGAGCGGCGGACGGCCGATGAGCCAGATTTCGATGATGCTCGCCTATACCGTCAACCATTAAGACCGCGTCGCTGCATTCGCGAGCAGGCTCGCTCCCACCCCTGGAATGCATTCCCTGTGGGAGCGAGCCTGCTCGCGAAAGCGCTTGGTCAGGCGACGCTGATCTCGCCTTCGCCCGCCAATTTGCGATTCAGCTGATAGCGCCAGCGCACATACAACAGCGCCGAGCAGAACACCGCCAGGCTCGCGGCCATTTCCAGCAGGCCGAACAGCTGCCGGTTGGGGTCGTACGCCGCCAGGGCGCCTTTGATGAAATACAGGTTCACCACAAAACACATCCACGAATGGCCACGGGCGCTGCCCATGATCATCGCCGGGGCGAGCACCAGCCACGGGATCAGCTCGACCAGCAGAATCACCCAAGGCCGCGCGCCATGCAGGTCGGCGAACACCAGGTAATAAACAGCGAGCAAACCGGCGAGGGCGAAAAAGCTCAGCAGGCTGAGCACGCGCATCGCCGTCACCCGTGGCTCAAGCCACTCTATCGAGGGCAGGACTTTCGGCTTCTTCGCCATCAGCCCACCAGCTTCTGCGCGGTTTTCGCCAGACGCAGACCGAGTGCGCGACACAGCGCCACTTCATGCTGATCAAGACCGTTCTTGCCGTCGGCACCGGCGTGATGGCTGGCCCCGTACGGCGTGCCGCCACCTTCGGTTTCGAGCAGCGCCGATTCGCTGTAGGGCAGGCCGGTGATCAACATGCCGTGATGCAACAGCGGCAACATCATCGACAACAGCGTGGTTTCCTGACCGCCGTGCAGGCTGGCGGTGGAGGTGAACACGCCGGCCGGTTTGCCGACCAGCGCGCCAGTCAGCCAGAGGTTGCTGGTGCCGTCGAGGAAGTACTTGAGCGGCGCGGCCATGTTGCCGAAACGCGTCGGACTGCCCAAGGCGAGGCCGGCGCAGTTCTTCAGATCATCGAGGCTGGCGTAGAGCGCGCCCTCAGCGGGAATCTCCGCCGCCACCGCTTCGCACTCGGTGGAAATCGCCGGCACTGTGCGCAGACGCGCTTCCATTCCGGCCTGTTCGATGCCGCGGGCGATCTGCCGGGCCATCTCGTTGGTCGAACCGTTGCGGCTGTAATAGAGAACCAGAATGTACGGCGTGCTCATGGCAACAACTCCAGCACGTTTTCCGGCGGGCGACCGATGACGGCCTTGTCGCCGACTTCCAGAATCGGCCGCTCCATGAGTTTCGGGTGTGCGGCGATGGTGTCGATCAATTGCTGCTCGCTGAGGCTGGCGTCGGCCAGGTTCAGGGTTTTGTATTCCTCTTCACCGCTGCGCAGCAGCTGCCGCGCGCTGATCCCGAGCTTGCCGAGCAGGGCCTTGATCTGCGTGGCGCTGAGCGGCGTTTCCAGGTAGCGCACGACAGTCGGAGTCAAGCCGCGGGCTTCGAGCAGTTCCAGCGCGCCGCGGGATTTCGAGCAGCGCGGATTGTGATAAAGCGTCAGTTCGGTCATGGCGGGTCGCTTCTGGCGTAAAGTGGCGGCTATTCTAACTGTGCGGCGCGCAATCCAGAACCGTCAGAGGCGATGGGTCGCAGGCGCTTTTGAATTTTCACAAGGAACACGACATGACACGGCGATTGGCAGCGGCATTGACGATTCTCGGGGCGTTGATGCTGGGGGGCTGCGGCAATGACTACGGCATCGACCAGAACGGCCAGAAGGTAGCGTCCGAACGTCTGGACAAGCAGTGGGTGGTGCTCAATTACTGGGCAGAATGGTGTGGCCCGTGCCGCACGGAAATTCCCGAGCTGAATCATTTGGCTGATGAGCTCAAGAGCAAGAATGTCGGGGTGTTCGGGGTCAACTTCGACAACGTGCAGGGCGCGGAGCTGAAAGAGGCGAGCGAGAAACTCGGTATCAAGTTCACCGTGCTCGCGCAGGATCCGGCCGAGCTGTTCGACCTGCCGCGCAGTGAGGCGCTGCCGGTGACGTTCATCATCGATGACAAGGGCAAGGTGCGTGAGCAGTTGCTGGGCGAGCAGACGGCGGCGGGGGTGCTGGCGAAGCTGGAGGCGTTGCAGGCTACGAAGTAAACCGCCAGAAGCCCCTCACCCCAGCCCTCTCCCGGGGGAGAGGGGGCCGACCGAGGTGTCTTTCGTCGTACATCGACCTGAGACACCGAGTTGATTATGGTCCCGTCAGACAGGATCCAGTCGATTATGGATTCGGCGAAGAATTACCACGTCGACATAACTCTTCAATATCCCCCAATCAGTCCCCTCTCCCTCTGGGAGAGGGCTAGGGTGAAGGCCTTGGCGATCCAGGGCGGATCAACCCTCTTCCAGCCACCAGCGCAACGGTTTGCCTTGAGCAGGCCAGAAGCGTATCTGCTCGATCGGCGAAATGTCCCAGCGCTCGACTTTTTCCAGCGCCTGCAAGAAGCGCTGTTCCTGCTCCATCAACGCCGGGGCGCAGAGCTTGCGGGTCTTGCCGATCTTGCCGAAGCTCAGCTTGTCGCCATCCTGCGTGTACGGCGCGAACCAATGGTTGCAGCCGCCGTTGCCGTAGGCGCGGCCGTCATCGCCGAGGGTCACGGTCAGGTGGCTGTAATCCATCAGTGGCCGCTCGCCGATCCATTCCAGAATGTAGCTGCGGTTGTGCTGCAGTTGCACCGGCTCTGCGGCGCAACCAGCCAGGCCGACACCAATCAGTGCGGTCAGGGCGAGGCGTTTCATCACGCAGGCTCCTGGCATTTCGGGCAAAGGTGCTTGTCGCCGACGGCTTTCCAGCCCAGCTCGGCGATGCGCGCGGTGGCGGCGGGTTTCTCGGCGGACTTGCCGAGTTTGGCATCCACGGCGAATTCGAAGCTCAGCTCTTTCGCGCAGCTGTCGCAGTTGACCTGCCAGGTGTGAATGGCCAGTTCGCCGAACACCGGGCCTGTGGTCATCGCGGTCCATTGGCCTGGCGGATTGATCAGGTGGCGCACCGTGTCGACGGTCAGGCGCATGGACAAATCCTTGCTGCCTTTGAGCGTGACCAACAGGGCATCGCCGATACGGATCGAGCCACCGTTGCCGGTCACCTGATAGCGGCCTGGAACCAGGGCGCGGCATTCGGTGAGGGTGTGTTGCGGGTTCATCAGGGTGTAGCGGAAATCGTGTTCGACCATGGGTCCTCCAAATATGCGCGACATGCTAGCACGGGCTCGATTGCAGAATGATGCACGCGTGCGACCTTCGATCCGGTTCAAATGCGCCGACAGTCATGGCAAACTGCCGGCCCCCGAATCTGAAGGAACGGAACATGGCGCTGATCGAATGTTATGAATGCAAGCGGAGCATCAGTTCCGAAGCGCTGGTGTGCATTCACTGCGGCGCGCCGATGGCCGAACATGCCGCCATGCAGGCGCAATCGACGGCGACACCGGTGCAAGCCTCGACGATTTCCTTCGGCAGCCTGCCACGTAACAACGCAGTGCCCGAGGCGGTTGCGCCACCAGTGTCCGAGCCTTTACCCAAAGTGATGCCGGCAGCGGCGGGGCGTCGCCGTCGTCAGCAGGCTGCGGAACAGGCCCGCCAGGAACAACAACCGCTCAACGCCGATGGCAGCCGCCCGGTGGAGGGCTGGCTGAAAATCATGGTGTTTCTGCTACCGGCGTTTTTCGTCTGGTTCCTGCTGCGCAACGGCCATTCCAGCAAGCAGCGCCTGCTCGGTTTCGGCTGGCTGGGCTTGCTGATCCTGGCGTCTTCGCTGTCCAAGTAAAACGGTTCAACCCTCGACCTGGTTCTGCGGCGCACCTGCCGCCCAGGTCGCGATGTTGTGCAGGGTGGTCGCGGCAATCGCGCCCAGCGCCTCGCGGGTCAGAAACGCCTGATGCGCGGTGATGATCACGTTGGGAAACGTCAGCAGACGCGCCAGCACATCGTCCTGCAACGGCAGGTCGGAGCGATCCTCGAAAAACAGCTGCGCCTCTTCTTCGTAAACATCCAGCCCCAGATAACCGAGTTGGCCGTCCTTCAGCGCGTCGATCAGCGCCGGCGTGTCCACCAGCCCGCCACGCCCGGTGTTGATCAGCATCGCCCCGGCCTGCATGTGCGCCAGTGAGTCGCGATTGATCAGATGCTTGCTCTGTTCGTTGAGCGGGCAATGCAGGCTGATGATCCGTGATTGCGCGAGCAACTCCGGCAGGCTCAGATAACGTGCGCCCAAGGCCAGCACCTCGGGATTGGGATACGGATCGTAGGCGAGCAATTCACAGCCGAAGCCGTGCATGATTTTCGCGAAGGTCGCACCAATCTGCCCCGTGCCGACGATGCCGACGGTCTTGCCGACCAGATCGAAACCGGTCAGGCCATGCAGGCTGAAATCACCTTCGCGGGTGCGGTTGTAGGCACGGTGCAAACGACGATTGAGGGCGAGGATCAGCGCCACCGCATGTTCGGCCACGGCGTGCGGCGAGTAGGCCGGCACACGAACCACGGCCAGGCCGAGGCGTTTCGCCGCCGGCAGGTCGACATGGTTGTAACCCGCCGAACGCAGGGCAATCAGCCGCGTGCCGCCGGCAGCGAGGCGTTCCAGCACCGGGGCGCTGAGGTCGTCATTGATGAACGCGCAGACCACTTCGTGCTGCTCGGCCAATGCCGCCGTATCGAGGCTGAGCCGCGCCGCTTGAAAATGCAATTCAAGCCCGGCCGGGCAGTCGGCGCCGAGAAAGCTGTCGCGGTCGTAGGTCTGGCTGCTGAAAATGATTGTGCGCATGAATCCTCCTGGAACATCGACGCGGGCCGCAACGGCCCGCGACAACTGTAGCGCTTTGCGCGCGCCGTGCCTTGCCGCAGGTCAGGCGCTGATGCGCGCCTGCGCCGCGAGTCGATTGATCGAGCGCTCCAGTTCATCCAGTGCGGCGGCGGCTTTCGGATCGTCCTGCTTGAGCAGGGTTTCGCTGCGCTGGCAGGCGGCGCGCAGTTGCGGCACGCCGCAATAACGGGTCGCGCCATGCAAACGGTGCACGCGTTCGAGCAGGGCATTCTGGTCGTGGCTGTCACGCGCGGCGCGTATCGCTTCGCGGTCGGCTTCCAGCGACGCCAGCAGCATGGCGAGCATGTCCGCCGCCAGATCCGCCTTGCCGGCCGCCAGACGCAAGCCTTCTTCGTGATCGAGCACCGGCAGTTCCTGCTGATTCACCGCGCTGTCGCCGTTGCGCTCCGGCGCCTGATTGCGCAGGGCCAGTCCGGTCCACTTCAACACCACCTGCGCCAGTTGCCGCTCGCTGATCGGTTTGGTCAGGTAGTCGTCCATGCCGCTTTGCAGCAGCGCGCGTTTTTCGTTGGCCATGGCGTGGGCGGTGAGGGCAACGATCGGCAGCGGCGTGCAATGCCGCTCGCTTTCCCACTGGCGAATGGTTTCAGTGGTCTGGCGACCGTCCATGCCGGGCATCTGCACGTCCATCAACACCAGATCGAAAGATTCGCTCTGCACCGCTTTGACTGCTGCGTAGCCGCTTTCCACCGCGAGCACTCGAGCGCCCATGTCTTCGAGCAGGGTCTGCACCAGCAGCAGATTGGCCGGGTTGTCGTCGACACACAGCACGCGCGGCGCACGGCTGGACAGCGGCTCGCCCGGTTCGCTGCGGGTCTGGCGCGGATTGACCAGATCGGACAGCGCCCGGCGCAATTTGCGCGTACACGCCGGTTTGGCCTGAAGCTGGCTGTGCGGGTTGGGCACCGACAGGTGAAACAGCGTCTGTTCGGTGGTCGGGCACAGCACCAGCACTTTGCAGCCCAGGTGTTCGAGGTCCCAGATGTGCTGGTTCAAGCGTTCCGGGAGCATGTCGTTGCTGGTGATGCCGATCACTGCCAGATCGATCGCCTGATCGGTCTGATGCGCGCCGGTGACGCCATTGCTCAGGCTCTCCAGAGTGTTGAACGGCGTAACTTGCAGTCCGCAGTCTTCCAGCTGATGTTGCAAGGCCTGACGCGCCAGTTCGTGATTTTCCAGCACCGCCACACGGCGCCCGAGCAATGGCGCGGCGGGCAGGTCTTCGGCGTCGTCGCGAGTCTTGGGCAGGCTCAGGCTGATCCAGAATTCCGAACCTTCGCCCGGCGTGCTGTCGACGCCGATCTCGCCGCCCATCTGTTCGATCAGGCGCTTGGAAATCACCAGCCCCAGCCCGGTGCCGCCGGGTTGGCGCGACAGCGAATTATCCGCCTGACTGAAAGCCTGGAACAGCGCGCGCACATCCTGACTCGACAGACCGATGCCGGTGTCCTGAATGCTGATGCGCAGTTGCACGCTGTCTTCGTGTTCGTCTTCGAGCATCGCCCGGGCGACGATGGTGCCTTCGCGGGTGAACTTGATCGCGTTGCTGACCAGATTGGTGAGGATCTGTTTGAGGCGCAGCGGATCGCCGACCAGCGACAGCGGCGTATCGCGATAGACCAGGCTGACCAGCTCGAGCTGCTTGGCGTGCGCGGCCGGGGCGAGGATGGTCAGGGTGTCCTGCAACAGGTCGCGCAGGTTGAACGGAATATGGTCGAGCACCAGTTTGCCGGCCTCGATCTTCGAGAAATCGAGAATCTCGTTGATGATTCCCAACAGGCTGTCGGCGGACTTTTCGATGGTGCCCAGATAGTCGAGCTGGCGCGGGGTCAGTTCGCTTTTCTGCAACAGGTGAGTGAAGCCGAGAATGCCGTTGAGCGGCGTGCGGATCTCGTGGCTCATGTTGGCGAGGAATTCGGATTTGATCCGGCTGGCTTCCAGCGCTTCTTTGCGCGCCAGGTCCAGCTCGATGTTCTGGATCTCGATGGTTTCCAGGTTCTGCCGCACGTCCTCGGTGGCCTGATCGACGCTGTGCTGCAATTCTTCACGAGCGTTCTGCAGGGTGCCGGCCATGCGGTTGATACCCGAGGCCAGTTCATCCAGTTCCTGACTGCCGAGGGGCGGCAAGCGGGTTTCCAGATGACCGTCCTTGAGTTGCGCGACCGCTTGTTTGATCTGGCTCAGCGGACGGTTGATGGTGCGGCCCATGCGCAACGCGAGGAGGGCGGCGCCAGCAAGTCCGGCGGCGATCAGCAGCAGGCTGGCGAACAGGCTGCGATAGCCGCGCAGCAACATGCCGTTGTGCGACAGCTCCAGTTCGACCCAGCCGAGCAGGCGTTCGGATTCTTCGGGAATGATTTCACCGGCCAGATTGCGGTGCTTGCCGAACACCGGCATCAGGTAGCGCGTCGCGTCATTGCCGCTGCGTCGTTGCAGCAGCGCGCTGTCACCGCTCGGCGCCTGATTGAGCATGGTCGGCCCGGCGTGGGCCAGTGGCGAGCGGTCCGCCGCGAGGAAGGTCACTGCGCGCACGTCGGGTTGTTCAAGGGACTGGGTGGCGATGCGTTCAAGCAGATCGGCATCGCCGTGACCCATTGCCGGCGCCACCAGCGGCGCCAGTTGCTCGGCGATCATTTCGCCGCGCTGCATCAATTGGCTTTGCAGGTCGGTCTGCTGCGTCCAGGTGAAATAGCCACCCAGCACCAGCGCCATCAGGCTGGTCGGCAACAAGGTCAGCAACAGCACGCGACCTTTGATTCCCAGTTTCTTGAGCACGCCTATCTCCCGCATCCCGCTGTTCTGTTGACACATGCGTGCATCCGGCACGCGACATGGGCGCAGTGTAGCGATTTGCAGGCGGGCAATCTTGCGGAAAATGCAGCGCCGCCCACGCACTCGTTCGTCCGACAGGCCAAGCTTGTGTTGCCCGCTGTCGGACAATCTTGAATAATCCGCCAACTGAGAATTACTTGCAGATACTCATGACTCCTGTTTCCGTTGGCCAGCCACGCATCCTTTCCATTGAAGACGATCCGGTCCTCGGCGCTTATGTGCACGAGCATCTGGGCCGCAGCGGTTTTCAGGTGACCTGGTGCCAGAGCGGCCAGGAAGGTCTGAACATCGCCCAGCGTCAGCCTTTCGACGTGGTGCTGATGGATATTCTGCTGCCGGGGCTCGATGGTCTGCAGTTGTTGACGCAATTGCGGCAGAGCCATTCGACGCCGGTGTTGCTGATGTCGGCGCTGGGTGCCGAGGCCGATCGCATCAGCGGTTTCCGCCTCGGTGCCGATGACTATCTGCCCAAGCCGTTCAGCATGGCCGAGTTGCATGTGCGCATCGAAGCGATCCTGCGCCGCGTGGCCTTGGATCGGCGCCCGCCTGCGGTTACCGCTGCGGTGGTCAGCGGCGCCCTGCGTTTCGATGACGAACAGTGCGATGTGTTTTTCCGCGAGCAAGCGGCCGGGCTGACCCGCAGCGAATTCCGTCTGCTGGAAACCCTGCACCGCAACAACGAGGAGGTGCTGAGCAAGGCCTTCCTTTATCAGCACGTCCTGCAACGCGGCTTTGCGGCGCACGACCGCAGCCTCGACATGCACATCAGCCAGATCCGCCGCAAACTCAAAGCCATCGGTTACACCGAGCGCGAAGTGCGCACGGTGTGGGGCAAGGGCTACGTCTTGAGCGGCGCCGATGAAACTGTCTGAGCTGCCGGGTCGGCATTCGCTGTTCTGGAAACTGGCGTGCCTGCTGGTGGCGTTCTGTCTGCTGATGATCTGGTTGAGCTGGTCGTGGGGCCGCTACATGGAGGAGCGCAATCAGTTTCTCTCCAGTGACGCGCGCAGCACCCTCAGCCGTTACGCCGCGCAAGCCGAACAGGCGTGGCAGCGCGGCGGGCGCAATGGCGTGGATGACTGGTTGCAGAGCATGGAATTGCGCGAGGCCAGTTGGGTCGGCGTGATCGGCGCTGATTTGCAGTCGCTGAGCAGCCAGCCGTTGAACGCGGCAGAGGTGCAGCACCTGACCTTTTTGCGCGGCCTCGACTGGCCGATTCACAAGAAGGGCCGGCCTTGGCTGCGGGTACCGTTCCCTCAGGATCCGACCGTCGGCATTCTCGTCATTGAATTGCCCGAGCGTTTTGTCCCGGGCAAGTACCGGGTGTTCTGGCGGGTGATCACCAACGGTTTGATTCCCGGGCTGTTCACTCTGTTGCTCTGCGTCGGCCTGTATCGCCTGTTGGTGGTGCCGCTGAACAACCTGCGCGAACAGGCCAACGCCTGGCGCGCCGACCAGTTGAATGTGCGCCTGTCGAGCGGCATCACCCAGCGCCCGGATGAACTCGGTGAACTGGCGCGGGCCTTCGATTCCATGTCCGAGCGCCTGCAAACCACCGTCGCCTTGCAGCAGCAGTTATTGCGCGACTTGTCCCACGAACTGCGCACGCCGCTGAGCCGTCTGCGCGTGGCCAGTGAAAGCGAACAGGGCCTGGCGCAATTGCGCGAGCGCATCGGCCGCGAGGTCGACGGCATGCAACGTTTGGTCGAAGACACCCTGCAACTGGCCTGGCTCGACACCGACCGCTCGCCGTTGCCGGATGAAGCGATCCAGATTCAGGCGCTGTGGGAAATGCTCACCGACAACGCCTGCTATGAAAGCGGCTGGCCGAGCCTGCAACTGCAATGCTCGGTCGAAGAATCGTGCTGGGTGCGGGGCAACCTCAATACCCTCGCGCAAGCGCTGGAAAACATCCTGCGCAATGCCATTCGTCACTCGCCCGAGGGCGGCATTGTGCGTCTCGATGCACGCCGCGATGGCGAGTATTGGCATTTGTGGCTGGAGGATCAGGGCGGCGGCGTGGCTGACGAAGATCTGCAGCGAATCTTTTCGCCGTTCATTCGATTGGACGGATCAAGGCCCGGCGATGGTGGCTTTGGCTTGGGCTTGAGCATTGCGCGCAACGCGGTGCAGCGCCAGGGCGGGTTGCTCTGGGCGGAAAATACCGGGGCGGGGCTGCGGTTGAATTTGCGCTTGCTGGCGGATGATGGTGTTGCCCATGCGGACGCCTTCGCGAGCAGCACCACGAGAACTGAGTGTTGCGCAAATAAAAGTCTCACCACTGGTGAGACTTTTGTGCCTTATTCCCATAAACCATAAGCACCGCACTTTGCGTGATATGGCCTGCGCGGGTTTGCCGGTATGATAGGCGCCCCCGCACGTCTGGATTGCGAATACGCCATGACCCTGCAGTACCCAACCATCGCCGATTGCGTCGGCAACACGCCGCTGGTGCGTTTGCAGCGCCTGCCCGGCGCCACCAGCAACACCCTTTTGCTCAAGCTCGAAGGGAACAACCCGGCGGGTTCGGTCAAGGACCGCCCGGCGTTGTCGATGATCACTCGCGCCGAGTTGCGCGGGCAGATCAGTCCCGGCGATACGCTGATCGAGGCGACCTCCGGCAACACCGGTATCGCGCTGGCGATGGCCGCTGCGATCAAGGGTTACAAGATGATCCTGATCATGCCGGACAACTCCAGCGCCGAGCGCAAGGCGGCGATGACCGCTTATGGCGCCGAGCTGATTCTGGTGACTCAGGAAGAGGGCATGGAAGGCGCCCGGGATCTGGCCCAGCGTATGGAAGCCGAAGGCCGTGGCAAGGTGCTCGACCAGTTCGCCAATGGCGACAACCCCGAAGCGCACTACACCACCACCGGCCCGGAAATCTGGCGTCAGACCCAGGGCAGCATCACCCATTTCGTCAGTTCGATGGGCACCACCGGGACCATCATGGGCGTGTCGCGCTACCTCAAAGAACAGAGCGACAGCGTACAGATCGTCGGTCTGCAACCGATGGAAGGCTCGGCCATTCCCGGCATCCGCCGCTGGCCGCAGGAATACCTGCCGAAGATCTATCAGGCTGACCGCGTCGACCGTATCGTCGACATGGCGCAAAGCGAAGCCGAAGACGTGACCCGTCGTCTGGCCCGCGAAGAAGGCATCTTCTGCGGCGTGTCCTCGGGCGGTGCGGTGGCAGCGATGCTGCGCCTGTCCAGAGAAGTTGAAAACGCGGTGATCGTCGCGATCATCTGCGACCGTGGCGACCGTTATCTGTCGACCGGCATTTTCGACGCGCCCAACTGATGGCAAAGCACGAACGAGGCCTGCGCTTCCAGCCTACAGGCGGGAGCAAGGCGCCGCAGATCCCGACCGGTAAAAAGCAGCGCTTGAGTATCGAGCGCCTGGCCAATGACGGTCGCGGTATCGCGTTTTTCGAAGGCAAGACCTGGTTCGTCCTCGGCGCCCTTGCCGGTGAAGAGGTCGAAGCACGGGTGCTCGGCGCCCACGGCAAAGTGGTCGAGGCACGTACCGAGCGCGTGTTCACGGCCAGCGAATTGCGGCGCCCGGCAGCATGCCCACACTTCGGCCGCTGTGGCGGTTGCAGCGTTCAGCATTTGCCCCACGGCGAACAGCTCGCCCTGAAACAGCGCATGCTCGCCGAGCAATTGTCGCGGGTGGCCGGTGTCGAACCTGAAGAGTGGGCGGCGCCGCTGACCGGCCCGGAATTCGGTTACCGTCGGCGCGCGCGCATCGCCGTGCGCTGGGACATGAAGGCAAAAAAACTCGAAGTGGGTTTCCGCGCTGCCGGCAGTCAGGACATCGTCGCGATCAGCGAATGCCCGGTGCTGGTACAGCCCTTGCAGCCGATCATGACTCGCTTGCCGGAGATGCTGCGGCGCTTGAGCAAACCGCAGGCGCTGGGCCATGTCGAGTTGTTCAGCGGCTCATCTCTGGCGGTATTGCTGCGGCACATGGCGCCGTTGTCTGAAGCGGATCTGACCATTCTCAAGGATTTCTGCCAGTTCCATGAAGCGCAGTTGTGGCTGCATGGCGAAGGTGAACCGCAACCGGTCGAAGCCGGTCAGAGCCTCGGCTATCGCCTGGAACAGTGGGATCTCGAGCTGGCTTATCGGCCGGGTGACTTCGTTCAGGTCAACGCCGGGGTCAACGAAGCGATGATCGCTCAGGCGCTGGACTGGCTTAAACCGACGGCTGAAGAACGCGTGCTCGACCTGTTTTGCGGGTTGGGAAATTTTGCGCTACCGCTGGCCAAAAGCGTCCGTGAAGTGGTGGCTGTGGAGGGCGTGCAGACCATGGTCGAGCGGGCCGCTGCCAACGCCGTCAGTAACAATTTGCATAACACAAAGTTTTTTCAAGCCGATTTATCCCAGCCTTTGAGCGATGCCCAGTGGATCGGAAACGGCTTTTCTGCGGTACTCTTGGACCCACCGCGTGACGGTGCTTTCGAGGTGGTGCGCAAGCTCGCGACCCTGGGTGCCAAGCGGTTGGTATATGTGTCGTGCAACCCGGCCACGCTGGCGCGCGACACGCAGGAATTGATCAAGCAGGGCTACCGGTTAAAACGTGCCGGGATTCTCGATATGTTTCCTCAGACGGCACATGTCGAGGCCATGGCGTTATTTGAAGCGAGCCAGGACGGCTCGTCTGAATCCGTCTGATCTGTCCGCGCAGCGCTCGCCTGAGCCCCGCGAGCGCGAACGGACACTGAGGATCAGCGATTTGACGCATTGAATCTGCGTCGTAGGGAAGGTAAAGCAGCATGGTACAGGTGAGAGCACACCAGCCGATCAACACCGACGGCAGTATCAATCTCGAGGCCTGGCTCGATCACGCGGTCAGTGTCGATCTGGCACTGGATCGCGAGGCCTTGAAAGAAGCCTGCGAGTTCGCTCGCGAGGCCGAACAGCAGTCCAATGCGAAGAAGAACCTGTGGGCCGAAGGCTCCGGCAGTTTCAGCACGGGCCTTGAGATCGCCGAAATCCTCGCCGACCTCAAGCTCGATCAGGATTCGCTGGTCGCCGCCGTTTTGTATCGCGGCGTGCGTGAAGGCCAGATAGAGCTGGCGGCCATCGGCCAGCGCTTCGGTCCGGTAGTGGCCAAGCTGATCGACGGCGTGCAGCGCATGGCGGCCATCAGCGCCAGCCTCAGCCCACGGCAATCGATGGTCATGGGCACGCAAGGGCAGGTCGAGAACCTGCGCAAAATGCTCGTGGCCATGGTCGATGACGTACGCGTTGCGCTGATCAAACTGGCCGAACGCACCTGCGCCATCCGTGCGGTGAAAACCGCCGACGATGAAAAGCGCAACCGCGTCGCTCGCGAAGTCTTCGACATCTATGCGCCACTGGCGCATCGCCTCGGCATCGGTCACATCAAATGGGAGCTGGAGGACTTGTCCTTCCGCTATCTCGAACCCGATCAATACAAGCAGATCGCCAAGTTGCTCCACGAGCGGCGGCTGGATCGCGAGCGCTTCATCAGCGACGTGATGACCCAGCTCAAGGACGAACTGCAGGCCACCGGCGTCGACGCCGACATCAGCGGCCGGGCCAAACACATCTACTCGATCTGGCGCAAAATGCAGCGCAAGGGTCTGGAATTCAGCCAGATCTACGACGTTCGCGCGGTGCGCGTGCTGGTGCCGGAAATGCGCGACTGCTACACCGCGCTCGGCATCGTCCACACTCTGTGGCGGCACATCCCGAAAGAATTCGACGACTACATCGCCAACCCGAAAGAGAACGGCTACCGCTCGCTGCACACGGCGGTGATCGGTCCGGAAGGCAAGGTCCTCGAGGTGCAGATCCGCACCCATTCCATGCACGAGGAGGCCGAACTCGGCGTTTGTGCGCACTGGCGCTACAAGGGCACCGACGTCAAATCCGGTTCGAACCATTACGAAGAGAAAATCTCCTGGCTGCGTCAGGTGCTCGAATGGCACGAAGAGCTGGGTGACATCGGCGGTCTGGCCGAGCAGCTGCGCGTCGACATCGAGCCCGATCGGGTTTACATCTTCACTCCAGACGGGCACGCCATCGACTTGCCGAAAGGCGCGACGCCGCTGGATTTCGCCTATCGCGTGCACACCGAAATCGGCCACAACTGCCGGGGCGCGAAGATCAACGGCCGTATCGTGCCGCTGAACTACAGCCTGCAGACCGGCGAGCAGGTCGAGATCATCACCAGCAAGCACGGCACGCCGAGCCGCGACTGGCTGAACCCGAACCTCGGTTACGTCACCACCTCGCGGGCGCGGGCGAAAATCGTTCACTGGTTCAAGTTGCAGGCTCGCGATCAGAACGTTGCGGCCGGTAAAACCCTGATCGAGCGCGAACTCAATCGCCTCGGCCTGCCGGCGGTGGATTTCGACAAGCTGGCTGAAAAGGCCAACATGAAAACCGCCGAAGACATGTTCGCCGCCCTCGGTGCCGGTGACCTGCGTCAGGCGCATCTGGTCAACCTTGCGCAGCAATTGGTCGAACCGGAGCGCGGCAACGAACAGTTGGAGCTGATCCCGCGCAAGGCCACCGGTTACAAGCCGGGCAAGCGCGGCGATATCCAGATCCAGGGCGTCGGCAATCTGATGACGCAAATGGCCGGTTGCTGCCAGCCACTGCCGGGCGATGCGATCGTCGGTTACATCACCCAAGGCCGGGGCGTGAGCATTCACCGTCAGGACTGCGCCTCGGTGCTGCAACTGGGCGGGCGCGAGCCGGAGCGGATCATTCAGGTCAGCTGGGGGCCGGTGCCGGTGCTCACCTATCCGGTGGACATCATCATCCGCGCCTACGACCGTTCCGGCCTGCTGCGTGACGTCTCGCAGGTGCTGCTCAACGAGCGCATCAACGTGCTGGCGGTCAACACCCGTTCGAACAAGGAAGACAACACTGCGCTGATGTCGCTGACCATCGAGATCCCCGGTCTGGATGCGCTGGGGCGGTTGCTGGGGCGGATTTCGCAATTGCCGAACATCATCGAAACGCGGCGTAACCGTACCCCGTGATGTGGTTTCTCTGTGGGAGCGAGCCTGCTCGCGAAGAGGGCGTGTCAGTCGACATCTTTGTTGCAGACACAGCGCTTTCGCGAGCAGGCTCGCTCCCACAATGGTTCTGTGGTGAGACAGAAAAATGATGTACAGCCTCGAAGACCTGCTCCACCTGATGTCCCGTCTGCGCGATCCGCAGTTCGGTTGTCCGTGGGACATCAAGCAAACCTACGCGACCATCGTCCCGCACACCCTCGAAGAAGCCTATGAAGTGGCCGATGCCATCGAACGTGGCGATCTCGATCACTTGCAGGGCGAGTTGGGCGATCTGTTGTTTCAGGTGGTGTATTACAGCCAGTTGGCCAAGGAAGAGGGGCGGTTCGAATTTGCCGGGGTGATCGACAGCATCACGCGCAAACTGATCCGCCGTCATCCGCATGTGTTCCCGACGGGCGATCTGTACGCGCCGCTCGACGTGCCGCGCTTGAGCGAAGAGCAGGTCAAGCAGCGCTGGGAAGAGATCAAGGCCGAAGAGCGTGCCGAGAAAGCCTCGGCGCCCGAGCAGTTGTCCTTGCTCGACGACGTGCCGGCCACGTTGCCGGCACTGTCGCGCTCGGCCAAGTTGCAGAAGCGCGCCGGGCAGGTCGGTTTCGACTGGCCGGATGCCTTGCCGGTGCTCGACAAGGTGCGCGAAGAGCTCGATGAAGTGCTCGAAGCCATGTCGGAAAATGATCCGGTGGCGGTGGCCGACGAGATCGGCGATCTGCTGTTTTCCGTGGTCAATCTGGCCCGGCATCTGAAGGTCGATCCGGAAACCGCCCTGCGCGGCGCCAATGGCAAGTTTGAACGACGTTTCCGTTTTATCGAACAGGCATTGCGCGACACCCACCGTCCCATGGAAGATTGCACCCTCGAAGAGTTGGACGCCCTGTGGGGCGAAGCCAAACGCCAGGAAAAGAATGAGCCCAGCTGCGGCTGAGCCGTTGCCCAAGTGAGTAAGCATTGATGAGCCTTTCCCTTCGCGACCAGTTGCTCAAAGCAGGCCTGGTCAACCAAAAGCAGGCCAAGCAGGTCAGCAAAGACAAGCAGAAGCAACAGCGCCTGGCCCACAAAGGCCAGGCCGAGCTGGACGATTCGCAGCAGCGCGCCGCCCAGGAAGCCATGGCCGAGAAGGTCAAGCGCGACCAGGAGCTGAACCGTCAGCAGCAGGAGAAGGCCGAGGCCAAGGCCCGCGCCGCGCAGGTCAAGCAGTTGATCGAAGTCTCGCGTCTGCCCAAGCTGACCACCGAGGACTACTACAACTTCGTCGATGACAAGAAGGTCAAGCGCATCTCGGTCAACACGCTGATGCGCAACAAGCTCAGCAGCGGTTCGCTGGCGATCGTGCACCACAATGGCGGCTATGAAGTGATTCCCCGTGAAGCGGCGCTGAAGATCCAGGAGCGCGACCCGCAGCGCATCGTCCAGCTCAACGTGCAGACCGAAGAGGTCAACGCCGAGGACGATCCGTACGCGGCGTACCAGATCCCTGACGATCTGATGTGGTAAATCCACGGCTGTAACAACGACGAACCCCGCTCATGGCGGGGTTTGTCGTTTTCAAATGCTGTGTCGTTTCAGGCGGACTTCAGTTCTCTTTGCTGTTCCTGCACTTCCAGTTCGGCCTTGTAGTTATGCGCATCTATTTCGTTGTGGAACATGCCGACCAGCAAGTCTTGTTGATGCACATCCCAGATACGGATGCCGGCGGCCAGGCCTTCGTGGGACATGTGTGAATCGTCGCGTTCAGTTACTTTTACAGTCATCTGCTAGCTCCAGATCTCAAGTTACTGCACCAAGGCGTGTGCAGGACTCTGTTATAGGATTTGTTAGTCAGCTAAGTAAACCGCCAATTGGCACAAGGTGTTGTTGCGGATTTCGCAACAAAGCTGCAGGCCGCGTAAACCGCGACATTCGGTCGCAGGGTGGTAAGTTTCATGACAGAAGTTTCATCTCCAGACCCATGCGAACCCTTGTGTAGGAGCTGCCGAAGGCTGCGATCTTCTGATCTTGTCTTTTAAAGTCAAAGTCAAAAGATCGCAGCCTTCGGCAGCTCCTACACAGGGGATTTGTGTTGAGTCATGAGGTTTTCTGCAGGCCAAAAAAAACGCCCCGAACCAGTCGGGGCGTTTTTTGTGTGGCTCAGCAGCGGGGAATTACTTGCCTTCCCAGCGCTTCAGTACCAGCGTGGCGTTGGTGCCGCCGAAGCCGAAGCTGTTGCTCATCACGGTGTTGATGGTGGCGTTCTCGCGGGTCTTGGTCAGCACCGGCAGATCGGCCACTTCCGGGTCGAGCTCGTCGATGTTGGCGGAGCCGGCGATGAAGTTGCCTTCCATCATCAGCATGCAATAGATCGCTTCGTGCACGCCGGCGGCGCCCAGGGAGTGACCGGACAGGCTCTTGGTCGAGCTGATCGCTGGAGCCTTGTCGCCGAACACTTCACGCACACCTTTCATTTCCGCGACGTCGCCGACCGGAGTCGAAGTGCCGTGGGTGTTCAGGTAGTCGATCGGGGTGTCGACGGTGGACAGCGCCTGCTGCATGCAGCGGATCGCGCCTTCGCCGCTCGGGGCAACCATGTCGTAGCCATCGGACGTTGCGCCGTAGCCAACGATCTCGGCGTAGATCTTCGCGCCACGGGCCAGAGCGTGTTCCAGCTCTTCAACGACAACCATGCCGCCGCCGCCAGCGATGACGAAACCGTCGCGGTCCTTGTCGTAGGCGCGGGAAGCTTGTTCCGGGGTGTCGTTGCGCTTGCTGGACAGAGCGCCCATCGCGTCGAACAGGAACGACTGGCTCCAGTGCTCTTCTTCACCGCCACCGGCGAAGACGATGTCCTGCTTGCCCATCTGGATCTGTTCCATGGCGGTACCGATGCAGTGAGCACTGGTGGCGCAGGCAGAAGCGATGGAGTAGTTCAGGCCCTTGATCTTGAACGGCGTGGCCAGGCAAGCGGAAACGGTGCTGCTCATGGTCCGCGTTACACGGTACGGGCCAACGCGCTTCACGCCTTTCTCACGGAGGATGTCCAGCGCTTCCATCTGGTTCAGCGTGGAAGCACCGCCGGAGCCGGCGATCAGGCCGGTACGCGGGTTGGACACTTGCTCTTCGGTCAGGCCGGAGTCAGTGATGGCGTCTTTCATGGCCAGGTAGGCGTAAGCCGCTGCATGGCCGACGAAGCGATAGATCTTGCGATCGATCAGCTCTTCAAGGTTGAGGTCGATGGAGCCGGAAACCTGGCTACGCAGACCCATTTCAGCATATTCCGGGTTGAACCGGATGCCAGGGCGGCTTGCACGCAGGTTAGCGGAGACGGTCTCTTTGTCATTGCCCAGGCACGAAACGATGCCCAGACCAGTGATAACGACGCGGCGCATGCGAATAACCCTTAGAAGTTGTCAGTGGAGGTGAACACGCCGACGCGCAGGCCTTCGGCGGTATAGATTTCGCGTCCGTCGACACTGACCGAACCATCGGCGATGGCCATGTTCAGCTTGCCCTTGAGGACGCGTTTGATATGAATGTTATAGGTGACTTTCTTCGCGGTCGGCAGCACCTGACCGAAGAATTTCACTTCGCCCGAACCCAGCGCACGGCCGCGGCCCGGCAGGCCTTGCCAGCCCAGGAAGAAACCGACCAGTTGCCACATGGCATCCAGACCCAGGCAGCCCGGCATCACCGGATCGCCTTCGAAATGGCAGGCGAAGAACCACAGGTCAGGGTTGATATCCAGCTCGGCGACCAATTCACCTTTGCCGTACTTGCCGCCTTCTTCGCTGATATGGGTGATGCGATCCACCATCAGCATGTTCGGGGCGGGCAGTTGCGCGTTACCTGGGCCGAACAGCTCACCGCGACTGCAGCGCAGCAGGTCTTCCCGAGTAAAGGCGTTTTGTTTGGTCATGCGAGCTCCTCAATAATCCCATGCGGCAGGTGGGGCAGATCTTCCCGACCGTTCAAGGCGTTCATGCCTCGAACCGGCAGCCTACTCATAGACTATTGCGTTGTGGTGAAAGTCACAGCACCAAGGACATGAATGTACACTTGTGCACTGAAATTTTTAATCAAGCCCCTTTTGGGGCTCGTTCGGGTGCCTAAGACTGCCGCACTTTCGCTTTTCACGCCAGTCGCAGATGGTCGAAAGGCCCACACTACGACACCCAGCGCTGCAAAATCTGCTGCAGGTCATTGCGTTTGAACGGCTTGGCCAGGTAATCGTTCATCCCCGCTGCCAGACAGGTTTCGCGATCGCCCTGCAAGGCGTTGGCGGTCAGCGCGATGATCGGCACATCGCGGCGTCCGGGCAGGTCGCGGATCTGTCGCGTGGCCTCGTAGCCGTCGATGATCGGCAGCCGGCAATCCATCAGAATCACTTCGAACTCGCCGCCCTCGGCACTGCGCACCGCTTGTGCGCCATCGGTAGCCACGCTGACCGCGAAGCCCAGGCTGCGCAGCATTGCCTCGATCACGGTCTGGTTGACCGGATTGTCTTCGACCAGCAACACATGGCGTCCCTCGCCCTGACCACTGCCGTTCAGGGTGCGCGGCGCGGCCAGCGCTGGCATTGCCTGCTTATATAGTGCCAATGGAATTTCCAGAGTGAATACCGAACCGCGTCCTTCCTGACTTTGCGCGCGCAAGGTGCCGCCCATGCGTTCGGACAGGGTCCGTGCGATCGGCAGACCAAGCCCGGTGCCGCCGTAACGACGGGAGATCGAACTGTCGGCCTGCTGGAAGGCGTTGAACATCAGCTCCAGACTCTCAGAAGAAATACCGATGCCGCTGTCACGCACCGAGCAGGTGAACCACAGCAGTTCGTGATCCAGCGACTGCCATTGCGCCTCGATGCTGACCCGGCCCTGCTCGGTGAACTTCAAGGCATTGCCGACCAGGTTGACCAGAATCTGCCGGATCCGCGTCGGATCGCCCTGCACCTGCAAGCCGCGCATGTCGTCGGGGATGCGCAGATTCAGCGCCAGGCCGCGCTGCACTGCGCTGTGCTGGAACGACTGCGCGCAGGCGCCGATCAGCTCGGCGAGGTTGAATGGGATGTGCTCAAGCTCCAGCTCAGAACGTTCGATTCGCGAGAAGTCGAGAATGTCATTGATGACCTTGAGCAGATGTTCGGTCGACTCCGAAGCAAGCGCGGCGTATTCGACCTGCTCCTCGGTCATCTCGGTAGTTTCGAGCAACTGCAACATGCCCAGCACGCCGTTCATGGGCGTACGCAGTTCATGGCTCATCATCGCCAGAAAATCCGATTTGGCGTTGTTGGCCTTTTCCGCTTCTTCGCGGGTCTGGATCAGTTGCGCCATCGCCTGCTGCTGTTCGCGACTGGCCTGCTCCAGCGCCTGAGCAAGGTTGTTGATGTGCTGCGACAGCGCACCCAGTTCAGTGTCATCGACAATCGGCAGCGGGGTTTTGTAGTCGCCTTCCTGAATCGCCTTGACCGCATCGCCGATATCGCGGATCGGTTGCGAAAGACTGCCGGCCAAACGACGGGCGACGACAAAAGTGAAGAGCAGGGCGAACAGCGCGAGAATCCCGGCCTTGAACAGGATCTCCTGCTGGCGCTGACTGAAAGCATCGTTGGACAGCCCGACGATCACTCGCCCCAGATAATCCTCGCCGGCGGCGCTGTTGCTGACTTTGCCGTCCTGAAAGAAGTCGTTGTGCAAGGCGATCCGCTGCAAACGCACCGGTGCCTGAAAGACTTCGACCTGATGCGGGCGGCTGTGGCTATCAGCCGGTTGTTCGACATACACCAGAATCTGGTTGGCGCTGTCCTGCACTTCGAGAAAGCGCACGTTGGGCGTGGCCAGGGTTGCCTTGAGCAGGCTTTCCAGCACTTCGTTGTTGCCGGAGATAACCCCGTATTCCGTGGCCGGGGCCAGTTGATTGGCGATCAACTGGCCGGTGTGGTTCAGCTCCTGACGCAAATCCTGGATACGCACGAAGGTGAAGAAGCTGATCAACAGCAACGTCAGCAGCAGCGCCGGCCCGAGGCTGATCAGCTGCGTGCGGGTGTTGATGTCCCAACGGCGACGAAAACTCATGGGCGGCGCTCTCCTTCGGCCAAGGCACTGGCGACAGATGCTTCATTCAGCGGTTCGATGCCTAGGGAACGAGCCACCTGCGCATTACTTGAGACTTTGAAACGAGCGGGGTAAAGCGTTCGCGGCCAGGCGCTGGTGGGCTGATCGAGCAAATGGTCGAGAATCGCCAGCCAGTCGCTCTGGTCGCTGTAGGTACTGGCAAGGCTGCCAGCGCGAACGAATGCAATGTTGGGGCCGATCAGCGCAACCTGCCGCGAGTAGCTGCTGAGCAAGAGGTTTTTTGCCGTCTGCGAGTTGTACAGGTCGGGGTCATCGAGGCCGAGTAAGACGTCGCTGCTTTTCAGCACCGCTTGCAGCGGACGGCTGTCGTGAATGTTGTCCCAGCGCTGGCTGACAATCTGCAGATTCAATGGCCGCGCAGCCACGCGCAATTCGTCGAGGAGGAACTCGCCGTGCTCATCGAACAGCACGCCGACGCGCCGGGCTTGCGGCAGGATTCGCCGGATCAGTTGCAGTTGCCGGCTCAGCGGCGGGTCGCTCCAGAGCAGGCTCAGGCGCGCCGGTTGGGCATCGGCGAAACGCTGGCGCGCCTGCAAGCGGCTGATGCGCAACACCAGCGTCGACGGGCCTTGTGAGTCTTGCAGACGCCAGTCGAGGCTGGGCAGATCGAGCAGGATCAAGCGCAGACTGGCCGGCAGTTTGCCCGGAGCCGGCAAACTGGCCAGCGGCTGGAACCGCACATTGTCGGTCGGGCGCAGTTCACTCAGCGCTTGCACGAAGGCCTGCACGCCGGGGCTTTCCTCGGCGCCGGTCAACAGAATATCCGCCGCTTGCACCGCGACGCCGTGCAGCCACGCGGTCATGAACAGGCAGAGCCCGGCCAGCCAGTGGCCCAGGGTGGGCGTCTTCCGTGACGGGCCGGTGCGCATCCTAGAACTCCAGCTCGGCACTGAAATACATCACCCGGCGTTCGTCGTAATTATTGTCGACGAAGGTGTTCGGCTGATGGTCGAGACGCTGTTGCAGCACGCCGGCCAATTGCAGCTGAGCTTTGCCAATGGCGATGCGTTTGGCGATGTGCGTGTCGACGCGTTCGAAGCGATAGCCGTTGAGCGCGTTGTCGCCGTAATAAAAGAGGGCGCTGTTCCAGCCATGCCCCCAATTGCGCAGCCAACCGGCGGAACCGCTGTTGCGCGAGGTCAACTGCTGGTCCAGCGGATTGCTCGCCTCGGCATCGACGAAGGCATAAGTGAAGCGCAAACGGTCGGCGTTGCTGAGGCGCCAGTCGAGTTGCGTTTCGCTGCCGCGAAAGCGCGAGCTGTTGGCGTTGCTGGCGATGTACTGGTTGTTGCGCAGCGGTTCACTGATCATGCCGGTGATTTCGTCGTAGAACAGCTTCACGTCCACGGCCAGACCGAGTTCGGCGAAATAACCGTTGTAGCCCAATTCGCGAGAACGCATGTGCTCCTGATCGAGATCGCCGGGGCCACGGGTCTTGACGAAATAACGCGCCGACGATTGGCCGTAAGCCGAGGGTCGCAGGTTGCTGACCTGATAGCTCCAGTTGACGTTGTTCTCGAACATGTCCGGCGAACGGATCGCCTCCGAGTACACCGCGCGCAGGCCATGACGCGGGTTGATCAGGTAGTTGACCGCGAAGCGCGGGGTCAGCGAGCTGCCGATCAGTTGCGTGTCTTCGAACATCGCGCCGCCCTGCACCAGCCAGTGCTCGGTCGCGCGCCATTCCAGTTGGCCGAAGGCGCGCCAGGTGGTGTCGTCGAGGGTGCCGTTGAAATAGGTCTCGGAATCGGCGCGGTCGTAGCGGTAATTCAGGCCGCTGACCAGTCGCAGGCTGTCGGACAGGCTGAGGGTGTCCTGCAGCTCGAGGTCGTAGCGCGATTCGCGGGCGCTCTGGTCGATATCGCCGCACAAGGTCTGGCTGGCGCCGTTGCGCCATTGCTCGAGCACTTGATTGGCCAGCGCCATTTCCTGCGGCGTGCCGGGCGCCGCGCCGGGGCCGGTGAACTGGGTGATGTTGCGCGCCAGCCGTTCGGTGTAATTCGGGTTGAGCTGCCACAGCTGCGTCAGTTCAGGGCTGAACGACACCTCGGCATCGCAGGCGCGCCAGACTTGCTGGCGATCCCAGTGCTGCGCCGAACCTTGCACATAAAGGCTATGTTCGGGATTGATATCGAGGTTCCAGCGTACCGAACCGGCGTAATCCTTGGCCACCACGTCGGAATTGTTCCCGGCGTCGGTAATCCCCGAGAACACCGGGCGGTAGGTATAAGGTCGCTGATTGCTGCCGTCCTTGGCGTTGAGCTGCCAGTCGAGGCTTTGCCCTTCATTGAGGTCGTGGCTGACCGCCAGGCTCAGACGATTCAAGCGTCGACTGTCGCGATAATCGGCGCCGTTGCGGTCGCTGTCGAAACCGTCGTCTTCCTGGCCGGACAGCGACAGGCGCAGATCACCGCCATCCCAACCGGTGCCCTGGCTGGCATAAAAGTCGTTGATGCCACGCTGGCCGCGAGTGATCTTCAAACGCGTGCCGTGGCTGTCGGCCGGGTGGCGAGTGATGATGTTGATCACCGCCATCAGCGCGTTGGCGCCGTAGCTGACTGTGTTCGGGCCGCGAAACACCTCGATCCGTTCGATGTCTTCCATCGCTACCGGAATATCGCTCCAGTCCACCGTCGCCAGGCCGGCGCGGTACACCGAGCGGCCATCGATCAACACCTGCATGCGCCGTGCTTCGCTGGCGTTGGTGCCGTGGTAATTCACCGCCGGCTGATTGCCGTTGATGCTGCCGACCATCATCCCTGGCACCAGTCGCAGTAGCTCGCTGATGTCGCGGGCACCGCTGGCGCTGATCAATTCGCTGTCGAGAACGGTCATGCTCCCGGGCACTTCCGCTGGCGTCTGTTTCAGCCGCGTGGCTGTGAGTACCTGCGGCAGCGTCTGGCTGTCGACGAACAGGTCGTCCGCCAGCACCAGCGGGCTGAACAGCAGCGCCAGTAGCAGCGGCGAGCGCGGGGGAGGAGGGCCAGAAAACACGACACAGCCTGCAGAGAGAAGAATTGGCGCGCATGTTAACCGAGGGCTGCGACTTTTCCAGTGACGTTGCAGGCATTTTCCTAGGTTTTGTTGGTCTTCTTCCTACAAATGTCGGTAATTGTTGCTGGGGCTGGCCGCGACCGGGTCGCCCCGTATAATGCCCGGCATCGCCACTGGTATGGATTAACGGATTGCATATGACTGAACAGCGCCCGATTGCGGTCCTGGGAGGCGGAAGTTTTGGTACCGCCGTGGCCAATCTGCTGGCCGAGAACGGCCATCAAGTCCTTCAGTGGATGCGTGACCCCGAGCAGGCCGAGGCCATCCGGGTCAATCGTGAAAACCCGCGTTACCTCAAAGGCATCAAGATTCTGCCGAGCGTGACCGCTGTCACCGACCTGCAAGCCACTCTCGATGCCTGCGATCTGTGCTTTGTCGCGCTGCCATCCAGCGCCTTACGCACGGTACTCGCCGCCCACGCCGAGCGCTTGAGCGGCAAGATGCTGGTCAGCCTGACCAAAGGCATCGAAGCGCAGACCTTCAAGCTGATGAGCCAGATCCTCGAAGAGATCGCCCCGCAGGCGCGTATCGGTGTGTTGTCCGGGCCGAACCTGGCGCGGGAAATCGCCGAGCACGCGCTGACCGCCACGGTGGTCGCCAGCGAAGACGAAGAACTGTGCAAAGCTGTGCAAGCCGCGCTGCACGGGCGAACCTTCCGCGTGTACGCCAGCGCCGACCGTTTCGGTGTCGAGCTGGGCGGGGCGTTGAAAAACGTTTACGCGATCATCGCCGGCATGGCGGTGGCGCTGGAGATGGGCGAGAACACCAAGAGCATGCTGATCACTCGCGCCTTGGCCGAGATGACCCGCTTTGCGGTGAATCAGGGCGCCAACCCGATGACCTTCCTTGGTCTGGCCGGGGTTGGCGATCTGATCGTCACCTGTTCGTCACCCAAGAGCCGCAACTACCAGGTCGGCTTCGCCCTCGGTCAGGGCTTGAGCCTCGACGAAGCGGTGTCGCGTCTCGGCGAGGTCGCCGAAGGGGTCAACACCCTCAAGGTGCTCAAGGCCAAGTCCCAGGAAGTCGGCGTGTACATGCCGCTGGTCGCCGGGCTGCACGCGATCCTGTTCGAAGGACGCACGCTGGAGCAGGTGATCGGTCTACTGATGCGTGCCGAGCCGAAAACCGACGTCGACTTTATTTCCACCAGCGGTTTCAACTGATTCAGCTGTTACACGGACAGGAAGCAAGCCATGAACGATCCGAAAAGCGAAACCCAGTACGAATCCATCCTCCTGCGGGTGTTGTGGATGATCGTTTATCTGCTGGTCTGGCAAGTCGCGCAGTTCATCCTCGGCGCGGTGGTATTGGTGCAACTGATCTACCGCCTGATCTACGGCGCACCGAGCGCCAGCCTGATGAATTTTGGCGACAGCCTCAGCCAGTTCCTCGCGCAGATCGGCCGCTTCGGCACGTTCCACAGTGACCAGAAGCCCTGGCCGTTCGCCGACTGGCCGGCGCCGCGCACCCCGGAAGGAGAAGCGCCGCACACCGTCGCCCCGGCCGCGCACCCGGTGCGCGATGAGGAGCCCAAACTATGAAACTGTGGGTATTGCGTCATGGTGAGGCGGTGCCTCACGGTTCGAAAATCGATTCCGAGCGCGAGCTGACCGAGCATGGTCGTAACGAAGTCCTGCGCAGCGCGGCGCATTTGATGGGCCAGCCGCTGACGGCGATCTACGCCAGCCCTTATCTGCGGGCGCAGCAGACCGCGCAGATTGTCCGCGAGGCATTGGGTTTCGAGCCGGAGATCCGTACGGTCGAGTGGCTGACGCCGGAGAGCGATCCGGACAAGGTCGCCGAGCAATTGGTCGCGGTGAGCAACGTGCTGCTGGTCAGCCACAACCCGTTGGTGGGCAATCTGCTCAGCTATCTGCAGCACGGCGCCGGGCATCCGCCGGAGCGGGTAAGTACAGCGGGGCTGGCCGAGCTTGAGCACAGCGAGCTGCTGATTGGCTCGATGAAGCTCAATAGCCTCAAGCACCCTTAACGCCCTATCCCTGTGGGAGCGAGCCTGCTCGCGAAGGCGGCGTGTCATTCACCCTTTTTGGGGCTGACACACTGCATTCGCGAGCAGGCTCGCTCCCACATTGGTTTCTGCCACCCCATGAAATTATTTGTTTGAAAATTACAACCAAGCACTTGCTTGGTTGACTACGCTTGCTCCAGACCAAAAAAACAGGAGCGAGTCGCATGTCTGCCGCCTTCCGTTTGCCGCTGGACGTGTTCTACGAACGGGAAGCCCGGCACCCGCGCCAGCGCTTTCTGGTGCAGCCGATCGGTGGCGGGCAGGTCGAGACGCTGACGTGGGCCGATGTCGGCCATCAGGCCCGCTGTGCGGCGCACTGGTTGCGCGCGCCGGAGTTACCGCCCGGCAGCCACATCGCGCTGATCTCGAAAAACTGCGCGCACTGGATCATCGCCGACCTGGCGATCTGGATGGCCGGGCATGTGTCCGTGCCGCTGTACCCCAATCTCACCGCCGAATCCGTGGCGCAGGTGCTGACTCATTCGGAAAGTGCGCTGGCGTTCATCGGCAAACTGGATGACTGGGCAGGCATGTCGCAGGGCGTGCCGGCGGGCCTGCCGACCATCAGCCTGCCGCTGCATCCGCCAGGCGAGTTCGATTACAGCTGGGCGGACCTGCAGAGCTGTTCGCCAATCCAGGACGATCCACGCCCCGCCGCCGAACAACTGGCGACGATCATCTACACCTCCGGCACCACCGGCCTGCCCAAAGGCGTGATGCACAGTTTCGCCAATCTCGGTTTCGCCACCAGTCGTGGCACGCAGCTGTTCGGGCTCAATGAGAATGATCGGCTGCTGTCGTATCTACCGCTGTGCCACGTCGCCGAGCGCATGTTTGTTGAACTGGCATCGATCTACACCGGGCAGACAGTGTTCTTCGCCGAAAGCCTCGACACGTTCATCACCGATCTGCAGCGCGCGCGGCCGACCGCTATGTTCGGTGTGCCGCGTATCTGGACCAAATTCCAGATGGGCGTGTACAGCAAGATCCCGGCGCAGCGCCTGGATTTTCTCCTCGGGCTGCCCTTCATCGGCAAGCGCGTCGGGCACAAAGTGCTGGCCGGGCTCGGCCTGGATGCCTTGCGCGTAGCGTTGTCGGGCGCCGCTCCGGTACCGCAGACCTTGCTCGCCTGGTATCAGAAACTCGGCCTCGATGTGCTGGAGGTGTACGGCATGACCGAGGGCTGCGGCTATTCGCATATCTGCCTGCCGGGGCGATACAAGCAAGGCTGGATTGGCCAGCCGTGCCCGGAAGTCGAGGTGCGCATCGATGAGTCCGGCGAGGTGCAGGTGCGCAGTCAGGCCAACATGCTCGGCTATTTCAAAGAACCGCAGAAAACCGCCGAGACCCTCACCGCAGACGGCTTTCTGCGCACCGGCGACAAGGGCGAGCAGGACAGCGAAGGGCGCCTGCGCCTGACCGGGCGACTCAAGGAAATCTTCAAGACCAGCAAAGGCAAATACGTCGCGCCGGCGCCGATCGAAAACCGCCTGGCCGTGCATTCACGCATCGAACAGGTGTGCGTGGTCGGCGATGGCCTGAGTGCGCCGCTGGGGTTGTGCGTGCTGTCGACGGTCAATCAGCAAGAGCCTCGTGCCAGTCTGCACGCGAGCCTGGAAAAATTGCTGGAAGAGGTCAACGCCGCCCTCGACAAGCACGAACGCCTGCGCCGGCTGGTGGTGGTCAAGGACAACTGGGCGGTGGATAACGGCTTCCTCACGCCGACCCTGAAAATCAAACGCAACGTCATCGAAGACCGCTACGGCGCACGCTTCGAAGAATGGAGCGCGCGCAGCGAGGCGGTGCTGTGGCAGGATTGAGCATCGATTACAACAACAAAGGAAGTCTGCGATGAGCTTGTGGCGTACTACTCCCGACATCGAACAGTTGAACGCAATCCAGAAGAACACCATTGGCGAAGTGCTGGATATTCGCTTCGAAGCCTTCGACGAACAGTCGCTGACCGCGAGCATGGTCATCGACCATCGCACCCATCAGCCTTACGGTCTGCTGCATGGCGGCGCCTCGGTGGTGCTGGCGGAAACCGTGGGTTCGATGGCCAGTTATCTGTGCATCGATGCCAGTAAATTCTATTGCGTCGGCCTGGAGATCAACGCGAATCACTTGCGCGGCTTGCGTAGCGGAAGGGTGACGGCGGTGGCCACGCCGATTCATATCGGGCGCACCACGCATGTCTGGGACATCCGTTTGACCAGCGATGAAGGCAAGGCCAGTTGCGTGTCGCGCCTGACCATGGCGGTGGTGCCGCTCGGGGAACAGCCGCCGCTGCGTTGACATTCATCGGGTTCCGTCAGGACGAGCCCTCACCCCAGCCCTCTCCCATAGGGAAAGGGGGCCTACCGTGTGGTTTTCGCGATCCTCGTCGACCTGATAATTCGAGTCGAGCTCAGGTCCCGGACACTCCCCCGATCTGCTCCCTTTCCCCCTCGCCCCCTTGGGGGAGAGGGCTGGGGTGAGGGGGCAGCGGTCTCGCTGATACACATCACCCTGACCGGACTGTCATCATTCCTGGCACTTACAGTCATTGCTGCGACGCCGGCTCTTGCGGACAATCAACGCCACGATTCCCGCTCATGGATTTGCCCGCATGTCGCAACCGATCTTTTTCGCCCACGCCAACGGCTTCCCTTCGGGGACCTATGGCAAGTTGTTCGCGGCGCTGGCGCCGGAGTATCGGGTCGTGCATCTGGAGCAGCACGCCCATGACCCACGTTTTCCGGCGGACGACAACTGGTACAACCTGGTCGATGAACTGATCCATCACCTGGAGCAGCAGGAACAGCCGGTATGGGGCGTCGGCCACTCCTTTGGCGGTCTGCTGCACTTGCATGCGGCGTTGCGTTGTCCCGAGCTGTATCGCGGCGTGGTCATGCTCGACTCGCCGGTGCTGACCCGCACCGATCAGTGGGTGATCCGCGCGGCCAAGCGCTTTGGTTTCATCGACCGGCTGACCCCGGCCGGGCGCACCCTCGGGCGCCGTGAGGAGTTCGCCGATCTCGACAGCGCGCGCAGTTACTTTTCCGGCAAGACCCTGTTTCGTGGTTTCGATCCGGAATGTTTCGATGCCTACCTGCAACACGGTTTGCATCAGGTCGACGACAAGCTGCGTCTGCGTTTCGACCCGGCCACGGAAATCAGCATTTATCGCGGCGTGCCGCACACCAGTCCGGGGCGCACCCGCCAGTTGCAGGTACCACTGGCCATGGTGCGCGGGCACAAGAGCCGAGTGGTCATGCGCCATCACACACGTTTCGTCTCGCGTCTGCCCCAGGGTGAGGCGCTGAGCATGCCCGGGGGGCATATGTTCCCGCTTGAGCGCCCGCAAGATACGGCACGGCTGCTCAAGAGTCTGTTCATGCGCTGGGAGCAGCGCCAGAACAAGGATTGCGCATGAGCCCGACCTGCGAAGAAGTGCGTCTGAACCTGCCGCACATCGAGTTGGCCGCGCATCTGTTCGGCCCCGAGGACGGCTTGCCAGTGATCGCGTTGCACGGCTGGCTCGACAACGCCAACAGCTTCGCGCGGCTGGCGCCGAAGCTCCACGGTTTGCGTATCGTCGCGCTGGACATGGCCGGCCACGGTCATTCCGCGCATCGGCCGAACGGCGCCGGTTATGCCCTGTGGGACTACGCCCATGATGTGCTGCAAGTCGCCGAGCAGCTGGGCTGGAAGCGTTTCGGCCTGCTCGGGCATTCGATGGGCGCGATTGTCTCGATGGTGCTGGCCGGTTCGCTGCCCGAGCGCATCAGTCATCTGGCGCTCATTGATGGCGTGATTCCTCCGACAGACAAAGGCGAAAACGCCGCAGAGCGCATGGGCATGGCCCTACAGGCGCAACTTGATCTGCGCGAAAAGCGCAAACCGGTCTATACCACCCTTGAGCGTGCCATCGAAGCGCGAATGAAAGGCCTGGTGGCAGTCAGTCGCGAGGCCGCCGAACTGTTGGCCCAGCGCGGTTTGATGCCGGTGCCCGGCGGTTACACCTGGCGCACCGACAATCGCCTGACCCTGCCATCGCCGCTGCGCCTGACGGAAGAACAGGCAATGGCGTTTGCCTCGCGCGTCGGTTGCCCGGCCCATCTGGTGGTCGCGGCGGATGGCATGCTGGCCAGGCATCCGGAGTTGCTGAAGCGTCTACCCTTCAGCCACGAACAGTTGCCGGGCGGGCATCATCTGCACCTGAATGACGAGGCTGGCGCAGGTCTTGTAGCAGACTGTTTCAATCGCTTCTTCGCCATGCCTTGACTTGCTACCGGCAACTGCCGAGGCTGGGCGGGTTGAAACAGGAGACAAACTCGATGGATTTCTATACCGCTGCGACCCCGACCCGCCCAGCCATGACCGTCCGGTGAGCCTGACTATGCGGCCACTCAGTCTATTCGCGCTGTGCTGCTTCAGCTCCTTATCGTTCGCTGCCGATGTGCCGGGCAGCCAGGATTTGCAAATCGTGCCGCGTCTGGCCGACGCACAGATTGTCGACTATCGCCCGGCCGCCGAGCTGGAGCGCATCTACCCGCTGGGTTCGATCCGCAAGATCAGCGGCCAGTTGCGTTATGACGGCCAGGTCACCGCCCGCGGCCAGACCACCTCGGTGACCTACGAGTTGCCGCCGGAACATTCCGCCACCGAAGCCTTCACCGCCGCCCGCGAAGCCCTGCAACAGCAGGACGCCGAGTTGCTGTTCTGGTGCCAGGCCCGCGATTGCGGCGAAAGCAGCCTGTGGGCCAACGAAGTGTTCGGCAACGCCAAGCTGTATGGCTCTGACGAACAACAGGCTTATCTGTTGCTCAGGCTGGCGGCGCCAAAGGACAACACGCTGGTGGCGCTCTACAGCATCACTCGCGGCAATCGCAAAGCCTATCTGCATGTCGAGCAGTTCGAGGCGACTGCGCCGTTGGGCGAACTGCTGCCGACCTCGGCGACCCTGCTGCGCCAGCTGAAAAGCACCGGCGAGCTGGATTTGCCGAAACTGGTCGATGAGCCGGATGCTACCTGGCTGCGCCTGATTTCCCGTGGCCTGAATCTCGACACGACCTTGCGGGTCACGGTTTCCGGGCCCAAGGCCGAAGCCTGGCGCCAGGCGTTGATCACTCAGGGTGTGCGGGCGGCCCGGATGGAAACCGGCAATCTCGAAGGCTCTGGCCTGCGCATCGACCTGTTGCGATAAGCTGTGCCGGGCGAGCACGCACGCAGTGTTCGCCTACTCTTTCGCTGACTGACTTTGCCGGGACTTTCCATGCTCAATAACGATCGCCTGCTGGTGCAGATTCTGCTGCTGGTGTTGTTTGGTGCCAGCCTGTGGGTGATGGCGCCGTTCTGGTCGGCGCTGTTCTGGGGCGCGGTGCTGGCGTTCGCCAGTTGGCCGCTGATGCGTTTGCTGACCCGTGCGCTCCATGGCCGCGAATCGCTGGCCGCGTTGATCCTGACACTGGGCTGGATGTTGCTGGTCGCGGCGCCGCTGGTGTGGCTGGGTTTCAACCTCGCCGATCATGTGCGCGATGCCACGGCCTTCATCAAGGACGTGCAGGTCGACGGTTTGCCGGAAGCGCCCACTTGGCTTGGCAGCGTGCCATTGGTTGGTGAGCGACTGGTGGCGATGTGGGACAGCATCGATCAGCAGGGCGCGGCGTTGATGGTCTCGATCAAGCCGTATCTGGGCCAGGTTGGTAACTGGCTGCTGGCGCGCAGTGCGCAGATCGGCGGCGGGATTCTCGAGCTGACGCTGAGCCTGGTGTTCGTGTTCTTTTTCTACCGTGACGGGCCACGACTGGCGGCGTTTGTGCACAGTCTGCTGCAGCGCTTGATTGGCGATCGTGCCGGTTATTACATCGAATTGGTGGCGGGCACGGTGCAGCGCGTGGTTAACGGTGTGATTGGTACGGCGGCGGCGCAGGCGGTGCTGGCGTTGATCGGCTTTTTCATTGCCGGGGTTCCTGGGGCGCTGGTGCTGGGGATCGTCACGTTTATGTTGAGTCTGATTCCGATGGGGCCACCGCTGGTGTGGGTGCCGGCCACGGCTTGGCTGGTGTGGAAGGGTGAGTACGGGATGGCGATCTTTCTCGGGATCTGGGGGACGTTCATCATCAGTGGCGTGGACAATGTGCTCAAGCCGTATCTGATCAGCCGTGGCGGTAATCTGCCGTTGGTGATTGTGCTGCTCGGGGTGTTTGGCGGGTTGATTGCGTTTGGCTTTATCGGGTTGTTTATTGGGCCTACTTTGTTGGCGGTGGCTTATAGTCTTTTGACGGATTGGAGTAAGAGTCAGGCTCGGGTCTAGGGGGGGCTTGGCGGCCTTTGGGCCGACCATGCTTGGGTTTGTCTGGTGTGAATATCCGAATGTTTCGCTGCGGCGGCTGGCGGTTTCGCCTGACGGCGACTTACTTTTTTACAAGCGCCAAAAAAAGTAAGCAAAAAACGCTAGCTCCTGCGTTCGGCCCTCGCAGGCTCGGGTTCCTTCGCTGCGGGATCGATCCGGGCGCAGCGGCTACGGTTTGCTTCGCTGCACCTCCTTCCGCTGTGTCTGGCTGCGCCAGACGGTCGCTGCGCTCCCACGCCCGGATCAATCCCTCCACTCAGCCTTCCGACGTCGCCTGTGAATCAAGATCAAAAGCGGTACTCGAGCTTGCGCTCATTGTTGAGTGGGGCGGCTTCGCCGCGGGCAGCTGCGCTGCTTTGATTTTGCTTTTGCTTTTGTGGGAGCGAGCCTGCTCGCGAAGGCGGCCTGGCAGCCAACCCATCTCTCTCTGAAACCACTAGATCCCTGTGGGAGCTGGCTTGCCAGCGATAGCGCCTCCACATCCAACCAATATCTGCCGAATACACTCAGTTTCATTGTGGGAGCGAGCCTGCTCGCGAAGAGGCTGGTGCATTCAACAGATGCATTGAATCATCAGACGCTTTCGCGAGCAGCCTCGCTCTCACTTCAAGTCGGCTGAGCCTCAGCCCCGTGGCAAGCGGACAATGGCAGTCAGCCCGCCACCCGGCGTTTCTTCCAGATTCAACCGCCCACCCAGCCGCTGCGCGGCCTCGCGGGCGATGGTCATGCCCAGTCCTACGCCGCCGGAGTTGCGGTTACGCGAGCCTTCCAGTCGGTAGAACGGTTCAAACACGGCTTCACGCTGGTCCTCAGCAATCCCCGGTCCGTGATCAATCACCCGAATCAGCAATTCCTCACGCTGTTGCAGCAGTTCAATCCGCGCCTGTCCGGCGTAACGCAGGGCGTTGTCCAGCAGGTTGTTGATGCACGAGCGCAGCGCCATCGGTTGTACTGGCAAAGGCGCGCAGTGGCCGCTGACCTGTACATCGGCGCCCTGGTCCTGGGCGTTTTCGCACAGCGATTCGACCAGCGCCTGCACGTCCAGCAACTGCAAGGCTTCGCTGGTGCGTTGTTCGTGCAGATAGGTGAGGGTGGCGTCGAGCATGCCGATCATGTCGTCCAGATCCTGGCGCATCTGGCTTTGCAGCTTGTCGTCGCTGATGTTTTCCAGGCGCAGTTTCAGCCGTGACAGTGGCGTGCGCAGGTCGTGGGAGACGGCGCCGAGCATGCGCGCGCGTTGCTGGACCTGTTCGCGGATGCGCCGTTGCATGAGGTTGAAGGTGTGCGCCGCTTGCCGGGCTTCGCGCGGGCCGGATTCGTCGAGGGGGTCGCTGTCGAGGTCTTCGCTCAGGCGCTCGGCGGCGTCGCTCAGGCGCTGGATCGGCCGGCTGAGCAGCTTGGCGCCGTACCAGGCGGCAATCATCAGGGTGATGAACTGGAAGGTCAGCGGTACCACCGGGCCACCGAACCAGGGGCGTGTTTGCCTCGGTGGGTAAGCGGCGTTGTGCAGCGGCGGTTGGTCGTCGATGTTCGTTGAGAACTCGGGCGGTGGTGGGGGCGGAGGAGGGCCGTAGAGCCTGAACCAGGCGAAAGCCAGCAGGTGCGCCAGTACAATCGCCAGAAACAGCACTCCAAACAAGCGACCGAACAGAGTGTCGAAGCGCGCCTTCATCAACCGATGTCCCGCGCGTCGAACAGGTAACCCTCGCCGCGCACTGTCTTGATCAACTGCGGGGCTTTCGGGTCGTCACCGAGTTTCTGTCGCAGGCGCGAGACCAGCAGGTCGATGCTGCGGTCGAAAGCCTCGATCGAGCGACCGCGAGCGGCGTCGAGCAGTTGTTCGCGGCTGAGCACGCGGCGCGGGCGTTCGATGAAGACCCAGAGCAGGCGGAATTCGGCGTTGGACAAGGGCACTACCAGGCCATTGTCGGCGACCACCTGGCGCAGGACGCTGTTCAGGCGCCAGTTGTCGAAGCGAATGTTCGCGCGCTGTTCGCTGCGGTCGTCGCGCACGCGGCGCAGGATGGTCTGGATACGGGCGACCAGTTCGCGTGGTTCGAACGGTTTGGCCATGTAATCGTCGGCGCCCAGTTCCAGGCCGATGATGCGGTCGGTGGGTTCGCAGCGGGCGGTGAGCATCAGGATCGGGATGTCCGATTCGGCGCGCAGCCAGCGGCACAGCGATAGGCCGTCTTCGCCGGGGAGCATCAGGTCGAGGACGATGACCTCGAAATGTTCACCCTGCAGCGCCTGGCGCATTGCCGCGCCGTCGGTGACGCCGCTGGCGTGGATGTTGAAGCGGGCGAGGTAATCGATCATCAGCTCGCGGATCGGCACGTCATCGTCGACGATCAGCGCGCGGATGCTCCAGCGCTTGTCGTCTTTGCTTTCGTCCGTCACGGTTGTCGGGGTGTTGTGCATGGGGCTGTTCGCTGCCAGTGGTGGTTTCAGCATAGGCGTCCGGCCGGGAGGCGGGAAGTGCTGTTGTAAGGACGTGTTGCGCCGGGCGAGGCTAACCCGGGTGCGTGTTGTCGGCGTGTCGGCTGTGTATCGGAGTCGACACAATGGCCGCGGCGGCTAAGCTGATCACGTTCGGCGCGACGATTTACCGATCATTGGGTGCCGCGCCGCCGCCGGTTCCGCTACAATGCGCGCCGTTTTCGACCAGCCTGAGAGCCCATCCATGTCCGCCTGCCAGACTCCTATCATCGTCGCCCTGGATTTCCCCACCCGTGACGCCGCACTGAAGCTGGCCGACCAGTTGGACCCGAAGCTGTGCCGGGTCAAAGTGGGCAAGGAACTGTTCACCAGTTGCGCGGCGGAAATCGTCGGCACCCTGCGTGACAAGGGTTTCGAAGTGTTCCTGGACCTGAAATTCCACGACATTCCCAACACCACCGCAATGGCCGTGAAAGCCGCTGCCGAGATGGGCGTGTGGATGGTCAACGTGCACTGCTCCGGTGGCCTGCGCATGATGGCGGCCTGCCGCGAAGAGCTGGACAAGCGCAGTGGTCCACAACCGTTGTTGATTGGTGTGACCGTGCTGACCAGCATGGAGCGCGAGGATCTGGCCGGTATCGGTCTGGATATCGAGCCGCAGGAACAAGTGCTCCGTCTGGCGGCACTGGCCGAGAAGGCCGGGATGGACGGTCTGGTGTGTTCGGCGCTGGAAGCGTCGGCGCTGAAAGCCGCGCACCCGTCGCTGCAACTGGTGACCCCGGGGATTCGCCCGGCGGGCAGCGCGCAAGACGATCAACGGCGCATTCTGACCCCGCGTCAGGCACTGGATGCCGGTTCCGATTACCTGGTAATCGGCCGTCCGATCAGCCAGGCGGCAGATCCGGCGCAAGCGTTGGCCGCAGTCGTAGCCGAAATTTCCTAAAGCTTATTGAAGATCCAACTGTGGGAGCGAGCCTGCTCGCGAAGAGGGCGTGTCAGTCGGCATCATTACCGACTGATCCACCGCTTTCGCGAGCAGGCTCGCTCCCACATTGGTTTCAGGCTGGCCTTAAACCTTCAACACCAACTTGCCAAAGTTCTCGCCGTTGAACAGTTTCATCAGCGTCTCCGGGAACGTCTCAAGTCCTTCAACCACATCTTCCTTGCTCTTGAGCTGCCCGTTGGCCATCCAGCCGGCCATCTCCTGCGCGGCGCTGGCGAACTGCGCGGCGTAGTCCATCACCACAAAACCTTCCATGCGCGCGCGATTGACCAGCAGTGACAGGTAATTGGCCGGGCCTTTGACCGCTTCTTTATTGTTGTACTGGCTGATGGCGCCGCAGATCACCACCCGCGCTTTCATGTTCAAGCGGCTCAGCACCGCGTCGAGAATGTCGCCACCGACGTTATCGAAGTACACGTCCACGCCTTTCGGACATTCGCGCTTCAGTCCGGCCACGACGTCTTCGGCCTTGTAATCGATGGCGCCGTCGAAGCCCAATTCGTCGATGAGGAATTTGCACTTGTCGGCCCCGCCGGCAATGCCGACGACGCGGCAGCCTTTGATCTTGGCAATCTGCCCGGCCACGCTGCCCACCGCACCGGCCGCGCCGGACAGCACCACGGTGTCACCGGCCTTTGGTGCGCCGACATCGAGCAGGGCGAAGTAGGCGGTCATGCCGGTCATGCCCAGCGCAGACAGATAGCGTGGCAATGGCGCAAGTTTCGGGTCGACCTTGTAGAAGCCGCGCGGCTCGCCGAGGAAGTAATCCTGCACACCGAGGGCACCGTTGACGTAATCGCCGACGGCGAAGCCAGGATTGTTCGAGGCGATGACTTTTCCCACGCCCAGTGCGCGCATCACCTCACCGAGACCGACCGGCGGGATGTAGGACTTGCCTTCGTTCATCCAACCGCGCATGGCCGGGTCCAGGGACAGGTATTCGTTCTTCACCAGAATCTGTCCCGCCTGTGGCTCGCCGACCGGTACTTCCTGATAAGTGAAAGTCTCGCGGGTCGCGGCGCCCACCGGGCGTTTGGCGAGCAGGAACTGGCGATTGGTCTGGTTGGTCATGACAGGCACTCGAATGGAATGAAGCCTTGTTGATAGCTCTTCAACGGCGATGTCGCAAGGTTGGCTGATACGGCGAATGCGAGTCGATCCAGTGCAGTGATGGTTACGGGGCGGGTTTCATCACTGCGGCGCATGCGCCGGTAAACAGCGATTGCATAGTGCTGACGTGCTTTCGCTGCCCTTGGCTATGCTGCGACGCCAACATCTCCCAGTTTTTTGCATTCGAGGACATACCCATGAGCATGACGTTTTCCGGTCAGGTGGTTGTAATCACGGGAGCCGCCCACGGCATCGGCCGCGCGACAGCCCTGGCGTTTGCCGCCGAGGGCCTGAAAGTGGTGGTGGCTGACCTGGACGCTGCCGGCGGTGAAGGCACGGTGGCGCTGATTCGTACCGCCGGTGGCGAAGCGTCCTTCGTGCGCTGCGACGTGACGCTGGAAAGCGATGTAAAAAATCTGATGGATGAGGTAATCAATACCTACGGTCGTCTCGACTATGCCTTCAACAACGCCGGGATCGAAATCGAGAAAGGCAAACTCGCCGACGGTTCGCTGGACGAATTCGACGCGATCATGGGCGTCAACGTCAAAGGCGTCTGGCTGTGCATGAAGTATCAGTTGCCGCTGTTGTTGGCGCAGGGCGGTGGCGCGATCGTCAACACGGCGTCGGTAGCCGGGCTGGGCGCAGCGCCGAAAATGAGCATCTATGCGGCGTCGAAACATGCGGTGATCGGCCTGACCAAGTCGGCGGCGATCGAATACGCGAAGAAGAAAATCCGTGTCAACGCAGTGTGCCCGGCAGTGATCGATACGGACATGTTCCGCCGCGCCTACGAAGCCGATCCGAAGAAGGGCGAATTCGCCAACGCCATGCACCCGGTCGGGCGCATTGGCAAGGTCGAGGAAATCGCCAGCGCGGTGCTGTATCTGTGCAGCGATGGCGCAGCGTTCACCACCGGGCACTCGCTGACGGTGGATGGCGGCGTGACGGCGTTCTGAATGTTGTCGTTATACAAAGAGCCCGCCTGCGTGCGGGCTTTTTTGCGTCTCGCGTCCTGGGATGTGAATACAGTTAAACAATGTGTATCAAACCGTTAGAACTGCCGCATTTGGCGGCGTTGTCGCACAGCCTCGGCGGCGCGGCTGTGATTTACTGCTGCCAGCAAAACTGACAGGAGTTTGCGAGCTCATGGAACTGAGAATTGACCGACAGGCAATGGTGCCGGTCGTGCAGCAGATTGTCGATGGAATGACTGACTGGATCGTGCAAAGCGGTATCCCGCCGGCCACCCGGTTGCCCTCCGTACGGCAAATCGCCCGGGGTAATCTGCTCAGCCAGTCGTGCGTCGTCGAAGCCTGCGAGCGCCTGGTTTCGCAAGGTGTGTTGACTGCGCGTCAGGGCGCCGGATTCATCGTCGCGGCCGCGCCGTCGTTGCGCGAAGCGGACTCGGAACTGGCAACGTTCGAGGGTCGCCAGGCATGGTGTGATGAGGTGAACGCCTCAACGAATCGCTTGATATTGGGCCAGGGAAGCCTGCCGCCGAGCTGGCGCGAGCCCGACGACCTCAGCTACGCGCTGCGCGAGGTGGCACGCACCGACATGGCGAGTCTGTTCAATTACAGCTCGCCGCTGGGGCTGCCAGCGTTGCGCGAGCAGATTGCCAAGCGCCTCAAACTGCTGAATATCGACGCCTGCAGTACCCGGGTGATGAGCACCAGCGGTGCCAGTCATGCGCTGGATCTGATCGTGCGCACCCTGTTCAAGGCCGGCGATTGCGTGGTGGTGGAAACGCCCGGATATGCACCGTTGTTTGACCTGCTGCGTCTGCACGGCGTACGCATGCTCGAAGTTCGTCGCACGCCGAGCGGGCCGGACACCGAAATGCTCGAGTCGGTGCTGCGTCAGTTTCGTCCCGCTGCCTTGTTCATCGGCAGTCATCACCACAATCCCACCGGCAGTTGCCTGACGCCCGCCGTTGCCCAGCGCATCGTGCAGTTGAGCAAGATCTACGACCTGCGCGTGATCGAAGATGACGTCTATGCTGATCTGCATACTGGCAACGGTACGCGGCTGGCAGCGCTGGATCATGAGGGACGGGTCGCTTATGTGGGCAGCTTCTCCAAGACACTGAGCAGTTCGTTGCGGGTCGGTTTTGTCCTGGCGGACAGCGAGCTGCTGACGCGGCTGGCTGAGGTCAAGATGATCAGCGGCCTGGGCTGTTCGAGGCTGGCCGAAGCGGTGCTGGCCAGGCTGATGGCGACCGGCGCCTATCGCAAACTGGTGCAGCGCCAGCGCCAGCGCTTGAATGCCGATCGCGCGGCGGCCTTGCAGGCTCTGGAAGATGCCGAGTGGGAAGTGTTCGGCAAGCCGGTTGGCGGGCTGTTTATCTGGGCGCGGGCACGCTTGCGCGACCAAGCGTCGGTGCGCAGGCAGGCCCAGCGTTGCGGGCTGGAGTTATCGGCAGCGGACGCCTTCAGTCCCAGCGGTGAGTGCGGTGACTGGCAGCGCATCAATGTGGCCTGTGCCTGCGACCCTCGGGCTCGGCAGTTTTTTCGCAATACTTGCGCGGATCGACCTCAAGCATTCTGAAAACGACGCGGGCGTAGCTTTTTGCCATTATTCCGACGCCAGAGTCTTGTGCTGGTTCGAGCCCGTTGCGAATCTTCGTTCACAGACTTTGGCAGGGGACTACGCGCAATGATTTCGGCCGTGCAAGGACGTTTTGCCAACCTCGGTATGGCGAAAAAACTGGGTATCGGATTCGTGCTGGTCTTGCTGCTGACTGCACTGGTCGCGGCGATCGGCGTCTGGTCGCTGCAAACCATCAGTCTGCGTTTCGACGGCTTGAAGCAGATGTCCGCGCTCAACAGCGGCCTGCTCAAGGTGCGCCTGCTCGAGCAGGAGTACGCGCTGCGCGGCAATCCGAAGACCGCCGATGCCTTGCGCGAAGGCGTCGATGGGCTGATTGTTCTTGCCGGCGAGCTCAAGGCACATTCCCCGGCCAATGTGCCGGTGATGAGCGATGTCGAGCAAGCCCTGGGCGCGTATCGCAAGGCCTTCGATGAATTCGTCTCGCTGAGCCAGGCCAAGGACCTCGCACTGGAAATGGCCAGTTGGTCGGTGTCCAGCGTGGCCAATAACCTCGACGTGTTGCAGAGCGGGCTGGCCGATGATGGCGCCTATACGCTGAAAGACACCGAGGGCAAGGACGGCGCGCAGTTCATCGAACAGGCGAATCAGGTCAGTCAGGTCTCGCGACTGATGCTGCAGGCGATGAACGAAGCGCGGGTGCGGCTGGACCAAAGCCGCAAGGGCGATTCCGACAATGCCGGGCAAGGCAACATCGAGCAGGCCGCGCAAGCGCAGGAGCAGGCCGAGGCGTTGAAAAGCACGGTCAAGGATGAGGGCTATCTGACTGTGCTCAATGAAGTCTCGGGGCATATCGCCGGATTCAACGAGAAACTGGCGGAGTACACCGGTTTGCTGGCGCAAGAGAAAACGGTTTATGACCAATTGCATCAGCGTGCTGCGCAGGTGGTGGACCGGGTCAATCAAGCCTATGTCGCCGAAGACGCATCGATGCAGACGGAGCTGAAAAAGAACACGGTATTGATCATTGGTTCTTCGGCGCTGGCCTTGTTGGTCGGATTGCTCGCTGCATGGGTGATCACGCGTCTGATCGTGGCACCGTTGCGCAGTGTGATTCGTGTGGCGCAGCAGATTGCTGCGGGTGATCTCACGGCAAAGGTCGAGGTGACACGCCGTGATGAAATGGGCCAGCTGATGTTGGCGATGCAGCAGATGGCTGCCGGCCTGGGCACGATTGTCAGTGGCTTGCAGGCCGGAATCGAGCGCTTGGCCGGTTCCGCGCAATCACTGTCGGCGGTGACCGAGCAGACCAATCTGGAGGTCAACAGCCAGAAGGAGGAAACCGAGCAGGTCGCCACCGCCATGAACCAGATGACCGCCACCGTGCATGACGTTGCGCGCAATGCCGAAGAGGCAGCGCTGGCGGCGCAGACGGCGGATGACAAGGTCGAGAGCGGCCAGCAGGTGGTGCGTCAAAGCATGGCGCGGATCGAGCAGTTGGCGGATTCAGCGACGTCGGCCAGTTCCAGCATCGAGAGCCTCAGCGCCGAGATTCAGAATATCGGCACGGTGCTGGAGGTGATCAAGAGCGTGGCCGAGCAGACCAATCTGTTGGCGCTGAACGCGGCGATCGAAGCGGCGCGGGCCGGGGAGCAGGGCAGGGGGTTTGCCGTGGTGGCCGATGAGGTGCGTGCGCTGGCACGGCGTACGCAGCAATCGACAGAGGAGATCGAACGCTTGGTCAGTGCCCTGCGGGCAGCGGCGCAGTCGTCGGTGCAGCAGATTCGCAGCAGTGGCGAACTGGTGAAGCTGGCGGTCAGTGATGCGTTGCAGACCGAGAGTGCGCTGGGGAGTATTGCGGCGGCGGTGTCGTTGATTCAGCAGATGAATCAGCAGATCGCGGCGGCGGCGGAGGAGCAGAGTTCGGTGGCGGAGGAGATCAATCGCAGTGTCACGCAGATTCGTGCGAGCGCGGATCACTCTTCCGTGGCGATGCGCGGGAATGCGGCTTCGAGTGTTGAGCTGGCGCAGTTGGGCGGGGAGTTGCGCTCGATGGTTGGGCATTTTCGGCTTTGATTCTTGGCGGCCTTTGGGCCGGCCAAGCTCTCGGCTTCGCCGCGTGGGGATGGCCCGGGTTTGCTTTTGCTGTTCTGTGGGAGCTGACTTGCCAGCGAAGGCGGCCTGACAGCCGACCGATTTTTACCTGAGAACACTGCTTCCCAATGTGGGAGTGAGCCTGCTCGCGAAAGCGGTCTTCAATTCACATTCTCTTCCAAGTCGCCCACAAAAAAGCCACCAATAACGGTGGCTTTTCTCCCCAGCATTCGCGACTCAGTCGTAAATCACTTTCTTCTTCCAGTCGGCATCCGCTTCGGCATCTTTCAAGCCGGCGGTCAGTTGGTTTTCTTCACCTTCCACCGGGGCGATCTTGTCCATGACCTGGGCGTTGGCTCGGGCGAGGAGTTTTTCCAGATATTGCAGTTGCTCGGCATACATCTGCGGATCCTGCTGTTTGCGCAGATATTGCACGCCGCGTTCGAAGGCGAGGCGGGCCTGGCCGGGTTGGTTTTGTTGCAGGGACTGTTGGCCGAGGTTGTTGAAGAATTCGATGTGCAGCAGCACGAGGATATGGCGCACTTCGCGAATCCATTGTTTGGCTTCGTTCGGAGGCAGGAAACCGTCGTGGGCGGCGCGGGTGATCTGGCCGTGCAGGGCTTCGAGGAGGAAGCGCACGTCTTTGGCCTTGGCTTCGGTCAGGATCGGCGCGGGCGGGTTGTTCACCGGCATCGATTCGCCCTGGGCAACGAGGGCGCTGAGTTCGGTGATGCGGGCCTTGGTGGTTGCGCTGGTCTTTTCCAGATTGAGCAGGCGCTGGCAGACGTTGAGTTCCAGGCGGGTCAGCAGCAGTTTCAGCGCCGGGGTCATGAACTGGCCAGGGAAGGTTTCGGTCAGTTCGCCGCATCGGCGCAGGCGGTCGTTGAGTTCGACTTTGGTGCGGGCCTTCTCCAGTTTGTTGTTTTCCACCACATGGTTCATGTAGCCAATGGCGATCAGAATTGCGATCCCGGCTACGACTAGCAGGGTGATCATGAGTGGTGTCACCGGTAAGACCTCTTTATAGGGTTCGCATGCGAGTGTAGTGGCTGGGCATTTACGCGCCTAGCGCCGCTCGACGGGTTTGATCGGCTGCTGCAATCTGTATCGGCCGCCGGCTGTATAGATGAATGCTGGCGCTTGATGTGCAGATTGCCATCACTGTGCGGTGACTATAACGTCTTGGCGAGTGGCGGAATATAGGCGTCAGGTTTCGGACGACGGAAAAGCCCTACGCGGCCCGTAATCCAGGTCGAAGTCATTGATTTAAATAAATTTATATCAGGGGGTTGACGACCCCTCAATCCATCCATAGAATGCGCGCCACTTGCAGCGTAAAGCACACAGCGAAACGCGGCAGGGAGTGAATGTTGTAGTGTGTCCCCTTCGTCTAGTGGCCTAGGACACCGCCCTTTCACGGCGGTAACAGGGGTTCGAGTCCCCTAGGGGACGCCAATGCGGGAATAGCTCAGTTGGTAGAGCACGACCTTGCCAAGGTCGGGGTCGCGAGTTCGAGTCTCGTTTCCCGCTCCAATTTTAAACAGCAGTGCTTTCGGGCGGTGCTGAGTGAAACCAGAACCAAGTCTTCGGATGCGGATCTGGACACCGAAACACACACCATGTGTTCCGGGTAGCGTGTCCCCTTCGTCTAGTGGCCTAGGACACCGCCCTTTCACGGCGGTAACAGGGGTTCGAGTCCCCTAGGGGACGCCATTTGCGGGAATAGCTCAGTTGGTAGAGCACGACCTTGCCAAGGTCGGGGTCGCGAGTTCGAGTCTCGTTTCCCGCTCCAATTTCATAAAAACGCCGATCAGTGATGATCGGCGTTTTTGTTTGTGCGCGTTTTGTACCTGCCGCGCTCTGTTACAACTTTCCTACAGCGATCCCGTGAAACTCGGAAGCAGCCGACAGCCAGCGCATGGGCAATTCTGAGATAACGACGCCGTTCCTGGCTATGACGCCAGCATCGGCCAGTCGATTCTGAGGATCTCATTCAATGTTTCAAAAAACTGCCACTGTTGATGCTTTGCGAGAAATACGGGCCACCGCCTGGCTGGCGTTGCCGTTGGTCATCGGGCATGTCAGTGCCGGGCTTATCGCCTTCGTTGACAACCTGATCGCCGGCAACCATGGCACCGATACCCTGGCGGCGGTGACTTTGGGCACTGCCTTGTTGTGGCTGCCGATGCTGGTGCCGATCGGTACGCTGATTGCGCTGACCGCTTCGGTCGCACGTTTGCACGGCGCGGATCGAATAAGCGAGATCGGTCCGGTGTTCCGCCAGGCACTCTGGTTGGCGCTGTTCATGGGGGGCGTGATGTTCGCTTTTCTCAGCCTCGCGCCGGCATTACTGGCGCCGGCAGGAATTGCGCCGCAAATGATTCCCGGCGCACGAGACTTTTTGCACGCCGTGCGATGGGGCAGTCCGGCGCTGACGCTGTTTTTCTGCATGCGTTATCTGTGCGAAGGAATGCACTGGATGCGCCCGACCATGATTCTAAGTTTTGGTGGGTTGCTGTTGCTGGCGCCAATGGGTTACGTGCTGACCAACGGCAAGCTTGGGTTTCCGGAACTGGGTGCTCAAGGCCTGGGCATTGCCTCGGCATCGTTGATGTGGCTGCAGGCGCTGCTGTTCGCCTGTTACCTGTGGCGCGGCAAACGGTTGGCGCATTTGCAGCTGTTTTCCCGGTTTGATCTGCCGTGTCGCGCTGGCATCCTCGATTTGCTGAAGGTCGGAATGCCAATCGGTATTGCGATTCTGACCCAGGGCAGTCTTTTCATCGTTACCTCGTTACTCATCGGCCGACTCGGTTCGACCTTTCTCGCGGCGCATCAGATCGCAGTCAATCTCGCGCAGCTGTGTTTCATGATTCCGGTCGCCGTCGCCGAGGCGACAACCGTGCGGGTCGGTCACGCGCTGGGCCGAGGCGACTTCAGGGCGGTGCGGCGGGCGGCGTATGCGGGTTGTGTCATCGTTGTTGTCGCCCAGAGTTTTTCGATGTTGGCCATGCTTTTGGGCAATCAGATGATTGCCGGCTGGTACAGCTCGGATCTCGCGGTCACCGCGCTGGCCTCAACGCTGCTCCTCTACGCTGCGGCTTTGCAGTTCCCAGATGGCATGCAGATGCTCGCGGCGGGAGCGTTGCGCGGTTTGCAGGACACGCGAATCCCCATGTGGCTGGCGATTTTCTGTTACTGGGGAATAGGTCTACCGTTGGGATGCCTGATGGCATTTGGTATGGGCTGGGGGCCGCAAGGGATATGGGCAGGACTCATCACTGCGTTGACGCTGGCGACGGTGTTGATGGGGTGGCGCTTCGTCCACCGCAGCCGGGAAGCGACCACGGTCACGCAATGAAAGAAAGGCCCGAGGGTGCATACCCTCGGGCCTTTCTTTACCACCGGGTTGAACCGATATTCAAAGCTTCGGCAACTGCCCGACACGCCCCATCATTTCCGTGACGATCTGCAGGTCCAGCAGGAACTGCTCAACGGTTTTGAATTCGCCATCGGTGTGGCCGGTGTATTTGGCCTCAGGTCGCGCCAGGCCGAATTGCACGCCGTTCGGCAATTCGTGAACCGAAGTCGCGCCAGCGGAAGTACCAAATTGCGACTTCATGCCGAGGTTTTCGCTGGCTACGGCAAGCAGCGCCTTGACCCACTCACCCTCGGGGTTGCGATACATCGGTTCAGCCACTGAATAGTCGAAGGCTACCGCGACGTCAGTCTTTTTGCTCCAGGCGTCGAGTTTTTCTGCGATCTCGGCCTTGAGCTTTTCCGGAGACTTGCCCTTCGGTACGCGCAGATTCACCGCCAGCTTGAAGGTTTTGTCATCCTCACCGACGTAGGTCAGCGAGGTGGTCAGTGGTCCCATGAACGAATCAGAGAAGCCAACGCCAAGTTTTTTGCCCAGATAATCCAGGCCCCAGTTGTCATCGGCATAGCGCGCCGCGTCGGTGAACTGGTTGTGCTTGAGCGCGATTTGGCCGTTCAGGCTGTTGAGGAAACTCAACATGCGCGCGACCGGGTTGACGCCGGACTCAGGCTCGGAGGAGTGCGCAGAAACGCCGGTAACGGTCAGTTTGACGTCCTTGCCATCAACCTTCGCCGCGACTTCGAAGTCGCCGCCGTTGGCTTTGGCATAGGCGTCGCCGGCTTTTTGCAGACTGGCGGCGAGCTCGGCAGGCTTGTCGGTTACCAGCGTGACCACCGAAGCGGACGGAATCTGGTTGGTCGCCTTGCCGCCAGTCATCGAAACGATTTCCGCGCCGGTGCCTTCAGCTTTGCGTTTGGCAAAGTTGGCCATGACGGTGCCGTAACCTTTTTCGGCGATCACCACCGGATAACCGCCGTCCAGCGCCATGTTGTAGTTCGGCGTCGGGTTGCGTTCGAAGTAATAAGGAATGGCGTCGCCGCTGGTTTCTTCGGTGGTGTCGACCAGCAACTTGAAGTTGCGCGCCAGGGGCAGTTTCTCGTCCTTGATCACTTTCATGGCATACAGCGCTACGACGATCGCGTTCTTGTCGTCTTCAGTGCCCCGGCCGTACATGCGATCACCGATCAGCGTGACTTTGAACGGGTCGAGCTTGGTGCCGTCTTTCAATACCCAGTTTTCCGGAGTTACTGGCACCACATCGGCGTGCGCGTGAATACCGACGACCTCGTCGCCTTTGCCGTCCAGAGAAATTTCGTAGACGCGGTTATCGACATTGCGGAATTTCAAACCGAAGGATTCAGCAAGTTTCTGAATCTCGCCGGCAATCTTGATGAATTCCGGGTTGTCGTGTTGCTCCACGCCGTCCTTGCGGAAGGTCGGGATCTCGACGAGTTGGCGCAGGGTTTCCAGCGCGGCCTTGCCATATTTCACGCGGGTATAAATGCCCAGCAAGCGATGAATTTCATTCTGCTGTTCGGCGTTCAGGGTCTTGTTGTCGAGAAAGGCGCTGATGGACGGGTTGAGCTTATCCGTCTTGGCCAGATCACTTTTCGCCAGGCTGCCAAGGAAGCTACGGAAGTCCGTCAGGTTCTTGCCATCGAAGGATTTCAGAATCGCTGCACTTTGCTCGGCAGTGATGTTGGCTTGTGCGGCGCTGGTAAACGCGGTGAGGCTGGCCATGACGAGCGTGGCAGCGGCCAGTTTTTTCAGGGAAAAGACCATGTAACAGGCATTCCTTTGCTAGAGATTGGGAAAATATGTCTGACACTTGCGGCAGAAACATTTTGCAACCTACCACCATGAGCAGGTGAAGAGGGAGTCACAAACTTGATCTGTCGCACAGAAATGCAAAAGAGGCGCACAAATGAAAAAGTCCCGGCAACTGATGCCGGGACTTTTTTTGTGCGAGTTACATCGACAGCATCAGGCGTCCGGCAAATAGAATGAGGATGACGCCCATGCTGCGCTCGAACCAGTGTCCAAGGCGCATGAACAGCAGGCGCACTTTGTTGCTGGAGAAAAACAGCGCGACGATCACGAACCACAGCGCGTTGACGAAGCACATCCACAAACCATAGAACGCCTGGATCTGCAGCGGTGTGCTGGCACTGATGATCGTGGTGAAGATGGCCAGGAAAAACAGCGTGGCCTTGGGGTTGGTCGCGTTGGTCAGAAAACCGGTGCTGAATGCCTTGAACAGTGACTGTTCAACCAGCGGCTCATCGGCGGTTTTTTCGCCTTCGACGCTGCTCTTGGGTTTGCTGCGGATCAGGCTGACGCCCAGATAGAGGATGTAAGCCCCACCGACCACTTTGGCCACAGTCAGCAGCCACGGCGTGGTGTGCATCAAGGCGCCGACGCCGAGCAGGGTATACAGCACGTGCACGGAGATTCCCGCGCCGATGCCCAGCGCAGTGCAGATGCCGACGAGCCGGCCGAAGCGCACGCTCTGGCGGATGGTCACGGCGAAGTCCGGACCGGGCGCCACCACGGCGAGAAAGTGGATGGTCGCCAATGCGAGAAATTCGCCCAGGTAATTGGAAAGCATGTCAGCTCCAGAAAGTCAGAGGGGAGGCATTGCCGCGATAGCCGACAAAGAACGACAGGCTCAAACGCGGATCGGCCACGCCCGGAGTCACCGAGTGCATGCGCCGCGAATTGAACATGATGAAATCGCCGGGCTGCGGTCGTACTTCCAGCGCCGGCGGCCCCAGCAGCGACGGCTCGATGCCATAACTGTCGCCGCGCATTTCGTCGAATTGATCCGGGGTGATGTGGTCATTCCACATCTGCAAGGCGCCACCCTCGGTGGGCATGTTCAGGTAGACGTTGCAGGCAAATTGCGCCTCGAGGCTGCGCGCCTGAAAACTGTCCGGGGCGTCCTTGGCGAAGATGTCGTGATGGGCAAGAAAGCACACGCCGGGTTTGACCACCCGCGACAAGCCGACATACATCTTGCGTCCGTAGAGGTTTTCCAGATGCGCGCCCGCGGGCCAGGATTCGTCGAGCATGCAGCGCAACGTGTCGATCGGCGAAGAGTAGGGCGCGCAGCGCTGGCGCAGTTCGTCGATTTTGCGGGTGGCGCGTTCGAAGTAGTCCTCGATCAGCAGCGGCTGGTTTTCCGCCTCGTAAAAGGCCATGCCGATACGGCCGATACTCGGCGCGTTGATGTAGCCTTCAAAGCCCGGGGCGAGGATCTTGTCGCCGATCTCGATCGCCAGCGGCTCGGGCAGAAAGCGTTTGACGCGGATGGCGAGGACTTCTTCGTTGGCCAGTTTTTTTATGCACGTCTCATCGAGACGCTCGACGTCTAGCATCATTTGTTTTAGGTCCATCTATCGATAGTCAACGGAACCGGCGAGTGCAGTTCCCCGGCGTCGGACGCTGCGCGATGGCAACGTCCGAAATGCTCAATCCACGCTGTAGTGGACGGACAACGTGCCTTTCTTCTGCGAAAGGGACGCGATCGTGACTGTGCCCAAATCCTTCAGGCTGCGTACGTGGGTGCCACCGCAGCCATAGGCTGGCAGCTCACCGAAACTGATTTCCCGCGCGCCCTCGCGCAGTGAAGTCAGACGCGGCAGATCGTGTTCGATCCACTGCTCGATACCGGTTTGCACGGTTGGCGCATCGACTTCTTCCGCGCCATCGCCCGGTTTGAATTGCACCCGGCCTTCGTCCGGCCAGTGGTGCGCCTTGATCGGCATCCAGCCCATGGCCTGAATGAAATGACCGATCAGGTGCCCGGCCGAGTGCATGCGTGTGTTGAAGCGGCGGCGTTCTTCATCGATGCGGATGACGGTCATGCCCAGCGGCAGCGGTCGGTCGACGAAATGCACAATGCACTCCGGCTCTTGTACCACTCGCGACACCCGGCTTTCACCGATCCAGCCGGTATCGCTAGGCTGTCCACCGCCCTGGGGGTGAAACAGGGTCGCGCGCAGCACTACGGCGAATTCGTTCTCGTGGGGTGTGCAGTCGAGGACTTCGACATTCGCCTTGAGGTCGTCACTGTGAAAAAACAGGCGAAGCGTCATATTCCATGCCCTGATCGAAGTTCTGTTTTTATTATATGAATCGTGCAATAACGTGATAATCCATTCGAACATCAAAGGACTTGTGCGTTGTGAGCATCAATCTTCCGCTGCCGCTGCTGGGTGAAATGGCGATTTTCGTCAAGGTCGTCGAGACCGGCAGCTTCTCCGAAGCAGCCCGGCAGATGGGTTCCTCACCCTCGGCGGTCAGTCGCAGTATTTCCCGCTTGGAAAAGGCGTTGGCCACGCGCTTGCTGCAGCGCACCACGCGTAAGCTGCGCTTGAGCGATGGCGGCGAAGAGGTGTTCAAGCGTTGCCAGGAAATGGTCAGTGCGGCCAGGTCGGTGATGGAAATCAGCGGCCAGTTCACCCACGAAGCCGAAGGTCTGGTACGGGTCAGCGTGCCGAAAGCGGTGGGGCGCTTTGTGATTCATCCGCACATGCCGGAGTTTCTGCGCCGCTATCCCAAGGTCGATGTCGAGTTGTTGCTGGAAGATCGTCAGGTCGATCTGATCGATGATCACGTTGATCTGGCGATACGCATCACTGATCGTCCGCCGGCGGGTCTGGTCGGGCGGCAGTTGCTGACCATCGATCATTTGCTTTGCGCCACGCCGCAATACCTGGCCGAACACGGCACGCCGACGCATCCTCACGATTTGCTCAACCACAGTTGTATTTATCTGGGCGAAACGCCGAGCGATGCACGCTGGAAATTCAAGAAGGGCAGCAAGGCGGTGACGGTCGGTGTGCGTGGGCGTTATGCCGCCAATCACACGGGCGTGCGCTTGGGGGGAGGTGTTGCAGCACATCGGCATTGGCAGTCTGCCGTATTTCACGGCGCGTTATGCGCTGGAACAGAAGTTGATTGTGCAGGTGTTGCCGGACTGGACGTTTCTTGCTTCCTATCATGGCGGGTTGTGGTTGCTGCATTCGCCGACGCGTTATTTGCCGCCGAAGTTGCGGGTGTTTATTGATTATCTGGTGGAGTGTTTGCAGAAGGAGCCGACGTTGGGTAGGCCCGGGAAATCTGCCGGTGGGAGCAATGCGGCTGTGGCGTATGAGCTGCCGGAGAGTGAGGGGTTGCTTTGAGGTTTTTTTGGTGGGACTTGGCGGCCTTTGGGCCGACCATGCTCTGGTGGTTTGGGTGAATATCCGTTGCTTCGGTTGTTGCTTCTGGCGGTTTCGCCCTTACGGCGAGTCACTTTTTCAGACGCCAAAAAGTAACCAAAACGCTTGCTCCTGCGTTCGGCCCTCGCAGGCTCGGGTTCCTTCGCTCCGGGACTGATCCGGGCGCAGCGGCTACGGTTTGCTTCGCTGCACCTCCTTCCGCTGTGTACGACTGCGTCGTACGGTCGCTGCGCTCCCACGCCCGGATCAATCCCTACGCTCAGCCTTCCGACGTCGCCTGTGAATCAAGATCAAGAGCGGTACTCGAGCTTGCGCTCATTGTTTTGAGTGGTTAGGAGCGGGAGGTGTCTGGCTTTGGTTTTGTAGTGGATTTTTCCCTCACCCCAGCCCTCTCCCCAGGGAGAGGGAGCCGATTTTTTGGCTTTTCGAATCTCATTCGACTCGGTAATTCAGGTCGACGTACTTCATCCAAACAGCGCGGTCAGTCCCCTCTCCCTCCGGGAGAGGGCTAGGGTGAGGGGCTTTTGATCTTGAAAAAAAAGGCCCGCACGGAATCACCAGTGCGGGCCTTTCGATTACCTGTCGAATATCAATGCTTGCTGTCCTGCGCCGACATGGCCAGCAGTTGTTTTTCCTGGTTCCAGTCGAACGGTTCGTCGTTCTGTTCGGCTTCGTAGCGGCGTTCTTCGAGGGCCTGGTAGAGGTCGATTTCTTCGTCGGAGAGGTAGTGCAGGCAGTCGCCGGCGAAGAACCACAGCAGGTCGCGGGGGATCAGGTGGGCGATTTGCGGGTAGCGGCTGATGACTTGGGTGAGGATGTCCTGGCCCAGGTATTGGCTTTCGATAGGGTCGATCGGCAGGGAGGCCAGCAGTTCGTCGAAGCGCTCGAGGAACAGGGCATGGCTTTCTTCGGGCACTTGTTCGGCCTCACCTACGGCGACCAGGATACTGCGCAGGTGGTCGAGCAACACGAGATGATCGGCAACGACGTTGGACACGAGATAAGTCCTCAAGAGCAAAACGGGCGCGGGAGTATAAAGCCCTCGCGCCGTTTTTTCACATAAACCGGGATCAGCGGACTTTGCCCGCTGCCTGGCTCAGTTCCTCTTTGGCGAAATCATCGACGTCGATCACCTTGCGGCGGGCCGCTTCGGCGTCACGCAGGCTTTGCGCTTCGACGGCTTGCAGCACGCCGGCTTCCAGCGCGGCATCGATGGCGTGTTCGCCGGCTGCCGGTTTGACCTGGCCGCTCTTCAGTGCGGTGTGCAGTTTCTTGTGCAGGGGTTGCGCGGCGTTAAGCAGGTCGCTGGCGTGTTGCAGCGCGCCCACGGCATCGTCCGCCGATTGCGGGCGGTAGCAGCCGGCGAGCAGTTCTTCCAGGGCTGGATCGCCTTTGGCGCGACCGATGACCGCAGCGACTTCAGCGCCGAGTTTGTCCGATGGGCCTTTGTGGCGGCGCCCGAACGGGAAGACGATGACCCGCAGCAGGCAGCCGAAGACTTTGTTCGGGAAGTTGCTCAGCAGTTCATCCAGCGCACGCTCCGACTGGCCGAGGCTTTCTTCCATGGCCCAGCGGAACAGCGGCTCCATGTACTCCGGCGAATCCAGGTCGTGATAACGCTTGAGCGCGGCGGAGGCCAGATACAGGTTGCTCAGTACATCGCCAAGGCGAGCCGACAGGCGTTCGCGGCGTTTCAGTTCGCCGCCCAGGAGCATCATGCTGAAGTCGGCGAGCATGGCGAATGCGGCGGCCTGACGGTTCAGCGCGCGGAAGTAGCCTTGGCTGATCCTGTCGCCCGGCGCATGTTCGAAATGACCGAGCCCGAGGTTCAGCACCAGTGTGCTGGCGGCATTACTCACGGCAAAACCGATGTGCTTGAGCAACAGGCCATCGAATTCCTTGAGTGCCTGGTCTTTATCCTGGCGACCGGCCAGGGCCATTTCCTTGAGTACAAAGGGATGGCAACGGATCGCGCCCTGACCGAAGATCATCAGGTTGCGCGACAGGATGTTCGCGCCTTCGACGGTGATGAAGATCGGCGCGCCGTTCCAGCTGCGGCCGAGGTAGTTGTTCGGCCCCATGATGATTGCTTTGCCGCCGTGCACATCCATGGCGTGGCTGATGCATTCGCGACCGCGTTCGGTGAGGTGATATTTGAGGATCGCCGACAGCACCGATGGTTTTTCACCCAGGTCCACCGCGTTGGCGGTGAGCATGCGGGCGGCGTCCATAATCCACGCGTTGCCGCCGATGCGCGCCATGGCTTCCTGGATGCCTTCGAACGCGGACAGCGGTACGTTGAATTGCTCGCGAATCTGCGCGTACTGACCAGTGACCAGACTGGTGAACTTGGCCGCGCCGGTGCCCACGGCTGGCAGCGAGATCGAACGCCCGACGGACAGGCAGTTCATCAGCATCATCCAGCCTTTGCCGAGCATTTCCTGACCACCGATGAGGTAGTCCAGCGGAATGAATACGTCCTTGCCGGAGTTCGGGCCGTTCATGAACGCGGCGCCCAGCGGCAGGTGCCGACGACCGATTTCCACACCTGCGGTATCGGTCGGGATCAGCGCCAGACTGATGCCGAGGTCTTCTTCTTCACCGAGCAGGTGATCCGGGTCATAAGCCTTGAATGCCAGGCCAAGCAGGGTAGCGACCGGGCCGAGGGTGATGTAGCGCTTTTCCCAGTTCAAGCGCAGGCCGATGACTTCTTCACCTTCCCACTGGCCTTTGCAGATGATCCCGGTGTCGGGCATCGCGCCGGCGTCGGAACCGGCCAGCGGGCCGGTGAGGGCGAAGCACGGGATATCGTCGCCACGGGCCAGGCGTGGCAGGTAGTGATTGCGTTGTTCATCGGTGCCGTAGTGCAGCAGCAATTCGGCCGGGCCGAGGGAGTTCGGGACCATCACGGTTGAGGCGAGGTCACCGCTGCGCGTCGCCAGTTTCATTGCCACTTGGGAGTGAGCGTAGGCGGAGAAGCCTTTGCCGCCGTATTCCTTGGGAATGATCAGGGCGAAAAAGCCGTGTTCCTTGATGTGCGTCCAGGCCTCGGGCGGCAGGTCCATGGACTGGCCGATCTGCCAGTCGCTGACCATCGCGCAGAGTTCTTCGGTCGGGCCATCGATGAACGCCTGTTCTTCTTCGCTCAGTTGCACTTTTGGATAGGACAGCAGTTTGTCCCAGTCCGGACGGCCGCTGAACAGCTCGCCGTCCCACCATACGGTGCCGGCATCGATCGCGTCGCGTTCGGTCTGCGACATCGGCGGCAGGGTTTTCTGGAACCAGTTGAACAGCGGCGCGGTGAAGTGCTTGCGGCGCAGGTCAGGCAGCAACAATGGCGCGGCGACCACCGCCAACAGGACCCAGAAGACAAACAGCAGCCAGCCCGGCGCGTGACTGAAAATCCCCATGGCGACCAGATAGGCCGCCACGATGCCCAACGCGGGCAGCGGGGCGATGCGTCGATGGGCGAGATACGCCACGCCGACGATCAAAACCAGTATCCACAACAACAGCATATTCAGTCCTCCGTGAACCAAGGCAAATCGACCCTCCAGAGCTTAGACGGCATCTGCAAATAAGGGTGGTCAGAGCATGGTGATTGAAATCGTGGGAAACCCCGGATGGTTTTCGTAGGTTCGGTGGGCAACACGTGTGGGAAATCGTTCGTTGCTGCGCAGCTTTGCTTTCAGGTTTGGCCGAAACGTCGTTATCTCTGTGCTCAAGCTGTCGCTAGACTCGTGGCTTACCCAGGAGATTGCCGTCATGCACGAGTATCTGAGCCCCGGCCGCTTCATCGATAGTGACCACCCGGCAGTGGTGGAGTTCGCCGAGCAGCATCGCGGTGCCAGTAATGATCCGCGTGAGCAGGCGATCAGTCTTTATTACGCCGTGCGCGAGGCGGTGCGCTACAACCCGTACACCTTCAGCCGTGATCCGCAAACCCTGCGCGGCAGTTACGCACTCGTAGCAGGGGAGAGTTACTGCGTGCCGAAAGCCACGCTGCTTGCCGGTTGTGCGCGGCATTGCGGGATCCCGGCGCGCATCGGTCTGGCCGATGTGCGCAATCACCTGTCGACGCCACGTCTGCTCGAGTTGCTGAAAAGCGATGTGTTTGCCATGCATGGCTACACCGAGCTGTTTCTCGACGGCCGCTGGGTCAAGGCGACGCCAGCGTTCAACCAGCAATTGTGCGAGTTGTTCAACGTCGCAGCGCTGGAGTTCGATGGCATCAATGACAGCGTTTTCCATCCGTTCAACCGTGACGGCGCGCAGTTGATGGAGTATCTGCTCGATCACGGCCAATTCACCGATGTGCCGGAAACCTTCTTCTTCGAGCACCTGCAAAAGTGCTATCCGCATCTGTTCAGTGAGCAACTGCCGGTGCTGCTGGGCGATATGCAGGCCGATTTGAGTCGCACCTGATCCGGCGTATGCTGGCCGTCCACTCACTTGCAAAGAGGCGGTCATGCTGAAGATCTGGGGACGAAAAAATTCATCGAACGTCAGAAAGCCATTGTGGGCTGCTGAAGAGTTGGGCCTGGCTTACGAGGCCATCGATGCCGGCGGCGCGTTCGGTGTGGTCGACACGCCCGAGTACCGCGCGATGAACCCCAATGGCCGGGTGCCGGTGATCGAGGATGACGGTTTCGTGCTATGGGAATCCAACGCCATCGTTCGCTATCTGCTGGCCAAACACGCCCCGGACAGCGCCTGGTATCCGGCGGATGCGCAAGCCCGCGCCACGGCGGACAAATGGATGGACTGGACCACGTCGAGTTTCGCCGGGCCGTTTCGCACGGTGTTCTGGGGTGTGCTGCGCACGCCTGCGGAGAAGCAGGACTGGAAGGCGATCAACGCCGCGATCAAGGAATGCGATGAATTGCTGAACATGGCCGACCATGCCTTGATCAGCCAGCCTTATCTGTCCGGAAACGAGATTGGCATGGGCGACATCCCGCTGGGCAGCTTCATTTATGCCTGGTTCGAAATGCCCATCGAGCGCGCCCCGCAACCACATCTGCAGGCCTGGTATGAACGTCTGAAACAGCGTCCGGCCTACCGGAAAGCGGTCATGACCGCGTTGACTTGATAATTACTATCGACACACTTGACTGTACTTGTGCGGCGGCGGCAAGCACCATTGCGAACTTGCGGCGCGGTTGTTTCCCTCGCCGCCCGCCCTTATTTACTTCTTTCCTTCCTTCTTGGTGCGTAAATCCGATATGAGTTCCGCTCTGTCCATCCGGCAGCTAACCAAAACCTACGGCAACGGGTTCCAGGCCTTGAGTGGTATCGATCTGGACGTCGCCGAAGGTGACTTTTTCGCCTTGCTCGGCCCCAACGGCGCCGGCAAATCCACCACCATCGGCATCCTCTCGACCCTGGTCAACAAGACCAGCGGCACCGTGAATATTTTCGGCCATGACCTGGACAAGAACCCGGCGGCGCTCAAGCGCTCGATCGGCGTGGTGCCGCAGGAATTCAACTTCAACCAGTTCGAAAAGACCTTCGACATCGTCGTGACCCAGGCCGGTTACTACGGCATTCCGGCGAAAGTCGCCAAGGAACGCGCCGAGCAGTACCTGACCCAGCTCGGCCTGTGGGACAAGCGCGATGTGCCTTCGCGTTCGCTGTCCGGCGGCATGAAACGGCGTCTGATGATCGCCCGTGCGCTGGTGCATGAACCGCGTCTGCTGATCCTCGATGAGCCGACTGCGGGCGTCGATATCGAACTGCGCCGCTCGATGTGGACCTTCCTCACCGAGCTGAATCAGAAGGGCATCACCATCATCCTGACCACGCATTACCTGGAAGAGGCCGAGCAGCTGTGCCGCAACATCGGCATCATCGACCACGGCACCATCGTCGAAAACACCAGCATGAAACAGTTGCTGGGCCAGTTGCATGTGGAGACCTTTTTGCTTGACCTGAAGAACGACTTGAGCGCGGCGCCGCAATTGCTCGGCTACCCGGCCCGATTGCTCGACGGCCATACCCTGGAAGTGCAGGTCGACAAATCCATGGGCATCACGGCGTTGTTCACCCAGTTGGCGCAGCAGAACATCGAAGTGCTGAGCCTGCGTAACAAAACCAATCGCCTCGAGGAGTTGTTCGTGTCCCTGGTGGAGAAAAATCTGTCGAAGGTGGCGGTATGAGTTCCGAGTTCGGGCCCAACCTCGTCGCCCTGCAAACCATCGTCTACCGCGAGGTCAAACGCTTCATGCGGATCTGGCCGCAGACCCTGCTGCCGCCGGCGATCACCATGGTTCTGTACTTCGTGATCTTCGGCAACCTGATCGGCCGGCAGATCGGCGACATGGGTGGCTTCACTTACATGGAGTACATCGTGCCGGGGCTGATCATGATGTCGGTGATCACCAACTCCTACGGCAACGTGGTCTCGAGCTTCTTCGGCAGCAAGTTCCAGCGCTCGATCGAAGAGCTGATGGTCTCGCCGGTGTCACCGCACACGATCCTGATCGGCTTCACCATTGGTGGCGTATTGCGCGGTCTGGCGGTGGGGCTGATCGTGACGATCCTGTCGCTGTTCTTCACCCATCTGCAGGTGCATCACCTCGGCGTGACCATTCTGGTGGTAGTGCTGACCGCGACAATCTTCTCGCTGCTGGGCTTCATCAACGCGGTGTTTGCGCGCAACTTCGATGATATTTCGATCATTCCGACCTTTGTGCTGACCCCGCTGACTTACCTGGGCGGCGTGTTCTACTCGATCACTTTGCTGCCACCGTTCTGGCAGACCGTGTCGCTGGCCAACCCGGTGCTGCACATGGTCAACGCCTTCCGCTACGGCATTCTCGGTGTCTCGGATATTCGCATCGGCATCGCGATCACCTTCATGCTGGTGGCGACCGTGGTGCTGTATCTCGGCTGTGCGCGGTTGCTGGTGAGCGGGCGCGGGATGCGTACCTGATCCCGACCGCAGCGCTTCCATCGCGAGCAGGCTCGCTCCCACATTGGAATGATGTTCTCTGTGGGAGCGAGCCTGCTCGCGAAGGGGCCAGCCCAGACACAACAAAAAACGGCCTCCCATCGCGGAGGCCGTTTTGCATTCATTTCTTCCGGCTTTGCTTGCGCCGCCGCCATTGCCGCGCCACCCACCAGCGCCAGTACAGCATCACCAGAAAGTAGGCGAGGACGCCCAGCACCAGGCCGACGACCACCGAGCCCAATAAAAACGGCTGCCACAACGTCGACAGCTCACCGCTGATCCATTCCCAGGTCAGCTCGTCCGGCAGATGCCGCGCCGGCACATCCATCAGGAACGCCCCGGCCTGGTAGGTGCAGAAAAACACCGCCGGCATGGTGATCGGATTGGTCAGCCAGACCAGACTCACCGCGATCGGCATATTGCCGCGCACCATCACCGCCAATGCCGCCGCGACCAGCATCTGCGCAGGTATCGGCAGGAATGCCGCAAACAGGCCGACCGCCATCGCCCGGGCGACCGAGTGGCGGTTGAGATGCCAGAGGTTAGGGTCATGCAGCAACGTGCCGAGAAAGCGTAAGGATTTGTGTTCCCTGATGCTCGTCGGGTCGGGCATGTAACGTTTGAATAAGCGCCGGGGCATAAGGCTTCTCGGTCGGTTAAGGCGGCAAGTATGTCTGGATTCTACGAACCGCCCATTCAGACTTTGTGACAATTGTTGACGACAGTGGTGCCGCAGACCCGCTATGCCTAAGGAGGGGACTCTCAAGGACGGGCATATGCGCACAGGGATGATGGCGCTGGCAGTCGGTCTGCTGGCCCCGGTTTTTTTGCCGGCCTTGCCGCCGGTCGGCTTGTTGGTAGTGCTGCCAGTGGTGGCGCTGATGCTGCTGCCGTTTCGCAGCTATCCATTGGCATTTTTGCTGTTTGGCTTTACCTGGGCCTGCGTTAGCGCGCAGTGGGCGCTGAATGACCGCTTGCCACCGAGTCTGGACGGAGAAACCCGTTGGCTCGAAGGGCGTGTGGTCGGCTTGCCGCAGCACAGCGATGGCGTGGTGCGTTTCGAGCTGGCTGATGCGTGTTCACGCCATGAAAAACTGCCATCGCTGCTGCGCCTGGCCTGGTACGCCGGGCCGCCGGTCAATAGTGGTGAGCGTTGGCGTCTGGCGGTGAAATTGAAGCGCCCGAGTGGCTTGCTCAACCCGGACGCCTTCGATTACGAGGCCTGGCTGCTGGCGCAACGGATCGGGGCGACCGGCACTATCAAGGATGGCCAGCGCCTGGCTGAGGCCCGGTATGCATGGCGCGACGGCGTCCGCCAGCGCCTGCTGGCGGCCGATGCGCAAGGACGAGAGGGCGCGCTGGCGGCGCTGGTGCTTGGTGACGGTTCAGGCCTCAGTCGCGAGGATTGGCAGGTGCTGCAAGACACCGGCACCGTGCATTTGCTGGTGATCTCCGGCCAGCACATCGGCTTGCTCGCCGCAGTGATGTATCTGCTGGTCGCCGGGCTGGCGCGGTTCGGAATCTGGCCATTGCGCTGGCCATGGTTGCCGTGGGCCTGTGGCCTGGCATTCGCGGCGGCGCTGGGTTACGGCTTGCTCGCCGGCTTCGATGTGCCGGTGCAGCGCGCCTGCGTGATGGTGGCGCTTGTGCTGTTGTGGCGCCTGCGTTTTCGCCATCTCGGCGCGTGGTGGCCGTTGTTGCTGGCGTTCAATGGCGTGCTGTTGTTCGATCCGCTGGCCAGCTTGCGTCCCGGCTTCTGGCTGTCCTTCGCGGCGGTGGCAGTGTTGATCTTCACTTTCGGCGGGCGGCTAGGGGCCTGGCGGTGGTGGCAGACCTGGACCCGCGCACAGTGGCTGATCGCGATCGGCTTGTGTCCGGTGTTGCTGGCGCTGAGCTTGCCGATCAGCGTCAGCGGGCCTGTAGCCAATCTGCTGGCCGTTCCGTGGGTCAGCCTCGTGGTGCTGCCGCCGGCATTGCTTGGCACGCTATTGCTGCCCGTGCCTTATGTCGGCGAAGGGCTGCTATGGCTGGCCGGTGGTTTGATCGACTGGCTGTTTATCGGGCTGGCGCTGATTGCCGGGCAATGGCCAGCGTGGATACCTGCCGCCATTCAATTTTGGGCGTTGATACTGGGCAGCCTTGGCGTGATTTTATTGTTGTTGCCCCGTGGTGTGCCGCTGCGTCCGTTGGGCTGGCCGCTGCTCTTGCTCTTGGTGTTGCCGCCCCGAGAGCGCATGGAAGAAGGGCGGGCCGATGTCTGGCAACTCGACGTCGGCCAAGGCCTGGCCATCCTCATCCGCACCCGCCATCACGCGCTTCTCTATGACGCCGGCCCACGTTTCGGCGAGTTCGATCTCGGCGAGCGAGTGGTATTGCCAGCGTTACGTAAATTCAATGTGCAAGCGCTAGACCTGATGCTGCTCAGCCACGCTGACGCCGATCACGCTGGCGGCGCCCGGGCGGTCATGCGTGGCTTTAACGTGCACCGCGTGGTCAGCGGCGATCCGCCAAACCTGCCGCCCGAGTTGAGCGCCGAAGCCTGCGCGAGTGGCGAACAGTGGCAGTGGGACGGCGTGCAGTTCCAGCTCTGGCAATGGTCGGCAGCCGATGACAGCAACCAGCGCTCCTGTGTCTTGCAGATCGAGGCCAACGGCGAACGCCTGCTGCTCACCGGCGACATCGACATTCGCGCCGAGCGTGTCCTGCTCGACAGCCCGCTGGCCGTGCCGACGCAGTGGCTGCAATCGCCCCATCACGGCAGCCGCAGTTCATCATCGATGGCCCTGCTCAAAGCCTTGCAGCCCGAAGCGGTGCTGATCTCCCGTGGCCACGGCAACTCCTTCGGTCATCCTCATCCAACCGTGCTGGCGCGCTACCGCAAGCAAGGTCTGCGCATCTACGACAGCGCCGAGCAAGGCGCCATTCATCTGCAGCTGGGTAGCTTCAAGCCGCCCTGGACGATGCGTCAACAGCGGCGTTTCTGGCGCGATCCACCGGTGGCTGGCCGTTGATCGGTGCCAGCATGAGTGCCACCTCACGGTCGTCGGGGCGGCGACTCTTAATCGCGGATCGGTATGGTAAAGTGGCGCACTTTTTCGAGGGGACTGTCACTGTGTGGGAATTGGTCAAATCCGGCGGCTGGATGATGTTGCCGATCATTCTGAGTTCCATCGCGGCCATGGCGATCGTCGCCGAGCGCCTGTGGACACTGCGCGCCAGTCGCGTCACCCCCGAGCATCTGCTGGGTCAGGTCTGGGTCTGGATCAAGGACAAGCAGCTCAACAAGGAAAAACTCAAGGAATTGCGCGCCAACTCGCCGCTGGGGGAAATCCTCGCCGCAGGCCTGGCCAATTCCAAGCATGGTCGCGAGATCATGAAAGAGTGCATCGAAGAGGCCGCCGCGCGGGTCATTCATGAACTCGAACGCTACATCAACGCGCTCGGCACCATCGCCGCCATGGCGCCGCTGCTCGGCCTGCTCGGTACTGTGTTGGGCATGATCGATATTTTCAGTGCCTTCACCGGTTCCGGCATGACCACAAATGCTTCGGTACTGGCCGGCGGTATTTCCAAAGCGCTGATCACGACCGCAGCAGGCCTGATGGTCGGGATTCCAGCGGTGTTCTTCCACCGGTTTTTGCAGCGCCGCATCGACGAGTTGGTGGTCGGTATGGAGCAGGAAGCGATCAAACTGGTGGAAGTGGTGCAGGGCGACCGTGATGTCGATCTGGCCGAGGGCAAAGCGTGAAATTCCGTCGCAAGCCCCGGGAAACCGTAGACATCAACCTCGCGTCGCTGATTGACGTGGTGTTCATTCTGCTGCTGTTTTTCGTGGTCACTACCACTTTCACTCGGGAAACCCAGTTGCGCGTGGATCTGCCGGAAGCGGTCAGCGGTTCGCCTGCCGAAGATCAGCAAGTCAAACAGCTGGACGTCGCGATCAGTGCCGAAGGCGTGTTCTCGGTGAACAACAGGATTCTGCCGAAGAATGATCTGCCGACGCTGATGGAAGCCATGCAGAAAGAATCCAACGGCGACACCAACATGCCGCTGTCGATCAGTGCCGATGGCAAGGCCCAGCATCAATCGGTGATCACCGCCATGGACGCGGCCGGCAAGCTCGGTTTCAGCCATCTGCGCATGACCACGGTCGAGGCGGCGCCGAAATCCTGATGAGCCTGTCCGATCGCCTGCTCGCCGCGTGGTATCAGGGGCATCCGGCCCTGACGCTGCTGCGACCGCTGGAAATGCTGTATCGCCGCGTGGTGATCAACAAGCGTCAGCGCTTTCTCGACGGTGACGGAGAGATCTACCAATCGCCCGTGCCGCTGATCGTGGTCGGCAATATCACCGTTGGCGGCACGGGCAAGACGCCGATGATTCTCTGGCTGATCGAACATTGCCGACGCCGTGGACTGCGCGTCGGCGTGGTCAGTCGCGGTTACGGCGCCAAACCGCCGCAACTGCCGTGGCGCGTCGAGGCCGAGCACAGCGCCGAGATTGCCGGTGACGAGCCGCTGCTGATCGTCCAGCGCACCGGCGTGCCGCTGATGATTGATCCCGATCGCAGCGCCGCCGTCAAAGCCTTGATTGCCAGTGAGCCACTGGACCTGATTCTGTCTGACGACGGCATGCAGCATTATCGTCTGGCGCGGGATCTGGAACTGGTGCTGATCGATGCCGCACGGGGCTTGGGCAACCAGCGCTGTCTGCCGGCCGGGCCGTTGCGTGAGCCGGTCGAGCGCCTGCAAAGTGTGGATGGCGTGCTGTTCAACGGTGCCCTTGATGATCGCGACGATGGTTTCGCCTTCCGGCTGCAACCCACCGCACTGGTCAATCTGCGCAGCGGCGAGCGTCAGTCGCTCGAGCATTTCCCGCCCGGGCAAGCGCTGCACGCGGTGGCCGGGATCGGCAATCCGCAACGTTTCTTCAATACCCTCGAAGCGCTAGACTGGCGGCCGATCGCCCATGCATTTGCCGACCACGCCGAGTACAGCGTGCAGGCGTTGAATTTCACCCCGTCATTGCCGTTGGTGATGACCGAAAAGGACGCGGTGAAGTGCCGTGCCTTTGCTGCTGCCGACTGGTGGTATCTGGCGGTCGATGCCGTGCCGTCGCCAGCCTTTGTGGCCTGGTTCGACACTCAACTGATGCGCCTGTTGCCGGATCGTCTGCTGCCTTAACTCTTTTATTTCTGGGAATGTTCATGGACACCAAACTGCTCGACATCCTCGCTTGCCCCGTGTGCAAAGGCCCGCTCAAGCTCAGCGCCGACAAGACCGAACTGATCAGCAAGGGCGCCGGCCTGGCTTATCCGATCCGCGACGGCATCCCGGTGATGCTGGAAAGCGAAGCGCGCACCCTGACCACCGACGAGCGTCTGGATAAATGACCACAGCCTTCACCGTTGTCATCCCGTCGCGATTCGCCTCGACCCGTCTGCCGGGCAAGCCGTTGCTGGATATTGCCGGCAAGCCGATGATCCAGCATGTCTGGGAACAGGCGAGCAAAAGCAGCGCGACCCGCGTCGTGGTTGCCACCGATGACGCGCGCATCGTCGAGGCGTGCAAAAGCTTTGGTGCCGAAGTGGTGCTGACCCGTGAAGATCACAACTCCGGCACCGATCGTCTGGCCGAGGTCGCGGCTAAACTGGGCCTTGCGCCTGACGCGATCGTGGTCAACGTCCAGGGCGATGAGCCGCTGATTCCGCCAAGCGTGATCGACCAGGTCGCCGCCAACCTTGCTGCCCACACCGAAGCGCGCATGGCCACGCTGGCTGAGCCGATCGAAGACGTGGAGACCCTGTTCAACCCCAACGTTGTGAAGGTTTCCAGCGATATCAACGGTCTGGCCCTGACGTTCAGTCGTGCAACCTTGCCATGGGCACGCGATGCATTTGCCAAGAGCCGCGAGCAGCTGCCGGAAGGTGTGCCCTATCGTCGCCACATCGGTATTTATGCCTATCGCGCCGGGTTCCTCCACGACTTCGTGAGCTGGGGGCCGTGCTGGCTGGAAAACACCGAATCCCTTGAGCAACTGCGTGCCTTGTGGCATGGCGTGCGTATCCATGTTGCCGACGCGCTGATCGCGCCGCCGACCGGTGTCGACACCGTTGAAGACCTTGAGCGGGTTCGTCGCCTGCTGGGGGCCTGATGCGCGTTCTGTTTGTGTGCCTGGGCAACATTTGCCGTTCTCCTACCGCTGAAGGCGTGTTGCGCCACAAGTTGCGTGAAGCCGGGCTGGCGGATGTGGTCGAAGTGGCCTCCGCGGGCACCGGTGACTGGCACGTCGGCAACCCGCCGGACAAGCGCAGCCAGGCGGCGGCGAAACTGCGCGGTTATGACTTGTCGACGCAACGCGCGCAGCAGGTCAGCCGGGCCGATTTCGCCAGCTACGACCTGATTCTCGCCATGGACAACAGCAATCTGCGCAACCTCAAGGCTTTGCAGTCGTCCACCGGCAGGGCCGAGCTGGATCTGTTCCTGCGTCGTTACGCCGGGCTGGTCGATGAAGTGCCGGACCCGTATTACGACGGTGATCAGGGTTTCGAGCAGGTGCTGGATCTGATCGAAGCGGCCTGCGACCAGTTGCTGATCGAAGTGAAGGGCCGTTTATGAGTTTGCAGGTGCAACCGCAAGTATCTTTGCAGGCCTTCAATACGTTTGGCGTCGATGTGCGCGCGCAGCTGTTTGCCGAAGCCCACAGTGATGACGATGTCCGCGAAGCGCTGGCCTATGCCGCGTCCCATGACGTGCCGTTGCTGGTGATCGGCGGCGGCAGCAACTTGCTGCTGACGGCGGATATTCCGGCGTTGGTATTGCGCATGGCCACGCGCGGCATCCGCGTGCTCAGCGACGATGGCAGTCGCGTGGTGGTCGAGGCGGAAGCGGGCGAACCGTGGCATCCGTTCGTGCAGCACACGCTGGCCCAGGGTTTTGCCGGGCTGGAAAACCTCAGCCTGATTCCCGGCACCGTCGGCGCCGCGCCGATGCAGAACATCGGTGCCTATGGCGTCGAGATCAAGGATGTCTTCGCTGGGCTGACTGCGCTGGATCGCGAGAGCGGCGAGATGCGGGATTTCAGCCTGGAACAGTGCAACTTCGGCTACCGCGACAGTGTGTTCAAGCAGCAGCCGGGACGTTGGCTGATCCTGCGGGTGCGCTTCAAGCTTGATCGCGCCGCGCACCTGCATCTGGAATACGGCCCGGTCCGTCAGCGCCTGAGCGAGCAGGGCATCGAGCAGCCGACGCCCAACGACGTCAGCCGCGCCATCTGCAGCATCCGCAGCGAAAAACTGCCGGACCCGGCGGTGCTCGGCAATGCTGGCAGCTTTTTCAAGAATCCGCTGGTGCCTGCCGCTGTGGTCACGCAGATCAAAGCGCAGCACCCGGATCTGGTGGCTTACCCGCAAGCCGATGGGCAGATGAAACTGGCCGCTGGCTGGCTGATCGAACGCGCCGGCTGGAAGGGTTTTCGCGATGGCGATGCCGGCGTGCACAAGTTGCAGGCGCTGGTGCTGGTCAACTACGGCACGGCCACCGGCCTGCAACTGCTCGACCTGGCGCAACGTATCCAGAAAGACATCGCCGAACGCTTCCATGTCGAACTGGAAATGGAGCCCAACCGCTATTGAGGCTACGCTTGCCATAAGCCATTCAAAGCCCTGCACTGATGAAAAAGTGCAGGGCTTTTTTGTTAATGCTGGGTTAACTTAGCGAGCTAACGATACCAACCATTTGCTCCACCCAAAGGCCCGGTGCAGGCGTTCCCGTCGGCGCAAGAGAGCCTGATTAGCCTGAGTCGATCTGCGCGAACCCACCGCTGATTTCCGGCGGCAGATTGCTCGGCCCCATAACCACTAAAAAATATGCGGGCGTGCCCATGATTACCCTGAAACTCAACGGTCAAGACCACTCCCTCGATGTCACCGAAGACATGCCGCTGTTGTGGGCGATTCGTGACGTCGCCGGTTACAACGGCACCAAATTCGGTTGCGGCATGGGCCTGTGCGGCGCCTGCACCATCCATATCGACGGCTTGCCGGCACGCAGTTGCATCACGCCGATCGGCTCGGTAATCGGCCAGAACGTCACCACCATCGATAATCTCCACGCCGATCCGGTCGGCAAGGTCGTGCAGCAAGCCTGGCTCGACAGCGCCGTGGCTCAATGCGGTTATTGCCAGGGCGGGCAGATCATGTCGGCCACCGCTCTGCTGAAAACCAACCCCAACCCGAGCGACGCGCAGATCGAAGAAGCCATGGTCGGCAACATCTGCCGATGCGGTACTTACAACCGGATCAAAACCGCGATCCGCCAGGCCTCCACCCAACTGAAGGGGGTGAAGGCATGAGTCGCGTCCCGAATGATTTTGCCCTGAGCAACCTCAGCCGCCGTGGTTTTCTCAAAGGCGTCGGCGCCACTGGTGCGCTGGTCCTCGCCGCGAGCTGGGGCTGGCAGGATGCGCTGGCCGATGACGCTGCGAAGAAATTTGGCGCAGATGGCATGCCCAATGGCTGGATCGACGATCCCAAGGTCTACGTGAGCATTGCTGCCGATGGCAGCGTCACCGTGGTGTGCAACCGTTCGGAAATGGGCCAGGGCGTGCGCACCAGCCTGAGCATGGTGGTTGCCGATGAACTCGAGGCCGATTGGGCGCAGGTCAAAGTGCAGCAGGCGCCGGGTGACGAAGTGCGCTTCGGTAACCAGGACACCGATGGTTCGCGCAGCATGCGTCACTGGTACGAGCCGATGCGTCGTTGCGGCGCCGCCGCGCGGACCATGCTCGAACAGGCGGCCGCTGCGCAGTGGAAAGTGCCGGTTGGCGAATGCCATGCGCAACTGCACAAGGTCATTCACAAACCGTCCGGCCGCGAACTGGGCTACGGCGAACTCGCCGCTGCCGCCAGTGCGCTGGCAGTGCCGGCGCGTGACAGCCTGCGACTCAAGCAGCCGTCGGAATTTCGCTACATCGGCAAGGAAGGCACCAAGGCCATCGACGGTGCCGATATCGTCAATGGCCGCGCAGTGTACGGCGCCGACGTGCATTTCGACGGCATGCTCTACGCCACTATCGCTCGCCCGGCAGTGTACGGCGGCAAGGTCAAAAGCCTCGATGACAGCGCCGCGCTGAAAGTCCCCGGCGTGCTAAAAGTCATGCAGATCGAAGGTCGGCCGTTGCCGTCGGAGTTCCAGCCACTGGGCGGCGTCGCGGTTGTGGCCAGCAACACCTGGGCGGCGATCAAGGGCCGCGAGGCGCTGAAGATCGAGTGGGATGACGGACCGAATGCCAGTTATGACTCGATTGCCTATCGCAAAGAACTTGAAGCCGCGTCGCTGAAGGCCGGCAAAGTGGTGCGCAACACCGGTGACATCGACAAGGCCTTGAGCGGCGCCGCCAGCACTCTCGAAGCCTCGTATTACCTGCCGCACCTGGCGCAGGCACCGATGGAACCGATGGTTGCTATCGCCCGTTACAAGGACGGCGTCTGCGAAGCCTGGGCGCCGAGTCAGGCACCGCAGGTCACCCGCGAGCGCATCGCTGAGCGCCTGGGCGTGCCGTTGGAAAAGGTCACCTTCAACGTAACGTTGCTGGGCGGTGGTTTCGGGCGCAAGTCCAAACCGGATTTCGTCGTCGAAGCGGCGATTCTCGCCAAGGAATTTCCGGGCAAGGCTGTACGGGTGCAGTGGACCCGCGAAGACGACATCCACAATTCGTATTTCCACACTGTGTCGGCGGAATATCTCAAGGCGGGTATCGACAAGAACGGTATGCCGTCCGGGTGGCTGCATCGCACCGTGGCGCCAAGCATCACCGCGCTGTTTGCGCCGGACATGAACCATGAGGCGGCGTTCGAGCTGGGCATGGGCTTTACCAACATGGCCTACGCGATTCCCAACGTGCGCCTGGAAAACCCCGAAGCCAAGGTACACACGCGGGTCGGCTGGTATCGCTCGGTGTCGAACATTCCCCACGGCTTTGCGATTCAGAGTTTCGTCGACGAACTGGCGCACAAGGCCGGGGAAGATCCGCTCAAGTATCAGATCAAACTGCTCGGCCCGGATCGTCAGATCGATCCACGCACCTTGAGCGAAGAGTGGAACTACGGCGAATCGCCCGAGCGTTATCCGATCGACACCGGACGCATGCGCACGGTGCTGGAAACTGCCGCCAAGGCTGCCGGTTGGGGGCGCAAACTGCCCAAGGGCCGTGGTCTCGGTCTGGCGGTGCATTACAGCTTCGTCACCTATGTCGCGGCAGTGATCGAAGTCGAGGTCAAGGACGACGGTTCGCTGATCGTGCACAAGGCCGACATCGCCGTGGACTGTGGGCCGCAGATCAACCCTGAGCGCATCCGTTCGCAGTTCGAAGGCGCGTGCGTCATGGGCCTGGGCAACGCCGTGCTCGGTGAAATCAGCTTCAAGGACGGCAAGGTCCAGCAGGACAACTTCCATATGTACGAGGTCGCGCGCATGTCGCTGGCGCCCAAGGAAGTCGCTGTGCATCTGGTCACGCCGCCGGGTGAGGTGCCGTTGGGTGGCGTCGGTGAGCCGGGTGTGCCGCCGATTGCCCCGGCGCTGTGCAATGCGATCTTCGCCGCGACCGGCAAGCGCATCCGCAATCTGCCGGTGCGGTATCAGTTGCAAGGCTGGCAGAAGGCGCAAGCGTAATGGATAGCGTCGATCTCAACGTCCTGCGCAGCGTCCTCGAGTGGCGCCGCGCAGGGCAGCGGGTGGTGCTGTTCAGCGTGGTGCAGACCTGGGGCACCGCGCCGCGCTCGCCCGGCGCCATGCTCGCCTTGCGCGAGGACGGCGTGGTGATCGGCTCGGTGTCGGGCGGCTGTGTCGAAGATGACCTGATCGCACGACTGCACGACGGCCGCATCGCCACCGATGGTCCGCCAGTGCAGATGATTACCTACGGCGTGACCCGCGAGGAGGCCGCGCGTTTTGGCCTGCCTTGCGGCGGCACCCTGCGCCTGACCGAAGAGCGCGTCGGTGACCCGGCGTGGGTCGCCGAGCTGCTGCAGCGTTGCGAAAACCATGAAATCGTTGCCCGAGAACTGAACATCGAAACCGGCGAGGTGCGACTGGCTCCGGCGAATAAAACCGATTCGCTGGTGTTCGACGGCAAGGTTTTGCGGGCGATTTACGGCCCGCGCTGGCGCTTGTTGCTGATCGGTGCCGGGCAGTTGTCGCGCTACGTCGCCGACATGGCGCGGCTGCTGGATTTCGAAGTGCTGATCTGCGATCCGCGCACCGAGTTCGTTTACGGCTGGGAAGAGCAGCATGGCCGTTTCGTCCCCGGCATGCCGGACGAGGCGGTGTTGAACATCCACACCGACGAGCGCACGGCGATCGTCGCCTTGACTCACGATCCACGCCTGGACGACATGGCCTTGCTCACTGCGCTTGACTCGCCGGCGTTCTACGTCGGCGCGCTCGGTTCGCGAGTCAACAGCCAGAAGCGCCGGGAGAATCTGGCTCAGCTAGGCTTGTCGCAAGCGTCGATTGATCGCCTCCACGGACCGATCGGCTTGCACATCGGCAGTCATTCACCGGCCGAGATTGCCCTGTCGTTGCTGGCGGAAATTGTCGCGATAAAGAACGGTGTGGAGCTGAAACAGAAAAACCGCTGGAGGGTGCATGAGCCAATCCATCGCAGTGATCGTGCTGGCAGCAGGCGAGGGTAAACGCTTTCGCCAGATCGCCGGCCCCGACAAAGACAAATTGCTCGCTGACTGCACCGGGCGTGACGGCGCCTTGCGCTCGGTGATCGAGCAGGTGTTGGTCAATCTGCCGGCCAGTCTCGCCAAGCGCGTGCTGGTCACCACCGAGGCTCGACCGCAGGCGATGCGCATGGCCCAGGCTTATGGCTGCGACGTGGCGTCGATCGAATCGGCCGGCATGGGCGACAGCATTGCCGCAGGTGTTGCCGCTTGCCCGGAGGCGGATGGCTGGTTGATTGTGCTCGGCGATATGCCGTTTATCTTGCCTTCGAGTATCGAGCGAGTGGTTGCGGCGATGGCTGATGACGCGGTGAGCGTGCCGGTGCTGGATGGCGAATTTGGCCATCCCGTGGGGTTTGGTCGTTCGTTTGGCGCGCAATTGCAGGCGCTGACCGGCGATCGTGGCGCACGGCCGTTGTTTGCGCAGGGTAGGGTGGTGGAAGTGGCGGTGGATGATCCAGGGGTGTTGTGGGATATCGATGTGCCTGAATCTTTGGTATTTCCTCAGCCCTGAGCCGTGTTGAAATTCCTTGTGGGAGCGAGCCTGCTCGCGAATGCGCTGGTTCAGTTACATGAATAGTGTCTGCCCCAGCGTTTTCGCGAGCAGGCTCGCTCCCACAAAGATTCCGGATGATGCTGGAATTTCAGGCATAAAAAAGCCCCGCCAGGCTTTCACCAGGCGGGGCTTTTTATTGACTTCAGGAATTACACGAGTGGTTTAGGCTCGTGCTCTTTTTCCTGGGCTTCTTCGCGCTGTTCAACCGCGTCCTGAACGGAGCGTGGTGCTTCAGCGATCACCGATTCTACCGATGCTTCTTCCGCGACCGGGGTAGGGGCTGCCTCGATCACTTCAGCCGCAGGGGCTGGTTCGGCAGCCACTGGCGCTGCAGCGGCAGCCAGTTCGGCTTCCTTCTGCAGACGCTCGGCTTCACGCTTGCGACGACGCACTTCACGCGGATCGTTTGGCGCGCGGCCGTTTGGTGTCAGGGCGCTGACCGGAGCCGGAGCTTCAACCACAGGGGCTGGCGCTTCGACTGCGGCTGGCGCTTCTTCAACCTGAGCTTCGGCAACCGGAGCTTCAACCACTGGTGTCGGCGCTGGCTCTGCTGCTGCAACTACTGGCTCGGAAACCATGGCTTGCGGCACTTCGGCTTCAGCGACTGGTGCTGGTGCTTCGGTGACGGCTGGCTCGGCAACCCAGTTGAACGCAGTCTGCTCTTCGCGAACTTCACGCACGGTTTTGGTCACGTTTTCGCTGACGGTTTCTACCGCTGGCTCAGTGATGGCCGCTGGTGCTTCGACGACAGCTTCCGGTTCGGCAGTTGCTTCAACCTGAGGCTGAGCTTCGCGGACCGGAGCGACTTCGATTTCCGGTGCAGCAGTCACTTCCACTGGAGTGGTGGCTTCGACAACCGGCGCTTCGACTGGAGCAGTTTCCAGTGTGGCGGCGGTGGCGCGTTCAGCCTGCTCGTGGGCTTGGGCTTCTGCCGGAGCGCTGATGGTGCTGCTGGCAACGGCGGCGGTGACGGCCAGGCCAGCGGCCAGATCGGCAGTGCTTGGCTCGCCAGCGTTTTCAGCGGACTCTGATTCTTCCGAACCTTCGATCACGTTGCCGTTGGCATCACGTTGACGCTCGCGACGGTTGCTGCGACGACGCTGGCCACGGGAGCGACGACGTGGACGATCGCCTTCGGCGTTGTCCTGACCGTCTTCCGGCAGTTGCTCTTCGTTGCTGCTGTTCACTTCTTCTTCAGCGACGGCAGCAGCGGCCTGCTCGGCACGCGGTTGACGCTCTTCACGCGGTGGACGCGGAGCGCGTTCTTCGCGTGGCTGACGCGCCGGACGCTCTTCAGCGGTCACGGCAGCAACGGCTGCGGCTGGCGCGGCGTCCAGTGGCTCGCGCAATTCACGTACGCGTTCTTCGCGCTCGCCACGCGGCTTGCGATCTTCACGTGGTGCACGCGGTGCACGTTCTTCACGCGGGGCACGTGGTGCGCGCTCTTCGCGGGCGACAGGCGCTTCGCTGCGGGTTTCACGCGGCTCGCGGGCTTCACGTGGCTGGCGCTCTTCGCGCGGCTCGCGTGGTGCACGCTCTTCACGTGGAGCACGTTCTTCGCGCGGCTTGCGTTCTTCATCGCGGCGACCGTTACGGTTGCGGCTCTGCTGACGACCGTTGCGGCGCTCTTCGTTGCGGGCAGGACGCTCGGTGGCAGCCGGTTTCGCAACCGCGACCGGTGCGGCTGGCTCTTCCTTGGTGGCGAACAGGCTGACCAGCGACTTCACCAGGCCCTTGAACAGGCTTGGCTCAGGTGCGGCAACCGGTGCAGGAGCAGGTGCGGCAGGTGCAACTTCAGTCGGCACCGGTGCATTGGCACGGGCCGGCGCAGTTTTCACTGCAGCTTCCTGGCGAACCAGAGTGCGGGTCGCAGCGGCTGGCTGGACTTCTTCGACTTCGGCAGCGGCCGCAGCGATTTCGTAGCTGGACTGGTTGGTCGCGGCTTCCGGGCTGTCGTCACGCAGACGCTGAACTTCAAAGTGCGGCGTCTCGAGGTGATCGTTCGGCAGAATGACGATACGGGCACGGGTGCGCAGTTCGATCTTGGTGATCGAGTTGCGTTTTTCGTTGAGCAGGAACGCAGCGACCGGGATCGGCACTTGCGCGCGAACTTCGGCGGTGCGGTCCTTCAGGGCTTCTTCTTCGATCAGGCGCAGAATGGCCAGCGACAGCGATTCAACGTCACGGATGATGCCGGTGCCGTTGCAACGCGGGCAGACGATGCCGCTGCTTTCGCCCAGCGATGGACGCAGGCGCTGACGGGACATTTCCAGCAGGCCGAAACGCGAGATACGACCGATCTGCACGCGGGCGCGGTCAGCTTCCAGGCATTCGCGGACTTTCTCTTCCACGGCGCGCTGGTTCTTGGCCGGGGTCATGTCGATGAAGTCGATGACGATCAGGCCGCCGATGTCGCGCAGGCGCAACTGACGGGCGATTTCTTCGGCGGCTTCAAGGTTGGTCTGCAGAGCGGTTTCTTCGATGTCGCTGCCTTTGGTGGCGCGCGCCGAGTTGATGTCGATGGACACCAGGGCCTCGGTCGGATCGATGACGATGGAGCCGCCGGAAGGCAGTTCGACGACGCGCTGGAACGCGGTCTCGATCTGGCTTTCGATCTGGAAACGGTTGAACAGCGGCACGCTGTCTTCGTACAGCTTGATCTTGCTGGCGTACTGCGGCATCACCTGGCGAATGAAGGTCAGGGCTTCGTCCTGGGCTTCAACGCTGTCGATCAGCACTTCGCCGATGTCCTGGCGCAGGTAATCGCGGATGGCGCGGATGATCACGTTGCTTTCCTGGTAGATCAGGAATGGCGCGGAGCGATCCAGCGAGGCTTCTTTGATGGCGGTCCACAGTTGCAGCAGGTAGTCGAGGTCCCACTGCATTTCTTCGCTGCTGCGGCCCAGGCCGGCAGTGCGCACGATCAGGCCCATGTCGGCTGGAGCAACCAGGCCGTTCAGCGCTTCACGCAGTTCGTTGCGCTCTTCGCCTTCGATGCGACGGGAGATGCCGCCGGCACGCGGGTTGTTCGGCATCAGTACGAGGTAACGACCGGCCAGGCTGATGAAGGTGGTCAGGGCGGCGCCCTTGTTGCCACGTTCTTCTTTCTCGACCTGAACGATGACTTCCTGGCCTTCGCTCAGGACGTCCTTGATGTTGACGCGGCCTTCGGGGGCTTTCTTGAAGTATTCGCGGGAGATTTCTTTGAGGGGCAGGAAGCCGTGGCGCTCGGAGCCGAAATCGACAAAGGCAGCCTCAAGGCTTGGTTCGATGCGAGTGATGCGGCCTTTATAGATGTTGGCCTTCTTCTGCTCGCGTGCACCGGATTCGATGTCCAGGTCGTAGAGGCGCTGGCCATCTACCAGTGCAACACGCAACTCTTCGGGTTGAGTTGCGTTAATCAGCATTCTTTTCATGTAGTACCGTCGGTTTCCGGGCTGCCGGAAACGGCGTTCGGCACACACGACTTCTCACGGTCGGTGTCAGGTGCGTCGGGAGTGGTTGGCCATTCCCGTGTCCAGCGATGTGCGGCCAATTGGGCCGATACCGCGACGTACGCGTCCTGCTTGCTGTGGCTACTTAAGCACTCAGTCAGGAGGAGGAATCAACCAGCGGCTGTGGACGAGATGAAGCGTCTTGATCAAAGCTTGTTGCTACACAGTCCGGCGGTTGTGCATCTCCACCCTACACGTATCCCTGATAATTCGGGTGCTGCCGCGCGCAGAATCCGCAGCGGGTTGGCATTTACCGTGAGCTCCGAAAGGGGAGGTCACGCATCATGGCTAATTCAGGCGATGTTTCCGAAGCAATCGCTCGGGGTCATTCGCAGTCGACTGCACTTTGTGAACTGGCCTTGAATGTTGCCTGCCGGGCGAGTCAGAACTCTGCACGGCGGTGTAATTCAGGCCTCATGTCACCTGCGCTCGTTACAACCGCAAACTCCACCGTTACGTAGCGAAAGCCCCGTAGGACGGCCTCGCGCCCTGGTGAATTGCGTTGGTCAGGGCCGGTCTTTGACCGTGGTTCCGCTGTCCAGGCCGCTTTTGGCGGCGTTCGCGACTATAGCAGCAATGATTAAGTGCTTCAATTCCATAAAAATTGTTATCATCCGCGGCATGACAACTACTGCCCCTTCGACTCCAGGCGTTCAACTGCTTGAAGTCTCGCCGGAGTATGCCGGCCAACGAATCGACAACTTTCTCCTCGCCCGGCTCAAAGGCGTGCCCAAGACCTTGATTTACCGCATTTTGCGCAAAGGCGAAGTGCGTGTTAACAAAGGTCGGATCAAGCCCGAATACAAGCTGCAGGCCGGCGATATCGTGCGCGTGCCGCCGGTTCGTGTACCTGAGCGCGACGAACCGGTGCCGCTGGCCCAGGGGTTGTTGCAACGCCTGGAAGCTTCGATTGTCTTCGAAGACAAGGCCCTGATCGTGATCAACAAGCCCGCCGGCATTGCGGTTCATGGCGGCAGCGGGCTGAATTTCGGCGTGATCGAAGCCTTTCGTCAGTTGCGTCCCGACGCCAAGGAGCTGGAGCTGGTTCACCGTCTCGACCGTGACACCTCCGGCCTGCTGATGATCGCCAAAAAACGCAGCATGTTGCGCCACCTGCACGAGCAACTGCGCGGCGATGGCGTCGACAAGCGCTACATGGCGCTGGTCCGTGGCAACTGGGCAGCCTCGATCAAGCAGGTTCGCGCACCGTTGCTCAAGAGCAATCTGCGCTCCGGCGAGCGCATGGTCGAAGTCAATGACGAGGGCAAAGAAGCCCTGACGCTGTTCAAGGTGCTGCGCCGCTTCGGCGATTTTGCCACCATGGTCGAGGCGAAACCGGTTACCGGTCGTACCCACCAGATTCGCGTGCACACCTTGCATGCTGGCCATTGCATTGCCGGTGACAGCAAATATGGCGACGAGGATTTCACCAAGGAAATCCGCGATCTGGGTGGCAAGCGCTTGTTCCTGCACGCCTACATGCTGACCGTGCCGCTACCCGACGGCGGCAAGCTGAATCTGCAAGCGCCCGTCGATGAAATGTGGGCCAAGACCGTGGAGCGATTGAGTGCGCCCATCTGATTACAAACTGCTGATTTTCGACTGGGACGGCACTCTCGCCGATTCCATCCATCGGATCGTCGAGGCCATGCACTCGGCGTCCGGGCGTTCCGGTTTCGAGCTGCGCGATGACTTCGCCGTCAAAGGCATTATCGGTCTCGGCTTGCCGGAAGCGATTCGTACGCTGTATCCGGAAATCAGCGACGCAGAAATGCTCGCGTTTCGCGAGTACTACGCCGATCACTACATCGCTGCCGAAGCCGTGCCTTCGCCGCTGTTCGAGGGCGTGGTCGAGTCGATGGCATCGTTTCGTGAGCAGGGTTATCACCTGGCGGTAGCGACGGGCAAGAATCGTCGCGGACTGGATCGGGTGCTCAAGGCCAATGGCTGGGAAGATTATTTCGATATCACCCGCGCCGCCGATGAAACTGCCAGCAAGCCGCACCCTCTGATGCTTGAGCAGATCGTCAGCCACTGTGGCGTACGCCCGGAGCAGGCGTTGATGGTCGGTGATTCGTCGTTCGATCTGCTGATGGCGCGCAACGCGGGGATGGATTCGGTGGCGGTCAGTTATGGCGCGCAATCGATCGAGTCCCTGCAACAGTTCGAGCCGCGCCTGTCGATCGACCGTTTTTCTGAATTGCACGCCTGGCTGGGTCAGCGGGCTTAATACGTTTTTGCTGGGGTAGATGGCATGACCGACGAATGGAAAGCACCGGCCAAGGCAAGTGCCGACGACGGTGACGCGAAAAGCTGGAAGCTGTTGGAAAAGACTTTGCTGGCCGGCGTGCAGGAACAACGCCGTTCGCGGCGCTGGGGGATTTTCTTCAAGCTGCTGACGTTTGTTTATCTTTTTGTTGCGCTGCTGCTGTTCACGCCGCTGATGGACATGGAAAAAAGCGCCACCCGCGGCCCGAACTACACGGCGTTGATCGAGATCGACGGTGTGATCGCCGACAAGGAACCGGCCAGCGCCGACAATATCGTTGGCAGCCTGCGTGCGGCGTTCGAAGACAAAAAGGTCAAGGGCGTAGTCCTGCGCATCAACAGCCCGGGCGGCAGTCCGGTGCAGTCCGGTTATGTCTATGACGAGATCAAGCGGCTGCGTGCGCTGCATCCGGAGATCAAGCTCTACGCGGTGATTTCCGATCTTGGTGCTTCGGGCGCCTATTACATCGCCAGCGCGGCGGATCAGATCTACGCCGACAAGGCCAGTCTGGTTGGCTCGATCGGCGTGACGGCGGCGGGTTACGGTTTCGTCGGCACCATGGAAAAACTCGGCGTTGAGCGCCGCACCTACACCTCGGGCGAGCACAAGGCATTCCTGGATCCGTTCCAGCCGCAAAAGCCTGAAGAAACCGCATTCTGGCAAAGCGTGCTCGACACCACGCACAAGCAGTTCATCAACAGCGTCAAGCAGGGTCGTGGTGATCGCCTGAAGGACAAAGAGCATCCGGAGCTGTTTTCCGGGCTGGTCTGGTCGGGTGAGCAGGCGCTGCCGCTGGGCCTGATCGATGGCTTGGGCAGTGCCAGTTCGGTGGCGCGTGATGTGATTGGCGAGAAGGAGCTGGTGGACTTCACCGTGCAGGAATCGCCGTTCGATCGTTTCTCGAAGAAGCTTGGTGCCAGCGTGGCGGAGCAGTTGGCGATGTGGATGGGTTTCCACGGGCCTTCGTTGCGGTAAATTGCCGGTAGATCAAAAGATCGCAGCCTGCGGCAGCTCCTACAGGATTAATGTTCACCCGCTTTTTTTTGCGGTGACGCCGATTCTGTAGGAGCTGCCGAAGGCTGCGATCTTTTGCTTTTAAGGGGTTTGCACACCCTCGACCAACAACATATCGATCAGGCGAATGAGCGGCAGGCCGACCAAGCTGGTGGCGTCCGGACCTTCGGTCGATTGAAACAGGCTCACGCCCAGTCCTTCGGCCTTGAAGCTGCCGGCGCAGTCGTACGGCTGCTCGATGCGCAGGTAGCGTTCGATGCGCGCCTGATCCAGCTGACGCATGTGCACGGTAAACGGCACGCAGTCGACCTGGCATTGCCCGGTCTGGCTGTTGAGCAGTGCCAGGCCGGTCAGGAAGGTCACGCTCGCGCCGCTGGCCGCCATCAATTGCTCGCGAGCCTTTTCGAAGGTGTGCGGCTTGCCGATGATCTGTTCGCCCAGGACGGCGACCTGATCCGAGCCAATGATCAGATGAGCAGGGTGGCTATCCGCCAGGGCGCGGGCTTTTTCCTCGGCGAGGCGTTTGACCAGATCGATCGCGGATTCGCCCGGGCGGTGGCTTTCGTCGATGTCCGGCGAGCTGCAGACGAACGGCAGGTGCAGGCGGGCGAGCAATTCGCGGCGATAAGTCGAGCTTGAAGCGAGTAATAAAGGCAGCATGGACGTCTCCTGAGGCAGGTGCGGATTCTAGCGGAGGCGCGCAAGTGACGGACAGGGCACAATTTCCTTTGACATGGGTGGGTGCATCCCTATAATGCTGCGCCTATGTTGAATGACCCGATTCCACCTCACGTTGACCCGCGCAAATTGGCTGACCGTGGCACCACCCTTCAAGGTGAACTGCTGCTGGCCGATTTGAAGAGACTCTGCGACCCGCTTTCCGACGATGTCGGTACGGTGCAGGCCAAATTCGTTTTTGAACGAGATGAACGTAAGTCTGTGGTCATCCACAGCTTTATCGACACCGAAGTCAAAATGGTTTGCCAGCGTTGTCTTGAGCTGGTCACCCTGCCGATCCACAGCGAATGCAGTTACGCGGTGGTGAAGGAGGGTGCGAATACCCAGTCGTTGCCGAAAGGTTATGACGTGCTGGAACTGGGCGAAGATCCATTGGATCTGCAGTCACTGATCGAGGAGGAGCTTCTGCTCGCCTTGCCCATTGTGCCTGCTCATCATCCGGAAGAATGCCAGCAGCCGGCGGGAGCAGATGAGCCCGAACCGAGCGAGGACGAGGTAACGCGGTCCAACCCGTTCAGTGTATTGGCGCAGTTAAAGCGTGACCCAAACGTTTAGGAGTTAATCAATTATGGCTGTTCAGCAGAACAAAAAATCCCGCTCTGCCCGTGACATGCGCCGTTCGCACGACGCTCTCGAGGCTAGCACCCTGTCTGTAGAAAAAACCACTGGTGAAGTTCACCTGCGTCACCACGTATCGCCAGAAGGCGTATACCGTGGCCGTAAAGTGATCGACAAGGGCGCTGACGAGTAATCACTTGTCTGCTCAAGTCATCGCGATTGACGCAATGGGCGGGGACTTCGGTCCCCGCAGCATTGTTCAGGCCAGTCTCGCTTGCCTGTCTGCTACCCCCTCGCTGCACCTGACCCTCGTCGGTCAACCCTCCCTTCTTGAAGAACTGATCCACGGCCAGTCGGCTGCCGATCGCGCGCGCCTGACGATTGTTGCGGCCAGCGAAGTCATCACCATGGACGAAAAACCTGCCCAGGCTCTGCGTGGCAAGCCGGATTCGTCGATGCGTGTGGCCCTCGAACTGCTGCGCGATGGCAAGGTGCAGGCCTGTGTCAGTGCCGGCAATACCGGCGCGTTGATGGCCTTGTCGCGATTCGTCCTGAAGACATTGCCCGGCATTGATCGTCCGGCCATGGTCGCGGCGATTCCGACGCAGACCGGTTATTGCCAGTTGCTCGATCTGGGCGCCAACGTCGATTGCAGTGCCGAGCACCTGTTGCAGTTCGCGGTGATGGGTTCGGTGGCCGCGCAGACCCTGGGTATCGCCCGTCCGCGTGTGGCACTGCTGAACATCGGCACCGAAGACATCAAGGGCAATCAGCAGGTCAAACTGGCCGCCACGCTGTTGCAGGCTGCGCGTGGGATCAACTACATCGGGTTTATCGAAGGCGACGGCTTGTATCGCGGTGAGGCCGACGTGGTGGTGTGTGACGGCTTCGTCGGCAACATCCTGCTCAAATCCAGCGAAGGTCTTGCGACGATGATTGCGGCGCGCATCGAGGCGTTGTTCAAGAAAAACTTCGCTTCGCGCGCTGTCGGCGCTCTCGCGCTGCCGTTGATGAAGCGTCTGCAAGCTGATCTGGCCCCGGCGCGACATAATGGCGCAAGCTTTCTCGGCTTGCAGGGCATCGTTGTGAAAAGCCACGGATCGGCCGGGGTGCAGGGCTTTCAGAGTGCCATTCAGCGGGCGTTGATCGAGATTCAGGAGAACCTGCCCGAGCGTCTCCACGGTCGTCTGGAGGAGCTGTTGTCTTAGGCGTTTTCGTCGGACAATGCTTAAATGTGACCGCCCGGTTCAAAGGGCCATCCAAACTGTCAGTTTCTGGCGTACCCAACGGGGCGTTATTTTCCGACGACAAGATCATTAGGGGCTTGTTACATGTCTGCTTCCCTCGCATTCGTCTTTCCAGGACAGGGTTCGCAGTCCCTCGGCATGCTGGCCGAGCTGGGCGCGCAACATCCGCTGATCCTCGAAACCTTTCAAGAAGCCTCTGCTGCGCTGGGCTACGACCTGTGGGCACTGACCCAGCAGGGCCCGGAAGAGCTGCTCAATCAAACCGACAAAACCCAACCGGCCATTCTGACCGCTTCGATCGCCCTGTGGCGTCTGTGGCTGGCAGAAGGCGGCGCGCGTCCGGCGTTTGTCGCCGGCCACAGCCTGGGTGAATACAGCGCGCTGGTTGCTGCCGGCAGCCTGAGCCTGGCTGACGCGGTCAAGCTCGTCGAGCGCCGTGGTCAGTTGATGCAGGAAGCGGTGCCGGCCGGGCAGGGCGGCATGGCCGCGATCCTCGGCCTGGAAGATGCCGACGTGCTGGCTGCCTGCGCCGAAGCGGCGCAAGGCGAAGTCGTCAGCGCAGTGAATTTCAACTCGCCGGGCCAGGTGGTGATCGCCGGCGCCAAGGCGGCTGTCGAGCGCGCCATCGAAGGTTGCAAGGCCCGTGGTGCCAAACGCGCCATGCCGTTGCCGGTGAGCGTGCCGTCGCACTGCGAACTGATGCGTCCGGCTGCCGAGCGCTTCGCCGAATCCATCGCCGCCATCGACTGGCAGGCGCCGCAGATCCCGGTGGTGCAGAACGTCAGCGCGCAAGTGCCGGCCGATCTGGAAACCCTCAAGCGTGATCTGCTCGAACAACTCTACAAGCCGGTGCGCTGGGTTGAATCGGTGCAGACCCTCGCCGCTAAGGGCGCCACCAATCTGGTCGAATGTGGCCCGGGCAAGGTCCTTGCCGGCCTGAACAAGCGTTGCGCCGAAGGCGTTTCGACTTCCAACCTCAATACCCCAGATGCCTTCGCTGCCGCTCGCGCAGCGCAGGCCTGAATCAGGAGAAACTTGCATGAGTCTGCAAGGTAAAGTTGCACTGGTTACCGGTGCAAGCCGCGGCATCGGCCAGGCCATCGCGCTGGAACTGGGTCGTCAGGGCGCCATCGTGATTGGCACCGCGACCTCCGCGTCGGGCGCCGAGCGGATTGCCGCGACCCTGAAGGAAAACGGTATCCAGGGCGCCGGTTTCGAACTCAATGTCACCAGCGACGAATCGGTCAGCGCCGTGCTGGCAGGCATTCAGGAGCAGTTCGGTGCGCCGGTGGCGATTCTGGTCAATAATGCCGGCATCACCCGCGATAACCTGATGATGCGCATGAAAGACGACGAGTGGTACGACGTGATCGATACCAACCTGAACAGTCTGTATCGCCTGTCCAAGGGCGTTTTGCGTGGCATGACCAAGGCGCGCTGGGGTCGAATTATCAGTATTGGTTCGGTGGTGGGTGCCATGGGCAACGCTGGCCAAGTAAACTATGCAGCCGCCAAGGCCGGTCTGGAAGGTTTCAGCCGGGCGATGGCGCGTGAAGTCGGTTCGCGTTCGATTACGGTCAACTCGGTAACCCCTGGGTTCATCGACACCGATATGACCCGCGAGCTGCCTGAAGCACAGCGTGAAGCCTTGCAGACGCAGATTCCGCTGGGTCGTCTGGGGCAAGCTCAAGAGATCGCGTCCGTGGTCGCTTTTCTTGCATCCGACGGTGCGGCATACGTTACCGGGGCTACAATCCCGGTGAACGGTGGGATGTACATGTAAGTAAAATGTGACGGATCGTTTCAAAAAAATGTCATACGAGCTGTCTAAAATCCGTTATAAAGCTGCAATCTATTTATAGGCAGAGGGTCGCAGGGTTTGAGGAGTGAAGCTTTCAGTTGAAAAACTGAAAAGGCTTTCTATACACTTACCCACTGGCCAGCTGCCTGAATTTGTCCATTAGGAGTGAAAACAAGGTATGAGCACCATCGAAGAGCGCGTCAAGAAAATCGTTGCCGAGCAACTGGGTGTTAAGGAAGAAGAAGTGGTCAACACCGCTTCCTTCGTAGAAGACCTGGGTGCCGACTCCCTTGACACCGTTGAGCTGGTGATGGCTCTGGAAGAGGAATTCGAGACCGAAATCCCTGACGAAGAAGCTGAAAAGATCACTACTGTACAAGCTGCAATCGACTACGTTACCAGCCACCAGGCGTAACAGTTTGTAATCGTTGCTTGCTGTCATGGAAAAACCGCACTGCCATCATGGCGTGCGGTTTTTTCTTTAGGCCTGATGCAAAGTCGTCATTTGAAAAAGGAGAGTGCTGTGTCGCGTAGACGCGTCGTAGTCACCGGTATGGGTATGTTGTCGCCACTGGGCACGGATGTGCCGAGCAGTTGGCAGGGCATTCTGGCTGGCCGCAGTGGCATTGGTCTGATCGAACACACCGACCTTTCTGCCTATTCGACCCGCTTTGGCGGTTCGGTCAAAGGCTTCAATGTCGAGGAATACCTGTCGGTCAAGGAAGCGCGCAAGCTCGACCTGTTCATTCAGTACGGCCTCGCCGCAGGCTTTCAAGCCGTGCGCAACGCCGGTCTGGAAGTCACTGATGCCAACCGTGAACGCATTGGCGTGGCCATGGGTTCGGGTATCGGCGGTCTGACCAACATCGAAGAGACCAGCCGCACCCTGCACGAGACCGGCCCACGGCGGATCTCGCCGTTCTTTGTGCCTGGCTCGATCATCAATATGATTTCCGGTTTCCTGTCGATCCATCTGGGCGCACAGGGACCCAACTACGCCATCGCCACCGCGTGCACCACCGGTACGCACTGCATCGGCATGGCGGCGCGCAACATCATGTACGACGAAGCCGACGTGATGATTGCCGGCGGTGCGGAAATGGCCGCCTGCGGTCTGGGCATGGGCGGCTTCGGCGCGTCCCGTGCGCTGTCGACCCGCAACGACGAGCCGACCCGTGCCAGTCGTCCATGGGACAAGGGTCGTGACGGCTTCGTCCTGTCCGACGGTGCCGGCGCTCTGGTTCTCGAAGAGCTCGAACACGCCAAGGCCCGTGGCGCGACGATCTACGCCGAGCTGATCGGTTTCGGCACCAGTGGCGACGCGTTCCACATGACCTCGCCACCCGCCGATGGCGCCGGTGCCGCGCGCTGCATCACCAATGCCCTGCGCGATGCGAAAATCAACGTCGACCAAGTGCAGTACATCAATGCCCACGGCACCTCGACGCCGGCCGGCGACCTTGCCGAAGCCAATGCGATCAAGTCGGTGTTCGGCGATCACGCCTACAAGCTGGCGGTCAGCTCGACCAAGTCGATGACCGGCCACCTGTTGGGTGCGGCGGGCGCGGTCGAGGCGATCTTCAGCGTGCTGGCGATCAACAGCCAGGTGGCGCCGCCGACCATCAACCTCGATGAGCCGGACGAAGGCTGCGATCTCGATTTCGTCGCGCACACCGCGCGTAACATGGACATCGATGTCGTGCTGTCCAACTCCTTCGGTTTTGGCGGCACCAACGGCACGCTGGCGTTCCGCCGGTTCGCCGGCTGATGGACAGCTGGGTCGACGGTCAACCGGCTGACGCGCTGTCGCTGAAAGATCGCGGCCTGGCTTACGGCGATGGTCTGTTCGAGACCATCGCCGTGCACGCTGGCCAGCCGGTCCTGCTGGATCGGCACCTGCTGCGTCTGGCCGATGGCTGCGCGCGTCTGGCCATTGCGACCGATCTCGAGCTGGTTCGCCATGAGCTGCTCAGCTATGCCGCTGCGATGGGCGAGGGTGTGCTCAAGCTCATCCTCACGCGTGGCGACGGCTTGCGTGGTTATGCGCTCGATCCTGCGGCGCAGGGCCGACGCATTCTGCAAGGCAATCCGCCGGCGGCTTATCCCGCTACTCATGCCGAGCACGGCATCCGCCTGTTTCCCTGCAACACCCGTTTATCTACGCAGCCGTTGTTGGCCGGGCTCAAACATCTGAATCGACTGGAACAGGTTCTCGCCCGCGCCGAATGGCAGGACAGCGAGCATGCCGAAGGCTTGATGCTCGATCAGGCCGGGCGCGTCGTTGAGGGCGTGTTCAGCAATATTTTCCTGGTGCGCGACGGTGGCTTGATCACGCCCGACTTGAAGCGCTGCGGCGTCGCTGGGGTGATGCGCGCGGAAATATTGTTTCAGGCCGAGTCACTGGCCATCCCCACGCAAATCGCCGATATCAGCCTCGAACAGCTGCAATGGGCTGATGAAGTGTTTGTCTGCAACAGCGTTTATGGCGTCTGGCCGGTACGCGCCTGTGCTGCACTGAGCTGGCCGGTTGGCCCGCTCACCCGTAAACTGCAAACCATTGCCCGCGCGCTACTGGATGCTTGATTCGTGAGACGTAAATTTTTGCTGCTGCTGGAAACCGGACTGGTTCTGGCAGGGCTGCTGTTGGGCGCCAGCGCCTGGAAGATTCATTCGGCGCTGGAACAGCCCCTGAACATCCCGCAGGAACAACTGCTGGATGTGCCGAAAGGCTCTACACCGACCCGTACCTTCCTTGAACTCGAAACCGATGGCGTCATCAAGGACGCGTTCTGGCTGCGCGTCTACTGGCGCTTCAATCTTGCCGGTACACCGATTCACAGCGGCGAGTACCGCATGCAGCCGGGCATGACCGTCAACGGTCTGATCGATTCGTGGAAGCGCGGCGACGTGGTTCAGTACAGCCTGACCCTGGTCGAAGGCTGGACTTTCCATCAAGTGCGCGCCGCCCTGGCCAAGGACGACAAGCTCGAGCAGACCCTCAACGGTCTGAGCGACGGCGACGTCATGGCCAAGATTGGCCACAAGGGCTTGTTCCCTGAAGGCCGGTTCTTCCCGGACACCTATCGGTTCGTGCGCGGTATGTCCGATGCCGAGCTGCTGAAGAAGGCCTTTGACCGCCTCGACGAAGTGCTTGCCAAAGAGTGGGCGCAGCGATCTGCCGATGTGCCTTACAGCGAACCTTATCAAGCGCTGATCATGGCCTCGCTGGTCGAGAAAGAGACTGGCGTTCCGCAGGAGCGCGGGCAGATTGCCGGAGTGTTCGTACGGCGCATGGCGCTGGGCATGCAGTTGCAGACCGATCCGACAGTGATCTATGGCCTCGGCGATCGTTACACCGGCAAGCTGACCCGCGCGCATCTGAAAGAACCGACACCCTATAACACCTATGTGATTCCCGGTTTGCCACCGACGCCGATTGCGATGGTCGGGCGCGAAGCGATTCATGCTGCGCTCAACCCGGTGGAAGGCAGCAGCCTGTATTTCGTCGCCCGTGGCGATGGCAGCCATGTGTTCTCCGATGATCTGGATGCGCACAACAACGCGGTGCGCGAATACCAGCTCAAGCGCCGTGCGGATTACCGTTCCAGCCCGGCACCAGTAACTGCCCCGGCCACCGATGAGGCGATTCCGGCGGCCTCGCCGAACACCGCGCCCGAGGCGCTGCCGCAAGTTCCGCCGCAGGAACCTGCGCCAACACCGGAACCGGACGCCGCTGCACCACAGAACGCGCAATGACTTTGATGAAGGACTGCCTGTGACTGGCTTGTTTATTACCCTGGAAGGCCCGGAAGGCGCGGGCAAGAGCACCAACCGCGAATACCTCGCCGAGCGCCTGCGCGCCGCCGGTATCGAAGTGCTGCTCACCCGTGAGCCTGGCGGTACGCCGCTGGCCGAGCGGATTCGTGACGTATTGCTGACCCCGGCCGACGAAGTGATGCATCCGGATGCCGAGCTGCTGCTGGTGTTCGCCGCCCGCGCCCAGCATCTGGCAGAGGTGATTCGCCCGGCGCTGGCCCGTGGCGCTGTGGTGCTATGTGATCGTTTCACCGACTCGACATACGCCTACCAGGGCGGCGGTCGCGGTTTGTCGCTTGAGCGCATCGCCACCCTGGAAACTTTCGTGCAGGGCGACTTGCGGCCCGATTTGACACTTATTTTCGATCTGCCCGTAGAGATCGGTCTGGCCCGCGCCAGTGCCCGTGGCCGACTGGACCGTTTCGAACTCGAAGGCCGGGCGTTTTTCGAGAACGTGCGCAATGCGTTCCTGACGCGCGCCGAAGCCGACCCGTCGCGTTACGTGCGCATCGATGCCGGTCAGCCATTGGCCAAGGTCCAGCAATCGCTGGACACCTTGCTGCCGAATTTGCTGGAGCTGGCCCGTGGCTGAGGCCTATCCATGGCAGGACAGCCTCTGGCAGCAACTGGCCGGACGCAGTCAGCATGCCCACGCGTATCTGCTGCACGGTCCGGCCGGGATCGGCAAGCGTGCGCTCGCCGAGCGTTTGATGGCCAGTCTGCTGTGTCAGCGCCCGACGCCCGAGGCGTGTGGCGAGTGCAAATCCTGCCTCCTGCTCAGGGCCGGCAGCCATCCGGACAATTACATTCTCGAACCGGAAGAGGCGGACAAGGCGATCAAGGTCGATCAGGTTCGTGATCTGGTCAGTTTCGTCGTGCAGACTGCGCAGCTCGGCGGGCGCAAAGTGGTGTTGATCGAGCCGGTCGAGTCGATGAACATCAACGCTGCCAACGCCTTGCTCAAAAGCCTTGAAGAGCCGTCCGGCGATACCGTGCTGCTATTGGTCAGCCACCAGCCGAGCCGTTTGTTGCCAACCATCAAAAGCCGTTGCGTGCAGCAGGCCTGCCCGCTGCCGGGCGAGGCGATGAGCCTGCAATGGCTGGCCCAGGCGCTGCCGGATTGCTCGGAAGAAGAACGCGTCGAACTGCTGACGCTGGCCGCCGGGTCGCCGCTGATGGCCGTCAGCCTGCAATCGCAAGGTGTGCGTGAACAGCGCGCGCAAGTTGTCGAAGGCGTGAAGAAGTTGCTCAAGGGCCAGCAATCGCCGACGCAACTGGCGGAAGAGTGGAAAAGCATTCCGATGTTGCGTCTGTTCGACTGGTTCTGCGACTGGTCGAGCCTGATCCTGCGCTATCAACTGACTCAGGACGAAACCGGCCTCGGCCTGGCAGATATGCGCAAGGTCGTGCAGTACCTGGCGCAGAAAAGCGCGCAGGGCAAAGTGCTGGATATTCAGGACTGGATTCTCGCCCAACGGCAGAAAGTGTTGAGCAAGGCCAACCTCAATCCGGCCTTGCTACTGGAAGCATTGTTGGTGCAATGGGTGGGATTGCCTGGTCAAAGATAAGAATGTGTACCTAGACTCTGAAGATCAGCAGTGGAGGTGAACATGATTGAACCTGTCAGCCCGGGGCCGCGTAACGGCATCTTGTCCCTGACCATCAAGGACAAGTCGGTCCTTTACGCCGCCTACATGCCGTTCATCAAGAATGGTGGCCTGTTTATCCCGACCAACAAAAGCTACCGGTTGGGCCACGAGGTGTTCATGCTTTTGCACCTGATGGACGAAGCGGAGAAAATTCCGGTCGCCGGCAAAGTCGCCTGGATCACCCCGAAAGGTGCACAAGGCAATCGCGCCGCCGGTGTCGGCGTGCAGTTCAATGACGGCGACGACACTGCGCGCAGTCGCATCGAAACTCATCTGGCCGGAGCGCTGAAATCCGACCGTCCCACTCATACGATGTAAGTTGCAGTCCTTTTTATGCTCGTAGATTCCCATTGTCACCTTGATCGTCTCGACCTCGCCGCCCATGGCGGCTCACTGGATGCCGCACTCGCTGCGGCCCGCGAGCGTGGGGTCGGACACTTTCTGTGCATCGGCGTCAGCGCCGACAACGCCGCCGACGTCAAAGCTCTCGCCGAGCGTTATGCCGATGTCGATTGCTCGGTCGGTGTGCATCCGCTGGATGTGCAGCCGGGCGCGGCACCAGCGCTGGACTGGCTGCTGCACGAACTCGATCACCCGAAAGTGGTGGCGATCGGCGAAACCGGCCTCGACTATCACTACGAGCCGGAAGCCGCCGAGTTGCAGCAAGAGTCGTTTCGCCTGCACCTGCAAGCGGCGCAGCAGACCGGCAAACCGGTGATCATCCACACCCGTGGCGCCCGTGCCGACACCCTCGAACTGCTGCGCGAAGCGGCGCTGCCCCAGGCGGGCGTGTTGCATTGCTTCACCGAAGACTGGGACATGGCCAAGGCGGCACTGGACATGGGCTATTACATTTCCCTGTCGGGAATCGTCACGTTCCGCAACGCCGATGCCTTGCGTGACGTGGCGAGCAAAGTGCCGGCCGATCGCCTGCTGGTGGAAACCGACTCGCCGTACCTGGCGCCGATCCCGTATCGCGGCAAGCCGAACCTGCCCCAGTACGTGCGCGAAGTCGCGGAGTTTCTGGCGATGCTGCGTGGTGAGAACTACGAGCGCTTTGCCGAGCAGACCACAGAGAACTTCAAGCGTCTGTTCCCGCTGGCGAGTGTTAAATCTGCGCTGTGACGGCAGGCCAAATCGCAGGCAAAAAAAACCCGGGTTCTGGGGGGTGAATCCGGGTTAAGACCATTAGGAGTAAAACAAAGGCACGCGGTCCGTTGGTACCTTTACCGGCGCGACACTTGGGGGAGATGTCGCCCGACAGTTCAAGTATTGATCAGTCTGGCGTGCAGTCCAGTGAGCCGGTCGGGGTTTTTAAACAAATTTGGAATACGTTTGCTTCAGTTGAGTTCTCATTGCACCTGAATCGTTCTCGAAATGAACAAGAAACACAGATTTGGTCGATGAACCGTGCTTTTTTGCGCAAGTTAGGCATAATACGCGGCTTCGAATTTTGACCCTTCAGACCTTTTTCTTATGCATAAAGAACCTCGTAAGGTCCGTGAATTTCGTCGCCGCGAGCAGGAAATTCTCGATACCGCGCTCAAGCTGTTCCTCGACCAGGGTGAAGACAGTGTCACCGTCGAGATGATTGCTGATGCCGTGGGTATCGGCAAAGGCACGATCTACAAGCACTTCAAATCCAAGGCCGAGATTTACCTGCGCCTGATGCTCGACTACGAGCGCGATCTGAACGAGCTGCTGCATTCGGCGGATGTCGACAAGGACAAGGAAGCTCTGTCGCGCGCCTACTTCGAATTCCGCATGCGCGACCCGCAGCGCTATCGCCTGTTCGACCGCCTCGAAGAGAAAGTGGTCAAGGGCAATCAGGTGCCGGAGATGGTCGAGGAGCTGCACAAGATCCGTGCCTCGAACTTCGAACGCCTGACGCTGCTGATCAAGGGGCGCATCAGCGAAGGCAAGCTCGAAGACGTGCCGCCGTACTTCCACTACTGCGCATCCTGGGCGTTGGTGCACGGCGCGGTGGCGCTGTATCACTCGCCGTTCTGGAGCAACGTGCTGGAAGATCAGGAAGGCTTTTTCCAGTTCCTGATGGACATCGGCGTGCGCATGGGCAACAAGCGCAAGCGCGACCCGGAAACCCCGAGCACATAAGTCATTCAGCGGGCTGATTGCGCCGTGTTTTCGCAACATGGCGCAATAGCGCAGGAATATACTCAGGCATAGGGCTTGCTAAAACCTGATTTCTCAGTCAAGTTTTGCTCGCTCGATTTTCTTTCGCCGGAGTGTTTCATGATCGTTGACCGTCAAGGCAGGCGTTTTCGCAATCTGCGCATCAGCCTGACCTCTGCCTGCAATTACGCCTGTACCTACTGCGTGCCCAACGGCAAGCGGTTGGTCGCTGCGCAGGATGAACTGTCGGCCGAAGCCATGGCACGCGGCGTCGAATACCTGATCGAAGCCGCCGGCATCGAGCGCCTGCGCATCACCGGCGGCGAGCCACTGGTCAGCCCCAAACTCGAATCGTTCATGACTGCCGTCGGCCAGATGGGCCTCGACGACATCAGCCTGACCACCAACGGTCAACTCCTCGCGAAAAAACTGCCGCTGCTGGTCGATGCCGGCCTGCGCCGGATCAACGTTTCCCTCGATACCCTCGATGCCGCTGCTTTTCGCAGCATCGCCCGTGGCGGCGATCTGGCCAGCGTGCTCGATGGCATGGATCAGGCTGCCGCCGCCGGGATGAAGATCAAGGTCAACATGGTGCCGTTGCGCGGGCAGAACCTCGATCAGGTCATGCCGTTGCTTGATTACTGTCTGGAGCGCGGCTTCGAACTGCGCTTCATCGAGCTGATGCGCATGGGCCACCTGGCCAAGGATTCCAATGCCTTCCTGCAGCAGTTCGTCAGCCTTGAGCAGTTGCTCGGCCTGATTGGCGAGCGCTATGAATACGCCCAGACCGACGCACCAGTGGATGCGACCGCTGTGCGCTACTCGATTCCCGGTCGCGGCAATTTCGGGGTGATCGCCAACGAAAGCGTGCCGTTCTGCCGCACCTGTTCGCGCTTGCGCCTGTCATCGACCGGTTGGCTGCATGGCTGTTTGTCGTCGAGCAACCGCCACTATGTCGGCGATCTGCTCGACAAGCCGCGTCATCAGGCATTGCCGGCGCTGCAACGTTTGCTGGTCAAGGCGTTGGGTGACAAGCAGGAGGTGGCGTTCTCTGGCGGCGCTACTGTCATGAAGATTATTGGCGGCTGATCGGCCGCTTTCGCGAGCAGGCTCGCTCCCACAGGGGAAAGCCTTTTACTGAATTTGCCGAGCTGGCGCAAAAGCTGCATCCAACGGCCATTCGCCGGTTTTCCGACACCGGCTTCTGGAGGAATAGGATGCGTAGCCTGGTTTTGCTGCTGGCCGTTTTGGCGCTTGGCGGCTGCATGAATGTCAGCGATATGGCCGAAGGCACTCGCTATCACATGAGCGATGCGGGGCTTCTGGACCACAGCGACAGCCGCCGGGTGAACAATATCCGCATCCAGCCGGACTCGTTCATCTTCATCGCCCAGGGCGCGTTCGCACCGCCAGGTGGTTCTTATCCACGGCCAAACGTGGTCGCCGAAGAAGCCTTCAAGGGCTTTGTCGAATACTTCCCGATGGTCCGCCGCGCCCGTGCGCCGGAAGGCCTCGACCAGGCCATGGGCGAAGCCCGTGATGCCGGCGCGCATTATCTGCTGTACACACGTTTCGCCAAGGCTGACGACCGCATCGGCAACTCTGACGAGTGGCTGGATCAAGAAGCCGTGGATCGCCTCGGTATCGATGGCGGCGTGATTCAGATCATGTTGATCGAGACCAGCACCCAGTATTTGATTGATACTGCACGGATCAAGAGTCGTGGCGGTTTACTGACGTTCCATGACTCCAAACCCGAAGACCTCATCGGTCCGCCACTGGCGCAATACGCACGCAGCCTGCTGGGGATCGGCGACCAGTAATCAAGGAGTACGCCATGAGTGACCCGCAAACAGCCAATGACCTGCTGGGGCAGATCCCCAAGACCAAAGGCCTGCCACCGGTGCATTTGTGGAACCCGGATTTCTGCGGCGACATCGACATGCGCATCGCCCGCGACGGCACCTGGTACTACTTGGGCACGCCGATCGGGCGCAAGCCAATGGTCAAACTGTTCTCCACCATCATCCGCCGCGACGGCGATGATTATTTCCTGATCACTCCGGTCGAGAAGGTCGGCATCAAGGTCGATGACGCGCCGTTCGTGGCGGTTGCCGTGGAAGTGCAAGGCGAGGGCGAGGCGCAGGTTTTGCGCTTTACCAGCAACGTCGAGGAGACCATCGAGGCGGGGGCTGAACATCCCATCCGCGTGGAGATCGATCCTGAGACCCAGGAGCCTGCGCCTTATGTGCATGTGCGCAGCAACCTTGAAGCGCTGATTCACCGCAATGTGTTTTACCAGTTGGTGGAACTGGCGGTGAGCCGCGAGATCGATGGCCAGCGCTGGTTGGGCGTGTGGAGTGGCGGCGAATTCTTTCGCATCGGCCTGGAGCCCTGACACAATATCAAAATGTGGGAGCGAGCCTGCTCGCGAATGCGCTGTATCAGTCGCCAGCAATGTTGACTGACACGGCGCTTTCGCGAGCAGGCTCGCTCCCACAATGGTTTGTGCAAGCTGAAAAAATCCGATTGACTGTTAATCGTATGATGATTAGCGTAGGCACCCATCGCGATTCGCCTTGAGGTGTTCATGTCCAGCAGCTTTCATGCGTCGACCGTTGACTGGCTGGGCAGCTGGATTGCTGCCGGTCAGGTCAAGCCGGGGCAGACCATCAAGGTCGAGGCGGATCTGGGCGAGCAGCTTGGTGTCAGCCGCACGGTGATTCGCGAAGCCATCAAAACCCTCGTCGCCAAAGGCATGCTCGAAGTCGGGCCGAAAGTCGGCACGCGAGTGTTGCCGGTCCGGCGCTGGAATCTGTTCGATCCGCAAGTGGTCGGTTGGCTATCGCGCAACGGCTTGCCGGAAAACTTCGTCGATGACCTGCTGGATTTGCGCCGCACCATCGAGCCGATGGCGGTGCGCTGGGCCTGTGAGCGCGCAACGCCGGAGCAGATCGAAGCGGTGCAATTGGCTTTCAACGCACTGGAACGTGCCGTTGACAGTGGCATCGATTACAACCGTGCCGACCAGGCTTTCCACGAATGCATCCTGGCCGCCAGCCATAATCAGTTCATCGAACAAATGGTCCCGGCCCTCGGCGCGTTGCTGGCGGTGTCATTCGAAGTCTCCGCCGCCGACCCCGATGAACTGCGCCGCACCTTGCCGATCCATAAAGACATGGCCGATGCCATCGCCGCGCGCGATTCGACCCGTGGCGTGTGGGCGTGCATGACCTTGATCGACAACGCCGACCTGGCGATAAAACGCTTTTACCCGAAAGTCATGGCCAGTAGAAAAGCTAGCTGAAAATGTCGAGACATCCTGTGGGAGCGAGCTTGCTCGCGAATGCGTCAGGTCAGATAAATCATCATTGACTGACACTCCGCCTTCGCGAGCCAGCTCGCTCCCACAGTAAAACAACAACTCAGAAGGACTTGATATGCCGTTCACCGCCCTGACCCAACACCGCGCGCAACTCGGCGAAGGCCCGTTCTGGGATGCGCCGACCCAAGCGTTGTACTGGGTCGATATCGCCGGTAAACAAGCGTTGCGCCTGATCGGTCAGAACGTGCAGATCTGGCAGATGCCCGAGCACATCTCCGCCTTCATTCCTTGCGCCAGCGGCGATGCGTTGGTCACGCTGAGCAGCGGTGTCTATCGGCTGGATCTCGATTCGCCCGGGCTTGAGCCACGCTTGACACTGTTCTGCGTCGCCGACCCGCAACCGGGCAACCGCCCCAACGAAGCCCGTTGCGATGCCTTGGGCCGGTTGTGGTTGGGCACCATGCAGAACAACATCGGCGAGCACGGCGAGGATCTGCCGCTGGTGCGCCGTTCCGGTGGCCTGTTCCGTATCGATCCCGATCAGCGCGTGACACCGCTGTTGCTCGGTCTGGGCATTCCCAACACCCTGCTGTGGAGTGACGACGGCACCACGCTGCTGTTTGGTGAAAGCCTCGACAGCACGCTCAATCGATATTTCATCCGCACCGACGGCAGTCTTGATGCGCCGCAGGTGTTTTACTCGTCCGATCAACACGGTGGTCCCGATGGCTCGGCGATGGACGCCGAAGGCTACGTGTGGAATGCACGCTGGGACGGCAGTTGCCTGTTGCGTCTGACGCCGGACGGGCAGGTCGATCGTAAAATCGATTTGCCGGTCAGTCGCCCGACCAGTTGCGTTTTCGGTGGCGAAGACTTGAAAACCCTGTTCATCACCAGCGCGAAGAGCCCGCTGAATCATCCTCTGGACGGTGCGGTGCTGAGCATGCGCGTTGATGTTGCAGGAAAACTCTGTACGCGTTTTGCTGGTTAAATCCCAAAATATGGGATGCAAAATTATATATTGAGATTATTTGGCGGTCGGGTTTATAGTCGGCTCCAGCAGTAACACGCACTCACACTTAAAAAGAACAAAACAGGTGAAGTGATGCAGCGAATTCTTCTCGCCCGCGCAAGCGGGATCCGCCTTTCGTCACGGCTTGATGCCGGCGGCGACGCTTGCCTGTTTGTTTTCCCCAGCCGTCATAACCGGACATCAACCGATGCCCGGTTTCTTTGCGCCTGCGTACGGGAGGCCTGAGCCATGGCTGAAGCGCTGACATTGCCAGCGGTGCCGGCGCCGCCGAAAGGCGAGCGCCTGAAAAACAAGGTCGTACTGCTGACCGGGGCCGCTCAGGGCATCGGCGAAGCCATCGTTGCCGCGTTCGCCTCGCAGCAAGCCAGATTACTCATCAGCGATATCCAGGCCGACAAGGTCGAGCAGGTCGCCGCTCACTGGCGCGATCAGGGCCATGACGTACAGGCGCTCAAGGTCGACGTATCGAATCAGCAGGATCTGCATGCCCTGGCCCGACGCGCCGTGGAATTGCATGGCCGCATCGATGTGTTGGTTAACTGTGCCGGGGTCAATGTGTTCCGCGATCCTTTGCAGATGACCGAAGAAGACTGGCACCGCTGCTTCGCCATTGATCTGGATGGCGCCTGGTACGGCTGCAAAGCCGTGCTGCCACAAATGATCGAGCAGGGCGTCGGCAGCATCATCAACATCGCCTCGACCCATTCCAGCCACATCATTCCCGGCTGCTTTCCGTACCCGGTGGCCAAGCACGGCTTGCTCGGCCTGACCCGCGCCCTCGGCATCGAATACGCGGCCAAAGGCATTCGCGTCAACGCCATCGCGCCGGGCTACATCGAAACGCAACTGAACGTCGACTACTGGAACGGCTTTGCCGACCCACACGCCGAACGGCAGCGCGCCTTCGACCTGCATCCGCCCAAGCGCATCGGCCAGCCGATCGAAGTGGCAATGACCGCGGTGTTTCTGGCCAGCGATGAGGCACCGTTTATCAATGCTTCGTGCATCACCATCGATGGTGGTCGCTCGGTGATGTACCACGACTGAATAAAACGGATTTCCAGCGCTGAACTACGCTTGAAATCCAATCATCATACGATATGACTATTTTCAAACAGCTTCACTGAGAACACGCTTCAACGCTTTTCAAACCTTGCTCAAAAAAAATAACAAGGAGTCATCTGATGAAACGTCGTTTCGGGATTCGTACCCTGTGCAGCACTGCCCTGGCGGTCACTGCGTTCAGCCTGAGCAGTGCGCTGCTCGCCGCCGACGCGGTGAAGATCGGTTTTCTGGTCAAGCAGGCCGAAGAACCGTGGTTCCAGACCGAATGGGCTTTTGCCGAAAAAGCCGCCAAGGACAAAGGCTTTGAACTGATCAAGATCGCCGTGCCGGATGGCGAGAAGACCCTCTCGGCCATCGATAGTCTGGCCGCCAACGGCGCCAAGGGTTTTGTGATCTGCCCGCCTGACGTGTCCCTCGGCCCGGCCATCATGGCCAAAGCCAAGATCAACGACTTGAAAGTGATTGCCGTCGACGACCGTTTCGTCGATGCCAACGGCAAGTTCATGGAAGACGTGCCGTACCTGGGCATGGCCGCGTTTGAAGTCGGCCAGAAGCAGGGCGCCGCCATGGCTGCCGAAGCGAAGAAGCGTAACTGGGACTGGAAAGACACCTACGCGGTGGTCAACACCTACAACGAACTCGACACCGGCAAGAAGCGCACCGACGGTTCGGTCGATGCCCTGAAGAAGGCCGGCATGCCCGAGGACCACATCCTCTTCGCCGCACTGAAAACCCTCGACGTACCGGGCAGCATGGACGCCACCAACTCGGCGCTGGTGAAACTGCCGAGCGCGGCGAAAAACCTGATCATCGGCGGCATGAACGACAACACCGTGCTCGGCGGCGTGCGCGCCACCGAAGCGGCCGGGTTTGCCGCGAGCAACGTGATCGGCATCGGCATCAACGGCACCGACGCCATCGGCGAGTTGAAAAAGCCTAACAGCGGCTTCTTCGGTTCGATGCTGCCAAGCCCGCACATCGAAGGCTACAAGACCGCCGAGATGATGTACGAGTGGATCACCGCCGGCAAAGAGCCGCCGAAGTACACCGCCATGGATGACGTCACCCTGATCACCCGCGAAAACTTCAAGCAAGAGCTGGAAAAAATCGGCTTGTGGAACTGAGGCAACGACGGCCCGGGCAGCCGGGCCGTTTTTCGGTGTGAAGAGGTGGCTTTATGCACGCGCAAGTACAGACACAAGAACAACACGGCGCCAGCGGTAGCCTGCGCTTCAACGGGATCGGCAAGACCTTTCCCGGCGTGAAAGCGCTCGACGGCATCAGCTTCGTCGCCCACCCCGGTCAGGTTCATGCCTTGATGGGCGAGAACGGCGCGGGCAAATCGACCCTGCTGAAGATCCTCGGTGGTGCTTACATTCCGAGCAGCGGCGAGCTGCAGATCGGCGAGCAGGCGATGGCGTTCAAGTCCACCGCTGACAGCATCGGCAGCGGCGTCGCGGTGATTCACCAGGAACTGCATCTGGTCCCGGAAATGACTGTGGCCGAGAACCTGTTTCTCGGCCATCTGCCGGCCAGTTTCGGCTTGATCAATCGCAGTGAACTGCGCCAGAAAGCCTTGAATTGCCTGAAAGGCCTGGCCGACGAAATCGATCCGCAAACCAAGGTCGGACGCTTGTCCCTCGGCCAGCGGCAATTGGTGGAAATCGCCAAGGCGCTGTCGCGCGGCGCCCACGTCATCGCTTTCGACGAACCGACCAGCAGCCTCTCGGCGCGCGAGATCGACCGGTTGATGGCGATCATCGGTCGTCTGCGCGACGAGGGCAAAGTGGTGCTCTACGTTTCCCATCGCATGGAAGAAGTCTTCCGCATTTGCGACGCCGTCACCGTGTTCAAGGACGGCCGCTACGTGCGTACCTTTGAGGACATGAGCCAGTTGACCCACGATCAACTGGTGACCTGCATGGTCGGTCGCGACATTCAGGACATCTACGATTACCGCCATCGCCCGCGTGGCGCCGTGGCGTTGAAGGTCGATGGTTTGCTCGGCCCGGGCCTGCGCGAGCCGATCAGTTTCGAAGCGCACAAGGGCGAAATCCTTGGCCTGTTCGGGCTGGTCGGGGCAGGGCGCACCGAGCTGTTTCGCCTGCTCAGCGGCCTGGAACGCAACACCGCCGGCCGTCTCGAATTGCGCGGTCATGAGCTGAAACTGCGCTCGCCCCGTGACGCGATTGCCGCCGGCATTCTGCTGTGCCCGGAAGATCGCAAAAAGGAAGGCATCATCCCCCTGGCCAGTGTCGCCGAGAACATCAACATCAGTGCCCGTGGTGCGCATTCCGGGCTCGGCTGCCTGATCCGCGGTCTGTGGGAAAAGGGCAACGCCGACAAGCAGATCAAGGCCCTGAAAGTAAAAACCCCGCACGCCGGCCAGCAGATCAAGTTCCTTTCCGGCGGCAATCAGCAAAAGGCCATTCTCGGTCGCTGGCTGTCGATGCCGATGAAAGTCCTGCTGCTCGACGAACCGACCCGTGGCATCGATATCGGCGCCAAGGCCGAGATCTACCAGATCATTCATAACCTCGCCGCCGACGGTATTTCGGTGATCGTGGTGTCCAGCGATCTGATGGAAGTGATGGGCATTTCCGACCGCATCCTGGTGCTGTGCGAAGGCGCCCTGCGCGGCGAAGTCAGCCGCGACCAGGCCAATGAATCCAACCTGCTGCAACTGGCTTTGCCACGCCACCGCGCTGACGGCGTGGCGAACTGAGAGGTGACTATGATGACTACGCAAAACGAAACCCTGCCGACCGAGCGCAAACCGCTGGACCTGCGGCGCTTCCTCGATGACTGGGTCATGCTGCTGGCGGCGATCGGCATCTTTGTCGCCTGCACCTTGCTGATCGACAACTTCCTCTCGCCGCTGAACATGCGCGGTCTGGGTCTGGCGATTTCCACCACCGGCATCGCTGCGTGCACCATGCTTTATTGCCTGGCGTCCGGGCACTTCGACCTCTCGGTCGGCTCAGTGATCGCCTGTGCCGGCGTGGTCGCGGCGGTGGTGATGCGTGACACCAACAGCGTGTTCCTCGGGGTCAGCGCGGCGCTGGTGATGGGCCTGATCGTTGGTCTGATCAACGGCATCGTGATTGCCAAGTTGCGCGTCAATGCGTTGATCACGACGCTGGCGACCATGCAGATCGTTCGCGGTCTGGCCTATATTTTTGCCAACGGCAAAGCGGTCGGTGTGTCGCAGGAATCGTTCTTCGTCTTCGGTAACGGCCAGCTGTTCGGCGTGCCGGTGCCGGTGCCGATCCTGATCACCATTGTCTGCTTCCTGTTCTTCGGCTGGCTGCTGAACTACACCACCTACGGGCGCAACACCATGGCCATCGGTGGCAACCAGGAAGCGGCGCTGCTGGCGGGTGTGAACGTTGACCGGACCAAGATCATCATCTTCGCCGTGCATGGTTTGATCGGTGCGCTGGCGGGTGTGATTCTGGCCTCGCGGATGACTTCCGGGCAGCCGATGATTGGTCAGGGTTTTGAACTGACGGTGATCTCGGCTTGCGTGCTGGGCGGGGTTTCGCTGAGCGGCGGCATCGGCATGATCCGCCATGTGATTGCCGGGGTGTTGATTCTGGCAATCATCGAGAACGCGATGAACCTGAAGAACATCGATACGTTTTATCAGTATGTGATTCGGGGTTCGATTCTGTTGCTGGCCGTGGTCATCGACCGCTTGAAACAGCGCTAACGTCAAAAGCTACCCCTCACCCCAGCCCTCTCCCGGAGGGAGAGGGGGCCGACCGAGGTGTCTTGCGTTCTACATCGACCTGAAAGATCGGGTCGATTGTGGGTTCGCTAAAGCAACATCAGTTCGGCGCATTTCCTGAGCACTCCCCAATCAGTTCCCTCTCCCTCCGGGAGAGGGCTAGGGTGAGGGGCTTTTGATTTTGCTCTTCCCATCGGTCACCTCCCTCAAATTTTTGTTGCCCGCCACGCACCGTTTCGGTTATCAATTTGTACATGATTAGACAGGTACGATTCGACAAGAAACAAAGGGTGGTCGACGAGCTCGTCCGACGCATCGAAAGCGGCCTCATGGAGGACGGCTTTCTGTTGCCCGGCGAACATCAGTTGGCTCAGGAATTCCAGGTCAGCCGTGGCACCTTGCGTGAGGCGCTGGCCGAACTGAAGCGGCGTAATTACATCGCCACGCAGAGCGGTGTCGGTTCCATCGTCACTTTCGACGGCGTCGCGCTGGATCAGCGCAGCGGCTGGGCGCAGGCGCTGGCCGACAGCGGGGCGCTGATCAATACCGAAGTGTTGCGTCTCGAAGCGGTGACGCGGCCAGATCTGCTGGTGCGTTTCGGCACCGACCAATTCATCACTCTCGACCGTCGCCGCCGCGCCACCGACGGTACGCTGGTGTCTCTCGAACGATCCTTGATGCCGGCCAACGGCGGCCTGGAAAGCCTGCCGCGCGTCGGTCTGATCGACAATTCCCTGACCATCACCCTGGCCGCCTACGGCTATATCGGCGAGCGAGGCGATCAGTGGATCGGCGCCGAGCCGCTGAATGCCGAAGACGCCGAGCTGCTCGGCCGTCCGGTCGGCACGGTGTTTCTCAAAGCCCTGCGCACCACCTACGACCGGCAGAACCGTTTCATGGAGCAGGTTGAAAGCCTGCTCGACCCGGTGCACTTTCGTCTGCACCTGCAATTCGGAGAATCGAAATGACCGCGCTCAACCATGCGCTTGGCGCTTTCTACGGTCTGGCCCTAGGTGACGCGCTGGGCATGCCGACGCAATCGCTTGATCGCGAAACGATCAAGGCGCGCTTCGGCCAGATCACTGATCTGCAGGACGCAGGTCCCTTGCAACCGATCGCCGCGAACATGCCCAAAGGCTCCATCACTGATGACACCGAGCAGGCGATCCTGGTCGGCGAGTTATTGGTCGAAGGTCACGGCCGTATCGAGCCGGCGGTTCTCGCCCAGCGCTTGATCGAATGGGAAGCCGAGATGCAGGCCAAGGGCTCGCAGGACTTGCTCGGCCCCTCGACCAAACGCGCCATTGAAATGATCCTCGCCGGGCATTCCCCGGAAGAAGCCGGGCGCTACGGCACCACCAACGGCGCAGCGATGCGCATCACCCCGGTGGGCATTGCCGCGAACGTGGCCGATCCGCAGCGCTTCATCGCGGCGGTCGTGCAGGCTTGCCAAGTGACGCATAACACCACGCTGGGGATTTCCAGTGCGGCGGCGGTGGCGGCGGTGGTCTCCGCTGGCATCAATGACGTCGATCTCGGCGAGGCGCTGAACCTTGGCCAGCAGATCGCTCAGCAAGCCGAAGCGCACGGGCATTGGGTGGCCGGCGGGCGCATCGCCTCGCGCATCAGCTGGGCGCGCAGCATCAGTGTCGACAGCGACAAGGCGCTGCTGGCGGATCTGCTCTACGACGTAATCGGCACATCGGTGGCTTCGCAGGAGTCGGTGGTGGTTTCATTCGCCCTGGCCCAGCAAGTGGCCATCGGTGAAATGACGGCATTCGAAGCGTTATGCATGGCTGCCAGCCTGGGCGGCGACACGGATACCATCGCGGCGATTCTCGGCGCCATGCTCGGGGCTTGCCTGGGGCTTGAGTGCTGGCCGCAGCCGATGATCGAGACGGTGAAAGCTGTTAATCAGCTGGAGCTGGAACCCCTTGTAAAAGGACTCCTCACCCTACGCTGAGGAACCCAGTGTAGGAGCTGCCGAAGGCTGCGATCTTTTGATCTTCAACAGTCTTCAGGTCGGTGGAAAATCAAGATCAAAAGATCGCAGCCTGCGGCAGCTCCTACAGGGGAGAGGTGCAGGTATTCAATTGCCCATAAACACAAGAATGGCAACAGGAGCATTTTTCATGAGTTCATCAACCGCCGGGCAAAGCGTCGGGCAATTGGAAACCCGGGGCATCGAGCCGGTGCCGGAGGCGGAGTGCAACGGTCATCCGCTGCAACTGTTCTGGGTCTGGTTTGCGGCGAATATTTCCATCCTCGGCCTGCCGCTGGGCGCCACGCTGGTGGCGTTTCGCGGGCTGGCGATCTGGCAGGCGATCATCGTCGCGATTCTTGGTGCCGCGGGTTCGTTTGCCGTGGTCGGGATCATTTCGATTGCCGGGCGTCGTGGCCGCGCGCCGAGTCTGACGCTGTCCCGGGCAATTTTCGGCGTGCGCGGCAACATCGGCCCGACGCTGGTTTCGCTGATGTCGCGTCTGGGTTGGGAAACCGTCAACACCACCACCGCCGCGTTCGTGCTGCTGTCGCTGTGTTCGATCCTGTTCGGCTCGCCGGTCGAGGCGAAAAGTGCGCCGATACTGACGCTGATCTTTATCGCCATCTTCGTCCTGCTGACCTTGTCGGTGTCCGGCCTCGGCCACGCGACCCTGCTGGTGATCCAGAAGTGGGCGACGTACGTGTTCGGCGCGCTGAACATTCTCGTCGGTGGTTTCCTCTGCGCGACCATCGACTGGAGTGCGGTGTTCAACGCCACGCCAGCACCGCTGAGCGCAATGATCATCGGCATTGGCACCATGGCCGCCGGCACCGGTATCGGTTGGGCCAACGCTGGCGCTGACATGTCGCGCTATCAGCATCGCAGCGTCAAGGCTGTACGCCTGGTGGCGTCGGCGGCGTTCGGCGCGGGCATTCCGCTGGTGCTGCTGATCACTCTCGGCGGCTTGTTGTCGGTGGGCAACAATGATCTGGCGTCGGCGACTGATCCGATCGTGGCGATCCGCGACATGCTGCCGACGTGGATGGCCGTGCCGTACCTGATCACCGCGTTCGGCGGTCTGCTGCTGTCGAACAACCTGTCGGTGTACTCCGCCGGCCTGACCACGCTGACCCTGGGCCTGAAGGTCAAACGGGTCTACGCAGTGGTGGTCGACATCGTCGCGATCTTTGCGGGCTCGATCTACTTCATGCTGATCGCCGACAGTTTCTACGGCCCGTTTATCACCTTCATTTCCCTGCTGGCAGTGCCGATCACCGCATGGGTGGGGATTTTTGTCGTCGATCTGATTCACCGTCACTACTACAGCCCCAAGGACCTGCTCGACGTCAGCCCGAGCAGCGCCTATTGGTATCGCGGCGGCATCGAGTGGCGCGCGTTTGGCGCCTGGGCGATCGCCATCGTCCTCGGTTTCAGCTTTACCACCATCGGCACCACGGCGGAAAACGTTTGGTTCAAGGGCTTTTTGTCCGACTCCTGGCTGGGCCACAACGGCCTCGGCTGGATCGTGACCTTCGTCGTCGCCGGTGGCATTTACCTGATACTTGGTGGTGCTAAAGATCGCCGCGCCGCGCAATCCGAGAATGCTCATGCCTAAGATGTTGCACACCGGCCAGGTCATCATCGACCTGGTCATGGCCGTGGATAAACTGCCGCAAATTGGCGGCGACGTGCTGGCGCAGTCGGCGGGTTTCGAAGCCGGCGGCGGTTTCAACGTGATGGCCGCTGCGGTGCGCAACGGCCTGCCGGTGGTCTATCTCGGTCGCCATGGCACAGGACGTTTCGGTGACCTGGCGCGCCAAGCGATGCAGGCGGAAGGTATCGGCATCGGCATCCGCGAACCGGCCGAGCGCGATACCGGTCTGTGCGTGGCGCTGACCGATGCCTCGGCTGAGCGCAGTTTCATTTCCTATATCGGCGCTGAAGGTGAGGTGACCGAGGACGATTTGAACAGCGTGGCTGTCGAGCCCGGCGATTACGTTTATCTCAGCGGTTACAGTCTGCTGCATGAGGGCAAGGCGCAGGCGTTGCTCGACTGGACGCTGGCGCTGCCGGCGTCGGTCAATGTGGTGTTCGACCCGGGGCCGTTGGTGGAGTCGCCCGATGCGCCAATGATGCAGACGTTGCTGCCGCGCATTGATGTGTGGACCAGCAATAGCGTCGAGGCGCTGCGGTTTACCGGAGCTGATGAAACTGGCGCGGCAATGGATCGGCTCGCGGAACTGCTGCCGGAAAATGTGCTGATGGTGGTGCGCGACGGGCCGCAGGGTTGCTGGATACAGCAGCGTGGCGAGCGTCGACAAGTGCCGGGGTTTGCTGTCAAAGCAGTGGACAGCAATGGCGCCGGTGATGCGCATGCCGGGGTGTTTGTTGCTGGATTGGCGCAGGGGTTGGAGGCACCGGAAGCGGCGCGGCGGGCCAATGCGGCAGCGGCACTGGCGGTGACTCGCTGGGGACCGGCGACATCGCCGGGTACGGCGGAGGTGGATGCGTTTATCCGCGAGTCCTGCGGCGGCTGATAAATGGCTATCGCGAGCAGGCTCACTCCCACATTGAATCTGTGTCTTACACAAATCTCCTGTAGGAGCTGTCGAAGGCTGCGATCTTTTGATCTTGAAAAGCAAAAGATCGCAGCCTTCGGCAGCTCCTACAGGGGGGGCGTTCTAACTCGCCTTGCGCAACGCCTCAATCAACTCCTGCTTGCGCATCGACGAGCGCCCCGGAATATTCTTCGCTCGGACTTCCTTCATCAGGCTATCGACAGTCTGCGTATCCTTCGAAGTCTCGCTGTTGCGTGAATGGCCCTTGCGGCTGGCCACCGCGCGGCGCGATGACTCTTTGCGATCTTCCGACTTGGCACTGGCGGGCTTCTTGCGCCCCGAGCCACCGGACTTCTCGCCGCCGCCGGATTGTTTGTTGACCGTGGCCCAGGCGCGAGCCTCAGCCTCATCTTTCGACACGCCCTTTTTCTCGTAGCTGTCTTCGATGTGCTCGGCTTTGCGCTTCTGTTCGCTGGTGTATTTGTCTTTGCTTCCACGAGGCATGGGATTTCTCCTCCTGTGTGCAGATTCAACCGCTCGCCACGCCTGCAGCGAGCGGCTTCGGAACTATTGCTGATCGAGTTTCTGTGCGGCTTCTACGCCAGCCGCGCTGAGCTTGATCGGCAGGTTCAGCGAGTGTTCGCCCGCTTCGCTCAAGGTCACATGACCATGGTGAATCAGCCCGCGATCCTGCAGCGAGGCGAGGGCGCTGGCCACGACTTTCTCGCCCCGGTAATTGTCCAGCACCTCCTTGCCCAGGCCGTTGGGATGGGCGTGCAGCAGGCGGGTGAGAACTTCTTTTTCCAGGTCTTTGTCGACGTTCATGGTTACCTCTTCATGGGAGTGAATAGGGCGCTCGCGTCGGCGAACTACTGACCGGCACCTTCGGAACCGGAGCCACCGGTGGTGGTTTTCGAGCCGACACCGGGGCCGGCATTGTCAGGCGCAGTGGCAGGAGAGTCAGGCGTGTTCATGCCGCCCTGACGCCCCGGATCGCTGCCCTGGGTGCGCGGGTCGGTCCCGGTGGCGGGTGGCTGATTGATCAGCGGCACACCGGAGCCATCGGTATTCATTCCGGGGGCACTGTTGATAGCAGGCGCGCGTGGCGGGGTCGGATCGGTAGGGCCAGTGCCCGCTGCCGTGGACGAGGCGGCGAACACCGCAGGGCAGAGCAGGGCGCTGAAGACGAAAGCGGTCAACCTTGACGGGATCATAGGGCTTCTCCAGTGATTGGAATCCTTACACTGGGTTGGTCAGCCCTGGTGACGGATTGGTGCCTGATGATCGACGAACGGTCTTCGCCAGGGGCGCGTGTCTGCTGTTCAGACGATGCCAATTTCCTCCTTGAACTGCTCCATGAAACCCTTCAGTCGTTGATGACGAATCTGTGCCAGGCGCTGACCGGTCACCGTTTGAAAACCGTCGGCCAGATGCAGCAGTTTGGTCTGGAAATGATCGAGGCAAAAACGCGTGTCGTCGTACTCACGCTCAAGCGCTTCGGGATCCTGCGGGTCGTACAGCGCCGAGCCCATGCGCCCGGCCACATAGAAGGTTCGGGCAACACCGAGCATGCCCAGCGAGTCGAGGCGATCGGCGTCCTGGACGATTTTCGCTTCGAGCGTGATTGGGGTGATGTTGGCAGAGAAACTGTGGGATTCGATGGCGTGGGCGACGTTGCTGATTTTCTCGTTGGGCCAATTCATTTCCTTCAGCACGGATGAGGCTTTGTCCGCTGCCAGACGCGAAGCCTGCGCGCGCAATGGTGAGTTTTTTTCGACCGCTACGCAGTCGTGCAGCAGCACGGCTGCCAGCAAGACTTCGAGATCGCCGCCTTCGGTTGCATGCAGGGTGCGGGCGTTATGCCAGACCCGTTGCAGGTGGGCGAGGTCGTGGGCGCCGTCATCCGAGGGTTCCAGTGCATGTGAGAGTAGCGCTGACGCCAGTGCTTCCATCGGCGCAAAACAGTTAACGGTCATAAGCATCCTTTCAGAATGTGCGGTATCAACTGTGGGAGCGAGCCTGCTCGCGAAAGCGTCATTTCAGTCAGACGTTGATTCAACTGACAGAATGCTTCCGCGAGCAGGCTCGCTCCCACAAGGGCAACAGTGTTCAGCAAATTGGGCAGGTCAGTATGTTTGCCATGTGACGAGCGCCGCTGCGCGCCTTAGTATGGCGCTTTAATTTGCACACAAGGCCCGTCCATGACGATCGAAATCCGCCCGGCGACCCCCAGCGATGCGCCGCAAATCCTCACCTTCATCACCGAACTGGCAGATTTCGAGAAGGCCCGTCACGAAGTCATCGCCAGCGTCGCTGACATCGAACGCAGCCTGTTCGGCGACGGCGCCACCGCCCACGGCCTGATCTGCCTGCGCGACGGCTTGCCGATCGGCTTCGCGGTGTTCTTCTTCAGTTACTCGACCTGGCTGGGCAGCAATTGCCTGTACCTCGAAGACCTCTACATCACCCCCGAACAACGTGGCGGCGGCGCCGGCAAAACCCTGCTGCGCCACCTGGCAAAAATCGCCTGCGCCAACGACTGCGGCCGCTTCGAATGGAGCGTACTGGAATGGAACACGCCGGCCATCGAATTCTACAAGTCGCTCGGTGCGCAACCGCAGGAGGAGTGGGTGCGGTATCGCATGGATGGCAAGGTGTTGCGCGAATTTGCCGAGGGCTGAGCACAATGATGGCAATCTACTGCTGATTCGGTTGTCGCCACTGCTCTAGTCCGGCATTCTGTGCGCCATTTTTGCGCGCTCATGGACGACACCTGCAATGTATCTGGCAAAATTTCTCCGCGCCTGTGGAGCCCTCGCTGCGTCAATGAGTGACCAGCTATGAGCGGACTGCAGGCGTCCATGCGTCTGTATGGTCTGGTGAAAACTACCGGCTCTTCTGACGACCCGAATCGACAGGCTGTCGAAATTCTCTGCATGGCCCAGCGCACCGGCGGCCTGGCTATTCGGGCTTTCGTGTCGCGGCTCGACGCCGAGTTGATGTCGCGCAGCGCCGGCCTCGGCGAATACCGTGTGGAAGCGCTGAGAACCTTTGATCCCACAGCGATTATCGACGCTCATCAAGGCTGGCTGATGCTGCACATCTGTTGCGGCTTCGTCGCTCTCGCCGGCCATTCTCTGTTGAAAAACGGTGCGTTGATCCCGATGGGCTGGCACGTCTACTCCGAAGTGGGGCGCTGGACCTCCAGACATCATCTGGACCTTGGCGTGGAAATGGGCGACTTGCTGCAATCGACTTTCGAGCGCAATCACCTGCGCAACTACAACGCCTGGCTCAACGAACTTGATGATGTAACGCCTGCCGAGTTGAGGTGGCAAGCCGACGAAGCCTGGCGTGCCATACAAACCGCGACATCGTCTGAAAGCCGTGAGCATTGTCATGCTCTGTTCGACCCGGTCGACAATCGCTGGCGCTTTGCCGCGACCGACATCGACATCTATCAGCCATCCCCGGCATCCCTTAAGCAAGGAGCTTTGAATTGAGTGGTAAACCCGCAGCTCGCGTCACCGACCCAACCGCCTGCCCACTGCCAGGTCACGGCACCAACCCGATTGTCTCCGGCTCGCCGGACGTGTTTTTCGATGGCCTCGCTGCTGCACGCATGACCGATAAATCAGCGTGTGGCAGCCCTATCACCGGAGCGGTCTCCGGCACTGTTTTCATTAACGGCCTGAATGCCGCGATGCTCGACAGCACTGGTGGGCATGGCAATGTCGTGATCGGTGGCTCAGGTACGGTGATTATCGGCCAGAGCGGGGGAGGGGCCGCGTTTAGCGGGTTGCTGCCGATGCCGGTGCATTTCACTGACAGGTTTCAAGTAGTCAATCAGGACACCGGAGAGCCGGTCTCTTATCACCCTTACATCATTCAGCGGGGTGACGGCAGTGAAGAGTCTGGCGTGACGGATGCGGCGGGATTTACCCATACCGTCAGTTCGCACCTGGCTGAGACGATTAAATTATTTGTGGAGTAATTAGAGATGGCAAATGGAAGTGCAACAGCGGAGGCTCCACCACCGGCAATGGCGAAAAGGGATCCCGTGAGTCATACACTTACTTGCAAGACAGATCAATCGGTCAAGCAAGTAACAGTAAGCATCCGCGATGCAATGGTTTTTCTTGTTGGTGGAGCTGGCGATCAGGAACGGTATTACGTTGATGGTCCCAATCACAATGTCGACTATGTGCGAGACATGGTCGACGCGGACATCGAAGCGCTGGAGATACAGAAATCTTGTACGACGTTGCCCCTTGGTTATAACTCATTTATGAGTGAGGAGGATCTGGAGCGTAACGTTATTCGAAAAATTCCAAGTTGCAATACTGCGATTTATATCATCGGCCACAGTTTGGGTGGCTGGAACGGTGCTCATTTGTCTGCCATTTTAACCGAGCGCGGTTTCAAAATAAAAATTTTGGTGACCCTGGATCCCGTAGGACACGGCAAAATCGTATATGGTATTTCGAAAATATATCGTCAGGTTCCCAAGCCTAAAGCGCAGTATTGGGTAAATATCAGGGCCGCTGCGGTCGATTGGAACCTGTCAGATCTGGTTGCAGACTTCGGTGAGCAATGGGAGATCTCCGAAGGGCCGAATGTCATGGGGCGGCTCGATATCAATCACGCAGATGCCAACTTTATGTATGCTCATGCCTTGCCCGGTGGAAAGTCAGCGCGACAGATTGTAGCGGAGTCAATATTCAAATGGATCAAGGGGTAACAGCCTATGAAGGTTTTGATCTTGGCAATATGTATATCGGTGCTCTCGGCTTGTTCTTTGAATCATGGCCGGCCCATTGCTAACCTTAAATACGAAAAGACAGAGCGGCTTCGTACTACCGGAATTTATCAAGTTTATTTCAAGTCCGACGTGGAACTTCTCGGCCTGTTCAAGTCGTCTATAGGGCGTGGGCTGGTCTGCTCGTTGACAAGTGATCTTGATTTTTCTCAGGCACACCGAATTAAACAGTCCGGCTTCGGGTTTATCGAGAGGGTTTCACCTGACTCGTTAATTTATAGGGCAGATGTCATTTTTGACGAGTCGGTAGACGATGAGGGGGGAGAAAGGCGCCTGAAAGGGGAAACACTGGATCCCTTTTTAAAAGCCAGAGATTCCTTTTCCTGTGTGTATAGAGTCCATTCCACTACATACAAGACCTATTTTTCCAAGATTATGCAGATACCTAGCGCGGATTTGCTGACAACTGGCCATGCAAAATGAAAGATATCCCGTCCGGCCTTGCCTCTTTCGAGGGCCGCTCTCCCTGAATATTTCCCGACCGCAGCGGCATGGCGAACCTTGCATTTTTGTCCGTGCAAGCCTGACTCGGCCTTTCGCGGCATTCGATCGCCATCCTTGCAGCCGGGGGGCGTTTTGAGCGAGGTGATACCGTTACTGTCGACGGTTCCCATAATATGGGATCAATATTTATATATTGAGATTTCCAATCCCCCGGGTTTATAGTCCGTCGCACTCACTGCCAAAAACAAAACAGGTGAAGCGATGCAGGCGCAATTGATCGCGCTCGATTGGGGGACGACCTCATTACGTGCTTACAAACTCGCGGCGGACGGTGTGGTGCTGGAGCAGCGTGCGCTGTCGTCCGGGATCATGCAGTTGCCCAAGACCCCGCGAATCATCCACGGCCGTGAATGCGCCGATGGGTTTGAACTGGCCTTTGACGAGGCCTGCGGTGACTGGCTCGATGCGCAGCCGGATCTGCCGGTGATCGCTTGCGGCATGGTCGGCAGTGCGCAGGGCTGGCGCGAGGCGGCTTACTGCGAGACGCCGGCCGACGTCGCCCATCTCGGAAATTCCCTACAAACCGTTGTCAGTCTTCGCGGTACGCCGGTGCATATCGTCCCCGGCGTGATTCAGCGTTCGCGTCTGCCCAACGTGATGCGCGGCGAAGAAACCCAAGTCCTCGGCGTGCTGCAAAGTCTGCCGGCCGAGGCCGGTAACGATCTGCTGATCGGTTTGCCAGGCAGTCACTCGAAATGGGTGGAAGTGGTCGATGGCCGCATCACTCATTTCGACACGTTCATGACTGGCGAAGTCTTCGCCGTACTCAGCGAACACAGCATCCTCGGCCGTACCCAGCAGCCGAGCCCGACCTTCGATGCGCAGGCGTTCGACCGCGGTGTGCAAATCGCGCTGTCGGCGGATGCCGAGCTCGGCGTGCTGTCGACCCTGTTCAGCGCCCGCACCCTCGGCCTCACCGGTGAACTGAGCCCGACTGCTCAGGCGGATTATCTGTCCGGCCTGATGATCGGCCATGAGCTGGCCGCGCTCGCCAATGTGCAGCGGCGCCGGCGCAATCAAGCAAATCTTCCATCGATCGTGCTCATCGGCAATGCGCAACTGTGCACGCGATATCGCCGTGCCCTCGACGCCTGCGGCTTTGCTCAGGTGACGTTGGCCGAGCAGGCCACCGAGCGTGGCCTGTGGCAACTGGCGCGCGCCGCCGGACTGATCGATTCCTCATCCCGTTAACCCTGACTGGAGGCCTGACATGCTCAAGCAAGCATTGGCACAAAACGGTCTGATCGCGATTCTGCGTGGCCTGCAACCGCAGGAAGCGGCGGCTGTCGGAGAAGTCCTGTATTCCGCCGGATTTCGCGTCATCGAAGTACCGCTCAATTCTCCATCGCCGTACGAAAGTATCCGCATCCTGCGTGATGCGCTGCCCGCCGATTGCCTGATCGGTGCCGGCACGGTGCTCAGCCCCGAGCAGGTCGAGCAGGTCAAAGCGGCTGGCGGCCAAGTGATCGTCATGCCGCACAGCGATGCCAAAGTGTTGCGCGCGGCGAAAGCGGCGGGGCTGTACCTGTCGCCGGGCGTGGCCACGCCGACCGAAGCCTTCGCCGCACTGGCCGAGGGTGCGGACATTCTCAAGCTGTTTCCGGCCGAGCAAATGACCCCGGCAGTCGTCAAAGCCTGGCTCGCGGTGTTGCCAGCCGGCACGGTGCTGGCGCCGGTCGGCGGGATCACACCGGACAACATGCAGGCCTTTATCGATGCCGGTGTGAAAGGTTTCGGTCTCGGTTCCGGCCTGTTCAAACCGGGCATGACGCCCGAGCAGGTGGCGGTCAATGCCAAGGCCTATGTGGCTGCCTGGAAAGCCCTGCGTTAAGACTTTTTGGCGCTGTGCGCGCTGCATCTAATAAAAGCTGCATTTACCAAAGAGAGCAGAGATGAAAATCACCAAACTCACGACCTTCATCGTTCCGCCGCGCTGGTGCTTCCTCAAGGTCGAAACCGACGAGGGCGTGACCGGTTGGGGCGAGCCTGTGGTTGAAGGACGCGCGCATACCGTAGCTGCTGCGGTGGAAGAGTTGTCCGACTACCTGATCGGCAAAGACCCACGCAATATCGAAGACATCTGGACCGTGCTCTATCGCGGCGGCTTCTACCGTGGCGGCGCGATCCACATGAGCGCGCTGGCCGGTATCGATCAGGCGTTGTGGGACATCAAGGGCAAGGCCCTCGGCGTGTCGGTCAGCGATCTGCTCGGTGGCCAGGTGCGCGACAAGATTCGTGTCTATTCGTGGATCGGCGGCGACCGGCCGGCCGACACCGCGCGTGCGGCGAAAGAAGCGGTGAGCCGTGGTTTCACGGCGGTGAAAATGAACGGCACCGAAGAGTTGCAGTTCCTCGACACCTTCGAGAAAGTCGACCTCGCCCTGGCCAACGTTGCCGCCGTGCGTGATGCGGTGGGGCCGAACGTCGGTATCGGCGTCGATTTCCACGGCCGCGTGCACAAGCCGATGGCCAAGGTGCTGATGAAGGAGCTCGACCCGTACAAACTGATGTTCATCGAAGAACCGGTGCTCAGCGAAAACTACGAAGCATTGAAAGAACTGGCGCCGCTGACCAGCACGCCGATTGCCCTCGGCGAGCGGCTGTTCTCGCGCTGGGACTTTAAACGGGTGTTGAGCGAAGGCTACGTCGACATTATCCAGCCGGATGCCTCCCACGCCGGCGGCATCACCGAAACCCGCAAGATCGCCAACATGGCCGAAGCCTACGACGTCGCGCTGGCGCTGCATTGCCCGCTAGGCCCGATCGCCCTGGCGGCGTGTTTGCAACTCGACGCGGCTTGTTACAACGCGTTTATCCAGGAGCAGAGCCTCGGCATCCATTACAACGAGAGCAACGACTTGCTCGACTATGTGAAGGATCCGCGCGTCTTCGACTACGACCAAGGCTTCGTCAAGATCCCGAACGGCCCGGGGCTGGGCATCGAGATCAACGAGGAGTACGTGATCGAGCGTGCGGCAGTCGGCCACCGCTGGCGCAACCCGATCTGGCGTCATGCCGATGGCAGCTTTGCCGAGTGGTGATCTCCTGATTCAGCACTGATCCCTGTGGGAGCGAGCCTGCTCGCGAAAGCAATGTCACATCCGCCATCCATGTGACTGACCCAACGCTTTCGCGAGCAGGTCGAATCGTCGCACCGTCGCTCCCACAGTTTGATCTCCAGGGAGAGGAGATCTGCGTCATGACCTCAACAAACATAAATAGAGGCATCTCTCATGCAAACGCACACCCTCTCCGGGCAGGCGTCTTTAGTCACGCCTAGCCGCAAGCGATTTTTCATCATGGTGTTGCTGTTCATCACCGTGGTCATCAACTACCTCGACCGCAGCAATCTGTCGATTGCCGCGCCGGCGCTGACCAGTGAGCTGGGCATCGATCCGGTTCATGTCGGTCTGATCTTCTCCGCGTTCGGCTGGACCTACGCTGCCATGCAGATCCCCGGCGGCTGGCTGGTCGATCGTGTGCCGCCGCGCATCCTTTACAGCGTCGCGCTGCTGCTGTGGTCGGTGGCCACGGTAATGCTCGGTTTCGTCAGCAGCTTCATCGCCCTGTTCGTGCTGCGCATGGCCGTCGGTGCGCTGGAAGCGCCGGCCTATCCGATCAACAGCCGCGTGGTCACCACCTGGTTTCCTGAGCGCGAACGCGCCACGGCGATCGGTTTCTACACCTCCGGGCAGTTTGTCGGTCTGGCCTTCCTGACCCCGGTGCTGGCGTGGCTGCAACATGCATTCGGCTGGCACATGGTGTTCGTCGCCACCGGCGCGGTGGGCATTCTCTGGGCGCTGATCTGGTACGCGGTGTATCGCGAGCCGCGCGATTTCAAAGGCACCAACGAAGCGGAAATCGACTTGATTCGTGAGGGTGGCGGGCTGGTCGATATCCAGGCCGAGGCGGCCAAGGTCAAAGCCAAATTCAGCTGGACCGATCTCAGTATCGTCCTCAGCAAGCGCAAGTTGTGGGGCATTTACCTTGGCCAGTTCTGCCTGAACTCGACGCTGTGGTTCTTCCTCACCTGGTTTCCGACCTATCTGGTGAAATATCGCGGCATGGACTTCATCAAGTCCGGTCTGCTCGCATCGCTGCCATTTCTTGCCGCGTTCGTCGGTGTGTTGTGCTCGGGATTCTTTCCGACTTCCTGATCCGGCGTGGCTACACCGTGGGCTTCGCGCGCAAGTTGCCGATCATTGGCGGGCTGCTGATTTCGACTTCGATCATCGGCGCCAACTTTGTCGAGTCGACGCCGCTGGTGATTGCCTTCCTCGCCCTGGCATTTTTCGGCAACGGTCTGGCGTCGATCACCTGGTCGCTGGTCTCGACGCTGGCGCCGGCGCGTTTGCTCGGTCTGACCGGTGGCGTGTTCAACTTCATCGGCAACCTCTCGGCGATCGCTACGCCGATCGTCATCGGCTTCCTCGCCAGCGGCGATTCGTTCGCCCCGGCGATCACCTACATCGCCGTGCTCGCGCTGGTTGGCGCCTTGTCCTACGTGCTGCTGGTCGGCAAGGTCGAGCGTATCGAGTTGTAGTGCTCTGCGTCGGGCGACCATAATGCCGCCCGTTCCTTCGCTCAACGGTAAAAGGCTGGATATGCAGGAAGACGCCCCGGAAAAAACCAAGGACGCCGCGCCCACCGGCACCCAGACGCTGCTGCGCGGCCTCGGTGTGGTGCAGGCAGTGGCCAGTGGCGCGCGTGATCTCAAGGAGATCGCCCGGCTGATCGGCACCACGCGCAGCACCACCCATCGTCTGGCCAGCTGTCTGGTCGACGAGCGTTATCTGCGCGTGGTGCCGCAGATCGGTTATCTACTTGGGCCGAAACTGATCGAACTGGGCTTTCAGGCCCGCGAAGAGTTGCCGCTGGTGACGTTGGCCGGGCCGTATCTGGACGAGCTCTCGGCACTGACCGGCGATACCGTGCACTTGGGCATTCGCGAAGGCGACGAAGTGCTGTATCTATTGAAGAATCCCGGACGCAACGGCCCGGAAATGCGCTCACGGGTCGGCCATCGCATGCCGCTGGTGCGCACCGGGATCGGCAAGGCCTTGATGCTCGATGATTCGCCGCAGGATTGGCGGCGGCTGTACGACATCAGCCTGCCGGCAGGTGGGAAGAGTCAGTTCTGGCCGCAGCATCCTCAGCAATCGTGGGAGCAGCTGGAGCAGCGCATGGGCGAGTATGTCGCCGGTGGTTATGCGTTCGATCTGGAAGACAACGAACCGTCGATCCGCTGCGTGGCGGCGCCGATTCGTGATGCGAGCAAGGGCATTGTCGCGGCGATCAGTATCGCCAGCACCGTGCCGTACATGCCGCTGGAAAAAATGGCCGAGTTGATCCCCCTGCTCAAAGGGGTCACAACCCGGCTGTCGGCGGAGCTTGGTTTGAAGGTATAGCCCTAAGGTTTAGGCCTTCAGCGTCGCCATGTCGATGACGAAGCGGTACTTCACATCACCGGCAATCATCCGCGCGTAGGCTTCGTTGATCTGGCGGATGTCGAGCATTTCGATGTCGCAGGTGATGTTGTGCTCGGCGCAGAAATCCAGCACTTCCTGGGTTTCGGCGATACCACCGATCAAGGACCCGGCCAGTACGCGGCGGCTCATCACCAGGTTGCCGGCGTGCACGGGCGGGTTCACTGGCTCGATCAGCCCGACCAGAATGTGCACGCCGTCGAAACGCAGGGTGTCGAGGTACGGGTTCAAATCGTGTTGCACCGGAATGGTGTCGAGCAGGAAGTCGAAGTAGCCGGCAGCGGCCTTCATCTGCTCGGCATCGGTGGAGACGATGACGTGATCGGCGCCCTGACGGCGACCTTCTTCCGCCTTGCTCGCCGAGCGGGTGAACAGCGTCACTTCAGCGCCCATGGCCTTGGCGAACTTGATCCCCATATGGCCGAGGCCGCCCATGCCGAGAATCCCGACCTTGTCACCGGCCTTGACGCCGTAGTGCTTGAGCGGCGAGTAGGTGGTGATACCGGCACAGAGAATCGGTGCGGCGCTGGCCAGAGCCAGTTTCTCGGGGATGCGCACAACGAAGTGCTCACTGACCACGATGCTGTCCGAATAACCGCCCATGGTGTTGCTGCCATCAACCCGATCCGGGGTGGCGTAGGTCATGGTCGGGCCTTCGAGGCAATATTGCTCGAGGTTCGCCTGGCAGGCTTCGCAGCTGCGGCAGGAGTCGACCATGCAGCCGACGCCAACCAGATCGCCTACTTTGTGACGGGTGACATTCGCACCGACTGCGGTGACTTTTCCGACGATCTCATGGCCAGGCATCAGCGGATAAACGGCGATGCCCCATTCGTTGCGTGCCTGATGGATGTCGGAATGGCAGACGCCGCAGTAGAGAATTTCGATCGCCACGTCGTCGGCGCGCGGGCTACGGCGTTCGAATTTCATCGGGGCGAGGGGCGTGGTGGCCGATTGGGCGGCATAGCCGATGGCGGTGTACATGGGTGACCTCGCAAAAACAGTGACAAGTGAGGCGGTGAATTCTGGGCGCCAGAGGCGGGTGCGGCCATGACGATTTCTCCGGGTCTCATGCCTAATCCTCCGGCATGCGGGTTTCGGCGATCGCATTGGCCAGCGGATCTGCGATGATGTTTTCATCCCTTTTTCCGTGAATTTTACGAAGACCTATTCGATGCAGTTGACCCGTCATCTTGATGCCAATGCCCGGCTGGTTTCGCTGATCGAACCGCTGGCGCTGCGCGATGGCTACAGCCAGACCGGCCTGCCCGGCGTGCAGATCTTGCGCGCCAGTTGCGACGTCGCCCGTGGCCCGCATATCTACGAGCCGAGCCTGATGATCATCGCCCAGGGCAGCAAACTGGCGTTCCTCGGCCCACGAACCATGGAATACGGCGCCGGGCATTATCTGATCCAGGCGCTGCCGGTGCCGTTCGAATGCGAAACCTTTGCCTTGCCCGATGCGCCATTGCTCGGTGTGTCGGTGGCGATAGATCGCGTCCTGCTCGGCGAACTGGTGCTGGCCATGGGGCTGGCGCCGGGTCGGCATATTCCGGCGCAGACGCCGGAGTCGATGACCTCGGTGGTGCTCGACGATGGCATGCGCGGTTGTGTCGAGCGGCTGCTCAGTTGTCTGCACGATCCGCTGGAATGCCAGATTCTCGGCCCGGCACGGGTTCGCGAGTTATTGTTCGTCGCGCTGCGCGGGCCGCAGGCGGATGTATTGCGTGCATTGGTCGAACAGCAAGGGCAATTCGCTCGGGTGGCGGCGTCTATCAGCCATCTGCATGCGCATTACACCGAGCCGCTGAATGTCGAGACATTGGCCGGTTGCGCGAACATGAGCGTGTCGACGTTTCATGAGCATTTCAAACGCAGCACATTGTTGTCGCCGGTGCAGTATCTCAAGCGTTTACGTTTGTTGAAGGCGCAGACGCTGCTGGTGGCTGAAGGGCTGGGCGTGGCGCAGGTGGCGCATCGGGTGGGGTATCAGAGCACGTCGCAATTCAGTCGCGAATACAAGCGTTACTTCGAACGCAGTCCGGGGGAAGAGCGCGCTGCCTGATCCGCCGATAATCCCCTGTGGGAGCGAGCCTGCTCGCGAAGGCGCTGGATCAGTCGACATCATCTTTATATGACACACCGCTTTCGCGAGCAGGCTCGCTCCCACAGTTGTTTTGTGGTGGCAGAGGAATTTTGGGCAACAAAAAGGCCCCCATTTCGGGAGCCTTGTTGTTCAGCGTTTCGACTTACATGTTCGGGTAAGTCGGGCCGCCGGCACCTTCCGGTGCCACCCAGGTGATGTTCTGCGCAGGGTCCTTGATGTCACAGGTCTTGCAGTGCACGCAGTTCTGGGCGTTGATCTGGAAGCGCTTCTCGCCGTCTTCCTTGGTGATCACTTCGTATACGCCGGCCGGGCAGTAACGCTGCGCCGGTTCGTCGTACAGCGGCAGGTTCTTGCTGATCGGGATGCTCGGGTCGGTCAGCTTCAAGTGACACGGCTGCTCTTCTTCGTGGTTGGTACCGGAGATGAACACCGAGCTGAGTTTGTCGAAACTCAGTTTGCCGTCAGGCTTCGGGTAGTCGATCTTCTTGCAGTCGGCCGCGAGCTTGAGGCAGGCGTAATCCGGCTTGGTGTCGCGCAGGGTGAACGGCAGTTTGCCGCCGAAGATGTTCTGGTCCAGCCAGTTGAAACCACCGCCGATGATTGCGCCGTACTTGTGAATCGCTGCGCCGAAATTACGGCTGGCGAACAATTCTTCATGCAGCCAGCTGTTCTTGAAGGCGTCAACGTAAGTGGTCAGTTCGACGGTGCAGTCCTGCTCGGCGAACAGCGCATCTGCCACCGATTCAGCCGCGAGCATGCCGGACTTCATCGCGGTGTGGCTGCCTTTGATCTTGGCGAAGTTCAGGGTGCCGAGGTCGCAACCGATCAGCGCGCCGCCCTTGAAGACCATTTTCGGCAGCGAGTTCAGGCCGCCCTTGGCGATGGCGCGGGCGCCGTAGCTGACGCGCTTGCCGCCTTCCAGATATTGCTTGAGCACCGGGTGATGCTTGAGGCGCTGGAACTCATCGAACGGCGACAGGTAAGTGTTGCTGTAGGACAGGTCGACGATCAGACCGACCACCACCTGATTGTTTTCCAGGTGATAGAGGAACGAGCCGCCGGTGTTCTCGGTGCCCATGATGTCCAGCGGCCAGCCGGCGGTGTGCACCACCAGGCCTGGCTGATGCTTGGCCGGGTCGATTTCCCAGATTTCTTTCAGGCCGATGCCGTAATGCTGGACGTCGGCATCGCTGTCGAGGTTGTAGCGCTTGATCAGTTGCTTGCCGATGTGGCCACGGCAGCCTTCGGCGAACAGCGTGTATTTGCCACGCAGTTCCATGCCCGGGGTGTACAGGCCTTCTTTCGGGTTGCCTTCGCGGTCGACGCCCAGATCACCGGTGATGATCCCGCGCACTACGCCGTTTTCATCGATCAACGCTTCCTGAGCGGCGAAGCCCGGGTAGATTTCTACACCGAGGTTTTCGGCCTGCTGAGCCAGCCAGCGGCACAGGTTGCCGAGGGAGATAATGTAATTGCCTTCGTTGTGCATGGTCTTGGGCACAAAGAAGTCAGGAATCTTCTGCGCACTGTCGGCGTTTTTCAGCACGAAAATGTCATCGCGTGTTACTGGCGTGTTCAGCGGCGCGCCGAGTTCTTTCCAGTCCGGGAACAATTCGTTCAGGGCGCGGGGTTCGAACACCGCACCGGAGAGGATGTGCGCGCCGACTTCGGAGCCTTTTTCGACCACGCAGACGCTGATTTCCTTACCGGCGTCAGCGGCCTTCTGCTTCAAGCGGCAGGCGGCGGACAGACCAGCGGGGCCGGCACCGACGATGACGACGTCGAATTCCATGTATTCGCGTTCCACAGGCTATCTCCTACTCAAGGCTCAACAGTTTTTTTTCTAATATGGAGGTTTGATCTCGCATCCATATTGCCTTTACGTTAACGTCAAAGGGAATATTGGCGAATCCACCTTTCTCTCTAGGCGGCGCATTATATCTACACCACTCTCAGCGTCCAATACAAACGTTTGTTTGAATCGCCTCCAGCCCTGATAAATCAAAGAAGCGCGGCTTATGACAGGGCATTTTGGCGTATTGACCAGAATGGGCGTTCCGGTCAAGATACGGGCGGTTTTGCGCTCGCCGTAGGCAGACTGGCGGTTTCAAGAGCACCTCTAAAGACAGGGCACAGGAGTAGACGGTGATGCGCAGCGCAAGTCCGGCGCGCAGTTTACACAGCGTGGGAATGAATGACCCGACAGTCACCCCTGACGAACGGTCACCTCCCTTCGCGAAGTGAATCACCTCACATTCAAGCCGGCGTTTTTAGAGGTGCCCTTGTCGCCCGATGAGCATCATCCGCCAGGTTCGCCTAGGCGACTTTCTTTTCACCGGAGAGTAACGAGGAATCCATGAAGGTTCTTGTAGCTGTCAAACGCGTTGTGGATTACAACGTCAAGGTCCGCGTCAAGGCGGACAATTCCGGCGTCGACCTCGCCAACGTCAAGATGTCGATGAACCCATTCTGCGAAATCGCCGTGGAAGAAGCCGTACGCCTGAAAGAGAAGGGCGTTGCGACTGAAATCGTCGTCGTCTCCATCGGCCCGACCACCGCTCAGGAACAGCTGCGTACCGCACTGGCTCTGGGTGCCGATCGCGCCATCCTCGTCGAATCCGCTGAAGACCTGACCTCGCTGGCCGTGGCCAAGCTGCTCAAGGCTGTCGTCGACAAGGAACAGCCGCAGTTGGTGATCCTTGGCAAACAGGCGATCGACAGCGACAACAACCAGACCGGCCAGATGCTCGCTGCACTGAGCGGCTACGGTCAGGGCACGTTCGCTTCGAAAGTCGAAGTCTCCGGCGACAGCGTTGCCGTGACCCGCGAAATCGACGGCGGCGCGCAGACCGTTTCGTTGAAACTGCCGGCCATCGTCACCACCGACCTGCGTTTGAACGAGCCGCGCTACGCGTCCCTGCCAAACATCATGAAAGCCAAGAAGAAGCCTCTCGAAGTGCTGACTCCGGACGCTTTGGGCGTTTCCACCGCCTCCACCAACAAGACTCTGAAAGTCGAAGCGCCGGCTGCACGTAGCGCGGGCATCAAGGTCAAGTCGGTGGCTGAACTGGTTGAAAAACTCAAGAACGAAGCGAAGGTAATCTAAATGACTATCTTGGTTATTGCTGAACACGACAACAAAGTGCTGGCCCCGGCCACGCTGAACACCGTGGCCGCTGCTGCCAAAATCGGCGGCGACATCAACGTACTGGTTGCAGGTCAGGGCGCAGGCCCGGTGGCCGAAGCCGCTGCGAAGATCGCTGGGGTGAGCAAAGTCCTGAATGCTGACAACGCCGCTTACGCGCATCAGCTGCCGGAAAACGTTGCTCCTCTGGTTGCAGAGTTGGGCAAGGGTTACAGCCACATTCTGGCTGCCGCCACTTCCAACGGCAAAAACATCCTGCCGCGCGTTGCTGCTGCGCTGGACGTTGACCAGATCTCCGAGATCATTTCGGTAGAAAGCGCTGACACTTTCAAGCGTCCGATCTACGCCGGTAACGCCATCGCCACCGTGCAATCGACCGCCGCGATCAAAGTGATCACCGTGCGTGCCACCGGTTTCGATCCGGTTGCTGCTGAAGGTGGTTCGGCTGCCGTTGAAGCTGTTGGCGCTGCGCACGACGCCGGTACCTCGAGCTTCGTCAGCGAAGAGCTGGCCAAGTCCGATCGTCCTGAGCTGACCGCTGCCAAGATCGTCGTCTCTGGCGGCCGCGGCATGCAGAACGGTGACAACTTCAAACACCTGTACGCCCTGGCCGACAAGCTTGGCGCTGCTGTTGGCGCTTCGCGCGCTGCGGTCGACGCAGGTTTTGTACCGAACGACATGCAGGTCGGTCAGACCGGCAAGATCGTTGCGCCACAGCTGTACATCGCCGTCGGTATCTCCGGCGCGATCCAGCACTTGGCCGGTATGAAAGACTCCAAAGTGATCGTTGCGATCAACAAGGACGAAGAAGCGCCGATCTTCCAGGTGGCCGATTACGGTCTCGTGGCGGATCTGTTCGAAGCAGTACCTGAGCTGGAGAAGCTGGTCTAATCCGGCGTCTTCACTTATAAAGAGCCCGGCCTGTTGGTCGGGCTTTTTTTTGTCTCGAATTTCAAGCGGGAGCGTTTTGCCATGGATCTGCGCTGCGGATGGTTGTTGGGATGGGTGCTGTTGCCAGGTCTGGCCACGGCCGCTGGCAAGTGCGAGCGCCTGGTTGTCACCGGCAGCCCGGATGCGCCGCCCTATCTGTGGCAGGACCCGCAAAATCCCAAACGCTTGATCGGCGCCAGTGCCGATCTGTTGCAGCAAGTGGCCAAGGATCTGGGTATCAAAGTCGATCTGCTGTATGCCGGCAAACGCTCGCAGGCCCTTGATGAAGTGCGCAGCGGGCGCATGGACATGCTCGCCGACGCGCCGCTGACTGTGAATGAGCTGGAGAACCTCGACTACATCCATCCGCCACTGTTGGAAAACGATTACCTGGTGTGGACCCGCAAAGGTTCGACGCTGACCTACGGCGAGGCGATCGACCTGAAAGGCCACGCCGGCGCGGTGTCGGAAAAGTCTCGGATGACCCAGGCATTCGGCACTTTCGCTGAACAGAATCTGACCCTGACCCGCACAGCAAACCTTACCGAGGCACTACAGAAATTGCTGTTGGGCGAGGTGGAATATGTCCTCGCCGGACGTTACTCAGGCCTGGCCGCCGCGCAGACATTGGGCATGACCAGCGATCTGCTGGCGTTCGAACAACCCATCGACCGGCCGGGTCTGTTCCTCGCGGTTTCACATAACTCGGCCTGCAACGATCCGTGGTTGCGCGGACAGCTCGCCAAAAAGATGACAGAATTGCCCGCATCCGGACTGACGGAAGCCGCGCTGCAACGCAACATCGAGCGCTGGAAGGCGCAACAGCAGCAGCCGCCACAACCTGTCAGTGCCCCAAAACAGTAGGGATTCTTAGTGAGTATTCGACCTCTTTTCGCGGCTGTGGCCGTTCTGGCCCTGGCCGGGTGCGCATCCGATCCGGCACCCACTGAACAAATGCGTTTGACCGAACAAGCCATCGTGCAGGCCAAGGCAGTGGGCGCCACCGCTGACGAAGTGCCGGAAATGCAACTGGCGGAAACCAAGTACAGCCGCGCCAAAGGCAACATGGCGGACGAGTCCTATCGCAACGCGCGCATGCGTGCCGAGCAGGCTGAACTGGATGCACGTCTGGCTGAAGCCAAGGTGCTGACGAAAAAAAGCGAAGAGCAGCTTAATGTGCTCAATACCCGCATTGTCCGCCTGCGCAAGCAGCTGCAACTGGGGGAAGCGCAATGAGCATCAAGTCCAACGCTCTGGGCATTCTGCTTCTTGCCGGTTGCGCCAGCCTGTACGGCTGCGCCGGCCAGCACAGCGAGGCGGCACTGCAACAGGCCGGCGCTGATTTCCAGAAGGTCAAGGAAGATTCCAACGTCCTGCGCATCGCGCCGAAAGACGTGATCCGCGCTGGCGAGTCCCTGGCCCGCGCCGATCGACTGTCGACCTATTGGGGCAGCGGTGCCGACGTGGTGCATTACGCCTACCTGAGCCAGCGCTACAGCGAAATAGCCCGCGAACACACCAATCAGGCGCTCAATGAGGAGCGCGCAGCCAAGCTCGAGCTTGAGCGGCAACGTCTGCAACTGGCCCTGCGCGAATCGAAGCTGCTCAGCGTGCAGCAGCAGGGCAAATGGCTGGAGGAACAGATCGTGGCGCTGGCCACTACACAGACTGATCGTGGTCTGGTCATGACCCTCGGCGACGTGTTGTTCGACACCGGCCAGGCGGAACTGAAAAACTCGGCCAACCGCGTCGTGCTGAAGATCGTCCAGTTCCTGCAACTGAACCCCAAGCGCGTGGTGCGCATCGAGGGTTACACCGACAGCACCGGTGGCAAGCAGGAAAACCTCAAACTGTCTCGCGATCGTGCGCAGTCGGTGGCTGACGTGCTGGTCGATCTGGGTATCGACGAAAAACGCATTCAGGTCGAAGGTTACGGCGATCAGTTCCCGGTCGACGCCAACGCCTCCGAGCGTGGACGGGCGCAGAACCGCCGTGTGGAAATTGTGTTCTCCGACGAAAAAGGCCAGCTCGGCGCCGCCCGCTGATCATCACGATCGCCTGTTGGAGCTGTGTAGGAGCTGTGTAGGAGCTGACGGGTGCAACGAGGCTGCGATCTTTTGACCTTCAAAAGCAAAAGCAGAATCAAAAGATCGCAGCCTCGTTGCACTCGTCAGCTCCTACAGGCTCCTACAGACTCCGACAAGCCCGGACTGTCATGCAGTGCCGGGCTTTTTTACGTCTGTCGATTGCCGCGCAAAACCGTACAGATGGGGCAGACACCGCACTGTACGGTCGAGTAATCTGGCAACTGTCCCAGTACACTTCTAAACTGTTCCGGTATTGTTTCAGACAAGAATAAAACGCCCGTGAAATCGAGTGCTGCGTCATGACCAATCTCTTGCTCTACCAACGTATTGCTCAGCAACTGGCCGAAGACATCCGCCGTGGTGTTTATCAACCGGGGGAGCGCGTGCCTTCGGTGCGCAAGATGAGTTCGCAGCTCAACGTCAGCCATGCGACGGTTCTGCAGGCTTACGCCAATCTCGAAGATCAGGGCCTGATTCGCGCCCGTCCGCAATCGGGTTATTACGTCCACCAGACCCCGGCGCTGACCGCGCCGACGCCGGACATCGCCCGGGTCGAGCGGCCGGGGCTGGTCACCCGCAGCAGCATCATTCAACAGGTATTGGTCGAATCGCGCCGCGAAGGCGTGTTTCCGCTGGGCGCTGCGGTGCCGAGTGTCGATTATCTGCCGGTGCGCGCGCTGCATCAGCAATTGGCCAAGGTCACCCGGTTCCACAGCCCTCGGGCGTTCAGCTACATGTTCAGCCCCGGTTTCGAACCGCTGCGCCGGCAAGTGGCGATTCGCATGCGTGACGCTGGCGTGGTGGTCGATCCATCGGAAGTGGTGATCACCCACGGCTGTGTCGACGCTTTACAGATGTCGTTGCGCGTGCTGACCCGGCCGGGCGATCTGATTGCTGCCGAATCGCCGACTTATTACGGCCTGCTGCAACTGGCCGATCTGCTCGGCCTGAAAGTCATCGAAATCCCCAGTGACCCCGCCACTGGCATGAGTCTGGAAGCCTTGCAACTGGCCGCCAACCAATGGTCGATCAAGGCGCTGGTGCTGACCACGCGCCTGAGCAATCCCCTCGGCGGGACCATGCCGGAAGAGCGGCAGAAACAGTTGCTGCGGCTGGCCTCGGATTTCGACATTCAGATTGTCGAAGACGATATCTACGGCGAACTGATGTTCGAACAGGGCCGTACCAAGGCACTGAAGGCCTACGATCGTCTGGATCGGGTGATCTACTGCTCGAGCTTCTCCAAAACCTTGTCACCGGGTGTGCGCATCGGCTGGATGATCGCCGGCAAGTATCAGCAGGAGATCCAGCGCCTGCAAACCTTCAGTACCCATTCGGCGTGTAGCGTCACGCAGATGGCGATTGCCGCGTATCTGGAAAACGGCGGTTATGACCGGCATTTACGCTACATCCGCCAGGAATATCGGAAAAACCTCAGTGCGTTTCAGCTGGCGGTCCAGCAGCACTTCCCCGAGGGCACGCAAATGTCCCGGCCCACGGGCGGTTTTATCCTCTGGGTGAGTTTGCCGGGGCGGGTCAACACCCAGGAATTGCATGTTCGCGCGCTGCAACAAGGCATCAGCATCGCGCCGGGGCTGATCTTCAGTAATACCGAGCAGTTCAACCACTGTATCCGCCTCAATTGCGGCATTCCGTGGAACCGCGAGGCGGAGCGGGCGCTGATGACGCTGGGCCTGTTGGCCACCCAACTGTGTCAGGAAACCGCTGGCGGATTCTGAACGAGCAGGGAGGTGATGCTTGTCATGTGACGCACAACAGGCGAGCATGTGGCCCTCTGCCGTTAGTTCGTTGGGTCCATGAAAGCGATTGTTCCTGCCGCGTGGGTATTGCTGGGTTTGCTGATGGTCGGTCAGGCACCGGGTGTCCTGGCGGCCGCAGCCCAGGAAAAACCGGCAGCGACGAGTACGGCGAACAAAGCAGCCAAGTCCGCGACTCCCGCAAAAAAAGCTCAGGCGAAAAAAAACGCCACGGTGAAGAAGCGCCGCCCGGTGGCTTCGAAATCGAAATCCGCCAGCGAAGTAGCGAAGACCAAATTGCCGTCGGCAAAACTCGATCTCAGCCTGCCCAAGGATATGGTTGAAGAGTTGAAGCCCGAGGGCGCCGTGGAGCTGCCCAAGCGCGAGGCGATCCTGCCGCAGATGTTTGGCGAGAAAGACAACGGCTTCCAGCTCAACGGCCGCTTGCTCAGCAACGAAATGCAGCTGCAACTGCGCAACGAAGCACGGCGCGATGTCGAAGGCGCGGCGCTGGATTTCGAATTCAAGCAATAGATGCAGCACTCTGCAACGCGCAGAGCAGACGCTTCGTCGGAGACTGCCCGGTCACTTTTACTTATCGTTGAAAAGCCGCTCGTAGCAATTTGAAACAGTCGTTTTAGCGGGTACTCTGTTTCCCGTCTCTTTACACATCGCCCGTCGCGAGGATCTGTTCGTCATGAAATGCCGCGAAGGCTGTGGCGCTTGCTGCATTGCCCCCTCCATCAGTTCGCCGATCCCCGGCATGCCCGATGGCAAACCCGCCGGCGAACGTTGCGTGCAACTGTCGGTCGATAATCTGTGCAGCATTTTCGGCCGTCCGGAACGTCCGGCTGTGTGCTCGGGCTTCGCTGCGGATGTCGAGGTGTGCGGCAGCAGTTCGGAAGAAGCGATCAGATTGATCGGCTGGTGGGAGCAGATGACGGCGGCGTGATGTGTTCACCAACGGAACTTCAACAATAAGGAATAACACTATGGGTTCGCTGCACCGTATCGCTGTGTTGTGTGGTCTGACTGCCGTACTTGCCACTTCGGTCGCCCACGCGGAAGACTGGAAAGTGGCCAAGAACGAAGACGGCATCAAGGTTTCCCTGAGCGAAATACCCGGTTCGGACTACAAGTCCTACCAAGGCGTCGCGCTGATGAAAACCACCGTTGCCAAACTGCGCGCCTTGCAGGAAGACGTCTCTGGCGCCTGCGCCTGGATTCACGAGTGCAAGAGCCAGAAACTGCTCAAGCACGAAGGCGATCTGAGCTGGACCTATTCGCAATTCAACACGCCATGGCCGGTGACCCCGCGTGATTCGGTGCTGAAGATCACCACTATTGAAGGCGCCGATGGCAGCCTGACCCGTAATCTTGAAGGTGTGCCGACCTACCTGCCGGAAGAAAAAGGTTTCGTCCGGGTCCAGCAAGTCAAAGGCTTCTGGAAGTTCGTGCCGAAAGGCGATCAGGTTGAAGTAACTTATCAAGTGCACACCGAGCCGGGTGGCAGCGTGCCGGCCATGGTCGCCAACAAGTTTGTTGTCGATGCGCCATTCAATACCCTGAAAGCGCTGAAACAACGCGCCGAGAAATAACCTTCACGCTCTAAGCAAAACGCCCCGACCGGTTCGGGGCGTTTTGTTTTGTCTCTAAATTGTATTTCCAGATATTCGTTGCACGAAATTTTCACAAAGTCTCCAAGACAATCCGCCCGCACTTGTTGCCTGCCATAGTGCCGCCAGCCCTTTGCATGAAAGTCTCGAAGAGCAAGGCAGTATTCAATGGCAATGGTGTGAACGATCGTGCAACATTTGCGCACCGCGCACGCCCCGGGGTCTGGAATGACCAATAGAGGGCCTGGCGCCGCTGTATTTTTGCAACTTCAACTTCCAATGGGTCCTAAAACGACATGGCAAACCCGGACGCCCTGAATCAGCAGCGATCTTCTGCTCGCCTGCTGCAACCGACCGTCAAATCGCATCTGGCCTACACGCTTTTGTGCGCACTGGTCATGATGGTCATGTTTTCCGCGCTGCGCCTTGCGCTGCTGGTCTACAACCGCGAGATGATCCTCGACACGCCGGCAGCGACCTTCCTCGAAGCGTTCGTCAACGGTCTGCGTTTCGACCTGCGCCTGGTGGTGTACCTGTGCATTCCACTGGTGCTGGCGCTGTTCAGTGCCCGGGCCATGGCCGCGCGCGGTTTCTTCCGCCTGTGGCTGACCATCGCATCGAGCATCGCCCTGTTCCTCGGCCTGATGGAGATGGACTTCTACCGCGAGTTCCACCAGCGCCTCAACGGTCTGGTATTCCAGTACGTGAAGGAAGACCCGAAAACCGTGATGAGCATGCTCTGGTACGGCTTTCCGGTGGTGCGCTACCTGCTGGCGTGGGTGATCGGCACCGTGATCCTGACACTTGCCTTTAAAGGCGCTGACCGTGCCACCCGCCCGCGCGGCCCTTTCAGCGGTGGCAGCGTCGGCACCCGTCAGATCGCGCCGTGGTACACCCGTCTCGCGGTGTTCGTGGTCTGCCTGTTGATCTGTGTGGTTGCCGCCCGTGGCACCCTGCGTCAAGGCCCGCCGATGCGCTGGGGTGACGTGTACACGACTGATTCCAACTTCGCCAACCAGCTCGGTCTCAACGCCACGCTGTCGCTGATCGAAGCCGCCAAGTCGCGCATGGGCGAGGATCGCGACAATATCTGGAAGGCCACGCTGCCGCAGGAACAGGCGCAGAAAATCGTCCGTGACATGCTGCTCATGCCTGACGACAAACTGGTCGACGCCGATATTGCCGCCGTGCGCCGTGATTACACGCCGCCAGCCGACAAGACCCTGCCGATCAAGAACGTCGTCGTGATCCTGATGGAAAGCATGGCCGGTCACTCGGTTGGCGTCTTGGGTGCTCCGGGCAACATCACGCCTTACCTGGACAAGCTGTCCAAGGAAGGCCTGCTGTTCGACCGTTTCTTCTCCAACGGCACCCACACCCACCAGGGCATGTTCGCGACCATGGCCTGCTTCCCGAACCTGCCTGGCTTCGAATACCTGATGCAGACCCCGGAAGGCAGCCACAAGCTGTCCGGCCTGCCGCAGGTGCTCAGTGCCCGCGACTACGACGACGTGTACGTCTACAACGGCGATTTCGCCTGGGACAACCAGTCGGGCTTCTTCAGCAACCAGGGCATGACCAACTTCGTTGGCCGCAACGACTTCGTCAATCCGGTGTTCTCCGATCCGACCTGGGGCGTTTCCGACCAGGACATGTTCGATCGTGGCCTGCAGGAACTGAAGGCGCGGGAAAACGGCAAGCCGTTCTACGCGCTGCTGCAAACCCTGTCCAATCACACGCCGTACGCCTTGCCGACGCCGTTGCCGGTCGAGCGTGTCACTGACCGTGGCAGCCTCAACGAACACCTGACCGCCATGCGCTACTCCGACTGGGCGCTCGGCCAGTTCTTCGAGAAGGCGCGCAAAGAGAAGTACTTCAACGAAACCCTGTTCGTCATCGTCGGCGACCACGGCTTCGGCAACGAGCGCCAGATCACCGAAATGGACCTGGGGCGCTTCAACGTGCCGATGCTCATGATCGCCCCGGGCATTCAGCAGAAGTTCGGTGCCCGTGACCACACCGTGGGCACGCAGATCGACATCGTGCCGACCATCATGGGCCGTCTCGGTGGTGAAGTGCGTCACCAGTGCTGGGGTCGTGACCTGCTCAACCTGCCGCAGGGCGACACCGGTTTCGGTGTGATCAAGCCATCGGGCAGCGAGCAGACCACGGCCATCGTCACCGCCGACCAGATTCTGGTGCTGCCGCGTGACAAGGACATGGGGCCGAAAATCTGGCAATACCAACTCGGTGCCAACCCGCACGCCGAAGTTGTGCCGGACGCGCCGCGTACTGCCGAACTCAGACTCAAACTTGAAGCGTTCCTGCAAACCGCGACCAAGAGCCTGCTCGACAATACCGCCGGTGTGATTCACGGCACGCCAGACTGATGCCGGGCTAACAAAAAGTTCACCTAATAAAAAAGAGGCCCTTGAACAAGGGCCTCTTTTTTTACAGCTTCAAATCGTCATATCTTGCCGAGTAGCAACAGCACCAGCAGCACGACCAACACCACGCCGATAATGCCCGACGGGCCATAACCCCAACTTCTGGAGTGCGGGAAGACCGGCAGACCACCGATCAGCAACAGGATCAGGATGATGATTAGAATTGTGCCCATGGGTGATTTCCTTGTTCAGAGTCTGGAAGAGTCTTGATGCTCAGTGGGCAGCTGGAGAGCAACTAAATACCAGCCGGCTTACATGTTCCGACTTGCGTAAGTGAAAAATAATTCAATGTTTTTTTAATGTATTTGGATTGCTCGGTTATTTCCTTTCCAGCAAAAAGATCGCAGCCTCGTTGCACTCGTCAGCTCCTACAGGGGAGCAACCGGAAAACGATGACGGCAGTAATCTTTTGATCCTCCATTCAGCAACTGGATGGAGCGTGGGCGAACGAAGTTCCTTCGCTACACTCGGCGCATCTCTCCCGGAACAACAAGGCTGTCCGCTATGCAAAATCGCATGATGATCACTGGTGCAGGCTCAGGCCTGGGTCGCGAAATCGCCCTGCGCTGGGCCCGTGAAGGCTGGCGGCTGGCCTTGTCCGATGTCAGTGAGCCCGGCCTGCAGGAAACCCTGAAGCTGGTGCGCGAGGCGGGCGGTGACGGTTTCATCCAGCGCTGTGACGTGCGCGATTACAGCCAGCTGACCGCATTCGCCCAGGCTTGCGAGGAGAAGCTCGGCGGCATCGACATCATCGTCAACAATGCCGGGGTCGCCTCGGGCGGATTCTTCAGCGAGTTGTCGCTGGAAGACTGGGACTGGCAGATCGCGATCAATCTGATGGGTGTGGTCAAGGGCTGCAAGGCGTTCCTGCCGCTGCTGGAACAAAGCAAGGGCAAGATCATCAACATCGCCTCTATGGCCGCGTTGATGCAAGGCCCGGCGATGAGCAACTACAACGTGGCCAAGGCCGGTGTGGTGGCGTTGTCGGAAAGTCTGCTGATCGAACTGGCGCAGCAGGAAGTGGCGGTGCATGTGGTTTGCCCGTCCTTCTTCCAGACCAACTTGCTCGACTCTTTCCGCGGCCCGACGCCGGCAATGAAAGCCCAGGTTGGCAAGTTGCTGGAAAGTTCGCCGATCAGTGCAGCCGACATCGCTGACTACATCTATCAGCAAGTCGCCGCTGGCGAGTTCATGATCCTGCCCCACGAACAAGGGCGCATGGCCTGGGCGCTGAAACAGAAGAATCCGCAACTGCTCTACAACGAAATGACTTCCATGGCCGAGAAAATGCGCGCCAAGGCCAAACAAAACAACGCTTGATCTTGTTCGATGCCCGCCGCGTCGTTAGGGTGGCCGCCAACGGTCACCCTGTCGAGATGCCTCCATGCTCAATTACTTGTGGTTCTTCCTTGCGGCGCTGTTTGAAATCGCCGGCTGTTTTGCGTTCTACATGTGGCTGCGCCAGGGCAAGAGTGCTTTGTGGGTGATACCCGCGTTGCTCAGCCTGACCCTGTTCGCGCTATTACTGACCCGTGTTGAAGCGGCCTACGCCGGGCGCGCATACGCGGCGTATGGCGGGATCTACATCGTTGCTTCGATTGGCTGGCTGGCGGTGGTCGAGCGGGTGCGTCCGCTGGGCTCGGACTGGATCGGCATGGCGCTGTGCTTGGTTGGTGCCAGCATCATTCTGTTCGGGCCGCGCTTTTCCGCCGCCTGATTTTCTGTGCGAAGCGTCTGACAGCTGCGGGCGTGGGTGCGTGTAGGGCAAGACTGATTTGCTCGTCGTGCATTGTGCAGCCGCTGTAAGCCGCGCATCTTCAGGGTTTGCCAGTCCTGAAGGATGAATCCCATGCTTGTACTCAGCCGTGTGGTCGGTGAGTTGATTTCAATCGGAGACGACATCACCCTGCGTGTTCTGTCGGTCAACGGCTCCAGCGTGCGCTTCGGCGTCGAGGCGCCAAAGAAAGTCCATGTGCACCGCGCCGAGGTCTATGACCGGATCAAGCGCAAGGAGGCCGCAGCGAAGGCTGGCTGACGGTTCAGTCGAACAGGTGCTTGGGTACGTCGTGCTTGAGCATCAGCTGGCACTGTTCGCTTTCCGGGTCGAACACGATCAGGGCCTGGCCCTTGGTCAATGCCTGGCGTACGCGCAGGACGCGGGTTTCCAGCGGGGTGTCATCGCCGTTGTCGGTACCGTCGCGGGTGACGAAGTCCTCGATCAGGCGGGTAAGGGTGTCGACTTCAAGCGCGTCGTGGGGAATGAGCATGGGCACCTCGGTCAAATCAATGTCGGGATGCTACGGGGATTGGGTTTTGTCTGCCAGTTCTGTATCGGTCTTGCCGGCCCATTCGCGAGCAGGCTCGCTCCCACATTTGAAATGCGATCTCTGTGGGAGCGAGCCTGCTCGCGAAGGCGGTTATCTGTTCACCGAAGGCTCAACTGTCAGAACGCTGCCCCACCAGACTGTCCACCGGCGGCACGCGGGTTTCGCTTTCCATTTGCGTGTCATGCTCGATCTGATGGCTGAAGCGATCCAGTGAAGCATTGGCCGGCGCCGCATCGCTGGCGAACACCGGCGGGCTCAGAATGTACGCGCCGAGCAAGCGACTGAGCGCCGCCAGGCTGTCGATGTGCGTGCGTTCGTAGCCGTGGGTGGCATCGCAGCCGAAAGCGAGCAGGGCAGTGCGGATGTCGTGGCCGGCGGTGACCGCCGAGTGCGCATCGCTGAAGTAATAGCGGAACATGTCACGGCGCACCGGCAATTCGTTTTCATCAGCCAGACGCAACAGATGCCGCGACAGGTGATAGTCATACGGCCCGCCCGAATCCTGCATCGCCACGCTCACGGCGTGTTCGCTCGAGTGCTGGCCGGGGGCGACCGGTGCGATGTCGATGCCGACAAACTCGCTGACGTCCCACGGCAATGCCGCCGCTGCACCGCTTCCGGTCTCTTCGGTGATGGTGAACAGCGGATGGCAATCGATGTTCAATTCCTGGCCGCTGTCGACAATCGCCTTCAGAGCAGCGAGCAATGCTGCAACACCGGCCTTGTCGTCGAGGTGGCGGGCGCTGATATGGCCGCTTTCGGTGAACTCCGGCAGCGGATCGAACGCCACCACGTCACCGACATGAATGCCCAGCGATTCGCAATCGGCCTTGGTCGCGCAGTAGGCGTCCAGACGCAGCTCGACATGGTCCCAACTGATCGGCATTTCATCGACCTGGGTGTTGAAGGCGTGCCCGGACGCCATCAGCGGCAACACGCTGCCGCGAATCACCCCGGTGTCGGTAAACAGGCTGACCCGGCTGCCCTCGGCAAAGCGGCTCGACCAGCAACCGACCGGGGCGAGGGTCAGGCGACCGTTGTCTTTCACCGCACGCACGGCGGCGCCGATGGTGTCCAGGTGCGCAGACACGGCGCGGTCAGGGCTGCTCTTTTTGCCCTTCAACGTCGCGCGAATGGTGCCGCGCCGGGTCATTTCAAACGGAATGCCCAGCTCTTCGAGACGCTCGGCGACGTAGCGCACGATGGTGTCGGTGAACCCGGTAGGGCTGGGAATGGCGAGCATTTCCAGCAGGACTTTTTGCAGGTAAGCCAGATCCGGTTCAGGGATTTGTGTGGTCATGGAAACTCCTGATGGGTTGAGCACATCGATGGTTTCGATGAGGAAAATTGGTGGTGACGTTCAGGGCCTCTTCGCGAGCAGGCTCGCTCCCACATTTGGAATGCATTCACCCTGTGGGAGCTAGCCTGCTCGCGAAGGCGTCAGTAGAGGCGTTTCATAATCACGAAACAGCCGGCTGACTATGCGGAAACAACAGATCGACAAAGCGTTCTGCCGTCGGCTGCGGTTCGTGGTTGGCGAGGCCGGCGCGTTCGTTGGCTTCGATGAACACGTACTCGGGCTGATCCGCCGCCGGCACCATCAGATCGAGCCCGACCATTGGAATGTCCAGCGCGCGCGCCGCACGCACTGCCGCGTCGACCAGGGTCGGATGAAGAATGTCGGTCACATCTTCCAGCGTCCCGCCGGTGTGCAGATTGGCGGTGCGCCGCACGAACAGATGCTCGCCGGCCGGCAGGATGCTGCTGTAGTCATAGCCGGCCGCATGCAGCGTGCGTTGGGTTTCGTGGTCCAGCGGAATCTTGCTTTCGCCACTGGTGGCGGCTTGCCGGCGGCGGCTCTGCGCTTCGATCAGCGCACCAATGGAATGCTGACCATCGCCCACCACTTCGGCGGGCTTGCGAATCGCCGCCGCGACCACTTCAAAACCGATCACCACAATGCGCAGATCGAGACCTTCGTGGAAGCTTTCCAACAGCACGCGACTGTCGAACTGCTTGGCGGTTTCGATGGCCTTCTGCACTTCTTCGATGGTGCGCAGATCCACCGCGACGCCATGGCCCTGTTCACCGTCGAGGGGTTTGACCACCACCCGTTGGTGTTCATCGAGGAAGGCCAGGTTGTCGTCGGCATTGCCCGCCAGTTGCTGCGCTGGCAGTTTCAGGCCGGCGGCCTTGAGAACCTTGTGGGTCAGGCTTTTGTCCTGGCACAAAGTCATGCTGATGGCGCTGGTCAGATCGCTCAGCGACTCGCGGCAGCGCACGCGACGGCCGCCATGGCTGAGGGTGAACAGCCCGGCGTCGGCGTCATCCACTTGCACGTCGATGCCGCGTCGATGCGCTTCTTCGACGATGATCCGCGCGTAAGGATTGAAATTCGCCTCCGGGCCCGGGCCGAGGAACAGCGGCTGGTTGATGCCATTCTTGCGCTTGATGGCGAAGGTCGGCAGGTTGCGAAAACCCAGTTTGGCGTAGAGGTTTTTCGCCTGACGATTGTCGTGCAGCACCGACAGATCCAGATAAGCCAGACCGCGACTCATGAAGTGCTCGACCAGATGTCGCACCAGCACTTCACCGACGCCCGGCCGCGAACAATGCGGGTCGACCGCCAGGCACCACAGGCTGCTGCCGTGTTCCGGGTCGTTGAAGGCTTTTTGATGATTGAGACCCATGACACTGCCGATCACCGCGCCGCTGTCCTCGTCTTCCGCCAGCCAGTACACCGGGCCGCCCTGATGATGCGGGGTGAGCAGCTCCGGATCGATCGGCAACATGCCGCGGGCCTGGTACAAACGGTTGATGCCCTGCCAGTCGGTTTCGCTCTGCGCGCGACGAATGCGGAAGCCGCGAAACACCCGCGTGGCCTGCCGGTAATCGCTGAACCACAGGCGCAGAGTGTCGGATGGATCGAGAAACAGCTGCGTCGGCTCCAGGCCGAGAATCTGCTGCGGTGCGGCGACGTACAGCGCGATATCGCGTTCGCCGGGCTGCTCGTTGAGCAGATCCTGCGCCAGCGACGCCGGGTCGGGAAAGGTGTGACCGATCAGCAGCCGGCCCCAACCGCAATGCACAGCAATCGGGGCGCTGGCAGGCTCGCTGCCGTCTTCGGCCAGGCGCGCCTGCAAACGTTCATACGAGGGGGCCTGACCACGCAACAGGCGTTGGTTGATGGACGTGGCATGGGGTTTCATCAATCAGATTCCTTGTTCACTGAGCCACAGGTTCAGGGCCGCCAGTTGCCACAGTTTCGAGCCGCGCAACGGGGTCAGTTGGCCTTGCGGATCAGTCAGAAGCTTGTCGAGCATGGACGGGTTGAAGAGGCCGCGATCCTGGCTCGGATCCAGCAGCAGCTCGCGCACCCAGTTGAGCGTGTCGCCCTGCAAGTGCTTGAGACCCGGCACCGGGAAGTAGCCTTTCTTGCGGTCGATCACTTCGCTTGGAATGACCCGGCGCGCAGCTTCTTTGAGCACTTGTTTGCCACCATCGGGCAGCTTGAATTGACCTGGCACACGGGCTGACAGCTCGACCAATCGATAGTCGAGAAACGGCGTACGCGCTTCCAGGCCCCAGGCCATGGTCATGTTATCGACGCGTTTGACCGGGTCATCGACCAGCATCACCGTGCTGTCCAGGCGCAGCGCCTTGTCCACGGCAGCATCGGCGCCGGGCTGGGCAAAGTGCTGTTTGACGAAGTCGCCGGCGGCATCGTGGTCGACCAGCCATTTCGGCTGTACCGTCGCCGCGTAGTCGTCATAGCTGCGATCGAAGAACGCATCGCGATAAGCCGCATAAGGATCCGCCGCACCGTCCACTTGCGGATACCAGTGGTAACCGGCAAACAGTTCGTCCGCGCCTTGGCCGCTCTGCACCACTTTGCAGTGCTTGGCCACTTCGCGGGACAACAGATAGAACGCGATGCAGTCGTGGCTGACCATCGGCTCGCTCATCGCCCGGAACGCGGCGGGCAGTTGCTCGATGATTTCTTTCTCGTCGATGCGCAACTGATGGTGGCGAGTGCCGTAGTGTTTGGCGATCAGGTCCGAATACTGGAATTCGTCGCCGCGCTCGCCGCCAGCATCCTGGAAACCGATGGAGAAGGTCGACAGATTCTCTACGCCGACTTCGCGCAACAGGCCGACGAGCATGCTCGAATCGACACCGCCCGAAAGCAACACACCGACATCCACTGCCGCACGCTGACGGATCGCCACCGCTTCGCGAGTGCTGTCGAGGACGCGATCAACCCAGTCTTCCAGATTGAGGTTTTTCTCGTCTTCATTCGGGCCGTAGGGCAGGGTCCACCAGGTTTTCTGCTCGGTGCGGCCATCGGCTTCAACGCGCATCCAGGTGGCCGGCGGCAGTTTTTCGATACCGGCCAGCAACGTGCGCGGCGCAGGTACGACCGCGTGGAAATTCAGATAGTGATTGAGCGCAACCGGATCGAGGATCGGGTTGATGTCGCCACCCTTGAGCAGCGCCGGTAGTGCCGAGGCAAAGCGCAGGCGTTGGCCAGTGCGCGACAGGTACAGCGGCTTCACGCCGAGACGGTCACGGGCGATGAACAGGCGCTGGGCATCGCGCTCCCAAATGGCGAAGGCGAACATGCCGTTGAGTTTCGGCAGCAGTGCCTCGCCCCAGGCGTGATAACCCTTGAGCAGCACTTCGGTGTCGCCGCCGGAGTAGAAGGCGTAACCCAGTGCTTCAAGCTCTGCGCGCAGTTCCGGGAAGTTGTAGATCGCACCGTTGAACGCCAGGGACAGGCCCAGCTGGCTGTCGATCATCGGCTGCGCCGAGCCGTCCGACAGGTCCATGATTTTCAGGCGTCGATGGCCCAGGGCAATCGGCCCTTGGGCATGGAAGCCCCACGCGTCAGGGCCGCGAGGGGCCAGGTGATGGGTGATTCTCTCGATCGCTGCAAGGTCTGCAGGTTGTTGATCAAAACGTAACTCGCCAGCTAATCCGCACATAAAGTCCTTACCGGTTTTTCCGTTGGGGAAGGTCAAGCCGTACCGCGCGAAAAGTGCGGGTACTCAGAAACTGACCTGTCACGGTAGGGGGAGTTTTAGATCGATAAGTTATAAGGCGCCGTGGCAGCACCGTGCCGTAACGCTATCAGCCTTGATGCAGAGCCGGAATTGCTCATCACGCCGTTACGCTTTTTTTGAATAAGCCCATTGGGACGTGGGCGTCTCGCGCGGGTGGTACAGGGCTATTTTATCGATGACAAAAAGTGCTTGATCGGCCTCGTTTCTGTGCAGGAATTTGAACTGTTATTGGCTGCCCGGCACCGTTAGGGTCAAGGCTTCAAACCGCAATAAAGGACTATTGCCATGCTCACCCAAGACAAGAAAAAACCACAGGTTCAAGCCTCGACCCTGAGCATCTTGTTCGACGCTACCGGCGACCTCGACGTCGCTGAAGCCCTGGAAAAAAGCCTGCCGGCGCATTTGCTCAAGGCTTCGCCCGCCGAACTGGCCAGGCTCGATGAACTCAATCGTGAGCTGCACAGCAAGCAACTCAAGGTCGACAAGGATCTGGCCGGGCTCAAACCGTTGCACAGTTTCTGTATCAGCGAGCTCGACAGCGCGCTGAGCAAGAAATGGCCGGCGCTCTATGACGTCGGCCTCGATGTGCTCAGTCTTCCAGGCGTCGATTGTGGCTGCGAGGCGACCGCGACCGATCACGCCGACATCGACCTGGTCAAGCACGCCTCGCAGACTCTGTTGCAGGCAGCGATGCAGAACTTCACCGAAGACGAGGAGCAGGCCGACGGCTTTCCCGCTGGCAGTCTGGTGCGCATCAACAGTGTGCCTGACGGCGTGAAGGAGCTGACTCCGGCAGCGTTTGCCGCGTTTTGTCGCGAGCTCGATCTGGGCAAAAAATACCAGGAACATTTCCAGAAAGTGTTCGGCCTGCACGATGAAAACGGCAAGGTTGTGGCAACCAGTACCATGACCCGCGATATCGCTGCATTAAAGCAATCGCTGCTGGAACTGGACGCTCATCTGGCCGCGCTCAAGGGCGATATCACCGCGGCAGGTTTGCGCATGCTGCAGGATCTGATGCTGGCCGAGGGCGTGGCATCGGCGCAAAACCTGCGCTACGACAAAGACCCGATGATCATGCAGGGCATCAAGGTCCTCGACAGCTGCGTGTGGGGCGTTGTGGTGTTTTCCAAGCGCTCCGTGCAACAGTATCCGGAGGACGGATGCATGGTGTATATGCCCGGCGAGCCGCAGCGAGCGGTGTATGAATACCCGAGTTTCAACGCGTTCAAGCGCCACCTCGCCGAACAGCTCAAAGCCAGCGATTATCAGGATTACTTTGTCCGCAGCCTTGATGAAGATGACAAGGCTGACTTCTTCAAGGCCCTCGCTGAAAAACCTGATCTTGGGTTCGTCGAACAGTGGCCGATCAACGTGCCGCTGTTCGATTTCATGGTGCAAAGCCATGTCGGCAAGTTGCAGATCGATGCGCGCAAGCTGGCGGTGCCCACCGCTGATATCGATGAAGAAGTGCGCCAGAAACGCCTGTTGGACTTCCTCCAGCGGGGAGTGGCGGTGGCGTCGGTCGCGGGATTGTTCGTGCCCGTGCTTGGCCAGTTGATGATGGGCGTCGCGGTGGGCCAGTTGCTCGGTGAGGTTTACGAAGGTGTCGAGGACTGGCGGCGTGGCGATCACCAGCAGGCGCTGTCACATCTGCTCAGTGTGGTGGAGAACATCGCGCTGATGGGCGTGTTCGCCGGTGGGCAAAAAGCGCTGGGAGCACTGGGGAGCAAATTGCTGCGTTCACATCCGCAGTTCTTCGGGCAATTCGCCGCCATTCTCAATCGAGCCGGCAAGCCGCGCCTGTGGAAACCCGACCTCGCCCCGTATGAACATTCTCTGCCCGCCGGCTTCAGCATCGAAGCCAGCTCCAAGGAGTTCTACCAGGTTGGCCGCAAGACCGTCGGTCGCGTCGACCATCGTGTGTTCGCCGGTGACTTCGATCCCGATACCCAGCGCTGGCGTCTGGAACACGCCGAACGCGCGCAAGCCTATGCGCCCGAGCTGAACCGCCACGTCGAAGGGGGCTGGCGGCTGCCTGCCGAAGACCCCGAGCAATGGAGCAGTATCGCCTACCTCCTCAAGCGCATCGACCCGCACTTGAGCGAATTCGTTGACGCCGATCTGGACATGATGCGCCGGCTCAGCGGCACTTCGCAGCAGACCTTGCTCGATACCTTCAACGACAATCTGAGCTTGCCGGTACGTCTGCGCGATACGGTCGAGCGCGTGCGCATCGAGCGCAAGCTGCGTGAGCTGATCACGCAACTGGAAAGCGGCGAGGTCCACTCCGAGCAACCTCTGGAGGAGCAGATGCATGCCTTGACGAAACTGCCAGGCTGGCCGACTGACCGATACATAGAGATCATTGGTCATGAGGGCGACGTCGAAACAACCTGGCCTGCGAACAGCCAGCTCGACGATACGCTGGGTGTGCCGGTCACCCGCAACCAGTTGGCCTTGGGGCGATTGCTGCCAACCGTCATCGATGGCCTCTACCAGCATGAAGTCGATGCGCTGCTCGGTGGCAATGTCGCGAAAAGCACGCAGACATCCGCGCTGGCGAAAAAGCTCGGCGCTGCGCTCAAGGCCGATCATCGTGCAGCATTCGAGCGCATGTACCAGCGCTATGACCAGAGTGACGCGCAGGATCTGCGCAAACTGCGCGAGGCCTTTGCCGGCATTCCCGCGCGCCACGGGCAACGGCTGATTGACCGCGCGCGGAGTACCGAACGCGTGTACTTGAGTTCGACCGGGCGGGTGCCTTTGCGGCTCGGGCAGCAAACCAGGCAAGAACTCGCCAGGGTTCGGCTCGATCGCGCACTGACTGGCTTGCACTGGCCCGGGCTTGCCAACGCCGACACTGACGCACTGGCTATCCGCTTGCTGCCTCGCCTGAGCGGCTGGGACAGCCAACTGCGCCTGGAACTGCGGGACAAGACGCTCACAGGGCCGATTCTGGAGGCCATCGGCGATATGACTGCGACCACCGACAATACCTGCTCGCTGGTCAAGACTGCGCAGGGTTATGAAGCCTTCGACGGTGCGGGAGTATTACGGGCAAAAGTGGCCTCGGCGCCCGACGGGCTCTACACGGCGATTCTCAAGGCACTGCCGCCGCGACAGCGTTCCGCCGCCGGATTTGCCGATTCTGCGAGCACCGATGCGCAACGCTTACGCAGCAAGCTGCTCGATGTTGCACTGGACGAGCGCGACGCTACGGCGCGGACAATGCTGGGTGAGCGGAGCGCACGGCTGGCCGTCGAACCTGAGTGTGTTCAGGGTGACGAGGATGTCGTGACGGCTCACCCCTGGGGCTTGCTGCGTAAGATGCGCAAACTTTATCCGCGCCTGAGCAAAGCGCAGCTCGCGCAATTGCTCGACGGTCTGGGCGATGATCCATTGAGCCGGGCGCTCAAGGTCAAAGAACTGCGCAAGCATTTGAAGACCTTACGCAACGTGTTGTCTGACTGGAGCGACGACACCGCTGCCCTGCAAACCGTGGGCACTGACCTGGCACAAGCACGGCGCAGCCGCAAATTGGCCGCGGAGCTGATCGAGGAAGCGTTCAGACGATTCGAATGGGTCGAGAGTGAGGATGAGGCGGGTAAGTCACTCTGCACGCTCAAACTCGATAATATGCGTGTCGGCAAATTACCGGCGTTACCCGCGCAATTGAATTTCGATCACGTCCAGCAATTGTCGATGAGGAACATGGCCGTGAAGGATGACGTTGCCCACTTCCTTGAATCGTTCAAACAGCTGACGTCACTGGAACTCGACAAGAACAGCATTACTCAGCTTCCGGAGGTGATCTCGCACATGCCCCAACTGCGGCGCTTGAGTCTGGCCAACAATCAACTCCAATTGACCGAGCAGACTCTGGCGAAGCTGAACCGGTTGCACACGCTGCGCTACTTCAATCTGTCCTATAACCCGTTGGGCGCCACGCCGAGTGTCAGGGGAATGTCCGGGTTGCGCCGTTTGATGCTGCGCGATACCGGAATCACCGAGCTGCCCGACGGCCTCAACAATCTTCACGATATCGAATGGATGGATCTGCGCGAAAACAGAATGCGCGAGCTGCCGGAGTGGTTGTTCCAGACATCGCGCCAATTCGCCAGGGCGATCAACATGGCGAGAAACCCGTTTTCGGAAACCGCCAAGACCCATCTGCAGAACTATCGCAACAACTCCGGCATCGGCATGGGGTATGCGGAAGACGATATCGGTCGGTTGAACGAACAGCAGGCCCGTTCGCTCTGGTTTACCGAAACCGGCGGCGAGGAATGGGCGAAAAAGACGCGAATCTGGACGGCGTTCGCCGAAGATTTTCGCGCTGAAGGCCTGTTTCACTTGCTCGCCCAGTTGGGCGATACCGCTGATGCGGCGCACAGCAGCGCAGACATGACGCGGCGCGTCTGGACTGTTCTGGAAGCGGCAGACGCTGATAGCGTTCTGTGTGATCAATTGCTGAATCTGGCTGCCAGCCCCATCAACTGTACGGACAGTGCGGCGATGAATTTCAGTCATCTGGAAGTTGCCGTCGAGGTCGATCGGGTGACCCACGCTGCCAATGGGGGCAAGGTCACCGCCGGCGCCTTGCTGAAGCTGGGCCGCAGCTTGTTCCGCTTGGAAAAAATCAACGAAATTGCCCGGGAGCACCACAGCAGGCTTCCGACTGTCGAACACCTGGAAATGAACCTGGCCTATCGCGTCGGCCTTGCCGAAGAACTCGACCTGCCCGGCCAGCCGCGACACATGCGATACCTCGATAACAGCAAAGTCACTGCAGCCGACCTGCAACTGGCCAAGAGCAAGATCTACAGCGCCGAACTTTCTCCCGAGTGGCTGAAGTTCATGTTGCGTCAAACTTTCTGGTGCGACCACCTGAAACAGACGTTTCCAAGTCAATTCGACGAGGTCTATGAGACGTACGCACCACGCATGACCGAGCTGGATGAGCAGAAAGAGACGCTTTCCTCGGCCGATTACACCAGCCAGGGTAAAGCTATCGCGCTTGAACGAGAGCAGGCTGATGCAAAGCTGATTGAACGGCTGACCGACGATGCGATACGTCAGGTCGAACTCGGTATCTGCGCCAAACCCGACACATAAGCATCACTTGCCGCGAATCAGCTGACGTAATGCGAAACGGTTGGGATGGCAGGCTTCGGCGACGCTGCGTGGCAACGGCAGCGGCTCGTTATCCAGCCACGCGGCGAGCAGTTCGCCGGACAGCGGCGCGGTGATCAGCCCGCGAGAACCGTGGCCGCTGTTGACGTACAGGCCATCGAGCCAAGGGCAGGCGATGTCCGGCACTTGCCGGGCGTCCTTGCTCAACGCTGCGTAGGTTTGATTGAAGTTTTGCAAATCAGCGAGCGGACCGACAATCGGCAGGTAATCGGGGCTGGTGCAGCGGAAGGCGGCGCGGCCCTCAAGATTCTCCAGTGGCTGCTCGTTGATGTTGAGGCGGGTCAGCAGGTCGCTGGAAATTTCTTCGAGCATCGCCAGATTGCCTTGGTGCTCGGCAGTCGTGGGCGTCAGGTCGTCGCTGTTGAAGTCGAAACTCGCGCCCAGGGTGTGCTCGCCCAGACGCGCCGGGGCGACGTAGCCCTCGGCGCACACCACGGTGGCCAGCGCACGACTGTCTGCGGTTTCAGGCAGACGCGTGATCTGCCCGCGAATGCGCTTGAGCGGCAATTCGGCACTCTGGGCAAAACGTTTGATTTCGGCAGCACCGGCCAGGATCACCACCGGCGCACTGGCGAGCAAACGCTCGCCGTCGAACGCTTGCCAATGGTCAGCGACTTTGCGCAGTGCCAAAGCTTCTTGATGGCTGAGCAATTCAATGTTGGCGTGCATCGCCTGGGCCCGACACAGTGCCGGCGGATGCACCCAGCCACCCTCGGGGTAGAACAAGCCGCCATGAGCCACGCCGACACCGGCGCGAGCCTGCGCTTGCGGCTGTTCCAGCCACTGCAAGAGATCTTCGGGAAACGCAGCCGCCAGTTGCGCGTGGCGCTCGGCTTCCTTGGCATTGAACGCCAGTTGCAGCACACCGCAGTCATCCCAGTCGCTGCCGCGTTGCAGGCTTTCCAGCAGGCGCCGGGTGTAACCGAAGCCACTGACGATCAACTGCGACAACGCCGTGCCATGGGCGGACAACTTGAGATAGAGCACGCCTTGCGGATTCCCCGAAGCTTCCTGCGCCACCGACGCGTGACGCTCGAGCAGACTCACCTGCCAGCCGCGCGCCGCCAGACTCGACGCCGTCGCGCAGCCGGCCAGGCCCGCGCCGATCACCAGCGCCCGGCGCTCACCGCGCAACGGAGCAGGGCGGGCGAACCAGGGTTTCGCCGGTATTGGCGCCGCCACCTCGGCGGGCCAGCCGAGAAATTCGCCACGCAGGATTTCCCACTTGTGGCCGATGCCCGGTGTGCGCTTCATCTTGAACCCGGCAGCGTTGAGCAAACGGCGGACCCAACCGGTGCTGGTGAAGGTGCTGATGGTCGATCCCGGCGCGGCGAGGCGCGCCAGTTCGACGAACAGCTCGGCAGTCCACATGTCCGGATTTTTCGCCGGGGCGAAACCATCGAGGAACCACGCGTCGATCTGTGCATCGAGTTGCGGCAGTTGCTCCAGCGCATCGCCGATCAGCAAGGTCAGCGTCACTCGACCTTCGGCCAGAGTGATGCGCTGAAAACCTTGATGAATCGCCACGTACTGTTTGAGCAACTGATCGGCCAATGGCTTGAGTTGCGGCCACAGCGCCAAGGCCCGACGCAGATCCGCAGGCGCCAGCGGGTACTTTTCCACACTGACAAAATGCAGGCGTGCGCCGGCCACTGCGTGCTGTTCGAACAGCTGCCAGGCACAGAGAAAATTCAGCCCGGTGCCGAAGCCGGTTTCGCCAATGACCAGCCGTCCATCGGCCGGCAGCGCAGCGAAACGCTCGGCCAGACGGTTCTGTTCAAGAAACACGTAACGGGTTTCCTCCAGCCCTGACTGATCGGAAAAATACACGTCATCGAACACCCGCGAACGTGGGCGTCCGTGGTCGTCCCAGTCGAGTTGGGCGTGGGGCATTTCGGCTTTCATGGCAGGCTCGGCAAACACAAGGCGGCCATTCTAGCTGATCACGCGCGAGCTGCCTGATCCAGCACAAGACGGGATTTGGGCGTGTCAGGGAAAATTTCAAAAGATCGCAGCCTTCGGCAGCTCCTACAGGGAAACGCATTGCAAATGTAGGAGCTGCCGAAGGCTGCGATCTGTTCAGGTGCTGCAATCATCCGCTAGTCTTGCTGAACCCTGGAAGGAGCCGTCCCATGTTTGAATCCGCTGAAATCGGTCACGCCATCGACAAAGACACTTACGAGGCGGCGGTCCCTGCGCTGCGTGAAGCCTTGCTGGAAGCGCAGTTCGAGTTGCAGCAGCAGAAGCGCTTTCCGGTGATCATCCTGATCAACGGCATCGAAGGGGCGGGCAAGGGCGAGACGGTCAAGCTGCTCAACGAATGGATGGACCCGCGCCTGATCGAAGTGCGCACCTTCGACCAACAAACCGATGAAGAACTGGCGCGGCCACCGGCGTGGCGCTACTGGCGGATGCTGCCGGCCAAGGGGCGGATGGGCGTGTTCTTCGGCAACTGGTACAGCCAGATGCTCCAGGGGCGGGTGCATGGGTTGTTCAAGGATCCGCGTCTGGACCAGGCCATCGCCGGCGCTGAGCGTCTGGAAAAGATGCTCTGCGATGAAGGCGCGCTGATCTTCAAGTTCTGGTTTCACCTGTCCAAGAAGCAAATGAAAGCGCGGCTCAAATCGCTGGCCGACGACCCACTGCACAGCTGGCGCATCAGTCCGCTGGACTGGCAGCAGTCGCAGACCTACGACAAGTTCGTCAAATACGGCGAGCGCGTGCTGCGCCGTACCAGTCGCGATTACGCGCCGTGGCATGTCATCGAAGGCGTCGATGCCAATTACCGCAGCCTGGCGGTGGGCAAGATTCTCCTCGAAGGCCTGCAAAGTGCGCTCAAGCGCGCCGACGTCAATCCCCACGAAGTCAGTGCCGCGCCGCTGGGCACGCCGGTCGATCAGTTGAACCTGCTCGACAGCCTTGACCTGACCCAGCGTCTGGACAAGAAAGACTATGAAGAACAACTGATCACCGAACAGGCGCGTCTGTCCGGGCTGATGCGCGACAAACGCATGCGCCGCCATGCGCTGGTGGCGGTATTCGAGGGTAACGACGCGGCGGGCAAGGGCGGGGCGATTCGCCGCGTGGCAGCGGCGCTCGATCCGCGTCAGTACAGCATCGTGCCGATCGCCGCGCCCACCGAAGAAGAGCGCGCGCAACCGTACCTGTGGCGGTTCTGGCGGCACCTTCCGGCGCGGGGCAAATTCACCGTGTTCGACCGCTCCTGGTACGGGCGGGTGCTGGTCGAGCGGATCGAAGGCTTCTGCACCCCGGCCGACTGGCTGCGCGCCTACGGCGAAATCAATGACTTCGAAGAGCAACTGGCCGATGCCGGCGTCATCGTGGTCAAGTTCTGGCTGGCCATCGACAAGGACACGCAGATGGAACGCTTTCAGGAGCGCGAAGAGATTTCCTTCAAGCGCTTCAAGATCACCGAAGACGACTGGCGCAACCGCGAAAAGTGGGACGACTATCGCCGGGCGGTCGGCGACATGGTCGATCGCACCAGCACCGAGATCGCGCCGTGGACGCTGGTCGAGGCCAACGACAAACGCTGGGCGCGGGTGAAAGTGTTGCGCACGATCAACCGCGCGCTGGAAGACGCGTTCGAGAAATCCGACAAGAAGGCCAAAAAGCACAAGGACTGAAGCGATGGCCGCGCATACGCCGGGTGAATGATCCTCGCGGTCGGCAAGAAGGTGGACTTATGCTCAGGTTCACTCTCAACCGACAACAACAATGAGGTATGCCATGCGTGAAGTGGTGATCGTCGACAGCGTGCGGACCGGCCTGGCCAAATCCTTTCGCGGCAAGTTCAACCAGACCCGCCCCGATGACATGGCGGCCCACTGCGTCAATGCCCTGCTGACCCGCAACGATATCGACCCGGCCAGCGTCGAGGACTGCATCGTCGGCGCCGGCTCCAACGAGGGCGCGCAGGGCTACAACATTGGCCGCAATGTCGCGGTACTGTCGCGCCTGGGCACCGGCACCGCCGGCATGACCCTCAACCGTTTCTGCTCGTCGGGTTTGCAGGCGATTGCGATTGCCGCCAACCAGATCGCCTCCGGTTGCAGCGACATCATCGTCGCCGGCGGCGTCGAGTCGATCAGCCTGACCCTGAAGAGCGTCAACACCGATCATCTGATCAACCCGCTGCTCAAGCAACAGACTCCCGGCATCTACTACACCATGGGCCAGACCGCCGAAGTGGTGGCGCGCCGTTACGGTGTCAGCCGCGAGGCGCAGGATCGTTATGCGCTGCAAAGTCAGCTGCGCACGGCCCAGGCCCAGGCTGCGGGTTTGTTCGATGATGAAATCGTGCCGATGGCGGTGAAATACCGGGTCGAGGACAAGAACAGTGGCGACGTACAAATTGTCGACGGCGTGGTCGAGCGCGACGACTGCAACCGCCCGGACACCACCTACGAAAGCCTTGCCGGTTTGAAACCGGTGTTCGCCGACGACGGTTCGGTGACGGCGGGCAATTCATCGCAGCTGTCCGACGGTGCGTCGATGACACTGGTCATGAGTCTGGACAAAGCGCTGGAGCTGGGGCTCAAGCCGAAGGCGTTTTTCCGTGGCTTCACCGTGGCCGGTTGCGAGCCGGACGAAATGGGCATCGGCCCGGTGTTCTCGGTGCCGAAACTGCTCAAGGCCAAGGGCCTGCAAGTGGCGGATATCGATCTGTGGGAATTGAACGAGGCGTTCGCTTCGCAGTGCCTGTACAGCCGCGACCGGCTGGAGATCGACAACGACAAATACAACGTCAATGGCGGCTCGATTTCCATCGGCCACCCGTTCGGCATGACCGGCTCGCGCCAGGTCGGGCATCTGATTCGGGAATTGCAGCGGCGCAATTTGCGTTACGGCATCGTCACCATGTGCGTGGGTGGCGGGATGGGGGCGAGTGGGTTGTTTGAGGCGGTGCGCTAAAGGATTGGTTGCCTGTTCAGGCCCCTTCGCGAGCAGGCTCGCTCCCACAGGTGATCGCATTCCCCTGTGAGAGCGAGCCTGCTCGCGAAGGCAGCGCCACGGTTCAGCGGCTGGAATCCTGCCGCTGCATCCGCGCTATATAAGCCTGAATCTCCCGCTCGATCACCTGACCGTCATACGGCCCTTCAAGGGTATTTTCCCGGGTGCTGAAATACAGCTCGCCATTGACCCGACACACGCGGTCGCTGCGAAAACGGGTGGCGGGGGCGCTGTCCTCGGCGCGCATGGCGTACATGTCGGTCTCCCTGATATGCGTTGAAAAGTCTGCAATCAGCTTATGCCTGAAGCACTTGGCGCGCCTGCCCGGCCGATCAACGGCGGCGCGCCGGTTTACTGCTGCGACCTGCACAGTTTCATTCGCGGCCTGCCGGCAACTGTCCCTGTGTTGTGCGCAGCCGGACGCCTAGAATGAGTGCTCTTGTCAGCAGGCTTTTGGGGTTCGCATGCACATTTCATCGGGGCGCTGGGTGTACGGACTGTTCCTGGCGCTGCTGACCGCGTTTCTGTGGGGCATCCTGCCGATCAAGCTCAAACAGGTATTGCAGGTGATGGACCCGGTCACGGTGACCTGGTTTCGCCTGATGGTGTCCGGTGGCTGCCTGTTCATCTATCTGGCGTCGGTCAAGCGCCTGCCAAGTCGCAGGGTGCTCGGGCCGAAGGGTGGCTGGCTGGTGCTGATGGCGGTACTGGGGCTGGTCGGCAATTACGTGTTGTACCTGATGGGCCTCAACCTGCTCAGCCCCGGCACCGCGCAATTGGTGGTGCAAATGGGCCCGATCATGCTGCTGATCGCCAGTCTGTTCGTGTTCAAGGAACGCTTCAGCATCGGCCAGGGCATCGGCTTGCTGGTGCTGCTGATCGGTTTCGGACTGTTCTTCAATCAGCGCCTGGCCGAGCTGCTGACTTCGCTGTCCGACTACACCGCCGGCGTGCTCTTGGTGCTGCTGGCGTCGACGGTCTGGACCTTCTATGCGCTGGGCCAGAAGCAATTGCTCACGGTGTGGAATTCGCTACAGGTGATGATGGTGATCTACCTGTTCTGCGCGCTGCTGCTGACGCCGTGGGTGCATCCGCTGGAAGCGCTGAACCTGAGCCCGCTGCAGGGCTGGCTGCTGTTGGCGTGCTGCATGAACACCTTGATCGCCTACGGCGCATTCGCCGAAGCACTGGCGCACTGGGAAGCATCGCGAGTTAGCGCAACATTGGCAATCACGCCGCTGGTGACGTTTGTGGCGGTGGCGATAGCGGCGCGGATCTGGCCGGACTACGTGCATGCCGAGCAGATCAATGCGCTGGGCTACGGCGGGGCGGTGCTGGTGGTGCTGGGTTCGGCGCTGGTGGCGTTGGGGCCGTCGTTGATTGCCGGGCTCAGGGCGCGGCGGGCCAGGGTTGTGCCTGGCTGACGATCGGCGGCGCCTGAATTCGCGAGCAGGCTCGCTCCCACATTTGAGCGCATTTCCAGCATGAGAATGCGGTCCACTGTGGGAGCGAGCCTGCTCGCGAAGACGGACTTTCAGGCGCTACATGACTCAGCCCTTGGCGCCAGCCTCGATCATGTTCTCCGGCCGCACCCAGGCATCGAACTCTTCATCGGTCAGATAACCCAGCTGCAACGCCGCCTCGCGCAAGGTCAGCCCTTCGCTGTAAGCCTTCTTGGCGATTTCCGCCGACTTGTCATAACCGATGTGCGGGTTCAGCGCGGTCACCAGCATCAGCCCACGTTCCAGATGCTTGGCCATGGCCTCGGCATCCGGCTCGAGTCCGGCAATGCAGTGCTGCTGGAAGTTGCTGCAGCCATCGCCGAGCAAACGGATCGATTGCAGCAGGTTGTGGATGATTACCGGTTTGAACACGTTCAACTGCAAGTGCCCTTGGCTCGCGGCAAAGCCGATCGCCACATCGTTGCCGAGCACCTGACAGGCGAGCATCGACAGCGCTTCGCACTGGGTCGGGTTGACCTTGCCGGGCATGATCGAGCTGCCCGGTTCGTTGGCCGGCAGCTTCACTTCAGCGAAACCCGCACGCGGACCTGAGCCCAGCAGGCGCAAGTCGTTGGCGATTTTCATCAGCGCCACGGCGAGGGTTTTCAGCGCGCCGGACAGGGTGACCAGCGGCTCATGGCCGGCCAGTGCAGCGAATTTGTTCGGTGCGGTGACGAACGGCAGGCCGGACAGCGCAGCGAGTTCGGCGGCAATCGCCTCACCGAAGCCGTGCGGCGAATTCAACCCAGTACCGACGGCGGTGCCGCCCTGCGCCAGTTCGCAAACCGCCGGTAGCGCCGCGCGAATCGCGCGCTCGGCGTAATCCAGTTGCGCGATGAAGCCGGACAGTTCCTGACCGAAGGTGATCGGCGTCGCGTCCATCATGTGCGTGCGCCCGGTCTTCACCAGCTTCATGTGCCGCGCCGCCAGTTCAGCGAGGCCGCCGGACAGCTCGGCAATCGCCGGCAGCAGTTGTTCCTGCACCGCTTTCGCGGTGGCGATGCTCATGGCGGTGGGGAAGCAGTCGTTGGAACTTTGCGAGCGATTGACGTGATCGTTCGGGTGTACCGGCGACTTGCCGCCGCGCGGGTTGCCGGCCAGTTCGTTGGCGCGACCGGCGATCACCTCGTTGACATTCATGTTGCTCTGGGTGCCGCTGCCGGTCTGCCAGACCACCAGCGGGAACTGCTCGTCATGCTCGCCGGCGAGCACTTCATCGGCGGCCTGTTCGATCAGGCGGGCGATGTCGGCGGGCAGGTCGCCGTTGCGGTCGTTGACCCGCGCGGCGGCTTTCTTGATCAGGGCCAGGGCGTGCAGCACCGGTAGCGGCATGCGTTCCTGACCGATGGCGAAGTTGATCAGCGAGCGTTGCGTCTGAGCACCCCAGTAAGCGTCGTCCGGGACCTCGATCTGGCCCAGGCTGTCGGTTTCGATACGGCTCATCGTGCACACTCCTGTTGGTCTGTTGGCGCAATTTAGGCCGGCGTCGGCCCGGGTGGTTCCATCGGCTCGATTGTTGACCGCAAAACCCCGCCGATCAAGCGCGGCAAGGCTCGGGGGTTGAGCCGCAGCGATTGTTAGGCGCAGAATGGTCGCCCTTGGGGTTCGACCTCGCTTTGCTTAAAGGAAACTCGATGACTCGTCTTCGCGCCATCTGTACCGCGGTTGCACTGGTTTGCGCCAGCGGCCAGGTGCTTGCCGATACCGCCAGCCACAACGCCAGTGCCGAAGCTTTCCTGACGCTGGCTCACGCTGACAAGCTGGGTACCCCGGTGTACATGCAAGTGCAGCAAATGTTCGCCCAGCGCTTTGAACAGACCAAAGCGCCTGAGTCGAAGAAAGCCGTGCTCGAAACCTACCAGGCCAAGGCCAACGCTGCGCTGGACCAGGCCATCGGCTGGAACAAGCTCAAGCCCGACATGGTCAAGCTCTACACCAGCAACTTCAGCGAATCCGAGCTCAAGGATCTGGTTGCCTTCTACCAGTCGCCACTGGGCAAAAAGGTCCTGGAAAAAATGCCGCAGCTGACCCAGCAGTCGGCGCAGATGACCCAGGGCAAACTGGAAAGCGCGGTGCCTGTGGTCAACAAGCTGCTCGACGACATGACCAAAGAGCTGACCCCGGCCGCGGCGCCAGCCAAGAAGAAGTAAGCGGAGTTCGTGATGACCATGCAACAACGCATCGAATCGACGCTGGCCCTGTTACAGCCTGAGCACCTGCAAGTGCTGGACGAAAGCCACATGCACAGTCGCGGGTCACAGACCCACTACAAGGCGGTGGTGGTCAGCGCGCAGTTCCAAGGCCTGAACCGGGTCAAGCGCCACCAGAAAGTCTACGGCACGCTCGGCGAGCTGATGGGCGAGTTCCATGCGTTGGCGCTGCACACCTACACCCCGCAGGAATGGGCAGAGATCGACGGCGCCCCGGCGTCGCCGACCTGTGCAGGAGGGGATCAGCGGTAAGCTTCAAGCGGCAAGCTGCAAGTTAAAGGCGGATGAGTTTTGGCTTGCCGCTTTAAGCTTGGAGCTTGTAGCTGCTTTTTTGCTAAAATCCCGACGCGCCGCTTAGCCGGCGCGTTTTTTTTGAATCCGGTTCACCCTTTGCGAGGGTAGCCACCTGGAGAAATACCCATGACACAACCGATTGTCGTGGCGGCACTGTACAAGTTCGTCACCCTCGAAGATTACGTTGACCTGCGCGAGCCACTGCTGCAAGCGATGGTCGACAACGGCATCAAAGGCACTCTGCTGATCGCCGAAGAAGGCATCAACGGCACGGTTTCCGGCAGCCGCGAAGGCATCGACGGCCTGCTCGCCTGGCTCAAGAACGATCCGCGCATGGTCGACATCGACCACAAGGAATCGTACTGCGACGAGCAGCCGTTCTATCGCACCAAGGTCAAGCTGAAGAAAGAGATCGTCACCCTCGGCGTCGAGGGCGTCGACCCGAACAAGAAGGTCGGCACTTACGTCGAGCCGCAAGACTGGAACGCGTTGATCAGCGACCCGGAAGTGCTATTGATCGACACGCGCAACGATTACGAAGTGTCGATCGGCACCTTCGAAGGCGCCATCGATCCGAAAACCACCAGTTTTCGCGAATTTCCCGACTACATCAAAGAACACTTCGATCCGGCGGTGCACAAGAAGGTCGCGATGTTCTGCACCGGCGGCATTCGCTGCGAGAAGGCCTCGAGCTACATGCTCGGCGAAGGTTTCGAAGAGGTTTACCACCTCAAGGGCGGCATCCTGAAGTACCTCGAAGAGGTGCCGCAGGAAGAAACCAAGTGGCGCGGCGACTGCTTCGTGTTCGACAACCGCGTGACCGTGCGTCACGACCTGACTGAAGGCGACTACGATCAATGTCATGCCTGCCGCACGCCGGTCAGCGTTGAAGATCGCGCCTCCGAGCACTACGTCGCCGGCATCAGTTGCCCGCACTGCTGGGACAAGCTCAGCGAGAAAACCCGGCGCAGCGCCATCGATCGGCAAAAGCAGATCGAACTGGCCAAGGCGCGCAACCAGCCGCACCCGATCGGCTACAACTATAAGCAAGCATCCACCGAGGCTTAACCATGTCTGCGCGCCTGCTCTACGTGATGGATCCGATGTGTTCATGGTGCTGGGGGTTTGCTCCGGTGGCCAAGGCACTGGTCGAGCAGGCGCAGGCAGCCGGGGTCGAGCTGCATCTGGTGGTTGGCGGTCTGCGCACCGGCAGCGGTTCGGCGCTGGAGCCGACCACGCGGCGCTACATTCTTGAGCACTGGCAAGCGGTCACCGAAGCCACCGGCCAGCCGTTCAAGTTCGATTGCGCGTTGCCCGACGGTTTTGTCTACGACACCGAGCCGGCCTGTCGCGCCATCGTCACCGCACGCAGTCTGGCGCCGGATTGCGCGTGGACATTGGTCGGGTTGATCCAGCGGGCGTTTTACGTCGAAGGGCGCGATGTCACCCAGGCCAGCGTGCTGGTCGAACTGGCAGAGCAGGCCGGTGTGCCGCGTATCGAATTCGCCGCATTGTTCGATCATGCCGATCAGCACAAGGCGACCCAGGCCGATTTCACCTGGGTCCAGGACTTGGGCATCGCCGGTTTTCCGACCCTGCTGGCCGAGCGCAACGGCCAACTGGCGCTGCTGACCAACGGCTATCAACCGCTCAGCGAGCTGTCGCCGTTGCTCGGCCGCTGGCTGGAGCGCGCGGCCTGTGTCTGACCGCGCCGATGACACGCCAGCCGTAGAGCGTGTCGACCGGCTGAGCTGGGCTGAAGTCCGTCGTCTGGCACTGCATCACAAGAAATCCCTGTGGATCGCCAACGGCGTGGCCGTGCTGGCGACGCTGTGCAGCGTGCCGATTCCGTTGCTGCTGCCATTGCTGGTCGACGAAGTGCTGCTCGGCCACGGCGATGCCGCGCTGAAAGTCATGAACCATTTCCTGCCGAGCATGTGGCAGCAGGCGGCGGGCTATATCGGCCTGATGCTGGTGGTGACCCTGACCTTGCGTTGCAGCGCCCTGTGTTTTGGCGTGTTGCAGTCGCGGCTGTTCGCGCGGCTGGCCAAGGACATCGTCTACCGCATTCGCGTGCGCCTGATCGAGCGGCTCAAGCGCATCTCCCTCGGCGAATACGAAAGCCTCGGCAGCGGCACGGTGACCACGCATTTGGTCACCGATCTGGATACCCTCGACAAATTCGTCGGCGAAACCCTCAGCCGTTTCCTTGTCGCCATGCTGACCCTGGTCGGCACCGCCAGCATCCTGATGTGGATGCACTGGAAACTGGCGCTGCTGATTCTGCTGTTCAACCCGTTGGTGATCTACGCCACGGTGCAGTTGGGCAAGCGCGTCAAGCACCTGAAGAAACTGGAAAACGACAGCACCTCGCGCTTCACTCAGGCGCTGAGTGAAACCCTCGACGCGATTCAGGAAGTGCGCGCCGGCAATCGTCAGGGCTATTTCCTCGGGCGCCTCGGTTTGCGCGCGCAGGAAGTGCGCAACTATGCGGTCAACTCGCAGTGGAAAACCGACGCCTCGAACCGCGCCAGTGGTTTGCTGTTCCAGTTCGGCATCGACATCTTCCGCGCGGCGGCGATGCTCACCGTGCTGTTTTCCGACCTGTCGATCGGGCAGATGCTCGCGGTGTTCAGTTACCTGTGGTTCATGATCGGCCCGGTCGAACAGTTGCTCAATCTGCAATACGCCTACTATGCGGCCGGCGGCGCGCTGGCGCGTATCAATGAACTGCTGGCGCGTGCCGACGAGCCGCAGTATCCCGGCGGTGTCGATCCGTTCAAGGGGCGCGACACCGTCGGCATCGAGGTGCAAGGCCTGAGCTTCGGTTACGGCGACGAGCTGGTGCTGGATCAGATGAACCTGTCGATCCTGCCCGGTGAAAAAGTCGCCATCGTCGGCGCCAGCGGCGGCGGCAAAAGTACCTTGGTGCAGTTGCTGCTGGGACTGTACACGCCAGCGGCCGGGACTATTCGCTTCGGCGGGTCGACCCAGCAGGAGATCGGTCTGGAGACCGTGCGCGAGAACGTCGCGGTGGTGCTGCAGCATCCGGCGCTGTTCAACGACAGCGTGCGCGCCAACCTGACCATGGGCCGCATGCGCAGCGACGAAGCCTGCTGGCAGGCGCTGGAAATCGCGCAGATGGCCGCGACCATCCGCGCGCTGCCCGCTGGCCTCGACAGCATCGTCGGGCGTTCCGGCGTGCGTTTGTCCGGCGGTCAGCGCCAGCGTCTGGCGATTGCGCGGATGATTCTCGCCGAGCCGAAAGTGGTAATTCTCGACGAAGCTACCTCGGCCCTCGATGCCGCCACCGAGTACAACCTGCACCAGGCGATGGCGAAGTTTCTCCATGGCCGCACCACGCTGATCATTGCCCATCGCCTGTCGGCGGTGAAACAGGCGGACCGCGTGCTGGTGTTCGACGGCGGGCAGATCGCCGAGGACGGCGACCATCGCCAACTGATCGCCGACGGCGGTCTGTACGCCAAGCTCTACGGCAACTTGCAACAGCACTGATCGAAACCCTCGCCGACCTGTCAGAGGTTCTGCGCGCGGTGTAACGCCGCGCCTTGCCTTGAACGAGAACCCCACCTAGTCTCGTCATAGCGAATTCGCCCGGAAGGCGAGCGGGCAGTGCTCATGCAAGGACTCTCATGAAGCAAAAGCAGACTCTGGGAACACCACGGTTGTTGGGTATCGTCTGGCCCTTTATTGCTGTCGTGGTGTTCCAGGCATTACTCGGGGGCGTGAGCCTTTACGTGCTTTCGGCCGTGCGTGGCTACGTCGCTGGCGAAAGCCTGTGGTCCAAGGACCAGAAAGACGCCATCTATTACCTCAACCTCTACGCCGACAGCCGTGACGAGGCGATCTATCGCAAATACCTGGCGGCGATCGCCGTGCCCCAGGGCGGGCACCAATTGCGTCTGGCTCTGGATCGTCAGCCGCCGGATCTGCAAGCGGCGCGCGAAGGCATTCTCAAGGGCGGTAATCATCCAGACGATGTCTCCAGCGTCATCTGGCTGTACCTCAATTTCCGCCACTACAGTTATCTGGAAACCGCGATCGATCGCTGGACGATTGGCGATGCCTATCTCGACCGACTGCACGAAGTCGCGCAGGAGATGCACCAAGGCATTGCGCAGAACCAGGCCAGTCCCGGCGATGTGCAGCGCTGGAAGTTACAGATCTTCGCCATCAACGATGCAGTCACCCCAGCGGCCAAGGCTTTCAGCGATGCCTTGGGCGAAGGCTCGCGGGTGATCATGCGCCTGCTGCTGTTCACCAACCTGGCCACCGCGCTGGGTCTGATCGCGCTGGCGCTGTGGCGCACGCACAAACTGCTCAAGCAGCGCCATGAGTTTGCCCAGGCGCTGCAACTGGAAAAGGATCGCGCGCATATCACTCTGCAGTCGATTGGTGATGGCGTGATCACCACCGACGTCAACGGCGCGATCGATTACATGAACCCGGCCGCCGAGGCCATGACGCACTGGAAGGCCGAGCAGGCGGCAGGGCTGCCGTTGTCGGCGCTGTTCAACCTGCTTGACGACAACGCCCAGACCGAAGGGCTGACGTTGATCGAGCACATTCTCAGTGGCCAGCTCAGCGGCGGCAGCGAACATTCCAAGCTGATCCAGCGTCTGGACGGCAGCACCCTGTCGGTGACCCTGGTCGGCGCGCCGATCCGCAATGCCGGGAATGTCAGCGGCACGGTGCTGGTGCTGCACGACATGACCCAGGAGCGGCAATACATCGCCAATCTGTCCTGGCAGGCGACCCACGATGCGCTGACCGGGCTGGCCAACCGCCGCGAATTCGAATATCGCCTCGAACAGGCCTTGCACAAACTGACGCGCCAGCCCGGGCGGCACGCGCTGATGTTCCTCGATCTGGATCAGTTCAAACTGGTCAACGACACCTGCGGGCACGCGGCGGGCGATGAGTTGCTGCGGCACATCTGCACGCTGCTGCAATCAGACTTGCGCGAGGGCGATACCCTGGCGCGACTGGGCGGCGATGAATTCGGGATTTTGCTCGAGAACTGCCCGCCGGACATCGCCGAGAAGATTGCCGAAAGCCTGCGCCAGACCGTGCAGAACCTGCATTTTGTCTGGAAGGGGCGGCCGTTTTTGACCACCGTCAGTATCGGCCTGGTGCATGTCGCGCAGAATCCGACCACCCTTGAAGCCTCCCTGCGTGCGGCGGACATGGCCTGCTACATGGCCAAGGAAAAGGGCCGCAACCGCGTGCAGGTCTATCACGCCGACGATTCCGAACTGTCCATGCGTTTCGGTGAAATGGCCTGGGTGCAACGGCTGCACATGGCGCTGGAAGAAAACCGCTTCTGCCTGTATGCCCAGCAGATCGCGCCGCTCAAGCCGCAACCCGGCCAGGCCGGGCACATCGAGATCCTCCTGCGTTTGCATGACGAATCCGGGCGGATGATTTTGCCTGACAGCTTTATCCCGGCGGCGGAACGGTACGGTTTGATGACCCAGTTAGATCGCTGGGTAGTTCAGAACGTTTTCAAGGTTATTGCTCAGTGTATTGAACAGGAACATGAACTTCCTTTAGCGATGTGTGCGATTAATCTGTCAGGCATTACTATCGGAGATGACGCGTTTTTGCACTTCTTGCGAGAGCAGTTTGTTAACTACGCTATACCCCCTGAAATGATTTGTTTTGAAATTACTGAAACCAGTGCAATCGCAAATCTTGGCAGTGCAATTCGTTTTATCAATGAACTCAAAGGTTTAGGTTGTCATTTTTCCCTGGATGACTTTTGTGCCGGAATGTCTTCATTCGCTTACTTGAAACATTTGCCTGTAGACTTCCTGAAGATCGACGGGAGTTTCGTAAAGGATATGCTGGACGACCCGATTAATCGGGCAATGGTCGAGGTGATCAATCACATCGGCCATGTTATGGGTAAGCAGACAATTGCCGAGTTTGTTGAAACTAACCAGATCGAACAGGCATTGCTTGAAATAGGTGTGGATTACGCTCAGGGTTATGTCATCGAGCGTCCGCAGTTGTTTACCTGTGACAGTTTGCAAAGTCGCCCTGCCAGACCGCAGCCGTTGTTGTTCAAAGCGCCTGGCACGTTCCGTTGAAGTCTCTCGCCGATCCTTGCCATCACAACTCAAAAGGAGCCGAACAGTGATCGACACATTCAACCGAACCGGACCCCTCATGGAAGCTGCAAGTTATCCTGCCTGGGCGCAACAGCTCATCAAGGATTGCAGCGAGAGCAAGCGCCGGGTTGTCGAACATGAACTTTATCAGCGCATGCGCGACAACAGACTCAGCGCGAAAACCATGCGCCAGTACCTGATCGGTGGCTGGCCGGTGGTCGAGCAGTTTGCCTTGTACATGGCGCAGAATCTCACCAAGACCCGCTTCGCCCGCCATCCCGGCGAAGACATGGCGCGGCGCTGGCTGATGCGCAACATTCGCGTCGAACTCAATCACGCCGACTACTGGATGCACTGGAGTCGCGCTCATGGCGTCAGCCTCGAAGATCTCCAGGCCCAGCAAGTGCCGCCGGAGCTGCACGCCCTGAGTCACTGGTGCTGGCACACCAGTTCGGCGGATTCGCTGATCGTGGCGATTGCCGCGACCAACTATGCGATCGAGGGCGCGACCGGGGAGTGGTCGGCGGTGGTCTGCTCGACCGGGGTCTACGCAGCGGCGTTCCCGGAAGAGGAGCGCAAGCGCGCGATGAAGTGGTTGAAGATGCACGCACAGTACGACGATGCCCACCCGTGGGAAGCGCTGGAAATCATCTGCACCCTGGCCGGCATGAACCCGAGCAAGGCGTTGCAGGCGGAATTGCGACAAGCGATCTGCAAGAGCTATGACTACATGTTCCTGTTCCTGGAGCGGTGCATGCAGCTGGAGACTTCGGAGCGCTTGTTGGTCCACCGCGAGCGCCGGACCGTAACCGAGAGCTGATCGAACTGTGGGAGCGAGCCTGCTCGCGAAAGCGGTGGGTCATGCAACGAATCGTTGTCTGACACTCCCTCTTCGCGAGCAGGCTCGCTCCCACAATGATTTTTAGCCGGCCATCGCCAGCCGGTTCCGCCCCTCGCGCTTTGCGACATAGAGCGCACTGTCGGCGCGGCGCAACAAACTGTCGGCCGACTCGCCCGGCAGTAACGTCGAGCATCCCAGGCTCACGGTGATCTCGATCAACTGGCCATCGGCAAAATATTCCTCCGACTGCGTCGCCTGACGCAAACGCTCGCCGACCATCGCTGCCGCTTCGCGGCCGGTGTTGGACAGCAGGATCAAAAACTCCTCGCCACCATAACGGAACACCATGTCGACGTTGCGCAGCTGTGCCTTGATCGACGCGGCAATGGCTCTGAGCACTTCATCACCAGCGCCATGGCCGTGTTCGTCGTTGACCCGTTTGAAGTGGTCGATGTCGAGCATCAGCACCGACAACGGCTGCACATGCCGGCGTGACATGTCTATCTCTCGCTGCAAGGTCTGCTCCATGGCCACCCGGTTGCCGGCGCCGGTCAACGGGTCGCGCAAGGCACTTTGGGTCGCGGCGCGGTAGAGCAGGGCGTTGCGCATCGGGTACAGCAGGCAGGACAGCAGCGACTCGAGGTCGCCCTGTTCCTTGTCGTTGAAGCGTTGATTGCGGCGAAAGACCAGCTCGCCCATGTGCTCGCCTTCGTGGCTCAGGGTGTAGCTGACCGAATGGTGGCCGCGTGCGCCGAACTCCAGGCGCAGGTCGCTGGCCTTGTGCACATAGCTCAAGGCATCCAGCGGCACCAGACGCTGGATTTCGCGGAAGAACAGGCCAAGGATGCGCTGTGGCTCCAGGCTGGTTTGCAGTTGCAGGCTCATTTGCTGACGCAGTTGCGCCAGGCTGGTCGGGCGCTCGATCAGCGCCGGTAGTTGACCGAAGCCCAGGCGCTGCAATTTGGCACTGTCGAAGTCAATTGCATGGGTCTGGGAAGGAGATTTCATATGGCGTGAGCCCCTAAGCAGTAAGTCTGTCTTACAGGCTGGGTGAGAGCGGCTATGGGCTGCGCGTCGTACTGATCCATCAGTCCCGTAGGACGTTTGGCGTAAGTTTAGTCTGCCGCAAGACGATCAGTCAGCTATCGAAATCGGCGTTGCCCCATGGCCATCACACGGCATGTTTTGAGGGAATTTAGAGCGAAACGCGTGCCATTCGGTTCGATTTTATTTAAAGCTTTTCGAATCAAAGACTTGCTGATGGATGCCGGGCGGCCGCGCTGGGTTATTGGCGGCTTTGTGACGGTTATGAGCGGCAACGGCTTGCCGCGACAGCATTCTGCCGCGGCAACAAATGCGACGTATGGCGTTATTGGGCGTTGAAAGCCTGGCCATTGACGCCCGCGCTGTCGGGACCCATCAGATAAAGATAGACCGGCATGATTTCTTCTGGTGTGGGGTTGTTCAGCGGGTTTTCCCCCGGATAAGCCTGCGCGCGCATGCTGGTGCGCGTGCCGCCCGGGTTGATGCTGTTGGAGCGCACCGGCGCGACGCCGTCGACTTCATCGGCCAGGGTTTGCATCAGGCCTTCGGTGGCGAATTTCGACACACCGTAAGCGCCCCAGTACGCGCGACCCTTGCGCCCGACGCTGCTGGAGGTGAACACCACCGAAGCATCCTGGGACAGCTTGAGCAGCGGCAGCAGGGTGCTGGTCAGCATGAACATCGCGTTGACGTTGACCTGCATGACACGCATGAAGTTTTCGCCGGAGAGTTGTTCGATCGGCGTGCGCGGGCCGATGATCGAAGCGTTGTGCAGCAGGCCGTCGAGATGGCCGAACTCGGTTTCGATCATCGCCGCCAGCTCATCATATTGATGGGGCAAGGCGGTCTCGAGGTTGAACGGGATCACCGCCGGTTGCGGGTGGCCCGCTGCTTCGATTTCGTCGTAGACCTCGGTCAGATTGGCTTCGGTCTTGCCCAGCAGCAACACGGTGGCACCGTGGGCGGCATAGGTTTTCGCCGCAGCCGCGCCGATGCCGCGCCCGGCACCGGTGACCAGAATGACCCGATCCTTCAGCAATTCAGGGCGAGCGGTGTAATCAAACATAAGAACCTCACAATCCATTTCATGAAGACCTGCTTCACCCCTGTGGCGAGGGGATTTATCCCCGTTCGGCGGCGAAGCCGTCGCAAAACCTGTGTGTCACATTGCCTGGATAAAAGCGGGGGCCGCTTCGCAGCCCAGCGGGGATAAATCCCCTCGCCACACAGGGAGCTTGCAACAGTCAGGTCAGCAGCTGCACAGCGCGCTGTCGAGCACCTTGCGCAACTCCAGCGGATGATCCACCACCACGTCCGCGCCCCAGTGCCGTGGGTTGTCGTCCGGGTGGATGTAGCCGTAGGTCACCGCAGCGGTTTTGGTGCCGGCATCGCGGCCCGACTCGATATCACGCAGATCATCGCCGATGAACAGCACGGTCGACGGATCCAGATCAAGCATCTTGCAGGCGAGGGTCAGCGGCTCTGGATCCGGCTTGCTGTTCTTCACATGATCCGGGCAGATCAGCAGCGCCGAACGCTCGGCCAGCCCCAGGCGTTGCATGATCGGCTCGGCGAAGCGCAGCGGTTTGTTGGTGACCACGCCCCAGATCAGGTTGGCCTTTTCGATGTCGGCGAGCAGTTCGCCCATGCCGTCGAACAGTTTGCTGTGCACTGCGCAACCGACCAGATAGCGCTCGAGAAACTCCTGGCGCAGCTCCTCGAAACCGGGCGATTCCGGATCCATCGAGAACGTCACCGCGACCATGGCCTTGGCCCCGCCGGAAATCTCGTCGCGGATGTGCTTGTCGTTGATCGGCGGCAGACCGCGATCGGCACGCATCGCCTGGCAGATGGCGATGAAGTCCGGCGCGGTGTCGAGCAGGGTGCCGTCCATGTCGAAAAGTACCGCTCTGATGGCCATCGGCTTATTCCTCGCGCAGAGTCTGAATCATGTAGTTGACGTCAACGTCGTTGGCCAGCTTGTAGTGCTTGGTCAGCGGGTTGTAGGTCAGGCCGATGATGTCCTTGACGGTCAGGCCAGCCATGCGGCTCCACGCACCGAGCTCGGATGGGCGGATGAATTTCTTGAAGTCGTGGGTGCCGCGAGGCAGCAGCTTCATGATGTATTCGGCGCCGATGATCGCGAACAGGTACGCCTTCGGGTTGCGGTTGATGGTCGAGAAGAATACCTGGCCGCCCGGCTTGACCATGCGGAAGCAGGCACGGATTACCGAGGATGGATCCGGCACGTGCTCGAGCATTTCCAGGCAGGTGACCACGTCGAACTGCTCGGGCATTTCGTCGGCGAGGGCTTCGGCGGTGATCTGCCGGTATTCGACGCTGACCCCGGATTCCAGTTGATGCAGTTGCGCAACCGCCAGCGGCGCTTCGCCCATGTCGATGCCCATCACCGTGGCGCCGCGCTGAGCCATGGCTTCGCTGAGGATGCCGCCGCCGCAACCGACGTCGAGGACTTTCTTGCCGGCCAGATTGACTCGCTCGTCGATCCAGTTGACCCGCAGCGGGTTGATGTCGTGCAGCGGCTTGAATTCGCTTTCGCGGTCCCACCAGCGATGGGCCAGGGCCTCGAATTTGGCGATTTCGGCGTGGTCGACGTTGCTCATGTTCAATTCCTCGAAAAACCTGAAAAGGGCTGTAGCCGCGGATATTGCGCCGCGGTGTTTACGATTCGGTGTGGCCGCTGATGCGCTGGCCCCAGTAGCGAGCGGTTGCGCCCAGCTGTTGTTCGTCCATGCGGGTCAGGCGCCGCTCGTCGAGCAGTTGCTTGCCGGCGACCCAGAGGTGTTTGACGCAATCACGCCCGGTGGCATAAATCAGCTGCGACACCGGGTCATACACCGGTTGCTGCGCCAGGCCGGACAGGTCGAAAGCGACGATGTCCGCGGCTTTGCCGATCTCCAGCGAGCCAACCTGCGCCTCGATCCCCAATGCGCGCGCACCATTGAGAGTGGCCATGCGCAAGGCGCGATGGGCGTCCAGCGCGGTGGCGGAACCGGCGACGGCTTTGGCCAGCAGGGCGGCGGTGCGGGTTTCGCCGAGCAGGTCGAGATCATTGTTGCTCGCCGCGCCGTCGGTACCGACAGCCACATTGACCCCAGCCTGCCACAAACGCTCGACCGGGCAGAAGCCGCTGGCCAGTTTCAGATTGGATTCCGGGCAGTGGATCACGCTGGTGTTACTTTCTACCAGCAGCGCAAGGTCGTCATCGCTGATCTGGGTCATGTGCACGGCCTGGAAGCGCGGGCCGAGCAGGCCAAGACGGCCGAGGCGCGCCAGTGGCCGTTCGCCGGTCTGCTCGACGGCTTGCTGCACTTCGAATGCCGTTTCGTGCACATGCATGTGGATCGAGGCGTCAAGCTCCTCGGCGATCACCCTGATTTTCTCCAGATTCTCATCGCCGACGGTGTAGGGTGCATGCGGGCCGAAAGTAATCTTGATGCGCTCGTGATGCTTGAGATCGCCGAACAATTCGACGCCCTGACGAATGGCTTCGTCGGCACTGTTGGCGCCGGGGATCGGGAAATCAAGGATAGGAATGGCGATTTGCGCGCGGATGCCGCTGTTATGCACACGCTCGCTGGCGACTTTCGGGAAAAAGTACATGTCAGAGAAGCAGGTGATGCCGCCCTTGATCTGCTCGGCGATGGCCAGATCGGTGCCGTCGCGGACGAAATCCTCATCGACCCATTTGCCTTCGGCCGGCCAGATGTGGTTTTCCAGCCAGGTCATCAACGGCAGATCGTCGGCCAGACCACGGAACAGCGTCATCGCCGCGTGGCCGTGGGCATTGATCAGTCCGGGGGCGAGCAGTACGTCCGGCAATTCGCGAACTTCTGTGGCGTTACACTTCAATGCTTCAGCGCGCGGGCCGATAAACACGATGCGACCGTCACGGATGCCCAGGCCGTGCTCCTTGAGCACCACGCCTGCAGGTTCGACGGGGACCAGCCAGGTCGGCAGCAATAACAGGTCGAGCGCAATGGCAGGTTTCGGCATCGAGGGTCGGTTCCAGTGCTTTTGTAAAGGATGGCGAAGTATACCCGAGCGTCTTCGCGGGGGGATCGCTATAATCGGCGGCTTTTGTTCATGAGTGCGGGGTGTGGGATGCGCGATCGACTGTTGGCTGCGGAGAAAGTAAAGGCCATCGATTGGCGTGATGGCGCGCTGCACCTGCTGGATCAGCGTATTTTGCCGTTCGAGGAAACCTGGATCGCCTACACCAGCGCCGCTGGTGTGGCCGAAGCGATTCGCTCGATGGTCGTGCGCGGCGCGCCGGCCATCGGTATCAGCGCGGCCTATGGCATCGTCCTCGCAGCGCGGGCGCGGATTGCCGAGGGCGGCGACTGGTACGCGGCGCTGGAAGAGGATTTCGCGCTGTTGGCCGATTCGCGTCCGACCGCGGTCAATCTGTTCTGGGCGCTGGGGCGCATGCACGATCGCCTGGATCGCCTGAAAAGCAAGGCCGATCCGCTGGCCGCGCTGGAAGCCGAGGCCATCGCCATTCACCAAAGCGACCGCGAGGCCAACCTGACCATGGCGCAGCTTGGTGTCGATCTGATTCGCAAACATCAGGGCAACGCTCAAGCCATCCTGACCCATTGCAATACCGGCGCGCTGGCCACCGGCGGGTTCGGTACTGCGCTGGGGGTGATCCGTGCTGCTTATATAGAAGGCATGGTCGAGCGCGTTTACGCCGATGAAACCCGGCCGTGGCTGCAAGGCTCGCGGCTGACCGCGTGGGAACTGGCCAACGAAGGCATCCCGGTGACCCTGAACGCCGACTCCGCCGCCGCGCACATCATGAAAACCAAAGGCGTGACCTGGGTGATCGTCGGCGCCGACCGCATCACCGCCAATGGCGACGTGGCGAACAAGATCGGCACCTACCAACTGGCAGTCAACGCCATGCACCACGGCGTGCGCTTCATGGTCGTGGCGCCAAGTTCGACCATCGACATGAACCTCGCCAGCGGCGATGACATCCCGATCGAAGAACGTGATGGCGCCGAACTGCTCGAAGTCGGCGGTAAACGCGTCGGTGCCGATGTTGAAGCGTTCAACCCGGTGTTTGATGTCACCCCGGCGGATCTGATCGATGCGATCGTCACCGAAAAAGGCATCGTCGAACGCCCGGACACCGCGAAAATGGCCCAGCTGATGTGCCGCAAGCGCCTGCATTGATGCGGTGATTCTCAATGTAGGAGCTGCCGAAGGCTGCGATCTTTTGATCTTGCTTTTTACAGGTCAGGATCAAAAGATCGCAGCCTTCGGCAGCTCCTACAGGTGTTTGAGGCCCTAAAAGTCAATAAACATCCCCAAACCAAGCCTCAATTCTGCATTCAACCAAGCTCTGAGCTTCTGTCGTCCCCCTCAAGCCTGTCATCGGTCAACTAACTATGCTCCATGCGCATCTGGGGGATAGGTGCGTGGCGGCCTTTGTGATAACATCCGGCGTTTTCCGAGGCGGCTCCACGGAGCTGTCTTTACTGCGCAAATCCGCGATCCAATGTTGATTTGTCGTAAGTCGGCGCATGGCACTCGGCCGGCCCCGACGAGCTTCGTTGCTCCCACATGGATATGACGAAGTTTCACCAGAAAAAGGAATCAGGCTTCTCATGGGCGAACTGGCCAAAGAAATCCTCCCGGTCAATATCGAAGACGAGCTGAAACAGTCCTACCTCGACTACGCAATGAGCGTGATCGTCGGCCGTGCACTGCCGGATGCGCGCGATGGCCTCAAGCCCGTGCACCGTCGCGTACTGTTCGCGATGAGCGAGCTGGGCAACGACTACAACAAGCCGTACAAGAAATCTGCCCGTGTCGTCGGCGACGTGATCGGTAAGTATCACCCGCACGGTGACACTGCCGTGTACGACACCATCGTTCGTATGGCCCAGCCTTTCTCCCTGCGCTACCTGCTGGTCGACGGCCAGGGCAACTTCGGTTCGGTCGACGGCGACAACGCTGCGGCCATGCGATACACCGAAGTGCGCATGACCAAGCTGGCGCACGAGCTGCTGGCTGACCTGCACAAGGAAACCGTGGACTGGGTGCCGAACTACGACGGCACCGAACTGATCCCGGCAGTCATGCCGACCCGCGTGCCGAACCTGCTGGTCAACGGTTCCAGCGGTATCGCCGTGGGCATGGCGACCAACATTCCGCCGCACAACCTCGGTGAAGTCATCGACGGTTGCCTGGCCCTCATCGACAACCCTGAGCTGACCGTCGATGAGCTGATGCAATACATTCCCGGTCCGGACTTCCCGACGGCTGCGATCATCAACGGTCGCGCCGGCATCATCGAAGCCTACCGCACCGGTCGCGGGCGCATTTACATGCGTGCCCGCTCGATCATCGAAGACATCGACAAGGTCGGTGGCCGTCAGCAGATCGTCATCACCGAGCTGCCTTACCAGCTGAACAAGGCGCGTCTGATCGAGAAGATCGCCGAGCTGGTCAAAGAGAAGAAGCTCGAAGGCATCACTGAGCTGCGCGACGAGTCCGACAAGGACGGTATGCGCGTCGTGATCGAACTGCGTCGCGGCGAAGTGCCTGAGGTGATCCTCAACAACCTTTACGCCCAGACCCAGCTGCAATCGGTGTTCGGTATCAACATCGTCGCGCTGATCGACGGCCGCCCACGTATCCTCAACCTCAAGGATCTGCTGGAAGCCTTCGTCCGTCACCGTCGCGAAGTGGTCACCCGTCGTACCGTGTTCGAACTGCGCAAGGCGCGCGAGCGCGGGCACATTCTCGAAGGCCAGGCTGTTGCGCTGTCGAACATCGATCCGGTAATCGCCCTGATCAAGGCTTCGCCAACACCGTCGGAAGCCAAGGAAGCGCTGATCAGCACGCCTTGGGAATCCTCGGCTGTGGTGGCGATGGTTGAACGTGCCGGTGCCGATTCGTGCCGTCCGGAAAACCTCGATCCGCAATATGGCCTGCGTGAAGGCAAGTACTTCCTTTCGCCAGAACAGGCGCAAGCGATTCTGGAATTGCGCCTGCACCGTCTGACCGGTCTGGAGCACGAGAAGCTGCTGGCCGAGTATCAAGAGATCCTCAACCAGATCGGCGAGCTGATCCGCATCCTCAACAGCGCTGTGCGCCTGATGGAAGTGATCCGCGAAGAACTGGAAGTGATCCGCGCCGAATACGGCGACGTGCGCCGCACCGAAATTCTCGATGCCCGTCTCGACCTGACCCTGGGCGACATGATCCCGGAAGAAGAGCGCGTCGTGACCATCTCTCACGGTGGCTACGCCAAGACCCAGCCGCTGGCTGCGTACCAGGCCCAGCGTCGCGGCGGCAAAGGCAAATCGGCTACCGGCGTCAAGGACGAGGACTACATCGCTCACCTGCTGGTTGCCAACAGCCATACCACGCTGCTGCTGTTCTCCAGCAAGGGCAAGGTGTACTGGCTCAAGACCTACGAGATTCCGGAAGCATCCCGCGCGGCCCGTGGTCGTCCGCTGGTCAATCTGCTGCCGCTGGATGACGGTGAATACATCACCACCATGCTGCCGGTCGAGGAATACACCGAAGGTCACTACATCTTCATGGCCACCGCCAACGGCACCGTGAAGAAGACCCCGCTGGAATCCTTCAGCCGTCAGCGCAGCGTCGGTCTGATCGCGCTGGAACTGGACGAAGGCGACGTGCTGATCTCTGCGGCCATCACCGATGGCGAGCGCGAAGTGATGCTGTTCTCCGACGGCGGCAAGGTCACCCGTTTCAAAGAGTCCGACGTGCGTGCCATGGGCCGTACCGCTCGCGGCGTGCGCGGCATGCGTCTGCCGGAAGGGCAGAAGCTGATTTCCATGCTGATCCCGGAAGAAGGCAGCCAGATCCTCACCGCTTCGGCGCGTGGTTATGGCAAGCGCACCGCGATCACCGAGTTCCCTGAGTACAAGCGTGGCGGTCAGGGCGTGATCGCCATGGTCAGCAACGAGCGCAACGGCCGTCTGGTCGGCGCGGTGCAGGTGCTCGACGGCGAAGAAATCATGCTGATCTCCGATCAGGGCACTCTGGTGCGTACCCGTGTCGACGAAGTGTCGAGCCTGGGTCGTAACACACAGGGCGTGACGCTGATCAAGCTGGCCAAGGATGAAACCCTGGTCGGGCTGGAGCGGGTTCAGGAACCTTCGGAAATCGAAGGCGAAGAGCTCGAAGGTGAAGAGGGCGAGGAAATCGCAGGCACCGTCGGTATCGACGAAGCGGGTGAAGACCAGCAACTCGACGCCGCAGCAGACGAAGAACCGCAGGAATAAGCGGACAAACGAGGGGGCGGATGAGAATTCGCCCCCTTGTTATTTGTCCGGTATGAATTTTCGACATCATGGAGATCCCCTGTGGGAGCGAGCCTGCTCGCGAAAGCAGGCGCTGCGGTACCTCTGAAGCACCGCGGTGATGCATTCGCGAGCAGGCTCGCTCCCACAGGGCCATGTTGATCGGTAGTGTGATTTATTGCGTGATACCACCAAATCAGAGCGAGATTGGATGTGAGCAAGCGAGCCTATAACTTCTGCGCCGGTCCGGCGGCGCTGCCTGAAGCTGTCCTGCAGCGCGCCCAGGGTGAACTCCTTGATTGGCACGGCAAGGGTCTGTCGGTCATGGAAATGAGCCATCGCAGCGATGAGTTCGTGTCCATCGCCACCCAGGCCGAGCAGGATCTGCGTGACCTGCTGAATATCCCGTCGAACTACAAAGTGCTGTTCCTCCAGGGTGGCGCCAGCCAACAGTTCGCGCAGATCCCGCTGAACCTGTTGCCGGAAGGCGGCTCGGCCGACTACATCGACACCGGTATCTGGTCGCAGAAAGCCATCGAAGAAGCCTCGCGCTACGGTCACGTCAACGTTGCCGCCACCGCCAAGCCTTACGACTATTTCGCCATTCCCGGCCAGAACGAGTGGAACCTGTCGAAAGACGCCGCGTACGTTCATTACGCGCCGAACGAAACCATCGGCGGTCTGGAATTCCAGTGGATCCCGCAAACTGGTGACGTGCCGCTGGTCGCCGACATGTCTTCGGACATCCTCTCGCGCCCGGTCGACATCTCGCGTTTCGGCATGATCTACGCCGGCGCGCAGAAGAACATCGGCCCGAGCGGCATCGTCGTCAACATCATCCGCGAAGACCTGCTCGGCAAGGCCCGCTCGCTGTGCCCGACCATGCTCAACTACAAGGTCGCGGCTGATAACGGTTCGATGTACAACACCCCGCCGACGCTGGCCTGGTACTTGTCCGGTCTGGTGTTCCAGTGGCTGAAAGAGCAGGGCGGCGTCGAAGCGATTGCCAAACTCAACGACGTCAAGCAACGCACCCTGTACGACTTCATCGATGCCAGCGGCCTCTACAGCAACCCGATCAACAAGTCGGATCGCTCGTGGATGAACGTGCCGTTCCGTCTGGCTGACGATCGTCTGGACAAGCCGTTCCTCGCCGGTGCCGACGAGCGCGGCCTGCTCAACCTCAAGGGCCACCGTTCGGTGGGCGGCATGCGCGCCTCCATCTACAACGCCGTCGACATCACCGCGGTCAACGCGCTGGTGGCGTACATGGCGGAATTCGAGAAGGAACACGGCTGATGTCCGAGCAAGAACTCAAGGCACTGCGCGTTCGCATCGACGCTCTGGACACCAAAGTCCTCGAGCTGATCAGTGAGCGTGCGCGTTGCGCCCAGGAAGTCGCCCGCGTGAAGATGGCCTCGCTGGCCGAAGGCGAAGTGCCGGTGTTCTATCGTCCCGAGCGCGAAGCTCAGGTGCTCAAGCGTGTGATGGAGCGCAATCAGGGGCCGCTGGGCAACGAAGAAATGGCGCGGCTGTTCCGCGAAATCATGTCGTCGTGCCTGGCGCTGGAGCAGCCACTGAAAGTGGCGTACCTCGGCCCTGAAGGTACCTTCACCCAAGCGGCAGCGATGAAACACTTCGGTCACGCGGTGATCAGCAAGCCGATGGCGGCGATCGACGAAGTGTTCCGTGAAGTCGCCGCCGGTGCGGTGAATTTCGGCGTGGTGCCGGTGGAAAACTCCACCGAAGGCGCGGTCAACCACACGCTGGACAGCTTTCTCGAACACGACATGGTGATCTGTGGCGAAGTCGAGCTGCGCATCCACCATCATCTGCTGGTCGGCGAAAACACCAAGACCGACAGCATCAGTCGCATCTATTCCCACGCGCAGTCGCTGGCCCAGTGCCGCAAGTGGCTGGACGCGCATTACCCGAATGTCGAACGCGTCGCGGTGTCGAGCAACGCCGAAGCGGCCAAACGGGTCAAGGGTGAGTGGAATTCGGCGGCCATTGCTGGCGACATGGCGGCGGGGCTGTACGGCCTGACGCGCCTGGCCGAGAAGATCGAAGATCGTCCGGACAACTCCACGCGCTTCCTGATGATCGGTAACCAGGAAGTGCCGCCGACCGGCGACGACAAGACCTCGATCATCGTGTCGATGAGCAACAAGCCCGGCGCACTTCATGAGCTGCTGGTGCCGTTCCACGACAATGGCATCGACCTGACCCGCATCGAAACCCGACCGTCGCGCAGCGGCAAATGGACCTACGTGTTCTTCATCGACTTCGTCGGCCACCACCGCGATCCGTTGATCAAAGGTGTGCTGGAAAAGATCAGTCAGGAAGCAGTAGCACTCAAAGTGCTGGGTTCCTACCCGAAAGCAGTTCTCTAAGGGGCGGTAGCAAATGAGTGGCAACTTCCTCGCTCTGGCACAGCCGGGCGTGCAACAACTTTCGCCGTACGTTCCGGGCAAGCCTGTGGACGAACTGGCGCGCGAGCTGGATCTGGATCCGGCAAAAATCGTCAAACTGGCGAGCAACGAAAACCCGCTGGGCGCCAGTCCAAAGGCGCTGGCGGCGATTCGCGAAGAGCTGGCCGAGCTGACCCGTTACCCGGACGGCAATGGTTTCGCTCTGAAATCGCTGCTGGCCGAGCAGTGCCGCGTCGAGCTGAATCAGGTCACGCTGGGCAACGGCTCCAACGATATTCTTGAACTGGTTGCGCGTGCCTATCTGGCGCCGGGCCTGAATGCGGTGTTCAGTGAGCACGCTTTCGCCGTATATCCGATTGCTACCCAAGCTGTCGGTGCGCAGGCCAAAGTCGTTCCAGCCAAAGACTGGGGTCATGACCTGCCGGCGATGCTTGCGGCCATCGATGCCAACACCCGCGTGGTGTTCATCGCCAACCCGAACAACCCGACCGGCACCTGGTTCGGCGCTGAAGCGCTGGATGAGTTCCTGCAAGATGTTCCCGAGCATGTGCTGGTAGTCCTCGACGAGGCTTACATCGAGTACGCCGAAGGCAGTGATTTGCCGGACGGTCTCGACTTCCTCGCGGCGTACCCGAACCTGCTGGTGTCGCGTACTTTCTCCAAGGCCTATGGCCTGGCCGCGCTGCGCGTCGGTTATGGCTTGTCGACGCCTGTGGTGGCGGACGTGCTGAACCGCGTTCGTCAGCCATTCAACGTCAACAGCCTCGCGCTGGCGGCGGCGTGTGCGGCGCTGAAGGACGAGGAATATCTGGCGCAAAGCCGTCAGCTCAACGAATCCGGAATGCAGCAGTTGCAGGCGGGTTTCCGTGAGCTGGGACTGAGCTGGATCGAGTCCAAAGGCAACTTCATCTGCGTCGATCTTGGCCAGGTCGCGGCGCCGGTCTTCCAAGGCTTGCTGCGCGAAGGCGTGATCGTGCGTCCGGTGGCCAATTACGGCATGCCGAACCACTTGCGCGTGACCATCGGTCTGCCGGCAGAAAACAGCCGTTTCCTCGAGGCGCTGCGCAAGGTTCTGGCTCGTGGTTGATGTCACTGCGCTGCAACCTGCTGCACCTATGATCGGTCGCCTCGTGGTGGTCGGTCTGGGGTTGATCGGTGGTTCGTTTGCCAAGGGTTTGCGAGAAAGCGGCCTGTGCCGTGAAGTGGTCGGCGTCGATCTGGATCCGCAATCGCGCAAGCTCGCGGTCGAATTGGGTGTGGTCGATCGCTGCGAAGACGACTTGGCGGCGGCTTGCGTCGGTGCCGATGTGATTCAGCTGGCGGTGCCGATTCTGGCAATGGAAAAGCTGCTCGCGCGCCTGGCTGTCATGGATCTGGGGCAGGCGATTCTTACGGATGTCGGCAGTGCCAAAGGCAACGTGGTGCGCGCGGCGACCGAGGCGTTTGGCGGCATGCCGGCGCGCTTCGTCCCCGGGCACCCGATTGCCGGTTCCGAGCAGAGTGGGGTGGAAGCCTCGAATGCCGAGCTATTCCGCCGGCACAAGGTGATCCTGACGCCGCTTGAGCAGACCGATCCTGCGGCGCTCGCGGTGGTCGATCGCCTGTGGCGTGAATTGGGTGCCGATGTCGAGCACATGCAGGTCGAGCGTCACGACGAAGTCCTCGCCGCGACCAGCCATCTGCCGCACCTGCTGGCCTTCGGTCTGGTCGATTCATTGGCCAAGCGCAATGAAAATCTGGAGATCTTCCGTTACGCTGCCGGTGGTTTTCGCGATTTCACAAGAATCGCCGGAAGCGACCCGGTGATGTGGCACGACATCTTCCTCGCCAACCGCGAGGCTGTCCTGCGCACACTCGATACATTTCGCAGCGACCTCGACGCCTTGCGCGACGCGGTCGATGCAGGGGATGGGCACCAATTATTGGGCGTTTTCACGCGCGCCCGGGTTGCCCGCGAGCATTTCAGTAAAATCCTGGCCCGCAGGGCCTATGTGGACGCTATGAATTCCAACGATCTGATCTTCCTGGCTCAACCTGGTGGCCGCCTGTCCGGTCGGATTCGCGTACCGGGTGACAAATCGATTTCCCACCGTTCGATCATGCTCGGCTCGCTGGCCGAAGGCGTCACCGAAGTCGAAGGCTTCCTCGAGGGCGAAGACGCCCTGGCGACCTTGCAGGCATTTCGCGACATGGGCGTAGTCATCGAAGGCCCGCACCACGGCCGCGTGACCATTCACGGTGTCGGCCTGCACGGCCTGAAACCTGCGCCGGGCCCGATCTACCTGGGCAACTCCGGCACCTCGATGCGTCTGCTCTCTGGTCTGCTGGCGGCGCAGAGCTTCGACAGCACCTTGACCGGCGACGCTTCGCTGTCCAAGCGTCCGATGAATCGCGTGGCTAATCCTCTGCGAGAAATGGGCGCCGTGATCGAAACCGCTGCCGAAGGTCGTCCACCGATGACCATTCGCGGTGGTCACAAGCTCAAAGGCCTGACCTACACCATGCCGATGGCCAGTGCCCAAGTGAAATCCTGTCTGCTGCTCGCCGGTCTGTATGCCGAAGGCAAGACCACCGTTACCGAGCCGGCACCGACCCGCGATCACACCGAGCGCATGCTGCGTGGCTTCGGCTACCCGGTCAGCGTCGACGGCGCCACGGCTTCGGTCGAGTCCGGCGGCAAGCTCACCGCGACTCACATCGAAGTGCCGGGCGATATCTCGTCGTCGGCGTTCTTCCTGGTTGCAGCCTCGATCGCCGAGGGTTCGGAGCTGGTGCTGGAGCACGTCGGCATCAACCCGACCCGTACTGGCGTGATCGATATCCTGCGACTGATGGGCGCCGATATCACTCTGGAAAACCAGCGTGAAGTCGGCGGCGAGCCAGTGGCTGACTTGCGCGTGCGGGCAGCTAAACTCAAGGGTATCGAGATTCCGCAAGAGCTGGTGCCGCTGGCCATCGACGAATTCCCGGTCCTGTTCGTTGCGGCTGCGTGCGCCGAAGGGCGTACCGTGCTCACCGGCGCAGAAGAGCTGCGGGTCAAGGAATCCGACCGGATTCAGGTGATGGCGGACGGTTTGCTGGCGCTGGGCGTCAAGTGCGAACCGACCCCGGACGGCATCATCATCGACGGCGGCCAGATCGGCGGCGGTGAAGTGCACGGTCACGGCGACCACCGTATCGCCATGGCCTTCAGCGTTGCCTCGTTGCGCGCTACCGCACCGATCCGCATCCATGATTGCGCCAACGTCGCGACCTCGTTCCCCAACTTCCTCGCGCTGTGCGGGCAAGTTGGCATTCGTGTGGCACAAGAGGCTCAGTCGTGAAAAACATTGCACCGGTCATCACCATCGATGGGCCAAGCGGCTCCGGCAAAGGCACGGTCGCCGGGATTCTGGCCAAGCGTCTGGGCTGGAACCTGCTGGATTCCGGTGCGCTTTATCGTTTGCTCGCATTTGCTGCGCATAACCACGGCGTCGACCTGACCAATGAAGAGCTGCTGAAGACATTGGCCGCTCATCTGGATGTGCAATTCATCGCCGCGACCGAAGGTCAGCTGCAGCGGATCATTCTGGAAGGCGACGAAGTCAGTGATGTCATCCGCACTGAAAGCGTCGGTTCCGGCGCCTCGCAAGTGGCTGCGCTGCCCGCTGTGCGCGAGGCGCTGCTGCAGCGCCAGCGTGCTTTCCAGGAAGCGCCAGGCCTGGTGGCCGACGGTCGCGACATGGGCACGGTGGTATTTCCGGATGCACCGCTGAAGATTTTCCTCACCGCCAGTGCCGAGGAGCGGGCGCGCCGTCGATATTTGCAGTTGAAGGGCAAAGTCGAGGGTGTTAGTCTGTCGAGTCTGCTAGATGAGATCCGTGCACGCGATGAGCGTGACACCCAGCGCGCAGTAGCCCCGCTCAAGCCGGCGGCCGACGCGATTCAGCTGGATTCAACGGAGCTTTCCATCGATCAGGTGCTTGAACGCATCATGAGCGAGATCGCCATTCGCGATATCGCCGGGTGACCAAGAGGGTCGCAGGGGACCAGTCATAGTCCTGCGGTGCTTCTTTTAAATGAAACTAACCCACACCGTCTGGGGTGTGGAGATGGGCGTTTACTTCGCCCTCATCTACAGGAATTAAAATGAGCGAAAGCTTTGCGGAACTCTTTGAAGAAAGCCTGAAAACCCTGAACCTTCAGGCAGGCTCCATCATCACCGGTGTTATCGTTGATATCGATTACCAGGCTCGCTGGGTAACCGTTCACGCTGGTCTGAAGTCTGAAGCACTCATCCCGCTTGAGCAGTTCTACAACGATGCTGGCGAACTGAACATCAACGTTGGTGATGAAGTTCACGTTGCTCTGGATTCGGTTGAAGACGGCTTTGGCGAAACCAAGCTGTCCCGTGAAAAAGCCAAGCGCGCTGAATGCTGGATCGTTCTGGAAGCAGCCTTCGCAGCCGAGGAAGTGGTCAAGGGCGTTATCAACGGTAAGGTTAAAGGCGGCTTCACTGTCGACGTTAACGGCATCCGTGCGTTCCTGCCAGGTTCCCTGGTTGACGTCCGTCCAGTGCGCGACACCACGCACCTGGAAGGCAAAGAGCTGGAATTCAAGGTCATCAAGCTGGACCAGAAGCGCAACAACGTTGTCGTTTCCCGTCGCAGCGTCCTCGAAGCCGAGAACTCCGCCGAGCGTGAAGCTCTGCTGGAATCCCTGCAGGAAGGCCAGCAAGTCAAAGGTATCGTCAAAAACCTCACCGATTACGGCGCATTCGTCGATCTGGGTGGCGTGGACGGCCTGCTGCACATCACCGACATGGCCTGGAAGCGCATCAAGCATCCTTCCGAGATCGTCAACGTTGGTGACGAAATCGACGTCAAGGTTCTGAAATACGATCGCGAACGCAACCGTGTTTCCCTGGGCCTGAAGCAACTGGGCGAAGATCCATGGGTTGCTATCAAAGCCCGTTACCCAGAAGGCACTCGCGTTACCGCTCGTGTAACCAACCTGACCGACTACGGCTGCTTCGCTGAGCTGGAAGAAGGCGTTGAAGGTCTGGTACACGTTTCGGAAATGGACTGGACCAACAAGAACATCCACCCTTCGAAAGTCGTACAAGTCGGCGACGAAGTGGAAGTCATGGTTCTGGACATCGACGAAGAGCGTCGTCGTATCTCCCTGGGCATCAAGCAGTGCAAGTCGAACCCATGGGAAGACTTCTCTGGCCAGTTCAACAAGGGCGACAAGATCTCCGGCACCATCAAGTCGATCACCGATTTCGGTATCTTCATTGGTCTGGACGGCGGCATCGACGGTCTGGTTCACCTGTCCGACATCTCCTGGAACGAAGTGGGCGAAGAAGCCGTACGTCGTTTCAAGAAGGGCGACGAGCTGGACACCGTCATCCTGTCGGTTGACCCAGAGCGCGAGCGCATCTCCCTGGGCATCAAGCAACTGGAAAGCGATCCGTTCTCCGAGTACGTCTCGGTTAACGACAAGGGCGCTATCGTGACCGGTACCGTGAAAGAAGTTGACGCCAAAGGCGCCATCATCGTTCTGGCCGACGACATCGAAGCTACCCTGAAAGCCTCCGAAATCAGCCGTGACCGCGTTGAAGACGCGCGCAACGTTCTGAAAGAAGGCCAGGAAGTTGAAGCCAAGATCATCAGCGTTGACCGCAAGAGCCGCGTAATCCAGCTCTCGATCAAGTCGAAAGACGACGCTGAAGAGAAAGAAGCCATCCAGAGCCTGAAAGCAGCTCCGGAAGGCGAAGCAGCTGACACCACTATGGCGGCACTGCTGCGTCAAGCAATGGCCAAACAGAACTGAGTTCTGCTTGATCATTAAAAAGGGCGACTTCGGTCGCCCTTTTTTGTGCCTGCGATTTGGACTTTGTACGTCCGTGCATGAAACCAATGGCTTCGGCTGCGGGTCTGTTTCTTTAATCGGATCAATCGCCTATTCGCGACTAAGCTTGATCTTGAGCATTAGTCGTCAGGCTTGCCTGGCATAAGGAAGTGGATGAACAAGTTATTTGTTGTTGCAGTGGTCTTGGCGCTGGCAGGGTGCACCACCAGTGCGAAAACCCATGCGGTGCGCGGCGTCAGTGGTATCGAGGTCGATTGCTCCGGGTTGGGTTCCGGTTGGGAGAAATGCCAGAAGCGTGCAGCGAAGGAGTGCAAAGGCAAGGGCTATAAGGTCATCACCCGTTCTGATGATGCCAAAGATGAAGACGAATACCCGTTTGGCTTTAATCCGGCGGGTTTCGTGACCCGGACCATGCTGGTGATGTGTCGTTAGGGCAGCGGCGATCCGACTCGCCACTGGAGTGCCCTGAAAATGGGCGTTTTGACCCCGGGAAAGATATGTCAATCCCTGGGCTGTTCAAATTCTTCCGGGCATGCTAAAACCTTTCAAGCGCTGATCTAGCTGCTTGAAAAAGAAGGGAAAAATATGACGAAGTCGGAGTTGATCGAACGAATTGTCACCCATCAAGGGCTACTCTCATCCAAGGATGTGGAGCTGGCCATCAAGACCATGCTTGAACAAATGTCTCAGTGCCTCGCCACAGGTGATCGTATCGAGATCCGTGGATTCGGCAGCTTCTCCCTGCACTACCGCGCACCGCGCGTTGGTCGCAATCCAAAGACCGGCCAGTCGGTAAGTCTGGACGGTAAATTCGTTCCGCATTTCAAACCGGGCAAGGAATTGCGTGACCGCGTGAATGAGGAAGAGGAGGAGGGCGCTTGATCTTCGCTATTCAAATTCGAGGGCGCGTGAATGCGTAATTTGAAACGCATACTGTTAGGTGTTTTTATTCTGCTGATGGTTCTGGTTGTTCTGGCGTTTGTGCTCGAAAATCAACAGTCAGTATCGCTTTTGTTTTTTGGATTCTCCGGTCCGCAGTTGCCGGTGTCGGTTGTTGCAGTTTTGGCTTTGCTGGTCGGTATGCTGATCGGCCCGGTATTGGGCTGGTTTCTGGGGCGTGCGTCCAGAGTCTCACGCAAGCGACTGGTCTGAAAGCGGCAGGCGCACGGCATCTGTCGAAATTGCGCCTCAGCCTGTCTTTATCCATTAGTAAAACCATCATTAAGCTGTAAAATGCGTCCCTTGTTCGATCGTGCCTCAATGCATGTCGATTCAGACTGACTCTGACGGATGCCAACTGAAAGTGGCCTCTGCACTCATGGATTAGACCGCGCTCGCTGGCAGCGCTGTCCGCAGCTCAAGGGTATCGTTTCGCGTGAAAATTCTAGTTACCGGCGGCGCCGGCTTCATTGGCTCGGCAGTTATTCGTCACATCATCTCCAACACTTCCGATGCGGTGGTCAACGTCGACAAGCTGACTTACGCCGGTAACCTGGAGTCCCTGGCAGAAGTCAGCCAGGATTCGCGTTACGCCTTCGAACGCGTCGATATCTGCGATCGTGACCAGATCGACCGCGTCCTGCGTGAACACCAACCTGATGCGATCATGCACCTGGCCGCAGAATCCCACGTCGACCGATCGATCTCCGGCCCGTCCGAGTTCATCCAGACCAACATTATTGGCACCTACACGCTGCTCGAAGCGGCGCGCCACTACTGGGCTGCTCTGGACGACACCCGCAAAGCCAGCTTCCGCTTCCACCATATTTCGACTGACGAAGTTTACGGAGACCTCGAAGGTCCGGAAGACCTCTTCACCGAAACCACACCTTACCAGCCAAGCTCGCCATACTCCGCCAGCAAGGCCAGCTCCGACCACTTGGTCCGGGCTTGGGCGCGCACTTATGGCCTGCCGACACTGGTCACCAACTGCTCGAACAACTACGGCCCATGCCACTTCCCTGAGAAGCTGATCCCGCTGATCATTCTCAATGCACTGGAAGGCAAGCCACTGCCAGTGTACGGCAAAGGCAACCAGGTTCGTGACTGGCTGTACGTCGAAGATCACGCTCGCGCGTTGTACAAAGTCGTCACCGAGGGCGTAATCGGTGAGACCTACAACATCGGCGGCCATAACGAAAAGCAAAACATTGAAGTGGTGCACACCCTGTGTGCGCTGCTCGACGAGCTGCGTCCGGATTCCGCTCACCGCCCACACGCTAGCCTGATCACGTATGTGCAGGATCGTCCAGGTCACGATGTGCGTTATGCAATCGATGCGAGCAAGATTCAGCGTGAGCTGGGTTGGACCCCGGAAGAGACGTTCGAAACCGGTATCCGCAAAACGGTTGAGTGGTATCTGAATAATACTGAGTGGGTAGAGCACGTGAAGAGCGGCAGCTACCAGCAGTGGATTGATCAGAACTACGCCGATCGTTCGAACAAAGCATGAGAATTCTTCTGCTGGGCAAGAACGGTCAGGTGGGTTGGGAGCTGCAGCGCTCACTGGCGCCGCTTGGCGAGCTGATTGCTCTTGATCGTCACCTCGTCGATGGCTTTAGCGGCGATCTGGCGAATCTTGAATCCCTGCGCGCGACGATTCGTCAGGTAAAGCCCGACGTTATCGTGAATGCCGCCGCCTATACGGCGGTTGACAAAGCTGAGTCGGAAACCGAGTTGGCAGATCTGGTCAACGGACTCGCGAGTGGCGTTATGGCCCAAGAGGCCGCAGCGTTGGGCGCGTGGCTCGTTCACTATTCAACTGATTACGTCTTCAGTGGCCAAGGTGTAACGCCCTGGCAGGAGACGGATGCTGTTGCGCCGGTGAATCACTACGGGGCCAGCAAGCTCGCTGGCGAGCAGGCGATCATCGTAGCGGGTTGCAAACATCTGATCTTCCGCACCAGCTGGGTTTATGGTGCTCGCGGTAACAACTTCGCCAAAACCATGCTGCGCTTGGCCAAAGAACGCGAAACCTTGAGCGTGATTGCGGATCAGATTGGAGCACCGACCGGGGCGGATCTGATCGCCGACGTTACGACGCTGGCTCTTCAGCAAGTGCTCGAGCGTCCGGAATTGGCTGGCCTCTATCACTTGGCCGCTGCTGGCGAAGTGTCGTGGCATGGATATGCCAGTCATGTACTTGACTTCGCAAAGGCGCAGGGCGAGGAATTGGCGGTGACGATGGTCAACCCAATCGAAACAACTGCCTATCCGACACCAGCTCGGCGACCTCTGAATTCGCGGTTGGATACGCAGAAACTGCGCAAAAATTTTTCTCTACACCTGCCGGATTGGCAGAGTGGTGTAACCCGAATGCTTAGGGAAGTTCTGAATAAATGACCATGATAAATCGTAAAGGCATCATCCTCGCAGGTGGTTCAGGCACTCGCCTGCACCCGCTTACTCTTGGCGTGTCCAAGCAAATGCTGCCTATTTACGATAAACCGATGATTTTCTATCCGTTGTCAGTGTTGATGCTGGCGGGGATGCGAGAAATCCTGATTATCTCCACGCCGGAAGATTTGCCTTGCTTCCGCAAACTCTTGGGCGACGGTAGTGTTTACGGTATTGAATTGACGTACGCCGAGCAACCTTCCCCTGATGGTCTGGCCCAAGCGTTTATCATCGGTGAAGAGTTCATCGGCAAAGATCCGTGCTGCCTGATCCTGGGAGACAATATTTTCTACGGTCAGCACTTCTCGGACAACTTGCGGTCTGCCAGTAGCCAAGCAACGGGTGCCACTGTTTTTGGTTATCACGTATCGGATCCAGAGCGTTTCGGAGTTGTTGAATTTGATGCATCCGGTCGCGCACTGAGCATCGAAGAAAAACCGACCGCCCCTAAGTCCAATTATGCTGTGACGGGCCTTTATTTCTACGACAACGACGTTGTTGAAATTGCGAAAAACATCAAGCCGTCTGAGCGTGGGGAATTGGAAATTACCGATGTCAACCGTGCTTATCTGGAACAAAAATCGTTGAATGTTGAAATGTTGGGTCGTGGTTTCGCTTGGCTCGATACCGGTACGCATGATTCGCTTTTGGAAGCTAGCCACTTCGTTCATACCATCGAACAGCGCCAGGGACTGAAAGTCGCTTGCCTGGAAGAAATCGCATTCAATAATGGCTGGATCGACCGAGCTCAATTGGCAGAACAGGCTGAACGCTTGAAAAAAACCGGCTATGGCCAGTACCTGTCCAACTTGCTCAGGTGACGGATAAGTCCTGTTCCTGACGTGGAACCAAACCACGTCATTCATAGGATTTACAGGGCCCCGGTTCAGAAAATTCCAGGAGCTGATGCGCTAACGTATCGGCCAATATTCACAAGCTTCGATATTGATCGAACGACTCAGATCAAAACAAGGTTCAAAGACCATGCAAAACTCTGCTGTGAATCCTCGAAGCTCCGACGAGTTTGATGTTATTTTGATTGCACGTGCCTTGCTCCGCCGTGCATGGGTGATCATAGGTATAACAGCCATCGCCGGGATTTTGGGTTTGCTTTACGTGGTATTAAGTGAACGTGTTTACGAAGCCAGGGGATATCTGGTTCCACCTACGCAAAGTGACATTGCAGACCTCAATACCGGCCGGACCAAAGAGTTCGAGCTCAGCCCTTATTCGATCGATGATGTTTACCGTATTTTTTTGCGCAACCTTCGATCCGAGGCGTTGCGTCAGGAGTTTTTCGCAAACGAATACTTGCCTTCGCTGAGCCAGGATCAACAGGCGCGTTCACGAGATGCGTTATATGCCGAGTTCGTCAGAAGGGTGCAAATCAATCCGATTACTTCAGATGAAGCGGGTCGCTATTCCGTCACAGTGCAAACAAATAGTGGCGACAAGGCCGTCGACTGGATCAAGAAATATGTGAAACGCGCCGAAACACGCGCAACTGAAGAAATCATGAAAAACGTTTCGTATGAAGCCAGGGTGCATGCGAAGAATGTTGCGCAAGAAATTGATACCAAACGAGAGACCGGGCAAACCGAGCGAGAGGATGCACTGGTCAAACTGCGTGCGGCTTTAAGTGTTGCTGAGTCTTCAGGGGTCCAGAAACCTACGATGGTTTTTGGCAATTCATCTTCGGCACTGGCTGGAAATATGGAAGGCGATATGAGCTTTCTGAGAGGCGCAGAAGCACTGAAAGCGGAAATAAAGAACCTGGAACTCAGATCGTCCAATGACGCGTTCATTAAAGAGTTGCGTGAGCTCCAGGCAAAGAAGAACTTCTTTGACAAACTGGCCACAGCTGATCGCGAAATTGGTATGTATCGCTATGACGGTTTGGTTGATGCGCCAGAAAATGCAATCAAGCCGAAAGCCTCACTGGTTATCGGTCTGGCGCTGGTGCTCGGTGCCATGCTGGGCCTGTTGACTGCTTTTATGCTTTATCGTCTTGAAGAGTCGCGATAGGAATTTTGCCTGTACTGAATCTACGATGATTTTGTTATTGGTCTATTGAGGAAAGGAGGCAGTTTCTGACGCCTCCTGTCTGCTTTTTGAAATCAACACCGACGGAATGTCTTCGTCGTTTTGCAGGTATGGCCGAATGAAGTTGCTAAAAACCGATTTACAGGAAGTAGTTATCGTCGAACCAACGGTTTTTAGGGACGATCGCGGCTGGTTTGCTGAAACCTTCAATGAACCGCGTTTTCATGGAGCGCTTGCCGAGCTCGGTCTACCGAAGCCGCGTAGTTTTGTCCAGGACAATCACTCCTGCTCTCAAAAAGGCGTCTTGAGGGGCTTGCATTATCAGCTCTCGCCGAGCGCCCAGGGGAAGCTGGTAAGAGTTGTCGCCGGTTCGGCTTTCGATGTTGCCGTGGATATACGAAAAGGCTCACCAACATTCGGAAAATGGGTGGGCGTTGAGCTGAGCGCAGCAAATAATCGGATGTTGTGGATTCCTGAAGGCTTTGCGCACGGCTTCATGGCTTTGGAGGACGATACCCATTTCTTGTATAAGACAACTGATCTGTATTGCAAGGAACTCGAGCGCAGCATCAAATGGGATGATCCCGAGATTGGTATCGAATGGCCTCTTGGGTACGAGCGGGTTATCAGTGAAAAAGACCAGCAGGCCAAAGCGCTCGGTGAGGCCGACCTGCCTTTGTTGTACATACCTGGCACTACAGAGTCTGTCGAACTGCAAGTGATAGGTGACGCTCGCGGCAGCCTGGTCTCGGTTGAAAAGGGGCCGCAAGTGCCTTTCGAGATAAAGCGAGTTTATTATATTTTTGGCACACAGGTCGAAGTCAGTCGCGGTTTTCATGCCCATAAACAGTTGCGTCAGCTTGCAGTATGCGTGTCTGGCAAGTGTCGTATGGTGATGGATGACGGGACGTCCAGAAAAGAAGTTTGGCTGGACTCGCCAAATAAAGGCGTGCTGATTAATAATCTCATTTGGCGCGAGATGCATGACTTCAGCGAAGACTGTGTATTGGTGGTGTTCGCCAGCCAAGAATACGATGAGGCTGATTATATTCGCAATTATGACGATTTCATCAACGTCGTGACTGCCAACGCTACATCCTGAAGCGACAGCTGATCTGTCGCCGGGCGACGGATTTAACAGGGTTTGGATAACACGGAATAACAGGTGTACTGATGATCGAGTTTCTAAGTTTGAAGGATGTAAACGCTGTCTATGCTGACGAGCTAAAATCCGCATGCGCCCGGGTTATCGACTCAGGTTGGTATATTCAAGGTAAAGAGCTCGAAGCGTTTGAGACTGAATTCGCTCGCGTATGCGATGTGAAGTTTTGTCTTGGTGTGGCGAATGGACTGGATGCTCTCAATCTAATCCTGAGAGCTTGGAAAATCCTCGGCAAGCTGAAGGACGGTGATGAAGTCATTGTCCCGGCCAATACTTATATAGCAAGTGTTCTGGCTATCACTGAAAATGGACTGACACCGGTACTGGTCGAGCCTGATGCGTCGATGAATATTTCCCCAGTACAAATAAAGTCAGCGATCAGTGTCAGAACCAAGGTGATATTCCCGGTCCACTTGTACGGGCAGTTGGCTGATATGCCAGCAATCATGAATATTGCCAAAGATCATGGCTTATTGGTATTAGAAGACTCGGCGCAGGCTCATGGCGCGAGTATCCAGGGTAAAAAAGCAGGGAGCTGGGGGGATGCGTCTGGTTTCAGCTTTTACCCAGGCAAAAATCTTGGCGCTTTAGGAGATGCCGGCGCGATAACAACAAACGATGAAGAACTGGCAACCGTGGTAAAAGCGTTGCGAAACTACGGTTCTCATGAAAAATACAAGAATATTTATCAGGGCGTAAACAGCCGCCTTGATGAAATCCAGGCTGCAATGTTAAGCGTCAAACTGAAATATCTAGAAGAGGATATCCAGCGTCGCAGGGAAATCGCAGAGCTATACATGCGCCGAATTGATAATGAATCCATTCGTCTGCCGCTCGACAAAGACGTTTCTGCGCTTAGCCTTGAAAGCCACGTCTGGCACCTTTTCGTTGTGCGTTCGGATAACCGCGATGCACTTCAGAATCATTTGGCTCAGGCTGGGATCCAAACACTGATTCACTATCCAATTCCACCTCATAAACAAGAGTCGTACAAGGAGTGGAACGAGTTGTCTTTCCCTGTTACCGAGGAAATCCATTCTCAAGTGTTGAGCTTGCCTATAGGTCCGACGATGTCCATTACGGACGCGGAAGCAGTCATCAGCGCATGTAACAGTTTCAACGGTATTGGTTGAAATAATGACGCTCATAAAAACAAGCCTGCTCAACGGGATTGCCGTTCTCGTTAAAATGCTTACTCTTTTGGGTATAAACAAGGTCTTGGCAATTTATGTCGGCCCTGTAGGTTACGCCGCGCTTGGTCAGTTCCAGAACGCCATCCAAATGATAACAACATTTGCCAGCGGCGCGATCAATACGGGTGTGACAAAGTATACCGCCGAGTATCATTATGACGAGAAGAAACAGCAGTCGGTGTGGAGGAGTGCTGGCACAATAGCCATTTGCGGCTCGTTGATATGCAGCGTCATTATTCTTCTGTACAGTAAAGAACTTGCCGCCTGGATTCTCAATAATGATCAGTTCGGCGGCGTTTTCAGGTGGTTTGCCGGCACGCTTGTGTTTTTTACTTTGAACACATTGCTGCTAGCCATATTGAATGGCAAAAAAGAGTTACTCCGTTATGTTGCGGCGAACATCACCGGGAGTATTTTTGCGTTAGTGGTTACGACTGCACTGGCTATGTTTTCCGGGCTTTATGGTGCATTGATCGCTTTGGCGATCTACCAGTCCATCAGTTTTTTTGTCACCCTTTATATATGCTCAAATGCCGACTGGTTTCGCTTCAGCTATCTTTTTGGACGGGTAGACAAGTTAGTCGCTAAGAATTTCCTGAAATATACTGCGATGGCACTGACGTCAGCTGTTTGCGTGCCGGTCAGCCATATATTTGTCCGTAACTATCTGGGCTCTTCGTTCGGATGGGAATCTGCCGGCTACTGGGAAGCCATGTGGCGCTTAAGTGCGGCATATCTGATGTTGGTAACTACTACGCTAAGTGTCTATTATCTGCCCAGACTGTCAGAATTGAATCATCACGATGACATCAAGGCCGAGATACTGCAAGGATATCGGTTTATTTTGCCGTGCGCTGCGGTCTGCGGGCTGATCATTTATTTGTTGCGGGATTTTATTATTCATATCTTGTTCACCAGTGATTTTTTGCCGATGCGGAGTTTGTTTGCTTGGCAAATCGTTGGGGATACATTGAAGATTGGTAGTTGGATATTGGCGTACGTCATGCTTGGTAAAGCGATGTTTAAGCTTTTCATCCTTTCCGAAATAATTTCGGCTGCTTGTTTTTACATGTTTACGGTGGTGTTTACGAGTCAGATTGGCTTAGAGGGTGTTTCTCTTGCTCATGCCGTAAATTACGCCATTTATTGGCTGTTGATGACGTTGTTTGTTTATAGAGCGCTGAGAAGGATGCAGCCAGAGATATTGGCTGGCTAACGCTTGTTAGACAATGGATTTACTTTGCTGAGGCGCTTACGTTGAATATCTATAATCCGAAAGTTTCTGTAATGATCATTACTTATAATCAAAGGCATTTGATTGCGGAAACGATCGAGAGCGTTCTTTCACAAGACTACGAAAACCTTGAGATTGTTGTTGCGGATGATGCATCGACAGATGGAACGCAAGAGGTTATTTTAGATTTTCAACGGAAGTATCCTGATGCGGTAGTGCCCGTTCTGAATGAAAAAAATCTGGGTATTACAGGGAATTCGAATGCTGCATTCTTTGCATGCACTGGGGATTTGATTGCGGTGTTAGGGGGAGACGATTTGTTTCTTCCCGGCAAAATCAAGGCACAGGTGGAACAATTCAAGGATCCACAAGTCGTTCTTTCATATCATCCAGTGGATATTTTCAATCACGCTGACGGTAAGGTGTTGTTCCGTACCAATACGACCGAGAAAGAAAAAATTAACAATGTAGAGGACTTGATAGCCAAAGGCGGGATCCCCGGGGCATCTTCCGTAATGGTTCGGCGTTCCGCTTGCCCACAACATGGCTTTGACCCGCTCTTTCCAGTCGTTTCAGATTGGATTTTCTATATTGAAGTGGCGTTGCAGGGCGAAATTCAAGAGTTGCCAGGCGTTTATGGCAAATATCGCAAACACGGGCTTGGTGCGAGCGATAGAACTTTTGAGTTGCTTGAAGAGTCGTTGCTGACTGTTGACCTGATTTCCCAAAGATATAGCGGAAACGAATCAATTCAACGCGCCTGCGAGAAAGGCGGCTATCGGTATCTCTTGGGTGAATTATTTCGGCAAGTGGTCAAAAAAAACCGCGCCAATGTAGAGGCGCTGTACCCAATGTTCATGAAATACTCTTCGGGGACGAAACGTTCAGTCACCCGGGTGGCTTTTTTTCTCCTTCGCAATCCACTCATTTTTGGTTTGGTATCCAAAACTCTGCCGAAATTGAAAAATGCTTTGAAGCGGAATGTATAAGTCATGCTAAATCCAGCATTCGTTTATATAACTATGTGGTCGCTGGTTCTCCTGTTGTATTCATTCGGGTTGACGACGAATCTAGTCTCTCCTACGGCAGTGGGCCTGATGGTAATATTGATGAATATGGTCAGTATTGTTCTCTTGTATGTGCTGGTGAGCAGGCGGAAAACAACGCAGTTCGTCAGTCCTGACCTGGCAGCTGGTTATGTATTGAATGTCGGCAGGTTTTTTCGTTTGCTTCTGTGCATATGGGCACTGGGTACTGTTTTCGAAATTTATTATTCAGCCGGCGTTCCTCTATATTGGCGTCTGGCTGGAATAGACAAACTGTATACCGAATTTGGCGTTCCTTCACTTCATGGCGTGATGAATGCCTGCTATTTGCAAATATTGTCGATGGCAACGTATTTGGCTATAAAGAACAGGTCGAAGAAGATTGTCTTGGTAATCGCAGTATTGTTGCTATGGCCGGTGCTCATGTTAGGGCGCGGAATTCTGTTGAGTGGTCTCATACAGATTGTCTGTGTGTCGCTTTTGCTGACTAGAGTTTCCTATAAGAAGATATTCGGGTTAATGCTCCTCGCCTTGTCCGTGGTAGTCGTTTTTGGCTATCTAGGAGATATGCGACAAACGTCTAATCCATTCGCTTACTTGATTTCCGGTCAATCCGCCGAGGTGTTCGATGCACTACCGAGCGGATTCCTGTGGTTTTATGTGTACCTGACCGCTGGGCTCAGTAACTTTTTCCATAACATCGATACAATAACCCCAGCCTGGTCAGTGTCTTATTCGATGTCCAATATGCTGCCGTCCGTTGTGAAGGGTTTCTTCGGCTTGGATGCAAGAAATGATCTGTTCACCTTCGTCGACAGAAATTTGAACACCTCTACAATCTATGCTGGTTTTGTATCCGATGCCGGTGCGTTTGGGGGCTTTTTGTTCGTCGCGCTGATCCAGTTCATCTGTTGCTGCATTTACAATGCGTCGTTGAAGGGCAAGCCATGGGGGATTTTTGCGTATTCAGTTGCGTTTCAGATCCTCGTGTTTTCTATCTTTTACGACATGTTCTTCTTGCTGCCAACACTCTTTCAATTTTTTATTTGCTATTCGCTTTATGTGTTTGCCAATTTGCGTTTTGGCACTCGAAAAGAAACGGCGATACAAAATACATAGCTGGTAGCTAGTTGACGAGCCAGCTTGGCAACACCGCTTATTGACGATTTTCAGAGGGATATCATGAAAAAGATTCTAATCACCGGCGGCGCGGGATTCATCGGGTCGCATCTCGTTCCAAAATTGCTGAGTACCAATCACTCCGTCAGGATCCTCGATCCGTTGACTGTGCAGGTGCATGGTAGCCTTCCGGTTGATCTGGACTGGTTGAACGGTGAAGGAGTTGAGTTCATTCGTGGTAGCGTTACCTCTCGTGAAGATTGGGTCAAAGCCCTGGAAGGTGTCGATGGTATTGTTCATCTGGCTGCCGAAACCGGCACAGGCCAATCAATGTACGAGATCGCCCGTTACAATGAGGTGAATTCGCAAGGAACTGCGTTGATGTTCGATGTTTTGGGAAAGCTGCCATCCCATAACGTCAAGCGAATCATACTGTCTTCCAGTCGCTCGGTTTATGGTGAGGGCGCGTACATCAATCCGCAAACCAATCAACGCGTGTGTCCTGCTGCGCGTTCAGCAGAAGCGCTGGCCAAGCAAATGTGGGAGCCGGTCTGCCCTTCGACTGGCACGGCACTAAAGCTGGTTCCGACCACTGAAACGGATCTCATCGCGCCTTCCTCTTTTTATGCCGCTACCAAATATGCACAAGAGGATCTGGTTCGTATCGGTGGTCAATCAATGGGTATTGATTACACTATCTTCCGTCTGCAGAACGTCTACGGTGAACGCCAGTCGCTGAATAATCCATATACCGGTATTCTGTCGATTTTTTCAACGAAAATCCGCCGCGACAGTGTTCTCCCTCTTTTTGAAGACGGTCTTGAGAGCAGGGATTTTGTACACGTTGACGATGTTACGGATGCGCTGCTCGCCGGGTTGATGGTAGAGAAGTCTCCGAACACAATCGTTAACGTAGGCAGTGGTGTGGCTACTTCGGTCAAGGAAGTAGCTGAAGAATTGACCCGTGCATTTGGCAAGGAGCCAAATGTGCAAGTAACCGGACAATTCCGCGTCGGTGATATCCGGCATAACTACGCCGACGTCCAGCGCTTGAATGACTTACTGGGCATTCGCCCCAAAGTCACGTTGAAGGAAGGCCTGAAGCGCTTCGCCGAGTGGGTCCTGCAGCAGCCATTGCCTGAGGATCAGCTTGAAAAAGCGAACCAGGAATTGCGTGCTCGCAAGCTGATGAATTAAGGAGAGTTCTGTGGAGCAGTACGAAGCAAGTTTGTGCAGTTTATTGCAAGCAGATATCGCGCGGCAGCGGGCACTGTTTAACGCTCCGCCGAGGAAGTCCAAAATCAGACTGATGATTGGTATGCTTTCGCCCAGATTTGCTCCTGTGCTGCTCTACAGATTGGCCTATGCGACGAATCGCAAAGGACTCAAAGTGCTCGCCCGCTTTTTTTCGCTCCTGAACTACACTTTTTTCGGGATAGAAATAGCGGTGGTTTGCAAGATAGGTCCAGGTTTGTTTTTTCCGCACACACAAGGAACTGTAATTGGCGCTGTCAGCATCGGTGCAAACGCAGTTATTTATCAAGGAGTGACTCTCGGCGCGAGGGATCTGGATTTCACCTATGACGAAGCCCATCGCCCGGTGATCGGCAACAACGTCGTAGTAGGTGCCGGGGCAAAAGTTTTGGGGGGATTGGCGGTGGGTAATAACGTGGTTGTAGGCGCTAATTCGGTATTGCTTATTGATGTCCCTGACGACGTCGTTGTAGCGGGAATGCCAGCGAAAATTGTTAAACAACGGGCGATACAGTCTTGAATCATTTGCTTAAAGATAAAAATATCTTATACGTTGCTCCCGCCTTTTTCGGTTATGAGAGTGATATTAAGAACGAGCTTGAAAAGCAAGGTGCAAGCGTAACTTTTTTGCTGGACCGTCCTTTCAGTTCGCCATTTCTGAAAGCGCTCACCCGTGTCCGACGAGAGTGGGTGATCGGTTCCGCGAACCGTTATTATCAATCGGCGCTGGCATCGAACAATACCGATTTTGATTACGTGTTCGTAGTAAATGGACAGACACTTTCTACAGATACCTTGGCTGCCTGGCGCCAACGTTACTCTTCGGCAAAATTTATACTTTATATGTGGGATTCTTTTTCCAATAGAAAGCAGACGTTGGAAAATCTTGAGTTCTTCGACAGTATCTTCACCTTTGACAAAAATGACGCCGATCAATATAAGGTCAATTTTCGCCCTTTGTTTTTTTCAGCTGGTTTTGAATCTACAGTAGAAACGCCGCTGCTCTACGATATCAGTTTCATTGGTACGGCTCACACAGATAGATTCTCAATTGTAGAAAAAGTCGATGCGCAACTCGATTCATCCGTTCGTAAGTATTGGTATCTTCTCCTTCAGGCTAAATGGGTTTATTGGGTTTATCGTCTGACCAATAAGAATTTTAGCAACGCCAAGATCGAGAAGTTCAAATTCGAATCTATATCCAAGGCGGAAGTGCAGCGAGTCTTCAATGCGTCAAGGGCGATACTCGATATCGAACATCCTAAACAAACAGGGTTGACCATGCGCACGCTGGAAACACTCGGCGCGCGGAAAAAGCTGGTGACCACCAACACCAGTGTAAAGTTTTACGATTTCTACTCTGAAGATAATATTTCGATCATTGATCGTAATAATCCTGTTATTTCAGAAAAGTTTCTGAATACTCCTTATAAAGCTGTCGAGGCGCATATCTATCGCCGCTATAGTTTGAGTGGATGGCTTGAAGAAATCATCAATACGGTGAACAAATTATGAAAGTGCTAGTGACCGGGGCAAGCGGATTTATCGGCCAGGCTTTATGCGAGCATCTTCAATCGAGTGGCTTATTTGTTCGAGCTCAGATGAGGAGACAACCGGCAGCGGCTGCCAATTATGAATGTCTGATTGGCGAGTTGGACGATCTGGCGTTTCTTTCGACTGCATTGGCAGGGATTGATGTTGTCATCCATCTCGCGGGAAGAGCGCATCAGTTTGGCAAGGACGCCAGTAATCTGGATGCCATGATGGCGGTCAATCGAGACCTTACCCTGAGGTTGGCTGCGGAAGCTGAGAAAAACCAGGTAAAACGATTCGTTTTCGTTAGTTCGATCGGCGTAAATGGCGTGGAAACCAATGCTGTTCCTATCGATGAAAGTTCGCCACCCAACCCCATCAAGGATTATGCGCTATCCAAATATGAAGCCGAGATTGCGCTTTCGGCTCGATACATTGATCAATCTGGGCCAATGGACCTGGTCATTGTTCGGCCGCCGCTCGTTTACGCTGCCAATGCGCCGGGAAATTTTCGGAAGCTGCTCAAACTCGTCGATAAAGGTATACCGCTGCCTTTTTCAGGCGTTTCCAATCAGCGAAGCATGATCTCACTGAACAATCTGACAGATTTCATCAGGGTATGCGCAACACATCCAGACGCTGGTGGAGAGGTGTTTGTGGTGTCTGATGGTCAGGATTTTTCGTTGCCTGAGATTCTTCAGGCGCTTTTCGAAGGCAAGAGCAAGGCACCCCGACTTTTCTATTTTCCTGTCGCAATCATGTCTACCGCTGCTCGGCTACTCGGAAAAGGCGCTCTGATGACCCAGCTTTGCGGTTCTTTTATCATCAATTCCGAAAAGGCACGAACAGTGTTGAACTGGGTACCGCCTTTCTCTCCCCGTGATGAGCTCGTCAAATCGGCAAGAGATTTCAAATAATTTGATATCGCATGCCGCTCGTACCAGGAACGGCTCAATAAGGAGTTTTTGATGTTGTGGTTGTTTTTGTCGATTATCGCAATCGCGTCCTTCACGCTGACGTGGATACTCCGCAAATACGCGATGGCGCGCAGTCTGATCGACGTGCCAAATGCGCGTAGTTCGCACACGGTCCCTACGCCAAGAGGGGGCGGGGTTGCCATTGTTCTTAGTTTCCTTGCGGCCACTGCGATCATGTATTGGCTGGCTCTAATGCCATTGAACAATACCGTTGCGCTTCTGGGAGCTGGCACGCTGGTGGCAATTCTGGGATTTCTGGATGACCACGGACATATAGCTGCAAGGTGGCGTTTGCTGGGACATTTTCTTGCGGGATTTTGGGCCTTGTACTGGATAGGCGGACTTGCGCCACTTTCGATTCTGCAGATGAATATCGAACTTGGCTTGTTCGGCTATCTCATTGCAGCAATGTTTCTGGTGTGGATGCTGAACCTTTATAACTTCATGGACGGTATCGATGGTTTGGCGAGCGTCGAGGCTGTCAGCGTTTGTGTGGGTATGGCTTTTCTCTACGGGGTACAGGGGAACGCCGAGATCGCAGCACCGCTTTTGCTCGCGAGTGCGGTCGCAGGTTTCCTTTGCTGGAATTTTCCTCCGGCACGAATCTTCATGGGCGACGCGGGTAGCGGTTTTCTGGGCATCGTTCTGGGGATTTTTGCCCTTCAGGCGGCGTGGGCGTCCTCTGATCTGTTCTTTGCCTGGCTGATTTTGTTGGGGGTGTTCATTGTCGATGCGACCGTCACACTGATTCGTCGCTTGCTTCGCGGTGATAAGGTATACGAGGCTCACCGCAGTCATGCCTATCAATTTGCCTCCCGACATTACGGACGGCATTTGCCGGTGACGCTGGCGACTGGTGTACTGAACATTGCATGGTTGTTGCCTATCGCCTTTCTTGTGGTCGACGGAAAGCTCGAAGGCGTGGTCGGATTGCTTGTGGCGTATGTACCTTTGGTGCTCCTGGCACTAAAATTCCGTGCCGGTGATGTGGAAGTACGCTGATTCCATCTCGGTTTGGCGCATCAGACTTCGTCGAATCCTGAAAAAAGGACATTGGCTGACAAGCTGTTTCTGTTAGGTACTCAAAGGATTTATGGATAAATTACGCAGTTTTTTGGTGGGGCTACCGCGTCGGCAGAAACGCCTGATACAGGTGTCCGCGGACATAGCCCTGGTTTGGCTGGCGTTGTGGCTGTCCTTCGTAGTCCGATTGGGACTGGATGTGATCATCAACCCTTTCAAGATGCACGAGGTGCTGTTTCTGGCCGCCCCAGCCATCGCCATTCCTTTGTTTATCCGTTTTGGAATGTATCGTGCCGTCATGCGGTATTTCGGTAACGATGCACTTATCGCCATTGTCAAAGCTGTCAGTCTTTCCTCGTTGATACTCGGCGTGGTGGTTTTCTGGTACAGCAATCATCAGAACATTGTGCCCAGATCGATCATTTTCAATTATTGGTGGTTGAGCCTGATCATGATCGGCGGACTGCGACTTGCCATGCGCCAGTATTTTCTCGGCGACTGGTTTACCGCGGCTCAACACGTACCTTTCACCAACCGAGATGATGGACTGCCCAAGGTCGCTATTTACGGTGCCGGCGCGGCGGGTAATCAGTTGGTAGCTGCATTGCGGATGGGCCGCGTCATGCGCCCGATTGCATTTATCGATGACGACAACAGTATCGCGAATCGAGTGATCGCCGGCCTGCAGGTTTATAAACCGAAGCACATTCAGAGCATGATTGATGCAACCGGGGCGCAGGAAATCCTGTTGGCGATACCATCTGCAAACCGTGTGCGTCGTCGAGAAATCCTCGGATTTCTGGAAGGCTTCCCGCTACACGTTCGGAGCGTCCCAGGCTTTATGGATCTGGCGAGCGGGCGGGTGAAAGTCGATGATATTCAAGAAGTGGATATCGCTGACTTGCTCGGGCGCGACGCTGTTCCTGCGCAGGACAATCTTCTCGAACATTGCATCAAGGAACAGGCTGTAATGGTCACTGGGGCTGGTGGTTCCATCGGTTCGGAATTATGCCGGCAAATACTCGAGCTGCGCCCAACGACATTGATACTGTTTGAACACAGCGAATTCAATTTATATAGCATTCTTGCTGAACTGGAGCAGCAGATCACGCGTAAGTCGTTGTCTGTCCGGCTACTGCCGATCCTCGGTTCCGTGAGTAATCCGAGCAAGTTGCTCGACGTCATGAATACCTGGCAGGTGAATACCGTTTATCACGCCGCGGCCTATAAACACGTGCCTATAGTCGAGCACAATATTGCAGAAGGCGTCCTTAATAACGTTATCGGGACGTTGAACACGGCCGAGGCTGCTTTACAGGCTGGAGTAGCGAATTTTGTCTTGATATCAACGGACAAGGCCGTGCGTCCAACTAATGTGATGGGCAGTACGAAACGACTTGCCGAGCTGACCTTGCAAGCACTCAGTCGAGAGCTTGCACCGGTATTGTTTCGTGATGCCGCGAATGTCTCTCACGTCAACAAGACGCGCTTTACCATGGTACGGTTTGGTAATGTACTTGGTTCTTCGGGCTCCGTTATCCCGTTGTTTCATAAACAGATCAAATCTGGCGGTCCGTTGACCGTCACCCATCCCAGGATAACGCGCTATTTCATGACCATCCCGGAGGCAGCCCAGCTGGTTATTCAGGCAGGCTCCATGGGTATGGGGGGGGATGTGTTTGTTCTGGATATGGGTGAACCAGTAAAAATCGTAGAGCTGGCCGAAAAGATGATTCATCTTTCGGGTTTCAGCGTTCGCTCTGAGAAAAATCCCCATGGAGACATCGCGATCGAGTTTACCGGGCTGCGACCGGGGGAAAAATTGTACGAGGAGTTGCTGATAGGCGATAACGTCGTCGAGACCCCTCATCCCATGATTATGAGTGCTAACGAAGACTTCATTCCATGGGACGTACTCAAAGCAAAATTATCGGAACTGATAGCTGCCGTTGAAGCTGACGACTACGCTCTGGTCCGCCAATTGTTGCGGGATACAGTCAGTGGATATACACCGGATGGCGATATCGTTGACTGGATATACCAGCAACGTCGACTTGATCCTTGAATCGCAAAAACGGGTTGTGGAGTGATATTCAGTCCGTAGCGTTCAACCAATATTTGGCATCAGCTCTCACTGGTTTGAGATCTCGCCGCCAGACTAAGTCCTGTTTACAGGGCTTTAATTATTCAAAGTGGCTTCATTTTGCTGTCCTTAGTCGTTCCAGTTTACCGTAATGAGGGCTCTCTCCCGGATCTGCTCAGCGCAATTGATTTGATGAACGATCAATTGCTGGGGGATTTGGAAGTGGTGTTTGTGGTTGATGGAAGCCCGGATAATTGCTACGAGCTGCTCAGGCAAGACCTACCGAATAGGAAGTTTCGCTCTCAATTGATATTGCTGTCGCGGAATTTTGGCTCTTTCATGGCGATCCGCACAGGTTTTCAGTTTGCTAGCGGAGAACGATTTGCCGTGATGGCTGCGGATCTCCAGGAACCACCAGAACTGATCAGTAGCATGAACAGCTTATTGATTACCCAAAATTTTGACATTGTCGTCGGTGTTCGGGACGGAAGGGATGATCCATTTATGTCCCGGACAGCCTCGAGGATTTTTTGGGGGCTTTATCGTCGCTATGTTGTTCCGGAAATACCTCTTGGCGGCATTGATATTTTTGCCTGTAACAAACCTTTCAGGGACACTCAAAATCTCGCAATCGCTGCTGCCAAGGGATTGGGGTTTCAGACTTATCAATGGCAATTTTATTTCGGCAGGCAGGGGCCTTGGATGTCACTTACGACTTATCAATTAGGGGTCATTCTTATATCGGTCTTCATTGCCTTTTCACTATTTATGCACTTCAGTAAAAACTGCCAGTTCAACAAGATTCTGGAAACTGAAAGTCGGGAAGGGCGACATTAATCACTACATCTAGAAAAACGGCCTCTCGAGTCCACCAAGGGGGAGAAGGCCGATTTTCCTCCGCAATACCTAAGTACTGTTATTTCTTCGGTTGCAGAATTCTTGCAGGATTACCCACCACTGTGACGTTTGCAGGCACGGAGCGGGTTACAACAGCTCCGGCGCCAATCATTGCATTTTCTCCAATGGTAATTCCTGGAAGAATGGTGCAGTTGGCTCCCAACGACGCTCCTTTGCAAATCACAGTACGGTCGAAACTTTCCGGGTAAACTTTGCTGCGAGGGAAGCGATCGTTAGTGAATGTGGCGTTAGGGCCAATAAATACGTCATCCGCAATGGAAATGCCGTCCCAGATCTGAACGCCGCATTTGATTGTTACCCGATCTCCGATGACTACGTCGTTTTCGATGAAGACGTGGTCACAGACGTTACAGTCTTCGCCGATTTTTGCTTTCGGTAATACGTGTGAAAATGCCCAGATTCGGGTGCCCTTACCAATTTCAGAGGTTTCACACAGGGCGTGAGAGTGCACGAAGTAATCTTTGGAAGCGCTCATTTTTCCATTCCAGGTTGGCTTTTTCGATGGCGTAGTTTCGTAGAAAACAAGCTCTATATCCATACGTTTTTGAGCCTGCGAATATGAGCCATCAGGAACACTTCGAGTGTTTAACCAGCGTTCGGAGCATTGCGAATGACATTGTCCATGATACTGGCGACTGAAACTGTTCCGACCACTGAAGGATTACTCCGATATTGCAATGCCGCCTGCCTGGGTATTCACCTGTTACACGTTTTGCAACGCTTGCATTTTTGACAACCTCCAGCGATCGCCTAGGTTTGAGGGAGCAGCTCAGGAAAGCTGCTTTCTGACTTATCTCAAGGAGCGTCACTTATGCGTACCGGTTATTTTTACTCGCTGATCTTTGCCTTCCTCACCAGCGCCTCGATCGCTGCGATTGCCGCCCCTGTAGCGCCGTCGGAGGCCACCAAGACGCCTTTACTCATGGATGCAGCGACGCCATCGCAGACCGCCAAGGTCGATCTCAACGGCGCGGATGCGGCGACGTTGCAGAAGGAGTTGGCGGGTGTGGGGGAGGCGAAGGCACAGGCGATTGTTGCGTATCGGGATACAAACGGGCCGTTTGCGTCGGTGGATGAGTTGCTCGAAGTGAAGGGGATTGGCAAGGCGATTCTGGATCGCAATCGTGAAAAGCTTGAAGTGAACTAAGCTGACAGTTCAACGCCGAGAGGCCGGTCATTGACCGGCCTTTTTATTGGGTGCTGATGGGGTGGATGCCTGAACGCTGAAAATTACGGGTATCATATTGTGCTTTGATTATGCCTATAATAATTTCGTTCGGGACTGATTCAGCAGCCGAATCGCAGCACACCGATGCACGTCGAATTTTGAATTGATAAGGGGTAACCACGGTATGAACCAACGTCGAGTCGTCGTCACGGGCATGGGCCTGGTTTCACCCTTGGGCAGTGATGTTGAAATCGTCTGGCAGCGTTTGCTGGCCGGTCGTTCCGGGTTGCGCAACCTGCCAGATGCGGTTGTGGCTGATCTGCCGACCCGGGTCGGCGGCAGTGTGCCGACGGTGGAGGAGGATGCCGAGGCCGGATTTGATCCGGATCGTGCGACGCCGCCCAAGGAACAGAAGAAGATGGATCGCTTCATCATGTTCGCCATGGAAGCGGCGCGGCAGGCGCTGGAGCAGGCCGGTTGGCATCCAGCGGACGCTGAAAGCCAAGAGCGCACTGCGACGATCATCGGCTCGGGAGTCGGCGGTTTCGGTGCGATTGCCGATGCGGTGCGTACCACCGACAGCCGTGGCCCTCGGCGGTTGTCGCCGTTCACCATTCCATCGTTTCTGGTCAATCTCGCGGCCGGTCATGTGTCGATCCAGCATGGTCTCAAAGGGCCGTTGGGCGCACCGGTTACCGCATGTGCCGCTGGCGTTCAGGCGATCGGCGATGCCGCGCGGTTGATCAGGGCGGGAGAGGCGGACATCGCTGTATGTGGCGGTGCGGAGGCGTCGATCGATCGCGTCAGCCTGGCCGGTTTCGCTGCCGCGCGGGCGCTGTCCAGCGGCTATAACGACACCCCTGAAAAAGCTTCGCGTCCCTTCGACAGTGGGCGCGATGGTTTCGTGATGGGCGAGGGCGCCGGTCTATTGGTCATCGAGTCGCTGGAGCATGCGCTTGCACGCGGTGCGAAGCCGCTGGCCGAACTGGTCGGTTACGGCACCACCGCCGACGCCTATCACCTGACCGCCGGTCCGGAAGACGGCAGCGGCGCACGCCGGGCGATGCAATTGGCACTGGCTCAGGGCGGTGTAACGCCGGAGCAGGTGCAGCATCTCAACGCACATGCGACGTCGACGCCGGTCGGTGATCTGGGCGAGTTGGCGGCGATCAAGGCGTTGTTTGGCACGCAGAACAAGATCGCCGTGACTTCGACCAAATCCGCTACCGGTCATTTGCTCGGCGCGGCCGGTGGGCTGGAGGCGATTTTCACGCTGCTGGCGATTCGTGATCAGGTGGTGCCACCAACGCTCAACTTCGAAAACCCGGACCCGGCGAGCGAAGGGGTAGACATCGTGCATGGCGAGGCGCGCTCCATGTCAATCGAATATGCGTTGTCCAACGGCTTCGGTTTTGGCGGGGTCAATGCGAGCGTGTTGTTCAAGCGCTGGGAAGGTTAATCGCTCGATTGCTTGAGATGTTCGCGGGTGACGTCGAGGATGCGTTGGGCGAAGTCAGCATCCGCGACGCTGCGTGACAGCAGCAGTGCACCGGCCAGAGTCGCCATGATGACAATGCTGCGATCGCCGATGTTCTCGCCTTTGAGCGTGCCCTGAATTTGTTCGAGGCGAGCATTGAGGACTTCGTCGCTGGTAGGGCTTGGCTGGCCGCGCAGGCCCAGCTCGGAGGAAATGGTCAGCAGTGGGCAGCCTTCGTGGGGCGAGGTCTGATGCCACTCTGACAGGTAGGTGTCGATGAACACTTGCAGAGGGTTTTCCTGCGCGAAGATTTCTTCGCACAGGCCCGCGACTTGCTCGCCGGCCTCTTGCAGGGCTTTTTCGACCAGTTCTTCCTTGGATTTGAAGTGCGAGTAGAAACCGCCATGGGTCAAGCCCAGGGCTTTCATCAAAGGCTGCAAGCCGGTGGCGCCGATACCGTCCTTGCGAAATCGGGCGGAAGCTTCCTTGATGATGCGTTGATGGGTCTGGGCTTTGTGATCTGGCGAGTAACGCATGTGGAGCTCTCCGCGACGATGCTGCCATCTTAACCACGGAAGATTAAATGGTGACTGTACTTCTAAAATCTAAACAGCCTGCGGGTAAGTCCGATTGTGCTGAAAAAACAAACCCCGCCATTGCGGCGGGGTTGGTATCAGCGGTCTTGTGCATCCTTGGCATCCGCTTCGGCATTGCGCTGTGCGACGCGCTTGCGTTCTTCATCGGTCAGTTCGACCTTGTTGGCGGTGTCGCGCAACATCATCAATCCGCCGACAATCGAGCCGATCGCAACGACCAGAATCAACCAGGCATACCAGGGCATAACGGCTCTCCTTAATGGCAGCTCGACGGGCGAGGACTTCGCCGTGCGATGCTGCATACCACCTTTGAGCGAAACGACTTCGCGGTGGTTCCATTCTAGGCCGCTTGCAGCCGGTGCATCCGAAATTACTGTAGGAGCTGCCGAAGGCTGCGATCTTTTGATCTTGAAAAGCAAAGATCGCAGCCTCGTTTCACTCGTCAGCTCCTACAGGGGGCGGGTCGTTACAGGCCTGTGAGCATGGCATCCGCCGGCGCATCGGCGCGCAGTTGTCCAGTCAGCATGAAGTAACAGAACCCGACCGCCATGAAGCCAAGGAAAATCAGCCCGATCAACGTGTTGAACCACGCCATCGCCACCAGGCAAACTACCGCCAGCACCAACGCGATCAGCGGAACCAGCGGATAACAAGGCGCGCGGAAAGTACGTTCCAGATTCGGTTCCGATTTACGCAGTTTGAACAGGCTGAGCATGCTCATGATGTACATCACGATCGCACCGAACACGGCCATAGTGATCATCGCTGCGGTGAGTGTCATGCCGCCGAGGTTGATCAGGCCGTCGCTGTAGATCGCGGCGATGCCGATCAGGCCGCCAGCGATGATTGCGCGGTGCGGGGTCTGGAAGCGCGACAGTTTTGCCAATGAGGCGGGCAGGTAACCGGCGCGGGCGAGGGCGAAGAATTGTCGTGAGTAGCCGAGGATGATGCCGTGGAAACTGGCGACCAGGCCGAACAGGCCGATCCAGACCAGCATGTGCAGCCAGCCGGAGTTGTCACCGACCACGGTTTTCATCGCTTGCGGCAGTGGGTCGTTGATGTTGGACAAGGTGCGCCAGTCGCCGACACCGCCCGCGAAGAACATCACGCCCATGGCCAACAGCACCAGGGTCAGGATGCCGCTGATGTAGGCCTTGGGAATCGTGCGCTTCGGATCCTTGGCTTCTTCGGCAGCCATGGCGGCGCCTTCGATGGCGAGGAAGAACCAGATCGCAAACGGAATCGCCGCGAACATCCCGGCAATCGCCGGCGCGCCGAAGACGTCGGAACCGGCCCAACCATTCAGCGCGAAGTTGCTGAAGCTGAACGCCGGCGCGACCACGCCCATGAACACCAGCAACTCAGCCACCGCCAGCACGCAGACGATCAGCTCGAACGTCGCGGCCAGTTTCACTCCGAGAATGTTCAGGCCCATGAATACGATGTACGCCCCGACCGCCGCGTGTTTCGGGTCCAGTGCCGGAAATTGCACATTGAGATACGCGCCTATCGCCAAAGCAATCGCTGGCGGCGCGAAGACGAATTCGATCAGTGTGGCCAGTCCGGCAATTAATCCGCCTTTTTCGCCAAACGCGCGGCGGCTGTAGGCAAACGGCCCGCCGGCATGGGGAATCGCGGTAGTCAGTTCGGTGAAACTGAAGATGAAGCAGGTGTACATGGTCGCGACCATGAACGAGGTCACCAGAAAACCCAGCGTACCGGCCACGCCCCAGCCGTAACTCCAGCCGAAATATTCCCCGGAAATCACCAGCCCCACGGCAATGCCCCACAGGTGCAAAGTGCCCAGCGTGGGTTTGAGTTGTGTGTTCATGCGCTTGCTCCCGCAATGGTTGGAAAGCTCGGGAGAGGGCGTGTGCAGTGGGCGTGCCATCACCGTGAAACAAGTCGTAATAAGTTGAAAGCTGTCGCATCGGGGATGTTCGCGTGGGAATAGCTGCTATTTGTGCGCCAGTTGGGTGCGATGTTGTCGGCGATGCCGTCTTCGCGAGCAGGCTCGCTCCCACATTTTGCAATGCGTTGCCCCGGTGGGAGAGAGCCTGCTCGCGAAGGGGCCAGCCCAAACACCACGAAACTCAGCCGTAAAGCCCGCATAAACCCACTCTTTACGCTTTTTTTATGCCCCACGCCGGCCCTCGCTCTCGTTCCTTTACAGCCTCCTTCCCGACAATCGCTGCACACACGGCAATACGCCGTTACACGGAGATCTTCCATGAGCGTTCTGGACGGGGTGTCACTGCTGTTGGCAGTGGGGCTGTTCATTTATCTGTTGGTTGCGCTGTTGCGCGCGGACCGGAACTAGGAGCGGCTATGCACAGTTATGACTATTGGCTGATCCTCGGGTTTTTTGCGCTGTTCCTGCTGCCGGCGCCGTTCCTGGGGCGCTTCTATTACAAAGTGATGGAGGGCCAGCGCACCTGGCTGACGCCGATTCTCGGCCCGGTCGAGCGCGGTTGCTATCGTCTTGCCGGGGTCGATGCGCAGGCGGAGCAGAGCTGGCAGAAGTACACGCTGGCGCTGCTGGCGTTCAACCTTGCAGGTTTCCTGTTGCTGTTTGCGATTCTGCTGTTCCAGGATCACCTGCCGCTGAACCCGCAAAACCTGCCGGGCCAGGAATGGACCCAGGCGTTCAATACCGCGGTCAGTTTCATGACCAACACCAACTGGCAGTCTTACAGTGGCGAAGCGACCCTCAGCTATCTGAGCCAGATGGTCGGTCTCACCGTGCAGAACTTTGTCAGCGCCGCCACCGGCCTGGCCGTGCTGGTCGCGCTGTGCCGTGGCATCGGCCGTAAATCGGCGCAGACCCTCGGCAACTTCTGGGTCGACATGACCCGCGCCACCCTCTATGGCCTGCTGCCGCTGTGCCTGCTGCTGGCGCTGTATCTGGTCTGGCAGGGCGTGCCACAAACCTTCGCGCAGTATGTAAATGCCGTGACGCTGCAAGGCGTCGATCAGGTGATCCCGCTCGGCCCGGCCGCCAGCCAGATTGCGATCAAGCAACTGGGCACCAACGGTGGCGGTTTCTTCGGGGTCAACTCGGCGCATCCGTTCGAGAACCCGACCGCGTGGAGCAACCTGTTCGAAGTCGCTTCGATCATCCTGATCCCGGTGGCGCTGGTGTTCACCTTCGGCCACTACGTCAAGGACCTGCGTCAGAGCCGCGCGATCATCGCCTGCATGCTGGCGTTGTTCCTGATCGGCGGCGCGACGTCGTTGTGGGCCGAGTATCAACCGAATCCGACCCTGAACAACGCCGCTGTCGAGCAGACTGCGCCGCTGGAAGGCAAGGAAGCGCGCTTCGGTACTACCGCGACGGTGCTGTGGTCGGTGACTACCACGGCGGCATCGAACGGCTCGGTCAACGGCATGCACGACAGCCTCAACCCGCTGAGCGGCATGGTCGCGCTGGTCAACATGATGGTCGGCGAAGTGATCTTTGGCGGTGTCGGCGCCGGGCTCTACGGCATGTTGCTCAACGTGCTGATCGCGGTGTTCCTCGCCGGTCTGATGATCGGTCGTACGCCGGAATACCTCGGCAAGAAGCTTCAAGCGCGTGAGGTGCAATTGCTGGTCGTAACCTTGTTGGTGATGCCCGTCGGCGTGCTGGTGCTCGGCGCGATTGCCGCCACGGTTCCCAGCGCTGCGGCAACCATCAGCAACCCCGGCGCGCACGGTTTCAGTCAGTTGCTCTACGCCTACACCTCGGCCAGCGCCAACAACGGCTCGGCATTCGGTGGCCTCAGCGCGAACACGCCGTTCCACAACCTGATGCTCGGCCTGGGCATGTTGATCGGTCGTTTCGGTTACATCCTGCCGGTGCTGGCACTGGCCGGTAGCCTGGCGATGAAGAAAAGCGCACCGGTCGGCCAGAACAGCTTCCCGACTCACGGCCCGCTGTTCGTCACCCTGTTGACCGTGACCATTTTGCTGGTGGGCGGCCTGACGTTCTTGCCGACGCTGGCGCTCGGTCCTGTCGCCGAACATTTAAGTATGGGCTTCTAAGGAATCCATCATGAACATGCCTGCAATCAAACCCGCCGCCGTCAAAGCGCCGGAACAAGCCAAAACCGCGATCTCGGCCCTGTGGCGCCCGGCGCTGGCGCAAGCCTTCGTCAAGCTCGACCCACGGCAGCTGGCGCGTTCGCCAGTGATGCTGGTGGTCGAACTGACGGCGATTTTCACCACCGTGCTGTGCTTCCTTCCGGATGCCGACGTGCCGACCTTCGTCGCCGCGCAAATCGCTCTGTGGCTGTGGTTCACCGTGCTGTTCGCCAACTTCGCCGAGGCCCTGGCCGAAGGTCGTGGCAAGGCCCGCGCCGACAGCCTCAAGGCCGGCAGCGAAGGCCTCAGCGCCCGCTGCCGTCAGGCTGATGGCAGCTTCAGGATTGTCCCCGCCGCCAATCTGCGCAAGGGCGATGTGGTGCGAGTCGAAGCCGGGGAAATGATCCCCGGTGACGGCGAAGTCATCGAAGGTATTGCGGCGGTCAACGAAGCGGCGATCACTGGCGAATCGGCGCCGGTGATCCGTGAGTCCGGCGGCGACCGCTCGGCCGTCACCGGCAACACGCGGTTGGTCTCCGACTGGCTGCTGGTGAAGATCACCACCAACCCCGGTGAATCGACCCTCGACCGCATGATCGCCCTGGTCGAAGGCGCCAAACGCCAGAAGACCCCGAACGAAGTCGCGCTGGATATCCTGCTGATCGGCCTGACCCTGATCTTTCTGCTGGTGGTCGTCACCCTGCAACCGTTCGCGCATTTCGCCAACGGCAGCCTGCCGCTGGTGTTCCTCGTGGCGTTATTGGTCACGCTGATTCCGACGACCATCGGCGGTCTGCTGTCGGCCATCGGTATCGCCGGGATGGATCGGCTGGTGCGTCTCAACGTGATCGCCAAATCCGGTCGCGCAGTGGAAGCGGCGGGTGACGTGCACGTGCTGTTACTCGACAAGACCGGCACCATCACCTTCGGCAACCGTCGTTGCAGCGCGGTGTATGCCGCGCCGGGTGTGACCGGCCGTGAGCTGGCCGAAGGCGCGTTGTTTGCTTCGCTGGCCGACGAAACCGCTGAAGGCAAGTCGATCGTCGAGTTCCTTCGTGGCCTGCATCCGCAACCGGAGCCGGCCCCGGAAACCCTGACCGCCGTGCCGTTCAGCGCGGAAACCCGTTTGTCCGGCGTCGATTATCAGGGCCGCGTATATCGCAAAGGAGCGGTGGATTCGCTGCTGGCGTTTCTCGGTCAGCAGCGCACCGATCTGGCCCCGGCGCTGGCGCGCGAGATCGACAAGATTGCCCAGAGCGGCGGCACGCCGTTGCTGGTCTGCGCTGACGGCAGATTGCTTGGCGCGATCCATCTCAAGGACGTGGTCAAGCCAGGCATCCGCGAGCGTTTTGCCGAGTTGCGCAAACTGGGAATTCGCACGGTGATGGTCACCGGCGACAACCCGCTGACCGCTGCTGCGATCGCCGCTGAAGCGGGCGTCGACGATGTGCTCGCCGAAGCCACGCCGGAGAAGAAACTCGCGCGCATCCGTCACGAGCAGAACGACGGTCGCCTGGTCGCCATGTGCGGCGACGGCGCCAACGACGCCCCGGCGCTGGCCCAGGCAGACGTCGGCATGGCCATGAACGATGGCACGCAAGCGGCACGCGAAGCGGCGAACATGGTCGACCTCGACAGCGACCCGACCAAGCTGCTCGACGTGGTGCAGATCGGCAAGGAGTTGTTGGTGACCCGTGGCGCGCTGACGACCTTTTCCATCGCCAACGACATCGCCAAATACTTCGCGATTCTGCCGGCGCTGTTCGCCTCGATTTACCCGCAGTTGGGCGTGCTGAACATCATGCATCTGAGCAGTCCGCAGAGCGCGATTCTCTCGGCCATCGTCTTCAACGCGCTGATCATCGTTGTACTGATTCCACTGGCATTGCGCGGCGTGCGTGTGCAAGCAGCGAGTGCGGCGGCGTTGCTGCGGCGCAATCTGCTGATCTATGGCGTCGGCGGGATTGTCGTGCCGTTCGTGGGGATCAAGGTGATCGACATGCTGCTTACGGCGTTGCATCTGGTGTAAGGCTGAAAAGAGCCCCTCACCCTAACCCTCTCCCAGAGGGAGAGGGGACTGACCGAGGTGTTTGCGAGAGGTACGCCGACTTGGGATACCGAGGTGAATGCGCGATTGGAAAGCCAATCACCGTAGGGGACTGACCGAGGTGTTTGTGCGAGGCTCGCCGACCTGAAATTCCGAGCCGAACTCAGGTCTTGAACAGCATGAAGATCGGCTCCCTTTCCCACTCGCCCCCTTGGGGGAGAGGGCTGGGGTGAGGGGGAATGGATCTCCCTGACACCGCGCAAAAGTTTGTCCAACGAATTCGAGGATCTTGAAATGTCCACAATGATACGCCCGGCCCTGACCCTGTTGGCGCTGATGACCCTGATCACCGGCGTCGCCTATCCACTCGCGGTCACCGGCATCGCCCAGGTCGCTTTCCCGGCTCAGGCCAACGGCAGCCTGATCCACGACGCTGACGGCAAAGTCCGCGGCTCGTCGCTGATCGCCCAGGATTTCAGCGGCGACAGCTGGTTCCACCCACGGCCCTCCGCCGGGGCTTTTGCCACGGTCGCCAGCGGCGCCAGCAACCTCGCGCCAAGCAATCCGGCCCTGGCGACCCGCGTGATCGAAGACGCGCAAAAACAACAAGTCGCTGGGCAGGGGCCGGTGCCATTGGCCTTGCTGACCACCTCCGCCAGCGGCCTCGATCCGCACTTGCCACCGGCGGCAATTGCCTATCAACTGGCGCGTGTCGCGGCGGCGCGCAACCTGCCGGTGTCGACCTTGCAGCAATTGCTCGATAAGCACATCGAACAACCGCTGGTGGGGCCGCCGGTGGTGAATGTGCTGGAGCTGAACCTGGCACTGCAAAACCTGTAATCGGCGGCGCGGCCATTCGCGAGCAGGCTCGCTCCCACCTTTGGAATGCATATCCATGTGGGAGCGAGCCTGCTCGCGAAGGCGCCCTGACAATCACCGCATAAACATCAGAAGAAAGAGAGCATCCCCAGCATGAGCGACTCCGGCCGCGCCGACGCATTGTTAGCAGACCTGCCCCGCGATGGCCGTGGCCGGCTCAAGGTTTTCCTCGGTGCCGCCCCCGGTGTCGGCAAGACCTACGCCATGCTTCAGGCCGCGCACACGCAGCTGCGCCAAGGCGTGAAAGTCCTCGCCGGCGTGGTCGAAACCCATGGCCGTGCCGAAACCGAAGCCTTGCTCGGCGGCTTGCCGCAGCAACCGCTGGTGCGCAGCGAATACCGTGGCGTGCTGCTCGAAGAAATGGACCTCGACGGCATTCTCGCGGCGAAACCGAAGCTTGTGCTGGTGGATGAACTGGCCCACAGCAACGCCCCCGGCAGCCGTCACGCCAAGCGCTGGCAAGACATTCAGGAACTGCTCGCCGCCGGCATCGACGTGTTCACCACGGTCAACGTCCAGCACCTGGAAAGCCTGAATGATCAGGTGCGCGGCATCACTGGCGTGCAGGTGCGCGAAACCCTGCCTGACTGGGTCCTGCAGGAAGCTTTCGAGCTGCTGCTGATCGACTTGCCGCCGCGTGAATTGCTTGAGCGTCTGCGCGAAGGCAAGGTCTACGTGCCGGAACAGGCCCGCGCTGCGATCGACGCTTTTTTCACCCAGACCAATCTCACCGCCCTGCGCGAACTGGCGATGCAGACCGCTGCCGCGCAGGTCGACAACGATCTCGCCCAAGGCTATCGCCAACTCGGCCAGGCCGCGCCGGCGGTGCGCGGGCGTTTGTTGGTCGGCATCGATGGCGATGCGCAGGCCGAACGGCTGGTGCGTCACGCCAGCCGCGTCGCCCAGCGCCGGCATCTGCCGTGGAGTCTGGTGCATGTCGACAACGGCAGCGCCCGTGATGAGCAATCGCGGTTGCGCCTGCAAAGCGCCCAGCAACTGGCCGAACGCCTCGGTGGCGAGGTAGTCCTGTTGCGAGCCGGGGAAGTGGCGAAAACCCTGATTCAACACGCCGCCGAGCGCCGCGCCAGTCTGTTGCTGGTCGGCCAGTCGCGGCCACGCTTGCGCCGTCGCCTGTTCGGCGGTGGTCTGGCGGCGCGCCTGCTGCGTCAGGCTCACGGTCTGGAAATCAACGTGCTCGACAGTGACCACGAACAGCATCAACCGCGCCCGCGCACTCCAGTGACGCTGGTGTGGTTCGACTACGCGCTGGCGCTGGTCGCGACGTTGTTGGCCAGCGCGTTGGCTTGGGCGGTGTCGAGCGTGTTGCCGCTGCCGAACATCTCGCTGGTGTTTCTCGCGGCGGTGTTGCTGGTGGCGGTGCGCAGCAGCCTCGGCCCGGCGCTGGCCTGTGCGGCGCTGTCGTTTCTCACCTACGATTTTCTGTTTATCCCACCGAATTTCTCGTTCAGCATTCAGCGCGAAGAAGACGTGCTGACGCTGCTGTTCTTCCTGTTGATGGCGGCCCTCACCGGCAACCTCGCGGCGCGTCAGCGGCGGCAGTTGCAGGCGTTGCGCGATACCCAGGAAGAGACCAGCGAACTGCTCGACCTGTCGCGCAAACTCACCGCCGCGACTGATCGCCAGGCCGTGATCAGCGCCGCCGCGCAGCACCTCGAAGGCTGGAGCGATGTGCAATTGTGCCTGCTCAACCGCGACGGGCAGGGCGGCTGGAAAGTCGAAACCGGCGGGCCACTGCAATTCACCGAGGCCGAACGTGCCGCTGCCGATTGGGCCTGGCAACACGATCAACCGGCGGGCAAGGGCACCGGCACGTTGCCGCTGGGGCGTTGGTGGTGGTGGCCGTTGTCGGTCGAGGACGGGCCACTGGCATTGCTCGGTGTTTGCGCCAAGGAAGGCCAGAGCTTGAGCGGTCAGCGCCGACGTTTGCTCACCGCGCTGAGCCAGCCGCTGGCGCAAGCCCTGGCCCGCGCGCAATTGGCCGATGACCTCGAAGCGGCGCGTCTGCACGGCGAAACCGAACAGTTGCGCAGCGCCTTGCTGGCTTCGGTGTCCCACGATTTGCGCACGCCGCTGACGGCCATGCGCGGCAGCATCGACAGCCTGTTGGCCCTCGGCGAAGCGATTCCGCTGGAGGATCGCCGCGAGCTGCTCGAAGGCACCCGCGACGAAGCCGAACGCCTCGACCGCTACATTCAGAACCTGCTCGACATGACTCGCCTCGGCCACGGCGCCTTGAAGCTGGCGCGGGACTGGGTATCGCCGGCCGATATCGTCGGCAGTTCGCTCAATCGCCTGCGCGCCGTGCTGGCGCCGCTGCAGGTCAGCACCGAAGTGCCGGCCGAGCTGCCGTTGCTCTATGTGCACGCGGCGTTGATCGAGCAGGCGCTGGTCAACGTGCTGGAAAACGCCGCGCGATTTTCGCCCAGCCACGGTCGCCTGCAATTGCGTGCCGGCGCCGATGAGCAGGAGATTTTCTTTGCGGTCAGCGATGAAGGCCCGGGGATTCCCGAAGAGGACCGAGCGAAGATTTTCGACATGTTCTACACCGCCGCGCGCGGTGATCGCGGCGGGCAGGGCACGGGGCTGGGGCTGGCGATCTGTCAGGGCATGGTCGGCGCACACGGCGGGCGTATTTCCGTGGCTGACGGCATCGACGGGCGCGGCACCTGCATTACCTTGCACTTGCCGTTGCAGGCGCAGCCGGGGATGGACGGTGAAGCTTGAAGTCGACTGCGCTACTCTCTTGCCACTCTTTTGTGTTGATGTGAATTCATGAGCCAGACCGCGACCATTTTGGTCATCGACGACGAACCGCAGATCCGCAAATTCCTGCGCATCAGCCTCGCTTCACAAGGCTACAAAGTGCTTGAAGCCGGCACCGGCGCTGAAGGCCTGGCACAAGCCGCGCTGAGCAAACCGGACCTGGTGGTGCTCGACCTCGGGTTGCCGGACATGGACGGTCAGCAGGTCCTGCGCGAGTTGCGCGAGTGGGCGAGCACGCCAGTGCTGGTGCTATCGGTGCGCGCCAGTGAAGGGCAGAAGGTCGAAGCGCTGGATGGCGGCGCCAATGACTACGTGACCAAACCGTTCGGCATTCAGGAATTTCTCGCCCGGGTCCGCGCGTTGTTGCGTCAGGCACCGGCGGGCGAGGCGCAGCCAGCGGCGCTGAGTTTCGGCCCGTTGACCGTGGATCTGGCCTATCGGCGCGTGCTGCTCGACGGCGCCGAAGTCGCCCTGACCCGCAAGGAGTATGCGGTGCTCGCGCAACTGGCGCGGCATCCGGGGCGGGTGATCACCCAGCAGCAGTTGCTCAAGGATATCTGGGGACCGACGCACACCGAGGACAGTCATTACCTGCGCATCGTGGTCGGGCACCTGCGGCAGAAACTGGCGGATGACCCGACCCGGCCACGGTTCATCGTGACTGAGGCGGGGGTTGGGTATCGGTTGTTGAGTGAGAACAGCCTGTAGCTTTGTAGTGGCCGATCCGGCGCCTTCGCGAGCAAGCTCGCTCCCACATTTGGAATGCATTCCCCTGTGGGAGCGAGCTTGCTCGCGAAGGGGCCAGAATAAACACTGAAGGACTTTCAGGATTTCAACCCTGCTCCTGCTCATACCGATCCAGCGTATCACTGGCAATCTGTCTGCCCAGCGCGATCAACTCCGGCGCCTTGTAGAACTCAAAAAATCGGCACACCCGCTTCGGCACGTTGATCAGGATGTCCGGCGGATACCCGGCGATCTTGTACTGTGCCAGTGAGGTCTGCATCACCTCGAAACTCTGGTTGATCAGATCCAGCAACGACGCTGGCCCGACGTTATCGATGATGAACGAGCCGGTGGCGGATTTCGGTGCGCCTTCACGTTCCGGAGCGGCGGCCGGTTGCTGGCTTTCCGGTTCGACGCCTTCGAGCCACGGATTGATCTCCGCTGCCTCGGCGCGCAGGGCTTCCTGCTCCAGCTTCAACAATTGCTCGGCCTGTTTACGGCGGAATGGCAACTTCGAACCCATGGATTTGATCAGACTGTCGAAGCGCGAACGGAACGCCGCTGGCCGCTCGATCACCGGCAATTTGTACTGCCGCTGATTGGTGGCGTTGAGGTTGACCGCGATGATCAGGTCGCAGTGGCTCGACACCACCGGAACGATCGGCAACGGATTGAGAATGCCGCCGTCGACCAGCATGCGGTTGCCCTGCATCACTGGGGTAAACAGGCTGGGAATCGCCGCCGAGGCGCGCATGGCCTGGTGCAGGCAGCCCTCCTGAAACCAGATTTCCTGCTGATTGGTCAGGTCGGCGGCGACGGCGGTGTAGGGGATGCGCAGGTCTTCGATGTTGATCTCGCCGACGATCTTGCGGATCTGCCCGAAGACCTTTTCACCGCGAATCGCGCCGAGACGGAAACTCACATCGACCAGGCGCAGCACATCGAGGTAATCAAGGCTTTCGATCCAGCGCCGGTACTCATCCAGTTTGCCGGCGGCATAGATCCCGCCGACCACCGCGCCCATCGAACAACCGGCAATGCAGGCGATGTCGTAGCCGCGTTTTTCAATTTCTTCGATAACGCCGATATGGGCATAGCCCCGGGCGCCACCGGAGCCCAGCACCAGTGCGACACGCTTTTTCATCAAACTTCCTCCCGACAAGCCTGCACAATGCACGCATCGGCCAAGCGGCTCAATCGCCAAGGTCGTTGCGCGAAGCGGTGACGTCGTTTTTCGCTCGCGACGCACGCTTGCGCGCTATGCTCTGCGCCACGTGGTTTGACCTGTCTGCGAGGCACTTTTTCGCCGCTTGGCCGTCTTACCTGCACGACTGTTGACCTACCTTGAGGTGTGAGTGATGAAAGCCTGGATCTGTGTACCGTTGATGGCTCTGGTTCTGGCCGGTTGTGCCGGCAAAACCGCGTACCGCGACAGCTGCGGCAGCCAACTCGACGCGGCCTGGCACGAACTGGACCTGGCCAAGGCTGAAGGCTTCGCCGGCACCGTCAGCTATTCCAAAGCGCTGTCGCTGCTGACCGCCGCCAAGACCCAGCAACAATTCGAAGGCTTTGAAGGCTGCAGCAAGAAAGCCGAGAAAGCCCGCTTCTACATTCGCGAGTCCCGCGCAGGAAGATAAAGATCAGCTGCAAGTTTCAAGCTGCAAGCGGCAAGCGGCAAGCTTTGAAGCAACGCGTTCAACTTGAAGCTTGTAGCTAGAAGCTTGCAGCTGCCTACGGAGTAGACCCCCATGATCGATCGCTTGGTGGCTCATGTGTTGAGCCTGGATGTGCGGCTGCTGGCATGTCAGGCGCGCTTGACTGCGCGCACTGATCCGGAGGCGTTGCATGATTTGCGCACTACGGTGCGGCGCTTGCGCAGTCTGTTGCGGCCGTTGCGCGGCTTGCCGGGTGTCGAGCAACTCGAGGCGGCGGCTTCGGCGGTGGGCGATCTGACCACACCGTGGCGTGACCGTGAAGTGCTCGCGGCGTATCTGCTCGAGCATGATCAACCCGAGGCTGCGCAGCGGCGTCTGGCGCAAATGGCCGAGGCGTATCCGGCGCTGGCGGCGAGTGCGGAACTGGCTTCGTTGCTGATGATTCTCGACGCCTTTCCACGCTTTTTGCGCGCGTCCCAGCGCCAGGGTCTGCTCAAGGATCTGGATAAACGCATCGAAAAACGCCTCGGCAAACAGTGGCAAAAACTCGACGCGGCGCTGCACGATCCCGCCCATGACCGCCATCGTCTGCGCCTGCTGATCAAGCGCGTGCGCTATGGCATCGAAGCCTATCCCGAGCTGGATCGCTTGCCGAAACCGGCTTACAAACGCCTGAAATCGGCGCAAGGCGCACTGGGCGATTGGCACGATTGCTGGCAATGGCTGGCCCGCGCCGAGCAGGAAGCCGATCTGCAACCGTGCGTGGCGACTTGGCAGGCGGGGTTGATCAAGGCAGAGCTGAAGGCCGATCAAGTGCTGGAGAAGCTCAGCGCTACGTGTTTCAAATCCTGATATCGCCACGTCCTCCTGTAGGAGCTGTCGAGTGAAACGAGGCTGCGATCTTTTGATCTTGTTTTTTTAGATCAAGATCAAAGATCGCAGCCTCGTTTCACTCGACAGCTCCTACAAGGGTTTGTGGCGAAATTGAAACGCGCCAAGGCCTATCTGTCAGCGCATTTGACCGGAATAGACGCTGCGCCGCCGTCCTTGGCTGGTTAAGATCCCTGCATTCCTTTTTCGCTTTCCGAGGTTGCCATGCGCTTTTGCGATCTGCTCGATGCTGTCCGCCAACGACCTGAAGTGATCATCCCCGCCGAATGGGGGCAGGGCCGCGCCAGTTTTGGCGGGCTGGTGGCTGCGCTGCAATTTGAAGCCATGCGCGCCAGGGTGCCGACGGAGCGCCCGGTGCGTTCGCTGGCGATTACCTTTGTCGGCCCGGTCGAGCCGGAAGTGCCGGTGACTTTCGAAGTCGATGTGCTGCGTGAAGGCAAAGCGGTCAGCCAGGTGTTGGGCCGCGCCATGCAGAATGGTCAGGTGGTGACGATCATTCAGGGCAGCTTCGGTGCCTCGCGGCCTTCGGAAGTCGCCGTCGAAGCCTACCCGGCGCCAACCATGAAACACTGGGACGAATGTCAGGAGCTGCCTTACATCAAAGGCGTGACCCCGGAATTCATGCGCCATCTGGCTATGCGCTGGAGCGTCGGCGGTATTCCGTTCTCCAACACGCCATCGCGCTTGATGGGCGGCTGGGTGCGGTTGCGTGGGGATGTCAAAGAGGAGCCGGTCAACGAGGCGCATCTGCTGGCGCTGGTGGATGCCTGGCCGCCGGCGCTGTTGCCGTATCTGAAGAAACCGGCGCCGGGTAGCACGCTGACCTGGACCATCGAATTCGTGCAGCCGTTACACGACTTGAGCACGCTGGACTGGTGCCAATACCTGGCCGATATCGAATACGCGGCCGACGGCTACGGGCATGTCGCCGCGAAGCTGTGGAGCGCGAAGGGAGAGTTGATTGCCATGAGTCGGCAGACCGTGACGATCTTCGCCTGACTCAATGCCGACGGTGGCGCTCACGCCAGGCGCGCCACCAGCCACCGCTGAGAAAGAACCGCGGAAAGGTCAGAAACTGCTCGACCAGCAAACGTGACACGGCATCTTTGCGATCACTGAACGGTTCGGAGGCTTGCGCCTCCAGGCCGTGGCCGTGGCGCTGCAGACCCAGCGCCGCGACAATCCCGATCACGCCGATGGCGACGCTGGCCAGACTCAGGCTGAACACCCCCGACACGATCAGCAGAAACGCCACGATGAACAGCGGCACGGCAATCAGATGCAGGACCAGATTGGTCGGGTGCTGATGATTGCCCGGGTACGCGCGCCATTGCCACGCGGGAAGGTTGGGGTGACGTTTGCCCATGTTTGCTACTCCTCGATCCATGTTGAACACATGCTTGAAGAATAGGCCCGGGCGCGGAGGGCGGCGAATCAAGGTTGGCTATTGAAGTGATAGCCGTCATCGCAGGATTCGATGTAGGTGCCTCTGACGCCTTCGCGAGCAGGCTCGCTCCCACATTGATTCAATGGTGCATGTGGGAGCGAGCCTGCTCGCGAAAGCGGACTCACAATTTCAACTGACCTATCGCCTTGTTCAACGCCCCGGCCAACGTCGCCAACTCACTACTCGTCGTCGCCGAATCCACCGTCTGCTGCACGGTGTTCTCGGTCACATCACGAATACTCACCACCGCCCGGTTCATCTCCTCGGCAACCTGACTCTGCTGTTCCGCCGCGACGGCAATCTGCGTGTTGCTTTCGCGCATCTGCGCCACCGCTCCGGTGATTTCCGCCAGCGCCGCGCCAGCCTCCTGGGCCTGCTGCACGCAGTCGTCGGCCTTGTATGAACTCTCCTGCATGAAATCCACCGCATCGCGGGTGCCGGCCTGCAACGCGGCGATCATGCCGGTGATCTCGTCAGTCGACGCCTGCACGCGTTTGGCGAGATTGCGCACTTCATCGGCGACCACGGCAAAGCCGCGCCCCATCTCCCCGGCGCGGGCCGCTTCGATCGCCGCATTCAGCGCGAGCAGATTGGTCTGTTCGGCAATGCTGTGAATCACGCTGACCACGCCGTTGATCTTCTGGCTGTCCTCGGCCAGGCGTTGAATCATTTCTGCTGTCTGCTGCACGCCGCTGGACAACCCGGCAATCGACTGCTGCACCCGCGCCACCACTTGCTGACCGCTGCCGGCGAGGCCATCGGCGGTTTTCGACAGGTCACGAGTAGCGCCGGCGTGTTGCGCGATGTGATAAACGGTGGCGGTCATTTCGTTGATCGCGGTGGCGGCCTGATCGGTTTCGCTTTGCTGGCCGAGCATGCCGTGGCGCACATCGTTCATGCTCGAGGCCAGCCGCGCAGCGCCGTCATCCAGTTGTCGCGCGGTGCTGGCAACGGTGGTCACGACGCGTTGATAACCGGCCTGCATGGCGTTGAAGGCATTGGCCATCTGGCCGACTTCGTCCTTGCCCACCAGCGGCACACGAGCCGAAAGATCGCCGGTTTTTTCAACGTGCAGCATCACGTCTTTCAACGTGTTCAGCTGGCTGAGCAAAAAGCGGATCAACAATTGCGAGGCACCGAGCATCGCCAGCATCAGGACGAAGACCGCCAGCGCATAGTTGGCGAAACGCTCGCTGAACACCTGACTCAGGCTCGGGGCATAGGCGATGACCGCTACTTGTTCGCCGTCGGCACGGCTGAACACTTCGGCGCCCATCAACGGGCTGTCGCCGAACAGCGGCATTTCATTGATGGCGTTCCAGCCGTTGCTGCCGCTGATTTCCAGCAGCGGTTGATCATTGAGACGCGGCGCTTCACCGCGCTTGAAGGTCAACACTTGCGCGGATTTGGGCAACGGTTGCCCGGGCGGCCAGGCCTTGAGCAACTGCGCCTGCGCCTGCGCGGAAGCCTGCGCGGCTTCGTTGCGGGCCTGTTGTTCAAGATGTACGGCGTACAGCACGAGCAGCAGGGTGGTGACAAAGGCGACCGCGTTGACCGCCCAGAATTTGTATTTCAGCGAGATGTTGCTAAGCCAGGCACCCATGGAGGTCTTCTCTGATAGCGGAAACAGTTTTTGGCAAGGTGCCATTATTGTGCCGCTATGCAGATTCGGGAGTTTTGATATGAATCAACGGATGCCGAGATCTATTGTGGGAGCGAGCCTGCTCGCGAAAGCGCTGCGTCATTCAGCCCATTTGTAGCTGATCCAACGCCTTCGCGAGCAGGCTCGCTCCCACAGGGGACGTGTGCAGTCAGGGGAGAATGGGGAGATTAAAAAACGCCCGGGCACACGCGGTAGTATGCGCGGCCAGCGCTTCCTCGGTTTCGCCGCGATGCAACGCCACCTCGCGCAACACTTCGGTCAGATACGCTGGTTCGTTGCGCCCGTTTTTCGGCTTCGGCCGCAACGTGCGCGGCAGCAGATACGGTGCGTCGCTTTCCAGCATCAGCCGTCCCGCTTTGATCTCTTTGACCAGCGGATGCAGATGCGTGCCCCGGCGTTCGTCGCAGATCCAGCCGGTGATGCCGATGTGCAGATCCAGATCGAGGTAGCTGAACAAGGCCTTTTGCTCGCCAGTGAAGCAGTGCACCACCGCCGCCGGCAGTTGATCGCGGAAGTCCTTGAGGATCTCCAGCAGGCGCTGGCTGGCATCGCGCTCGTGCAGGAACACCGGCAATTGCAACTCGACGGCCAGCGCCAGATGTTCTTCGAGAACCTTTTCCTGTTGCGGGCGCGGGGAGAAATCGCGGTTGAAATCCAGCCCGCATTCGCCCACCGCGACGACGTTGGATTCGTTCAACAGACTGCGCAAGCGGCGCGGGCTGTCAGCGTTCCAGTCGCTGGCCGAATGCGGGTGAATACCGGCGGTGGCGAACAGCCTTTGGCCGCTTTCATCCAGTTGCCGGCACAGTTCCAGCGCCTGCTCGCTGCCCTCGACGCTGGTGCCCGTCAGCACCAGTTGGCAGACGCCGGCGGCGTAGGCGCGGTCGAGCACGGCCTGATGTTTGTCGGCGAAACTGGGGTTGGTCAGGTTGACGCCGATATCGATGAGTTGCATGGTGCTACCTCGGGCCGAAGGCCGGAAAGCATATCAGAGCTGTAGATTTATAAGAAAAGCCAAGAACTACAAAGACTTATGGCTGTCTGTTGAGGCCGCGAAGGACTCCGGGGTGGCGACAAGGCCATCACTGTGCCAGTCTCTCGCACTTTATCAGCGCTCAAAGCGCTCTGTTTTCGTCGGTGATGTCGTCTCTTTTGCGACGCAATCGCCCCGTATTCTTTTCGGAGAGTGGATGCATCGTCCCTCGGTTCTGCTGCTGTTGTGTGCTGCGTTGCTGCTGCCGATGACGGCGGTCGCACGCCTGCCCGGGCCGCTGCAAACCGTGCCGGCGAGCAAGGTTCGCGACCTCTCGGACATTCGCAGCAGCCGCGTGCTGCGCGTGCTGGTCAATCAGAGCCGCAACAGCTCCGGCGAAGTCCAGGGCCAGGCCATTGGTGTCGAGTACCACCGACTGCGCGCCTTCGAGCAATACCTCAACGGCCATGCCCGTGATGGCCAGGACGTTACCCTCAAAATCATTCCCAAAGCCAAGGATCAATTGCTCGGCGCCTTGCAGCGTGGCGAAGGCGATATGGTCGCGCCCGGTGAATTGCTCGATCTGCCCTCGGGCTACGCGGTCGCCAGCAGCGAACCGATCGCCAGCAACGTGCCGCTGGTGCTCGTCGGCATCAAGGGCCAGCGCCGTTACACCAAGGTCGAGCAACTGTCCGGCAAGACCCTGGCCTTGCCCACCGGCAGTGCGGCGGGGGAGGTGGTCAGCCTGCTCAACCAGAAACTGGCGCTGCACAAACTGGCGCCGATCAATATCGAATGGGTAGATCCGACGCTGGCAGTCGAAGACGTGCTGGAGATGGTCCAGGGCGGGATTTTTCACCTGACCATCGTCGAGCAACCGATTGCCGAGCGTTGGGGCAAGATCCTGCCGAAGCTGCGCCTCGATCGGCAACTGAGCCTCGGCGAGCCGGGCGAGGAGCATTGGTTCGTGCGTCGCGATGCGTCGATGTTGCGCGCGAGCATCGATCGCTTCCTCACCGGTTACAAGAAACCGTCGGACGAAGACGCGGCGTTTCTGCGTATCTATCGACGCCTGTATCAAGTACACAATCCGCTGGCCAAGGCCGATCGCCAGCGTCTGGAAAAACTCCGTCCGACCCTGCAGAAACATGCCGACGCGCAGAACATGGACTGGCTCAATCTGGCGGCGCTGGCGTTCAAGGAGTCGCGTCTGCAGCCCAACGCCCGCAGCGGCAGCGGCCCGACCGGGCTGATGCAGATCACCCCGTCCGCCGCGCAGCGGGTCGGCGTGAGCAATATCCAGAATCTCGATGCGAATGTGCAGGCCGGCGCCAAGTACCTGGCGATGATCCGCCGCAAGTTCTTCAGCAGCCCGAAACTCAACGAGCGTGAGCGCATGGCGTTCACCCTCGCCGCGTACAACATCGGCCCCGAGCGCGTGCAGGGCATGCGCGCCGAAGCCCGCCGCCGCGGCCTCAATCCCAACCAGTGGTTCTTCCAGGTCGAGCGCATTGCCATGGAGCAGGTGGGGATGGGCGCCGTCAGCTATGTTAATAGCGTGAACAAGTATTACCTGGCATTCGACCGGGAGCGTGAGTCGCTCGAGCCCCGGCAGCAGAAAGTGGTCACACGGAAATAATCTAAGAATTCGATTGTTATGGCGAAATTTTTGCGCTTTAAACATGAAATAAACTGATTAATATGGCGACCAACCCAAACACACAAACACTTCTGCACAACAAGGAATGCACCATGAGCTCTCTGATCAACAAGGTTCTGTTCACCCGCGCCGGTTACGGCCTGACTGTCCTGCGCATTGCTGTCGGCGTGATCTTCGCCGCCCACGGTTCGCAGAAACTCTTTGGTCTGTTCGGTGGTTACGGCCTGGCCGGCACTGCGCAATGGATGGAAAGCATCGGCCTGACCCCGGGCTATCTGATGGCCTCGCTGGCCGGCGGTACCGAGTTCTTCGCCGGTCTGGCGCTGATCATCGGCCTGCTGGTACGCCCGGCGGCACTGGGTCTGGCGTTCCTCTCGCTGGTGGCGATCTTCTCGGTGCACATCGGCAACGGTCTGTTCATGGCCAACAACGGTTATGAGTTTGCTCTGGCTCTGCTGGCCGGCAGCATCGCGGTACTGATCGAAGGTGCCGGCAAGCTCTCGGCGGATCGCGCCATCGCCGGTTGAAGGCTCTGGCTCAAGGCAAAGGCCCGCATTGTGCGGGCCTTTTTTTGTTGCGGGGGATTCTTGACACTGGTCGGTCACGTTCTCTAGGATGTTGCCCATGCGCCGATTTAAACAGCTACTTGCGGGGCGCCAGGTGACTTCTACAGTTACCGTCAGAAGCCGGAACAGGGCTTCGAAATACCGCTAAAGCGCTGGTTCGGTGTTGCCTCTCACCTGCCATGCAGACTTTTGAGGCAGAGACACGACACGATGAACGCACTACGCCCTCCAGCACGTCCCGCGCCGATCACGGCACATGTCACCCAGCGCAACCCGAAAATCCTTCTTGGCGGTAAACACCAGCCGACGCTGTTGCGTTATCTCGATGGCTGGCCACGTCGCAGCGGCGGTCCTGCCGCGTTCCTGATCCAGTTTGTCGATGACGGCGAGTCGCTGGCGCGTTTCGCTACGGACAGCTTCGATCTGGCGGTGATTCAGGCGCCGAGCGCAGAAGATGCGGCGGAAATGATCAAGCAACTCACCCGCGTTGCGCGGCAGGGCCTGATCACTCGGCGCTGATTGGTCTTACGGATATTCAATCGCAACGATGTAAACGAACTGCTCGCCGGTCGGCGTCTGCACCCGCACTTCCGCGTCGAGTGCCTTGCCGATCAGCGCGCGGGCCAGCGGCGAGTCGATGCTTATCAAACCCTGTTTGAGGTCCAGTTCATCGGGGCCGACGATGCGGTAGCGCGATTGCTTGCCGTCTTCGTCTTCGATGGTCACCCAGGCGCCGAAATAGACCTTGTTCGGATCGCTGGGTTTTTCGCTGACCACCTTGAGCGCTTCCAGGCGTTTGGTGAGAAAGCGCACGCGGCTGTCGATTTCCCGCAGCATCTTTTTCCCGTAGGTGTACTCGGCGTTTTCCGAACGATCACCTTGCGCTGCCGCTTCACTCACCGCCTGGGTGACCTGCGGGCGTCGCACATGCCACAACTCATGGAATTCGGCGCGCATCCGCGCTTCACCCTCGGGGGTGATCAGCGCGGTGCCGGCGGTGCGGGGAGGGCGATAACGGCTCATGGCGACTTCTTGTGATTAAGACGGCTTGAGTCTATCAACCCTCGCGCAACACTGTCAGCGGGCTGGCGTTCAGCGCCCGGCGAGTGCCGAACACACCGGCGCCACCAATCAGCACGGCGCCAATCAGCGGCAGCACCAGCAGCCATGGATGCGGATGCCATGGCAGATCAAAAGCGAAGCGGTACAGCACCAGACTGACCACCTCCGAACCGATCGCCGCGAGCAAGCCGCTTACCGCGCCCAACAAGCCGAATTCGATGCGCCGCGCCTTGATCAGCAACTGCCGCTCGGCACCCAGCGCACGCAACAGCGCCCCTTGGCGAATGCGTTCATCCAGTGTCGCTTGCAGACCGGAGAACAGCACCGCCATCCCCGCAGCCAGAACAAACAACAACACATATTCCACCGCCAGGGTGACCTGAGCGAGGATGCTGCGCAGCTGTTCGAGCAACGCTTCGACCTGCAGGATGGTCACCGCCGGGAAGGTCCGCGACAGCTCGACAATCTGCTGATCATGCCCAGGGGCCAAATAGAAACTGGTCAGGTAGGTCGCCGGCAGATCCTTCAAGGTGCCAGGCTGGAAGATCATGAAGAAGTTCGGCTGGAAGTTGTCCCAGTTGATCTCGCGCAGGCTGGTGACCTTCGCTTCCCGATTGACCCCGCCAACGCTGAACACCATGTGATCGCCGAGTTTGAGTTTCAGGCTTTCGGCCACCTTGCCTTCCACCGAAACCCCCGGCACATCATCAGACGGCTGGCCGCTCCACCACGAGCCGGCGGTGAGCTTGTTGCCGGCCGGCAGATCCGCCGCCCAGGTCAGGCTCAAGTCACGCTGGATGGCGCGATCACCGGCCGAGTCCTTGCTGACGATTTGCTGCACCGCTTCGCCATTGATGCTGATCAGTCGTCCTGGCACCACCGGATACAACGGCGCCGCTTGCGCGGACACCTTGATCAGGTGATCGGCGAAAGCCTGTTTGTCCGCCGGGAGAATATTCAGCGCGAAATAGTTCGGCGCGTTTTTCGGTAGCTGGTTTTGCCAGGTGTCGAGCAGTTCGCCGCGCAGCAGTGCGATCAGCGCCATCGACAACAGGATCAGACCGAACGCCAGCGACTGCCCGGCTGCCGCCAATGGATGCCGCAACAACTGGCCAAGACCCAGGCGCCACGGCAACGAGGCGCGGGCGAGCATGCGGCGCAGGCTTTGCAGCAGCAACAGCAGCAGGCCGCCCAGCACCAGCGCGGCGACCACGCCGCCGCCGAGCAGGGCGAAGGTCAGCAGCAGGTCGAGGCTCAGACGCCACATGATCAGGCCCAGCGCACCCAGCGCCGCACCGTAGACCATCCACGTACTCGAGGGGATCGGCAGCATGTCGCGGCGCAACACCCGCAGCGGCGGCACGCGACCCAGTGCAGCCAATGGCGGCAAGGCAAAACCGGCAAGCGCCACCAGCCCGGTGCCAATTCCGGCCATCGCTGGAAACAGGCCACCCGGCGGCACATCGCTCGGCAGTAAATCATGCAACAGTGCGAACAGCCCCAGTTGCGCCAGCCAGCCGAGCAGCGCGCCACTGATGGCGGCAATCAGGCCGAGCACGGTCAGTTGCAGGCTGAACAGCACCATGGTTTCTCGGCGCGACAAGCCGAGGCAGCGCAGCAAGGCACTGGCATCGAAACGCCGACTGGCGAAACGGTTGGCCGACAACGCCACTGCTACCCCGGCCAACAACACCGCAACCAGGCTGGCCATATTCAGATAACGCTCAGCCTTGCCCAGCGCACCGCCGATTTGCCGGTTACCGTCACGGGCATCCTGGATTCGCTGATTGGCAGCGAGGCCTGGTTTGATCAATTCACGATAGGTTTCCAGCGTCTGCGGTTCGCCGCGCCAGAGCTCGCGGTAACTCACCCGGCTGCCGGGTTGCACCACGCCGGTGGCGGTGAGGTCGTCAAGATTGATCAGCACCCGTGGCGTCAGGCTGTAGAAGTTGCCAGCGCGATCCGGCTCGTAGGTCAGCACGCGGGTCAGCTTCAAGGTCTTCATGCCGACGTCGATGCTGTCGCCGATCTTCAGATCCAGCGCGGTCAACAGGCGCGCCTCGACCCAGGCTTCACCGGGTTGCGGTTCGCCGCCGACTTCTTCCAGGGCAAAGGGTGCGGGCGCGCTCTTCAGCTCGCCGCGCAGTGGATAGGCGCGGTCGACGGCTTTGATGCTCGACAGCTGAATGCCGTTATCGGTGGCAATGACGCTGGAAAACTCCACCACTTGCGCATGATTCAGGCGCAGTTCGGTGCCGCTGCGGATTTGCTCCTCGCGGGCCGGCGAGCTGCCTTCCAGCACCAGATCGGCACCGAGAAACTCGGTAGCGCGCAGCATCATCGCGCCGTTGAGGCGGGCGCCGAAGTAGCCGATCGCGGTGCTCGCCGCGACGGCCACCACCAGCGCAAAGAACAACACGCGCAACTCACCGGCGCGGGCATCGCGCATGAGCTGGCGCAGGGCAAGACTGAACAGACGCAACAGCGGCAGACGTGCCATCAAGGCTCCAGAGGGGCGACCAGCAGCCCGGCTTCAAGACGGATCAGGCGCCGGCAGCGATGGGCCAGGCGTTCGTCGTGGGTCACCAGCACCAGGGTGGTGCCGCGTTCCATGTTCAATTCGAACAGCAAGTCGCTGATGCGCTCGCCGGTGTGGCTGTCGAGGTTGCCGGTCGGCTCGTCGGCGAACAGCACGTCTGGTTCGGCAGCGAAGGCGCGGGCGATGGCTACGCGCTGCTGTTCACCGCCGGAGAGCTGGCGCGGCGAGTGGGTCAGGCGCTGGCCGAGGCCGACGCGCTGAAGCAATTGCGTGGCGCGCTCGCGGGCATCTTTGCGGCCGTCGAGCTCAAGCGGCAGCATGACGTTCTCCAGCGCATTGAGGCTGTCGAGCAACTGAAATGACTGGAAGACAAACCCGACGTGCTCGGCACGGATTCGTGCGCGCTGGTCTTCGTCGAGATTGCTCAGGCCCTGGCCGGCGAGGGTGACTTCGCCGCTGCTCGGCAGGTCGAGGCCGGCGAGCAGGCCGAGGAGGGTGGATTTGCCGGAACCGGACGCGCCGACGATAGCCAGGCTGTCGCCCTTGTTCAGTTCCAGGCTGAGTTCGTGCAGGATAGTCAGTTCACCTTCCGCGCTAGGGACCACTTTGCTGAGGTTCTTCGCGGTGAGAATGCTTGCGCCCATGGAGAATCCGATGCGTGTATGGTTTTTGAGTGCTGGCCTGGCCTTGATGTGCATGGCCCAGAACGCAGCGGCGGGTACTGTCCTGATCGTTGGCGATAGTATCAGCGCCGGTTTCGGCCTGGATACCCGTCTGGGGTGGGTCTCGCTGCTCGAGCAGCGGCTCAAACAGGAGGGTTTCGACGATAAAGTTGTCAATGCCTCGATCAGCGGCGACACCAGTGCCGGAGGCCAGGCGCGGCTGCCGGCGCTGCTTGCAGAGCATAAGCCGGAGCTGGTAATCCTTGAGTTGGGTGGCAACGACGGCCTGCGCGGGATGCCGCCAACGCAATTGCAACAAAATCTTGCCTCGATGATCGACAGCTCGCGGCAGAGCGGCGCGAAAGTGCTGCTGCTCGGCATGCAGTTGCCACCCAATTATGGCAAGCGCTACACCGATTCGTTCGCCGAGGTTTACGGCAAGCTCGCCGAAGAGAAAAACATCCCGTTGGTGCCGTTTTTTCTCGAAGGTGTCGGTGGGCACCCGGACCTGATGCAAGCCGACGGTCTACACCCGGCCGCCGGGGCTCAGGGCAAGTTGCTGGAAAATGTCTGGCCGACGCTAAAACCGCTGTTATGAGGCTTTTCTAGTGGCAGGCTTTCGGCTAATGTGGCGCCCCCTAATTTGGAGCCCCCGATGCCGCGTCCTGCCTGGTCCCTGTTTGCCTACCAACTGATCGAGCCTGACGAGCAGCTGGATCTGTTCGCCTGCCAGGAAGTGCGGGTGCATCTGGTGACGCGGCAGCTGGAACTCGGTGGCTCGGCCGATCGCACGCTGTGCGGCACTCTGCTGCCGGCGCAACCGCGCTGGTCGAATGTTGATCGGCGGGTGTTCCAGGATCAGCGTCTGTGCTCGCTGTGCCGGGCGATTCTTGAATCGCAGAAACGCGGTACGTCGCCGATCTGGCCCGAGCTGCGATTCGAGCTCTGAGCGCTCAAGATCAAAGTGTGGGAGCGAGCCTGCTCGCGAGAGGGTTTCATCAATCGACATTTATGGTCGCTGACACACTGCTTTCGCGAGCAGGCTCGCTCCCACCTTGAAAGCACTCTGTCGCCTGCAACTGCGTGGCCTCCCGAATCCCCAGGCCGCGGTGTACAATCGCGGCCTTATACCCTTGATGATCATGCGAAGGATTTTCCGGATGTTGCCGCGCTTTCCTGCCGTCACCCGCTGCCTGTCACTTGCCGCCCTGTGTGTGGCTGGTCCCGTTGCTGCATTGGAGCTTCCCCTGCCACCACCCGGCGAGGACATCGTCGGCCAGGTGCAGGTGATCAAAGCCAAGTACGAAGACACCTTCGCCGACCTGGGCACCACCTACGATCTGGGCTATTCGGAAATGGTTGCGGCCAACCCGGGCATCGATGCCTGGCTGCCGGGCGCCGGTACCGAGATCGTCCTGCCGACGCGTTTCATCCTGCCGCCGGGCCCGCGTGAAGGCATCGTCATCAACCTCGCCGAATACCGTCTCTATTACTATCCGAAAGGCCGCGACGTGGTGTACACGTTCCCGCTGGGTATCGGCCGCGAAGGCTGGGGCTCGCCGATCGCGCACACCTCGATCATCGCCAAGACACCGAACCCGACGTGGACGCCTCCGGCTTCGATCAAGGCCGAACACGCTGCTGACGGTGATCCGCTGCCGAATGTGGTGCCGGCCGGTCCTGATAACCCGCTGGGGCCGTTCAAGTTCACCCTCGGCACACCGGGCTACCTGATCCACGGTTCGAACAAGAAGTTCGGCATCGGCATGCGCACCAGCCACGGCTGCTTCCGCATGTTCAACAACAACGTGCTGGAAATGGCCGGCATGGTCCCGGTCGGCACCTCGGTGCGCATCATCAACGACCCGTACAAGTTCGGTCGCAGTGGCGGCAAGGTCTATCTGGAAGCGCACACGCCGCTCGACGACAAGGGCAACCCGTCGGTGGTCGACAAGCACACCGCGGTGATCAACGCGATGCTCAAGCGTGAAGACATCACCAGCAACCTGCGCATGAACTGGGATGTGGTGCGTGATGTGGTTGCGGCCGAAGACGGCCTGCCGGTTGAGATCGCCGTGCCGAATACCTCGGCGCCAATGGTCAGCAGTGCACCGATCGATCTGCAGCAATAAGCATTGATCGGAAACCCGCCGAGGCGTGCAGCGTCGGTGGGTTTTTTATTGCCCGGAGAAAAGCACCGGGCACAAAAAAGCCGACCCGGAAAACCGGATCGGCTCGATAACAATCCCGAGGGATTATTACTTGCGGCTAGCTTTTTCCAGCATGCGCAGAGCACGCTCGTTAGCTTCGTCAGCAGTCTGTTGTGCTTTTTGAGCAGCAGCCAGAGCTTCATCAGCTTTACGGTAAGCTTCGTCTGCACGAGCCTGGGAGCGAGCAGCTGCGTCTTCAGTAGCGGTCAGACGTGCTTCGGTTTCTTTCGATGCGCTGCTGCAACCGGTAGCCAGAACTGCGGCCAGAGCCAGAGCAGAGAATTTCAGAACGTTGTTCATCGTGTTCCCCTTCAAGGACTTTCAAATTAAGTGGCTGTCTCCTCACGATTGAGGAAATAGCCGGCGTACATACTACCCATTACTTGTAGTAAGTAAACTGACGTAGCGCAAGAAGCAAAAAAAATTGTAGGCGTTGATTCTTTTTCGAGCAACTTTTAACTGCGCTGTATAAAAAATATCCAGCTGCAAGCCCCGGCGTGAGCGACTCAAACGGAAAAAGTTCCCACCGTCGCATGCTGTTTTTGCGACTTCGGCTAAAGTCTTTCTAAATGAATTCGTCCACACTTTTGTTCAGGTTCTGCGAAGCGCTTCGCGTATCTTTGTTGATGTTCAGGTGACTTTAAAAAAGCTTGCACGTCTTAAGTCTCAACATTCCGGCAATGTTCAGGCAAGCGGCGCGCAAAGAGGGTCTGCGACCGAACCTGCGAGCATCGAAGCCTTTGCCCCCAAACCGTCCGATGACGAGCGTACCTTGAGCATTATTGCCAATGGTGCCTACTATTCAGCAGGTGTCAGGTTGCGCGAGATCGGTGTGGCTCTTCTCGGTGTCCATCAGGCACGGGGTGGCGTAGATGTTCCTTCGCCGGGAAAACATCGGTAAGGTAGGGGTCACAATTCAAGACCCGCGAGGAGTAGTGATGAGCGAGGCGTTGTCCATCCACCATGACCAGGCTGGTCATCAATTCGAGACCACTGTGGACGGTCATCGTGCTTACCTGACCTACATGGATCTGGGCAAGCAGACCCTGGATATCTATCGTACCTTCGTGCCCAATGCCCTGCGCGGCCGTGGCATTGCCGCAGCGCTGACTGAACGCGCGCTGCAATACGCCGAAGAAATGGGCTACACGGTGATCCCGTCTTGCTCCTACGTCGAGCGCTACATGGAACGCCATCAGCGTCGCGCCGCGAAGATCTGAACCGCACACACAAAAACGCCGGACAATGTCCGGCGTTTTTTTATGCCCGTAAAACGCAGTTTACGTGCGCTGACGCTTCGGCAATACGTCCTTGAGCTTGGCGTGCATGCTGCGCAAGGTGTTTTCGGTAGCGGACCAATCGATGCAGGCATCTGTGATCGACACGCCGTATTGCAGGTCGGCGAGGTCTTTCGGGATTGCCTGGCAACCCCAGTTCAAATGGCTCTCAACCATCAGACCGATGATCGACTGGTTGCCCTCGAGGATCTGGTTAGCGACGTTTTCCATCACCAGCGGTTGCAGGGCCGGGTCCTTGTTGGAGTTGGCGTGGCTGCAATCGACCATGATGTTCGGCTTGATCTTCGCCTTGTTCAGCGCCTGCTCGCATAGCGCAACGCTGACCGAATCATAGTTCGGCTTGCCATTGCCGCCGCGCAGCACCACGTGCCCGTAGGCGTTGCCTTTGGTAGTGACGATCGACACGCCACCTTCCTGGTTGATGCCGAGGAAACGGTGCGGGCTGGACACCGACTGCAAGGCGTTGATCGCCACGGTCAGGCCGCCATCGGTGCCGTTTTTGAAACCAACCGCCGAGGACAGGCCGGAAGCCATTTCGCGGTGAGTCTGCGATTCGGTGGTACGCGCGCCGATGGCCGACCAGCTGATCAGATCCTGCAGATATTGCGGGGAGATCGGGTCGAGGGCTTCGGTGGCGGTCGGCAGGCCTTTCTCGGCCAGGTCGAGCAGCAACTGACGACCGATATGCAGGCCGTCCTGGATCTTGAACGAGTCGTCCAGGTACGGATCGTTGATCAGACCTTTCCAGCCGACGGTGGTACGCGGCTTCTCGAAATACACGCGCATGACCAGATACAGAGTGTCGGAGACTTCCTCGGCGAGCACCTTGAGGCGATCGGCGTATTCGTGAGCAGCCTTGATGTCGTGAATCGAGCACGGGCCGATCACGACGAACAGACGGTGGTCGGTACCATCGAGAATGTTGCGAATGACTTCGCGGCCCTTGGTGACGGTGCGCAGGGCGGCGTCGCTCAGGGGGATATCACGCTTGAGCTGATCGGGAGTGATCAGGGTCTCGTTAGAGGCGACGTTTAGGTCGTTGATCGGTAAATCAGCCATCGTTTACTCGTCAGGTCACGGGTGCCGGCCGCCAGCGATCCCCGCGCGGCGGAGCACAGCAGATTTAGCGCGTCGGGGGAGCCGAACCTTAGCGCGTCAGAGGCGGCTCGACAATGGGCAAACCGTGCTTTAGTCCAGCGCTGGCTGCGCAAAAGCCTTGCGCAGGTTGTCGTGGGAGAACTCTTCGGCGTGCTCCTCGACCCATTGCAGGGCCAGCGCCTGACTATCCTGCAGATCGTCGTGGCTGTCCTGCATGCGTGAATAGCGTTCGATCTGACACACCTGCTCACCCATTCGCGCGCTGAACAGGGTCTGTTCGTCAGTGAAGGCAATGCCCACCAGATAGCCTTTTTTACGCCGCAGACACCAGGCCACATAGCCCGGATAACAGAAGTCGGCATTCAGCGTCGGCATGCGCACTTGCAGCGCAGTGCCGTGGCGCCAGGCGCGGTGGTAATTGCAAGCGATGCCGCCGAGGCTGATAGTGTGCAGCTGTTGTCTGGAAATGCATTCAGGCTTGAGTAACGTCAATTCAACCGGCACTTCGTCCGGATGAGGAATGAAACGTCCCATGAGCACAGACTCCCTGTGTCGGCCATCTGACATTGTTTCCCCCAGTATAGTGGTCGAATCCGAGCTGACCGACTTCGACGCCGACCAGCGGCTGCTGGCGATGCGCGGGGTTTCTCTGGTGATCTTCACCAGCGTCGGCTGCGCCAGTTGTCGTTATGCCCGCGAGGTGTTGCCGGAATTGCCGCTGATGATCGACCAGCTGTGCTGGATCGACGCCGGCAACAACGGCGGGCTGGTCGAGCGTTATCAGGTGTTTCATTTGCCGGCGCTGTTCGTGGTGCGCGACGGCGAGTTCTTTGGCGCAGTGCACAGCCGCCTGACGGTTGATGAGCTCAACCAGGCAGTGGCACAGGCGCTGGGTCGAATTGCAGAGGAGTTGCCATGAGCGAGACAGTCAACAAACCGGTGGTGGGGATTATCGGCACCGGTGCGATCGGCGGGTTTTACGGGGTGATGCTGGCGCGTGCCGGTTTCGACGTGCATTTCTTGTTGCGCAGCGAATTTTCCGCAGTGGCTGAGCGCGGTTTGCAGATCAACAGTGCGGTGCATGGGCCGTTGACGCTGAATCCGGCCAATGCCTATTCCGCTGCCGAAGACATGCCGCCCTGTGACTGGCTGCTGGTCGGCACCAAGACCACCAGCAACGCCGGTCTGGCGCCGGCGATCATTCAGGCCGCCAAACCTGACGCCAAAGTACTGTTGCTGCAAAACGGTCTGGATGTCGAAGACAGCCTGCGGCCGCTGCTGCCGGATTCGCTGCATCTGCTCGGCGGTTTGTGTCTGGTTTGCGTAAATCGCGAAGGCCCGGGGCAGATTACCCATCAGGCCCTTGGCGCGGTGAATGTCGGTTATCACAGCGGCTCGGCCATTGATGAAGTAGCGCGCGTGGCGATCGTCGAGGAGGGCGCCGGGTTGTTCCGTGCCGCCGGCATCGACTCTCAAGCGATGGCCAACCTGCATCAGGCGCGCTGGCAGAAACTGGTGTGGAATATTCCCTACAACGGCCTTTCAGTACTGCTCGGGGCGGGAACCGAAGCGCTGATGGCTGATGCTGACAGCCGCCGGTCGATTCAGGCGTTGATGGCGGAAGTGGTGCAGGGCGCCAAGGCCTGTGGATACGAGATCCCGCCCGGTTACGCCGAGTACCTGTTCACCATGACGGAAAAAATGCCCGATTACTGGCCGAGCATGTACCACGATTTTGCACACAAGCGTCCGCTGGAGCTGGAGGCGATCTACGCCCGGCCATTGGCGGCGGCGAAAGCGGCGGGCTGCGAGTTGCCGCGCATCGAGGCGTTGTATCGCCATTTGGGTTTTATCGACCGACGCAATACCTGAGTCGGTTGTTCTGGGGGAAGGCATGGCCAATAACATCGATGACAAACTGGTGCTGGCGATTTCCTCGCGCGCCTTGTTCGACCTGAGTGAAAGCCACAAGGTCTACCTGTCGAGCGGCGTCGAAGCCTATCGGCAATATCAGATCGAGCACGAAGACGAAATCCTCGCGCCGGGCGATGCGTTCCCGCTGGTGGAAAAACTCCTGAGCCTGAACAGTCGTCTCGGCCGCGCGCGGGTCGAGGTGATTCTGGTCTCGCGCAACAGCGCCGACACCGGTCTGCGGGTGTTCAATTCGATCCATCATTACGGCCTGGCGATTTCTCGTGCGGCGTTCGTCGGTGGGCGCAGTCCGTATCCGTATCTGAAAGCGTTTGGCTGCGACCTGTTTCTCTCGACCCACGCCGAAGACGTGCGTGCGGCGCTGGACGCCGGGTTCGCCGCCGCCACGATTCTGTCCGGAGGCGCGAGCCGTGCGGCCAGTGATGAATTACGTATCGCCTTTGACGGTGATGCGGTGATCTTTTCCGACGAGTCCGAGCGCGTCTATCAGTCCGGCGGCCTGGAAGCGTTTCAGGCCAAGGAACGCGAATCGGCACGCGAGCCATTGCGTGGTGGGCCGTTCAAGGGCTTTCTGGCAGCGCTCAATCTGTTGCAGCGCGAGTTTCCCGATGACGATTGCCCGATCCGCACGGCGCTGGTGACCGCGCGTTCGGCGCCGGCCCATGAGCGGGTGATCCGCACCTTGCGGGAATGGGATATTCGTCTCGATGAGTCGCTGTTTCTCGGTGGCCTGACCAAATCGGCGTTCCTCGAAGCCTTCGCCGCCGACGTGTTCTTCGATGACCAGACCGGTCATTGCGAGCTGGCTCGCGAAGTGGTCGCCACCGGCCACGTGCCCCATGGCATCAGCAACGAACAGCCGATCTAGAGCCTTTTCATTCAGGACGTTGCGTCGCACGTCGTACTCGCCAAGGCACTGCTAAGCTGAATCAATCTCCGCCATCGTTGGCTCGCGAGGAGGTCCCATGATTCGCTCAATGCTGTATGCCACCGACCTCGGTCTGTACGCACCGTTCGTGATGCAGCATGCCCTGGCCTTGGCGCGCACCTTCAATGCCGATCTGTATGTAGTGCACGCGGTGGAACCCATGGGCCTGTTTGCCGAGTCGGTGCTGCAAAGCTATCTCGACGAACAGGCATTGAACGAATTCCATAGTCAGGGTCTGAAAACAGTCATCGCCAATATCGAACAGCGGGTGCTCGACAGCTTTCGTGAAGAACTGGGGGACGACGGCGAACAGGATCTGCAGCGCATTCGCGCGGTGCGCGTGCTGCAGGGTGATCCGTCGCAGGTGATTCTCGAACAGGTGCACAAGCTCTCGGTCGATCTGCTGATCGTCGGCAGTCACAGCCATGGTGTCGGTGCGGAAACACCGTTGGGGCGCACGGCGGCGCGGGTCCTGCAGTTGGCCAAGGTGCCGGTCTATCTGGTGCCGCTGATGGAACGCCGGCGGCGTGAGGATCGCTGAAGCAGGAATAATGGCGTTTTGATAAAAAAGTTCTAGATTTATTCTTCGAACCATTAATATAGTTATATACCGTCGCTGATGCCCGTGGCGTCTACCTGCTTTGAGGGATTGATATGAAGCTTCAACAACTGCGCTACATCTGGGAAGTGGCGCACCACGACCTCAACGTTTCCGCTACCGCTCAAAGCCTGTACACCTCGCAACCGGGCATCAGTAAGCAGATCCGCCTGCTGGAAGACGAGCTGGGCGTCGAAGTCTTCGCCCGCAGCGGCAAGCACCTGACCCGCGTCACCCCGGCCGGCGAGCGCATCATCACCACCGCTGGCGAGATCCTGCGCAAAGTCGAAAGCATCAAGCAGATTGCCCAGGAATTCTCCAACGAGAAAAAGGGCACCCTGTCGATCGCCACCACCCACACCCAGGCGCGTTATGCGCTGCCGCCGGTGATCAGCAATTTCATCAAGCAATACCCGGACGTGGCCCTGCACATGCATCAGGGCTCGCCGATGCAGATCGCCGAAATGGCCGCTGACGGCACCGTCGATTTCGCCATTGCCACTGAAGCGCTGGAGCTGTTCGGCGATCTGGTGATGATGCCGTGCTACCGCTGGAACCGCTGCGTGGTCGTACCCCACGGCCACCCGTTGACCAAGTTGCCGAAGCTGACCCTCGAAGCGCTGGCCGAATATCCGATCGTTACTTACGTATTCGGGTTCACCGGCCGCTCCAAGCTCGACGAAGCCTTCAGCCATCGTGGCCTGACGCCGAAAGTGGTGTTCACCGCTGCTGACGCCGACGTGATCAAAACCTACGTGCGTCTGGGTCTGGGCGTAGGCATCGTGGCTAAGATGGCCGTCGATACCAAGCTCGATAACGACCTGGTGGTGCTGGATGCCAGCGAACTGTTCGAGTCGAGTATCACCAAGATCGGTTTCCGACGTGGCACTTTCCTGCGTGGCTTCATGTGCGACTTCATCGAGAAATTCGCCCCGCACCTGACCCGCGAAGTCATGGCCAAGGCCATTCAGTGCCACAACAAGCAAGAGCTCGAAGAGCTGTTCGACGGCGTCGAACTGCCCGTTCACTAAGCACCCGCTTCAGAGCACCTCGGTGACAGCAAATTGTTGCCGGGTGCCCGCCACCAGAATCTCCACCTCATCGCCCTCGAACTTGCCCAGCAGGCTTTTGCCCAGCGGCGAGCGCGGGGTGATGACGGTGATCGGTTGACCCACTACATCGACTTTGAGACCCGCCGCATCCGGCGCCAGAAACAGCCATTGCTCGCGACCCTTTTCGTCCTCCAGACCGAGCAGGGCGCCGACTTCGATGCCGCGTTTTTCGTCGTAGGCACGCAACGTCAGGTTCTGACACAGCGCCAGTGACTGACGGATTTCCTCAACCCGCTTCGCCTGACCCGCCGCCAGATACGACGCCTCCAGCCCCAGCGTGTCGTACTTGTTTTCGGCGATGTTTTCTTCGTGGGTCGCGGTTTCGTAAGCGGTTTGCGCGGCGCGTTCGGCAATGTCGAGGTCGATGCGCAGCTTGTCGAGAATCAACTGGTGGACGCTGTGTTTGTTCATGATCAATCGCAGAATTGCAAAACGTTGGCGCGGCTCTTTTCGGTCGGCGCGGTCTGGTCCTGCTGCAGCCAGAACTGGCATTTCGGATTGGACGCGTTACGCGAATTGGCGCGCGCCTGATCCAGTCGGGCCTGCTGTTCATTCTTGCGCAGGTTTTCTTCGTACTGTTGGAACAGCGGACTCTGCGGTGGAATGTCCGGCTGTACCTGTACGGGCGCCACAGCCGGCGGACTGACGCGCTGCTGCACCGCTTGCGCGACAGGGGCCAGTTGCTCGGGAAAGATAAAGCGCGAAAGCAGCCAGCAGGTCAGCGCAATCGCCAGGAACCCCAGCCACAGGCCCAGCGCAATGCTGCCGGTCAGATGCAGCGCGCTAAGCTGAACGGGCAACGGACGACGCGGATTCGGACGGTAGGGCATGGCGGCCTCCTGGCGGATGGTTGCGGGCAAGCGGCGATTGTCGCACGAAGATTAATCGCCGTCGGCTCTTCTGCGCGAGTGCATTTATGCGGACAATCGAGGTTTTTTGCCAACGGGAGAACGGCATGCCTGAAGTGAAACCCCGCTGGGACATTTTCTGCACCGTGGTCGATAACTTCGGTGACATCGGCGTGACCTGGCGCCTGGCCCGGCAGCTGGTGGCCGAGCATGCCTTGCCGGTGCGCCTGTGGGTGGATGATCTGCGCGCGTTCGAGCGCCTCTGTCCTGAGATCGATGTCGATGTTGTGCAGCAATGGCAGCAGGGCGTCGAGGTGCGTCAGTGGCCGAGCGAGTGGCTGCACGCCGAGGCGGCCGACGTAGTCATCGCCGCCTTCGCCTGTCAGTTGCCCGCCGACTACATGGACAGCATGGCTGCGCGGGAAACGCCGCCGCTGTGGCTCAACCTCGATTATCTCAGCGCCGAAGACTGGGTCACCGGCTGCCACGGCTTGCCGTCGGTAAAATACAAAACGGTGCAGAAGTTCTTTTTCTTTCCAGGCTTCAAACCGGGCACCGGTGGCCTGCTGCGCGAACGCGGACTGCTCGAGCAGCGTCGGCAGTTTCAGCAGGATCGGCCGGCCCAGCGACATTTCCTGCAAGCCTTGGGCATCGATCCTGCTCCGGACGCGCAACTGATCTCGCTGTTTGCTTATGAAAACCCCGGGCTGGCCAGTTGGCTGGACGTGCTGGCGGCCGATGCGCGGCCGACTCACCTGCTGGTGCCGGAAGGACGGATTCTCGGCGATGTGGCGCGCTGGCTGAATGTGGAAACCCTGACGGTCGGCGCGATTCATGTGCGCGATTCGCTCACCGTGCAGGTGCTGCCGTTCGTCCGTCAGGATCAATACGACCATCTACTGTGGTGCTGCGATTTCAACGCGGTGCGTGGCGAGGACTCATTCGTTCGCGCGCAATGGGCGGGGCGGCCTATGCTCTGGCACATCTATCAGCAGGACGATGACATCCATCTGGACAAGCTCGATGCTTTTCTTGCGCTCTACACTCACGGCCTTACGCCCGCTGCGGCGCAGGCGATGAACGGTCTGTGGCGCGCGTGGAGCGCCGGGCAACCGATCGGCGAGCACTGGCTGGCGGTGCGAAATCATTGGCCGGAACTCGAGGAAAACGCCGAGGCATGGTGTCTGGAACAGGCCTTGCAGGCGGATCTTGCCACGGCGCTGGTACAGTTTTATGTAAATTGGATATGATACGCGGCCTAGATTTTTGTAAATCCCATCCAAATTCGGATATTCGCAATGAAAACTGGTAAAGAACTCAAACCCGGTACCGTGATCCGTATCGACAACGATCCTTGGCTGGTTCAGAAAGCTGAATTCACCAAGTCGGGCCGTAACAGCGCGATCATGAAGACCAAGCTGAAGAACCTGCTGACCGGTTACAAGACCGAAACCGTTTACGGTGCGGACGACAAACTGGACGACGTGATTCTGGATCGTAAAGAAGCCACCCTGTCGTTCATCAGCGGTGACACCTACACGTTCATGGACACCACTGACTACACCATGTACGAGCTGAACGCCGAAGACATCGAAAGCGTTCTGCCTTTCGTTGAAGAAGGCATGACCGACGTTTGCGAAGCCGTGTTCTTCGAAGAGCGTCTGGTTTCCGTAGAACTGCCGACCACCATCGTGCGTCAGGTTGACTACACCGAAGGCTCCGCTCGCGGTGACACTTCCGGCAAGGTGATGAAGCCTGCCAAACTGAAGAACGGTACCGAGCTGTCGGTTGCCGACTTCATCGAAATCGGCGACATGATCGAGATCGATACCCGCGAAGGCGGTTCCTACAAAGGCCGTGCGAAATAAGCACTGCTTTTTGCGGAAAGAAAAAACCCGACCATTGAGTCGGGTTTTTTTGTGCCTGTAAGAAACACTCGGAACCCTGTGGGAGCGAGCCTGCTCGCGAACGCGGTGTGTCATTCAATGAAGCGCTGTCTGACGGGACGCTTTCGCGAGCAGGCTCGCTCTCACAATGGGACGGTGGTTACTTCAAGTGTTGCTTCAGTTCTTCAGACGCCTGCAACATCGCCGAGCGCACCGCCGGTACCTGGCTGACCACGTTGAGCAAGCCGTAATCGTGAATCATGCCGTTGTAGCGCACCGACGTTACCGGTACTCCGGCCTCGTCGAGTTTGCGCGCATAGGCTTCACCTTCATCACGCAGCACGTCGGCGCTGGCAGTCTGCACCAGTGCTGGCGGCAGGCCTTTGAGCTGTGCGGTGGTGGCGCGCAGCGGTGAAGCGTAGATCTCGTTGCGCTGCTTTGCGTCGGTGGTGTAGTTGTCCCAGAACCACTTCATCATATTGCGGGTGAGGAAGTGCCCTTCGGCGTACTGGTTATACGAACCGGTGTCGAAGTTGGCATCGGTCACCGGCCACAGCAGCACCTGGAATTTGATCGCCGGGGTGCCCTTGTCCTTGGCCATCAGCGCAACCACTGCGGCCATGTTGCCGCCGACGCTGTTGCCGGCCACGGCCAGTCGCTTGCCGTCGACATTGATCTCTTTACCGTGTTCTGCCACCCATTTGGTCGCAGCGTAGGCCTGGTTGATCGCCACCGGGTAATGCGCTTCCGGCGAAGGGGTGTAGTTGACGAACACCGCCGCCGCACCCGAACCGACCACGAGATCGCGTACCAGACGTTCGTGAGTCGGGAAGTCTCCCAGCACCCAGCCGCCGCCGTGGAAGAACATGAACACCGGCAGCTCACCCTTGACCCCGGCCGGCCGGACGATGGTCAGGCTCAGCGGTTGACCATCGACCTGGATGGTCTTCTCGCTGACATCGGCTTTGGGCAACGTCAACTTGACCCCGGACTGCGCGCCGACCAGCACGGCGCGGGCATCCTTGGGCGACAGCTGCTCGATCGGCTTGCCGCTGCCAGAATTCAGCGCATCGAGGAATGCCTGGGTGTTGTGTTCGACATCACCGGCGAAAGCGCTGTGTACCGACAGGGCGAGAAGGGTACCGGTCAAGACTTTGCTGAAAGTGTTCATGTTCATTTTTCCTTGTTCGGGCCGGGGGCTTGAGTGATTACACGGTCACGTGCAGGCGCACATCGACGTTGCCACGGGTGGCGTTGGAGTACGGGCAGACCTGGTGAGCGGCGTCGACCAGCGACTGCGCATCGGCTTGTTCCAGGCCCGGCAGGCTGATGTGCAAATCGATGTCCAGACCGAAACCGCCAGGGATCTGGCCGATGCCGACATGGGCGGTGATTGACGCGTCGTCAGGAATCTTGCGCTTGGTCTGGCTGGCGACGAATTTCAGTGCGCCGATGAAGCAGGCCGAGTAACCGGCAGCGAACAGTTGCTCAGGGTTGGTCGCCGCACCGCCAGCACCGCCGAGTTCTTTCGGGGTGGCCAGTTTGACGTCGAGTACGTTGTCGCTGGAGATCGCACGACCGTCACGGCCGCCAGTGGAAGTTGCGATTGCGGTGTAGAGAGTTTGCATGGTGTGAGCCTCATTGGTTGTGGTTTTGCGCGCTAATTGTTTGCGCGCTAAGTAGGTGTGAAGAGAATGTATAGCGCTAATGTTTGGCGCGCAAGATAATTTTTTAATAAATATCGCGTTTTGCTCAAGGGCATAGCGTTGAAGGGGCGGGTAAGGCTTGATTTAGAGCGCTTGACGAGGGAATGCAGGCGGGAAAAATATTTTTGTTGGCGTTGAAAATCAGTGTGGGAGCGAGCCTGCTCGCGAAGGCGGTGGAACATTCAACGACTCGCTGTCTGATCGGACGCTTTCGCGAGCAGGCTCGCTCCCACAGGGGAATGTAGCGGGGCTTAATTCAGGCTGTCTTGCAGATGTCCGCGCAGCGCTTGCAGCTCGGCCTGCAATTTCTGCAGACGTTCAAGGGTGAAGCCACTGGCGCCAAGAATGCACTGCGGCACGGTCTGCGCCTTGTCGCGCAAGGCGCGGCCCGCTGCGGTCAGTTCGACAATCACCACCCGCTCATCTTCGCGACTGCGGGTGCGGCTGAGCAGGCCTTCGGCTTCCAGACGCTTGAGCAATGGCGTCAGCGATCCCGGATCGGTCAGCAGGCGTGCGCTGATTTCTCCGACAGTCAGACCGTCCTTCTCCCACAACACCATCATCGCCAGATATTGCGGATAGGTCAGGCCCAGCGCCTGCAACAGCGGCTTGTAGACCTTGGTCATCATCAGCGAGGTCGAGTGCAGGGCGAAGCACGCCTGATTGTCGAGCAGCAGGTCGTCGCAGTTGTCGCGTTCGCAAGTCATTGTCAAAGCCTTGATCGTTGATCGTTTTTTAATCTAGCGCTCGAATCTTTAAGGCGCCAGATAAATATGTCCGGCGTCAGTGCCGGGCGAATTGCCGTTGCAACGCCAGATCCCACGGCGGCACCGGGCTGAAGCGGGTTTTCAGGTATTCCAGCAATAACCGACTGCGCGAATGGACCTGCTGTTCCATGCGCAGCGCGTAAATGCCGGTGGACTCCGGCGGCGGCAGGCCGTTTTCGCAGAACAGTGGCACCAGTTCGCCACGCAGCAAGTATTCGCTGGCCAGCCAAGTCGGCAAGTGTGCGACGCCCAGACCCGCCGCCGCGCCACACGCCAGGGCTTCGGCATTGTTGGCGCTCAGGCGCACCCGCGATGGCCGGTGCAGTTGCATTTGCCCGTCCACTTCGAATTTCCAGGCAAAGGGCGGCGCAAGGCCTTCCCAGTCGAGCCCGTCGTGTTCACTCAACTGCGCTGGGTGCTCGGGCACGCCACGCTGCTTGAGATAGTCAGGGCTGGCGCAGGCGACGCGGACCATGCTCGCCAATGGCGTGGCGACCAGGCGCGAGTCAGCCAACTGGCCGGTACGCAGCACCAGATCGACCTTGCCCAGGCTGCTGCCGGCCATGTCGCTGAAGCTGTCGATCAGGTGCATCTGCACATCCAGTCCCGGATACAGCAGGAGAAAATCGGCAATTACCGGCGCCAGATGCCGCCGCCCGAAAGCTGCTGGCGCATCGATGCGGATCAGGCCTTCCGGTGCGCTGCTCAACGACACCGCTTCGGCCCGCGCCAGTTGCAACTCGGCGATGATCCGTCGCGCCCGCTCGGCAAAGGCCAGGCCGGCCGAAGTCGGCAGCACGGCATGGGTGCTGCGTACGAACAGCTGACTGCCGACGGCACTTTCCAGGCTATCGATGCGCCGGGCTACGGCGGAAGGCGTCAGCGGATGGCGGCGCGAAGCGGCAGAAAAGCTGCCACTCTCCAGCACATCGAGAAACAGGCCGAGCTGATCGGTCAATTGGTTGGGATTCATGGAAATCACGCTTGTGCAAAATCGGCATAGCCATTGTGCGTTGCTGTGCGTTTCCCCGCTAGGCGCGAGTGCGTAGCATTGGCCGCCTGTCGTTAGAGGATTACCGTTGTGATGGATTTTCTGTTGTACCTGCTGTTCGGCGCCGCCCTTGGCACATTGGGCGGGATCTTTGGCATTGGCGGTGGCTTGATTGCGATCCCGTTGCTTGGCGTGTGGTTTGGGCTTGATCAGCAGATCGCCCAGGGCACGGCGCTGGTGATGGTGGTACCGAACGTGATGCTGGCGCTGTGGCGTTATCACCAGCGCAATCGCATCGAATTGCGCCATGCGCTGCCGCTGGCAGTGATGGGTTTCTGCTTTGCCTGGCTCGGCTCGATCTGGGCGGTGGGCATCGATGCGCAGACCATGCGCATCGGATTTGTCGCTTTTCTGGTGGCGCTGTCGGCCTACAACCTGTTGAAGATGTTCGGTCCGCGACCAGCGCCGACTGCCGAGATGCGCTATTCGTGGCCGTGGTTGGGCGTGCTCGGCGCCGCCTCGGGGACCATGGGCGGTTTGTTTGGCGTCGGCGGCGCGGTGGTGGCGACGCCGGTGCTGACCAGCCTGTTCGGCACCAGCCAAGTGGTTGCTCAAGGATTGTCGCTGGCGCTGGCCCTGCCGAGCACTGGCGTAACCCTGGTGACCTACGCGGTGCACCACGAAGTCGACTGGATGATCGGCCTGCCTCTGGCGGTCGGAGGTCTGCTCAGCATCAGTTGGGGCGTGAAAGTTGCCCACGCCATGCCGGAAAAACTCCTGCGTGGGCTGTTCTGCGGCTTTCTGGTGCTGTGTGCGGTGATGCTCGCATTTAAAGTTTGAAGCCCTCGACGATGTGCTCGGCCAGGCACTCGGTGATCGGCGACGGGTTGTTCAGATTGCGGATCAGCATGATGCTCGCCTCGGGCAACAGTGGCAGGTCTTCGGCGGCGCCAAGGATGCGCATATCCGGGGTGATCAGGCTTTCCAGTTGCGCGGTGATCGCCAGCCCCGCGCTGACTACCGCCATCAGCGCCGACAGGCTGCTGCTGTTGTAAGCGATGCGGTAATCGCGGCCCATCGCGTCCAGCGCATTGCATGCCCACAGGCGGCAGAAACAATCACTGTTGAACATCGCCAGGGGCAGCGGCGTCTGTTCGTGGGCGCTGAAGTTCTGCGCCTCGGCCCAGACAAAGCGCTCCTTGCGCAGCAACTGGCCGATCTCGTTGCCCGGCTCGCGGGTAACGATCGACAAGTCCAGATCAGTGCGCTGCAACAGTTGTTTGGTCGATTCGCAATGCACTTCGATCTGGATCAGCGGATAGAACTGCGCGAACCGCGACAGGATCCCCGGCAGAAAACGCATCACATAATCATCCGGCGTACCGATGCGCACGGTGCCGACCATGTGCGGCTCGCGCAGGGTGTTGAACACCTCACTGTGCAGTTTGAGGATGCGCCGCGCATAACCGAGCAGAACCTGGCCTTCAGCCGTAAGCCGCACCTGACGGCCATCGCGCTCGAACAGCTGGCGCTGCAACACGTCTTCTTCCAGACGTTTCATCTGCATGCTCACCGCCGACTGGGTGCGGTTGACCATCTCGCCGGCACGGGTGAAACCGCCCTGATCGGCAATCGCGACAAAGGTGCGCAGGACATCGGTATCGATACTGGGGTAGGCGGACAATTGATGAATCTCCGTGATGCATGCCATCAGAAACATTCGTTGGATTGATCTTAGCGCTGGCGCGAGACTTGAGCCATCCACAAAAGGAGGCAAGACGATGAAAGGTCAAAGAGAGTATGCAAGCCAAGAACAGCTGTCCGGCCACGGCCATATCGTGTCCGATCTGCTGCACAAATTCAGCCGTTGGTATGAGCTGCATCGTGAACGGGAAATGCTCGCCGGTCTGAGCGATGAGGCGCTGAAGGACATCGGCATCAGCCGCGCCGATGTCGAGCATGAAACCGTGCGGCCGTTCTGGGACGACCCGATGCATAAATGATGAGGCGATCGCTACACAAACCCCTTTCAGGTGAGGTAGGTTGCGAGCAGACATGGAGGAATAAATGCCCGCGACAGTGTCCTTTTCCCTCAAACAGGCGCGACGTCTGGCGCTGGCCGCCCAAGGGTTCAACGGGCGCCAGCCGCCGACCGTCACTGCCGGCCATCTCAACCGGCTGATCGAACGGCTGGGCCTGCTGCAAATCGATTCCGTCAATGCCGTGGTGCGCTCGCACTACCTGCCGCTGTTTTCCCGTCTCGGTTCCTATCCATCTGACTTGCTCGACCAGGCTGCCTGGAGTGCCGGCCGGCGGCGCACGCTGTTCGAATACTGGGGCCATGAAGCGTCGCTGTTGCCGCTGTCGATGTACCCATTGCTGGGTTGGCGCATGCAACGGGCCAAGCGTGGCGAAGACATCTATCAGCAATTGGCGAGGTTTGGTCGCGAACAACAGGAAACCATTCGCCGCGTGCTGACTGCGGTTGAGGAGCGGGGCGCGCTCGGCGCCGGCAGTCTGTCGACCCGCGAAGACAAGGCCGGGCCATGGTGGGACTGGAGTGCCGAGAAACACGCGCTGGAATGGTTGTTCGCCGCCGGTGAGGTCACGGTGGCGGGGCGACGCGGATTTGAGCGTTTGTACGATTTGCCCGAGCGAGTGATTCCGGCAGCGATTCTGCAGCAGCCCGAGCCGGATGAGGCCGAGGCGCAACGCGGTTTGCTGTTGCATGCGGCGCAAGCATTGGGCGTTGGTACGGAAAAAGACCTGCGCGATTACTTTCGCCTGAGCCCTGCGGATGCGCGCCCGCGTCTGGCTGAGTTGGTTGAAGCGGGGCAATTGCAGATGTGCGAAGTCGCCGACTGGCGGCAGATCGCCTATTGCCTGCCGGAGCCCAAAGTGCCGCGCAAGGTCATCGCCAGTGCGCTGCTGTCGCCGTTCGACTCGCTGATCTGGGAGCGCAGCCGCACCGAGCGCTTGTTCGATTTCCGCTATCGCCTGGAAATCTACACTCCGCAGCCCAAGCGCGTTTACGGCTATTACGTGCTGCCGTTTTTGCACAACGAGCGGATCGCCGCGCGGGTTGATCTGCGCGCCGAACGGGCGGCGGGGCAGTTGGCGGTGCATGCGGTGCACGAGGAAGAACCGGGGCTGGACGAGGAGGGCATGCTGGCGCTGGCGCTGAATTTGCGGCGGATGGCGGGTTGGCTGGGGCTTGAGCGGGTGCAGTTGAATTGTCAGCGCGAGAGTGCGGGGCGGTTGCGGGTGGCATTGGCGCGGATTGAGGTTGCCTGAGCCGGCCCTTTCGCGAGCAGGCTCGCTCCCACAGGGAAACGCATTGCAAATGTGGGAGCGAGCAGGCTCGCGAATTGGGGCGACTCGGTCTAGCGGCGGACTTGCTTCAGAGTCTCGGCAATCAAAAACGCCAATTCCAGCGACTGGTCAGCATTCATCCGCGGATCGCAGTGGGTGTGATAACGGTCGGACAAGCCATCCTCGGTAATCGGTCGGGCGCCGCCGATGCACTCGGTGACGTTCTGCCCGGTCATCTCGATATGGATGCCGCCGGCATAGCTGCCTTCCGCTTCGTGCACCTGGAAGAACTGCTTCACCTCGCCAAGGATCTGCGCAAAATCGCGGGTCTTGTAGCCGCTGCTGGCCTTGATGGTGTTGCCGTGCATCGGATCGGAGCTCCACAGCACCTGCTTGCCTTCGCGCTGGACCGCGCGGATCAGTGCCGGCAGATGATCGCCGACCTTGTTCGCGCCCATCCGCGCGATCAGGTTCAACCGCCCCGGATCGTTGTCCGGGTTGAGCACGTCGATCAGGCGAATCAGGTCATCGGGGTTCATGCTCGGGCCGACTTTGACGCCGATCGGGTTGTTCACCCCGCGCAGGAATTCAACGTGCGCGCCGTCGAGCTGACGTGTGCGGTCGCCGATCCACAGCATGTGCGCCGAGCAATCGTAGTAATCGTTGGTCAGGCTGTCGCGGCGGACGAAGGCTTCTTCGTAGTTCAGCAGCAACGCTTCGTGGGCGGTGAAGAAACTGGTTTCGCGCAGTTGCGGCGAGCTGTCCATGCCGCAGGCGCGCATGAACGCGAGGGTTTCATCGATGCGGTCGGCGAGGTGGCTGTACTTCTCGGCCAGCGCCGAGTTGGCGATGAAATCCAGGTTCCACTTGTGCACTTGGTGCAGGTCGGCGAAACCGCCCTGGGCGAAAGCGCGCAACAGGTTCAAGGTTGCTGTGGACTGATGGTAGGACTGCAGCAAACGCTCCGGATCCGGCACGCGGCTCTTTTCGTCGAAGCCGATGCCGTTGACGATGTCGCCACGGTAGGCCGGCAGGGTTACGCCGCCGATGGTTTCGTCGTTGGCCGAACGTGGCTTGGCGAACTGACCGGCCATGCGCCCGACCTTGACCACTGGGCAGCCGGCAGCGAAGGTCATGACGATTGCCATTTGCAGCAACACTTTGAAGGTGTCGCGGATCTTCGCGGCGGAAAATTCGGCGAAGCTTTCCGCGCAATCGCCGCCCTGCAACAGGAACGCGCGGCCCTGAGTGACTTCGGCAAACTGGCGGCGCAGCTCGCGGGCTTCGCCGGCGAACACCAGCGGCGGATAGCTGGCCAGGGTTTGCTCGACCTGGCGCAGGTGCGCGGCGTCGGGGTATTGCGGTTGTTGCTGGATCGGCAGGGCGCGCCAGCTGTCAGGGCTCCACGGTTGGCTCATCACGGTCTCGAAGTTCGTACGCAGGGAAGCGCCATGTTAGCAGCAATTAGTGCGTGACCTGCTCCCGCCCCATCGCCGACAATCGCCGCTTTGCCACGGCGCCACAGCGGTGCCATCGCGTCACCGCGCCCGGTGACCATCAGGAGACGAAATGACTGAGGAGCGCGTCGAGCATCTGCTCGCCGAAGTACAGGATGAGTTCGGCGTGATTCGCGTGCTGGAAGTGGCCGATTACCGCTTTCTCGAATTCGGCGATGCGATCGAGCAGAGCTGCGTGTTCACCGCCGACCCGAGCTGGCTGGAGTACGACTACACCCGCGCGATGCTGATCGGCGCGCTGTGCCACGAGCAGCCGGAGAGTGCGCTGTTTCTCGGTTTGGGCGCGGGCACGCTGACCCAGGCTTGCCTGAAGTTTCTGCCGCTCGAAGACGTCGAAGCCATCGAACTGCGCCCGGACGTGCCGCGCCTGGCCATCGAGTATCTCGGTCTGGATGATGATCCGCGGTTGTACATCCGCGTCGGCGATGCGCTGGAATTGCTGCCGACTGCCGAGCCGGCGGATCTGATTTTCGTCGACCTCTATACCGATGTCGGTCCCGGTGTCGGGCATCTGGCCTGGAGTTTTCTCGGCGATTGTCAGAAGCGCCTGAATCCGGGCGGCTGGCTGGTGATCAACCAGTGGGCCACCGACGATGGCAAGCCACTGGGCGCGGCGTTGTTGCGCGGGCTCTATCACCGGCACTACTGGGAATTGCCGGTGAAGGAGGGCAACGTGATTCTGATCGTTCCGGCGGATCTCGATCAGGCGCTGGACATGCAGGCGCTGACCCAGCGGGCCGAAGCGCTGGCGCCGCGGTTGGGGTATTCGTTGCAGTCGTTGATCAACGCGATTCGCCCGGCGACGTAAGTCGGCAGTACCGCCCTTTTCGCGAGCAGGCTCGCTCCCACATTTGAAATGCATTCTCCCTGTGGGAGCGAGCCTGCTCGCGAAAAGGCCCTGACAGGCAGCAGAATCTTCAGATGCCTTTGAAGATCCCTGACCGCCGCTCCACCAACGATCGCACCCCCTCCCGGGCATCCTCAGTGGCGAGCAACTTCTTCACCAGCGCCGGTAACGCCTGCGCCGCCGCTGTCTCACCCTCATAACGCGCCTGTCTCGCTGACATCAAGGTCGCCTGCACGCCCAGTGGTGCCTGCCGGGCAATCCGTTCGGCCAGCTCGATCGCGCGGGGCAGCAAATCTTCGCTGGCCATCACTTCCTGCACCAGGCCCAGATGCAACGCATCGTGGGCATCGAACTCATCGCCAGTGAGCAACCAGCGCATCGCGTTGCCCCAGCCAGCGATCTGCTGGAAACGCAAAGTCGCGCCGCCAAACGGAAAGATCCCACGCTGCACTTCCATCTGCGCGAAGCGGGTATTGCTCGCGCACAGGTTGATGTCCGCCGCCAGCATCAGCTCGATGCCGATGGTCAGGCAGTAACCCTGCGCGGCGACGATAACCGGTTTGCTCACCCGTGGGCCGACGAAAACACCCCAGGGATCGCAACCGCCGCTCGGAACCTGCCAGCCTTCGGCCAGTGCGGCGCTGGCATTGACCAGATCGAGTCCGGCGGTGAAGTGCTCGCCATGGCCGAACACCACGGCGACCCGCGCTTCGCGGTCGGCTTCGAATTCGCCGTAGGCCAGGCTCAGGTCGTTTAGCAGGTCGATATCGAAAGCGTTGCGCTTGGCCGCCCGATCAAGGCCGATCAAGTGCACATGACCACGACGTTCTCGGCTGACGCGGCCGGCGCAGGGCTGATTCATGGCTAAATCCTCAAGCGGGAAGGGCGGGTGCGCGGCGCTTTGCCGCAGATCGGTGAACCGTTTGAGCGTTATCGCCCGCAGGGCCGGGCCTTTGCAAAATAGACCGTTGCGCGATTATCCGCAAAACCCCGTTACACGGCGGTGACACCCGGATAAGGGCCACAAAAAAAGCTCCCTTTTCGGGCGAAATCCGGTATAGTGCGCGCCGGCCTTTAACCGGGCCGCGTTTAGGTAGCGCATTTCCCGAAGTCAGCTTCGGCTGCATGTCCGCATTGCGGGCTCTTCCTTGACGATTCATCTTCATTCATTCGTTTTCGCAAATCCCCGCCGACAAAGCTGCCAGGGCGACTCTTGAGTCTCAACACGGCATGCGCAGCTTTGGAGCATGGGTCTTTGCGGATGCACTTAGAGGCAGACCCATGACCCAGGAAACCGGCGGATTCGCCGCTTTTAATCTCAACCCGAATATTCTTGCAGCCGTCGCAGCGACTGGCTACGAAGAGCCTTCGGCGATTCAGCAGCAATCGATCCCGATCATCATGGCCGGCCAGGACATGATTGGCCAGGCGCAAACCGGTACCGGTAAAACCGCCGCGTTCGCACTGCCTATTCTGCACCGCATCGATCCTGCCAAGCGCGAACCGCAAGCCCTGATCCTGGCGCCGACCCGAGAGTTGGCGCTGCAAGTAGCAACCGCTTTTGAAACCTACGCCAAGCAAATGCCAGGCGTCACCGTCGTGGCTGTCTACGGCGGCGCGCCGATGGGCCCGCAACTCAAGGCAATCCGTAATGGCGCACAGATTGTTGTCGCTACTCCGGGTCGTCTGTGCGACCACCTGCGTCGCGACGAGAAAGTCCTGTCGACTGTGAACCATCTGGTTCTCGACGAAGCTGACGAAATGTTGAAGCTGGGCTTCATGGATGACCTGGAGGTCATCTTCAAGGCTCTGCCATCGACCCGCCAGACCGTGCTGTTCTCGGCGACCCTGCCGCAGTCGATCCGCGCCATTGCCGAACGCCACCTGCGCGATCCGCAACACGTCAAGATCCAGACCAAGACCCAGACCGTTACCGCGATCGAACAGGCTCACCTGTTGGTTCACGCTGACCAGAAAACCTCTGCCGTGCTCAGCCTGCTGGAAGTCGAAGACTTCGACGCGCTGATCATGTTCGTGCGCACCAAGCAAGCGACCCTGGACCTGGCCAGCGCCCTCGACGCCAAAGGCTACAAAGCCGCCGCGTTGAACGGTGACATTGCCCAGAACCAGCGTGAGCGCGTGATCGACTCGCTCAAGGATGGCCGTCTGGACATCGTTGTCGCGACCGACGTTGCTGCCCGTGGTCTGGACGTTCCGCGCATCACTCACGTATTCAACGTTGACATGCCGTACGACCCGGAATCCTACGTGCACCGTATCGGCCGTACCGGCCGTGCCGGTCGCGAAGGTCGTGCACTGCTGCTGGTGACTCCACGTGAGCGCCGCATGCTGCAAGTGATCGAGCGCGTAACCGGTCAGAAAGTTGCTGAAGTACGCCTGCCAGACGCTCAAGCCGTTCTCGATGCACGCATCAAGAAACTGACCAACAGCCTGTCGCCGCTGGTTGCTGATGCCGAATCGACTCACGGCGAACTGCTTGATCGCCTGACCGCCGACATCGGTTGCACCCCGCGTGCACTGGCTGCTGCGCTGCTGCGCAAGGCCACCAATGGTCAAGCGCTGAACCTGGCCGCAATCGAGAAGGAACGTCCACTGGTGCCGAACAACGCACCGCGTGGCGACCGTCCTGAGCGTTCCGGTGATCGTCCTGATCGTGGTGACCGCGAGCGTCGCGCGCCAATGCCTTTGGGCGAAGGCCGTGCTCGTTGCCGTACCGCGCTGGGCGCGCGTGACGGTATCGCTGCGAAAAACCTGCTGGGCGCCATCCTCAACGAAGGCGGTCTGGCCCGTGAAGCGATCGGTCGCATCCAGGTGCGTGACAGCTTCAGCCTCGTCGAGCTGCCGGAAGAAGGTCTGGAAAAACTCCTGACCAAGCTGAAGGACACTCGCGTTGCCGGTAAGCAGCTCAAGCTGCGTCGCTACCGCGAAGATTGATCCGCCCTTGGGCTGATTGATCGCACATAAAAAATCCCCGACTGGTTCGGGGATTTTTTTTGCCTGTTCATTGGCTACTGTGGGAGCGAGCCTGCTCGCGAAGGCCTCAACCGAAGCGATAAATATCCATACCCAGCGCCCCCATCGTGAAACCCTGATGCGTCACGCTGAAAACCCCGCCCGCACCGCGAGCAAAATACAACGGCAACAAATGCTCATCACTCGGGTGACTGCGCACCGCATTTGGCGCCTGCTGGCGATAATCATGCAGCGCCGTTTCATCGTCGGCCGCCAGTTTGTCGATCATCCAGTCACGAAAATCCCGCGCCCACGGTTCAATGCTTTCCGGGCCGGCATGCCAGTCCAGCTCGCGGAGGTTGTGGGTGATGCTGCCGGAGCCGATCAACAGAATGCCGTGTTCGCGCAGGCTCGCCAGCGCACGGCCAACCCGCGTCTGCAACGCCGGCCCACCACGACTCGGCAGCGAGACTTGCACCACCGGAATGTCGGCCTGCGGATACATCAAAGACAGTGGCACCCAGACACCATGATCAAACGGTCGTTGCGGATCGAGCCGCGCCGGCAAGTCATGGGCGTTCAGCAGTTCAGCCACTTCGGCGGCCAGCTGCGGATTACCCGGGGCCGGGTACTGCACTTCAAACAGCGCACGGGGGAAACCGCCGAAGTCGTGCCAGGTTTCCGGATGCGGGTGGCTGCTGACCAGCAGTTCCTGGCTTTCCCAGTGCGCCGAGACGATGACGATGGCTTTGGGGCGCGGCAGTTCAGCGGCCAGTCGCGCCAGTGCCGGGCCGCTGGCACCGGGCTCCAGCGCCAGCATCGGTGAACCGTGGGAGATAAACAGGCTGGGCAACATGGACGGGCTCCTGAGCGCTAAGATGAGCCATCTTCAGTCAGATCATCGATCTGAATCCAATATAAGTTTCTGCGGTTTTTCATCGGTTTTTCGGGAGTGAGCCATGCAGTCTGAGTTTTGGTACAAGAAATGGGATTCGAACCAGATCGGCTTTCATCAGTCCGAGGCCAACCCGTATTTGCAGTGCTATTGGCCGGAGCTGGCGATTGCACCGTCGGCGCGTGTGCTGGTGCCGCTGTGCGGAAAGAGTCTGGATCTGCTCTGGCTTGCCGGGCAGGGGCATCAAGTGCTTGGGGTTGAGCTATCGGAGAAGGCTGTCGAGGATTTTTTCAGCAATCATCAGTTGCAGCCGCAGATCGGCGAGCAAGGCGCATTCAAGGTTTATCGCAGTGATGCCATCGAACTGTGGTGCGGGGATTTTTTCGCCCTGACGGCGGGGGATGTTGTCGGTTGCACGGCGCTGTATGATCGCGCCGCGCTGATTGCCTTGCCGGACGTGATGCGTCAGCGCTATGCAGCGCATCTGCAGCACTTGCTGGCGCCGGAGGTGAAAGGGCTGGTGATTACTTTGGATTACGATCAGACGCAGATTCCGGGGCCGCCGTTTGCGGTGACTGATGATGAAGTGCAGCGGTTGCTGGGTGAGGGCTGGCAGGTGGACGAACTGGAGCAGCAGGATGTTCTGGCTGAGAGTCCGAAGTTTCTGCAGGCTGGGGCTGAGTGGTTGGTGGAGCGGGTTTATCGGGTTTCTTCCAGATAGTTTTCTGTCAGCAGCTCCGGCGTCTTCGCGAGCAGGCTCGCTCCCACAGTGGGATGCATTCCAAAGGTGGGAGCGAGCCTGCTCGCGAAAGGGACTTTGCTGACAATGCATGATCTGAAGAAACAAAAAAAGGCCCGCATCGCTGCGGGCCTTCTTTTTCACTTCGGTCAAATCAACCGCGACGACGCAGTGCGTCAATACGCTCTTCCAGCGGCGGGTGGCTCATGAACATGCGGGCGAAGCCCTGTTTGATGCCACCGTTGATGCCGAAGGCGTTCAGGGTGTCGGGCATGTGCACCGGCAGGCCCTGTTCGGCACGCAGACGTTGCAGAGCGCCAATCATCGCGCTGGTACCGGCCAGGCGGGCGCCGGCTTCGTCGGCACGGAATTCGCGCTTGCGCGAGAACCACATGACGATTGCGCTGGCGAGGATGCCCAGCACCAGTTCGGCGAAGATGGTCGCCACGTAGTAGGCGATGCCCTGGCCTTCTTCGTTCTTGAAGATGACCTTGTCGACGAAGTTGCCGATGATCCGCGCGAAGAACATCACAAAGGTGTTCACCACGCCCTGGATCAGCGCCAGCGTGACCATGTCGCCGTTGGCGACGTGACCGATTTCGTGGGCCAGTACGGCTTTCACTTCATCGGGCGAGAATCGCTCGAGCAGGCCCTGGCTGACCGCGACCAGCGCGTCGTTCTTGTTCCAGCCGGTAGCGAAAGCATTCGCTTCGTAGGCCGGGAAAATCCCGACTTCAGGCATCTTGATCCCGGCCTCGCGGGACAATTGCTCGACCGTTTGCAGCAGCCATTGCTCATGACGGGTGCGTGGCTGGCTGATGATTTGCGTGCCGGTGCTCATCTTCGCCATCCACTTGGAGATGAACAGCGAGAACAGCGAGCCGGCGAAACCAAAGACCGCACAGAAAACCAGCAGCTGACTGAGGTCGAGGTCGACCCCGTTGGCCGCCATGAACCCGTTGAAGCCGAACAGGCTCAGGGTGATGCTGGCTATCAGCACGACCGCCAGGTTAGTGGCCAAAAACAGCAGGATGCGCATCATGGTTGTAGAACTCTCCTCAAGCTAAAGATGTAGCGTACTGCGGGGTATATAAGGTGCGGCACCGGGCTATTCAACCGAGTGACTATTTCAAACTGTGTCCTACAGCGGTTTCCTGAGCAAAAAGAAAATTCCCACCCTCGATTCCGACACGGATGACACAGCCTTTCGCCCCGCCGCCATTAGGTCAGACACGTCTGTACAGCTCGCATCGCAAGTGTAGAAGGGCTGCAAAGGCGCGGATTAAAGATGTGTTGCTGAATCAGACAGTGCGCAACAGCCAATCCGTTGCGCACTGCTGGCCCATTACTGGCGGTAGGACTTGAGGAAGTTGCCGATGCGGCCGATGGCCATCTCCAGGTCATCGACGCGGGGCAGGGTGACCACGCGGAAGTGGTCCGGCCACGGCCAGTTGAATGCCGTGCCCTGCACCACCAGCAGCTTTTCGGAAAGCAGCAGGTCGAGAACGAATTTCTCGTCGTTATGGATCGGGCAGACCTTCGGGTCGATTTTCGGGAATGCGTACAGCGCGCCCATCGGCTTCACGCAGCTGACGCCGGGAATGTCGTTGAGCAGTTCCCAGGTGCGGTTGCGCTGTTCCAGCAAGCGACCCTGCGGCAGCACCAGATCGTTGATGCTCTGATAGCCGCCCAGCGCGGTCTGGATCGCGTGCTGGCTCGGCACGTTGGCGCACAGGCGCATGTTGGCCAGCATGTCGATGCCCTCGATGTAGCTCTGCGCGTTGTGTTTCGGCCCGGAAATGGCGATCCAGCCGGAGCGGAAACCGGCCACGCGGTAGGATTTCGACAGACCGTTGAAGGTCAGGCAGAGCAGGTCCGGCGCCAGCGAGGCAGTGCAGATATGCACGGCGTCGTCATAGAGAATCTTGTCGTAGATCTCGTCGGAGAACACCACGAGATTGTGCGCCCGGGCGATTTCCAGCATGCCCAGCAACACTTCCTTCGAATACACCGCACCGGTCGGGTTGTTCGGGTTGATGATCACCATGGCCTTGGTGTTCGGAGTGATCTTGGCCTTGATGTCGGCGAGATCCGGGAACCAGTCGGCGCCTTCGTCGCACAGGTAGTGCACAGCGTTACCGCCGGCGAGGCTCACCGCAGCGGTCCACAGCGGATAGTCCGGAGCCGGCACCAGCACTTCGTCGCCGTTGTTGAGCAGCGCCTGCAGCGACATCACGATCAGCTCGGACACACCGTTGCCCAGGTAGATGTCTTCGATGCCGACACCTTCGACCTGCTTTTGCTGGTAGTACTGCATCACCGCCTTGCGCGCGCTGAACAGGCCTTTGGAATCGCTGTAGCCCTGCGCGGTCGGCAGGTTGCGGATCACGTCCTGAAGGATTTCGTCCGGCGCTTCGAAACCAAACGGCGCCGGGTTGCCGATGTTCAGCTTGAGGATGCGCTGGCCTTCCTCTTCCAGTCGTTTGGCGTGCTTGAGCACCGGGCCGCGAATGTCGTAGCAGACGTTGGCGAGCTTGTTCGATTTGCTGAACTGCATGGCGATGTGATCCCGAAAATGAACGATCCAGGCGGCAAATGGACAACCGTACTGGGATTGCTGCGTCTTCGCACAGGCGGAGGTCTGGCGCTTTTGCGCTCAGAATCCGTTTGAATGCGCCCGGTCTGGCTGCCAGACTGGCGCGTGACGAGGCGCAATCATACGTGCCGCCCGATCCGTGGAAAAGGTACAGATCGGGCTTTTTCAGCCGCTGAGGTGTGATGATGGAAAAGTTGCAGAAAACCCTGGAAGAGTGGAAGGCCATGCTCGACCCCGAGCAGTACAACGTCTGCCGTCTGAGTGCCACCGAGCGCCCGTTCTCGGGCAAGTACAACGACACCAAAACCGACGGTGTCTACCACTGTGTCTGCTGCAACGAGCCGCTGTTCGACTCCAAGACCAAATTCGACTCCGGCTGCGGCTGGCCGAGTTTCTATCAGCCGATCGGCGAAAGCGCGATGACCGAAATCCGCGACACCAGCCACGGCATGATCCGCACTGAAGTGAAGTGCGCGCGCTGCGATGCGCATCTGGGGCACGTGTTCCCGGATGGCCCGCCACCGACCGGCCTGCGTTATTGCATCAACTCGGTGTGCCTGAACCTCGAGCCCCGCGAATAACCGAAACAGGCGACATTGCGTCGCCTTTTTTATCGAGCAATTAGATTGCGCACGATTCAATTGCTCGTTATGTTTGCGCCTTCCTCACCATTGCGGAGCCGACCGATGAGCGACAACCTGCTGAATATCCCGTGCACTACCATCAAGGGTGAGCAAAAGACCCTGGCCGATTTCGCCGGCAAAGCGGTGCTGGTGGTCAATACCGCGAGCAAGTGTGGCTTCACTCCGCAATACAAGGGCCTCGAAGAACTCTGGCAGACCTACAAGGATCAAGGGCTGGTGGTACTGGGTTTCCCTTGCAACCAGTTCGGCAAACAGGAGCCGGGCAATGAGGGCGCCATCAGCGAGTTCTGCGAACTGAATTTCGGCGTCAGCTTCCCGCTGTTCAAGAAGATCGACGTCAACGGCGCCGATGCTCACCCGCTGTTCGTGCAGTTGAAGAAGCGCGCCCCGGGCCTGCTCGGCTCGCAGGGCATCAAGTGGAATTTCACCAAGTTCCTGATCGGCAAGGATGGCCAGTTGGTCAAGCGTTTCGCCCCGACGACCAAACCGCAGGACCTGAGCGGCGAGATCGAAGCTTTGCTGAAATGAGTCAGCCGGGTGATTCGCTGAAGCTCGACAACCAGTTGTGCTTCAAGCTGTACGCGGCCTCGCGGGCGGTGATTCGTGCCTACAAACCGATGCTCGATCAGTTGCGCCTGACCTACCCGCAGTATCTGGCGATGCTGGTGCTGTGGGAATGGCAGGACGCGGCGCCGGAGCAACCGACGGTCAAGGCCTTGGGCGAACGTCTGGCGCTGGATTCGGGCACGTTGACGCCCTTGCTCAAGCGCCTGGAGCAGATCGATCTGGTCCAGCGTCGGCGCTCGGCGCGGGATGAACGCGAAGTGCATTTGAGCCTGACGCCAGCAGGGCAAGCATTGCGCGAGCAGGTTGGGCCACTGAAAGGGCGCCTGCTCTGCGACAGTGGCGTTGATCTTGACCGGCTCAACGACTTGCGCGCCGGCCTCGATCATTTGCTCGGGCAAATCAAAGCGCTGACGTAGTCGGCATCCACTGGTCGAGCAGCGCGGCGAGTTCTTCGCGGCGAAACGGTTTGGCCAGATAGTCGCTCATGCCGGCCGCGCGGCAACGTTCGCGTTCCTCGGACATGGCATTGGCGGTCAGCGCAACAATCGGCAGATTCGGCCAGCGCCCGCTCTGGCGAATTTGCCGACTGGCTTCATAGCCGTCCATCACCGGCATGTTGCAGTCCATCAGCACCAGATCGAAGTCGGCAAACTCCAGCTGATCCAATGCTTCGGCGCCATGGCCCGCCACCACCACATCGCAGCCAAGCTTGCCGAGCATGCCTTTGGCGACCAGTTGGTTGACCGGGTTGTCCTCGACCAGCAGCACCTTGCCCCGACGCGCGGACGGCGAGGCGTCCGCTTGCGCTTCGGTGAGGGCGGCGACCTCCGGTTGCAGAATCCGTCGCAGATGCTGGTACAGCGCGTTGCGCGCCAGCGGCCGGGCTTGCTGCTGCAAGGGGGCGAGGGCGGCGGCTTCTTCGCTGGGCAGAAAACTGCCGTAGGCAGTCACCAGCAGAATCGGCGCGGTGATGCTCGGGCGCAAACCGAACAGACACTCGGGGCAATCAGTGATCAGGACGTCAGGATTTAGGCCCAGCAGGGAATCATCGATGGTGCGCTGCGTGTATTCCAGGCCCCACACCGGCAACAGGCTTTTCAGCAATTCCGCCAGGCCACTGCTGGCTGCAGTAATGGCGAGGACCTTGCCACGTAACGGCTGCGGAGGGAGGGCGCGAGTGTGGCAGGGCAGTGGCAGCTCTGCACAGAACTGGCTGCCGAAACCGCTTTCGGAGCTGATGGTCAGCCGACCCTGCATTGCCTCGCAGAGGTTATACGTCAGCGCCAGTCCCAGCCCGGTGCCGCCGTACTGACGGGTGATACCGGCGCCGGCCTGGGTGAACGGCTGGAAGATTTTCACCTGCGCTTCCTGGGCGATGCCGATGCCGGTGTCGCAGACTTCGATGCGCACACCATTCTTGTGCGCCGACAGACGCACATCGACGCGACCGAAGCGGGTGAATTTCAGCGCGTTGGACAGCAGGTTGCTGACGATCTGCCGCACCCGCGTCGGGTCGCCCAGCACCAGCGCCGGGAAGTGCGGCTCGATCAGACAGGTCAGCTCGACGCTCGGAGCGGCATTCTGCGAAAGCAGGTTGGCGGTGTCTTCGATCAGCGAGCCGAGGTCGAAGGGGATGTTTTCCAGCTCCAGTTGCCCGGCGTCGAATTTCGACAGGTCGAGAATATCGTTGAGCAGTTCCACCAGCACCTTGCCCGAGTCGTGGGCGATCGACAGTTGTTGCTGCTGTTCGGCGTTGAGCGGGCCGTCCAGCGACAGCGCGATCATCCCCAGCAGACCGTTGAGTGGCGTGCGGATTTCATGGCTCATGTTGGCCAGAAACGCCGAACGCGCTTCGGCCATGTCCAGCGCCGTGCGGCGTGCCACTTCAAGTTCTTCGTTGGACTGACTGAGGCGGGCATTGATCGCCTTGAGTTCGGCGGTGCGCGCCGAGACGATGTCTTCCAGTTGCGCGAGGTATTCGGTCAGGCGGTTTTCCGCAGTGCGCCGTTGCTGGATTTCTGTGGCGATGTTTTCGAACTGCTGATTGGCGACTTTGACCAGCACGCCGATTTCATCGTTGCCGTGGCCGGCGGGGCACTCGAGCGTGGTCGGCTCGGCACTGCGCGGGTCGCGGCCGCTGAGTTCACGGATGACCCGCACCAGTGGTTTGGTCAGCATCACGTAGAACAGCGCCAGGAGGATCCCGGTCAGCAGCAGACTGCGGGCGAAACCGTTGAGCAGGGTGACTTCCGCGCGGCGCAAGAAGCGGCTGCCGAAGGCATAAGTGTCGACTTCAAGCTTGAGCACGCCGAGGGATTCGTTGGGCAAGTGGTCGAGGTACAGGCGATCTTCGAAATGACGCTTGGCGCCGAACAGGAAGTCGCTGATCAGCCGATAGCTGCTCTGCAGTTCCGGGCGTTTGACGTTGGCCAGCACGGTATCGTTGTTGTCGATCAGTTGCGCGGCGATGATCGCCGGCGAGCGCAGCAGGCCCAGCGTGAGTTCCTGCGCCAGTTCGGCGTCGATGTTATAGGCGATGCGCGAGGCCGGATTGTGGCTGATTTCCAGCAGCGCGAGGATTTCCCGGTTGATGGAAGCGTCTTCGCTGGCATAATCGATGCCGATCTGCAGCAGACTGAGCAGGGTGCCCAGAATGAACCCGACCAGCACGGTAAGCCTGGCTTGCTTGTAAGACAGCCGGTGGGTGAATTTGATATCCATGGGTTGTTGAACCACTTCCGTTTCCCTTCGCTGCTCAAGCATAGTCGATCATGCAGGGATACCGAGGTTCCCGAATCGCCTTGTAACAAGGCTTGCTGAGGCGATTTTATCTGTGTGTCGTCGCTGGATCGTCATCATCACTGTGAAAGTGCCCGAGGAGAAGACGTGGATTCCCGATTGAATGCTTTTCTTGAGCGCGCCGAGTCGGTTCTGGCGCGAATCGAACCACTGTTGCCGGCACCGCGCCCTGTCATTGACTGGACCACTTGCCTGGCGGCGCGCTGGCAGCGTGACGGGCGCAGCGGCTACCTGTTGCCGCTGGAAGTCAGCCTCGACATGCGTCTGTCCGACCTGATCGGCGTGGACCGGCAGTTGGAGCAACTGGGGCGCAACACGCAACAATTTCTCGATGGCATGCCGGCCAACCACGCCTTGCTCTGGGGCTCGCGCGGTACCGGCAAGTCTTCGCTGGTGCGTGCGTTGCTGGCCGAGCACGCCGCTGCCGGCCTGCGTCTGATCGAGATCGAACGCGATCACTTGGCAGACCTGCCACGCGTGGTCGAGCAAATTGCCAAATTGCCGCAACGTTTCGTGCTGTTCTGCGATGACCTGTCGTTCGAATCCGGCGAAGGCGACTACCGCGTGCTGAAAAGCGTGCTCGACGGTTCGCTCGAGCAGGCCCCCGACAACGTCTTGCTGTACGCGACCTCCAATCGCCGCCACCTGGTGCCGGAAAAGGAAAGCGACAACGAAAACTGGAAGCGCGTCGACGGCGAACTGCACCCGAGCGAAGCGGTGGAAGACAAGATCGCCCTGTCTGATCGTTTCGGCCTGTGGCTGTCGTTCTACCCGTTTACCCAAGAACACTTTCTCAACGTCGTCGAGCACTGGATCGGCCAGTTGGCCGCCAAGGCCGGCCTGAGCTGGCAGCGCGACGAAGCACTGGACATCCTCGCCGTGCGCTGGGCCACCGGCCGCGGTAATCGCAACGGACGTTGCGCGTATCAATTCGCCCGCTACTGGGTGGGACTGAAATTGCTGGAGCACAAGGCATGATTGATTTGCAACAAAGCGGCCAGGGCCTCGAAGGCTACGGTATGTTGGCCGCGCAACTGGAATCGCTACTGGCGGACGAGCGCGATTTCATCGCCAATGCCGCGCAGTTTTCCGCATTCCTGTTCAACCAGCTCGATGATCTGAACTGGGCCGGTTTCTACCTCAATCGCAACGAAGAGCTGGTGCTCGGCCCGTTTCAGGGCCAGATCGCTTGCGTGCGCATCCCGTTCGGGCGCGGTGTTTGCGGCGCTGCTGCTGCCAGCCTGCAAACCCAGCGCGTCGAGGATGTGCATGCCTTCCCCGGTCACATCGCCTGCGACAGCGCCTCGAACAGCGAACTGGTTGTGCCGTTGGTCAAGGACGGTCGACTGATCGGCGTGCTCGACCTCGACAGCCCGAAGCTGGCGCGTTTCGGCGCCGAGGATCAGGCCGGCATCGAGCAACTGGCGGCGATTTTCCTGCGCCTGACCGACTGCTGATCAACCGCTGAGGCCAGCCTTGTGCAACAGGCTGGCCGTATCCACGCTGTCGATTTGCGCGGGATCGAGAAACCGCGTCGCGTACTGCATGTACACCCCCTCGTTGATAAACAGGCCAAACAACGGAGCATCGATGTGCGCTTCACGGCACATGGTCGCCATGATTCCCAGCGCCTCGCTCAACGACTTGGCTTTCTTGTAAGGGCGGTCGGCGGCGGTCAGCGCTTCGAAAATATCGGCAATCGCCATCATCCTCGCCGGCAGGCTCATCTCCTCGCGTTTCAGCCGTTTCGGATACCCGGTGCCGTCCATTTTTTCATGATGACCGCCGGCGATCTCGGCAATGCTGTCCAGGTGACCGGGGAAGGGCAGGTGGCTGAGCATCATGATCGTCTGCACCATGTGATGGTTGATGATGTAGCGCTCTTCACGGGTAAGGGTGCCGCGGGCGATCTTCAGGTTGTACAGCTCGCCGCGGTTGTACTTGTACGCGGGTACATCGAGTTTGAAGCCCCAGGGGTTGTCCTCGGGGATCAGCTCGTTCTTGTCGCGTTCGATCAGATGCTCGGGTTTGTCGGCCAGCAGTGTTTCACTGACGGGCAGCGTCGCCGCCGGTGTTTTTGCCTGGCGGCGGTTTTCTTCCCAGGACACACCGAGGCGATCATCAAGTGTGCGCAGCCATCTGCGTTGCGCGACTTGCTCGAGGCGTTGCAGATCAGCCTCGGCCATGGCCTCGCCACCGAGATTGCAGCGGGCGACAAAGGCGAAGTCGTCATCGAGCATCAGCAACTCACTATCACGGGTGCGGGCCAGCGCCGCTTGATCTGCACCGTTCGCCAGCGTCTGCCAGTAGTTGATCCACACGTCACGCTTGAGCACCTCGAAGCGGGTGCGGATTTCGTGGATGCGGTCGTTGATGGTCTCGAGTTTGGTGGCTTTGTCGACCACGTATTCCGGCGTCGTGACCTTGCCGCAATCGTGCAGCCACGCTGCGATGTGCAACGCCTCCCATTCATCCTCGCTCGGTTGGTAAGCGCTGAACGCCGGGTCCTGGCTCGCCGCAGCAGCCTGGGCGAGCATCAGCGTCAATTCCGGCACCCGCTGGCAATGGCCTCCGGTGTACGGGCTCTTGGCGTCGATCGCGCTGGCGAGCAGTTGGATGAAGGCGTCGAGCAGCTGTTTTTGCCGGGCCTGCAGACGCTGACTTTCAATGCTCACCGCCGCCGCACCGGACACCGCCTGCAAGAAGGCGATACGGTCGGGGCGCAGCTTTTCCAGATCGCCCGGCGCGCCGCTGTCATTGATCAGCAGAATCAGCAGGCCGATGGTTTCGTCGTGCTGGTTGTGCAGGCGGATCCCGATCAGGTGAATGCGCGGTGAGTCCATGGCCAGGAGGATTTTCTGCAAGTCGCCGGCCTGATCGAAGCCCAGATGGCTGACAGTATTGTTGGCGCTGGCCAGTTGCTCGAACCAGGCCGGCCCGGTGTTTTTATGCAGCTCACGGCCCTGGATGTCGAACGCCTCCAGCGCCTGCGGCACGCCATTGATCACCAGCCCGTAAGGTTCCATGCGCGCGCCGTCGGCTTCGCGCAGGTAGATCAGACCGGCCTGCGCCTGAGCGATCTGCACGGTTTCGAACAGCACGCGTTCGAGCAGCGGGGCAAAACGGGTTTCGGCGCAAAGGCTGTCGGTGATGCGGAAGAAACTTCCCAGGGTTTCTTTCATCCGCGCCATCGACAGGCTCAACTGATCGACTTCCAGTACGGGAGAGCGGCGCGCCAGCGGAGAACTGAAGTCGAAGCTGCGGATCGCGTCGGCTTCCTTGACTAGGGCATGCAGCGGCTTGACCAGAATCCGCGAAATCACCCAGCCCAATGGCAGGCACAGCAACAGGATGGCCAAGGTGATCAGCGCGCCTTGCCAGCGCATGCGCAAAGCATCTACCAGCAATTCGTCTTCCGGTACCAGCAGCGCCAGTTGCAGACCTTTCGGCCCGCCTTCCTCGATGCTGGTGCGCGCGACGATCCATTGCCGGTCGTTTACTAGCAGACGCTTGCCGATATTGTCGGAGCTGAGCAGCGCGTTCAGCTCTGGGCTGAGATCGGCCGCTCTGGCCAGACGCGCAGTGCGGTCATCGACGATCAGGCGATGGCTGTCGGGGTAGGCCACGGCGTTGCCGTCGGTGTCGTACAGCGCGATCTCTGTCGAGGGCGTGACACGATGTTTGCCCAGGGCGGTCGACAGCGAAGCGAGGGTCAGGTCGGCGCCGATCACGGCATTCTCGCCGCTGCGCCGGGCCAGCGTGGTGCCGACATTGTGGGTCGAAAAAAATACATAGGGCTCGGTGGTGATCTGCCCGGCCTTTTGCAGGGCGTCGCTGAACCAGGTCCGGCTGCGCGGATCGTATGGCTCTTCGGAATGTTCGCGGCGGTTGATCGGTGTCAGGGCCTGATCGAAGAACAATGATTGCGAGCGCACGGTGCCTTGCGGCTCGTGCTCGATGCTCCAGACCTGATAGGCCGCCGCTTCCGGCGCCTGAAGCTGTGCCTTCAGAGCCGGCGTGCGCAGCGCGCGCACCATGAAGAAATCACCATTGGCGTAACCCAGATACAGCGACGCCAGCGCCGGGTTATCGGTGAGCGACTGGCTGAAGGGTTTGAGTAACGGCAGGCGTTGTTGCAGATCGCTGGCCTGGGCCGCCGGGGTGTCCGCCAGCAGGCTCAGCAGGTTGCGGATCGGCTGATAGGTTGCCTGCAGATCGAGGCGTACATCCTGTTCGATGCGGTCAAACAGCTTTTCGCTGCTCGACAGGATGATCTGCGTGGTCTGGTGGTAATTGAACAGGCCCAGCACCACGCCCGTAAGCAACAGGAGAAAGGTGAACATGACGCTGATGTGCACGTGCAGCGGCAACCGGCGTTGCTCGGGGCGCAGTGGGCTGTGCATTGCAGGCTCTCCATGAATGTTTAACTCACTGCTCAGCGCCCAAGCATAGTTAAGACTCGCTCACTGTGCCTTGATCGGCCAAGGTCAATTGATCCTGCAAGGCTTGCTCCAGTTCGAGCATGGCCTGGCTGGTTGCCGCCCAGCGACGGGCAATCTCCTTTGACGCGAGCGCTTGCTGACAAGCTTCCTCAAGGGCATCGCAACATTCGATCAATCGTGATGCCTGCGCGATGCGTGCGGCGCCCTTGATCTTGTGCGCGACCACTGCCAGCGCTTCGCGATCATCCTCGGGCGAGAGCCTGAGCAGTTCCTCGCGGTCGAGGCGGCTGCTTTTGAGCAATTCAACCAGCATGCGGCGGGTCTGCGCCGGGTGGTTGCCGGTCAGCAGGCTCAGACTTTGCAGGTCGAACACTAACGCGGATGAGGCCGGCGTGATGCCGTCGATCCACTGCCCGAGCAACGTCAGACTCAACGGTTTGAACAGGCAGTCGTTCATGCCGGCAAGCTTGCAGCGCTGGATTTCTTCGGGCTGGGCATTGGCGGTGAAACCCAGCACGGTGCACGGCCGGCGGCGATTTTGCAGTTCAAGCTGGCGGATGGCGCGGGTCATCTCGTAGCCGTTCATCAAGGGCATGTTGCAGTCGACGATCACCAGATCGAAATGATCGGCCTTCCATCGTTCCAGACCGCTGCAGCCGTCCTCGGCAATGCTGAACCGATGGCCGAGAAACTCCAGTTGCTGACACATGAGCAAACGGTTGGCCGGATGGTCGTCGACCACCAGTACATGCAGCGGCGTTGCCGATGGCTTGATCAACGGTTCGCTTTTCGGCGGATTGGCTTTCACCGGCACGCTGTCCAGCGGCAACGAGACGCAGACCTGAGTGCCGATACCGGGCTGGCTGCTCAACTGCAGTTGCCCGCCCATCATTTCGCACAGATTGCGACTGATGACCAAGCCCAGGCCGGCACCGTTTTTTGCCTGTTGACTGCCGTTACTCGCCTGCGAGAAGGGCTCGAACAAGCGCTGTTGATCTTCGGCGCTGATGCCTGAGCCACTGTCCTGCACGGTCAGTTGCATCAATGCTCGACCAGCAGCGTCTGACGAGATCAGGTCGAGGCTGATCCGCACGTGGCCAGACTCAGTGAACTTGATCGCGTTGCTGACCAGATTGGACAGCACCTGCTTGAAGCGCAGCGGATCCAGATACACATCCACGGCCGGGTGCGGCGGGTTGAAGACGACTTGCAAGGCAAGATTTTTCTGCCGCGCGAGGCCGTCGAAGATGCGTGCAACGGACGTCACCGTATCGACCAGATTGATCCATTCCGGGCACAGGCTCAGGCGCCCGGACTCGATACGCGCAATGTCCAGAATATCGCCGATCAGCCCCAGCAGATCCTTGGCCGAATGGTAGGCGGTGTCGATCGAAGCGCGATCGGGGTGCTGCGGTTCAATGCGGCGCAGGGTCAGTTCGAGCATGCCGATCACGGCGTTCATCGGCGTCCGGATTTCGTGGCTCATGGTCGCCAGAAAGGTACTCTTGGCTCGGTTCGCCTCGTCCGCCTGCTCCTTGGCCGCGCGCAGCTCTTCGAACAATTGGCGGCGCTCACTGATGTCTATCCAGCCGCCGATAATGCCTTGAACGTCGCCGCTGGAGTCGCGATAGGGAAGAATCCAGTGGTAAATCGTCAAACGGCGGTTGCCGATGTGCAGGGGGCGGTCGAGTATCAAGGGAGTGCCTTCGGCGATGACTCTCTGGTAATCGGCCTGGAACGCCTGCGCTTCGAAGGCATTGCCGAGTGTGCCTTGCATGACATCTTTGCCAATGATGTCCTCGCGTCTGGCGTTGAACGCCTCGAGATAGCTGTCGTTGCAACTTTGCAGCAGGCCCTGTCGATCCCGGACATAGATCGGGTGCGGCGTACCGTTGACCAGCGACCGCATGAACTCCAGCTGATCGTTCAGCGCACGCTCGGCGGCCTGGCGCTGTTTGATCTGGTGGCGCATGTAGGCGTTCCAGGTCAACAACAGCAGCAGGATCAGGCCGGCGGCGGCAATCACCTGATAGAACAGGCGCTGATAGTTCTGCCAGATGTTCTGGGACGCGGTGGAGTAACCGCGCCAGCGGCCGTTGATCACGCCGAGCTCCTCGGGAGCGATGCTCAGCAGCGCCTTGTTGATGATCGAGGCCAGCTCGGTGTTGTCACGGGCGGTTGCCAGGGAGAAGGCGGCCTGGCTGGTGCCGATCGTGGTGGTGATTTGCAGTGGCCGGTCAAAGATGCGCGAGGAGATGAAATAGTTGGCGATCACCAGCGAGTTGACGGCGCCGTCGACGTGGTTGTCGGCGAGCATCGACACGGCGCTGAAGGTGTCGGGGGTTTCGATCAGTTCGATGCCCGGAAAATTCTCGTGGAGGTAAGCGACCAGCGGATTGCCCTGAGCGATCGCCAGTCGCTTGCCTTTGAGTTGGGCCAGGTTGGTGGGGCTGTCGGCGCTTTTGCGGGTCAGCAGCACATAGGAGTTTTCCAGATACGGGCGACTGAAACTCAGGTTTTTTTCACGTTCTGCGCTGGGCAGCAGGGCGGCGATCAGATCAGCCTTGTGGTTGTCGATCTGCCTGATCATTTCCGCATCGTTGCGACTGCGCTGAACCTCGAAACGCAGGCCGGTACGCAAGCGGATCAGCTCGAGCAGGTCGGCGCTGATGCCGCGAAAATTGCCGGCGCTGTCGAAGAAGGTCAACGGTGCGTAAGCTTCATTGACCACCACGCTGACGATGGGGTGACGCTTGAGCCAGGCCTGTTCGCGTTGGGTCAGTTGCAGTTTTTTGTCAGTCAGCAACATGTCGCTGCCAGCGCTCCAGCGCTTGGCGATGTCGTCGCGCTGGGCGCTTGGCACCGCGGTGAGCACGGCGTCGATGATGCCCAGCAGCTGGGGATTGCTGCGCCTTACGGCAAAGCTGAAGCCTTGCGCTTCCTGTTTGCCGAAATTGGCCATGCGGACGTTGTTGAGATAGCCCTTGTTGATCATGTAATGGGTGGAGAGGGTATCGCCGAGAAACACATCGGCCTGATCGAAGGCGACGGCGTTGATTGCGTTCTGATAAGAGGGGTAGCAAGTAATCAGCGCCTTGGGATACAGCGCCTTGATCTCGGGCAGCGGCAGGTAGTGATAGACCATGCTCAGGCGCAGGCCTGCCAGGCCTTCGGTTAACGAGCGGGCGTCATCCTCGCGCGTCACCAGCACCGGCTGATCGACCGCATAAGGTCTGGAGAGGGCGAGATTGGCATTGCCTGCTTCGTAGCCGTTGGCTGTGCCAAGAAGGTCGATCTGGCCATCGATCAAGGCGCGAATTGCAGCCTCGCGCGAGGGAAAGCGTTGCACGCGAATCGGCAAGCCGGTGGCCTGACCGAGAATCCCCGCGTAATCGGCAGTCAGACCCTCGTAGTCCTGGCCACTGACGGTCATGTCGAACGGCGGGTAATCCGGTGCGGAGGTACCCAGTTTCAGTTCGCTGCGAGCCTGCAGCCATTGCCGTTGTGACGGCAGCAAGACAGTTTGAACGGCCTCGCTGGCCGAGCGGCTGAGCAATGCGTAATCCGGTGAAGCGCTTGGCGTGGCGAAGGCATTGGCGCTCAGATAGAAAACAGCGCTCAAGGCGATCAGGTAGTCCTTTACACGGCTGGGCATGCGGAGTCTCACACGAGTGCGTTGCGTTTGGCCATCTCGATAAGTTCTACAAGGGATCTGGCTTTGAGTTTTTGCATCAGGCGCTTTTTATAAGTGCTGACGGTCTTGTTGCTCAGAAACATGCCTTTGGCAATTTCCTTGTTGGTACGTCCTTGGGCAAATAACTGCAATACCATCAATTCGCGGTCATTGACGGATTTGAATAATTCAAGTTCAGCATATCGAGTGTCGTCGCTGCGCACCGGATTAAGCGCTTGGCTGGGGAAATAGTTGTAACCGGAAAGTACCGCTTTGATTGCGCTGACCAGTTCGCTCAAGTCTTCCTGCTTGCAGACATATCCTGATGCGCCGGATTGCATGCACCGGATACCGAACAGCGTAGGACACTGCGCCGTCAGTATGAGAATCTTGAAATTCGAACCCATGGTGTTGAAGCGGGCCAGTACTTCGAGGCCGTCCAGCTTGGGGATGCTGATATCGAGGATGACCAGGTCGGGCATGCATTCTCGGACCATCTGCATGGCGTCGACACCGTTATCGGTCTCACCGACGACCTTGTAGCCTTCATGTTCCAGAAGCATTCGCACGGCGAGGCGGATTACCGGATGATCGTCCACAATAAAAACGGAGTTCATAAAAAGAGTCCCATGCAAGCATGAATAAAGCGCGCACCTTAGCTCAGATGCATGAGCACTCGCATTGACTGGTAGTGTCGCGACTACGTTATCGGATTAATCCTACGCGTAATGAGGAAAGGGACTACGTTGAAATTAGGTTTGACGTAAGGAAGTGCGAGTATGCAATTGGCCAAAGATGGAAATTATCCAAGAGCTATTATTGATCTCCGATTATTTGCTGGTGTTTAAGGTCGTGTTTAATTAGTGCAGTTTGTTTTATTGGTCGCATGGGTCAGCGCAGCTGAATCTGACCAGAATCAAAAGCGCGTTATTGCGATACGTGGCGAGGAAACTCAGCGGGAATTCAGCCGGCCAGATCAACGGTCGGCTGAATGCGGCATGCTCAATGACTGGAACGCCCGGTCATTTCCAGTGCCATGTCACTGGCGTAGCTGTCGGTCATGCCGGCGATGAAATCGATCATGCGCAGAAACGAACTGTGCAACGAACCCTGTGGATCCGGCGCGTTATTGCCGAGCAAATCGAGGATGCGCCGGCTCTTGAACGACGGCGTGCGGCCGTTGTGCTGCTCCAGCGCGGCGCCGCAGAACGAATTGAGCAGGATCTCTAGCGTCGTGTACGCGCCGATTTCATGCAACGTCTTGCGCTTGTCCTGGAAGATTTTCTTGCGCGCGATGTCCTTGGCGTTCAACACGCAGCGCTTTGCCGGCCCATGCATGTGTTCGACCAGATCACCGTGCAGCGTGCCGGCGAGCAGAGCATCCTGCTGTTCGACAAACGCCCGCGCTGCCGCGTTGGTCAGGTGCTCGATGGCTTTGCCGCGCAGGATCGCCAGTTTACGCCGGCGGGAATCCTGCGGGCCGAGCTGGCGATAGGTCTCCGGCAAGTCGTCACCGACCAGGCCGAGCAGCAGCGACTCGACTTCGGCATATTCGAGCAGCTCCATTTCCAGGCCGTCTTCAAGATCGATCAGCGCATAGCAGATGTCATCGGCCGCCTCCATCAAGTACACCAATGGATGGCGTGCCCAGCGCTGGTCTTCGATTTGCGGCAGACCGAGTTTGTGCGCGATCTGTTCGAGCAATGGCAGCTCGCTCTGATAGCAGCCGAACTTGTGTTTCTTGTAGCCGAGGGAGTCGGCATGGCGCGCGGTCCAGGGGTACTTCAGGTAAGTGCCCAGCGTCGCGTAGGTCAGGCGCGTGCCGCCGTCGAACTGGTGATATTCCAGCTGCGTCAGCACGCGAAAGCCCTGGGCGTTGCCTTCGAAATTGAGAAAGTCACCACGCTCGGCGTCGCTCATGCCGTCCAGCCAGCCGCGCCCGGCAGCTTGTTGGAACCAGTGGCGAATCGCGTCTTCGCCGGAATGGCCGAACGGCGGGTTGCCGATGTCATGCGCCAGGCAAGCCGATTGCACGACCATGCCGAGGTCGGCCGGGTCGCACCATTCCGGCAGCGCACTGCGCAAGGTTTCGCCGACACGCATGCCCAGCGAGCGGCCGACGCAGCTGACTTCCAGCGAGTGGGTCAGGCGGGTGTGGATGTGATCGTTGCTGGTGACCGGGTGCACTTGAGTCTTGCGCCCGAGGCGGCGGAAGGCACCGGAGAAAATGATGCGGTCATGGTCTTTGTGAAAAGGGCTGCGGCCGAGTTCTTGCGGGCTGTGCAGCGGCTTGCCGAGGCGTTCGCGGTTGAGCAGGGTAGGCCAATCCAAGGCTGATTCTCTCCGTCAGGTGACTGATTGCACTAGCTTCCCGGTTCGGCCCTGCGCCTGCAAGCGGAACTATAGGCCTGCGGCATCGATATCGATCAACAACAACCGTTCACCGTTATCGAAAAACTGTCCGGCAGTCAGGCAATACTGGTTGCTGGTGGCATCGCGATACGTGCTCGACAGGGTCAGGCGGCGTTCTTCCCAGCCTTCGGCCAGCAGATGATAGAAGTATGGTCGCCACGACCAGTTGTGCCCCAGATAGCGATCATCGGCGAACCAGCCGTCATGACGCCATTCGAGGTTGGGAGTCAGTTGCGTGCCGTGGCGGTCGCACTGGTAAAAGCGCAGCAGCCAGGGAAACGCCTGCAATTGCGGCAAGGCACTGAGCGGGGCGCGGGCCTGCGCCCATTGCTGCAGAATCGCCATCAGCTCGCTGAGCTGCTGACGCATTTGCATCAACCGCCCGCGCTCGCTGAGTTTCTGCTTCACGTAGCGTTGCCTGAGTTGGGCGAAATGCGCGACGAATGCGTCTGTAGCGAAGAATTCTTCCTGCGCCCGGGCGAAGAGAAATCCCTGCACGTAGCGCGAGCCGCATTCCAGGGCGAAATTCAGCTGCGCTTCGGTTTCGACGCCTTCAGCGATGATCCAGCAGCCGGTTTTTTCGGCCATCTGCGCAAGTGCTTTGACCACGTCACTGCTCGGTCCGCCGAGAGCCGCAGCCTGAAACAGGCGCATGTCGAGCTTGAGAATGTCCGGTTGCAGGGCCAGCACCCGATCCAGCTGCGAATAGCCGGCGCCGAAATCATCAATGGCGATTCTTGCCCCTGCGTCACGGTAGCGCCCGACCACGTGGGCCAGGCGTTCGCTGTTACCACCCAGTTCGGTGATCTCGAAAACGATGCGCTGCGGATCAACCTGGTGTCGCGCCAATTGCTTGAGACTTGGCAGCGCTTGATCGGCGCGTAGCCGGCTGATCCAGCGTGGCGACATGTTCAGGCTGAGAAACCACTCCGCCGGTGCTTCATGCAGGCGGCTGAGGGCGTGGTCACGGATCTGCCGATCGAGACGGCGCAAGGCAGTGGCCGGAGTGCGCGGATCGGCGAACAATGGTCCGACCGAGGTCAGTTGACCATCGCTCTGACGCAGGCGACCCAATGCTTCGACGCCTGCGATGCGGCCGGTGGCGGTATCGATGAAAGGCTGAAAACAGGCGAGCGGTTGCCCGTCGATCACGGCAAGTCCTTAATCTTGTTTTTGGTTTGGCCGCGTCTGCCGGATAGGCACGCGGGACTGAATCCCCCGATAGGGAGATTCATCCCGGCGCTATTGCAAGAATGTAGCCAGAGGGGCGCGTCAGCGTTTGCCCGAGCTGTGCATGACCAGTCTGATCAGCGGCCCAAGCGTCGTGCCCAGACGCAGCAGTCGCGTCAAACCGCCACCACTGCTGCGTTTCGAGCCTTTGCCGGTGAGGAAACCCAGCAGCGTCACCGCCGCCACGCCCCACAACGGCGCGTGCTTGATGCCGAAACCGTCCTGCACGTTCTGCTTCATTCCACGCATGCGCTGCAACGGCTGCAGCACTTGCGCGGTTTCGTGGCGGATTTCCTGTCGGTGCATTTCCATGCGCAGGCGGATCAGTGCCTTGCGCATTTCCCGACGTGAGCTGTTGTGCGGAAGTTCAGGCAGGCTCATGGCAGCAGGCGCTCCCGGTCGTTGGCCAGCTCTTCGAGCGTGCCGTGGAAAGGCGAGGACTCATCGAAAATCGCTGCTTTGAGGCGCAGGCCGCAGAAGATCGACGCCAGCGTGTAAAACACGCACAGGCCGATGATCGCCGCCAGGCGGTAGGTGTCCCAGAAGATGATCATCACCAGCGTCGACAGACCCACCAGCAACAGCAGGGCAAACACCAGCGCCAGGCCGGCGAACAGCAGCAGGCTGACGGTGCGTGATTTCTGCTCCTGCAATTCGATGCCGAACAACTCGACATGACTGTGCAGCAGGCCCAGAACGGCAGCGCCAAGGCGACGCGTGGAGGAGGCGGTGCCCGCAGTCGGGCCGGATTCACCGATCGACATGATCAGCGCCGAGTTGCCAGCAGGCCGATCAGAAAGCCGACGCCGGCAGCGATGCCCACCGATTGCCATGGGTTGGCCGATACATAGTCTTCAGTAGCGGTGACCGCCGCCTGACCGCGTTCGCGCAGGGTGTCTTCAGTCACTTTCAGGGTTTCCCGGGCACGCAGCAGGCTGTCGTGAATCTGGGCACGCAGCTCATCGGCCTGATCGCCAGCGAGGGTCTTGGTGTGCTCGAGCAGGCGTTCGGTGTCGGCGACCAGAGTCTGGAAGTCGTTCATCAGGATTTCTTGAGCAGTCTTTGCCTTGATGCTGGCCATTGGTGGATCTCCGTAGGTGGCTTTGAAGCGTTCGAGTATGAGCCTTGCGTGAAGGTTCAGTGCAAATGCCTGGTACAACTTTTGCTGTGTCGTGGTGCGTCGCTCGGTGCGCGTGCGCTGTTGCCGGGCGTCCGCGCAGAAAAACTCTAATTCATTTGCTAGCCGTTTGTGATCGGGCATCGATATATGCGCCAAATCAGTTCATCAACCCTGCGGTTGTATGACTGATGAGTCGTAATTTGGTGCAGGAAATGCCCGCATGAACCGCTTTGGTGCCTTTTAGCCTTGGGTCTGCCTCCTCATGGAAAATCTGCAAAGCGCTGTGGACACGCTGGTTCACAGCTCCAATACATTGTTCATCCTGATCGGTGCGGTGATGGTTCTGGCGATGCACGCCGGTTTCGCCTTTCTGGAGGTCGGCACGGTCCGGCAGAAGAACCAGGTCAATGCACTGGCGAAAATCCTCAGCGACTTCGCCGTCTCGACACTGGCCTACTTCTTTATAGGCTATTGGATCTCCTATGGCGTCACCTTCATGCAACCGGCAGCGGTGCTCACGGCTGACCACGGCTATGGCCTGGTGAAGTTTTTCTTCCTGCTGACCTTTGCTGCCGCGATCCCGGCGATCATTTCCGGCGGCATTGCCGAGCGCGCGCGGTTTGTTCCGCAGTTGTGCGCGACGGCGCTGATCGTGGCGTTTATCTATCCGTTCTTCGAGGGCCTGATCTGGAATGGCAACTTCGGCTTGCAAGGCTGGCTGGCGGCGCAGTTTGGCGCGGCATTTCATGATTTCGCCGGCTCGGTGGTGGTGCATGCCGTGGGCGGTTGGCTGGCGTTGGCCGCTGTTCTGCTGCTCGGCCCGCGCAATGGTCGCTACCGCGATGGGCGCCTGGTCGCGTTCGCGCCGTCGAGCATTCCGTTTCTGGCGCTGGGCTCGTGGATCCTGATTGTCGGCTGGTTCGGCTTCAACGTGATGAGCGCGCAAACCCTGCAAGGTGTCAGTGGCCTGGTCGCGGTCAACTCGCTGATGGCCATGGTCGGTGGCACCGTCGCGGCGTTGATCGTCGGGCGCAATGACCCGGGCTTTCTGCACAACGGCCCGTTGGCCGGATTGGTGGCGATTTGCGCCGGGTCCGACCTGATGCATCCGGTCGGTGCGCTGGTAACCGGCGCGATCGCCGGAGCCTTGTTTGTCTGGTGCTTTACCGCCGCTCAAGTCAAATGGCGCATCGACGACGTGCTGGGCGTCTGGCCTTTGCACGGTTTGTGTGGTGTTTGGGGCGGGATTGCCTGCGGCGTCTTCGGCCAGACTGCGCTGGGGGGGCTGGGTGGCGTCAGCCTGATCAGCCAGTTGATCGGCACCGGGCTCGGCGTTGTGGTGGCGCTGGTTGGCGGCTTCGTCGTCTACGGCGCGATCAAGGCATTGCATGGGCTGCGCCTGAGTCAGGAACAAGAGTATTACGGCGCCGACCTGTCGCTGCACAAGATCGGCGCGGTGAGTCAGGACTAGATTTCCTCATCATTGGCTCCGGGATAGAAACCGTGGAGCAGGCGATAGCGATCGATGCGCACTTGATCGACCTTCTCCTGCACTTTGTGCGCGGGCAGGCCGAGCATGATCAGCGCATGTGAAGCGAGCATCAGGCTCGACTCCAAAAGCTCCGGCACCACCTCGGTGGCGCCGGCGGCTCTGAGCTCCGCCGATTGGCTGTCGTCACGGGTGCGTACCAGAATCGGCACCTGTCGGTTGAGTCGCCGGGCTTCGCGCAGAATGCGCAACGCCACGTCACTTTGATCCACGGCAATCACCAGCAGCCTGGCGCGCAACAGGCCAACCGCAGTAAGCAGATCGCCACGCGCCGAGTCGCCGTAATGTACGTCGCTTTCCGCAGATGCGGCTTCCTGCACCCGCACCGGATCGTTGTCCAGCGCAACATAGGCTTGCCCGGCGTTGCCCATGAAGCGGCCGATGGATTGGCCGACGCGTCCGTAGCCGCAGATCACCACGTGCTGGTCGAGGTCGGCGTTGAGCGCGCTGATCTGTTCGATCTGCGCTTCCTGATTGGGCTTGCGGTGCAGCACGGCGGCGATGCGCGGCGCCGCGCGCAACAGCAGTGGCGTGAGCAGCATCGAACAGAAGGTCGCCGCGAGCAGCAGGGCGCCCGGTTCGGCCGGCAACAGGCTGTTCTGCTGCATCTGCGCCATCAAGGCAAAACAGAATTCGCCACCCTGGGCCAGGGCCAGGCCGCTGCGCCATGCGGTTTCGCTGTCACTGCCGCGCCCCTTCACCAGCAGCGCGACCACGATGCCCTTGATCAGCATCAGGCCCAGCGTCAGGCCGATGATCAACAGGCTGTGACTGACGAACAATTGCAGGTCGATCAGCATGCCGATGCTGACGAAGAACACGCCGAGCAGAATGTCGCGAAAAGGTCGGATGTCAGCTTCGATCTGGTGCCGGTAATGGCTTTCCCCGAGCAGCATACCGGCCAGAAACGCGCCGAGGGCTGGCGACAGCCCCAGCAAATGCGTCAGCCAAGCGGTGAGCAGCACGATCACCAGTGCCAGCAGGACGAAAAGCTCTGCCGAGCGTGAGGCCGCCACTTCATGAAACAGCCGTGGCAGCAACCAGCGACTGGCCAGCAGCAGGCCGAAAAACAGCACCACGGTTTTGCCCAGGGTCAGCGGCAAGGCCCAATACCAGGCCTGCTCGCTGGTGCCGGCGAACACCGGAACCAGTGTCAGCAGCAATACCGCGACCACATCCTGAAACAGCAGCACGCCGACCGCGTTCTGGCCGTGGCTGCTGAACACTTCACCGAGGCTGCCCAGCTCCTTGGTCACGATCGCCGTGGATGACAGCGATAAACCGGCTCCGAGCAACAGCGCTGGCATCAGTGGCATGCCCAGCAACATCAACAGTGTGCCGAGCAACGCTGTGCTGATCAGCACTTGCTGACTGCCAAGGCGAAACACCACCTGACGCAGCGCAATCATCTTCGACAGGGAGAACTCCAGACCGAGCGAGAACAGCAGGAACACCACGCCCAACTCGGCGACATCCGGCAAGTGTTCGCTCTCGTTGACCCAGTCGAACGCGTTCGGCCCGACCAGCAATCCCACGCACAGGTAGCCCAGCACCGGCGGCAGTCGCAGGCGCCGGAACAGGGCAATCACCACCAGGGATGAGGCGAGGATGATCAACAGGTTTGCAAACACGGGACACTCCGCTGTCAGGGCGTTGGCCTCTGAAGCGTAGAGGCAAAAAGTCCGCGAGGATGACGCAATTGCACTTTGCGCTGAATGATTTGCGTCAGGATTTTGCGCCGGGAGCGTCGCGGCCTTTGGGCGGCGCTGGGTCGACGAGGGTTCGGTGGCGTCCTAGAATGGCCTCACCTGTTTTCCGGTAACGCCGTCATGCCTCCTGAATGTCAGTTGTTCGGCACCCTTGGGTGTCATCTGTGTGAAGTCGCCGAAGCCGAGCTGATGCCCTTCGTCGAGCATGGTCTGCTGGTTGAACTGGTGGACATCGCCGAAGACGAATCGTGGTTCGAAAAATACAGCTTGCGTATCCCGGTGCTGCGGCGGATCGACACTGGCGCCGAGCTGGATTGGCCTTTCAGCGCAGACCAGGTCGTGGCGTTTTTACGCTGACGCAGATTGATCTCCTTCATTCCGCTGGTCGCAGCAACCCATCCTTGCGTTGGCACTCGCCGGCTTCTTCGGTTACTGTATGTCCATACAGCAATCGAGTCAGAGGGATGAACCGTGGTCAATGTCGAACAGTTGAAGAGCAGCGTTAACCGGATGTCGGTCGACGTGGTGCGCGAGGCCGTCCTCGAATTGCGCCTGGACGGGCTGGTCACGGAAGGCAAGACGCCGTTCAACAAGCTGCATTTCAATACCTGCTTTGCCGAAATCGAAGCGTTGTTTCAGCGCGCCGGTTATCACAAGCAACTGGATGTGGTCGGTTATCAGGGGCTGTTGTACGCCTTGTACGATCCGGGACGCTGGGAAGCGGTCGATGTGTTGCGCTGGCTGAAGGAGTTCACCGAAGCGGCGGCGCTCAAATCGATTCCGGCCTGATCAAACTGCGCTAGGTGGCTTTGCCTCGGTGTTGGATAATGCCGGCCCGCATTGAGGATTTCCGTTTCGTATGTCCAGTCCCGTATTTTCCGCTGCGCACAATCAGGCCAGCACCTTGTACTTGCCGCCCGGGCACTGGCTGACGGTATTCGATTGCCTCTGCGAGCACTTCAGTGCCATCGGCCACGAACAATGGCTCGACCGCATTGCTCGGGGGCGGGTCCTGGATGCGCAGGGCCAGCCAATTGCGCTGGACTTGCCGTACAAGGAAGGGCTGCGCATTCATTACTTTCGTGAGGTGCCGGACGAAAAGCCGATCCCGGTTCTCGAGTCGATTCTCTACGCCGATGAGCATCTGGTGGTGGCCGACAAGCCTCACTTCCTGCCAGTCACCCCGGCCGGGGAATATGTCGAACAAACCCTGCTGCGCCGGCTGATCCGTCGGCTGGACAATCCGCATCTGGTGCCGCTGCACCGTATTGACCGGCACACCGCAGGGCTGGTGATCTTCTCGGCCAATCCGCAGACCCGCTCGGCCTATCAGTCATTGTTCCCGACCCGGCAGATCGACAAGCGCTACGAAGCGATTGCCCCGGCGTTGCCCGAGCTGAATTTCCCCTTGGTGCACAAGAGCCGCCTTGTTGATGGCGAGCCGTTCTTCCGCATGCAAGAGGGGCCTGGCACCAGCAACACCGAAACGGCGGTCGAGGTGCGTGAGAAAAATGGTGATCTGTGGCGCTATGGCCTGTATCCCGTGACCGGCAAAAAGCATCAGTTGCGGGTGCACATGACGTCGCTGGGAGCGAGTATTTGCAACGATCCGTTTTATCCGACTGTGTTGAAAGATGTCGAGGACGATTACGCCAACCCGTTGAAGCTGCTTGCGCAAGGCCTGCGCTTCATTGACCCGGTGACCGGGGAATTACGGGAGTTCGAGAGTCGAATCACCTTGCAGTGGTAATGCTGAAGCTGCTTTCCGAGCGCCCATGAAAAAGCCCGCATGACAATGCGGGCTTTTCTGTATCCGGTCACGACCTGAAGCCTTACAGCTCTTTGACGGTACGAACCTGATCCTTGTTGATGCGGGTCTCTTTGCCGTCCAGCTGCTGGAACTCGTAGAAGCCCGAATCATCATCGTATTTCGGGGTGTCGACGGCCTGGATTTCGCGACCGTCATTCAAGGTGATCACTGTCGGCGAGGAGCAACCGGCGAGGGTTGCCAGGCCCAGTGCGAGCATGAAAGTGGCGAGGGTCCGTTGGGTCATGAGTGTGTCTCCGAATGGGAAATCTTCTGGTTACTGAGCTTGAGACGTAAACAAGGCGTGAGAGTTCCTTGCATGGTGTCAGTCTGACACAGTGTTGTGCAGATGTAACAATTGCGGGGTGTTGAGGTTGGCCAGCCGCGGATCGTTTTCGGGGCACTGCAACGCGACGGCGCCGAGGCTGCGCATTACCCGCCCCGGGCTACGTTCGCCAGCATTCCATGCCGCTTCGAACGCTGGCAACAGCGCCACCGGAATCACGCACAGCAGCGGTTCCCAATGTTCGCCATGGCGCAGCATTAAAGGTTTTTCACGTTGCTGATCGGCAGTAACCAGCATGTCCTTCAGCAGCGCCTCGTCGATTCGCGGCACATCGCAGGGCAACACCAGCAAATGCGAATGCCGTGCAGCCTTCAGCCCTGCCCGAATCCCGGCCAACGGCCCGGGGAAATCGCCTTCATCATCCATCACCAACTGATCGGCAAATCCGGCATAACGCTCGCGATTGCGGTTGCACGAGATGATCAGATCGTCGGTCAACGAACGCACCTTGCGCTGCAAATGCCCGATCAAAGGCTCGCCCAGCCACTCGATAAGCCCCTTGTCCTGACCGCCCATGCGCTGGCCGCGTCCACCGGCCAGAAGCAGGACTGAGCAGGATGGCAATTGGCTGTTCCAGGGCATGACGACTCTCCAGAGGGGCGGCGGAAAAATGAGCCGCTGTGATATAACACCGGGCTGTTTCCCCTACAACTGGAAGAGCCTATGAAAGCCAAGGCTGATGTACCTTTCGTGCCGCTCAATATTGCGGTGCTGACTGTCAGCGACACCCGAACCCTGGAAACCGATACCTCCGGCCAGGTCTTCGTTGATCGCTTGATCGCGGCCGGCCACGCGCTGGCCGAGCGGGTTTTGCTTAAAGATGATCTCTACAAAATTCGCGCGCAAGTCGCCAACTGGATTGCCGACGATGTGGTTCAGGTTGTGTTGATCACCGGCGGCACCGGCTTCACCGGGCGTGACAGCACGCCGGAAGCGGTGGCATGCCTGCTCGACAAACAGGTCGACGGATTTGGCGAACTGTTCCGCCAGATCTCCTTGGCCGATATCGGCACTTCGACCGTGCAGTCCCGGGCCTTGGCGGGTCTGGCCAACGGCACGCTGGTGTGCTGCCTGCCGGGTTCGACCAATGCGGTTTGCACCGGCTGGGATGGCATCCTCGCTGAACAACTGGATGCCCGTCATCGTCCGTGCAACTTCGTCACCCATCTGAAGCAGGCGGCGCCTTGTGAATCCCGTGGGTAAGCCGGGCAAGACTGGCAGTTTGCTGCCCGTCGAAACGGCGCTCGAGCGTTTGCTGGCAATGGCCGATGCGTCGCGCATTGTCGAGCGCGAATATTTACCGCTGTCTCAACTCGAAGGGCGGGTGCTGGCGGAAGATCTGATCTCGACGCTGGATCTGCCGCCTTGGCCGAACAGCGCCATGGACGGCTACGCCTTGAACCTGGCGGATTGGCAGGGCGAGCCGCTGCCGGTCAGTCAAAAGGTCTTTGCCGGGCAATCTCCGCAGCCGTTGGAACCAGGCACATGCGCACGCATCTTTACCGGTGCACCGCTGCCGCCCGGCGCCGACTGTGTCGAGATGCAGGAAAACGCTGAAGTTCAGGCCGACGGCCGAGTGCGCTTCCTCGAGCCTTTGAAAGCCGGGCAGAACATTCGTCCGCAGGGCCAGGAAACTACGGTCGGTGAATTGGTGCTGCAAGCTGGAACCCGACTGGGGCCGATTGAGCAAGGGCTGGCTGCTTCGCTTGGCTGTGCCGGCCTCCATGTCGTGCGCAAACCTCGCGTCGCGGTTTTGTCCACCGGGGATGAGCTGGTTGAACCCGGTCAGGCATTGGGTCCGGGCCAGATCTATAACAGCAACCGCGTGCTTTTGTGCAGCTGGCTGCAGCGTCTGGGTTGTGAAGTGATTGATGGCGGAATTCTCCCGGACGATCTGGCCACCACGCGGGCGCGGTTGGGCGAGCTACAAAATGTCGATCTGATTCTGTCTACCGGCGGTGTCTCGGTCGGTGAGGCGGATTTCCTCGGCATTGCCCTGCGTGAAGAAGGCGAGTTGGCCCTGTGGAAGCTGGCCATCAAGCCCGGGAAGCCGTTGACCTTCGGTCATTTCCGCAACGTGCCGGTGATTGGCCTGCCCGGCAATCCCGCCTCTACGCTGGTGACGTTCGCCTTGCTGACGCGCCCTTATCTATTGCGACGCCTCGGGACGCAGGACGTCGAGCCGCTGAAGTTTGCAGTGCCCGCAGGCTTTGTCTGGCCGGTGGCCGGCAATCGTCGCGAATACCTGCGCGGGCGTCTGGAGCAGGGGCGCGCAATCATTTACCGCAACCAGAGCTCGGGTGTGCTGCGTAGCGCCGCGTGGGCCGACGGGTTGGTGGAAGTCCGAGAGGGCCGCACGCTGCACGAGGGTGATGAAGTGAGCTTCATTCCGCTCAGTGACCTGCTGGGCTGACCGTTCTTGCCCAAGCACGCGTCGGCTGATGTGCGCGGCGCGTGCGACAAGTGATTCGGTCAGTTGCTGATCAGGGTCACCAACTGGTCGAATCGGCTGTTGGCCACCCATCCCAGCAGTCCCAGGATGACAGCGGTCGCACCCGCCGAATACGCCAGACGGTGTTTGATCGTGCGGACGTCATTGAGCACTTCGTCCATGTCGCGGCGCATGTATTTGAAGTGGGTTTCCAGCTCGCTGACACGGGGTTCCATATCAAACTCTCCAGTGGGCTTGGTGCTGTTACAGAAGTCTGGTTTCTTGCTGGCACGGCTTTCGGCGAGAGCGGCGACCGGGCTCACCGGTGCCTTGGTTTCATGGTTGTGCATGGAAGTACTCGCTGATCGTAACGATTGCACGCCTGCTGGTTTTTCCGTTGCGCGATTCATGAAAATAAATCGGGGGGTATCCGTACATTACCGGCACATCCTTGTGTTATTGGGTTGAAGGTTAAAGGTTGATGCTGCCAGCACACGGTGACCCATGGGGTGGGCGGGGTCAATTGAGCCGATTCCTCTTGTTTCGTAAGAAAAAATACCGCCGTGTAGGACGCCAGCTGCTGGATGAGCAATTAATTGCCAGCTCCGTGGCTTTTTTAAGGCGCACAGTGGTCAAGATGTTTCAATCGATTCAATTCTTGGAGTGACGTTATGAGTGAACGCCGGGCACTGCTGATCTTGCATGGCAAACAGGCACTCAACGAGGATGTCCGCGCTGCCGTCGAAGCCAAGCGCGAGCAAGGCTGGGAGCTGGCCGTGCGAGTGACCTGGGAGGCCGGCGACGCCCAGCGTCTGGTAGAAGAAGCGCTGGCAGCGGGCTACACGAAAATCATCGCTGGCGGCGGCGATGGCACCTTGCGCGATATCGCCGAAGCGCTGGCTCAACACCCTAAGAAAGCCAGCCTCGTTTTGCTCCCGCTGGGGACCGCCAACGATTTTTCCCGCGCCGCCGGTATTTCCCTGGAGCCTGCCGAAGCCCTTGAGCTACTGGATGTTCACCCCTCGGATATCGATTTGGGCGAGGTGGGCGGGCAGATTTTCCTGAACATGGCGACCGGCGGATTCGGCAGTCAGGTTACCGCCAATACTTCAGAAGACCTGAAAAAGGTCTTGGGCGGCGCCGCGTATCTGTTCACCGGCCTGACCCGGTTCAGCGAGCTGCATGCCGCTTACGGCGAGTTGCAGGGGCCGGACTTTCATTGGCAGGGCGAGCTGCTGGCGCTGGGCATCGGTAATGGGCGGCAGGCGGGTGGCGGCCATGTGCTTTGCCCCGAGGCGCGAGTCGACGATGGTTTGCTGGATATCAGCATCCTCCCGGCACCGCAGGAGCTGGTCGGCACGCTGAAGAATCTGCTGAGCGAGGGCTTCGGCCTCGACAATATGTTCGTGCGGGCGCGATTGCCGTGGGTCGAGATCAAGGTCGCCGAAGGGCTCAGCATCAATCTCGACGGCGAGCCGCTGGAGGGCGACAGTCTGCGATTTGTTGCGAAACCTGCTGCGTTGCAGGTGCACCTGCCAAAGGACTCGCCATTACTGGGCCAACAACCGTCGATCAGTCATCCAGGCTGATGATCTGCTCACGCACGGCGAACAGCACCAGACCCGCCACGTCGTAGATTTGCAGGCGCTTCATGATCTGCGCACGGTGGGTTTCGACGGTCTTGACGCTCAAGCCCAGACCGTTGGCGATTTCCCGGGTCGATTTGCCGCGCACGATCAGCCGCAGGATTTCCAGCTGGCGCGCGGTCAGATTGTGTGAATCGGCGATGTCGGGCTGGCTTTTCTGGTTTCGGGTCAGTGCCTGATTGATCACCGTATGAGCGATGGCCGGGCTGAGGTAGCGTTCGTTGTTGCGCAGTGCTTCCAGCGCGTGCTCGAGCTCGGTGGCCGTGGTGTCCTTGAGCAGATAGCCGTGGGCGCCGGACTCCAGCGCCTGCATGATCAGCGCCGGATCGGTGTGCATCGACAGGATCAGCACTTTGCTCTGCGGGCGCACGCGCTTGAGGCGTTGCAGCGCTTCCAGTCCACCGGTTTCCCTCATCGAGATGTCCAGCAATACGATGTCCGGGCTCAGGTGCTCGACCATTTCGAGCAATTGCGAACCATCACTGGCTTCGCCGATTACCGCGTAACCGGGAATATCCAGTACCAGAGCGCGCACGCCGGCTCTGATCAGCGAGTGGTCATCCACCAGAAGTAAGTTACAAGTCAACGCATAACCTTATTCGTACTGGCCCTTTCGAGCGCTCGCGGCGCCCAGGGGAAAAGTGCTTCGATTCTTGTGCCTTTGCCCGGCTCGCTGGTAACGCTCAATGTACCGCCCAACTGTTCGACGCGCTCGGCCATCCCGGCCATGCCGCGTTGGCCTTCTCTGGCCGGATCGCTAGCAGGCGCGAAACCGAGACCGTCATCGCTGATCAACAAAGTCAGACCTTGCGGCAGACGCTGTACCAGAATCAACAGGTTTTTCGCCTGTGCGTGGCGCAGGATGTTGGTCACGGCTTCCTGAGCAATACGAAACGCCGCGACGGCCATTTCCTCGGGGATTCCGTTGAGCCGCTGCTGGCAATCGAGACTCCAGTTGACCGGCGTGTTGGCCAACGTCTTGAGCAAGTGCGCACGCAGACTGGCTTCGAGTCCCAGGCTGGTCAATTGCCGTGGATTGAGAATCGCCGAGACGTCACGCACCTTGTTCAGGGTTTCATCCAGCGTGTCGCAGAGGACCTTGCATTGTTCCTGCAGATCTTCCGGCAGGCGGCGTTTGAGCCAGTCACTTTGCAGTTTGGCGGCGGTGAGCAACTGGCCGATATCGTCATGCAATTCCCGGCTGAGGCGATGGCGCTCGTTTTCCTGGACTTGCAACAGTCGATCAGCCAGCTCTTGTGGTTGAAACTTGATCGATTTGCGTGACAAGCGATATTGCACCCAGACGCACGCGGTGGCGGCGATGTCGAGTGCCAGCAACCCCAAGGGAATGCGCGCGGAAACAACATACGCCAGCAGACTGCCCAGGGTCGCCAGAACACACAGAACCAGTGTGAAGCGCCGGGCGTTTTCCCGCGAGGGTGGCCATGTGATGAGTGACTTGAGACTGGCGTACATAACGGATGGAGCCAATGGATGTTCGCTGCGGGCAGACCGGCCGGTGGATGGCGGATCTCTGTCTGGAAATACTGTCAATTATGTTATGGATTCAAACCGTATTCGTTAAGCAATCATTGGCTGGCAATAACATCGCTAATGAAACGCTGGAGTCAGTGTGCCATTAAGTGGCAAGCAATTAACCGGCGGCATAATACCACTTAACATACCGTTGGTCGCGGTTGCTATATATGTCCATTCAGTCAGGAAATACCGGAACGTGGACGCAAGTTCCATATTGGAAAAGTCTGAATTCTTGTTTTTTGAATGACTTCCATACGTTTGGAAGTATCGCTTGCGGCACACAGGAAAACCCTGAGGGCGGTGCCTGGAAATCAGCCGTTGGTCGGGTTGATTATTTGGCCCGGACTGTCGCTGACAGGTACGAACTATTCATTTACGACAATATTGCTGCAGACAGGCTCAAGCCTGGCGAGCGGTAACGGACGCAGAGAGCAAACGTTTGCTCATCATCTTCGGCTCAAACGAGGTCTGGCCCATTTGTGCCGCAAAGGCTTCGAGCAGATCAGCCTGCTCGCGTTCATCCAGGCTTAGCTGCCCGGTCTTAGGGTCGACCAGCTCAAGCTGCCAAGCCATCAAGGTAAAGCAGTCACGTAGCGCATCAAGGGCCTGTTCGTGCAGATCTACCCGGTCCTGAGTCAGATTCAGCAGGCTATAGATGTGCAGGGAGAATTCGGAGATCGCTTCCAGCGCCAACGCTTCGGCACGGCCAGCCAATTTCAGCAGAGTGCCGAGCATGCAGTCGATGGCATCCTTGTCATTGCTGATCAGTTGCAGATGGCTCAGGCATTCTTCGGACTTGGCGAGAAGCATTTCGGCCTCGACCAGAAATTCGGGGAAGCGTTGCGCCCAGTCTTTACGGTCGATTGGCATGTTCATCTCCACCACGTCGTGTTGGTTGACGGATGGCCGTGTGTGGCGACGATCGTGAATCGTCGGCAGATCGCGCCCGGCGGTGCAGGTGCACGGACCGAGGGGTTCCAGAGGGTGGGTTGCCACTGAATTGCGATCGCACACAATAGCCTGACTCCGTTCATGCAATGAGAATGGCGTCACAGTAATGGCTATTGGAAATGGCGAATATCAGGTTGGGCCTGATTGATCCTAGGGGAATCCCTTAGGCGCGGGAACCTAACGTGCAAACCGAGGTCGCGCCGCAATGAATCTAGCAGATGAAATCACGATTGCCAGTAAAGCATGATGTCAGTGTGACATCAATGGCCGTTTATGGCATTTTTAGCGGCGCGCTTTACAGCAATCAAGATTAGCTGAATGCAGCCGATAAACCCCCATAGTGAATTCATCAGAACAAGCCCAGGAGTCATTGATGGCCGGCATTCTCGACACGGTAGACCAACGCACGCAACTGGTGGGTGAGAATCGCCTGGAAATCCTCATGTTTCGCCTGGCCGGACGTCAATTGTTCGCGATCAACGTGTTCAAGGTTCAGGAAGTTCTGCAACTGCCAAAGCTGACCCTGATGCCGCAGCGTCATCCTTTCGTCTGCGGCGTGGTCAACCTGCGCGGCCAGACATTGCCGGTGATCGACCTGTCCCAGGCAATCGGCATGCGCCCGCTGGTGCCGGGCCCGAACAGCACGATCATCGTCACCGAATACAACCGTTCGGTGCAGGCCTTCCTCGTCGGCGGTGTCGACCGCATCGTCAACATGAACTGGGAAGCCATTCTGCCGCCGCCGACCAGTGCCGGCCGCCAGCATTATCTGACCGCAATCAGCAAGGTCGACGAGCAACTGGTAGAGATCATCGACGTCGAAAAAGTCCTCGCCGAGATCGTCCCGTACAACGCCAAGGTCTCGCGCGAAAAACTCGACGACCCGGTACTGGAGCGCGCCCGTGGCCGCGAAGTCTTGCTGGTGGACGACTCCAACGTAGCGCTTTCGCAATTGCGCGATACCCTCGGCCAGCTCGGGGTGAAAATGCACATTGCCAGCGACGGTCTGAAAGCCTTGAACATGCTCAAGGCCTGGGCCGATACCGGCGTGCACATGACCGACAAACTGCTGATGATCTTCACCGATGCGGAAATGCCGGAAATGGACGGCTATCGCCTGACCACGGAGATCCGCAACGACCCTCGTCTGCGTGGCCTGTACGTCGTGCTGCACACCTCGCTGTCCGGCAGTTTCAACGACTCGATGGTGAAGAAGGTCGGCTGCGACAACTTCCTCTCCAAATTCCAGCCGGACAAACTGGTCGACGTGGTGCGCCAGCGTCTGATGCTCGACGTTGTGCCGGCCTGAAACACGCACATCTTGCTTCCTGTGGGAGCGAGCCTGCTCGCGAAAGCGCAGGGTCGGACACATTGATGGCGAATGTGCCGGCCTGTTCGCGAGCAGGCTCGCTCCCACGGGGATTGTGTTTAAACCCCAGACGGCTTTGATTCGGTATTGAAGCTCGTATAGGGTGGCGTTTTTCCTCCAAGGAAGCTGGTCATGCTGCGTCTGAGCGCGCTTTATCGTTACCCGTTGAAATCCGGCAAGGGCGAAATCCTGCAAAGCATCAAGCTGGACAAGCTCGGGCTGGCGGGTGACCGACGCTGGATGTTGGTGGACGAGGCCAGCGGGCGCTTTCTGACCCAGCGTGCCGAAGCGAAGATGAGTCAGTTGTCGGCGCTGTGGAATGCCAGTGGTGGCTTGACCTTGAGCACGCCCGAGCAGGGTTCGATTGAAGTCCCATTGCCTGCTGCCGACGCCGAGCTGCGCGGTGTGACGATCTGGCGTGACACCCTGCGGGTGCCGGACGCCGGTGATCAAGCCGCGCGTTTTGTCAGCGAATTCCTCGGCAAGCCGACACGTCTGGTGCAAATGCCACTCGAGCGGGCGCGCACCACGCAGTCGGGTTTCGGCAAGGATGACGATCAAGTGGCGTTCGCCGATGGTTATCCATTGCTGCTGATCGGCGAAGCCTCGCGGCTGGCGCTCTCGGAGACGGTAGGGCGAGAGCTGGAGATGCTGCGCTTCCGCCCGAATCTGGTGATCGAAGGCAGCGCGCCTTACGCCGAGGACCAATGGAAACGCATTCGCATCGGCGATATCGAATTCCGCGTGGTCAAGCCATGTGCGCGTTGCATCATGACCACCGTCGACCCGCAAACCGGTGAGCGCAGTGCTGATCGTGAGCCGTTCGCGACGTTACAGAAACACCGCAGCACCGCCGATGGCGCGATGTTCGGGCAGAATCTGGTCAACGACGGTAACGGTCGCCTGGAAGTCGGCATGCCGGTGGAGATTCTCGAATAGGCTGTCGCTGAAACGAAAAATGCCCGGGTCTTTTGGACGCGGGCATTTTTTTGCGCTGTGAAACCGGCGGGATCAGCCGCGGTATTCGCACAGGTAAGCGGTATCCACTTCGACTTTCAGTTGGAACTTGCTGTTGGCCGGAACGTTGAACTGGCTGCCGGCGGCGAAGGTTTCCCAGTCGCTGCTGTCTGGCAGTTTTACGCTCAGCGCGCCGGACACCACGTGCATGATCTCGCGCTGGCTGGTGCCGAATTCGTATTCGCCCGGGGCCATGACGCCAATGGTCGCCGGACCTTCAGCGGTGCCAAAGGCGATCGACTTGACGGTGCCGTCGAAGTACTCGTTGACTTTAAACATGGGCGGATTCCTCGAAAAGGGCTTAAAAGGGGGCGGCCAGTATGCACAAGGCTTTTCGCGCCGTCACGCGTCTAAAGCGGCAGGACCAGCGGCAATAACCGTGCGGTATTGCGGGCATCTTCCAGCGCGCGATGTTGTTGGCCGCTGAACTGCATGCCCGCCAGTTGCAGCGCGCCGTTGAGCCCGAGTGGTCGTTCCAGGCGGCGGGCCTTGGCGAAGCGCTGTTTGAGGTTCATGTGCGGGACTTTGCTCAGGCCGCTGTCGATGTGCAGACGCTGCCACTCCTGCAGCAATTGCTGGCGATCGTAACCGCCCCAACTGGCCCAGCCTTCCAGACGGGTTTGATGCTGCGCGAGCCAACGCTCAAAGGCCGGCCAGACCTCGCTCAGCGGTTGCGCCGAATCGATGTTGGCCTGGGTGATGTGTGTCAGCTCCCGACAGAACGGCGTCAGCAATGGCCGGCGGGTCGGTTTGACGAAGCGCTGGAAGTGATCCTGCTCGCGCCCGGCGCGGTCGACCAGGGTCGCACCGATCTCGATAATTTCCATTTCCGTGACCGGCCAGCCACCCTCGTCTGTGGTGGCTTCCAGATCTATGACCAGCCAATGGGGCATCGCAGGGTTCCTGATTTCCGCGTTCTGATTTATCAGAGCGTAGTCAAACCCCGCGCTTGTGCCCGGGCGACTACTCGACCTGCAACAGAACCTGACGATTTTTTACCTGATCGCCGACCTTCACTTGCACCCGTTTGAGCACGCCATCGATGCCGGCCTTCAACGGATGCTCCATTTTCATTGCCTCCAGTACCACCAGCAATTGACCCTTGCTGACCATACTGCCTTCGCTGACCAGCACATCGACAATGGCACCGTCCATCGGGGCTTTCAGGATGCCGGAGGCGACGCTGGTCTGACTGTCGATCGGCGCATGAGTTCGATCCTCCAGGCGCAGGCTGCCCGGATGGGTGAACAGCCACAGCTGTTGGTCGTGCAGACGATAGGCGTGACGTTGGCGCAAGCCGTCGACTTCGATGGTGATCGATTGCGCGGCGTGCTCGATGATTTTCATCGCCAGAGTGCTTTCGCCAGCCTGCACGACCAACTCGCCGGGTTTGCGCGCCAGCACCGACAGCGTCCAGTCCTGCTCGTCACTGCCGAGCCGATAGTGCAACGGCACACTGGCGTTGTTGCGCCAGCCGTTCAACGGCGGGCGATGGGGCAGGGCGCTGGCCTGATAGAACAACGCCACGGCAATCGCCAGTTGCGCCGTCGTCGGCACATAAGTGTTGAGGCAGGCATGGCTGGAAAAATGTTGCTGGATGAAAGCGGTGCTGAAATCGCCGCTGATGAACTGCGGATGTTGCAGCAGGCCTTCGAGCAAGCGCTGGTTGCTTTGCACGCCGAGCAGCACGGTGTCCTGCACCGCACGCAACAATTTGCGTCGCGCCTCTTCGCGGGTTGCGCCGTGGGCGATCAGTTTGCCCAGCATCGGGTCGTAGAACGGGCTGACCGACTGGCCTTCAAGCAGACCGTGATCGATGCGCGCACCGCGATCCGAAGCCGGTTGCCATGCCGCAATTCGGCCGGTTTGCGGGAGAAAATCCGCAGCGGGATCTTCAGCGTAGAGGCGCACTTCCATGGCGTGACCGTCGAGACGAATCTGTGCCTGCGTCAGCGGTAGCGGCTGGCCCTCGGCAACCAGCAACTGCCACGCGACCAGATCCAGCCCGGTGATCAATTCCGTTACCGGATGCTCGACCTGCAGACGGGTGTTCATCTCCAGAAAGTAGAACTGCCCGCGCGCGTCGAGGAGGAACTCCACGGTGCCGGCGCCGACGTAATCCACCGCGCGCCCGGCCTTGAGCGCCGCTTCGCCCATGGCCTGGCGCAGCTCGGCGGTCATCACCGGGCACGGCGCTTCTTCGATGACTTTCTGATGGCGGCGCTGGATCGAGCAATCGCGTTCGCCGAGGTAGACCAGGTTGCCGTGCTGGTCGCCGAACAGCTGCACTTCGACGTGGCGCGGCTCGATCAACGCCTGTTCGAGAATCAGTTCGTCACTGCCGAAACCGTTCAGCGCTTCGGAGCGCGCGGTGCGCAGTTGCGCCAGCAGATCGCTGGCCTCGTGCACCAGACGCATGCCGCGTCCACCACCACCGGCGCTGGCCTTGATCATCAGCGGATAACCGATGCGCTCGGCTTCGGCCAACAGGGTCGCATCGTCCTGCGCTGCGCCTTGATAGCCGGCAATGCACGGCACGCCCGCGTCGAGCATGGCGATTTTCGACAGGCGTTTGCTGCCCATCAGTTCGATGGCTTCGACGCTGGGGCCGATGAAAACCAGCCCTGCCTCGGCGCAGGCGCGGGCGAAATCGGCGTTTTCCGAGAGGAAGCCGTAGCCGGGGTGAATCGCATCAGCGCCGCTGCGGCGGGCGGCGTCGATGATCGCCGCAATGTTGAGGTACGACTGCTGCACCGGCGCCGGGCCGATGTGCACGGCCTGATCGGCCATTTGTACATGCAGCGCATCGGCGTCGGCGTCGCTGAACACGGCGACGGTGCGATAGCCCAGCGCTTGGGCCGTGCGCTGGATGCGGCAGGCGATTTCACCGCGGTTGGCGATCAGGATTTTGTGGAGGGTGGGCATGGGCTATTTCCTCAGAAGTTGCGTCGCAGGTGCTGGCCTCTTCGCGAGCAAGCTCGCTCCCACAGAGATTTGTAAGTGATCCAGATCCAATGTGGGAGCGAGCTTGCTCGCGAAGCTTTCAGATAGCCCACCGCGGTTTACGCTTTTGCATAAAGGCCAAGGTGCCTTCGATCCCTTCGTCTCCAGTCACTGCCGCGCTGAACCACTGCGCCGCCTCATCAAGCAACTCACTCGACGGCTGTCCGGCACTCGCCAGCAACAATGCTTTGGTCGCGGCATTCGCTTCGGGTGCGCAGCGCAGTACCTGTTGCAAGACCTCATCCAGTCGCTCGGCCAGCGCCTGGGCATCCTGTTCAACGAAATGCACCAGCCCCAATCGCTGCGCCTCGGCGCCATCGAAACGCGCCGCCGTCAGCGCGAGCCGGCGGGTTTCGGTCAAGCCGATCCGTTGCACCACAAACGGTGCGATTTGCGCCGGGATCAGGCCAAGGCTGGTTTCCGGCAAGCCGAACTGCGCCTGGTGATCGCTAATCGCAACATCGCTGACGCAGGCCAGGCCGAAGCCGCCGCCGAGCACGGCGCCTTGCAGCACCGTGATCAGCACCTGCGGCGTGTGCTGGGCTTCCTCCAGCAACGCACCGAACGCCCGGTTCAAATCGCGATAAGCCTCCGCGCCTTGAGCACGGGCATTGGCCATGTCCTTGATGTCGCCCCCGGCACAAAAATGCCCGCCGGCACCGCTGAGCACCATGGCCCGCACTGTGCGGTCATCGTGCACCGCCGTCAGCACCGCGCGCAGTTCGGCGACCATTTGCAGGCTCATCGCATTGCGGCTGTCCGTGCGGTTGAGGGTGATGTGCAGCACGCCGCCATGCAGTTCCAGCAACAGCGTCTGGCAATCGGGCAGGCGGCTCATTTCTTTTTCCCCGGCAGGATGCCCATCAGTTTGCAGATGATCCCCAGCATGATTTCATCGGCGCCGCCGCCAATCGATACCAGGCGCACATCGCGATAGGCGCGGGCCACCGGGTTGTCCCACATGAAGCCCATACCGCCCCAATATTGCAGGCAGCTGTCGCTGACTTCACGGCCGAGGCGTCCGGCCTTGAGCTTGGCCATCGACGCCAGGCGCGTGACGTCCTGACCTTTGATGTACTGCTCGGTGGCCTGATAGACCAGCGCGCGCAGGCATTCGATTTCGGTCTGCAATTCGGCGAGGCGGAAGTGGATCACCTGGTTATCGATCAGCGCATTACCGAAGGTCTTGCGCTCCTTGCAGTACTCGATGGTGCTGTCGATGCAATATTCCAGGCCCTTGATCATGTTTGCCGCGCCGAACAGGCGTTCCTCCTGGAACTGCAGCATCTGCATCATGAACCCCGCGCCTTCGTGGCCGATGCGGTTGCGCTGCGGCACGCGCACGTTGTCGAAGAACACCTGCGCGGTTTCCGAACTGCGCATGCCGAGCTTGTCCAGGTGCGAGCTGAGGCTGATCCCCGGGGTGTTCATCGGCACCATGATCAGCGACTTGTTGATGTGCGGCTTGTCGTCTGAGGTATTGGCCAGCAGACAGATGAAGTCGGCGCTCGGCGAGTTGGTGATCCACATCTTGCTGCCGTTGATCACGTAGTCATCGCCGTCCTTGCGCGCCGTGGTTTTCAGCCCGGCGACATCGGAACCGGCGCCGACTTCGGAGACGCCGATGCAGCCGACCTGTTCGCCGGTGATGGCCGGGCGCAGGAATTCTTCGCGCAATTCATCGGAGCCGAAGCGGGCGAGGGCGGGTGTGCACATGTCGGTCTGTACGCCGATCGACATCGGAATGCCGCCGCAATGGATGGTGCCGAACTCTTCGGCGGCGACGATCGAATAGCTGTAGTCGAGGCCCATGCCGCCGAATTTTTCCGGCTTGGAAATGCCCAGCAGACCCAGGCCGCCGGCCTTGCGGAAAATCTCATGGATCGGAAAGCGCCCGGCCTTTTCCCATTCTTCGACGTGCGGGTTGATCTCGTGCGTGACGAACTGGCGGACGGTGCGGCGCAGGGCTTCGTGTTCCGGGGTGAAGATCATTGTTGTTGTTCTCCGTAGGATCCGTGGCGGTCAGAAGCGGCTGACGCCGAAGCTGTTGGGTTGCAGCGTGCGCATGTCGGCTTCGTGGCAGATATCCAGCAAGTAACCGAGCAGGGTGCGGGTGTCGCGCGGGTCGACCAGGCCGTCGTCCCACAGGTTGGCGCTGCCGTACAGCGCGGTGCATTGGCTGTCGAGTTTCTGCGCGGTCATCTGTTCGAGCATGTCGAGCATTTTCGGATCCGGCTCGATGCCGTCCTTGAGCTGTTTGGCTTCGGTAACGATGCGCAAGACCTTGCCGGCCTGTGCGCCGCCCATTACTGCCGTGCGGCTGTTGGGCCAGGCGAAGATGAAGCGCGGATCGAGCCCGCGCCCGCACATGGCGTAGTTGCCGGCGCCGTAGGAACCGCCGACGACAATGGTCAGTTTAGGCACCCGTGCGTTGGCCACCGCTTGAATCAGTTTCGAGCCGTGCTTGATCACCCCTTGCTGTTCCGATTCGGTGCCGACCATGAACCCCGTGGTGTTGTGGAAAAACAGCAGCGGCGTCTGGCTCTGGTCGCACAACTGGATGAACTGCGCCGCCTTGCTCGCACCTTGCGGGGTGATCGGTCCGTTGTTGCCAATGAAGCCGCAGGCGCGGCCCTGGATTTTCAATTGGCCGCAAAGGGTTTGCTGATCGAACTCGCCTTTGAATTCGAGGAAGTCCGACTCATCGGCAATCCGCGCGATGATTTCGCGCACGTCGTAGGGCTTTTTTGCATCGTCCGGGATCAGCCCGAGCAGCTCGTCGATGGGGTAGAGCGGTTCTTTGAATTGCCGCTCCGGCAGCCACGGCAACTGCTCGTTCCATGGCAGCATGCGCATGATCTCGCGGACCTGGCGTATGCCGTCAGCGTCGTTTTCAGCGAGATATTCGGCAGTGCCGGCGACCTGCGCGTGCATCTCGGCGCCACCGAGTTCTTCATCGGTGGCCACTTCGCCGGTCGCCGCTTTGAGCAATGGCGGGCCGGCGAGGAACAGCTTGGCCTTGCCGCGCACCACCACCACGTAATCCGACAACCCCGGTTGATAGGCGCCGCCCGCGGTGGCCGAGCCGTGCACCACGGTGATCTGCGGCAAACCCATCGCTGACATGCGCGCCTGATTGGCGAAACTGCGCGCGCCTTCGACAAAGATCTCTGCCGCGTAGTTGAGATTGGCGCCGCCGCTTTCGGCGAGGGTGATCATCGGCAGTTTGTTTTCCCGCGCGATCTGTTGCAGGCGCAGGGATTTTTTCAGGCCGCTCGGCGAGATCGTGCCGCCCTTGATTGCGCTGTTGTTGGCGACCACCATCGCGCGGATGCCGCAGACATAACCGATGCCGGCAATCAGCCCGCCACCGGCCGAGCTGCCGTCCTTGTCGTCGTGCAATTTATAGCCGGCGAGGCTGGCCAGTTCGAGGAACGGCGCGCCGGGGTCGAGCAGCAGGTTCAGGCGTTCGCGGGGCAACAGTTGCCCGCGTTTGCTGAATTTGTCTTTGGCTTCGGCGGCCTTGTTCAACAGGTTCTGTTCGAGCTGCTGCACCTGCTCGATGGCGGCGAGCATGGCCGCGCGGTTGCGCGCGAACGCTTCGCTGTGCGGATCGAGTTGCGACTGAATCTGCGCCATGGCTTATTCCTTGTCCTTGAGCACGTCGGGACGCAACACTTCTGGTAAATACGCGCGGTGAAAACCGTTGAACGATTCGCTGTGGCTGGCCTTGTGCAGCGGCCAGGCGCGACTGCCGAGGCTGGCGGCGCCGTCGATTTTCACTGTGGTGCCGCTGATGAATGCCGCCGCCGGGCTGAGCAGAAACACGATTGCCGCGCTGACTTCCGATTCGGTGCCGATACGCTTGAGCGGCACATGCTCGCGCAGGGTCGGAATCACCGCTTTGAATGCGCCCTCGTAAGTGTCCATGCCGCTGGAGGCGATCCAGCCCGGCGCCACCGCGTTGACCCGGACCCCGGCGTAACCCCACTCGAACGCGGCAGTCTTGGTGAAGTTGTCCATGCCCGAACGCGCCGCGCCCGAGTGGCCCATGCCGGGCATGCCGCCCCACATGTCGGCAAGCATGTTGACGATGCTGCCGCCGTGTTTGCTCATCGACTGGTTGAACACTTCGCGGGCCATCAGAAAACCGCCGACCAGATTGGTGCGCAGCACGGTTTCGAAGCCCTTCTGATTGATCGAGGCCAAGGGCGACGGGTATTGGCCGCCGGCGTTGTTGACCAGGCCGTGGATCGGCCCGTGTTCGGCGATCAGCTCTTTGACCAATTGCTTGACCGCTTCTTCATCGCGGATATCGCAGGCCTTCCAGTGCGCGCGGCCGCCGTCCTCGGCGATTTCGGCGGCGACCTTTTCGAGTTTTTCCGGCTTGCGCCCGACCAGCAGCACATTGGCGCCGAGCGCTGCCAGTTCATGGGCGGTGCAGCGACCGATGCCGCTGCCGCCGCCGGTGACAATCAGGTTCTGGCCGCTGAACAGATCGGCGCGAAAAATCGACGCGTAAGCCATGCACACCATCCTCTAGTCGAGCTGTTCGGCGATGCTCTGCGGCACCGGGATCTGGATTTCCAATAGTTGCTGGGCGAAGGCTTTGCCTTGCGGGTCGATGCGCAGACTGGCGACACCGCCACCGCCGAGGGCGTTTTCCAAAAGAAAGTTGAGGCTGTGGGTGCCGGGCAGATACCAGCGTTCGACACGCCCGAGAAGCGGATCGAGGACGTGGCGCATCCAGTCGACCACCACCGAGGTGGTGAGCGCTTCGGCGATCCACGGCAGGTAATCGGGATGACGCGGCATCACGCCGATGTTGCTGTGGTTGCCCTTGTCGCCGGAGCGCGCCACCGCCAATTTCACCAACGGCACACTGGCATCGGCGCGGCCCTGGGGTTTGGGTGGCTGATGGGCGATCGGCAAATCTGCACTGTCGAGGGCCACTGGGTCGGGTAGGGCGCAAGGATGACGTTCGCCTGCGATGTCGACTTGCAGGGCGCAGGCACTTTTATCGACGAGGAACGAGAACAAGCGGATGACTGGGTACACGGTCGGACGTCCGCCGACGATGCCGGTCAGACCGGGCGCCATACCGGTCGCGGCCTGGGCGATCTCTTTGGAAAACAGCACCAGCGCGCGTTTGTCAGGATGGCGCACGGCGATTTTGATCACCACTTCACGGCTGTCGCGGCGTTGGCCGTGGGGGCCGTAGGTGGCTTCGCTGCCGAGCAGTTCGACATGGGTTTCGCTGTACGGCGCCCAGCCGCGCAGGCTGAACATCTCGGCGGTCTTGTCGATGATCGCCTGACTGACCCGCCGCGCCTTGTCCACCGCGTCGATGCCGGCCATCAGGCAACTGGCGGTGCAGCGAAAACCGTCCGGGTACGTGGCGCTGACCTTGTATTTGTCGCTGGGCGGCAGGCCTTTGGCACCATGCACCTGCACGACGTTTTTGCCTTGTTGCTGGAGTTTGACCTGAGTGAAATCGCAGACCACGTCGGGTAACAGATAGGCCTGCGGATCGCCGATTTCGTAGAGCATCTGCTCGCCGACGGTCAACGGCGTGACCAGTCCGCCGGAGCCTTCGGGTTTGCTGACGAGGAACTGGCCATCGGCCCTGACTTCGACGATCGGAAAACCGATGTGCTCGTAATCCGGCACCTCGCGCCAGTCGGTGAAATTACCGCCGGTGCACTGCGCGCCGCATTCGATGATGTGCCCGGCCAGCGCGGCCTGGGCGAGTTTGTCGTAGTCATGCCACGACCAGCCAAATTCGTGGACCAGCGCCGCGCTGACTACGGCGCTGTCGACCACCCGGCCGGTGATGACAATGTCGGCGCCCAGGCGCAACGCTTCGACAATTCCCGGCGCGCCGAGGTAGGCGTTGGTCGACACGCACCTGCGCGGAAGTGGCGCGCCGCTGAACATTTCGCGGATATCGGCGGGGTTTTTGAGCTGTCCTTGCAAGTCGTCGCCGAGCAACACGGCAATCTTCAGCTGGACTCCAGCCTGGTCACAGGCCGCTTGCAGGGCCGCCGCGCAAGCCTGCGGATTGACCCCGCCGGCATTGCTGATCACGCGGATGTTCTGTTCGGCCAGTTGCGTCAGCAGCGGCGCCAGCACTTCGATGAAATCGCTGGCGAACCCGGCCTGTGGGTCTTTAAGACGCGCACCAGCCATGAGCGACATGGTGATTTCGGCCAGATAATCGAAGACCAGATAATCGAGGTTTCCCCCCGTCACCAGTTGGGCGGCGGCGGTGCAGGTGTCGCCCCAGAAAGCACTGGCGCAGCCGATTCGCACGGTGGTTGGCATTTTTATCTCCGACTCAGGGACCTGCGACAGAAGTGTCTGGAGGCTACCAAGCAAGCGCTTGGTTTGTAAACAGGCGAAACATTCTTCTGCCCAAGCGCTTGCTTGGTGCCCGCGCGCGGCTTAAATTGCGCGCAACCCTGCGGTTACAGGGGGCAACACACTGATCGACTGTAGGAGAGAACGGGTGGACGAGCAAAAAGCCCTGCGGGTCATGCGCGAACTGGTCGACCAAGGCCAGTTGACCGACCCGGACAGCGCCCGCGGCAAATTGCTGCAAGTGGCGGCTCACCTGTTTCGCAACAAAGGCTACGAGCGCACCACGGTGCGCGATCTGGCCAGCGCTGTGGGCATTCAGTCGGGAAGCATTTTTCATCACTTCAAAAGCAAGGATGAAATTCTCCGCGCGGTGATGGAGGAAACCATCCGCTACAACACCGCGCTGATGCGCGCAGCCTTGGCCGAAGCCGGCGACGTGCGCGAGAAAGTGCTGGCGCTGATTCGCTGCGAATTGCAGTCGATCATGGGCGGCAGTGGCGAGGCGATGGCGGTGCTGGTGTACGAATGGCGCTCATTGTCCGAAGACGGCCAGGCTAAAGTCCTTGCTTTACGTGACGTTTATGAAGACATCTGGCTGCAGGTTCTGGGCGAGGCCAAGGACGCCGGCTATATTCGCGGCGACGTTTTTATTACCCGACGTTTCCTTACCGGCGCACTGTCCTGGACCACCACCTGGTTCCGTGCCGGCGGCAGTTTGAGCCTCGATCAGCTCGCCGATGAAGCGCTGATTCTGGTCCTCGAAGCGCGTTGAACAGTTGTCGGACCGGCCGACAAACTGGCTAAGTCGGCGAAACCGCCTAGCTTGAATGCATTGATCGCTATTTTTTTCGGGGAGTGGGGTGTTTTGAAGTCTTCGCCAATTCGGACAGCCGCCGGGCTGATGCTCGCTGCGCTGGCTGCGTTATGGGTATTGCCCGCTCAGTCAGCGCAATTGGTCCGGGTCGGCGCCGCGCATTTCCCGCCTTATACGATTCGCCCGGAAAACGGCGCCGATACCGGCCTGTTGCCGCAATTGATCGAGGCGCTGAACCGCTCGCAAAGCGACTATCAGTTCGTCCTGGTGCCAACCTCGATCCCGCGCCGTTTCGGTGATTTCAAGCAGGGCCGCATCGATATGGCGATCTTCGAGAACCCCGAGTGGGGCTGGAAGGACATTCCCCACGACGACGTCGACATGGGCCTGGAAGACGCCGAAATCTTCGTCGCACAACGCGAAGACGGTCGCCAGCAGAATTACTTCTCGAGCCTGTCGGGCAAGCGTCTGGCGCTGTTCAGCGGTTATCACTACGAATTCGCCAACTTCAACGCCGACCCGAAATACCTCGCGCACAACTACAACGCCACGCTGACCTATTCCCACGACAGCAACCTGTTGATGGTCCTGCGCGGACGCGCCGACATTGCCCTGGTGACCCGCTCCTATCTGTTCGATTACCTGCTGCGCAACGAGAAGGTCCGCGATGAGCTGTTGGCGTCGCAGCGTACCGATCAGATCTATCACCATTACGCGATTCTGCGGCCAAGCGCTCCGATCACCGGCGACGCCTTCGGCAATCTGTTGCAGCGTCTGCGTGACAATGGCGAATTGCTGAAGATTTTCGAGCCTTACAGGATTGCCGTGGTGCCCGTGCCGCATCACTGAAGTGCTGTTTGCATCTCGCGCTTAAATTTCCCCTCCCGGCTCACGTCACTTCGTTGAACTGTCGACGATTACGTGAGCCCGACCCATGTCCAATCTGAATGACCTGACTGCCCTGGCGTTGCCCTCGGGCAGTCGATTGATCGCTGATGCTACCGAGAGCCGACTGAGCCTGAGCCTGGACGGGCAACCGCTGATTCGGCTGCGCCTGGACCGCGAGGCCAATGGCCCGATTCAGCTTGATGAACGTTTTGCCCTGCCGCCCGGGCAAGCCTTGTGGGCCGCCTGTTATTGGTTGTTCGCCCGTGACCCGGCGTGTCAGCAATTGAGCTGGCAACTCGATCAGCCGCCGACCGAAGCCTTGCGCAGTGGTCTGCTGATCAATACCGAAGTCGCCGGCGAGTATCGCTGCGAGCGCGCGTTGTTCTGGCAATTGCCGCAACCGTGGCTGGGCACTTCACTGACGGGCAGCTATCCGCAGCAAATGGTCATCAGCCACGGCAAGCGCCATCCGCTGCGAGCGGTGAAGCCGCGCGGTGAAGTCTATCGGCGTTTCGATGCACGGCTCGGCGCGTGGATTTCCTTGCGTACGCTGGAAATCGAAGAAGATCTGTCGCGCTTCAATCGCTGGCAGAATAGCCCGCGCGTGGCGAGTTTCTGGCAGGAGGAGGGCAGCCTTGAGCAGCATCGCGACTATCTCAACAAGCTCGATGCCGATCCGCACACGCTGACGCTGATCGGCTGTTTTGACGATCAGCCATTTGCCTATTTCGAAGCCTACTGGGCCAAGGAAGATCGCATCGCGCCGTTCTACGATGCCGGCGATTACGACCGTGGCATTCACATGCTGGTCGGCGAGGAGAGTCATCGCGGCCCACACAAAGTGGCGAGCTGGTTATCGGCACTGGTGCATTACCTGTTTCTCGATGATCCACGGACCCAGCGCGTGGTCGCCGAGCCACGTGCCGACAACGCGAAGATGATCGGACATATGCACAACCAGTGCTTTCACTGCGAGAAGGAATTCGATTTTCCGCACAAGCGCGCGGCATTGATGATTCTGGGGCGGGAGCGGTTTTTTGATCGGTGCAAGCTGACCTGATGCGTTCGGCATCGGTATTGCGTTGAGTCTGAGGCCGCTTTCGCGAGCAGGCTCGCTCCCACACTGGATTTGTGTCGTTAATCAAACCCTGTGGGAGCGAGCCTGCTCGCGAATGGCTTGACGCAGCATCCGGATCCTAACGACGACCCGCAATCACCGCATCCCGCCGACTGCCCGAGACCTTGCGACAGTGCACCAGCGCATCACGAATCATGAAGTTGACCAGGGTGGGCGATACGCCCAGTTCCTTGGCGATGTCTTTCTGCGGCACGCCGTGCAAGCGGTACATCTCGAAGGCATAGCGGGTGCGGCTGGGCAGCTCGGTCAGCGCATCGGCGATATGTTCCAGGGTCGAGAAATTGATGTGCGAAGTTTCCGGCGAAGCGCCCTGAATCACCACGTTCAAGCCTTCCTCTTCCGGGCCTGAGTATTTCTGTTCGAGCGCCTGCTTGCGGTAGTGATCGATGGCGAGGTTGCGCACGATCTGGAACAGGTAGCTCAGCTGAGCCTTGATCGACGACGTGATCGGCGGCGCCGATTGCAGTCGGAAAAACGCATCCTGAACCACGTCTTCGGCACGAGACCTGCAACCGGTAATGCGGGCTGCAATCTTGACCAGAATCAGTCGATTGTCGACGAATGCCTGAAGTAGCGGTGAATCGCACCTGCTTGTGGATACTTGTTCCGTCATGGAAATCACCTTGCTGCCAATAGGTTAGTGGGAGGGCCTCGGGGGACGGCGCCGTCCTACACATCGAGCGACAAATTATGTTGAATGATAATGATTGTCAAATGAGAAAGAGAGGTATTGCTGTAAGGCGATGTGTTTTGCCAACTGCGACACGCCGCCGCACCCCAGCCCCGCTGGACGTCGCGCCTGCCGACTAATTATTTCCCCACTCCATCCGTTCTCATTGGTGAATGGCCCGGGTGCAGATCCCCGGCCTCAGCGCATTCCGATGCCTTGCGCGGTCGGCACAGACCGCGCCCCGCACGCCTCTCGACAGGTGTGACGCAGCCACCCGATTCCACTTGCAAGCCGAATTCAGGCAGGAAACCTCATGACCGACGCGTTCGAACTTCCCAGCACCCTGGTCCATGCCCTCAAGCGTCGCGCGGCCCTGACGCCGGACCGACTGGCCTTGCGTTTTCTCGCCGAAAACCCGGAGCAGGCTGTGGTGCTCAGCTATCGCGAACTCGATCAACGCGCGCGCACCATCGCCGCTGCGTTGCAGGCTCAGGCTGGATTCGGTGAGCGTGCGGTGCTGCTGTTTCCCAGTGGCGCGGATTACGTCGCGGCGTTTTTCGGTTGCCTGTATGCCGGTGTGATTGCGGTGCCGGCCTATCCGCCGGAATCCGCGCGTCGTCATCATCAGGAGCGTTTGCTGTCGATCATCGCCGACGCCGAGCCCACGCTGTTGCTGACCAGCGCCGACCTGCGCGATGCCTTGCAACAAATCGACGGCGCGCCGCCGCTGTTGTGTGTCGACACCCTCGACAGCGCACTGGCCGAACAGTGGGTTGAACCGAGCCTGCCGCCCGAACACATCGCCTTTCTGCAATACACTTCCGGCTCCACCGCGCTGCCCAAGGGCGTACAGGTCAGCCATGGCAATCTGGTCGCCAATGAACTGTTGATCCGTCACGGTTTCGGCATCGACGTCAATCCGGGCGACGTCATCGTCAGCTGGTTGCCGCTGTACCACGACATGGGGCTGATCGGCGGCCTGCTGCAACCGATTTTCAGCGGCGTGCCGTGCATTCTGATGTCGCCGGCCTACTTCCTCGGCCGGCCGTTGCGCTGGCTGGAAGCGATCGCCGAATACGGCGGCACCATCAGCGGCGGCCCGGATTTCGCCTACCGTTTGTGCAGTGAGCGGGTCAGCGAATCGGCCCTTGAGCGCCTTGATCTGAGCCGCTGGCGCGTGGCCTATTCCGGTTCCGAGCCGATCCGTCTCGATACCCTCGAGCGCTTCGCGGAAAAATTCGCTGCTTGCGGTTTCAGCGACAACAGCTTCATGGCTTCGTACGGTCTGGCCGAGGCGACCCTGTTTGTCGCCGGCACGCCGCGTGGCACCGGCATCCCGGCTTTGCGCGTGGACGATCAGGCGCTGGCGCAAAACCGCGCCGAGCCGGGCGACGGCAGCGCGGTCATGAGTTGCGGCATCAGCCAGCCTGAGCACGCGGTGCTGATCGTCGAACCGAATACCCTCGAAGAACTCGCCGACAACGCCGTCGGCGAAGTCTGGGCCGCCGGCCCGAGCATCGCCCACGGTTATTGGCGCAACCCCGAAGCCAGCGCCAAGACTTTTGTCCAGCACGCCGGCCGCACCTGGTTGCGCACCGGCGACCTGGGTTTTATCCGTGCGGGCGAGTTGTTCGTCACCGGGCGCCTGAAAGACATGCTCATCGTCCGCGGACACAACCTTTATCCGCAGGACATCGAGCAGACTGTCGAGCGCGAAGTCGAAGTGGTGCGCAAGGGCCGCGTGGCGGCGTTCGCGGTCACTCACGACGGCGAAGAGGGCATCGGCATCGCTGCAGAAATCAGCCGCAGCGTGCAGAAAATCCTTGCGCCAGATGCGCTGATCAAAGCCATTCGCCAAGCGGTGGCCGAGGCGTATCAGGAGGCGCCAAGCGTGGTGGTGCTGCTCAATCCGGGCGCGTTGCCGAAAACCTCCAGCGGCAAACTGCAGCGCTCGGCGTGCCGCAATCGTCTGGCTGATGGCAGCCTCGACAGTTACGCGCTGTTCCCTTCGATCACAGCCGCAACGGAAACCGCGACCAGCAGCACTTCGGACCTTGAAGCGTTGATCGGGCAAATCTGGGCCGAGCAACTCAACGTCAAGCAGGTCAGTGGCGATGACCATTTCTTTCTGCTCGGCGGCAACTCGATCGCTGCCACGCAAGTGGTGGCGCGGGTTCGCGAAGCACTCGGTGTCGAGCTGAGCCTGCGCCTGCTGTTCGAAGCGCCAACCCTCTCCGCTTTCGCCGCCGCTGTGGCGCAGCTAAAACAGGACGGCGGCAGCGCTCAAGGTCCGATCAGCACCTTGTCGCGCAGCGAGCCGATGCCGCAGTCGCTGGCACAAAACCGTCTGTGGATCACTTGGCAACTCGACCCGCACAGTAGCGCCTACAACATTCCCGGCGGCCTGCGCCTGCGGGGCGAGCTGGACGTAAACGCCGTGCGCGACAGCTTCCAGCAACTGATCGAACGCCATGAATCACTGCGCACACGTTTCTTCGAACGTGACGGCGTGGCATTGCAGCAAGTGCTCGCTGATGCCGAATTCAACCTGCAACTGATCGACATCAGCGACCTGCCAATGGCCGAGCGTGAAGCCCGTGCCGAGCAGATTCGCGAAGACGAGGCGCGCACTCGGTTCGATCTGGAAAAAGGCCCGCTGCTGTCGGTGACACTGGTGCGTTTCGATGACGAAGAACATCAACTGCTGGTGACCCTGCACCACATCATCGCTGACGGCTGGTCGCTGAATATCCTCCTCGATGAATTCTCGCGTCTCTACGCGGCGGCTACCCAAGGTGCGCCGGCGACACTGGCAGCGCTGCCCACGCATTACGCCGATTACGGCAACTGGCAGCGGCAATGGTTGGCGCAAGGCGAGGGCGAGCGGCAACTGGCGTACTGGAAAGCGCAGTTGGGCGAAGAACATCCGCCATTGGAACTGGCCACCGATCACCCGCGCTCGGCCAGACACAACCACAGCGCCGCACGCTACAACGTGCGCTTGAGTAGCAAACTCAGCGAGGCGATCCGCCAGACCGCGCAGGCTCACGAAGCCACGCCGTTCATGCTTCTGCTCGCTGCGTTGCAAAGTTTGCTGCACCGCTACAGTGGTCAGCGCGACATTCGCATCGGCGTGCCCAACGCCAACCGTCCGCGCCTGGAAACCCAAAGCCTGATCGGCTTCTTCATCAATACCCAAGTGTTGCGTGCGCAAATCGATTCGCGCCTGACATTTGCCGAGTTGCTGAACCAGACCCGCCAAGCCGCACTCGGCGCCCAGGCCCATCAGGATCTGCCCTTCGAACAATTGCTCGAAGCTTTCCCGCAGGCCCGCGAACAGGGACTGTTCCAGGTCATGTTCAACCATCAGCAGCGCGACCTCAGTGCACTCAAGCGCCTGCCCGGTCTGCTCGCCGAAGAACTGCCGTGGCACAGCCGCGAGGCCAAGTTCGATCTGCAATTGCACAGCGAAGAGGATCGCAACGGGCGTCTGAGCTTGGCGTTCGACTACGCCAGCGAACTGTTCGATGCCACGACCATCGAGCGTCTGGCCGAGCATTTCCATAATCTGCTCAGCGAGGTCTGCGAACAGCCAAAGCAGGCCATCGGCGATCTGCGCTTGCTGACCGCCAGCGAGCAGAATCAGCAGAAGGACTGGAGCGTCGCTCCGTGCACCCCGGCGCAACAATGGCTGCCGGAACTGCTCGAGCAACAATTGCGCAACACCCCGCAACGCACCGCGCTGGTGTGGGACGGCGGTAGTCTGGATTTTGCCGAGCTGCACGCGCAATCCAACCGCCTCGCCCATTACCTGCGCGACAAGGGCGTTGGCCCGGACGTGTGCGTGGCCATTGCCGCCGAGCGTTCGCCGCAACTGCTGATCGGTCTGCTGGCGATCATCAAGGCCGGCGGCGCCTATGTGCCGCTTGATCCCGATTATCCGGCCGAGCGTCTCGCGTACATGCTCCGCGACAGCGGCGTCGAACTGCTCCTGACCCAGACGCAATTGCTCGAGCGTCTGCCGGCCAGCGATGGCGTCAGCGTGATCGCCATGGATGCGCTGCACCTGGATAAATGGCCGAGCCAGGCACCGGGACTGCGACTGCACGGCGACAACCTCGCCTACGTGATTTACACCTCGGGTTCCACCGGGCAACCGAAAGGCGTCGGCAACACCCACGCCGCGCTGGCCGAGCGCCTGCAATGGATGCAGGACACTTACCGCCTCGACGAAACCGACGTGCTGATGCAAAAAGCGCCGATCAGTTTCGACGTCTCGGTGTGGGAATGCTTCTGGCCGCTGATCAGCGGCGCGCGTCTGTTGCTTGCCGCCCCAGGCGAGCACCGCGACCCGCATCGCATCGCGCAACTGGTTCAGCAATACGGCGTGACCACGCTGCACTTCGTCCCGCCGCTGCTGGCGCTGTTCATCGACGAGCCGCTGAGTGCCGAATGCACCAGCCTGCGCCGGCTGTTTTCCGGCGGTGAAGCCTTGCCCGCCGAGTTGCGCAACCGTGTGCTGACGCAACTGCCGGCGGTGCAATTGCACAACCGTTATGGCCCGACTGAAACCGCGATCAATGTCACCCATTGGCATTGCAGTGCCGCCGATGGTGCGCGCTCGCCGATTGGCCGGCCGCTGGGCAATGTGGTCTGCCGCATTCTCGATGCCGATCTCAATCCAGTGCCGGCGGGTGTGGCGGGCGAGTTGTGCATCAGCGGCATCGGTCTGGCGCGTGGTTATCTGGGGCGTCCGGCGTTGACCGCCGAGCGTTTTGTCGTCGATCCACTGGGCGAGCAGGGTGCCCGTTTGTACCGCACCGGCGACCGTGCGCGCTGGACCGCTGATGGCGTGATCGAATACCTCGGCCGTCTCGATCAGCAGGTCAAACTGCGCGGCTTTCGCGTCGAACCGGAAGAAATCCAGGCGCGACTGCTGGCGCAAAATGGCGTCGCCCAAGCCGTGGTGCTGGTGCGCGAAACCGCTGCCGGTGGGCAACTGATCGGCTACTTCACGGCGAGCGATGCGCATGAAAATGCCGAGCAACAAATCGCTCGACTGAACAACGCTTTGGTCGCTGAGCTGCCGGAATACATGGTCCCGGCGCAACTTATGCGCCTCGACGCGATGCCGCTGAGCCCCAGCGGCAAACTCGACCGCCGCGCCTTGCCCGAGCCGCAATGGCAAGTGCGTGAACACATCGAACCGGTCAGCGAACTGGAGCAACAAATCGCCGCGATCTGGCGCGAAGTGCTGGGTCTGAAGCAGATCGGCCTGCGCGACGATTTCTTTGCTCTCGGCGGTCACTCGCTGCTGGCCACGCAAATCATTTCGCGCACACGTCAGGCCTGTGACGTCGAACTGCCGCTGCGCACACTGTTCGAGCACAGCAAACTGGGCGATTACGCCGAACAGATCCGCCTGATCCAGGCCAGCGGCCGCACCAACCAACAGCTGCCGATCGGCACAGTCGACCGCAGCCAAGCGGTGCCTCTGTCCTATTCGCAGCAGCGCATGTGGTTCCTCTGGCAGATGGAACCGGACAGCCCGGCCTACAACGTCGGCGGCATGGCGCGCTTGCGCGGCGCGCTGCATGTCGAGCATTTCGAGGCGGCGTTGCAGGCACTGATCCTGCGCCACGAAACCCTGCGCACTACGTTCCCCAGCGTTGACGGCGTCGCCCGCCAACAGGTGCATGCCGAGACCGGCGTGCGCATGGGCTGGAAGGATTTCTCCAGCCTGCCGGCAGAAGTCCGGGAGCAACAAGTGCAACAACTGGCCGATGCAGAAGCGCACCAGCCGTTCGATCTGGAAACCGGTCCGTTGCTGCGTGCCTGCCTGGTCAAGACTGCCGAGCACGAGCATTACTTCGTCCTGACCTTGCACCACATCGTCACCGAAGGCTGGGCGATGGACATCTTTGCCCGTGAACTCAGCGCGCTGTATGAAGCGTTCGTCGATGAGCGCGAATCACCGCTCGAGCCGCTGCCGGTGCAATACCTCGACTACAGCATCTGGCAGCGTCAGTGGCTGGAGTCCGGCGAGCGCCAGCGCCAGCTCGATTACTGGACCGCGCAACTCGGTCGCGAACACCCGCTGCTGGAACTGCCCGGCGACCGTCCGCGTCCACCGGTGCAGAGCCATCAGGGCGAGCTGTTCCGTTTCGATCTGAGCGACGATCTCGCTGCGCGGGTGCGGGCGTTCAATGCGCAAAACGGTCTGACCCTGTTCATGACCATGACCGCCGCGCTCGCCACATTGCTCTACCGCTACAGCGGCCAGACCGATCTGCGCATCGGCGCACCGGTGGCCAACCGCATCCGCCCGGAGAGTGAAGGGCTGATCGGGGCGTTTCTCAACACCCAGGTGCTGCGTTGCCAGCTCGACGGGCAGATGTCGGTCGGCGAACTGTTCGAGCAGGTGCGCCACACCGTGATCGAAGGCCAGGCCCATCAGGATCTGCCGTTCGATCATTTGGTCGAAGCCTTGCAGCCGCCACGCAGCGCGGCTTACAACCCGCTGTTCCAGGTGATGTGCAACGTGCAGCGCTGGGAATTCCAGCAGAGCCGCACCCTCGCTGGGATGACTGTCGAGTATCTGGCCAACGATGCGCGGGCGACCAAATTCGATCTCAATCTGGAAGTCACCGACCTCGACCATCGCCTCGGCTGCTGCCTGACTTACAGCACCGATCTGTTCGACGAACCGACCATCGAACGCATGGCCAGGCATTGGCGCAACCTGCTTGAAGCGTTGATCGCTGATCCGCAGCAACGCCTCAGCGAACTGCCGTTGCTCGACAACACCGAGCAACAGCACCTGCTCGACAGCCTTGGCGTCGAGCCGGGCGAACATCGTCTCGACCAGTGCATCCATCATCTGTTTGCCGAACAGGCACTGGCGCGCAAAGACGCACCAGCACTGACTTTCGCTGGGCAGACCCTGAGCTACGCCGAACTCGATGCCCGGGCCAATCGTCTGGCCTGGGCGCTGCGTGAGCGCGGCGTCGGCCCGCAAGTGCGGGTCGGTCTGGCGCTGGAGCGTTCGCTGGAAATGGTCATCGGCCTGCTGGCGATTCTCAAGGCTGGCGGCGCCTATGTGCCGCTGGATCCGGAGTACCCGCTCGACCGTCTGCATTACATGATCGAAGACAGCCGCATCGGTTTGCTGCTCAGCGATCGGGCGATGTTTCAGGCCCTGGGTGACTTGCCGTCAGACGTGGCGCGCTGGTGTCTGGAAGATGACAGCCCGGGATTGGCCGACTACCCGGCCAGCGAGCTGCCGTTTATCAGCCTGCCGCAGCATCAGGCCTACTTGATTTACACCTCGGGCTCGACCGGCAAACCGAAAGGCGTGGTGGTCTCCCACGGCGAAATTGCCATGCACTGTCAGGCCGTGATCGAACGGTTCGGCATGCGCCCGGACGACTGTGAACTGCATTTCTATTCGATCAACTTCGACGCCGCCACCGAACGTTTGCTGGTGCCGCTGCTCAGCGGTGCGCAGGTGGTGCTGCGGGCGCAAGGGCAGTGGGACGCGGAAGAAATCTGCGGCTTGATTCGTGCGCATCGGATCAACGTCCTCGGCTTCACGCCGAGCTACGGCAGCCAGTTGGCGCAGTTCCTTGCCACGCAGAATGAAGTCCTGCCGGTGCGCATGATCATCACCGGCGGTGAAGCGCTGACCGGCGAGCATCTGCAGCGCATCCGCGCGGCGTTCCAGCCAGCGCAGTTCTTCAACGCCTACGGCCCGACTGAAACCGTGGTCATGCCGCTGGCCAGTCTGGCGCCGCAGGTACTGGAAGAGGGCGCTGGCAGTGTGCCGATCGGCAGCGTGATCGGCGCGCGGGTCGCGTACATTCTCGACGTCGATCTGGCCTTGGTGCCGCAAGGCGCGACCGGTGAATTGTTTGTCGGCGGCGCCGGTCTGGCTCAGGCCTATCACGACCGTCCGGGCATCAGCGCCGAGCGTTTTGTCGCTGACCCGTTTGCCGCTGAAGGCGGGCGCATGTACCGCACAGGCGACCTGGTGCGCCAGCGTGCCGATGGTCTGGTCGAGTATCTGGGCCGGATTGACCATCAAGTGAAAATCCGTGGCTTCCGCATCGAGCTGGGCGAAATCGAAACGCGCCTGCTCGATCACCCTTCGATCCGCGAAGCGGTGGTGCTGGCGCTGGATGCGCCGAGTGGCAAGCAGTTGGTGGGTTACCTCGTTACCGATGTCGCCGGACACGGCGAAGCGCAACAGGCTGAACTGCGCGAAGCGCTCAAGTCGCACCTCAAGGCGCAACTGCCGGACTACATGGTGCCGACCCAGCTGATGCTGCTGGCAAGCATGCCGCTGACCGCCAACGGCAAACTCGACCGCCGCGCCTTGCCGGCGCCCGATCCCGAGTTGAATCGTCAGGACTATGTGGCGCCAAGCAATGAGCTGGAGCAGACCCTGGCGCAGATCTGGTGCGATGTGCTTAACGTCAAGCAGGTCGGCCTCAACGATAACTTCTTCGAACTCGGCGGTGACTCGATTCTGTCGATTCAAGTGGTCAGCCGCGCGCGTCAGCAGGGCATTCATTTCAGCCCGCGCGACCTGTTCCAGCATCAGACCGTACAGACGCTCGCCGCCGTTGCCAGTCGCACCCAGCAAGTGACTGCCGAGCAAGGTTTGGTGGTCGGCGAGTCGCGTCTGACGCCGATTCAGCACTGGTTCTTCGATACGGACATTCCCCAGCGTCAGCACTGGAATCAGGCGCTGCTGCTGGAACCGACTGTGCGCCTCGAGCCGCAACGATTGCAGCAAGCTTTGCTGGCAGTGATCGAGCAGCACGATGCCCTGCGTCTGCGTTTCACTGAAGCCGATGATGCATGGCAAGCGACGCATCGAGCGCTGATGAATGAGGATGTGCTCTGGCAAGTCAGCGTCGATTCGCTGGATCGGTGCGAAGCCCTGTTCGCCGACGCGCAACGCAGTCTGCATCTGCACAACGGCCCATTACTGCGCGCAGTGCTGGTCGATGTAGCGAATGATCAGCAACGTCTGTTTATCGCCATCCACCACTTGGTGGTCGACGGTGTGTCGTGGCGCGTGCTGCTGGATGATCTGCAAACCGCCTATCGCCAGCTCGACGCTGCGCAGCCGCTGAAACTGCCGGCGAAAACCAGCGCCTTCAAGGACTGGGCCGCGCGTTTGCAGGCCTACGCCGGCAGCGAATCCCTGCGCGAAGAACTCGGTTGGTGGCAAGCACAACTGGCCGGGCCGAGCGCTGATCTGCCTTGCGAAAATCCGCAGGGCGGCAGGCAGAATCGTCATGCGCAAACCGTCAGCGTACGCCTCGATACCGAGCGCACCCGGCAGTTGCTGCAACAGGCACCGAGCGCTTATCGCACTCAGGTCAACGACCTGCTGTTGACCGCGCTGGCTCGGGTGCTGTGCCGCTGGAGCGGCCAGCCCTCGGCACTGATTCAACTGGAAGGCCACGGTCGCGAAACCCTGTTCGACGAGATCGACCTGACCCGCACCGTCGGTTGGTTCACCAGCGCTTATCCGCTGCGCCTGACTCCGCACAATGTCGAAGAGGCCGCCGGGCAGGGCGCTTCGATCAAGGCGATCAAAGAACAATTGCGCGCCGTTCCGCATAAAGGTCTCGGTTATGGCGTGTTGCGTTATCTGGCTGATGACGGCTGCCGCCAGAACATGGCCGCGCTGCCGCAGGCGCAGGTCACCTTCAACTACCTCGGCCAGTTCGACCAGAGCTTCGGCAGCGATGCGCTGTTCCGTCCTCTCGATGAGCCAATCGGTGCTGCCCACGATCCGCAGGCGCCGTTGCCCAACGAGCTGAGTGTCGACAGTCAGGTTTACGGTGGAGAACTGCTGCTGCGCTGGACTTTCAGTGCCGAGCGTTACGGGGCGCTAACCATTAACGATCTGGCCGACGCCTACCTCGGTGAGTTGCAAAGCCTGATAGCCCATTGTCTGCAAGACGAAGCCGGCGGCCTGACGCCGTCGGACTTCCCGCTGGCGAAACTGACTCAGGCGCAACTCGATGCGCTGCCGGTGCCGGCCGCGCACATCGAAGATGTCTACCCGCTGACGCCGATGCAGGAAGGCATGCTCCTGCATACCTTGCTCGAACCTGGCACCGGTCTGTACTACATGCAGGATCGTTATCGCATCAACAGCGAGCTCGACCCCGAGCGTTTCGCCCAGGCCTGGCAAGCGGTGGTCGCCCGACATGAAGCGTTGCGCGCTTCGTTCTGCTGGAACGTTGGCGAAGACATGCTGCAAGTGATTCACACGCCGGGGCGTACGCCGATCGAGTATCTGGACTGGAGCGCCGTCGCCGAAACCGAGCAGGAACCACAGCTGCAAGCGCTGCTGAAAAGCGAGCGCGAAGCCGGGTTCGATCTGCTCAATCAGGCGCCGTTTCACCTGCGCCTGATCAAGGTCGGCGCGGCGCGCTACTGGTTCATGATGAGCAACCACCACATCCTCATCGACGCCTGGTGCCGTTCTCTGCTGATGAACGACTTCTTCGAGATCTACAGCGCCCTCGGTGAAGGTCGTGAAGCGCAGTTGAGCGTGCCGCCGCGTTATCGCGATTACATCGGTTGGCTGCAACGCCAGAGCCTGGCCGAGGCGCGGCAGTGGTGGCGGCAGAATCTGCAAGGCTTCGAGCGCACCACGCCGATCCCGAGCGACCGGCCGTTCCTGCGCGAACACGCCGGTGAAAGCGGCGGCATGATCGTCGGCGACCGTTACACCCGCCTCAATGTTGAAGAAGGAGCACGGTTGCGGGAACTGGCGCAGGCTCATCAACTGACCGTCAACACCTTCGCCCAGGCTGCGTGGGCATTAGTCCTGCGACGCCTGAGCGGCGATCGCGACGTGCTCTTCGGCGTCACCGTCGCCGGTCGGCCGGTTGACATGCCGGAAATGCAGCGCACCGTCGGCCTGTTCATCAACAGCATTGCGCTGCGGGTGAAGATGCCTGCCGACGATCAGCGCAGCAGTGTGCGTCAATGGCTCAGCGCTTTGCTCGACAGCAACATGCAACTGCGCGAGTACGAATATCTGCCGCTGGTGAATATCCAGGAACAGAGCGAATTGCCCAAAGGCCAGCCGCTGTTCGACAGCCTCTTCGTCTTCGAAAACGCCCCGGTGGAAGTCTCGGTGCTTGATCGTGCACAGAGCCTGAATGCGACCTCGGATTCCGGTCGCACCCATACCAACTTCCCGCTGACGGCGGTGTGTTACCCGGGCGATGACCTTGGCCTGCATTTGTCGTATGACCAGCGTTACTTTGACGAGGCGACGGTCGAGCGCATGCTCGCTGAGTTCAAGCGCTTGCTGCTGGCGCTGGTCGACGGCTTCCATGGCGACATGGCCGATTTGCCGCTACTGGGCGACGAAGAACGCGACTTCCTGTTGCACGGTTGCAACCAGAGCGGCCACGACTATCCGCTGGAGCAAAGCTACGTGGCGTTGTTCGAAGCGCAGGTTGAAGCGCATCCGCAGCGCGTTGCCGCCAGTTGCCTTGACGAGCAACTTAGCTACGCCGAGCTGAACCACAACGCCAACCGCCTCGGCCATGCCCTGGTCGCTGCCGGCGTGCGCATGGATCAACCGGTGGCGCTGCTGGCCGAGCGTAATCTCGACCTGCTCGGCATGATCATCGGCAGCTTCAAGGCCGGTGCCGGTTACCTGCCGCTGGACCCGGGTCTGCCGAGCCAGCGCCTGAGCCGCATCATCGAGCTGAGCCGCACGCCGTTGCTGGTGTGCAGCGCAGCCTGCCTAGAGCAGGCGCAGACCTTGCTCGAAGAGTTTGGCTGTTCGAATCGCCCGCGCCTGCTGGTGTGGGAAGAGGTCCAGGCATCGGTGGCAGCGACGCACAATCTCGGCATTCACAGCGGCCCGGACAATCTCGCCTATGTGATCTACACCTCGGGTTCGACCGGGCTGCCTAAAGGCGTGATGGTCGAGCAGCGCGGCATGCTCAACAACCAGTTGAGCAAACGCCCGTACCTCGATTTGAGCGAGGCCGATGTGATCGCGCAGACCGCCTCGCAAAGCTTCGATATTTCCGTCTGGCAATTCCTCGCCGCGCCGTTGTTCGGCGCGCGGGTCGACATCGTGCCGAATTCGATTGCCCACGATCCGCAAGGTTTGCTGGGCCATGTGCAGGCGCAGCGCATCACCGTGCTCGAAAGTGTGCCATCGCTGATTCAGGGCATGCTCGCCGCTGATCACACGAGCCTTGATGGTTTGCGCTGGATGCTGCCCACCGGCGAAGCGATGCCGCCGGAACTGGCCCATCAATGGCTGCTGCGTTACCCGGACATTGGTCTGGTCAATGCTTACGGCCCGGCGGAATGCTCGGATGACGTGGCGTTCTTCCGTGTCGACATGGCTTCAACGCGCGGCAGTTACTTGCCGATCGGCACGCCGACCGACAATAACTTGCTGTTCCTGGTCGATGGCGCGCTGGAACTGGTGCCTTTGGGTGCGGTGGGTGAATTGTGTGTGGCTGGCACCGGGGTCGGTCGCGGTTATGTCAGCGATCCGCTGCGCACCGCTCCGGTGTTTGTGCCGAATCCGTTCGGCGCGCCGGGCGAACGCCTGTACCGCACCGGTGACCTGGCACGGCGCCGCACCGACGGCGTGCTGGAATACGTCGGCCGCGTCGATCATCAAGTGAAGATTCGCGGTTACCGTATCGAGCTCGGTGAAATCGAAGCGCGCCTGCACGAACAACCGGAAGTGCGTGACGCGGCGGTTGGTGTGCAGGAGGGCGTCAACGGCAAGCATCTGGTCGGCTATCTGGTCGCGGCCGATGCAGCGCTCAATCCGGGAGAGCGTCTGGAACGGATCAAGCAACGCCTGCGCACCGAACTGCCGGAATACATGGTGCCGCTGCACTGGCTATGGCTGGAGCAGATGCCCCTGAATGCCAACGGCAAACTCGACCGCAAAGCCTTGCCAACGCTGGAGATCGGTCAGTTGCAGAGTGCGGATTATGTAGCGCCGCGCAACGAGCTGGAACAGACCCTGGCTGATATCTGGGCTGAGGTGCTGAAAGTGGAAAAGGTCGGCGTGCGCGACAATTTCTTCGAACTGGGCGGGCATTCGCTGCTGGCTACGCAAATTGCATCGCGGGTACAAAAAGCCCTGCAACGCAACGTGCCGCTGCGCGCGATGTTCGAGTGCAGCACGGTGGAGGAACTGGCCGAATACATCGATGGGCTGGCGGCCAGTGATATGACTGAGGAGAAGGTCGATCGGTTGAACGACCTGATGGCGGAGCTGGAAGGGCTGTAGTTCTTCGGCGCCTGGGCTGGACTCTTCGCGAGCAGGCTCGCTCCCACACGGGATCTGTGGTGAACACAAATCCCCTGTGGGAGCGAGCCTGCTCGCGAATGGCGTCTGTACATTTCCATCCTTGACGATCAACAACCGGCAGCTCAGTCTGCCGGTTCTGTTTTTTCTCGCGGAGGTGGTCGATGCCCTTTTTCACGGTTGACGGACAAGCACTGCACTACATTGATCAAGGCACCGGCCCGGCCGTGTTGCTGGCCGGCAGTTACCTTTGGGACCAAGCGATGTGGGCGCCGCAGATCGCCGCGCTGACCCCGCACTATCGCGTCATTGCCGTGGATCTTTGGGGGCATGGCGAGTCCGGCAAGTTACCCGAAGGCACAACCTCGCTCGACGACATTGCCCGACAGGCGCAGGCCTTGCTTGATCATCTGGACATCGACCGCGTCACCCTCGTCGGGCTTTCGGTCGGCGGCATGTGGGGCGTGCGTTTGGCGCTGTCCGCGCCGCAACGTCTCAACGGTCTGGTGCTGATGGACACCTACGTCGGCGTCGAGCCGGAACCGACCCGGCAGTATTACTTCTCGCTGTTCAAGCAGATCGAAGACAGCGGCGCCATCTCCGAACAACTGCTCAACATCGTCGTGCCGATCTTTTTCCGCCCGGGCATCGACCCGCACTCGGCGCTGTATCAGGATTTCCGCGCGAAATTGAAGAACTACTCGCCCGACCGTCTGCGTGAAAGCATCGTGCCGATGGGCCGCATCACGTTTGGCCGCGACGATCTGTTGCCACGCCTGGGCGAGCTGAACCCGGCGACGACGCTGGTGCTGTGCGGCGATCAGGACAAACCACGGCCACCGTCGGAAGCACGGGAAATGGCTGAATTGATCGGTTGCCCGTGCGTGCTGGTACCGGAGGCGGGGCATATCTCCAATCTGGAGAATCCCGAGTTTGTCACTGAGGCACTGCTGGCGTTTCTGGCCGAGCGCAACCGCGAGACCGAGTGAGCTTCATTCGCGAGCAGGCTCGCTCCCACAGTTAATCGCATTCCATTGTGGGAGCGAGCCTGCTCGCGAAGGGGCCTCTCAGGGCACCATACAATCGCGAGTGTGAAACTCATCTACAAGAGCATTTGATAAGGGAATGACGTGCAACAGTTCTGGTGGCGTGACCTCAAGGATCTCGAGGACAAGTGGGTTGGGTTGAGTATTGAGGTCAACCGACCGAAATCAAGCAAACCGCTGCTTCATCTGCAAAGTGGCAACAACGGGCGGATGAAGTTGATGCTCAATGGAAGCCCACTCTTCTGGGCGACCATTGCCACCTCATATTACGGTGCTTGGCTGGTTCGCAATCCGAGGCCCGTTCAACTGGAATCGTCACCCGTGCCACCCATCGATTCGGCCGACGTCCAGGAGCACTTTGAATTACCCGTCGAAGAGCGCTTCCCGCGCTGGTGTCGCTATTTCATCAACCAGTTGATGAACAATCAGGCGGACTTTCTCTATCCCGGCCACTGGGTGGCGCGCCCTTTATTGCCAGCAGTCAGCCGATACAAACCCGTTGCCGGTCCGGATGGCTGGTATTTTTCCACCCCGGCCGAGGCGTCCAGCCATCTGCCCAACTGGTACGCGCGCGGCGAGGGCATTCTCGACAACGTGCAACCGCACACCGTGCATTGGCTTGATTGGGGTTTGGGGCACTTGATCGGGCTGCACACGGTGGACCCTTTCGCAGGTCGCCTCAAATGGTGGCGCAAAAAAGCCAGGGAGGGCAGCTTGCCGCCGATCCTGCTCTGGTATGTGGGCGGACTGTGTTCTTACGTGGTCATCGATGGACATTACCGATTGCAGGCCGCGCTCGATGAAGGTGTCAAACCTGATTTCATTGTCCTGAGCTCGACCAAAGCCCAGCAAATCAAACCATGCGAAGCAACGCAACAACGCGTGTTCAGTTCGTTGATGTTGCAAAACGCGAGAAACCCCAAGTTCAACGTTCACACATTCAATCAGGCGCTGATCAATACGTTTGACGACCGTCCCTGGCATTGGGCGGGGACGCACGCTTGGGCCGGTATTCCTTCAGACCAAGCGTGGTGCGCTGAGGTGACAAGCTTTCTCACGGAACAGGGAAACACCGAGCACTTGCAGGACATTATCGAGCGGTGTGAGTACTGACAGACCCGCATCGGTCAGTGCTTGTGAAGGCTACTTAGGCCCGAGAATCTTCACCAGCTTGTCCGGCGATGGCGCGCCTTGCTGCTGTTGCAGTTCGCCTTTGTCATCCATGTAGAAAATCGCCGGGGTGGCCTGCAGTTCGAGGTCTTCCATCAACTGCATGTTGGCCGCGAGTTTGCTTTGCACGGCGACCGGAATGTCTTTCATGGCCTTTAGCGCGCTGCCCTTGCCGGCCTTTTCGTGATCTTCCAGGGCCTTGGCCGGGTCTTTCGCCGCCAGCAGCGCGGCTGATTTGCCCGGGCTGTCTTCGCGGATGATGCCGACCATGATGTGGCGCAACTGCACCTTGCCGGCCTTGACCCATGGCCGTGCCTGTTCCCAGAACATGTTGCAGTACGGGCAGTTCGGATCGCTGAACAGGTACACCGTGCGCGGTGCATCCTTGTTGCCGTCCTGAATCCAGTTGCTCGCCTCGAACTTGCCCCAGACTTCCTTGGACATCGGCGCGTAGACCAGTTTCTGCAACGGTTCGCTGCTCAGGTCCTTGCCGTCGGCGTCGTACAGGTTACCCACCACGACGTGTTTGCCGTCCGGGGTCAGGTACAGCGCCATGCCGCGGTTCTGGTATTGCGCCGCGTACCCGCGCAGGCCATCGGGGGCGTCGAACTGGCCGACGATTTTCGCGCCCTTGGCTTCGATCTTTTTGATTGCGGCGGGCAGTTCTTCAGCAGCCTGCACCGACGGCAAGTGCAGCAGGGCAGTGCCCAGGGTCAGCGTCAGCAGGTGGCGGAGGCGGGGCATGGCAGTTTCCTTGCAGAGTTGGCCGGGGCAACGGCCTGATTCGGGCTTGAAGGCGAAGTGTCGAAGGTTTCCAGGGCGCGGGCGAGGCTGGCGTTCGACAGTTCACCGAGATGACTGGTCAGCAAACGACCGTTCGGGCTATAGAACAGCGTAGTCGGTAACGCCATGGAACCCACGGCCTGACCGAGACGGCCATTGCGGTCGAAAAGCACGTTGTTGAGGCTCAGGCCCTGGGTTTCCAGGAACGTTGCCACGCTTTGCATGCTCTCGGCCTGATTGACGAACAAGAACGTCAGATCCGGGCGTTGTTGCTGGGCGTTTTCCAGCACCGGCATTTCCCGCCGGCAAGGTGGGCACCAGGTTGCCCAAAGGTTGATCACCAGCGGGCCACCCTGATAGTCGCTGAGCTTGATCTTTTCCCCGGCGGCGTTACGCAGGGAGATATCCGGCAAGCGTGTGCCTTGTTCATAGAGATTCAGCGACAGGGTGGCAAGCAGCCAGAACGCCACGCCACTGACCACGCCGAAACCCAACGGTCGACGCAAAGCGGGCCGGCGCCAGCCGCGATACAACGCCGTCAGCAGCAGCACGATCACTCCGGGCCAGGCGAGGAAACCACCGTCGCGCAGATCGATGATCTGCCACGGGTCATTGCGATAGTGCGGCCAGTAAAGCGCGACAAACGCAATGCGCGCCGCGAGCATGCCCAGCAAAAACAGGCTGAACAGCGCTGACTCGGGGTTATCGCCGCCGCGCTTGGCCACTCGCCAGCCGACAAATGTCGCCAGCGCCAGAGCACTGATCAGCAGCAGGTGGTTGAGCGCGATGGCGAAGGTGCCGAGGGTGAACGTCAGCATCAGTTGGCGTCTCGGGTGGCGGACCAGCGTTGCAGGAAGGTGTCGGCATCGACCTCGCCGGTGATGCGCTGGCTGCGGCGTTCTTCACCGTCGGCGCCGATCCAGATGAACGTCGGCGGCCCAGGTACCTTATAGCGATTGAGCAGCTCGCGGCTGGCGGCGTTGTCGGCGGTCACATCCAGGCGCAGCAGGCGCACATCGCTCAGGGCCTGCATGACTTTGGCCTCACCGAACACCTTCTTCTCCATGACTTTGCACGACACGCACCAGTCGGCGTAGTAATCGAGCAGCACCCACTGACCCTGGGCCTTGGCCGCGTCGAGTTCACGTTGCAGGGCGGCCGGTTCCTTGATTGTGCTGAAGGCATCGTGACCCGTCGGCGCCGCGCTGGCGACAGGGCCGGCGCTGTAGACCTGCAAAGGCTGATACGGATCCTCGCTGCCACCCGCCGCACCGATCACCAACAAGCTGCCCCACAAACCGAGCAACAGGGACAGGGCGCCAAACATCTGCGCGACGCGGCCAAACCCTGCGGATTGTTTCCAGGCGCTGTAAGCCGCAATCACCAGCAGCGCGCCACACAGGCCCAGCCACAACGACGGGTCCAGTACCGGGCGCAGCATCAACAATGCAGTGGCAAGAAAGAGGAAGCCGAATATGCCCTTGAGCAGATTCATCCACGCGCCGGGTTTCGGCAGGAAGCGGTTGCCCACTGTGACCAGCAGCAACAGCGGCACACCGATGCCAATGCCCAGTGCAAACAGAATCAGACCGCCGTGCAACGCGTTCCCGCTCTGCGCGATGTACAGCAGCGCTCCGGCCAATGGCGCGGTCATGCACGGCCCGACCAACAGACCGGACAATGCGCCCAGCACCCCGGCGCCGATCAGGCTGCCGCCACTGCGGCTGCGTGAAGCATGTTCAAGGCGATCACGCAGGGCCACCGGCAGTTGTAGCTCGAAGAAGCCGAACATCGGCAGCGCCAGAACCACGAAAATCGTCGCAAACGCTCCAAGCAACCAAGGATTCTGCAACCAGGCTTGCAGGTTCGCACCGAGCAGCGCAGCAATCACGCCCATCGCCGCATAGACCAGTGCCATGCAGATCACGTAGCTGCTGGCCAAGGCAAAGCCGCGCCGTGGTGTTGCGCCACTGCCGACAATCATGCCGGCCAGAATCGGCAGCATCGGCAGCGAACACGGGGTAAACGCCAACAGCAGGCCAAGTCCGAAGAACACCAGCAGGCTCCAGCCCAGCGCTCGTTGTTGCAGGCTGCTGGCCAACGCCTGATCCGGCGCTTCGGCACCCGTTGTTGCTGCGGCTTTGCCGCCCAGATCGATCACCCGGGTTTGCGGTGGATAGCACAGGCCGGCATCGGCACAGCCCTGATAACTGACCTTGATCTGACCGCTGGCCGCCGCCGGGATCTTCACTTCCAGCCCTTGGCGATAGACCGGCTGCTCGCCGAAGAACTCATCGCTGTGGGATTCGCCTTCAGGCAGCACCGGCTGCTGCTCGGCGGCCAATCCATCGAATTTCAAGCGTTTCTGATACAGGTAGTAGCCGTCGGTGATCTGCCAGAACAGCTGGGTTTCGCCCGAGTCCAGACGCTCGGAGGTGAGTACGAATGCTTTGTCGACGGGTAAAAAGTCCGGCTTGGACTCGAACGGATTGTTTCCGGCCTGAGCCAGACCGGAAACCAGTAGAGCAAACAGAAGAAAAAAATGACGCATGGAGGAGCCTTGTCCCTGTGCAAGTGGGGTGCAGGATGGGCGGCGGCGATTAACCGATAATTAACCCTATCCTACTAGGCTCGCCGGGATTGACCAATCAGCCGCGCAGCAGGCCGGGCCAGTTATCGTCATTGATGGTTCGGGGGCCGGACACCAGTCGGTCGGACTGAATGTTGTAGGTCAAATACTCATTGTTGGTAAGGAAGATGTACCAGTAACTGTCTGCGAGTGTTCGGTCATTCTGTGCAGCGGTAATAATTCGGTCTTTATAGGGTTTCAGCGCGCCCAGTTGATATTCGCCGAAACGGTTGCGTGTCACGGTCTTGGCCTTGAAGTTGAACGATAGATAGTGCCCGTCATTGAGAATGAATCGGAACAGAAAGGGGTGGCCGGTAAGTTGAAACCAGGTGCCAGCGATGATCTTGTCAAAATATGGAAGAATCGGCTTCCACGCTGAGTCGGCTACTTTGTAGAAGGCGGCAACTTTATCCTTGTCCTGATCATACTTGCACACCATCGGGGTTGTTCCCTGATAGAAGAACAACCATGCAATATCCTCGTCGCTTCCGGCATTCCAGCCGAACGAAGTGGTGGTCAAACCGAAGCGCAGATCCTTTGTATAGGGATCGAAAGTATCCCAGCTGCCTGCGGTGGAGGCTGGGTAATTTGCCGATACGCTATTGCTTCCCAGATCAAAGCGCGAATAAGTGTCGGTGTCCTTGAAGAAAAAATAAATTCGATCAGGACCCGAGCGCCAATCTATCGCGACGAAGTGATTCAAGTTGCTCATGTTTCAAGTTCCATTTGAATGTGGTTTTGAAGTTGCAGTGCGAAACTAAATGAACTCATGTTTTCGATAAAGTCTGGATGTGTTTCTGGATCGGTAGCCCGAATTGGCAATAGTTTGACTGTATGCTTGGCATCCGCTGCTGAACACGACAATTCGCGATGTTCTCGTGCAGCTTCCCGAACTCGACATGTACCGCCATAATTGCGCCTTAATCCTCGCCTGCTTCACTCGCGTTTTTATTCATGGAGCCTCCATGCACGTACTGGTATGCGAAGACGATGAGCTGATCGCCAGCGGCATCGTTGCCGGGCTTACGGCTCAGGGCCTGACCGTCGAGCACGTCAACACCGCGTCGAAAGCGCGGGCGATGCTCAAGGTTGCTGAATTCGACGTGATGGTGCTCGATCTCGGCCTGCCCGACGAAGACGGCCTCAAGTTGCTGCAACAGCTGCGGCAGAGCGGCCTGGAGATCCCCGTGCTGATCCTCACCGCCCGTGATTCGGTGACTGATCGAGTCGACGGCTTGCAGGCCGGTGCTGACGACTACCTGCTCAAGCCTTTCGACCTGCGCGAACTGTTCGCTCGCCTGCAAACCCTGTTGCGCCGGGTGGCCGGGCGCAGCGTCAATCTGATCGAACACGGCGCGCTCACCTACGACCCGAGCAGCCGCGAAACCCGACTCGCCGGGCAGCCGGTGGACCTGTCGCGCCGCGAGCAGTCTCTGTTGCAGGCATTGCTGCACAATCGCGGCCGGGTGCTGTCAACCGAGCAACTGAAGGACAGCGTCTACGGCTTCAACGACGAACTGGAAAGCAACGCACTGAACGTGCATATCCATCATCTACGCAGCAAGCTTGGCAAAGGCATTGTCGAAACCGTGCGTGGTCTGGGCTATCGCCTCGGGCCTGCCGATGGCGGAGAGCAAGGCAAGTGATGAGTCTGCGCCTGCGCCTGAGCCTGACGCTCGGCGCCGCCTTCGCGTTGATCTGGGCGCTGGCGGCGGCATGGATGCTCAGCGATCTGCGCAATCAGATGATGTTTTCCCTCGACCAGCGTCTGGTTGCCTCGGCGCGCATGGTCGCTGGTTTGCTCGAGCAATTGCCGACCCTGCCGAGCAAGGGCGAGGGCACCCACTTCAGCGCCGAACAGCTGAACATTCCCGGTGGCATGGCCTGTCAGGTCAGCTCATTGCGCGGCGAAATCCTTGCCCGTAGCCACAACAATCCCGAGCAAGCGCTGGAAGCGGAAAAAATGGGCTTCCACGATCAGATGATCGACGGCGCGCCGTGGCGCAGTTTCACCCTGGCCCGGGGCGATGTGCGCATCACTACGGCGGATCGGCAGATCGAACGCGAAGCCTTGAACATGTCGATTCTGCTCGCCGCTTCGGTGCCGGTCGGTGTGGCCTTGCTGGGTTGCCTGTGCCTGCTGTGGCTGGGCATCGGCCAGGGTCTTGCACCACTCAATCGCCTGCGTGAGGCGCTGATGCGGCGCAATGCCGATTCCCTTGAGCCATTGCAGTTGCAGGCCTTTCCCAGCGAATTGAAGCCGTTGCTGGAAACCCAGAATCAATTGTTCCAGCGCATCGGCAAGACCATCGAGCGTGAACGTCGCCTGACCGGTGACGCCGCGCATGAACTGCGCAGCCCGCTGACGGCGATCAAGACCCACCTGCAAGTGGCGCGCATGACCGACGGCAGTGCCCGCGATCAATCGCTGGCCCGCGCCGAGGAGGGCGCCGATCGCCTGCACCGCACCCTTGAACAGTTGCTGCTGCTGGCGCGGGTCGAAGGCAGCCTGTCGTTCGATGACGGCTCGCAATGCAGCGCCGAGCAAGTGGCCAGGCTGGCGATTCAGGACGCCACCGGCGGTGAACGGCTGCGGATCAGACTGCACGTGCCGGACGACCTCTCCGCCGCGCCGCTGCAAATGCCTGCCGTGCTGGCGATTGCTGCATTGCGCAACCTGCTCGACAACGCCCTGCGCCATACGCCTGAAGATTGTGCGGTCGAGGTCAATCTCGAAAGCATCGGCAACCGCGTGCGTTTTGTCGTGCGTGACCATGGCCCGGGGATTGCGCCGGATGACTTGCAGCATCTGACCCAGCGCTTCTGGCGCAACGGCCAGAGCACCGGTTGCGGCTTGGGGCTGGCGATTGTCCAGGCGATCGTCCAGCGCTGTGACTGCGCCCTGCATTTCGACAGCCGCGCGGATGGCTTGCGGGTCGAGCTGACCATGCCGTTGCAACCCCTCTGATCGCACCTCAGATCCCCTGTGGAAGCGAGCCTGCTCGCGAATGCGGTAAGTCATTCAACATCGACGTTGACTGGCCTGACGCTTTCGCGAGCAGGCTCGCTCCCACAAAAGAACATGTTCTGGCACATCAAATGTAACTTCTCGGCGTTGGCTATCCGTGAGGGTTGGGGCTAAGGTCAACGCAGCTTTGACTCAATGGATTGAGGGAACTGCGCCATGGAAGCACCCGTCTGCATACGTTCGGCCACCTTGGCCGACTCCGGCATCATCAGTCGTATCGTCGAGCGTTCGATCCGCGTCGGATGCGCACTCGATCACCGCAATGATCCGCTGCTCGTCAGTCACTGGCTCGGTCGCTCCTGCGTCGACCTCATCAGTAGCCGTCTCGCCGACCCGCACTTCTATCTTTGTACCGCTTCGTTCGAAGACAAACCGGTTGGTGTGGGCATGGCCCGGGCCAATGGCGAAATCCTGCTGTGTTACGTCCAGCCTGAATCCTTCCGCCGAGGCGTCGGTCGGGCGCTGATGCACAATCTCGAGGGTTGGTTGCGGGTTCGCGGTGCGCGCAATGTTCATCTCAACAGCACCCGCACCGCCGAGGCATTCTATCGGCATCTGGGTTACCGACAAACCGCGCCACCCGGCCTCTCCAACGGCTTGCAGACCGTGCCGCTGCACAAACCTTTGTCCTTATCGGACTGACAACTCGATCAGGGGTGTAAATCCGCACCGCGCTGAAGCGTTTCCAGAACAGGAAACCTGCAAGTGCGCCCCGCGACCGGAACGCGCATCTGTCGGTGTGCTGTTTTGGTCAATATTCATAGCGAATTGAGGGGTCGAGAGATGTCAGTCGCCACCAGTCTTATCGAAGCGTCATCGGCCCGGGTCGCCTCGGCGCCGGCAGAAACCTTGTACGAATTCAACGAATCCCCGTTGCTGGCGCGGCAGAGCCGGCAGGAGTCCAATGCGCGCAGCTATCCTCGGCGTATTCCGCTGGCGCTCAAGCGTGCCAAGGGCCTGTATGTCGAGGATGTTGAAGGACGTACATTCATCGACTGCCTGGCTGGAGCCGGCACGCTGGCGCTGGGGCATAACCACCCGGTGGTGATCGAGGCGATCCAGCAAGTGCTGGCCGACGAGTTGCCGCTGCACACCCTCGACCTGACCACGCCGGTCAAGGATCAATTCGTCCAGGACCTGTTCGGCCTGCTGCCGACGGAGCTGGCGGCGCAGGCGAAAATCCAGTTTTGTGGCCCGACCGGCACCGACGCCGTGGAAGCAGCGCTGAAACTGGTACGCACCGCAACCGGGCGCAGCACCGTGCTGTCATTTTCCGGCGGTTATCACGGCATGAGTCAGGGGGCGTTGAGCCTGATGGGCAGCCTGGGGCCGAAAAAACCATTGGGTGCGTTGCTCAGCAACGGCGTGCAGTTCATGCCTTTTCCCTACGATTACCGTTGCCCGTTCGGTCTCGGCGGCGCAGCGGGCGTCAATGCCAATCTGAGTTATCTGGAAAACCTGCTCAACGATCCCGAGGCTGGTGTGCAATTGCCGGCGGCGGTGATTGTCGAGGCGGTGCAGGGCGAGGGCGGCGTGATACCGGCGGACATCGAGTGGTTGCGCGGCTTGCGCCGGATCACCGAGAAGGCCGGTGTGGCGTTGATCGTTGATGAGATCCAGAGCGGTTTCGCCCGTACCGGCAAGATGTTTGCCTTTGAACACGCGGGCATCGTTCCGGATGTGGTTGTACTGTCCAAAGCCATCGGTGGCAGCCTGCCGTTGGCGGTGGTGGTTTACCGCGACTGGCTCGACACCTGGCAACCCGGCGCCCATGCCGGCACGTTCCGTGGCAATCAGATGGCCATGGCCGCCGGTTCAGCGGTGATGCGCTATCTGGTGGAGCACAAGGTTTGCGAGCACGCCGCTGCCATGGGTGATCGACTCAGCGAACATCTGCACATCCTGCAACGCGACTTCCCGCAGCTGGGCGATATTCGTGGTCGTGGCCTGATGCTCGGCGTCGAACTGGTCGACCCGAACGGCGCGCCCGACGCGCTCGGTCATCCGCCAGCGTTTGCGCGTCTGGCGCCGCTGGTGCAGCGAGAATGCCTCAAGCGTGGCCTGATTCTGGAGCTGGGCGGTCGCCATGGCGCGGTCGTGCGCTTCCTGCCGCCGCTGGTGATCACTGCCGCGGAAATCGATCGGGTGGCCGAGATCTTCGGTCGCGCATTGGCCGCTGCCAGCGCCGCACTGTAAATTTTTCCGCTCGGCGAACGTTCTTTCTACATACCCGGCTGCATTTTTTGTGCAGCCGACCTTACAACGATGGAGAACCAGCATGACGTCAGTATTCGACCGCGAGGACATCCTCTTTCAGGTCGTGGTCAACCACGAAGAGCAATACTCGATCTGGCCCGATTACAAAGCTGTGCCGCAAGGCTGGCGTACCGTGGGCAAAAGCGGCCTGAAAAAGGAATGCCTGGCCTATATCGAAGAAGTCTGGACCGACATGCGCCCGTTGAGCCTGCGCCAGAAGATGGATGCGCAAGTCGCGGCGCAATAAGCGACCGGGCATAAAAAACCCGCTGGGCCAGTGATGGTCAGCGGGTTTTTTCATGTCTGGAGAGTGACGTTGTGGGTGCGGGCCTCTTCGCGAGCAGGCTCGCTCCCACAATTGAAATGCGATCCCCTGTGGGAGCGAGCCTGCTCGCGAAGAACGATTACGCGGACTTACTAAAACTACGCTCCGCTCAACCCCTTGAGCAACAAATCCACATTCCCCTCCAGCTCCGCCAGCGGATCTGCCGCATCGGTACTCAACACCACCAGGCGGCTGCCGGATTCGGCAATCGCCGCTTTCACTGGTTCTGCTGGCTGGCGATGGTGCAGCACCACCGCCACGTCATTGTCCTTGAGCGTTGCCGTCAGTTTCTTCAGTTCTTCAGGCGTCCAATCGGCATCGGGACGCGCGTCCTGTCCAGCCAGTTCAAGGTTGAGGCTGCCAATCAGATAGCCGAAGTGATCGCTCAGGCTCATCACACTCAGGTTGTCCGCCTCGGCCAGGCGCGCTTCGGTGTCCGCGCTGAGTTTCAGCAAACGCTGTTTCAACGCCGCCAGGTTGGCCTCGATCGCAGGCTTGGCGCTCGGCGCCAGGCGCACCAGGTCTGCGGCCATCACATCGGCCATGCGCCCCATGTTGTTGCTCGCCAGCCATGGCTGACTGTTCAGGCCATCAACCTGCAGGCCCGGCTGCACGGCGATGCCGGGCAGGGCGCCGTCGACCGGGCGCGCAGCGTCGACTTCGACGATACGGATGTTGCTACGCCGCGCGATCGGGTACAGCGGATCATCGGCCCACAGCGAACGCAGACCGATTACCGCGTCCGCGTCGGTGGCCAGTTTGCTCAGCGCCGGAGCGCCACGGCCGGTGAAATACGCAGTCTGACGGCTGCCGGGCAGGTTGGCCGGCGCCGCACGTTCGAGGTTGACGTTCGTGCCCTTGAGCAATACTTCGCCCAATCCATAGGTGATCGGTAACGAGGCCAGAACGCGCAAGGGTTTCGCGCTTTCAGCCGCCAGCAGCGGGGTGCAGACCACGCCACACAGGGCCATGGCCAAAGTCAGGTTACGCAGTGAAAAAGCCATTTATCCAAGGTTCCCTTTCAGGCTGGGGACGACGCCGCGCGCAATGGCGGCGAGGGCGAAAGCGATGCCGGCGACCAGAATGATCGCGGCGCCGGACGGGATCGGCAGATCGAATACGATCGGCGCGAGAATCCCGCACAGCGTACTGACGGTAGCGATCAGCACCGAACACCAGAAAAAACCTTTGAGCGACTGGCTAAGCAAGCGCGCCGCTGCCGCCGGAATCACCAGCAAGGCACCGACCAGAATCGCGCCAATCACCTTCACTGCCGCGACGGTGATCAGGGTCACCAGAATCACGAACAGGTAATCCAGGGTCTTCACCGCTACGCCACGCACCGCCGCCAGTTGCGGATTGAAACTGGCGAGCATGATGCGGTTGTACAGCGGCAGGGCGAGGGCCATGACCAGCGAACCGACGATGGCCAGCACCGCCAGATCATTGCCGTTGACGGTCAACACCGAACCGAACAGCACGTTTTCCAGAATGTGCACGTTGATTTTGCCGGCAAGAATCAGCAGCAGGCTCGCGCCCAGGGCCAGCGACACCGAGAGAAACACGCCGATCAGCGTATCCGGTGCCAGCCCTGTGCGGTTGCGCAAGTAATTGAGCAGGATGCCGAACAGCAGGCAGTAGCCAAACAGGCTGCCGTACGGGCCCGTGTAGGGTTCGCCGAGCAGGATGCCGATGGCGACACCGGTCAACGCGGCATGGCCGACTGCTTCGGAAAAGAACGCGAAGCGCTTGACCACCACCAGCGTGCCGAGCCCGCCCAGCACCGGGCCGATCAGTAGGCCGGCGAGCAAGGCGTTGACGACAAAACCGTAGGCCAGCGCTTCCGGCAGATAACCGGAAGACGCCCAACCCTGGACCATCAAACGAAAGGCTTCGTAGCTCATCAGACCGCGCTCCGTGGATGGGTGGAAAACAGCGTCAGCAGACGTTCCGGAGTCAGCGCCTGTTGCGGTGTGGCATCGAACAGCACGCGGCGGTTGAGACCGGTAACCCGATCGGCCAGCCGACCCACCGCTTCCAGGTCATGTTCGATCCACAACACCGTGATGCCCGCCGCGCGCCAGTCAGTCAGCAGACGTTCGAACACCCGGATCCCGGCCTCATCGAGGGCCGACATCGGCTCGTCGAGCACCAGCAGTTGCGGCGCCGGAATCAAGCCCTGCGCGAGCAGCACCCGCTGCCGCTCGCCGCCGGACAGCGCGCCCATGCGGCGCTTGCGCTTGCCCTGCATGCCGACCCGTTCCAGCGCTTCGCCGATGGCGCCGGCGTAGTGTTTGCTCAAGCCGAGAAAGGCCGGGCGGCGTTGACACATGGCGGCCATGAAATCGTCGACGGTCATCGGCAGGCCGCGATCGAACTCCAGCGCCTGCGGGACGTAACCAATGGTGCCAGGCTCGCCGGGCCAGTGCAGGCTGAGCTGGCCCTGATGCGGCATCTGCCCGAGCAGGGTCTTGATCAGCGAACTCTTGCCACCGCCGTTGGGGCCGACCAGCGCATGCACGTTGCCGGGCTGCACCTGGAAAGTGACCTTGTCGAGAATCGTCGTGCGCCCCAGCGTCAGGCTCACTTCCGTAAACTCCAGCGATGGCCCGGTTATCCCCTGTGAGAGCGAGCCTGCTCGCGAATGTGGTGCGTCATTCAACGAAGATGTTGCCTGATCCGGCGCCTTCGCGAGCAGGCTCGCTCCCACCGGGTTATCGGTGTTGTCAGGGATCAGGGTTTCTTTCGACGTCATGCCCCCGACTCCTGAATCGCCCGAACCACGGTGTTGAGGTTGCCGGTCATTTCCTTTTCGTACTTGTCGGCGGTGTATTCGCCGTAGGAAATGTGCGACAGCGGGTACAGCTTCACCCCGGATTCGCGCTGGATGGTGTCGACGTAGCTGGACGGGAAATCCATCTCCGAGAAGATCACTTTCACGTCGAGTTCACGCAACTGGTCGATGGTTTTTTTCAGCTGGCTCGGGCTTGGCTCGATGCCGTGAGCCGGCTCGACCACGGCCGTCACTTCCAGACCGAATTCACGCAACAGATAGTCGTAAGCTGCGTGCACTGTGGCTACGCGCAGTTCGGCGTTGGGTGCCTGGGTCAGTTTGGCCAACGCGTCGGCGCGCATCTGCCGCAGGCGTTTGCCATAGGCGCGCGCGTTTTGCGTGTAGGTCTTGGCGTTGTCCGGGTCGATCTTGCCCAGCTCGCGGGCGATGTTGTTGACCTGGGCGATGGAGGCGCTGATCGACAGGAACGTGTGCGGGTTGACCACTTTGCCGGCGCCGCGCGCAGCGACACCGGTGGCCGCCAGCAATGGCACGTTTTCGTTCGCTTCGATGGTTTTGACGTTGGGTGTTTCGCTGGCGGCGATCATCCGGTCGGCGAAGTCGTCATGACCGACGCCGTTGAGCACGATCACGTCCAGTCCGCTGATGCGCTTGATGTCTTCGGCGCGCGGTTCGTAGGCGTGCGGATTGAAGCCCGCAGGAATCAGCGGCACCACTTCGGCCTTGTCGCCGACGATGTTGGCGACATAGCTGTAATACGGATGCAGGGTGATGCCGATGCGCAGGCGTTTGCCTTGCTCGGCGCTGGCCAACGGGCTCAGCAGGCAGGCGCACAGGCCAAGCAGAAACAGGCGCAACAAGGGACGGCGAGGAGATGAAATGAACATGGGCAAGCAGTCTTCTCTCGGATAAAGGCGAGGAATCAATGGCGATGTTCGCGGGTAACCCCGGCATCGAATTGCGCGACGATCTGTTTCCAGCCAGCGGCGGACAGCGCGGCGTCGGACAGATCCCCAGCAGGCGCGGGATCGGCGCTGCGGTTCAGCCAGATGTCCGGCGCCGCGTTGGCGTCAGTGCCGACACGCATCAGAAACGAGCCGGCGACGTCAGGCGTCGCACTCCGACCGAAATAGGCGCGATCGGCGAACATCTGCCATGCATGACCGCCACGGCTGACCGAACTGGCATCCTGCGCGAACGGCGCAAAGCCTTCTTCGGCGAGCATTTGTGGTGTCGGCAGGGCTTGTTGCTCTTCGCGCAGCAAGCGGATTTCGTCGAGGGTCACTCGCAGGTCGGCATAGATGCCTTGCTCTGCGGCGCTGAGATCGCGGCGGGCGTCGTACTGGTTGCTGGCGACCGGCTCCGGTTCATGGGAAACCCCGCGCCACGCCACCACCGAGCCGGCGACCGCGAGGATCAGCAGGCACAACAGCAGCACATTGAGGGTTTCATGGCCGGCGCCGGCCGGGCGTACCACTTGCGTCGTCGGGCTACTCATGGGGCTTCGATATCCGCCTGGTCGATTTCCACCACGTGGCCTGGGCCGGCGTCGAACAGCACATAGAACTCACTGCCGGGCTTCTTGAACGTCAGCGTCGAGTCATCACCCAATTTGCCCGGCACCAGAATGGTTTCGTCGTAGCCGATCACATCGAGGGTCACCCCCGGCGCGCCGCTGCCGTCGGAGAAACCGCCGGTGCATTTGATCTGTTCGGCATCGATGGCTTTGCATTCGCACATCGGGTTGTGCGCCAGGGCGCTGGCGCTGAAACCGGCGCTCAGCAGCAGCGCGGCGCTGGCGAGCAAACGGGTCTGAAGGGGTGAGCGAGTCATGGTTTGGCTCCTTGTTTGTTCAGCCACGCAACCGTGGCGGGGGAGGCTTGGCTCAGGGGAATCGCGGCCTGGTGCATGCTGCCGTCCCAGCCTTCCATGGTGATCCACAGCTCGGCGTCAGGTTTGGTCTTCGCCGGGATCGGCATTTGCGTGCCCATGCGGTACGGGGTGCCGAAGAAGATCGTGCCAGCGGCGCGCAGACTGCGCGGTTTGCCGATGCGCAGGTAAGTGGCCTTCACCTGTTCGACGCAGGTATCACAAACGGCGGCAGTGAAATCCTTCATATAGCCCGCCGGCCCGCTAAGGTGCGGCGCCTCGTCACGCAGTTCGGCCAGGCGCAGGCTCCACGGGCCGACCTGAACGTTGCCTATTTCACGCTGGCCCAGGCCACTGTCGCCGCGAAACAGCGAGGCATCGGCAAAGTATTTCGGCATGAAGCCCAGCGGGATCAGCAACAGCAGGACATTGATGTGGAAACGCCACTTGTGCCAGAAACGCGACAGGCGCGAGGGCGGTGTGACCGAGATGGCTTTGTTCACAGGCTCGCCTCCGAAGGCTCACGGCGCAGCGCCGGCTGGGCGGTGACGCGGTTTTTCTTGTCCTCGCGTTTCAGCGCATTGGCGGTGGCCAGCGCGGTGCGCTTGGTCCAGATCAGCAGGCCGCTGAGGATCATCATGCTCAGCAACAGACCGAAGAAGAACCAGATCAACTTGATCCAGATCCCACCGAAGTCGCCGGTGTGCAGCGGGCGCATGGATTCGGTGACGAATTCCAGCGAGGACCGATCGGACAGCAACCGTGAGGAGGCCATCTCGCCGTTATACGGATTGAGAGTCGCGGTCTGGTACATCAACGGATACCAGCCACGGCCGCTGACGCTCATGTGCGAGTAGGCGTTGCCCGGCAGGTTGACGTAACTGGCCTCCAGCCCGGGAATCTTCTGCTGGGCGATTTCGATGGCGCGGTCCAGGCTGATGCGCGGCGGCGGGGTGCCAGCGGCCGAAATCGGCACACTTTCGCGGGACATCGCCGGAATGATCGGCTCGCTGGAAATGGAAATCTGGTTATCGAAAAGGAAAGCCTTGATCAGGAACCAGATGCCGGTGATGGAAATCACCGCGATGAACCAGATCGACCAGATGCCGCACAGGCGATGGAAGTCGCCCCAGAAGATCCGCGCGCCATGGCGCACGCGCAGGGTCGGGCGCAGAAAGCCTTTCCAGAAGCGCTTGTAGACCACCAGCCCGGTAATCAGCGACACCAGCATCGGCACGCCGAGCAATGACACCAGATACCAGCCCCAGCTATAGCCATTGGTGAACGGCACCAGCCACCAGCCGTGCAGGGCGCGGGTAAAGGCCTTGAAATCGAAGGCCGGCGCGGTGCCCTGGATGACCCCGGTGTACGGATTGACATAGACCGTCAACGAGCGCCCGTCGGGGTAGCTGACTTCGACGTCGAGGGCAAAGTGCGACTCGTCCGGCCGATTGATGCTCTGCACCAGGGTTTGCGGCTCGGCCTGTTTGATCGCGGCGAGAATCTGGTCATAGCTCAGTCGCGGTGCGTCGTCCGACGGCTGACTGGCGCGCATTTGCGGGTTGGCCAGCCAGACAATCTCCTGGCTGACCACCGCCAGCGTGCCGGTGACACACACGATCAACACAAAGAACCAGATCGGCAACGCCAGCCAGCTATGCACCAGGAACCACAGTTTGGAACGGGATTTCTTCGACATGATTGCGCGTCTTGATTGCGGTGGAAGGGGCCGGGCTACGGGCTTCGCAGCACTGAACTCCCCGGGAGGCCGTTCGTGGCTTTTGCCTACGCGAACGGCCTGCATTCCTATAAGACGGATGAGCGAAGAAAATCCCGAAAGCGGATATGAAAGTAAATGTTTCGCAATTACATCGGCGGTGCATTTTTTACCGGTCGATTCGAGGCAAAAAGCCCTCAGCCTTGGCTGAACATTTCCATCGCCCGCTGGCGAATCTGCTCTTCGCTCAGATCCTCCTTGTGGGTGGCGAGAAACCACAGATGGCCGAACGGATCTCTCAAGGTATCGCTGCGGTCACCGTAAAACTGGTCTTTGACCTCGGAAACGCTTTGCGCCCCGGCATCCAGCGCTTGTTGAAAGGACTGGTCGACATCGGTGACATACAGGTGCAAGCCGATCGACACCGCCTGCTGCGGATTGCTCAGCGGCCCTTGATCGCAAGGCGTGCCGAGCATGATCGCGCTGTCGCCGATGCGCAGCTCGGCGTGGCCGATGTTGCCGTCGGGCATGGTCAGGCGCATGACTTCGCTGGCATTGAAGGCTTTCTTGTAGAACTCGATGGCCTCGGCAGCCTGTTGGATGCCGAGATACGGGGTAATGCTGTGATACCCCTCGGGAATGGGTTTGACGCTCATGACGTTCTCCCTGTTTTTGTTTTCAACAGATGTGGTTACACCGGATTTACCCGGAGCAATCACTATAGAACCGTCCTTGCTGCGCAAATTGTTCGCCGACGAGCAGCGTCATCACTCATCGCGAAAGTGCGGGCCTGGCCCTCGGTCACCGAGCATGTCGCCTTTATTGCGCAACGGACAGGCTTCCATTGACAGACAGCCGCAGCCGATGCACCCGGTGAGCTGATCGCGCATCAGCGTCAATTGCCTGATCCGTTCGTCGAGCTCGCGCTGCCATTGTTCAGACAGAATCTTCCAGTCCGCCGCTGATGGCGCGCGATCCTGCGGCAGGATTTTCAGCGCTTCGCCGATCTCCGCCAGCGGTATCCCCAACCGTTGCGCGACTTTGATCAACGCCACCCGGCGCAGGACGGCGCGCGGATAGCGGCGCTGATTGCCGGCATTGCGTTCACTCTTGATCAAACCTTTGGCTTCATAAAAATGCAGCGCCGTGACTGCGACGCCACTGCGCGCCGCAACCTCACCCACGGTGAGAGGCTTGTGCACCTGCTCTTTGCTGATCATGCGGAAAATACTCTTGACCTTGACTTAACTAGAGGTTTTACCCTGCAGCTCTTCGGGTCGCAAGGCTCGCTTCAAGATGAGTGGGGCTTTCCATGAGCAATCGCAGCTTTACCCAATTGATCGAATTCGAAATCGAACCCCGCCAGCAAGCGGCGCTGGTCTCGGCATTGGCCACGCAGACCGAGCGGCTGGCCCAGCGTTACGACGGGTTTCTCAGCGCCAGCGTGCAGGCCAGCGACGACGGCCGCCGCGTGTTGAGCTTTTTGCAGTGGCAAAGTCGCGAAGCGGGGGAGGCGGCATTTCACGGTTTCGAAAGCGGGGAGCAGGATTTCTGGCAATTGATCCGCACTCATCGGGCGAAAACCGTGACCTTCAATTCGTTCCAGGTGCACAGCAGCATTGCCCGCAGCCACGACGACGCGCTGCACTGCCGTCTGCCGGTCAGCCAGTATTAGCGCAAAGCTGATAGCCACTATTGAGAGCGTTGATTTCTGCGCGAGCGAGCCGGGGCGTAGCCTTTCTTCATCGACCCCACATTGCTCGCCAGGACGCTCCCATGAACCGTTTACTGACTGTTTCGCTGATGCTCGCTGTTTCCGTACTCGCCGGTTGTGCCGGCCATGTTTCGCCAGAACTGCGCCCTTACACCGCTGAAGAGTCCCGCGAACTGGCACTGGAAGCGCTGAACCGCAGCGGCCTGTCGTTCGACGAATACCACGCGAAAAAAGCCCAATTGCTCGGCCAGCCGCAGAAGACTTTCGGCTTCGACCAACAGGGTGAGATGAGCGCCGAACGTGCCATACAGCTGCACGGCCGTCCAAGCTGAAAGCAAACTGTACTGCTTGAAGTTTTCCCTAACTGTCCGTGGGTTTGCCGGGCCGTGTGGGATAGGGTCAACAGCTGAACGACCCTGGATGGACTGCCTCGATGAACCTCTCGCTTGATCTGCTGTTGGGCTTTGCCCTGTTTGCCCTTGTCACCTCTATCACACCGGGGCCGAATAACACCATGTTGCTGGCGTCCGGAGTGAATTTCGGTTTCAACCGCACCATTCCGCACATGCTCGGCATCAGCTGCGGCTTCTTCCTGTTGGTGGTAGCGGTGGGCTTTGGCCTTGGCGCCGTGTTTCAGGCCTATCCGATTCTGTATACGGTGCTGCGTTATGTCGGCGCGGCGTATTTGTTGTATCTGGCGTGGAAGATCGCCCACTCCGGCCCGGTCGGCGACAGTGCCCACGGCGAGGCGAAACCGATCAGCTATCTGGGCGCCGCGGCGTTCCAGTGGGTCAATCCCAAGGCGTGGATCATGGCCATCGGTGCCATCAGCACGTACACGCCGATGCAGGGTTATTTCTATAACGTTGTGATCATCGCGGCGGTGTTCGCCATCATCAATCTGCCCAGTGTCGGCCTGTGGGCGGCGTGCGGCACGCTGTTGCGCAATGTGCTGAAAGATCCGCGCTGGTTGCGCGTGTTCAATTGGGGCATGGCGGCGCTGTTGGTGATCTCGTTGTACCCGTTACTTCTGGAAAGCTTTCACTGACGCATTGCTTCAATCGCCGGCCCGATGCCTGTTAAGCTCGGTTTCAGGAGCGTTCCTACGCACTTTTAAATGAAGCCCTACTTCTTTAACGGCATCCGATCAGGTATTGATGACGCTCTCGAACCCATGCACAGCTCACGAGGCTGTGCATCGTCGTTTGCAGACACGAGCCTCCTGATCCCGGAACACGCTCTGCGAGACCTTTATGAACACACGTCCGTTGTATTTCGATTACGCCGCCACCACCCCGGTGGACGAGCGGGTCATCCAGGTGATGATCGAATGTCTGGGTTTTCACGGTAACTTCGGTAACCCGGCGTCCAGCTCCCACGCTTTCGGCCAGCAGGCCCGGCAGACGGTCGAGCAGGCACGTCGGCAAGTCGCCGATCTGGTCGGCGCGCAGCCTGAGCAGATCGTCTGGACCTCTGGTGCCACCGAATCCAACAACCTCGCCCTCAAAGGCGTCGCCCAGGCCCGTGGCGTTTGCGGCGGGCACATCATTACCAGTCAGATCGAACACAAGGCCATTCTCGACACCGCGCGGCAATTGCAGGACTCGGGCATTGCCGTGACCTATCTGGTGCCGGACGCCCAAGGCTTGATCACGCCGCAAGCGGTCAGCGAAGCGATGCGTGACGACACTTTTCTGGTGTCGCTGATGCTGGTCAACAATGAGTTGGGCACGGTCAACGATGTCGAGGCGATTGGCGAAGTGGTGCGCAGTCGGCAGGCGTTGTTTCATGTTGATGCGGCGCAAGGCGCGGGCAAAGTCGCGATCGATCTGAGCCGCTGGCCGGTGGATCTGATGTCGTTTTCCGCACACAAACTCTACGGCCCCAAGGGCATCGGCGCCTTGTATGTCGGCCCGCAGGCGCAGCAACGCTTGCAGGCACAGATCCACGGCGGCGGTCATGAAGGTGGCCTGCGCTCCGGGACCTTGGCGACTCATCAGATCGCCGGCATGGGCGCAGCGTTCGCGCTGGCCGCCAGCGCATTCGATGAAGAGAAAAAGTCCATTATCGCTTTGCGCGAACGCTTGCTCGCACGCTTGTTGACTCTGCCAGGCGTACGCCTCAATGGCAGTGAATCGCAACGAATACCGCACACCCTGAGCCTGACCTTCAGCGAGGGCGAGTTCAACAGCGCCGCATTGAGCCATTCGATCGCGTTTTCCGCGACTTCGGCATGTAATTCCGCGAGCAACGCACCGTCCCACGTGCTGCTCGCGCTCGGGCACGATGCGCGGCTGGCGGGGCGCACCATTCGCTTGAGCCTCGGGCGGTTTACCACCGTTGAGGATGTCGACAAGGCCGTTGACCTGATCACAACCGCCTGCGCCAGTGCCCCGGCATTCTGGGCGACAGGGCTCTAAACAGCAGACGCTTTCCATGGCCGCGAAGGCTACGAACAATAACGATGACGCGATTAGCAGGAGACATGATGAGTTCCCACACCTTGACCGAAGGATCGGTGCCTCAGCGCCTGGCGCATACCCGTGAACTGATGCGCCGCGAAGGCATCCATGCGCTGCTGGTGCCGTCCGCCGACCCGCATCTTTCGGAATACCTGCCGGGCTACTGGCAGGGCCGGCAATGGCTGTCGGGTTTCCACGGTTCGGTCGGTACGCTGATCGTCACTGCCGATTTCGCCGGTGTGTGGGCCGACAGTCGTTACTGGGAACAGGCGACCAAGGAGCTCAACGGCAGCGGCATCGAACTGGTCAAACTGCAACCGGGGCAGCCGAGCCCGCTGGACTGGCTGGCCGAACAAACCCCTGAGGGCGGCGTGGTTGCGGTGGACGGCGCGGTGATGGCAGTGGCGTCGGCGCGTACGCTGAGCAGCAAGCTCGAAGCACGCGGCGCTCGCCTGCGTACCGATATCGACCTGTTGCAGGAAGTCTGGCGCGATCGCCCGAGCCTGCCCAACGCGCCGATCTATCAGCATCTGCCGCCGCAAGCGACCGTCAGCCGTGGCGAGAAACTGGCGAAACTGCGCGAAACCTTGCAAGAGCGCGGTGCTGACTGGCATTTCATCGCCACCCTGGATGACATTGCCTGGCTGTTCAACCTGCGCGGTGGTGACGTCTCGTTCAACCCGGTGTTTGTTTCGTTCGCCTTGATCAATCAGCAACAGGCCACGCTGTTTGTGGCGCTGAGCAAGGTCGATGCCGATCTGCGCGCGGTACTCGAGCAGGATGGCGTGACGCTGCGTGACTACCGCGAAGTGGCCGATGCGTTGCGTGCTGTGCCGAGTGACGCGAGCCTGCTGGTCGATCCGGCGCGAGTGACCACGGGGTTGCTGGATAACCTGGACAGTGGCGTGAAACTGGTCGAGGGTCTCAACCCGACTACGTTGGCCAAATCGCAGAAAAGCGAAGCCGACGCTCAACACATCCGTAAAGCCATGGAGCAGGATGGCGCGGCGTTGTGCGAATTCTTTGCCTGGCTGGAATCGGCATGGGGGCGCGAGCGCATCACCGAACTGACCATCGACGAGAAGCTTACGGCTGCCCGTGAACGTCGCCCCGATTATGTTTCGCTGAGCTTCAACACCATTGCCGCATTCAACGCCAATGGCGCGATGCCGCACTATCACGCTACCGAAGAAGAGCATGCGGTGATCGAGGGTGATGGTCTGTTGCTCATCGACTCCGGTGGCCAATACCTTGGCGGTACCACAGACATCACGCGCATGGTCCCGGTGGGTACGCCGACGCAGGAGCAGAAACAGGACTGCACGCGCGTGTTGAAAGGCGTGATTGCGCTGTCGCGGGCACGATTCCCGAAAGGCATCCTGTCGCCGCTGCTCGACGCCATCGCTCGTGCGCCGATCTGGGCTGACAACGTCGACTACGGTCACGGCACCGGTCATGGCGTTGGCTATTTCCTCAACGTTCACGAAGGTCCGCAAGTGATCGCTTATCAAGCGGCACCGGCACCGCAGACGGCGATGCAGCCGGGGATGATTACCTCGATCGAACCCGGCACTTATCGCCCGGGCCGCTGGGGCGTGCGCATCGAGAACCTGGCGATGAACCGCGAGGCCGGCAGCAGCGAATTCGGCGACTTCCTCAAGTTCGAAACCCTGACGCTGTGCCCGATCGACACCCGTTGCCTGATTGCCGACCTGCTGACTCAGGAAGAAAAGCAGTGGCTCAATGCTTATCACAGTGAAGTACGCGAGCGTCTGAGTCCGTTGCTGGATGGCGCGGCGCTGAGCTGGCTGAACGAGCGCACTGTGGCCATTTGATCGATTTACCCAAGGCACCGCTCGCGATGCCTTGGGGCTCGGCTTCAATCCTGGCGCAATGCCTCTTCTACGAAGTCGAGTCGATCCTGACCGAAGAACAGCTGATCGCCGATAAACATGCTGGGGGCACCGAAGACGCCGCGCTTGATAGCGGCTTCGGTGTTTTCCTTGAGTTTGGCTTTGACTGATTCATCGTTGCTCAGGGCCAATACTTCTTCGGGATCGAAGCCGTTTTCAGTCAGCACGGCGGCGATGGTTTGCGGGTCGTTGAGGTTACGGCCCTCCACCCAAAGCGCCCTGAACAGGCAATCGACGAACTCGGCGAAACGCTGTGGCTGATGCAGTTGAATGCCGGTGACGGCACGCATCAATATCAGCGTGTTGATTGGAAAGTGCGGATTGAATCTGAGCTGTACGCCGTAGCGTTTGGCGAAGCGATCGAGGTCCTGAAACATGTAGCGGCCCTTGGCCGGAATCACTGCCGGCGAAGCGTTGCCGGTGGCTTTGAATACGCCACCCAACAGCATCGGGATGTAGATCAGTTCGCTTTGGGTATCGGCGCAGATTTTCGCTAGCTGGGTGTGCGCCAGATAGGTGGTGGGGCTGCCGAGGTCGAAATAGAATTCCACGGTTTTGGTCATGATCAAATTGCTCTCTTATTGTTGTAATGAGGGAGGAGGGCTTACCAGCGTTCGTTCCAGGGACGCAGGTCCAGCTCAAAAGTCCAGGCATCCCGTGGCTGACTGTGCAGATACCAATAGTTTTCAGCGATGTGCTCCGGATTGAGAATGCCGTCCTGATCCTTGGTCGCGTATTTTTCGGGAAAGCTGCTGCGGATGAAGTCGGTGTCGATCGCACCATCAACCACAACGTGGGCGACATGAATGTTCATCGGCCCCAATTCTCTCGCCATGCTTTGCGCCAGTGCGCGGATGCCATGTTTGGCTCCAGCGAAAGCGGCAAATCCAGAGGCGCCGCGCAGCCCGGCCGTGGCACCGGTGAACAGAATCGTGCCGCGCTGCCGAGTGACCATGCGCTTGGCCACTTCACGAGCATTGAGAAAGCCGGAGAAGCAGGCCATCTCCCAGATCTTGAAATATTTGCGCGCGGTTTCTTCGAGAATGCTGCACGGCACGTTGGCGCCGATGTTGAAGACGAAGGCCTCGATCGGGCCGACGTGGGTTTCGATGTCTTCGATCAAGGCGATGACGTCATCTTCCTTGCGCGCATCGCAGGCAAAACCATGCGCCTCACCGCCCTCAGCGATGATTGCGTCAACCAGTGGCTGCAGTTTGTCGGCGCTGCGCCGGGTCACGCAGGCTATAAACCCCTCACTGGCAAAGCGCTTGGCAATTGCCCCGCCCGTGGCATCACCGGCACCGACAACCAACACGACCTTCTTGTTATTCATGGGTGAATCCCTTTGGGTTAACGATCGTTTAGTTAACGAACGTTATGCTAGGATTGGGGCAGCGTCAAGGCGATCTACTTCAGGAGATGACATGCGTTATTTGGCCGGACACAAATCGGAAACCCGCGAACGATTGCTGCAAAGCAGCGCGCTGTCGGCAAAGAAATCGGGGTTTTCCACGGTGGGCGTGGATGGCCTGATGAAAGCCATCGGTTTGAGTGGCGCCGCGTTCTACAGCCACTTTTCATCCAAGGATGCCCTGTTTGCTGCCATCGTAGAGCGCGAGTTGAGTGAGAGTCTTGAGCGTCTTGGTGGGCAGGGCGGTACGGATCGGCAGCGTCTGGAGCGTTGTCTGAAGCAGTACCTGAGCATGGCCCACGTCGAGCAACCCGAGGCCGGTTGCGCGTTGCCGACATTGGGCGCAGAGATTGCCCGTGCCGATGTGCGGGTGCGTGAGCAGGCTGAAGAATGGATCTGCCGTCTGCAGCAAAGTTGGGCGCAGATACTAGAAAGCGAGAGTCTGGCCTGGTCGGTGCTGTCGCAATGCGTGGGCGCATTGGTGGTCGCGCGGATGCTGGCGACACCGGACGTACAGCGTACGGTGTTGCGCTCGAGTCACGAGGAAATTACACGTCAGCTCGCTTTGTCCCGAGCCGAGTAGTTATTTGCAGATGACGATCATGCTGCGGCTGGTATAACCGGCCGGGTTCAAGCCGAACGGATAATCGCCAGGTTCTTCGACGGCGTCCCCGGATTTGGCGATCACCTTGTAACCCTTGGGCGCGCAGGAATTGGCGGCGCTGGTGTAGCACTTGTCCCATGAGGATGAAAGTCCGGAACAGTTGATATGCAGCCCCTTCTTGCCGCGTTTGACCTGGGTTTCCGAGGTCGCTGCGCAACTCGCGATCGCCAGCAGGGCGATCAATAGCAAAATTCGTTTCATTACCATCCTTAATAGCGGCCACGAGTCTGGTGCTCGGGTCTGCCTGTATTCGCTCGCGTTTGCAGCGTTGTGCCGTCCTTTGCGAAAAAATCCATGCCTGGCGATGGGTTACGAAGCTAAACATGGCCTAAATGAGCACCAATTACCAGATCTCACTTTCTATTAAGCTTCAGTCGGCAGCGACAGCAGGCTTTGCTCCGCTGCCCATGGTCATGGTTGCGCCCACCGACGCCAGGATAATGCACAGGATGGCCAGCCATTGTGACAATGAAAGGTATTCCTGGAGAAAAAGCAGACCTGATAGCGCGCCGAATGCCGGTTCAATACTCATGAGAGTGCCGAAGGTGCGCGCGGGCATTCGGGTGAGAGCTACCATTTCCAGGGTATAGGGCAGAGCGGTGGAGAGAATGGCGACACCGATAGCAATCGGAATCAGTGATGGTGTAAGCAGCGCCGCGCCGGCATGAACGATTCCGATCGGCGCCACAAACAGCGCGGCGATCATCACGCCCAACGCAGCCGTAGTCACTCCGTTATCAGCGCCGGCCTTCTGCCCGAAGAGAATGTACAGCGCCCAGCACACCCCGGCGCCCAGCGCATAGCCTGCTCCGACCAGGTCTATGCCAGCAGTGGTTGTCCCAGTAGGTATTAATAGGAGCAAACCGGCTGCAGCGAGCGCGATCCAGAGAAAATCGATGGCTCGGCGAGAGGCATATATAGCTACGGCCAGAGGGCCAGTGAATTCCAGCGCAACGGCGATGCCCAGCGGCACCGTGCGCAGAGACATATAGAAGAGGAAATTCATCCCGCCCAATGCCATCCCGTAGATGATTACGGTACGAAGAGACTTGGCGGTCAGCTTTGCACGCCATGGGCGCAGTATCAGCAGCATGATCACGCTGGCAAAGATCAGGCGCAGCGTGGTTGTGCCCTGTGCCCCTATTACGGGGAACATGCTTTTGGCCAGAGAAGCGCCCGACTGGATGGACGCCATGGCTATCATGAGCAGGCAAACCGGAAACAATGTGGAGGAGAGAGAGCGGGGGTGGTGATTCATTGCGCGGCAGCATCCAAGGCAAAAACAAATATTGTTGTGGTAGTGGGCAATATACTGCGCATTGGAGTGGGCTGCGTCTATATATAGAGAAGCTTTTTAAGCTTTTGAAAGAAAAGCGAAATTAACGGTTGACGGCAGATTCCAGAGGTCTATAATTCGCCCCACTTCCGGCGCAGTCGAAACGGAAAACTCCTTGAGATTCAGAGAGTTACACGGTTTTCGACAGCGGCTTGCTTCAGATCATCGAAGCCTGGAAGGAGTTGAAAGAGCGGTGATGTTTGGCTCTTTTAACGGTTCGATCTTCTCGATCGAAAGCGGAGAAAAAGAGGTGTTGACAGCAGCGATTAACGCTGTAGAATTCGCCTCCCGCTAACGAGAGATCGGAAGCGCAAGTGGTTGAAGT
>NZ_JAGRQJ010000014.1:0-477432 GCF_018132745.1 Pseudomonas sp. 14A | reverse complement strand
CCGATGGTAGTGTGGGGTTTCCCCATGTGAGAGTAGGTCATCGTCAAGATTAAATTCCGAAACCCCAATTGCGAAAGCAGTTGGGGTTTTGTTTTGCCTGCGGGAAAGTTTTCAGCCTGCCACCGGGGAAATTCATTCTGAAGTGGACGGCCAGTTTTGATATGGTGCAGCTCGTTTTTTAACGGACTGATGTCCTGCCCACGGATCGGCACTCATTTATGTCAAAGAGTTGCTGTAGAAATGCCTGAACCAATCCCGATCAAGGATCATGAAAAAGAGACGCGGCTGGTCAACAAGCGATTGATCGCCTGCGCTCTGTTTGTCTTCGCCATCAGCTGCGCTCTGGTGGTGCGCCTGTACATCCTTCAGGTCGTGGAATTCGACTACCACTCGACCATCTCCGAAAACAATCGCGTCCATGTCCTCCCGATACCGCCAACGCGTGGATTGATCTACGACCGCAACGGTGTGTTGCTCGCCGACAATCGCCCCAGCTACAACCTGACCATCACCCGTGAGCGTGCCACCGACGTCAATCAAGAATTGGACGAAGTCATCAACTTGCTGCACTTGCCTGCTGAAGACCGCACGGTATTCGACAAGGCGATGAAGCAATCCCGGCATCCGTTCACACCGGTCACCCTGTTTTATGAGCTGACGGAAGAGCAGATTGCCGTCCTGGCGGTTAACGAGTTTCGCTTGCCGGGCATTGATGTCGAGCCGCAGTTTGTCCGCCACTATCCCCTCGGCGCCCATTTCGCCCATTCGATCGGTTATGTCGGTCGGATCAATGAAAAAGAATCGAAAACTCTCGACTCCGTGGAATACCGAGGTACGCAGTCCATCGGTAAAACCGGTATCGAGCGCTTTTATGAAGCGCAGTTGCACGGCCATGTCGGTTACGAAGAAGTCGAAACCAATGCTCAAGGCCGAGTGCTGCGCGTACTCAGGCACACCGATCCGGTGCCTGGTAAAAACATCGTACTCAGTCTCGATGTGAAGCTGCAGGAAGCCGCTGAAGCTGCTTTGGGCGACCGCCGTGGATCCGTGGTTGCCCTTGATCCGTCCACTGGAGAAGTGCTGGCCATGGTCAGCAACCCGAGCTTCGATCCGAATCTTTTCGTCACCGGGATCAGTTCAAAGGAATATTCAGCGCTGCGCGATTCCATCGACCGTCCGCTGTTCAACCGCGTATTGCGCGGCCTTTATGCCCCAGGCTCGACGATCAAGCCCGAAGTCGCCATCGCGGGTCTGGACGCCGGCGTCGTGACCCCACAGACCCGTGTATTCGATCCCGGCTATTACCAATTACCGGATTTCGACCACAAGTACCGCAACTGGAACCACAGCGGTGACGGCTGGGTGGATATGGACGCGGCGATCATGCGCTCCAACGACACCTACTTCTACGACCTAGCGCACAAGCTCGGCATTGATCGTCTGCACGATTACATGGCGATGTTCGGTCTTGGTGAAAAAGTCTCGCTGGACATGTTTGAAGAGTCGCCCGGCCTGATGCCGTCGCAAGCGTGGAAACGCGCTACTCGGCGACAGGCCTGGTATCCCGGCGAGACGGTTATTCTCGGCATCGGCCAAGGCTACATGCAGGTCACCCCGCTGCAATTGGCCCAGGCCACTGCCCTGATCGCCAATAAGGGTATATGGAATCGGCCGCACTTGGCCAAGTCGGTCGACGGCGTTGCGCCGGTTGACGAGCACCCGATGCCGAACATTCTGCTAAAGGATCCGCGTGATTGGGAGCAGGTCAACCACGGTATGCAGATGGTCATGCACGATGCTCGAGGCATCGCACGAGCGGCCGCTGCGGGTGCGCAATACCGTATCGCCGGCAAGAGTGGTACGGCGCAAGTGGTGGCGATCAAGCAGGGTGAGCGCTACAACCGTGAGAAAACCCTCGAGCGCCACCGTGACAACGCCCTGTTTGTAGGGTTTGCACCGGCCGAACATCCAAAGATCGCCATCTCGGTAATGATCGAGAACGGCGAGGCGGGTGGTCGTGTTGCCGGTCCAGTAGTGCGGCAGATCATGGACGCCTGGTTACTTGATCAGGATGGCCACCTCAAGCCGCAATACGCAGCGCCGAGCAAAGCACCGGGTGATCCGCACGTCTGAGGCATAACGGTTTCACAGCACAGGCTCCCGTAAGTGAGCCTGTGATTACGCACCAGGTACCGGGCAACTCATATCACCTTCCTCACATTTCAAATATTGCTTGAAGGCTTCTATCCGAGCCTTGGTGACGTCCGTGAGACAGCTACTGTAAACCAACGGATAAACGCTCCCGCCCGCCACCCCAGAAGCCGAAAACGTGCACTCGGCATCCCGAAAGCTGACCCACGCCCGCTGCGCGTTGACCAGCAGCTTCTTTCCGTCCGGGTTGTCCTTAAGGCGTCCGGTGATCTGCTGGTAGATCGTATTCAATTCCTTGTCCGCCGCTTTGAACGCTTGCCCAGCGCATTGATTCATCGTCGCCTGATCACTGGCGTTGGCGCAATCAACCGTGGCATGGGCGAAAGGGGCAAACAAAAAAGGCGCAAGGGCCAGAAGCAGACGCACTGACATAAGGTTCTCGCTGTATCGAGTGGAATGAGTGTAGCGATTGTTATGTACGTAGGCGGGAGGCCTCAAGCAAGCGATCCGCAGTGGCGGTGATTTCCTCGCCTTCATGCAACTGCTCCAGCCAGTGTTCGGGAATCGCCCGAGCGCCGTAGTAAGCACCTGCCAACTGACCGACGATAGCAGCCGTCGTATCCGCATCATCACCGAGATTGGCTGCTTTCAACACCGCTTCGGCGAATGTCTGCGTATGGTGAAAGCACCACAAAGCGGCTTCCAGCGATTGGACGCTATAGCCACTGCCTTTTATTTCAGTTTCCGCTTTATGGAGGTACTCACCCTGAGCAATCGCAATCACCTTGGGCTGGGAAAGCTGGAGCAGTGGCGACCGCCGAAGCTGTGTTTTCTCCGCACCCTCAAGCGCTCGTGCGATCAGGTCAGCCAGCAACTGACAGCACTCGATTGCCTCCGGCGCCGCATGGGTTGTGCGCGAACTGTCGGCGGCGTTGATCTGGATCTGTCCAGCGTCGGGAAAATAAAACAGCACGACAGGCGCCAATCGCATCAGCGACCCGTTACCAGCAGTCAATGGATCAGTCGACCCTGCGAAAGGCTCCCCGGTTCGCTGATACTGTTCCAGTGCATGGCTGACGGTCATGCCGATGTCGAAACATTCTCCGGTAGAGCTCAGGTATCCCCATTTCCACCAATTGAGATAGCGGCCCATCTGATCAGCCGCGTCGAAGCCGTTTTTACTCAGCAGGCTTTCGGCCAGGCACAGTGCCATTGAGGTGTCATCGGTCCATTGCCCAGGCTTGAGCTGGAACGGGCCGCCGCCAACCATATCGCTCAGCGGCTGGAATGATCCTCGCGGCTGGAACTCAACCGTTGTGCCGACCGCATCGCCGCAAGCCAGGCCGAGGAGGGCGCCGCGATACCGATCGGCAAGAGAGGGCTGCATGATTCGTCCTTGTTTCTGCGGATTCGCTGGAAAGATAACAGGTCAGGCGGCGCCGATCACAGAGCGCAAACTACCGCAGAATGTGTCCGCTCGAATGGGTGGCTGCAGCGCTTCGATACAACTTCGCATTGGACATGTGGTCATACAAGCCTAGTGTTCAGAACAGGAGGTGACGTATGAAACCAGTACCTAACAGTTTCGAACGCAAGATCACGCTCAAGGCGTCGCGTTCCCACGTCTGGCGTGCATTGGTCGATGCAGAGGCGTTTGGCCAGTGGTTCGGCGTGGCGCTCGAGGGACGGCGTTTCATTGCCGGCGAGTGGACGCAGGGCCAGGTCACGTACCCCGGTTATGAACACGTATTGTGGAATGTGCTGATCGAGCGGGTCGAGCCGCAGCAATTGTTTTCTTTCCGCTGGCACCCGTACGCGGTCAACCCGAAGATCGACTACTCGCAGGAGCCGACCACGCTGGTCAAGTTCGAATTGCAGGACTTCGAAGACGGCACTCTACTCAAGGTCTCGGAATCCGGCTTCGCGCACATCCCTGATATCCGCCAGAAAGAGGCGTATTACATGGACAGCCGCGGCTGGGAGGAGCAGTTGAGCAGGCTTGAACAGTTTCTCGCCGAAAGCGCCAGGGCTCGTGAAAGCGGCGGCGCCTGACACGTCTAAGGGTTTTCGGAAGTGTTTGTATGGCGAATGTCTTACACGCGTTGGTAGCTTTTACGACTATTGCTGATTGGATCCACTGGGTAATCTACACACATCAACTGAGACACAGGGAGTGTTTCAGGATCATGGATGATCGACCATTTGCAAGGATCGCTGCCGACAGGGAGTCGATAATGGTCTTGGGAAAAACCCGCTTCGGCGGGTTTTTTTTCGTCTGTACGTAGGAGCTGCCGAAGGCTGCGATCTTTTGATCTTGCTCTTGAAAACCCAAGTCAAAGAGATCGCAGCCTGCGCGAACGTGTCCCGTTACGAAGCAATCAACTGCCGCAATACATAATGCAGAATCCCCCCGGATTTGAAGTACTCGACCTCATTCAGCGTATCAATCCGGCACAAGACTTCGATTCTTTCCTGACGCCCATCCTCGCGAGTGATAACCAGCGGCAGGTTCATCCGTGGCCTCAGCTCGACGCCGGTCAATCCCAGAATCTCGAACGTCTCTTTGCCGGTCAGATTGAGGCTCTTGCGGTTTTGATCAAGCTTGAACTGCAACGGCAGCACACCCATGCCGACCAGATTCGAGCGGTGAATACGTTCGAAACTCTCCGCAATCACGGCTTTGACGCCCAGCAGATTGGTGCCTTTCGCCGCCCAGTCACGGCTCGACCCGGTGCCGTACTCCTGACCGGCAATCACCACCAGCGGCGTGTCCGACGCCTGATATTTCATCGCTGCATCGTAGATGGCCATTTTTTCCCCGGTGGGGATGTAAACGGTGTTGCCGCCTTCCTCGCCGCCAAGCATTTCGTTGCGAATACGGATGTTGGCAAACGTGCCGCGCATCATCACTTCATGATTGCCGCGACGGGAACCGTAGGAGTTGAAGTCGCGCGGTTCGACGCCTTTTTCCTGCAGATACCGCCCGGCCGGGCTGTCGATCTTGATGTTGCCGGCGGGGGAGATATGGTCGGTGGTCACTGAATCGCCGAGCAAAGCCAAGACTCGCGCACCTTTGACGTCTTTCACTTCCGGCAGAGGGCCGGAAATGTCGTCGAAGAAAGGTGGATGCTGAATGTAGGTCGAATCGTCCTGCCAGACGTAAGTGGCCGCTTGCGGCACCTCGATGGCTTGCCATTGTTCGTCGCCGGCAAACACTTCGGCGTATTCCTTGTGGAACATCGCCGTGTTGACCTGATTCACCGCCTCGGCGATTTCTCGGCTGCTCGGCCAGATATCGCGCAGGTACACCGGATTGCCCTGCTGATCCTCGCCCAGCGGTTCGCTGCTGATATCGGTGCGCACACTGCCAGCCAAAGCGTACGCGACGACCAGAGGAGGCGAGGCCAGCCAGTTGGTTTTCACCAGTGGGTGTACGCGACCTTCGAAGTTGCGGTTGCCGGACAGGACCGACGCGACTGTCAGATCGGCTTTCTGAATGGCTTTTTCGATTGGCTCCGGCAGTGGCCCGGAGTTGCCGATGCAGGTGGTGCAACCGTAGCCGACCAACGAAAACCCGAGCTGATCAAGGTACTGAGTCAGCCCGGCAGCCTTGTAGTAGTCGGTGACCACTTTCGAGCCGGGGGCGAGTGAGCTTTTCACCCAAGGCTTGCGTGTCAGGCCTTTTTCGACGGCTTTTTTCGCCAGTAGTCCAGCGGCCATCATCACGCTCGGGTTGGAAGTGTTGGTGCAGGAAGTGATCGCGGCGATGACCACGGCACCGTTTTTCAGGCGATAGGTCTTGCCCTCGTATTCGTAGTCCGCTTCACCGACCAGATCGGCGTTGCCCACGGCGACGCCGCCACCGCCCTCGCTTTCCAGGCGTCCTTCTTCCTTGCTGGTGGGTTTGAACTGCAGGTCGATGAAATCACTGAAGGCCTGCGCGACGTTCGGCAGCGAGACGCGATCCTGCGGGCGTTTCGGACCGGCCAGACTGGCTTCGACGCTGCCCATGTCCAGCGCCAGGCTGTCGGTGAACACCGGCTCCTGACCCGGCAGACGCCACAGGCCTTGAGCTTTGGTGTAGGCCTCGACCAGTTTCACCACTTCCGGCGGCCGGCCGGACAAGCGCAGGTATTCCAGGGTGACATCGTCGACCGGGAAGAAACCGCACGTCGCACCGTATTCCGGAGCCATGTTGGCGATGGTCGCGCGGTCGGCCAACGGCAGGTCGGCGAGACCGTCGCCATAGAATTCGACGAATTTGCCGACCACGCCTTTCTTGCGCAGCATCTGCGTCACGGTCAGCACCAGATCGGTAGCGGTAATGCCTTCCTTGAGCTTGCCGGTGAGTTTGAAGCCGATCACTTCTGGAATCAGCATCGACACCGGTTGCCCGAGCATCGCAGCTTCCGCTTCGATCCCGCCCACGCCCCAGCCGAGTACGCCGAGGCCGTTGATCATGGTGGTGTGGGAGTCGGTGCCGACCAGTGTGTCGGGGAAGGCGTAGGTGCGGCCATCCTCGTCTTTGGTCCATACGGTGCGGCCGAGGTACTCAAGGTTGACCTGATGGCAGATGCCGGTGCCCGGCGGGACCACGCTGAAGTTGTCGAACGCACTCTGGCCCCAGCGCAGGAAGGCATAGCGCTCGCCGTTGCGTTGCATTTCAATGTCGACGTTCTGTTCGAAGGCACTGGCGCTGGCAAACTTGTCGACCATTACCGAGTGGTCGATGACCAGATCCACCGGCGACAACGGATTGATCCGCTGCGGATCGCCGCCGGCCTTGGCCATTGCCGCGCGCATGGCGGCGAGGTCGACTACGGCGGGGACGCCGGTAAAATCCTGCATCAATACACGGGCAGGGCGGTACTGGATTTCGCGATCGGAGCGGCGCTCCTTAAGCCAGGCGGCAATGGCCTTGAGGTCAGCGCCGGTGACGGTTTTTTCGTCTTCCCAGCGCAGCAGATTTTCCAGCAGGACCTTCAATGACATCGGCAGCTTGTCGAGATCGCCCAGGCTTTTGGCGGCTTCCGGCAGGCTGAAATAGTGGTAGGTCGTGGCGTCGATTTGTAGGGTTTTCAGTGACTTCAGACTATCGAGGGACGGCATTACGATCACTCCTTTGAGTCCGCACGGCTACGGACTGAGGGGACGGGCAGAGCATTAAACCTAGCCCTGTTTTGAGTAGCTGGCTAATAACTGGACTCTATCGGCGTAACCATGGTTCCGACTTCAGCTATCATGCGCCGGTTTTCGTGACAGGCATTGCGGCAACGCAAGGCTTGAGCATCGCGCAGAGGCCGAATGATCGACCGCTGCCCAGGAGTAAAAATGAACACCCTATTCATGCATTGCCGGCCCGGCTTCGAAGGCGAAGTCTGTTCGGAGATTTCCGATCTCGCCGCCCGTCTCAATGTGGCCGGTTACGCCAAAGCCAAAACAGCCGCGGCCTGCGCCGAGTTTGTCTGCACCGAAGCGGACGGTGCCGAACGTCTGATGCGCGGTCAGCGTTTCGCCGAATTGATCTTCCCCCGGCAGTGGGCGCGGGGCTTTTTCATCGATCTGCCGGAAAACGATCGCATCAGCGTAATCCTCGCGCACATGGCCGATTTCCCGGTGTTTGGCAGTCTGTGGCTGGAAGTGGTCGATACCAATGACGGCAAGGAACTGTCGAACTTCTGCAAGAAGTTCGAAGGCCCGCTGCGCAAGGCGCTGACCGCCGCTGGCAAACTGGTAGACGACGCCAGTAAGCCGCGTTTGTTGCTGACCTTCAAAAGCGGACGTGAGGTGTTTCTTGGCATGGCCGATGCCGGCAATTCGGCGATGTGGCCGATGGGCATTCCGCGCCTGAAGTTTCCCCGCGAAGCGCCCAGCCGTTCGACCTTGAAGCTGGAGGAGGCGTGGCACCACTTCATTCCGCGCGACCAGTGGGAAGATCGCCTGCACAGCGACATGACCGGCGTTGACCTCGGCGCCGCACCGGGCGGCTGGACCTGGCAACTGGTCAACCGTGGCATGCTGGTCACCGCCATCGACAACGGCCCGATGGCTGAAAGCCTGATGGAAACCGGACTGGTCCAGCATCTGATGGCGGACGGTTTTACCTTCAAGCCGAAGCAGCCGGTGGACTGGATGGTTTGCGACATCGTCGAGAAACCGGCGCGTAACGCGGCGATGCTGGAAGAGTGGATCGGCGAAGGACATTGCCGCGAAGCAGTGGTCAACCTGAAGCTGCCAATGAAGCAGCGTTATGCCGAAGTGAAACGTCTGCTCGAGCGCATTGCCGACGGTTTCAAGGCGCGTGGGATCAAGGTTGATATCGGTTGCAAGCAGCTGTATCACGACCGCGAGGAAGTGACTTGTCATCTGCGCCGGCACGACACCAGAAAACCCAAATCGCGCTGACACAACACTGAACCTATGGGAGCGAGCCTGCTCGCGAAAGCGGTGGGGCTGACGGATTGCCTTCGCGAGCAGGCTCGCTCCCACATGGGTTGGACGATATCCCAAGCAATGCGCGACAATGCCGACCAGTTTCTGGAGTGAACCATGAGTGAAATGATCGATACCGCGGTCGACGGCACCCTCGACGCCACCGGCCTGAATTGCCCGGAACCGGTGATGATGTTGCACCAGCACATTCGCGATCTGGTACCCGGCGGCCTGCTCAAGGTGATCGCCACCGATCCCTCGACCAAGCGTGATATCCCCAAGTTCTGCGTGTTTCTTGACCATGAACTGGTCAGCCAGCACGAAGAGGCCGGCACCTATCTGTACTGGATTCGCAAGAAAGACGCTTAACAGCGGCTACACATAGAACAACTGTGGGAGCGAGCCTGCTCGCGAAAACGGTATCTCAGTCACTATTGATGGCGACTGATTCACCGCATTCGCGAGCAGGCTCGCTCCCACATTTTTTTGTCTTGCGTAAAGGCTCAACCCGCCGAACGACTGATCCGAATCCGCTTGCGCGCGCTGCGTGTCAGCCGGATCGACAGCATCAGTGCAGCGCAGCTCAAGCCGACGATCAAACCCTGCCACAAGCCGCTCGGCCCACGTGGCTCGCCGAGCCAATCGGTCAGGCCCAGCGCGTAACCCACCGGCAAACCAATCCCCCAGTAGGCGAACAGAGTCAGGATCATCGTCACCCGAGTGTCCTGATAGCCACGCAGTGCGCCGGCGGCAGTCACCTGGATCGCATCGGAAAACTGGAACAGCGCCGAGTAGACAATCAGCATCGCGGCAATGTGAATCACCGTTGGATCAGCGGTATAGATCGCCGCAATCGGCTCGCGCAGCGCCAGCATCAGGCTCGCCGACAGGCAGGCGTAGGCCAGCGCCGTGCCCATGCCGACTCCAGCGGCAAAACGTGCCTCACGCGGTTCCTCTCGGCCCAGCGCCTGGCCGACACGCACGGTGACCGCCATGCCCAGCGAATAGGGAATCATGAACACCAGCGAGCTGACGTTCAGCGCGATCTGATGCCCGGCCACCACCGTCGCGCCGAGGCTGCCGATCAGCAGGGCGATCACGGCGAAGATGCTCGACTCGGCAAACACCGCGATGCCGATCGGCAAACCAATCGACAGCAGACGTTTGATCACCGCCCACTGCGGCAAGTCGAAACGGCTGAACAGTTCGCTTGAGCGATAGGCCGGTGCCCAGCGTTCGTAGACGGCCAGGCCCAGCGCCATCACCCACATCACGATCGCCGTGGCCCAGCCGCAGCCGACGCCGCCCATGGCCGGCACGCCGAAGTGGCCATAAATGAAGATGTAGTTCAGCGGGATGTTCAGCGCCAGACCACAGAGGCCCAGCACCATGGCCGGGCGGGTCCGGCCGATGCCATCACTGGTGCAACGCAGCACGTGATAGAAGGCCACCGCTGGCAAGCCGCTGGCGATGCCGTGCAGATATTGCATGCACGGGCCGATCAGCTCGGGATCGACCTTCATCAGATGCAGGACCGGCTCGGCGGCGACCAGCATCGAGGTGGCGATCAATCCGACTACCAATGCCAGCCATAACGCCTGACGCACGATCGGGCCAATTTCGCTGTGCTTGCCGGCGCCGAAACGCTGCGCGACCTTTGGCGTGGTGGCCAGCAGGGTGCCGGTCATCAACAGAAATACCGGAACCCAGATCGAGTTGCCCAGCGCCACCGCCGCCAGATCCTTGGGCCCGACGCGCCCGGCCATCACCGCATCGACGAAGCCCATGGCCGTGGTCGCCAGTTGCGCGATGATGATCGGCAGGGCCAGGGCGAGCAGGTTTTTCAACTCCAGGCGAATCCGCGCAGGGCGGTTCAGCGAGACGGCGACAGGTTGGTCAGTTACAGGGTTCACAGGCAAAGCGTCCAGAAAGTATTGATGCGCAGAGCGGCGCATTCTACGCCGCTGACGCCTCGGTCAGGAAAAATCCTCTGTTGCGCATTTGTAAGCGCAAACCCTGCTGGCTGATCGACGCGTCAGCACCTAAACTGCCGATCCGCCCAAGGAGCCCGCCATGCTGATTGTTGCCGACGAAAATATCCCGCTGCTCGATGCCTTTTTTGCCGGTTTCGGTGACATCCGCCGAGTGCCGGGCCGCTCCATTGACCGCGCGACGGTCGAGCAGGCCGATGTGTTGCTGGTGCGTTCGGTGACCAACGTCAATCGTGCGCTGCTTGAAGGCAGTAAGGTGCGCTTTGTCGGCACTTGCACCATCGGCACCGATCATCTGGATCTTGACTACTTCAACGAGGCCGGGATCTGCTGGTCGAGCGCGCCGGGTTGCAATGCTCGTGGTGTTGTCGACTACGTGCTGGGCAGTCTGATGACACTGGCCGAGATCGAAGGCGCAGATCTGACTCAGCGCACTTACGGCGTCGTCGGCGCCGGTGAAGTGGGGGGGCGCTTGATCAAGGTCCTGAAGGGCCTGGGCTGGAACGTCAAGGTCTGCGATCCGCCGCGGCAGGCTGCCGAGGGTGGTGATTATGTCAGCCTTGAGCAGATCATCGAGCAGTGCGACGTGATCAGCCTGCATACGCCATTGACCCGCAGCGGCGACTCTGCAACCTGGCACCTGTTCGATCAACAGCGTTTGCAGCAACTCAAGCAGGGTGCCTGGCTGATCAACGCGGCGCGCGGTCCAGTGGTGGACAATGCAGCGCTGCGTGAGGTGCTGCTGGAGCGCGAAGACCTGCAAGCTGTGCTCGATGTCTGGGAAAAGGAGCCGGAAGTCGACCCTGCGCTGGCCGAGCTCTGCGTATTGGCCACGCCCCATATTGCCGGTTACAGCCTCGACGGCAAGCAACGCGGGACCGCGCAGATTTATCAGGCCTACTGCGCTTTCATTGGTCAGCCTGCAACTATCCAGCTTGGTGATCTGTTGCCAGCACCATGGCTGTCGGAAGTTTCCCTGCACGGCGATAGTGATCCGGCGTGGGCGCTGGCGATGTTGTGCCGGGGCGTGTATGACCCGCGCCGCGATGATGCGGATTTCCGCCGCAGTCTCGTGGGAAATGTCGCCGAGCAGCGAGCGGCGTTTGACGTGTTGCGCAAGCAGTATCCGGTGCGCCGCGAGATTGAAGGGCTGAAGGTGCGAATCGAAGGTGATGCGCCGGGGTTGCGGCAGATTGTTGAGGCGCTGGGGGCAACCCGTGTCCTGTAGGAGCTGTCGAGTGAAACGAGGCTGCGATCTCTTGATCTTGCTTTTTGGAGATCAAAAGATCGCAGCCTTCGGCAGCTCCTACACGATTCGCAGCTAAATTACAGATATAAAAAACCCGGCCAATCAGGGCCGGGTCAGGAAGGCGTTGGCTGTATCACTCTTGTTCGACAGGCTTGACCAATCGCTTCTCCAGTTCGCGGCAAGCGTCCTGGATCATGTCTTCAGTGATCGGTACTTCGCGGCCCTGCTCATCGATAATCGAGCAACCCAGAGACTGGTCGGGTTTGGTGCGGATCACTTCAATCTTGTCTTCGCTGCTGTGTTGCAAGGACATGGCCTGTCTCCTCATCAGGTTGTGTGCCTAAGTTAAAACCGCCACGTGACCAGGCTGTGACAACTCCCTGCGGTCTGTCGGCGGGCGGCATCTCTACTCAAACAGAAATGACCGCTCGTCTCAACCGCAACCTTAGACCAATCGTTTCTAGCATCCGGACATCCCGGGCATATTTAACCTGACTCATTGTGATTTACAGAGTTCCACCCCATCTGAGTCTGTAGGCTGGCCCGATCCATCTGCACAGACGTGAACTCCATGATCTCCATGCTTTCTGCCCGACACCGGCGCGCCCTGCGCCTGACCAGTCATTTTCTCCTGCCGTACCGCTGGCATGCCTTCGGCGCATTGCTCGCGCTGATCGTCACCGCTGGCATCACCTTGTCGATGGGGCAGGGCATCAAACTGTTGGTCGATCAGGGCTTCATGACCCGATCGCCGCATCTGCTCAATCAGTCCATCGGCATTTTCATGCTGCTGGTGCTCGGGCTGGCCCTTGGCACCGTTGCCCGTTTTTATCTGGTGTCGTGGATCGGCGAGCGCGTGGTCGCCGACATTCGCCGCCAGGTGTTCAATCACTTGGTGTATCTGCATCCGGGCTTTTATGAGGACAACCGCAGCTCGGAAATCCAGTCGCGCCTGACCGCTGACACGACCTTGCTGCAATCGGTGATCGGTTCGTCGCTCTCGCTGTTCCTGCGCAATCTGCTGATGGTGATCGGTGGTGTAGTGCTGCTGTTCATTACCAATCCGAAGTTGACCAGCATTGTCGTGATTGCACTGCCGCTGGTGATCGCGCCGATCCTGATTTTCGGCCGCCGCGTGCGCAATCTGTCGCGCCAGAGCCAGGATCGCATCGCCGATATCGGCAGTTACGTGTCGGAAACCCTCGGCCAGATCAAAACCGTGCAGGCCTACAACCACCAGGTGCAGGACGAGCAGCGTTTCGCCTCGACCGTCGAGCAGGCGTTCGAAACCGCGCGCAAACGGATCTTCCAACGGGCGTGGCTGATCACGCTGGTGATCGTGCTGGTGCTTGGCGCGGTGGCGGTGATGTTGTGGGTCGGCGGCATGGACGTTATGGCCGGGCGTATCTCGGCCGGGGAATTGGCGGCATTCGTTTTCTACAGCCTGATTGTCGGCAGTGCGTTCGGTACGCTGAGCGAAGTGATCGGAGAGCTGCAACGCGCTGCGGGTGCTGCTGAACGCATCGCGGAATTGCTGCGCTCGGAAAACATCATCCAGCCACCGTCGACCGGACTGGTCACTTTGCCAGCGCGAGTCAAAGGAGAACTTGAACTGCGCGACGTGCGTTTTTCCTACCCGTCGCGTCCGCAAAGCTACGCCGTCGATGGCTTGAATCTGACGGTGAGGGCAGGCGAAACACTGGCATTGGTGGGGCCGTCCGGCGCCGGCAAGTCCACGGTTTACGACTTGTTGCTGCGCTTCTACGATCCACGCGAGGGGCAGGTTCTCCTCGATGGCGTGCCGCTGACCAGCCTTGACCCGCTGGATCTGCGCCGCTGTTTCGCCCTGGTCTCGCAAACCCCTGCTTTGTTCTTCGGCAGTGTGGAGGACAACATCCGCTACGGCTGCCCGACGGCCACGCTTGAACAGGTCAAGGAAGCTGCGCGAATTGCCCACGCCCACGACTTCATCGAACAAATGCCGGACGGCTATCAGACTCATCTCGGCGACGGCGGCCTCGGGTTGTCCGGCGGTCAGCGCCAACGTCTGGCCATCGTCCGCGCCTTGCTGGTAGACGCGCCGATCCTGCTCCTGGACGAAGCCACCAGCGCCCTCGATGCACAGAGCGAGCATCTGATCCAGCAGGCCCTGCCAACGCTGATGGAAAACCGCACCACGTTGGTCATAGCGCACCGACTGGCCACGGTGAAGAACGCTGACCGGATTGCAGTGATGGATCAAGGCAAGCTGGTAGCGGTGGGGACGCATCAGCAATTGATCGCCAGCAATCCGCTGTACGCACGGCTGGCGGCGTTGCAGTTTAATGATGGTTATGAGGCGACTAAACAGAACTGATGCATGGCGCCAACATCGGGCATCATTACGAACTGCATGATTCCAGGATGAGGATATGAGTCGTTATCAGCCGCCGCTGACCCTGACTGCACGAATGATTACGCTGATCGCCGAAATCAGCGAACAAATAGGTCAACTCCTGGCTGTGGACGATAGTAGGCAGACGCCTCAGCTGCGTCGAAGCAATCGAATCCGTACGATTCAGGCTTCGCTGGCTATCGAAAACAATACATTGAGTGTTGAACAGGTCACTGCGGTCATTGCCGGGCGGCGTGTCTTGGGGCTGCCCAAAGAGATACAGGAAGTCCATAACGCTTTCGAGGCTTATGAGTCAATGGCCGCTTGGGATCCGGCCAGCAAGGCTGATCTTTTGCGGGCCCACGAGCTATTGATGAAAGGTTTGATCGAGGATTGCGGGCAACTGCGCCGTACGGGCGTTGGCATCTATCGAGGCGATCAGTTGGTGCATATGGCGCCGCCGCCGAGTCGGATTGCGCATTTGATCGATGACCTCTTGGCATGGCTTGGCTCATCCGATTGGCATCCGCTGATCATCAGCTGTGTCTTCCATTACGAATTCGAGTTCATTCATCCTTTCGCGGATGGAAATGGGAGGATGGGGCGTCTCTGGCAAACGCTGATTCTAAGTCAGTGGCGACCGGTGCTTGCCTACTTGCCAGTTGAGGCGGTTATCCGGGATCAGCAGGATGCCTATTACGCTGCGCTCTCGACAGCGGAGCGGATGGCAGAATCGACGCCGTTTGTTGAATACATGCTCCATGCGTTGAGCCTTGCACTGCGCGAGGCCGTTGAAAGTGAGCAAGCGGCCGACCCAGTAACCGACCCAGTAACCGACCCAGTAAGGAGGCTGTTGCAAACGTTGGATAACCGGGCGCTGAAAACCAGCGAGTTAATGGGCGAGTTGGGCCTTAGACATAAAGCGACATTCAGGTCCAACTACCTTAAACCCGCGCTGGCAGCGGGATTTGTACAAATGACGGACCCTCAGAGTCCGAACAGTCCTGTTCAGAAATACCTGCTCACCGAGGCAGGCAAGCTCAAGGTCGCGCAGGAGAAGAGATAGATCTGCTGCACTTAAAAAATGCCCGCATTCCAGTGCGGGCATTTTTGTTAAGCCAGATCAAAAGATCGCAGCCTTCGGCAGCTCCTACGTAACCGGCATTACCGGTTACTGATCATCAAAATATCGCTCATGCCAATCCACCAGCGGCTGCGGCGAGTTGAGCTTCTGGCCGTAGATTACCGAGTACGACAGCACGTTCTGCACGTATTGCCGGGTTTCGTCGAAGGGGATGCTTTCCACCCAGACGTCGAAACTCAGGTGATCAGCGCCGCGCAGCCACTGGCGCACGCGGCCGGGGCCGGCGTTGTAGGCGGCGGAGGCGAGCACGCGGTTGCCGTTGAACTGGCTGTGTACCTGGCTGAGGTAAGCGGCGCCGAGCTGGATGTTCTTGTCCGGATCGAGTACTTGCTGGGGCGAGGCCAGTGGGATGCTGAACTTGCGCGCGGTTTCCTTGGCCGTGCCGGGCATCAATTGCATCAGACCGCTGGCGCCGACGCCGGAGCGGGCGTCGTCCATGAAGGCGCTTTCCTGCCGGGTGATGGCGAACACCCAGCTCGAATGCAGGCCGCGAACCTTGGCTTCACGCACGAGGGTATCGCGGTGCGCCATCGGGAAGCGGATGTCCAGATCGTCCCAGTACTGTGCCTGACTGATGGTGCGAATCGCCGGAAAGTACCATTTCAGGTCGTAGGCCAGTTTGGCTTGGGCGACCATTTCATCGCGGTTGAAATGCCGGCTGACGTGATACCACTCGCGGCGCCCGTCGACGATCTGCCCGCGTGCATGGAACTCCAGCGCGCGGCGAACCCCGGGGGTATTTCGCACTTTGTTGATCAGCGCCTGGCTGAGCACCAGCGGTTTGTTGTTCAGCGAGTAAGGCGATTGTGAACGGTCTGCGGCGAGGAAGCCGTAGAAGTCGCGTTCCCGCGCCAGATTCTTGTACAAGGTCAGCGCTTGCGGGTTTTGTGGCTCGGCCAGTTCCAGGCTGCGCGCCTGCCAGTAGCGCCAACGGTTGGTGGTGGCCAGGTCTTGCGGCAGACGTTTGGTCAGCTCGTAGGCATCGTTCCAGCGTGCCAGACGCAAGAGCAGGCGCAGGCGCCATTCCGAGACGGTGTTGTCGCGCAGCTCCGGATCGTATTTGGTCATGACGTCCAGCGCGCGGCTGTCGAAGCGGCGCGCCAGGGTCAGGCCGATCTCGCGGGCGATCGCGACCTTTTCATCGCGTGAGAAATGCATGCTGCTGGCGTAACCGTCGAGGAGGGCCATGGCCTTGTCCGGATCCTGCCGAGCGAGGCGGCGCAGGCCGAGGCTGACGACGTCGGACATCGGCTCGTCGGCCGGGGTGAAGCGCGACGGCTGGTTGAGCAGTTCGGGTTTCTGCGCCACGTCGACCAGCAAGCGACCGCGCGGGGCGAGGGTGGTCAGGCCGTTGATCAGGCTGTTGGCCAGCGGATAGTTGCGCGCCTGCGCGGCAAGTTTGGTGCGCTCCCAGCGTTTCTGCTCGGTGAGCTGGCCATCGGCGGCCCAGATGCCGAACAACGCGTCACACGCAGCCGGTTGCGATTTGCCGGTCAGCCAGAGTTTTTCCGCGTTGGCATAGCCTTCGGCTTTCTTGTCGTGGCTGATCTGGTACTGCGCGTTGAGGCAGTCGAGTTCAGTGAAATTCAGTTTCGGGTCGTAATACTTGACGAAGATCGCCCAGTCGCCACGGTCGGCCAGCCAGCGCAACCAGCGCAGTTTCATCCAGTTAGCTTGCGGCAGGTCACCGTGTTCGGCGAGGAATTTCTCGATTTCTGCGTTGCTCGCCGTCTTCAGGCGCGCGGTCAGTTCGTCGTAGGCCAGATACGGTTCCAGCGGATAATCGGCCAGCGCCTGGCTGTAACGGAAATACGGGCCGGTATCACCCTTGGCCAAGGCGCGCTTGGCTTCATCGTAATACTGGCGTTGGGTGGACAAGTCCACCGCCTGGACGGATTGAGCGGCAGCGGCGGTAAGAAACAAGCAGGACAAAACACTGAAAAGGCGACTGCGCATGAGACATCCGGGCAGAGAAATCATGACAAGTGCAGACCGAAATCCGCACTGAATTGCCTGTAGCTTAGCCTTTTGCCAGCAAGCGGCGAAAGCTTTGCGCGCCTCGCTGCACAAGTTCGCAACAAATGTTGTGCAGAGTGCTTCGACAGACAAATTGCCGGCCTGCTGAAGCCTCAAGTCAGGTAGAATGCGCCCCCGGTTTTTGGAGAAGCTCATGACCCTGCTCAAATTCAGCGATGTGTCCCTTGCGTTCGGCGCTATGCCGTTGTTGGACAAGGTGTCCTGGCAGATCGCCCGTGGTGAGCGGGTGTGCATCATCGGCCGCAATGGCACTGGCAAGTCCAGCATGATGAAACTGGTCAAGGGCGACCAGAAGCCCGATGACGGCTCGGTGTGGCGTGCCCCCGGTCTGAAAATCGGCGAATTGCCGCAAGAATTGCCGGTTGCCGACGACCGGACGGTATTCGACGTGGTGGCTGAAGGCCTCGACGGTGTTGGCGCCTTGCTCGCCGAATACCATCACCTGAGCCAGAACATCGTCACCGATGCCGATCTGGACAAGCTGATGCATGTTCAGCACGACCTCGAAGCCCGTGACGGCTGGCGCTTGCAGACGCTGGTCGACAGCACCCTGAGCCGCCTGCAACTGCCGGCCGACAAGACCCTCGCCGAGCTGTCCGGCGGCTGGCGTCGCCGCGTGCTGCTGGCGCAGGCGCTGGTCTCCGAACCGGACCTGCTGCTGCTCGACGAACCGACCAACCACCTGGACATCGGTGCGATTGCCTGGCTCGAAGAGGCGCTGAAAGATTTCCAGGGCGCCGTGCTGTTCATCACGCACGACCGTTCCTTCCTGCAAAACCTCGCCACGCGCATTCTCGAACTGGATCGCGGCGGCCTGATTGACTGGAACGGCGACTACGCCAGTTTCCTCGTGCACAAAGAAGCTGCGCTGGCTGCTGAAGAAACCGCCAACGCGCTGTTCGACAAGCGACTTGCTCAGGAAGAAGTGTGGATCCGTCAGGGTATCAAGGCCCGGCGTACCCGTAACGAAGGTCGCGTGCGCGCGCTGAAAGCCCTGCGCGTTGAGCGCAGTGAGCGTCGCGAGCGTACCGGCAAGGCCAACATCCAGCTGGAAACCGCCGACAAATCCGGCAAACAGGTGATGGTCCTCGAGAACGTGAGCTTCGCGCATCCGGGCGGGCCGTTCCTGATCAAGGATTTCTCCATGGTCCTGCAGCGCGGCGACCGTATCGGTCTGCTCGGCGCCAACGGTACCGGCAAGACCACACTATTGAAACTGATGCTCAGCGGCCTGCAACCGACCAGCGGTAAAGTGGAAGAGGGCACGCGCATCGACGTGGCGTACTTCGACCAGTTGCGCCATCAGCTGGATCTGGAAAAAACCGTGATCGACAACGTCGCCGAAGGTCGCGACTTTATCGATATCGACGGTCAGAGCCGCCATGTGCTGAGCTATCTCGGTGATTTCCTGTTCAGCCCGCAGCGTGCGCGTACGCCGGTCAAGGCGTTGTCCGGTGGCGAGCGTGCGCGTCTGTTGCTGGCGAAGCTGTTCAGCAAGCCGGCCAACCTGCTGGTACTCGACGAACCGACCAACGACCTCGATGTGGAAACCCTCGAGCTGCTCGAAGAAGTGCTGCTGACTTTCAACGGCACCGTGTTGATGGTCAGCCACGACCGGGCATTCCTCGATAACGTGGTGACCAGCACCCTGGTCTTCGAAGGCGAAGGCAAGGTTCGTGAATATGTCGGCGGCTATCAGGACTGGATCCGTCAGGGCGGCTCGCCGCGTCTGTTGGGTGTGACTGAAAGCAAGTCGGGCAAGGCTGACCTGAATTCGGCGGTGGTTACCGCTGAGCCGGCTCCGGTGGCTGCGCCTGCCGCTGCCGCTCCGGTTGCCAAGAAGAAACTGAGCTACAAGCTGCAGCGTGAGCTGGAAGCCTTGCCGGGCGACATTGACGCCAAGGAGCAGCAGATCGCCGCGGTTGAGGCGGAAATGGCTGAAGCCGGTTTCTACCAGCGTCCGCCGGCGGAAACGGCCAAAGTGATTGCTTCGCTGGAGCAATTGCAGGCCGAGCTGGATGCGTTGGTGGAGCGTTGGGCCGAGCTGGATGCCTGATTGATCCTGATGTGAAAAAGCCCGGCGCTCAGTAATGAGCGCCGGGCTTTTCATATGTAACGCGATCTACAGGCTGGAACAGGTAACTGTGTGAGCGAGCCTGCTCGCGAAAGCGGTGTGTCAGGCAGCACTCATATTGAATGTGCCGACGTATTCGCGAGCAGGCTCGCTCCCACAAAGAGCAAGGCAGATCAACGTTTGACCAGGTGCACCGCCAGTACATCGCATGGCGCACCGTGCAGCACGTCATTCGCGGTCGAGCCGAGCAGCAGTGCCAGGCCATGACGGCCATGACTTCCGACCACGATCAGATCGCACGCTTGTTCCTTGGCGAAATGATGGATTTCCTGGCGTGGCTGGCCGTAGGTGAGATGGCAATTGGCGCCTTCGAGCTCGGGGTATTTCGATTTGAGTTTTTCAAGACGCTCCTTGGCCTGATCAAACTGTTGTTGTTGCAGTTGTGACAGGTCCATTGGCACGTCGCCACCGAAGGCCATGGCCATAGGTTCAACGATATGCACCAGCGACAACTTGGCAGCGTTGCTCACCGACAGCTCGCGGGCGCGGTGGATCACAGGGTCGCACTCTTCGGTCAGATCTACGGCGACCAGTATGTGGTGGTAGGGCATGAGGTGCTCCTCCTGAGGGTTCGATATTGGTAAGTATGGCTGGTTTCAAGCGCATTGGTTCGCTAGTGACACAATGGGCTCATCAAAAATCGGGAGTACAGATATGACGGTCTGGCTGGTGGTGTCAATCCTGCTGGTAGTTTTAAGTCCACTGGCATGGTTGCGCCCATCGCGCACGCAGAGCGGGCGCATGGCACTGCGCATGGAGGCGCGACGCATCGGCCTGGCCATGCAGCTGGCGCCGCAGGAATGGCCGCACTGGCTGTTGCCGGAGCCGCCAAATCCCTGCGCCCAGTACCACCGGCCCCGGCGGGGCAGTCAGCCGGCGTGTTGGACTTACTGGCAGAAAACTCCGGGTGTCTGGGTCAATCAATGGCAGGAAGTCTGCGATGACCGGAGGTTGCTCGATTATTTCGAAAAATTGCCGGGCAATGTTTTCAAGATCGAAGCGGACAAGCAGATGATCGCCTTGTACTGGAGCGAGAAGGGCGAGGCGACGGTTTTGCAGGATATCGATGCGACGCTGAAAGCGCTGGCGTAATGCGCGGACTTTTCTCACTGCAACGGTGGGGAACGTCCGGCAGACGCGCAATAAAAAGCCCGACATGATTCGTCGGGCGGGTTGGCCAGGCAGGCCGGTAATCTTTTTTGCGGCAGGCGCTGTGATCGCCCCGGCAAATTTCCTTGCAGCCTCCCCAGCGTAGCCTTCTGTACAGGGCTCGGCGGAAATTAGGGCGACTTTTCTAACTATTGATTCTATGAATGGCTCAACATCGAGACGGGTGTTGCTGCTCATCATGGTGCAGAAATGACTGCAAAGTCGCATTTCAGCCCGAATTTAGGGCGATTGACAATTGTCAGAAATTCCGTGAAGGTGACGTACCCGAATCAAACGGGCGTATGAATTGAGCGTTTGTCTTACAGACTGCTCCTACAGAATCCCGACTATCGCGTTGGCGGGTGTGCCAGGCAGACGGTGTCAGTATCGACGAGCAAAGCGTCCTTCTGAGCCATATGCCTGCGTCCGACGTGTACTGTTCAGCTTCCATATCGTGGAGATCAGTTGATGATTTACGAAGGTAAAGCCATCACGGTTAAAGCTCTTGAAAGTGGCATCGTCGAATTGAAATTCGACCTCAAGGGTGAGTCCGTCAACAAGTTCAACCGTCTAACCCTGAACGAACTGCGTCAGGCCGTAGACACCATCAAGGCAGATGCTTCGATCAAGGGCGTGATCGTCAGCAGCGGCAAGGACGTATTCATCGTCGGCGCCGACATCACCGAATTTGTCGACAACTTCAAGCTGCCGGATGCCGAGCTGGTTGCTGGCAATCTCGAAGCCAACAAGATCTTCAGCGATTTCGAAGACCTCAACGTGCCAACCGTCGCAGCCATCAACGGCATCGCCCTCGGTGGCGGTCTGGAAATGTGCCTGGCGGCTGACTATCGCGTCATGTCCACCAAGGCCAAGATCGGTCTGCCGGAAGTCAAACTGGGCATCTACCCAGGCTTCGGCGGCACTGTGCGTCTGCCACGCCTGATCGGTGTCGACAACGCCATCGAGTGGATTGCCGCTGGCAAGGAAAACCGCCCTGAAGACGCCCTGAAAGTCAGCGCCGTCGACGCCGTGGTTGCTCCAGAGAAGCTGCAGGAAGCTGCCCTTGAACTGATCAAGCGCGCCATCTCCGGCGAGTTCGATTACAAGGCCAAGCGTCAGCCAAAACTTGAAAAACTCAAGTTGAACGCCATTGAGCAAATGATGGCTTTCGAAACCGCCAAAGGTTTCGTGGCGGGCCAGGCCGGCCCGAACTACCCTGCGCCGGTTGAAGCGATCAAGACCATCCAGAAAGCCGCGAACTTCGGTCGCGACAAAGCGCTGGAAGTGGAAGCTGCAGGCTTCGTCAAACTGGCGAAAACCTCTGCCGCACAGAGCCTGATCGGCCTGTTCCTGAACGATCAGGAGCTGAAGAAAAAGGCCAAGGCCTACGACGAAATCGCCAAAGACGTGAAGCAGGCTGCCGTACTGGGCGCCGGCATCATGGGTGGCGGTATCGCCTATCAGTCGGCCTCCAAAGGCACGCCGATCCTGATGAAGGACATTAACGAGCACGGTATCGAGCAGGGTCTGGCCGAAGCCGCCAAGCTGCTGGTCGGCCGCGTTGACAAGGGTCGCATGACCGCTGCGAAGATGGCTGAAGTGCTCAACGGCATTCGTCCGACGCTGTCGTATGGTGACTTCGGTCACGTCGATCTGGTTGTCGAAGCTGTGGTCGAGAACCCGAAGGTCAAGCAAGCGGTGCTGGCTGAAGTCGAAGACAAGGTCAAAGAGGACACCATCCTCGCCTCCAACACCTCGACCATTTCCATCAGCCTGCTGGCCAAGGCCCTCAAGCGTCCGGAAAACTTCGTCGGCATGCACTTCTTCAACCCGGTGCACATGATGCCGCTGGTGGAAGTGATCCGTGGCGAGAAGTCCAGCGAACTGGCCATCGCCACCACCGTTGCCTACGCGAAGAAAATGGGCAAGAACCCGATCGTGGTCAATGACTGCCCGGGCTTCTTGGTCAACCGCGTATTGTTCCCGTATTTCGGCGGTTTCGCCAAGCTGGTCAGCGCCGGTGTCGACTTCGTCCGCATCGACAAGGTCATGGAAAAATTCGGCTGGCCGATGGGCCCGGCATACCTGATGGACGTAGTTGGCATCGACACCGGTCACCACGGTCGTGACGTGATGGCTGAAGGTTTCCCGGACCGCATGAAGGATGACCGTCGTTCGGCCATCGACGTACTGTACGAAGCCAAACGCCTGGGCCAGAAGAACGGCAAGGGCTTCTACGCCTACGAGGCCGACAAGAAAGGCAAGCAGAAGAAAGTCGCCGATCCGTCGGTACTCGAAGTGCTCAAGCCGATCGTTTACGAGCAGCGCGAAGTCACCGACGAAGACATCATCAACTGGATGATGATCCCGCTGTGCCTGGAAACCGTGCGTTGCCTGGAAGACGGCATCGTTGAAACCGCCGCCGAAGCCGACATGGGTCTGGTTTACGGTATCGGTTTCCCTCCATTCCGTGGCGGTGCGCTGCGCTACATCGATTCGATCGGTGTCGCCGAGTTCGTTGCCCTGGCTGACCAGTACGCTGATTTGGGCGCGCTGTACCACCCGACCGCGAAGCTGCGCGAAATGGCCAAAAACGGCCAGAGCTTCTTCGGTTAAGCGCCCCCAACTAGAGTGAGAGTGAACTTATGAGCTTGAATCCTAGAGACGTCGTGATTGTCGACTTCGGTCGTACTCCGATGGGCCGCTCCAAGGGCGGCATGCACCGCAACACCCGCGCTGAAGACATGTCGGCGCACCTAATCAGCAAACTGCTGGAACGCAACAGCAAGGTCGACCCGGCGGAAGTCGAGGACGTGATCTGGGGCTGCGTCAACCAGACCCTGGAGCAGGGCTGGAACATCGCGCGCATGGCGTCGCTGATGACCCAGATTCCGCACACCTCGGCCGGCCAGACCGTCAGCCGTCTGTGCGGTTCGTCGATGAGTGCACTGCACACTGCTGCGCAAGCGATCATGACCGGCAACGGTGACGTGTTCGTGGTCGGCGGCGTCGAGCACATGGGCCATGTGAGCATGATGCACGGTGTCGATCCGAACCCGCACATGTCGCTGTACGCGGCGAAAGCCTCGGGCATGATGGGCCTGACCGCTGAAATGCTTGGCAAGATGCACGGCATCACTCGTGAGCAGCAGGATGCCTTTGGCGTGCGTTCCCACCAGTTGGCCCACAAGGCAACCGTGGAAGGCAAGTTCAAGGACGAAATCATCCCGATGCAGGGTTACGACGAGAACGGTTTCCTGAAGCTGTACGACTACGACGAAACCATTCGTCCGGAAACCACCCTGGAAAGTCTGGCGGCGCTCAAGCCGGCATTCAATCCGAAGGGCGGCACCGTGACTGCCGGTACTTCGTCGCAGATCACTGACGGTGCTTCGTGCATGATCGTGATGTCGGCGCAGCGTGCCCAGGACCTGGGTATCCAGCCGATGGCGGTGATCCGTTCGATGGCAGTAGCGGGTGTGGACCCGGCGATCATGGGCTATGGTCCAGTGCCGGCGACACAAAAAGCCCTGAAGCGTGCGGGCCTTGGCATCAACGATATCGACTTCTTCGAGCTCAACGAAGCTTTCGCCGCACAGGCCTTGCCAGTGCTGAAAGATCTGAAAGTGCTCGACAAGATGAACGAGAAGGTTAACCTGCACGGCGGCGCTATCGCCCTGGGTCACCCGTTCGGTTGCTCCGGTGCACGTATTTCCGGCACCCTGTTGAACGTGATGAAGCAGAATAGCGGCACCTTCGGGGTGGCCACTATGTGCATTGGTCTCGGCCAAGGCATCTCCACCGTCTTCGAACGCGTTTAAGCGTCTCGTCGATGGAAGCCGGGGCCCAGTGCCCCGGTTTTTGTTTTTGGGTTTTTTATTTATTTTTGAAAAGATTTCAGTGAGGGCCGAAGCATGCCGATACAACCTGGGCTCTACCAACATTACAAAGGTCCGCAATACCGTGTATTCAGTGTTGCGCGGCATTCCGAAACCGAAGAAGAAGTGGTCTTCTACCAAGCCCTGTATGGCGATTACGGCTTTTGGGTGCGCCCGTTGAGCATGTTCGTCGAGTCGGTCGAGGTTGACGGCGAGCAGGTGCCGCGCTTTGCTTTGGTGCAAGCCGAACCGAGCCTTTTTGACAAGGTTTGAGGCGACTGCGCAGACAACCCTGCGCTTGACCTCACCTTGTATCAACTATATATAGCGGTGCCGCGTCAGGCGCCAACCGCCTTTCACTTCTAGAATTCAGGAATTTTCTGATCCATGGGCAAATCGCTGGTCATTGTGGAATCCCCGGCTAAGGCCAAGACCATCAACAAGTATCTGGGTAACCAATACGTGGTGAAGTCGAGTATCGGCCATATCCGAGACCTGCCCACCAGCGGTTCGGCTAGCGCCAGCAAAGAGCCAGCCGCCAAGCGCGGCAAGGCGGCTGCGGGCGAAGGTCCGGTGCTCTCGCCGAAAGAGAAAGCGCGCAAGCAGCTGGTCTCGCGCATGGGCGTTGATCCCGAGCACGGCTGGAAAGCCCAGTACGAGATCCTTCCCGGCAAAGAGAAGGTCATCGAAGAGCTGCGACGGCTCGCCAAGGATGCTGACACCATCTATCTCGCAACCGACTTGGATCGCGAGGGGGAAGCCATTGCCTGGCACCTGCGCGAAGCCATCGGTGGTGACGACAGCCGCTACAAGCGCGTGGTGTTCAACGAGATCACCAAGAAGGCGATTCAGGAAGCCTTCTCCGAGCCGGGCGAGCTGGACATTGATCGTGTCAACGCCCAGCAGGCGCGTCGTTTCCTCGACCGCGTCGTCGGCTACATGGTCTCGCCGCTGCTGTGGGCCAAGATCGCCCGTGGCCTGTCCGCCGGTCGCGTGCAATCGGTTGCCGTGAAACTGGTGGTCGAGCGTGAGCGCGAAATCCGTGCGTTCAATCCCGAAGAATACTGGGAAGTGCATGCTGATCTCGGCACTGCCAAAGGCTCGACCGTGCGTTTCGAAGTGGCTCGCGAAAAAGGCGAAGCCTTCAAGCCGCTGAACGAAGCCCAGGCCATGGCTGCGCTGGAGAAGCTCAAGTCCTCCAGCTACAGCATCGTCAAGCGCGAAGACAAACCGACCAGCAGCAAGCCATCGGCGCCGTTCATCACGTCGACCTTGCAGCAGGCTGCGAGCAACCGCCTCGGTTTCGGCGTGAAGAAAACCATGATGATGGCCCAGCGTCTGTACGAAGCCGGCTACATCACTTACATGCGTACCGACTCGACCAATCTCTCGGCCGACGCCGTGGCGATGGCGCGCACTTACATCGAAGACGAGTTCGGCAAGAAGTACCTGCCGGAAACGCCGAACGTCTACAGCAGCAAGGAAGGCGCGCAAGAGGCTCACGAAGCGATTCGTCCGTCCGACGCCAACACTACGCCAAGCAAGCTGGCGGGCATGGAGCGTGATGCCGAGCGTCTGTACGAACTGATCTGGCGCCAGTTCCTCGCCTGCCAGATGCTGCCGGCGCAGTACCTGTCGACCACCGTCAGCGTCGGCGCTGGCGACTTCGAGCTGCGCGCCAAGGGCCGTATCCTCAAGTTCGACGGTTACACCCGGGTGATGCCGCAGATTGCCAAGCCTGGCGATGATGACGTGCTGCCGGACATGGCCCAGGGCGATGTGATGAAGCTGATCAAGCTCGATCCGTCGCAGCATTTCACCAAGCCACCGGCGCGTTACTCCGAGGCCAGTCTGGTCAAGGAAATGGAAAAGCGCGGCATCGGTCGTCCTTCGACTTACGCTGCGATCATTTCGACCATTCAGGATCGCGGTTATGTGACCCTGCACAACCGTCGTTTCTACTCGGAAAAGATGGGCGACATCGTCACCGAGCGTCTGTCCGAGAGCTTCTCCAATCTCATGGACTACGGCTTCACCGCCGGCATGGAAGAGAACCTCGATGACGTGGCGCAGGGCGAGCGCGACTGGAAAAATGTGCTGGACGAGTTTTACGGCGACTTCAAGAAGAAACTCGAAGTAGCGGAAAACCCGGAAAGCGGCATGCGTGCCAACCAGCCGGTGATGACCGATATTCCGTGCACCACGTGCGGTCGTCCGATGCAGATTCGTACTGCCTCGACTGGCGTGTTCCTCGGCTGCTCGGGCTACAGCCTGCCGCCGAAAGAGCGCTGCAAGGCTACCGTCAACCTGGTGCCGGGCGATGAAATCGCAGCGGACGACGAGGGCGAATCGGAATCGCTGGTATTGCGTGGCAAGCATCGCTGCCCGATCTGCAGCACGGCGATGGACGCCTATCTGCTGGACGAAAAGCGCAAGTTGCACATCTGCGGCAACAACCCGGATTGCGCCGGTTACGAAATCGAAGAAGGCAGCTATCGCATCAAGGGCTATGAAGGTCCGAGTCTGGAATGCGATAAGTGCGGCAGCGAGATGCAGCTCAAGACCGGCCGTTTTGGCAAGTTCTTCGGTTGCACCAACCCGGAGTGCAAGAACACCCGCAAACTGCTGAAGAGCGGTGATGCGGCGCCGCCGAAGATGGATCCGGTGAAGATGCCTGAGCTGAAATGCGAAAAGGTCAACGACACCTACATCCTGCGCGATGGTGCGTCCGGTCTGTTCCTGGCCGCCAGTCAGTTCCCGAAAAACCGCGAGACTCGCGCTCCGCTGGTGATCGAGATTCTGCCGCACAAGGACGAGATCGATCCGAAGTACCACTTCCTGTGCGAGGCTCCGCAAAAGGATCCTGACGGTCTGCCAGCGGTCATTCGCTACAGCCGCAAGACCAAGGAGCAATACGTACAGACCGAAGTCGATGGCAAACCGACAGGCTGGAAGGCGTATTACGACGGTGGCAAGTGGACTGTTGAAGACAAGCGCAGCGCAAAGGCCAAGGCTGAGTAAGCGTTAGTCTGAACGGCGAAAAGGCCGCATGAAACCTTGAGGGTTTCATGCGGCCTTTTTGTTTTGTGCTTGCGGTGGCATCGGCTGATCCACGACACTGTCCGACCTGTGTGAAGCAATTATTTCGTTGTGGAGGCTGCCGTCATGGCCCACGAACTCTATACCCGCACCAACCAGAAGATCTATTTCGCCGGCCTGTCACTCGAGGCTCTGGCTCGTGCTGAAGAGGGGCGGGCGATGAATTCCCTGGCGCTGATCCAGGCCGGGCGCGAGTCGGCGCTGTTTCACCTCTACGGCGCACTGCTGGGTTTGTGTCATGAGATCGCCGGCTTTTATCGTCTGCCGCAGGCCAATTCGCCGAGGGCGGAGGAGTTGCTTAAGCGCGAAGTGCTGGAGTCCATCGCGATCCCGGAGCTGGCGGAAATGGTCGAGCTGGCCGGTAATCCGGAAACCTGGCTGGCGAAACTGCTGGCGGCGCACGCAGCACTGTTTCAGCCACCGAGGGCGCCACGCAAACCGAAAGGCGACGTGACGCAGCCGCTGATTCAAGCGGTAAATCTTGATGAAGAAGAGGCGCCAGAAGAGTTGAGTCGAGATGAGCTGGAGAGCTGGCGGCAGCACCTGAAAGGTCTGGCCCTGCGTTTCCGCGAAGGCTTGAACGAGTGCTGAGGTAGTTTGGCGCAGTGGCAATCTGAAACATGCTGCTGGTCAAGATCCTGAGCGAAGCTCGAATGATGTCTATATAATCGCTGCCTTTCGTGGAGAACAGACCTATATGCCAACGTCCTTTCTAGAAATTGTCGAGTTACCAGACGGCCGAATCGAACTGCGCAGGGCTGAGGACGAAGGTTCTCTGGTGACGCTGGATTTCTCCGAGGATGCCAAGGCGTTCCTGCAAGGCCAGCACGTTGAAATCGCCAAAGCGATGTTGAGCGTTGGCGTGCAGATGGCGGGTCGTATGGTTGAAGGCGAGTTTGATAAGGAAGAGGGGCCGCGGGTTCTTCATTGATTCACGCTTTGGCCTTTTCTCGGTCGCTTGCGCTTCAGATCGGCTTCTCTGTCCCTGGAGAAGCCCTGCGCTTCACACAACGCGCATTACCATCAATCAACCCAAACGAATGTTCAGACTCTGAGCTTCGCCCGTACGCGCGGCGCTGATCAGTTGTTGCCGCGAATTGGCATTCAACGGGTTTAGCCATGTCACCACGGTGTGGCTGCGACCCAGTCGCAACGCTTCGTACGCCAGTTGCTGAGCACTTTGAGTGCCGCGCGGTTGCAGCAGTAGAATGCGTTCGCGATTCAGGCCGGCATCGCGCAGCCAGGTTTGCGTCAGGCTGGCGGGTGGGGCGATCAGCGTCAGCCAGCGAGCATCCTGATTTTCGCTGAGCTCACGCAGGATCGGGGCGAGCAGGTTCAGGCAGTTCCCGGCCGCACCGCGCAGTGATAGCTCACTGAAGGCGTCAGGTTTGGCATTCCAGTCACGCTCGACCACGTCTTTGAGGATCGGCGCTATCGGCTGCGCCAGAAACGCTTCAAACAAAGGCAGTTGTGTTTGCTGAGGTGTGTGTGGGAACTGCATGGAGCCTCCTTTAGCGGCGAATGACGCCGACACTCAAGCCTTCGATCACCAGTTCCTGATCTTTCAGGTCGACTTCGATAGGGGCGAACTCGGGGTTTTCGGCGATCAGCCAGACTTTGCTGCCTTCACGCTTGAAGCGTTTGACCGTCACCTCGTCGCCGATACGGGCAACCACAACCTGACCGTTACGCGCTTCGCGGGTGGTGTGCACTGCCAGCAGGTCACCGTCGAAGATGCCGATGTCCTTCATGCTCATGCCGTGCACACGCAACAGGTAGTCGGCGCGAGGATGGAAGAAGGTCGGGTTGATGTTGCAGGATTCTTCGATGTGCTGCTGGGCGAGGATCGGCGCGCCGGCAGCCACTCGGCCGATGATCGGCAGGGTGGAATCGTCGGCCTTGGCTTCGAAGCCGGGAATGCGGATGCCGCGAGAAGCGCCGGGCGTCATTTCGATCGCGCCCTTGCGGGCCAGGGCTTTAAGATGCTCTTCCGCCGCATTCGGCGATTTGAAACCCAGTTCCTGAGCGATTTCCGCGCGGGTGGGCGGATAGCCGTTGTCTTCGAGGCAACGTTTGATAAAGGCCAGTATCTCGGCTTGGCGTGGCGTCAGCTTTAGCATATTGATCGCTCTGTCTTTTTATACAGTGACTGGGATTATATACAGTGAAGCGGTCTTGGCAATGGGCGTTTTTTTGCCGCCCGCCGAGCGGTCGCGAAGGGCGCTTATTAATGCTGGCGCCTTGTGTGGTTAAATAGCTGACCGACCATTCCCAAAACGAACCGGCAGGCTTGACAAGGCACAGGCTGAAACGTATGTTTCAAACAAGTGTTTGTCAGGCGGAGTAGCCATGGCCCAGTCGGAAACCGTTGAACGCATTCTTGATGCTGCCGAGCAGTTGTTCGCGGAGAAAGGATTCGCTGAAACCTCATTGCGTTTGATCACCAGCAAGGCTGGCGTCAATCTGGCTGCGGTGAATTATCACTTCGGCTCGAAAAAGGCGCTGATCCAGGCGGTGTTCTCGCGCTTCCTCGGTCCGTTCTGCGCCAGTCTCGATAAAGAGCTGGAGCGCCGGCAGGCCAAGCCGGACAACAAGCCGACCCTCGAGGAGCTGCTGGAGATTCTCGTCGAGCAAGCGCTCGTCGTGCAGCCTCGCAGCGGTAATGACCTGTCGATCTTCATGCGCTTGCTCGGCCTCGCGTTCAGTCAAAGCCAGGGCCACTTGCGGCGTTATCTGGAAGACATGTACGGCAAGGTGTTCCGCCGCTACATGCTGCTGGTCAATGAAGCGGCGCCACGCATTCCACCGATCGAACTGTTCTGGCGCGTGCACTTCATGCTTGGCGCCGCTGCGTTCAGCATGTCCGGGATCAAGGCCTTGCGCGCGATCGCCGAGACCGATTTCGGCGTCAATACCTCCATCGAACAAGTGATGCGCTTGATGGTGCCGTTTCTCGCTGCCGGCATGCGCGCCGAAACCGGCGTCACCGATACAGCCATGGCCAGTGCGCAATTGCGTCCGCGCAGCAAATCCATGCCGGTCGCCGCCAAGGTTTGACCGCGCACGGGTGGGCGCGGCAGCTGGTATCCGCTAAGCTAGCCGGCCATGCCGACTCTCGTACTGAACCCGATCTGCATGAATTGTGCTGACCGTCCGGGCAATGCCCACGGTAGCGAATGCAAGCAGATCGGGTTTTTCGTTTTCAAGGAATCTCTATGACTGCTGGCCTGCAAGGCTCGTTGATGGTGGACGTCGCCGGTACCTGGCTGACGGCCGAAGATCGCCAATTGTTGCGTCAGCCCGAAGTGGGCGGCCTGATCATTTTCGCCCGCAATATCGAGCATCCACGCCAGGTGCGCGAACTCAGCGCCGCGATCCGCGCGATTCGTCCGGATCTGCTGCTGGCGGTGGATCAGGAAGGTGGGCGCGTGCAGCGCCTGCGTCAGGGATTCGTCCGTCTGCCAGCGATGCGCGCCATCGCTGATAACCCGAATGCAGAGTATCTCGCCAAGCAATGCGGCTGGATCATGGCCACCGAAGTGCTGGCGGTCGGGCTCGATCTGAGTTTCGCCCCTGTATTGGACTTGGACTATCAGCGCAGCGCTGTGGTCGGTACCCGTTCATTCGAAGGCGATCCCGAGCGCGCAGCCTTGCTCGCCGGTGCATTCATTCGCGGCATGAACAGCGCCGGCATGGCCGCCACTGGCAAACATTTCCCGGGCCACGGCTGGGCCGAAGCAGACTCCCACGTGGCGATTCCGAACGACGAGCGCAGTCTCGACGAAATCCGCGCCAATGATCTGGTGCCCTTCGCCCGTTTGAGCAAGCAGTTGGCCGCCGTCATGCCGGCCCACGTCATCTATCCGCAAATCGACTCGCAGCCCGCCGGTTTCTCCCGACGCTGGCTGCAGGAGATCCTGCGCGGCGAGTTGCAGTTCGACGGCGTGATCTTCAGCGATGATCTGTCGATGGCCGGCGCCCACGTGGTCGGCGACGCTGCCAGCCGCATCGAAGCCGCGCTGAGTGCCGGTTGCGACATGGGTCTGGTATGCAACGACCGCGCGGCAGCCGAGCTGGCGTTGAGTGCCGCCCAGCGCATGAAGGTCAAGCCTTCCGCGCGCATCGCGAAGATGCGCGGGCAGGCCTTCGCCAGCACCGATTATCGTCAGGACCCGCGTTGGCTCACCGCCCTCGGCGCGCTCAAAGACGCTCAACTGATCGATTAAGGATTTTTCGTTATGACCGTTTACGCAATCATCGGTGGCACTGGCCTGACTCAGCTCGAAGGCCTGATCATTCGCCAGTCGCTGGCAGTCGACACCCCGTACGGCGCGCCTTCGGCCGAGGTGCAGATTGGTGAATACGCTGGCAAGGAAGTGCTGTTCCTCGCCCGTCACGGTCACCCGCATCGCTTCCCTCCGCACAAGGTTAACTACCGCGCCAACCTCTGGGCGCTGAAGCAGGCCGGTGCCGAAGCGATCATCGCCGTCAATGCGGTGGGCGGGATTCATCCGGCCATGGGCACCGGGCATTTCTGTGTGCCGCACCAGATCGTCGACTACACCAGCGGGCGCGAGCACACCTATTTCGCTGATGATCTGGAGCACGTCACCCACATCGATTTCAGCTTTCCCTACAGCGAGCCGTTGCGTCAGCAATTGATTGCCGCAGTCGCCGCCGAAGGCTGCGAATACAGCGATCAAGGTGTGTACGCCTGCACCCAGGGTCCGCGTCTGGAAACGGTTGCCGAGATCGTGCGACTGGAACGTGACGGCTGCGACATCGTCGGCATGACCGGCATGCCGGAAGCTGCGCTGGCCCGTGAGCTGGATCTGGATTACGCCTGTCTGGCGCTGGTGGTGAATCCGGCAGCCGGCAAGACCACCGAAGTCATCACCATGGCCGAAATCGAGCAGGCCCTGCACGACGGCATGGGCAAGGTGAAATCAACGTTGGCCCGGGTGCTGGCCAGCTAAGGACTGTCCATGAGCATTTTCATCGAGCGGCTCAAAGGGCTGACATGGACCCATCCATTCAGTAGCAAGGCGTTGGCCAAGGCCCGGGCTTATGCCGCCGATGACCGGGTCGAGATCCTCGAGATCGATGACAGGAAGATAGAGGCGTTCTGCGTCGGCTCGCAACTTCAGGCGTATGAGCAAAGCATTTACCTGTCCGAAGATCGGCTGGGGTCGGTAAACCTGCGTTGCCTGTGCAGCTGTCCTGTTGCAATCGACTGCAAGCACAGCGCAGCGGTGCTCTATCACCTGCTGGGCACTGGCGAGGATGCGTCTGGAAGTGACGCGCAGACCCCGTTGGGACGAGCGCTGGAGCATTGGCTTTCGACAATTCCCGTGCCGGCCAAGCCCGCTGAAGAAAATGCGCAAACCGCAGGCACGCGTCTGTTTTACAAGCTCAAGCCGACGTCTGCGAACGGCAAGTGGCTGCTGGATATTTTCAAGGTCTACCAGCTCAAGAGCGGCGAGTTACGCGAAGTCAAACCGATGTACTCGCTCGCGGAAATGCTCATGCGCCAGCCCGGCTACCTGTCCGAGCTGGATCTGCGCATCGCCCGGCTGTTGGTCGCCATGCATTCCCATCACGCCTATTACAGCGGCTATCCGCTGGAAGGCAGCAGTGGCGCCGAACTGCTGGAAATGCTCCTGCGCACTTCGCGGCTGTTCCTCGACTTCGAAGACCTGCGAGCGCTGACACCGGGGGCGAAACGCGTGGGTCAGTTCTCTTGGGCCGAGCAGGCTGACGGCGGATTCCGCGCGCAATGGAGCAGTGCCGAAGCCGCGCAAGAAGCCGTGCTGGCGCTGGAGCCGCTTTATTATCTTGATCGCGAGCAGCGCCAGGTTGGCCCGCTGTTCACTGAGCTGGAAGAAAAGCTCGCCTGCCATTTGACCCTGGCGCCAGACGTTCCGGCGCGTCAGGCCATGCAGTTCAGCCATCGCATGAGCGCGGCGACCCAAATTGCGCCACCACACAAGCTCACCGAACGGATCATCGATGACGTGCTGCCGCAGCCGCAACTGACCCTGGTCAGCGGTCGAGAGCGCTCGCGCTGGGAATATGTGCTGGAACACCGCGCCGCTCTGCTGTTTACCTACAACGGTCATCCAGCGGTGGACCGCAACCCGGAAGTGATGATCCTCAACGGCAGCGAAACCCAGCGCATTCAGCGTCAACCTGCGCTGGAAAAGAAGCTGCGCCAGAACCTGCAAAAACATGGCTTCAAGAAAGCCACGCGCAAGAGTGCAATGGATCGTCCTGGCGAGATGTTTACCCTGCCGGATGATTCCGCCTGGCTCGGGTTCATGCACGAAGGGCTGGCCACGCTGCGCGCTGCAGATTGGAAAATCGAGATCAGTCCCGGTTTCCATTTCGATGTACAACCGGTTGAACAGTGGTACGCCGAGGTCGAAGAAGAGGCCACGCATCAGTGGTTTGATCTGCAGTTGGGTATCGTCGTCAACGGCGAGCGCTACAGCTTGCTGCCGATCCTTCTGCACCTGTTGCGAACCCAGCCGCGCTTGCTCGACCCGGTCAATCTGGCGCAGCGCAGCGATGATGAAAAACTCCTGATCGAGCTCAAGCCCAGCGCTTTTGGCGAGCCGGCGGGCGCCAAAGTCGCGTTGCCGCTGAGTCGGGTCAAACCGCTGATGGCGACGCTGGGCGAGCTGTACCTGGGCGGCCATCAGGGTGATGCGCTGCGCTTGACCGCTCCAGACGCCGCGCGTCTGAGTATGCTCGATGGCGTGCCGCTGGATTGGCAGGGCGGCGAACGTCTGCGCACTTTTGCCAAGCGTCTGCAGAATTCCAGTCACGCCCAGGTTGCTGCGCCGGCCGGCCTCAATGCGCAACTGCGCCCGTATCAGCTCGAAGGCCTGAACTGGATGCAGACCCTGCGCGAGCTGGAGGTCGGCGGCATTCTGGGCGATGACATGGGCCTGGGCAAAACCTTGCAGACCCTGGCGCATCTGCTCACGGAAAAACACGCCGGGCGTCTGGACTGTCCGGCACTGGCGGTGATGCCGACCAGCCTGATTCCCAACTGGCTCGACGAAGCCGAGCGCTTCACGCCGCAGTTGAAAGTGCTGGCGCTGCACGGTACCGGGCGGCAAAAGGACTTTGCCAATCTGGGCGAATACGACTTGGTGCTGACCACTTATGCATTGCTGCCCAGGGATCTGGAAATCTTGCAGCCGCAGTCGTGGAGCGTGCTGATTCTCGACGAAGCGCAGAACATCAAGACCCCCCTGAGCAAAGCTGCGCAGGCGGCCCGTGACCTGCAGGCTCGCCAGCGCTTGTGTCTGAGCGGAACGCCACTGGAAAACCACCTCGGCGAGCTGTGGTCGCAGTTCCATTTCCTCATGCCCGGCTGGCTCGGCGACAGCAAATCCTTTAACCGCGATTACCGCACGCCGATCGAGAAGCACGGCAATGTGCAGCGCATGCAGCACCTGACCGCACGCATCAAGCCGTTTTTGCTGCGGCGCAAGAAAGATCAGGTCGCTACCGAGTTGCCACCGAAAACCGAGATCATTCATTGGGTCGAACTCAGCGATGGTCAGCGCGACGTCTATGAGACGGTGCGTGTGGCGATGGACAAAAAGGTCCGCGACGAAATCGCCCGCAGCGGTGTGGCGCGCAGTCAGATCATCATCCTCGATGCGCTGCTCAAGCTGCGCCAGGTCTGCTGCGATCTACGCCTGGTCAATATGCCGCTCACGGCGAAAGCGTTGCGCTCGGGCAGCGGCAAGCTGATCAGCCTGATGGAGATGCTTGAAGAATTGCTCGGCGAAGGGCGGCGCATTCTGCTGTTCTCGCAGTTCACCTCGATGCTCGCGCTGATCGAGCAGGAGTTGCAGCAGCGCGGGCTCGGCTATTCGCTGCTGACCGGCGACACCACCGACCGGCGCACGCCGGTCAAGAACTTCCAGGGCGGCAAGGTGCCGTTGTTCCTGATCAGCCTCAAGGCTGGCGGTACCGGTCTGAACCTGACGGCGGCGGACACGGTGATTCACTTCGATCCTTGGTGGAACCCGGCGGTGGAGAATCAGGCGACTGATCGGGCGTATCGCATCGGCCAGAACAATCCGGTGTTCGTCTACAAGTTGATTGCCAAAGGCACCGTCGAAGAAAAGATCCAGGCGTTGCAGCAGGAGAAAGCGGCGCTGGCCGGGGCGGTGCTTGAGGGTGGCACGACGGGTGGATTCAAACTGGAGCAGAGTGATATCGAGGCGTTGTTTGCGCCTTTGCCGGTTACCAGGGATTGAGGGGTTTGAATCGCAGTGGGGCCATTCGCGAGCGGGCTCGCTCCCACATTTGATCTTCAGTGAATCTGGATCGTGTGGGAGCGAGCCTGCTCGCGAAAAGCTATCTGGCCAGCGACGCCGCTTTCAGCGCTTGTCGATCTTGTCCGGCAACGGCGCAAACAGCGCTTCGATATCATCGCTCTGCAACTTCCAGTCCCCGGCCTTGCGCCCATCGAGCACGCCCGCGGCCAGGTCAGACTTTTCCTTCTGCAGGTGCTGAATCTTCTCTTCCACCGTGCCCCGGGCAATCATCTTGTAGACGAACACCGGTTTTTCCTGGCCGATTCGATAGGCCCGGTCAGTCGCCTGATTCTCGGTTGCCGGGTTCCACCACGGGTCGTAGTGAATCACCGTATCGGCTTCGGTGAGGTTCAAACCTACGCCACCGGCCTTCAGGCTGATCAGAAAAATCTGACGCGTGCCGCTCTGGAATTCCTTCACCGGTGTACGCCGGTCACGGGTCTGGCCAGTGAGAAGCGCGTAAGCGATCTTGCGTTTTTTCAATTCCTCTTCGATCAATGTCAGCATCGAAGTGAATTGCGAGAACAGCAGAATCCGCCGACCTTCCTCGAACAATTCTTCAAGCATTTCCATCAGGCTGTCGAGCTTGCCCGAAGTGCTGCCGCGCGCGGGCAGGGTGGCGTCGTTGACCAGGCGCAGATCGCAGCAGACCTGGCGCAGCTTGAGCAATGCTTCGAGAATGATGATCTGGCTGCGTGCCACGCCTTTGCGAGTGATCTCGTCACGGACTTTCTTGTCCATCGCCAGGCGCATGGTCTCGTACACGTCGCGCTGCGCTTCGTTGAGTTCGACCCAATGGATGATTTCGGTTTTCGGCGGCAGCTCCGTGGCGACCTGCTCTTTGGTGCGGCGCAGCAGAAACGGTTTTATCCGACCGTTAAGGTGTTGCAGTCTGACTTCACTGCCGCGCTTTTCGATCGGCACACGGTAATCGGCATTGAAGCTTTTCACGTCGCCGAGCCAGCCCGGCAACAGGAAGTGGAATAGCGACCAGAGTTCGCCCAAGTGGTTCTCCAGCGGCGTGCCGCTGAGGCACAGGCGCTGGCGCGCATTCAGCTCGCGCGCGGCCTGGGCGGCTTTGCTGTTGGGGTTCTTGATGTATTGCGCTTCGTCCAGCACCAAAACATGCAGCGGCTGTTTGGCGAGACGCTCAGCGTCCTTGGGCAGCAGGGCGTAAGTGGTGAGGATCAGGTCGAAGTCGGCCAGATTGTCGAAGTGCTTTTTTCGCGTCGCGCCGTACAGTGCGAGGACTTTCAGTTGCGGGGTGAAGTGCGCCGCCTCATCGAGCCAGTTCGGAATCAGGCTGGTCGGCATTACCACCATGCACGGACGATCAAGGCGTCCGGCGTTCTTCTCGCTGAGAATATGCGCCAGGGTCTGTAGGGTTTTGCCCAGGCCCATGTCATCCGCAAGAATCCCGCCGACTTCCAGTTGCCGCAGCGATTGCATCCAGCTCAAGCCTTCAAGCTGATACGGGCGCAGCGTCGCGTTCAAGCCTTGCGGCGCTTCGGCGCTGAAATCGCGGATGTCGCGCAGGCGCTGGGCGAAGGTGCGCATTTGCTCGCCGCCTTCCCACAACAGCGGCAGGCCTTCCAGCGAATTGAGCCTGGTCGCGTCAGCCTTGCTCAGGCGCAGGGTGGTTTCGCCCGGCTCCTGCAAATAGAACTCGCCCAGCGTCATCAATACCGGCTTCAAGCGACCGAGCGGCAGCGCCACTTGCAACGGCCCATGCTCGCTGGTGCGTTGCGGAATGTTGACCAGAATCAGCTCGTCATCGCGACGACGGGCGAGGCGTTCCGGGTTGAGGATCTCGGTGTGCGAGCGCATCAGATTCAGCAGAATCGGCAGCAGGCTCAGGCGCTCGCCGTTGACGATGATGCCCAGTTCCAGATCGAACCAGTCGCGCTCCGGCGCCTGTTCGACGGTGGCGTACCAGTCGTCGACGGCGGTCAGGTCGAAGCCGAATTCCTCATCGATCTGCAACTCCCAGCCTTGGCTGCGCAATTTCGGCAAGTCATTCAGCGTGAAGGTCAGCCAGGCGCTGTCGTTGACCATCTCGTAGAGTTCGCCGGCGCTTTCCGGCAGCGCTTTGCTCTGCCTTGTGGCGATGCGGAAACCGAGGATGCGTAACTGTTCGCGGTAGGACTGTTCGACGTCCGGGTGACGTTTTATTCGCAGGGTCTGGGCTTCCTGACGGATCAGGATATCGCTGTGTTTTTGCCCGCTGACGTATTCGTCCAGATAGCTGAACGACAGTGCCGCGCGATGCTGAATGTAGCGCTGCATCTTGCCGTTGCGCGGCTCGAAGGCGCTGAACTCGACACTGGCCAGCCACAGGCGTGGCACCGGTTGCACGTTGTCCACCAGCACTTGCGGCGGCGCTTTCGGGCTACGGTTTTCCAGCACGGCCTGGAGCTTCTCCAGCAGCTCGGCATCTTTAGCGGCGGCGGGGTAGTCGAGGGTTTCCTGGATTTTCAGCAGCACCGCCGCGCAATGTTTGCAATTGCTGCGCACCGGGCAGGTGCAGGTGGCGTCGACCAGCAACAGCGTCGCTTTGGCTGACTCACGCAGATGGATGGTTTGCCGGTAAACACTGCCGCCGGAGCCTTCGCAACTGGCGGTGATGGTCGCATCGCCGACCTGGGCGATGCGCACTCGATTCTCCAAAGCGTAGCGGCGGCCGCGCTCCAGACTCTGTTCTTTGAATCGGCTGACCCACGACGGGGCCAGCGGTTTGCTCAGGGGCGGCGGCATAAGGACTTCGATCAGTCCGGCACGACTTCAGGCGCTTCGCGAGGCGCTGGCGCGGTCAGGGAAGTGATCTTGATCAGCAGGGCCAGATGACCGTTGTCGAGGTAATTGAGCTGGCCGTTCTTGGTGTGGCTGTCCTGACGCAGGCGCTCACTGGCAGTGACCAAGCCATTGGCGTCGATCTGATTGACCCAGAAATCGGCGGTCACGTCGGTGAAGCGGCCGAGTTTCATTTCCAGCGTGCCCTCGATGGGGAACTGGCCGAACTGCTCCTGACCTTCGCTGACTGCGACTTTCGCCGGCGCTTCGCCGAGGCTCTGCTGCCAGGCTTTGTGCATCAGCACGGTGTACTCGCCGCTGGCGGTGAGTTTGCTCACTACATCATTCAACGCCGGGGTGCGCTGGCTGTCGCTACCCAGACGCTGGGCGCCTGCGGCCCAGTCTTCCGGGGCGGCGCGGCTGACGATGGCCGGGACGGCATTCTGGCGCACCAGGATCATTTCGACCTGATACGTGTCATCGGCAAACGCCGTCGGTGCTGCAAGTGCAAGCAACAAAGTCAGAGAGCGGAACAGGCGCATCGGGCGTCCTTCAAGCGGATTTCGGGATGAGACGCTCAAACAGCGCCTCGACAGTATTGAAACGTTCTTCCGGGCGCTCCATCGGCACCTGGAATTTAAACATCGTCGCGCCTTCGAACTTGTAGCGCTTGGGCTGCGTCTGGATCAGCTTGATCAGGGTCATCGGGTCAACCGGTGTCTGCGCTTCGAACTCGATGCGTCCGCCTTGCGGCCCGCCGTCGACTTTCTTGATGCCGAGCTTTTCCGCCTGCAATTTCAAAGCGGTGATCCGCACCAGGTTCTTGGTCGGCTCCGGCAACAGGCCGAAGCGGTCGATCATCTCCACCTGCAGATCCTTGAGGCCTTCCTCGTCGGTGGCCGAGGCGATGCGTTTATACAGAATCAACCGCGCATGCACATCCGGCAGATAATCTTCCGGAATCAGCGCCGGCACCCGCAGATTGACTTCCGGGCCGCCGCCCAGCGGTTGATCGAGGTTTGGCTGCTCGCCCTTGCGGATCGACTTCACTGCGCGCTCGAGCATTTCCATGTACAGGGTGAAGCCGACGGCCTGTATCTGCCCGCTCTGACCATCGCCGAGCAGTTCGCCGGCGCCACGGATTTCCAGGTCGTTGGTCGCCAGCACGAAACCGGCGCCGAGGTCCTGGGTATTGGCGATCGCTTCCAGACGTTTTTCCGCGTCGGAAGTGATCTGCTGGCGCGGCGGCGTCAGCAGGTAGGCGTAAGCCTGGTGGTGACTGCGGCCGACACGACCGCGCAACTGGTGCAGTTGGGCCAGGCCGAACTTGTCAGCGCGTTCGATGATGATGGTGTTGGCGCTCGGCACGTCGATGCCGGTCTCGATGATGGTCGAGGCGATCAGCACGTTGAAGCGCTTGTGGTAGAAGTCGCTCATCACCTGTTCGAGTTCACGTTCGCGCATCTGCCCGTGGCCGATACCGATGCGCGCTTCCGGCACCAGTTCGGCGAGGTCGGCGGCGCATTTCTCGATGGTCTTCACATCGTTGTGCAGGTAGTAAACCTGACCGCCACGCAGCAGTTCACGCAGCAGGGCCTCTTTGACCGTGCTCTTGTTCTGTTCCATGACGAAGGTGCGCACCGACAGGCGTCGCGCTGGTGGCGTGGCGATGATCGACAGGTCGCGCATGCCCGACACCGCCATGTTCAGCGTGCGCGGAATCGGCGTCGCAGTCAGGGTGAGGATGTCGACTTCGCTGCGCAGGGCCTTGAGCTGTTCTTTCTGGCGCACGCCAAAGCGGTGCTCTTCGTCGATGATCACTAGCCCGAGGTTTTTGATCTTCACATCGTCGGACAGCAGCTTGTGCGTGCCGATGACGATGTCGATCTTGCCTTCCGCCAGATCGGCGATCGCCGCGTTGACTTCCTTGGCCGACTTGAAACGGCTCATCACTTCGACGGTCACCGGCCAGTCGGCGAAGCGGTCGCGGAAACTGTTGTAGTGCTGCTGGGCGAGCAGGGTGGTCGGCACCAGAATCGCTACCTGCCGACCGCCGTGCACGGCGATGAACGCTGCGCGCATGGCCACTTCGGTCTTGCCGAAGCCAACGTCGCCGCAGACCAGACGATCCATCGGTTTCGGCGCGAGCATGTCTTCGCGTACCGCCTCGATGGTCGCTTGCTGATCGGGTGTTTCTTCGAACGGGAAACCGGCACTGAAGGTGGCGTAATCGGCCTTCGGGTCGGCGAAGGCGTAACCTTCGCGGGCGGCGCGACGGGCGTAAATGTCGAGCAATTCGGCGGCGACGTCACGCACCTGCTCGGCGGCCTTGCGCTTGGCTTTCTGCCAGGTCTCCGAACCGAGGCGATGCAGCGGCGCGAGCGAATCGTCGCTGCCGGTGTAACGTGCGATCAGATGCAGGTTGGCCACCGGCACGTAGAGCTTGGCGTTCTCGGCGTATTCGAGGGTGAGGAATTCGGCGGCCTGATTGTCGATTTCCAGAATCGTCAGGCCCAGATAGCGGCCGACACCGTGGTCGATATGTACCACCGGCGCGCCTTCACGCAGTTCGGTGAGGTTCTTGATCACCGCATCGTTGCTGACGTCGCTGCGCTTCTCGCGGCGGCGACGTTGCATGACTCGTTGGCCGAACAGCGGACTTTCCGCTACCAGCGCCAGCGCCGGGTCGTCGAGCAGCAGACCTTCGTCGAGCGGGGCGATGGTGATCGCCAGACGATCCTTGCTGGCGACGAAGTCCGGCCAGCTGTCGACGGTTTTCGGCCGCAGCTTCAGACGTTCCAGCAGCTCCAGCAGGACTTCGCGACGACCCGCCGATTCGGCGGTGAACAGCACGCGACCGGGGAATTCTTCGAGGAAGCCGGCCAGCGCCGCCAGCGGTTGCGTGGCCTTGGCTTCGATGGCCAGATCCGGCAGCGCATGGGCCGGGAAGCGTTCACGGCCGACACCGCTTTCGACGTCCTGCTGACTGGCGACGACGCGTGGCCAGTTCTTCAGGCGCGCGAAGCAGTCTTCCACCGGCAGGAACAGTTCGGCCGGTGGCAATAAAGGACGCGAAGGATCGACACGGCGTTCTTCGTAACGATTGCGCACGTCGTTCCAGAAGTTTTCCGCCGCTTGCTCGATGCCCGGCAGCGAGAACACTTGGGTGTCCTGAGGCAGGTAGTCGAACAGCGTCGAGGTTTCGTCGAAGAACAGCGGCAGGTAGTACTCAATGCCGGCCGGGGTGATACCACTGCTCAAATCCTGAAAGATCGGGCAGCGGCGGAAGTCGACGTCGAAGCGCTCACGGAAACGCGCCTTGAAGCGGGTGACTGCGTCTTTCTGCAACGGAAACTCGCGGGCCGGCAGCAGCTTGACCGACTCGACCTTGTCGATCGAGCGCTGGGTTTCCGGATCGAACGTGCGCAGGGTTTCGATTTCGTCATCGAACAGGTCGATGCGATACGGCAGTTTGCTTCCCATCGGGAACAGGTCGATCAGCGCGCCGCGTACGGTGAACTCGCCGTGCTCGTACACCGTGTCGACATAGCGATAGCCGCTGGCTTCGAGTCGCGCGCGCATCTGTTCGACGTCGAGCTTCTGGCCGATGTCCAGCACCAGGCTGCTGCCGAGCAAGAACTTGGTCGGCGCCAAGCGATGCAAAGCGGTGGTGATCGGTACCACCAGCACGCCGTGGGCCAGTTCCGGGAGGCGATACAGACTGGCGATGCGCTGGGAGATGATGTCCTGGTGCGGCGAGAACAGGTCGTAGGGCAGGGTTTCCCAGTCTGGGAAATGCAGTACGGGCAAATCCGGGGCGAAGAAACTCAGCTCCTGTTCCAGCCGTTCGGCACTTTGGCTGTCGGCGGTCAGCAGCAGGGTAAAGCGCTTGGCAGCGCTGGCAGCCTCGGCAATCGCCAGGCTGAGGGCGGCACCGGGCAGATTGCCCCAGTGCTGTTTACCTGCTTCGGCAGGGAGTAGCGGTAGACGCAGAACAGGCACGGAAGGTTGAGCTCCAGGCGTTGCGACAAAGTCGGTAATTGTAGCGGCCTCCGGTGCCGCCTGTCAGTTGCAGACTGCGTCTATCTTCATGGTTTGGACGAAATGTAGTGGTAACCATAAAAACGAGCACTTTTTTCATGGTTATGTAGTGCCGAAACCGGGTGGTGTTACGGAGGGTTACAGACATCGTCTAACAGTCGTCGAAAAATTGACTGCGCTGAAAGCCCCGGTTTTATTGGGCTGGAGAAGGGCGTAAATTTTTTGAACGGGAATTTGTTACCGATTGCGCGACAAGCGCGCATTGCTGAAAGGGCTTGTCGGCGGCATAATGTAGCCCCTTTTTTCTGCCCCTACATGTGGAAGGTTACCGTGACTCAGAAGCCCGACCAGTGTCTTGGTGAATGGATCGACCGTGAAGCACTCGCAGAAGCGATGATCCCGCTTATCGGTCAGCTCTACCGCAATAACAACGTGGTTAGCTCGATCTATGGCCGCAGCCTGATCAACCAGTCTGTCATCGCGATTCTCAAAGCTCACCGCTTTGCTCGCCACCGTTCTTCGGACGACAGCGAACTCTCCGTCCACGAAACATTCCCACTGCTCAAGGCCATGAGCGAGCTCAAGCTCGGCGCGGCGTCGGTGGATCTGGGCAAGCTGGCGTTCAAATTCCGCAATGAAGGCAACGGCCGCAGCGCCGAGCAGTTCGTGCGTGAAGAGATGGCTGATGTGGTTGGCCAGCAGAACGCCTCGGCCCGCAAAGGCACCGACGTTGTTCTTTACGGCTTCGGTCGTATCGGCCGTCTGCTGGCGCGCATCCTGATCGAGAAAACCGGTGGTGGCGACGGCCTGCGTCTGCGGGCCATCGTCGTGCGCAAAGGCGCCGAGAACGACCTGACCAAACGCGCCAGCCTGCTGCGTCGCGATTCGGTACACGGTTCGTTCAACGGCACCATTACCATCGATGAAGAAAACAACACCATCACCGCCAACGGTAACCTGATCCAGGTGATCTACGCGAAGAACCCGACCGAGGTGGATTACACCCAGTACGGCATCAAAGACGCGCTGCTGGTGGACAACACCGGTGTCTGGCGTGACGCCGATGGCCTGGGTCAGCACCTGGCCTGCCCGGGTATCGACCGCGTTGTTCTGACCGCGCCTGGCAAGGGCAAGCTGAAGAACATCGTTCACGGCATCAACCACGGTGAAATCACCGCTGACGACAAGATCGTCTCGGCTGCTTCCTGCACCACCAACGCCATCGTGCCGGTGCTCAAAGCGGTCAACGACAAGTTTGGCATCATCAACGGTCACGTCGAAACCGTTCACTCGTACACCAACGACCAGAACCTGATCGACAACTTCCACAAGGGCGATCGCCGTGGCCGCAGCGCCGCACTGAACATGGTGATCACCGAGACCGGCGCCGCCACCGCTGCTGCCAAGGCTCTGCCTGAGCTGGCCGGCAAGCTGACCGGCAACGCGATTCGTGTTCCGACGCCTAACGTGTCGATGGCCATTCTCAACCTCAACCTTGAGAAAGCCGCCACCCGTGAAGAGATGAACGAGTACCTGCGCTACATGGCGCTGCACTCCGAGCTGCACAAGCAGATCGACTTCGTCAATTCGCAGGAAGTCGTGTCGACCGACTTCGTTGGCTCGCGTCACGCTGGTGTGGTCGACGCTGAAGCGACCATCGTGCAGGACAACCGCGTCGTTCTGTACGTTTGGTACGACAACGAGTTCGGCTACAGCTGCCAGGTGGTTCGCGTGATGGAAGACATGGCTGATGTGAATCCGCCAGCGTTCCCGCGCTAAGCCTCAGGCTTGAATGAAAACGCCCCGGCATTTTGTCGGGGCGTTTTTGTTTATGGGCCTGTTGGATCTTCTGTGTCCTTGCCGGCCTCTTCGCGAGCAGGCTCGCTCCCACACTGGATCAGTGTCGTTCACAATCTTCTGTGGGAGCGAGCCTGCTCGCGAAAGCATTCTGTCAGGCGCCGCTGGCTACCGAAGCCTGCGCCGTGCGCAACTCATGCCGGTTGCCACGGAACAGCACCAACGTCGCAATCAACCCCAACACCGCCGCGCCGCTGAGCCATATCCCCGGTGCTGCCTTGTTGTCCAGCACATGAATCAGGTAAGTGCACGCCGCCGGCGTAAACCCGCCGAACGTCGCCGTCGCCAGGCTGTACGCCAGCGAGAACCCGGTCGTGCGCACTTCCACCGGCATGATTTCGGTCAGCGCCACCACCATCGCGCCGTTGTACGAGCCATAAAGGAACGACAGCCACAGTTCGACAATCAGCAAATGGCTGAAGCTCGGGTTCGCCACCAGCCACGACAGCGCCGGATATGCGGTGAGGATCGCCAGAATCGTCGCCGCCAGCAGCAGGGGTTTTCGGCCGATCTTGTCGGACACAGCGCCCATCACCGGTAGCCAAAAGAAATTCGACAAGCCGATGCATACGGTCACCAATAGCGCATCGAGATCAGACAGGTGCAGCTCGGCCTTGCCGAACGTCGGGGTGTACGCGGTGATCAGGTAGAACGACACCGTGGTCATCACCACCAGCGCCATGCCGGCAATGACGATGCCGAAGTTCTGCCCGATCGAGCGGACGATTTCGCCGAGGGTAGGGCGGTGGGTTCGCGCTTGGAATTCCGGAGTTTCTTCCAGCGAGCGACGGATGAAGAAAATCACCGGCACGATCATGCAGCCAATCAGAAACGGCACGCGCCAGCCCCATTCGCCCATTTGCTCCGGACTCAGCCAGTGGTTGAGGCCAACGCCGAGCAGACCGGCGAACACCACGGCTGCCTGTTGGCTGGCCGACTGCCAACTGACGAAGAAGCCTTTGCGCCCCGGCGTTGAAATTTCCGCCAAATACACCGACACACCGCCCAGTTCCACGCCCGCTGAGAAGCCTTGCAGCAGGCGGCCGAACAACACCAGCAGCGGCGCGGCGACGCCGAGCGTCGCGTAACCGGGCACGCAGGCAATCAGCACCGTACCGGCGGCCATCATCGCCAAGGTGATGATCAGCCCTTTGCGCCGTCCGTGACGGTCGATATAGGCGCCGAGGAAAATGGCCCCCAGCGGGCGCATCAGGAAGCCGGCGCCGAAGGTCGCCAGCGACAGCATCAGCGAAGCGAACGCGCTGTCGGTGGGGAAGAAGGTTTTGGCGATGGCCGTGGCATAGAAGCCGTAGACCATGAAGTCGAACATTTCGAGGAAGTTGCCGCTGACAACGCGAAAGATCGCTTTGCCTTTGCCCGTGGTGGAGGACATGGGAGGTACTCACTGTTCAATTTGTATAAAGGCGTTGCAGCCATGGGGAAGCGAGCGGGCGCTTGTAGTTCATAATGGCCGCCGTGGTTTTGCGGGGAGATGAAGAATTGTTAACTGGACGCTGGTTGGGGCCTGTGGTGTTGGCGGTGGCAATCGGCGGCTGCGGCAGCGGCGATTCCCTGGAACAGGTTGGCGGTTCGACCATGGGCAGCACCTGGTCGGTCAAGTACGTGCGCCACGCCGGGGTCGCCGATCCTTCAATGGTGCGCGGCGAAGTGCAGGCCATCCTCGGTGAAGTCGATCAACAGCTGTCGACTTACCGAAGTGACTCCGCCATCGAACGTTTCAACGCCTTGCCCGCCGATAGCTGCCAAGCCATGCCGGCAGCAGTGCTCGAATTGGTCCGCATCGGCGAACAGCTTTCAACGCAAAGCGAAGGCTCCTACGACCTGACCGTGGAACCGCTGCTGGACCTCTGGGGATTCGGCCCGCAAGGACGCGAAGAAAAGGTCCCTGATGCGGCCGCTGTGGCCGAGGTCATGCAGCGGGTCGGTCATCAGCATCTGCGCATCGACGGCGAGCGGTTGTGCAAGGACGCCGCCGTCGAAGTCGACTTCAACAGTATTGCCGCCGGTTACGCCGTGGATGCCATCTCCGCCAGATTGCTGGGCATGGGCATTGACAATTATCTGGTCGAAGCCACGGGCGAACTCAAAGCCCGGGGCAAGAAGCCGGATGGTTCCGCGTGGCGCATCGCTCTCGTAGAGCCTCGCGATGACCAGCAAGTGGCCGAGCGGATTATCGATGTTGATGGCTACGGCGTGTCCACCTCCGGCGACTACCGCCACTATTTTCTGCAGGACGGTCGGCGTTATTCCCACACCTTCGATGCCCGCAGCGGGCGACCGGTCCTACACGACCTGGCGTCAGTCACGGTGATTCATCCTTCAGCGCTGATGGCCGATGGACTATCGACGCTGTTGCTGATTCTCGGGCCGGAAAGGGCGCAGGACTATGCCCAAAAGCATGACATTGCTGCATTCTTTGTCCTGCGTGCCGATACAGGTTTCGTCAGCCGCAGCAGTCAGGCATTTACGCAGCTTGTCGGTGAAAAAAACTGACCGAAGACAAGACGAAAGCTGGCGTTGTAGTGCAGGCAAAAGTAGCCTACGACGCGACCAAGGGTTAATGTGCGCGGCGTTGACGCTTCTATAGACTGTGTCCGGGTTCTTCACTGGCCCCCAATTGTTCCTTCGCGCCGCCGTTCGGCGTGATTTAGCCGCCGGTGCTGCTGGCACTGCGGCCTGTTCTGAGGAGTACGCATGGCTGTCTACAACTACGACGTGGTGGTACTGGGTTCCGGCCCGGCGGGAGAAGGCGCGGCAATGAACGCCGCCAAAGCGGGGCGCAAGGTCGCGATGGTCGACAGCCGTCGCCAGGTCGGCGGCAACTGCACCCACCTCGGCACCATTCCGTCCAAGGCACTGCGTCACTCGGTGCGGCAGATCATGCAGTTCAACACCAACCCGATGTTCCGCGCGATCGGCGAGCCACGCTGGTTCTCCTTCCCGGACGTGTTGAAAAGCGCCGAAAAAGTCATTTCCAAACAAGTCGCATCGCGCACCGGCTACTACGCCCGTAACCGTGTCGACGTGTTCTTCGGCACCGGCAGCTTCGCCGACGAGCAAACCATAGAAGTGGTCTGCGGCAACGGCGTGGTCGAGAAGCTGGTGGCCAAGCACATCATCATCGCCACCGGTTCGCGTCCGTATCGCCCGGCGGACATCGATTTCCACCACCCGCGCATCTACGATAGCGACACCATCCTCAGCCTCGGCCACACCCCGCGCAAACTGATCGTTTACGGCGCCGGCGTGATCGGCTGCGAATACGCGTCGATCTTCAGTGGTCTGGGTGTGCTGGTCGAGCTGGTCGACAACCGTGGCCAGTTGCTGAGCTTCCTCGACTCGGAAATTTCCCAGGCGCTGAGCTACCACTTCAGCAACAACAACATCACCGTGCGTCACAACGAAGAGTACGACCGCGTCGAAGGCGTGGACAACGGCGTGATCCTGCACCTGAAATCCGGCAAGAAGATCAAGGCCGACGCCTTGCTCTGGTGCAACGGCCGTACCGGCAACACCGACACCCTGGGTCTGGAAAACATCGGCGTCAAGGTCAACAGCCGTGGCCAGATCGAAGTCGACCAGAACTACCGCACCTGCATAGAAAACATCTACGGCGCCGGTGACGTGATCGGCTGGCCAAGCCTGGCCAGTGCCGCCCACGACCAGGGGCGTTCGGCTGCTGGCAGCATCGTCGACAATGGCAGCTGGCGTTTCGTCAATGACGTGCCGACCGGCATCTACACCATTCCGGAGATCAGCTCGATCGGCAAGAACGAGCAGGAGCTGACCCAGGCGAAAGTGCCGTACGAAGTCGGCAAGGCATTTTTCAAGAGCATGGCGCGGGCGCAGATTGCCGGTGAGCCGCAGGGCATGCTGAAGATCCTCTTCCACCGCGAAACGCTGGAAGTGCTTGGCGTGCACTGCTTCGGTTATCAGGCGTCGGAGATCGTCCACATCGGTCAGGCGATCATGAACCAGCCGGGCGAGCTGAATACGCTGAAGTATTTCGTCAACACCACGTTCAACTACCCGACCATGGCCGAAGCCTATCGGGTCGCGGCGTACGACGGCCTCAACCGGCTTTTTTGACGGGCTCCGGCCGGTGGCCTGAGCCGGCCGGGGAGACCGATTTCAGCAATTCTCAAGGGTGGCAGTGGCCAAACCGGGAAAGTCTGTAATCAGGCTGTCAACGCCGAAGTCGGCGAGTCTGCGCATCAGTGCAGGCTCGTTGACGGTCCACACCGACACATGCAGGCCCTGACGCTGCGCCTTCTGCAGGCGTTCCGGCGTACACAGCGTCCAGTTCAGCGCGAGAATTTCGCAGCCGTAGCTGGCCGCCACCTTCAACGGATCGAGCCAGGCGTATTCGGCCACCAGGCCACGGGATACGTCCGGTACCAGATCCAGCGCTGCCTTCAAGACTTCCCGCGAACTCGAGGTGATCGTCACCTTGTCGAGCAGGCCGTGGCGCTGAGCCATTTCCCGAATCGCCAGCACGGTAGTCGCCGCGCGGGTGCGTGAAGCGCTTTTGACTTCCAGCTGCCAGTGCTCGAAATCACATTGCTCGAACAGCTCTTCCAGCGTCGGAATCGGGCACGGCTTGATCCAGCCCGGGCCGCCCTTGCGTGCGTCGTAGGTCACCAGTTCGGCGGCGGTGTGCTCGACGACTTTGCCGCGGCGGTCGGTGGTGCGCTTGAGGGTCGGGTCATGAATGACCATCAGCTCGCCGTCCTTGGACAGGTGCAGATCCAGTTCGCAGCGGCGTACGCCGTGCTTGAGGCATTCCTGAAAGCTGCTCAGGGTGTTTTCCGGTGCTTCGCCCTTGGCGCCGCGGTGGCCGTAGATGAGGGTCACGGTGCTTCCTTAAGTTAAATGCCAGATTCGTTCTGTTCGCGGGCCAGACGGCGTTCCTGAGCCTGCTTTTGCAAGATGTAGCGCGCGAGCAATTGGCGTTGGGCATCGGTCGGGCGCTCGAACTCGGTGCCGACGTCATAGCCATCACCCTTGGGATCGCAATGGGTGACCCGGGCGCGCAGCAGCAGGCCAAGCGCCTGCGGCATCAGTACCAGTTTCACCGACAGGTGCGCGCCGGTGGCAATCGGGGTCGGGTACTGAAAGTCGATCCCGCCCTCGGAGATGATCACCGGCTGCGGCTCGCCGATGTGGCCGAGCACGGTCAGGGCGATGACCTGGCTGAGCAGGTCGATGCGTTTGTTCTGCGATTTGAGGAAAGCGGCGATGGCGCGGTCGCGCTCGCTGATCTGCCGCAACAGGTGCTGCGACTCGAATTCGCTCAGGTGCAGTTCGCTGAGCAGGTTGAAGAGTGGGGAAGCATCCTGCAACACTTCCTGGCCTGCGGCTTCGGGAGCGGACAGGGGCCGAATTTCCAGTGCGATCGTGTCCTCGATACGGTAGTATTCGCGGCGATCTTCTTCATCTAATGTCGACATGGCGAACCCATGGTAGCGGCGGTGGTCTGAGTGTAAAGCTGGTTTTCGACCCCCGCCACAAGGACGTTCCTTTTCCCTCCGAACAAGCCCCGACATGTTCAGACCTCTCTTCGTATTTATCGGCACGCGTTATACCCGTGCAAAGCGTCGCAATCATTTTGTGTCATTCATTTCCCTGACTTCGATGATCGGGCTCGCCCTTGGCGTGGTCGTGATGATCGTCGTGCTGTCGGTGATGAATGGCTTCGACCATGAGATGCGCACCCGCGTGCTGGGCATGGTGCCCCACGCCACTCTCGAGACCGGCGAGCCGATCAACGACTGGCAAAGCCTGGCCGACAAGGTCAAGCAGAACCGGCAGGTGACGGCGGTGGCGCCGTTCACCCAGATGCAGGGCCTGCTGACCAACAACGGTCAGGTTTCCAAGGTGTTGCTCAATGCCATTGATCCTGCGCTCGAGCGCAATGTGTCGATCATCGACAACTTCATGAAGCAGGGCAGACTCGACGACCTGACACCGGGCAGCTTCGGCATCGTCATCGGCGACAAGGCGGCGACCAAGCTCGGCGTCGGCATCGGCGACAAGGTCACTTTTGTTGCGCCCGAGGTCAGCGTGACCCCGGCCGGCATGTTCCCGCGTATGAAGCGCTTCACCGTAGTCGGGATTTTCCATGTCGGCGCCGGTGAGCTCGACGGTTACCTCGGCGTGACCAACCTGCAGGATCTGGCGAAAATGCACCGCTGGAAAGCCGATCAGGTGCAGGGCCTGCGACTGAAGTTCGACGACCTGTTCCAGGCCCCGCGCGAGGCGTGGAACATCGCCCAGCAGCTCGGCGAAGACCGTTACTACGCCCGCGACTGGACCCGTACCCACGGCAACCTGTATCAGGCGATCCGCATGGAAAAAGCCATGATCGGGCTGCTGTTGCTGCTGATCGTCGCCGTCGCCGCGTTCAATATTATTTCCACGCTGGTGATGGTGGTGAACGACAAGAAGGGCGACATCGCCATTCTGCGTACCCTAGGCGCCACTCCGGGAACGATCATGCGCACGTTCATGGTTCAGGGCACGGTGATCGGCGTGGTCGGCACGGCCATCGGCGCGATGGTCGGGATCCTTGCGGCGCTGAATGTCAGTGCGGCCATTTCGGCGCTTGAAGGGCTGATCGGCCACAAGTTCCTTAATGCTGACGTGTATTTCATTGATTATCTTCCTTCGCAGGTCCAGAGCCAGGACGTCGTCATGGTCTGCGCCGCTGCGTTGGTCCTGAGTTTCCTCGCCACCCTGTATCCCGCCTGGCGTGCCGCGCGCACCCAGCCGGCGGAGGCGTTACGTTATGAGTGAGTCGGGCATGAGTGAACAAGCAATTCTGAGCTGCCGTAACCTGGGCAAATCCTACGAGGAGGGTCCGGAGTCGGTACAAGTGCTGGCCGGCCTGCAACTGGAGCTGCACCCGGGCGAACGTGTAGCGATCGTGGGCAAATCCGGTTCCGGCAAGAGTACCTTGCTCAACCTGCTCGGCGGCCTCGATACGCCGAGCAAGGGCAGTGTCTGGCTCGACGGCGAAGAGCTGTCGGCCTTGAGCGAGAAAAAGCGGGGCCTGCTGCGCAATCGCGCGCTTGGTTTCGTTTACCAGTTTCACCACCTGCTGCCTGAATTCACCGCGCTGGAAAACGTCTGCATGCCGCTGCTGATCGGCAAGACCGCCATCCCGGAGGCGCGCCAGCGTGCCACGGCATTGCTGGAGCGCGTCGGTCTCGGCCATCGTCTGGAACACAAGCCGGCGGAATTGTCCGGCGGCGAACGTCAGCGCGTGGCCATCGCTCGTGCCCTGGTCAACAACCCGGGGCTGGTGATGCTCGATGAGCCAACCGGCAACCTTGACCTGCACACCGCCGAAGGCATCCAGGACCTGATGCTGGAGCTGAGCACTTCGATGCGCACGGCGTTCCTGGTGGTGACGCACGACATGAACCTGGCTCGCCAGATGGACCGCGTCCTGCAGTTGCAGGAAGGTTGCCTCACTCCCATCTGACTGGCTGAAACCCGGCGCCCGTAACGGCGCCGGGTCTTTTATTTCTATACGGTGCCCCAGCGAATGTTCAGACCGTTATCGATCTTTATCGGCACGCGCTATACCCGCGCCAAGCGCCGCAATCGCTTTGTTTCGTTCATTTCGATGACCTCGATGATCGGCCTCGCCCTCGGCGTGCTGGCGATGATCGTGGTGCTGTCGGTGATGAACGGCTTTCAGCGCGAGATGAGCTCGCGCATCCTCGGCATGGTGCCCCATGCCACCATCGTTGGCGTCAAGCCGATCGATGACTGGCAGCCGGTGGCCGCCGCCGCGATGAAAAATCCTGAAGTGACTGCCGCCGTGCCGTTCACCGAGATGGAAGGCATGCTGTCCTACAAGGGTTCGATGCAGCCGATCCAGATCAGCGGCGTTGATCCGGCCCAGGAAGGCAAGGTGTCGATCGTTGCCCAGCACATCGTCCAGGGGCGTCTTGATGCATTGAAGCCGGGCGAATTCGGTGTGGTGATCGGTGAGATCACCGCGCGGCGTTTCCGCCTCAATGTCGGCGACAAGATCACCCTGATCGTCCCGGAAGTCAGCACCGCGCCGGGCGGTATCACCCCGCGCATGCAGCGCCTGAATGTGGTGGGCGTGTTCAAGGTCGGCGCCGAGCTGGACGGCTCGATGGGCCTGATCCACGTCGCCGATGCCGCGACCATGCAGCACTGGCAACCGAATCAGGTGCAGAGCGTGCGTCTGGCGGTCAAGGATCTGTACGCGGCGCCGAAGGTGTCTGCGGACATCGCCGGTGGCCTCGGCGCTGACTTCAAGGCTGACGACTGGACCCACACCCAGGGCAGCCTGTTCAGCGCGATGAAGATGGAAAAAACCATGATCGGCCTGCTGTTGCTGATGATCGTCGCGGTGGCGGCGTTCAACATCATCGCGACGCTGATCATGGTGGTGAACGACAAGGGCGCCGACATCGCCATCCTGCGCACGATCGGCGCTACGCCCCGGCAGATCATGGCGATCTTCATGGTCCAGGGCACGGTGATCGGTATTGTCGGCACCATCATTGGCGGCGTGCTGGGCGTGATTGCGGCGCTCAATGTCAGCGAACTGGTCGGCTGGGTCGAGCGCGTGACCGGCCAGCATATCTTCAGTTCGGACGTGTATTTCGTCAGCAACCTGCCTTCGGAACTGCAGGGCGGCGATGTGCTGTTGATCTGCTCGGCGGGGTTCATTCTGAGCTTCCTGGCCACGGTGTATCCGGCGTGGCGGGCGGCGAAGATCGAACCGGCGCATGCCTTGAGATATTCGTAACCTTTAGACCGCCTTCGCGAGCAGGCTCGCTCCCACGGTTGGAATGCATTTCCCTGTGGGAGCGAGCCTGCTCGCGAAGGGGCCGGACCTGCTGGCCTCAGTTCTGCTTCGGTAACTGGATCACAAACCGCGTAAACCCCACCTCCGATTCGCAATGAATCGTCCCGCCATGTGCCCGCACGATCGACTGGGTAATCGCCAGCCCCAACCCCGCATGCTCACTGCTGCCTTCCTGCCGCGCCGGATCCGCTCGATAGAAGCGGTCGAACAGACGTGGCAGTAATTGCGCGGAAATACCCTCGCCACTGTTCTCGACGCAGACGCGCACGATCTCCCCCTCGTCGACGATGCTCAAGCGCACATAACCCTCGGCCGGGGTAAACCGCAGTGCGTTATCCAGCAGGTTCGACAAGGCCCGGCGCAACATGCCGCGATCACCTTCGATTTGCGCCTCACCTTCACGGCTCAAACTCACGCCAGCGTCTTCCGCCAATGGCGCAAAAAACTCGAGCAACATGTCAGCTTCATCCGCCAGCTCCAGCGGTTCGCGCTTGGGCATCAGCAAGCCGTGGTCAGCCTTGGCCAGATAGAGCATGTCGTTGACCAGTTGCGCCATCCATTGCAGTTCTTCGAGGTTGCTGTGCAGCGCTTCGCGGTAGTCCTCCAGTGCGCGAGGGCGGGTGAGGGTGACCTGGGTGTGGGTCAGCAGATTCGACAAGGGTGTGCGCAGCTCATGGGCGATGTCGGCGGAGAATGCTGAGAGGCGCTGAAACGAATCGTCGAGGCGTGCGAGCATGGCGTTGAAGTTGTAGGCCATTTCTGCAAGCTCTGGTGGCATCTTCTCTTCAGGCAGGCGGGCATTCAGCGATTGCGCGGAAATCCCACGGGCCACCGCGCTCATGCGGCGCAACGGGCGCAGACCGCTGCGCGCGGCCCAGGCCCCGAGCAGGGCAGTGGCCAACGCCGACAGGCCGACGGTCAGCCAGATCAGATGCTGCATGCGCGTAAGAAAATGCTGGTGATGGGTGATGTCCAGCAGCAGCGTCAGTTGTGGCGAATCCGCTGCGTCCGGGTAGAGCGGGGCGCGCAGCACACGGTAATCGGTGCCGTCATGACTGATGGTCGACAGGCCGGTTTGCAGTGGCAGATTCTTCGGAATTTGCACCGAGCTGTCATACCAGTGCTGGCCATCGCCACTGGTGATGCGCAGCGACAGATCGGCCTGACGGCTGAGTTCATCGGCCAGCCGCGCTTCACGCTGGGCAGGTTGGAGATCCTGCAAGGCGCGGCGCAGGCCGATCAGTTTCGTCTCCAGTTGTTGCTGGTCAAGCTCGATGAAGTGCGCCTCGCTGGCACGGTCGAACAGCACCCCGGCGAACAGCGAGACGACCGCAGTGCAAGCGGCAAACAACAGCGCCAGGCGCGTGCTCAAGGACCAACGACGCATCACAGCGAACGCTCTTCGAGCACGTAACCCATGCCGCGCACGGTGTGGATCAACTTGTTGGGAAAGTCATCGTCGATCTTCAGGCGCAATCGGCGGATCGCCACTTCGATGACGTTGGTGTCGCTGTCGAAATTCATGTCCCAGACCTGCGAGGCGATCAGCGATTTGGGCAAGACTTCACCCTGACGGCGCAGGAGCATTTCCAGCAGGGCGAATTCCTTGGCGGTCAGGTCGATGCGCTGGCCGCTGCGTTCGACCCGACGGCGGATCAGATCCAGGCGCAGATCGGCCAGTTGCAGACTGGTTTCCTGGGCGATCGCGCTGCCACGCCGCAACAGGCTGCGCACCCGCGCGAGCAGCTCGGAAAAGGCGAACGGCTTGACCAGATAATCGTCGGCGCCCAGTTCGAGGCCGTGAACCCTGTCCTCCACGGCGTCTTTGGCGGTGAGAAAAAGTACCGGCGTGTCGAGGCCGGCGCTACGCACCGCTTGGAGAATCTGCCAGCCACTGCGCCCGGGCAGCATTACATCGAGGATCAACAGCGCGTAGTCGCCGCTCAAGGCCAATTGCTGGCCGCTGATGCCGTCAGCCACCAGCTCGGTATTGAATCCGGCCTCGGTCAGGCCCTGACGCAGGTATTGGCCGGTTTTCGCTTGGTCTTCGACGATCAACAGTTTCATGGGCGACTCGGGCGGGGTTGGTATTTGGAAGGGCGAAGGCGTTATACCGTGAGATCCGGCGATGAGCGCCAAGCTGACAAAGTTGTAATGTGCCTGTCAGGTCGATGCCAGTCCTGGGTGGTTAGAGTTTCCCACAGGCTGAACCTTCTCTTGTTGGAGTACGACCATGTTTTTGCGCACCTCGCTGAAAATAGCCGCCTGTCTGCTGGGATTGAGTACGCCAGCCTGGGCGACACCGGTGCACACCTTCGCCTTCGGCCAGCCGGCAGCGGCGAGCCAGGCCACGCGGACTATCGAAGTCGTCATGGGCGACATGAACTTCGACCCGAAAGCCATACAGGTCAAGGCCGGTGAGACGATTCGCTTTGTGCTGGTGAATAAAGGCCAGTTGCTGCACGAATTCAACCTCGGTGATGCGGCGATGCATGCCAGTCACCAGCAGGAAATGTTGCAGATGCAGCAAAGCGGCATGCTCACGCCTACCGGCATGAAAGAAATGTCCCACGACATGGCAGGCATGGATCACGCGGCGATGGGCCATGGCATGCAGCATGACGACCTCAACAGCGTGCTGGTCGAGCCGGGCAAAACCGCCGAGTTGACCTGGACTTTCAGCAAGGCCACGGCGCTCGAGTTTGCCTGCAATATCCCCGGGCATTATCAGGCCGGCATGGTTGGCAAACTGACAGTCAGTCAGTAAGCACTCAAAGGCGCGGGCAAAGGCTGGTAGAATCCGCTGATTCTTCAGTCAGGTTTCCGCCATGCATCCCGCAGCCGAACATTCGCCGCTGGGCAAATCCAGCGAATACATCGCCACTTACACCCCGTCCCTGCTGTTCCCGATTCCGCGCAGCGCGAAATGGGCCGAGCTGGGCCTGACCGCCGAAACCCTGCCGTATAGAGGCGTGGATTTCTGGAACTGCTTCGAGCTGTCGTGGCTGCTGCCCTCGGGCAAGCCGGTGGTGGCGATCGCTGAATTCAGCATCCCGGCGGATTCGCCGAACATCATCGAATCGAAGTCGTTCAAGCTCTACCTCAACTCGCTGAACCAGACGCCGTTCGCCGACGTTGCCACATTGCAAGCGACACTGGTCAAGGATCTGTCCGCCGCTGCCGGCAAACCGGTGGGCGTGCGGGTGCGCAGTCTGAAAGACGTGGAAGCTGAAGGCGTGGTGGCGTTGCCGGGCGTGTGCATCGATGATCTGGATATCAGCGTGAGCAATTATGAGCATCCGCGTCCGGAGCTGCTGCGTTGCGATAATTCGCGCGTGGTCGAGGAGAGCGTGCACAGCCATCTGCTCAAATCCAACTGCCCGGTGACCAGCCAGCCGGACTGGGGCAGCGTCGTGGTGGAATATCGCGGCGCGGCGCTGGATCACGCCAGCCTGCTGGAGTACATCGTCAGCTTCCGCCAGCATTCGGACTTCCATGAGCAATGCGTTGAGCGGATTTTTCTTGATCTGCAGCGGTTGTTGAAGCCGGAGAAACTCACGGTGTTTGCGCGCTATGTGCGCCGGGGTGGGCTGGATATCAACCCGTATCGCAGCACTGAAGAGGTGCAGCTGCCGAATCATCGGCTCGTACGTCAATAAAAATCCTGAATGTGCGATATCCCTTGTGGGAGCGAGCCTGCTCGCGAATGCGGTGTTTCATTCAACGATGATGTCGACTGACACGACGCCTTCGCGAGCAGGCTCGCTCCCACAGGGGCTTGCATGCACATTTTGCAAATGAAAAAGCCCTGCCATCGCTGGCAGGGCTTTTTTGTGCGGCGGGGCGTCAGATGCCCATGCTGCCCAGCGTATTCATGATATTGCGCAGGGTGCCGGCGATCGCCGGGTGTTCGACTTCGAAGCGCTCGACCGCCAGGTTCACGCCGTCGGCGATGCTCGCGTCCTGGGTGGCAGTTTCCAGCTGGATTTCCGATTCGATCTGCGCCATCAGCGCATGCAGATCCTCACGCTCGGCTTCCGACAGCGGTGGATTGTGTTCCAGCTGCTCGCGCAGGGTATCGAGCTGTTTTTGCAGTTCTTGGGCGGGCATGGTGGTTTCCTTTTATCAATAGGCACTGGCATTGACCGCAGCCACGCGCCAAAGGTCTGTGGCTGACCTTTAGATTAATCCACTCTCGGTAAACCTGCATGACGCCGATCAGGGCTTTTCGCCTTTGGCGCGGCGCAAGCTGATGTCGGCGAGGCAGGCGTCCAGTTCGCCGAGATGATCGATCACCGAATGCACACCCAGGCCGAACAACTGTACGGTCGCCTTGCCGCGCAACTTTTCGCGTTCCTTTTGTGACAAAGCCTGCCACTCGCTCGGGCTCAGGCCGCATAGCGAGCCGCAGGACGCCAGGCCAATCGTCCAGAGTCCGGCATTCAGGCCGGCCTGTAACAGGCGCGGCTCACCACTGACCAGCACGCAGCCGTCGAGGCGGTCGATGTTCAGAGCCATCAACGCTTGCCAGCAGGCATTGGGGGCGGGCCACGGATTCATTGTTGCTGAATGTTGCGTCGGTTTGATCCAGTCTGGCAGCGAGGCGGCCAGTGGCTGAGCGAGGGCAGGGGGCAATTCGTCGAGCCACGCGCAGGGAATTCCCTTGCGCTGCAAACTTTTCAGGCTATCGAGTGCGCCGGGTGTAGTTTTGGCATGTTCCGGCTGGGCGTTGAGCTGTTGCGCGGCACGGGCACCGAAATCCACCAGGCAACCGCTAAGGCCGAACAGCACGGCAGTCAGGCCGGGCGCGGCGACGGGCAAGGTTTCGGCGTGAGTCATGGCAACGTCCCTGAAATAACGCTCAAGACTAGGGCGCTGGGGTGACAGTTGCATGACAGGCGGGTGAAAGCCTGCGTAGGAAACTTCCTGCATATCCTTGCAGCGGCGCACTGCCCAAATCGCCGTTTACGCTTATACTAGCGGCCTTAATGCTTGGGCCGAGAGGTCCGCGCCAGTATCAAATCCAAGGAGTTTTTCTATGCGCTGGAGCCCTTCGCTCACTCAGCTAAGTGTATGTGCCAGCCTGTTGCTGGCGCCGTTCGCCACCCAGGCGGCCACCGAAGAAGACCCTTGGGAAAGCGTCAACCGGCCGATTTTCCAGTTCAACGACTTCGTTGACACCTACGCGCTGAAGCCACTGGCGCAGGGTTATGAGTTCATCACCCCGCAGTTCGTTGAAGACGGCATTCACAATATGTTCCGCAACGTCGGTGACGTCACCAACCTGGCGAACAACATCCTCCAGGCCAAACCCGCTGCAGCGGGCGTTGATACCGCCCGACTGATTTTCAACACCACCTTCGGTCTGCTCGGCTTCTTTGATGTCGGCACTAAGATGGGCTTGAACCGCAGCGACGAAGACTTCGGTCAGACCCTCGGTTACTGGGGCGTAGGCAGCGGCCCGTACGTGATGCTGCCGCTGATGGGCCCGAGCACCCTGCGTGACGCACCGTCGAAATACGTCGACAGCTTCACCGGCGCGTACCGCTACATCGACCACGTGCCGACGCGTAACTCGATCTTCGGCCTGAACATCGTCGACACCCGCGCCAGCCTGCTGTCGAGCGAGAAGCTGATCAGCGGCGACAAATACACCTTCATCCGCAACGCTTACCTGCAGAACCGCGAGTTCAAGGTGAAGGACGGTCAGGTCGAAGACGATTTCTGATTTCGACCGGCGACAGGAAGGCGACCCTCGGGTCGCCTTTTTTGTCCGCGCCAGAGCGTCGCCTGCGACTGCCGCTACCTTCCATCGGGTTACCGTGGGAGCCGTTCTTATAACTCCCGGTGATTTGACAAACAAAGTCGTCAAGCGACAATCGGCGCATGCTTGAAACGCTCTGCGGATGGGAGTACCGTCTGCGCCTTAGAAGGGCACCTCTGTTTAAAACCGCGCGCCAGGCGAATGCTTGAAAGCGCTGCAACAGAGAGGCTAGAAAGCGAATCCAGTAGTCTGCGCAGGGCCGTTGCCCCGCTCACTACGCCAACCTAATTCTGGCGCCGTTTGCCCACATGCCAAAAACCAGTGCCACGCTGCTGATAATCGATGATGACGAGGTAGTGCGCGCGAGCCTCGCGGCCTATCTGGAAGACAGTGGTTTCAGCGTCCTGCAGGCCGGCAACGGTCAACAGGGTCTTCAGGTATTCGAGCAAGACGAGCCCGATCTGGTCATCTGCGATCTGCGCATGCCGCAGATGGGCGGTCTCGAACTGATCCGTCAGGTCACCGAGCGCTCACCCGATACGCCGGTGATCGTGGTCTCGGGTGCCGGGGTGATGAATGACGCGGTCGAGGCCCTGCGCCTGGGCGCGGCGGATTACCTGATCAAGCCTCTCGAAGATCTGGCTGTGCTCGAGCACTCCGTGCGCCGGGCCCTGGATCGTGCGCGGCTGCTGCTGGAAAACCAGCGCTACAGCGAGAAGCTGGAAAAGGCCAACCGCGAGCTCGAAGCCAGCCTGAACCTGCTCCAGGAAGACCAGAACGCCGGTCGTCAGGTGCAGATGAACATGCTGCCGGAAAGCCCGTGGAGCATCGACGAATTCAATTTTGCCCACCAGATCATCCCGTCGCTGTACCTGTCGGGTGATTTTGTCGACTATTTCCGCGTTGACGAACGCCGGGTCGCGTTTTATCTGGCGGATGTTTCCGGGCATGGCGCGTCATCGGCCTTCGTCACCGTGCTGTTGAAGTTCATGACCACGCGTTTGCTCTTCGAGTCGAAACGCAGCGGTACCTTGCCGGAGTTCAAGCCTTCGGAAGTGCTCGGTCATATCAACCGGGGGCTGATCAGTTGTAAGCTGGGTAAACACGTCACAATGGTCGGTGGAGTCATCGACGAGGAGACCGGTTTGTTGACCTATAGCATCGGCGGCCATCTGCCTTTGCCTGTGTTGTACACGCCTGACAGTGTTCGTTATCTCGAAGGCCGTGGCCTGCCGGTGGGGCTTTTCAATGAAGCCACCTACGAAGACCACGTGCTTGAGCTGCCGCCGACGTTCAGCCTGACGCTGATGTCTGATGGCATTCTGGACCTTTTGCCGGAAGCAACGCTCAAAGAAAAAGAGGCTGCTTTGCCCGAACGGGTGAAGTCAGCGGGCGGCAGCCTGGATGGCCTGCGGCAAGTGTTTGGTTTGGCCACGCTGGGGGAGATGCCGGATGATATCGCCCTGTTGGTGTTGAGCAGGAATCTTCAATGAGTACCGGTAGAATCCAGTTCGCCGAGCAGGACGGCACCTTCGTCCTGAAGTTCGTCGGTGAAGTTCGCCTGACCCTGTGTTCGGCGTTGGATGCGACTATTGAGAAAATCTTCACCGCGCTGAATTTCAACGCGATCGTGATCGATTTGACCGAAACCCGCAGCATCGACAGCACGACGTTGGGCCTGCTGGCCAAACTGTCGATCCTGTCGCGGCAGAAGGTCGGCCTGTTGCCGACGGTTGTCACCACCCACGAAGACATCACTCGGCTTTTGCAGTCGATGGGCTTCGAGCAGGTGTTCAACATCGTCAACCACCCGGTGCCGTGCCCGGAGTGCCTGGACGACCTGCCGGATCAGGACCAATCCGAAGAAGTTGTGCGAATCAAGGTGCTGGAAGCGCACAAGATTCTCATGGGCCTGAACGATTCCAATCGTGAAGCGTTTCATGATCTGGTGAATGCGCTGGAGCGGCATTGATTCAGTGAATTGAGGATGCTTAGGCCAGCCTCTTCGCGAGCAGGCTCGCTCCCACAGAATCTTTATTCGACACACAATCGAGATCACTCACAAATCCCTTGTGGGAGCGAGCCTGCTCGCGAAGGCGGGCACTACCGATTTCCAACAGCCACAAAAAAGGGCGAACCCTCACAGGTTCGCCCTTTTTGCATTCTACAAACTCAAATCACAGCTTGGCCTGGAGCAATGCTTCCAGTTTTTCCTGGTCGCGGGCGAACTGACGGATGCCTTCAGCCAGTTTCTCGGTGGCCATCGCGTCCTCGTTGGACAACCAGCGGAATTGCGCTTCGTTGAGGCTCAGACGCGCTTCACCGGCATTGCCCGGCGCCAGTTTGCGTTCCAGCTTGCCGGTGTCGGCGGCGAGCTTCTCCAGCAGTTCCGGGCTGATGGTCAGGCGATCACAGCCGGCCAGTTGCTCGATCTGGTTGATGTTACGGAAGCTGGCACCCATGACCACGGTCTTGTAGTCATTGGCCTTGTAGTAGTTGTAGATGCGCGTCACCGACTGCACGCCAGGATCATCGGCGCCGGTGTAGTCGTTGCCGTTGGCCTTCTTGTACCAGTCGTAGATACGGCCCACGAACGGCGAAATCAGGAACACCCCGGCGTCAGCGCAGGCGGCGGCCTGGGCGAAAGAGAACAGCAGGGTCAGGTTGGTCTGGATGCCTTCCTTTTCGAGGATTTCGGCAGCGCGGATGCCTTCCCAGGTCGAGGCGATCTTGATCAGCACGCGGTCGCGGCCCACGCCGGCCTTGTCGTACAGCTCGATCAGGCGATGCGCACGCTTGAGGATCGCATCCTGGTCAAAGGACAGACGCGCATCCACTTCGGTGGAAATGCGGCCCGGAACCACGTTGAGGATTTCCTTGCCCACTGCGACGCCGAAACGGTCGCTGGCCAGGCCGACGTCGCCCTTGCAGTCGCGAACGCAATCGTTCAGCAGTTCGGCGTAACCGTGAATGGCCGAAGCCTTGAGCAGCAGGGAAGGGTTGGTGGTGGCATCGGTCGGTTTGACTCGGGCGATCGCTTCGAAGTCGCCGGTGTCGGCAACCACGGTGGTGAACTGTTTGAGTTGTTCCAGCTTGGAAGTCATGGGCGTGCTCTATCCTATGGGTCTGAAGACATTACCCGAGCGCTGACGGGCACTCAAGGGTGCATTCGTGGATCGATGGCCCCTGTGGCAACAACCTGAAAACGATTGTTTGAAAGGCGGGGCGCGGTGTCGCTGAATACGATGCCAAAACAGCCCACAGGTTCAAAGCAACCGACCTGTGAACAGGCCGGTTGCCCGAGTCCTACCCAGCGTTCAACACACCTTCCACGGACAACCGTGCCGGTTTTGGCTGACCGTCAGAGGTGAGAAAGCCGAAGTTCTTCTCGCGATCGTTGCTGCCCGAATCACTGTTCCGCCATTCATAGATAGAGGTCAGGGGAATATTCAGGCGTTTAACGTCGGTAATAAACGCGTTGATCTTGGTTGCTTGCCCCTCAGGACCACCGTTGGAGGCGAGGGCCGAAACCCCCCATTCACTGATGACCCCCGGCAGATTGAAGTTCTGTTGGATGAAGGTCTGTGCGTTGCTGATCTGCGTCGCGGTCATCCCATAAGGATGATAGGAAACCGCGTTGAGGCATTTCGGGTAATCGCTGACGATACTTTTCATCGCCACCGTCGACGCCGAGCCCGCGCTTGGCGGCCGGGCGAAGCCGAAGCCGACCCGTGGCGTCGTCTGCGGCTGAGCTTCGAAGGCCTTGCACATGCCGGCCATGAACGGCACGAAGGTGGTATCGAAATTGCGCGTCGGCCAATAGGTTTCCAGGTCCGGCTCGTTCCAGATTTCGATCGCCACCAATTGCGAACTCCAGGTTTTTTCCAGCCCGGTCACGGTGTTGGCGAACTTAGCGCCGGCGGCGTTCAGCTCCTCGGGCGAAGTGGCCGGCAGTGCCTTGATTGCGCGCACCGTCAGCAGCACCGGCAGGCCGGCGGAAGCGGCGGCGGCGAAGGCGTCGCTGACCTGTTTCTGATACGTCTTGGCGGTGAGGCTGTCGCTCCACACACCGAAGCGCACAAAGCTGAAGCCTGCTGCCTTGATTTGCGCGGCATCGGCGGCGGTGAAGCTCTGGATTTTCACCTGCACGCCGATGGTTTTTGCTGGAAGGTTGGGGAACAGCTCACTGGCGTGAACCTGGCTGGTGGCACCGAGCGCCATCAGGGCGAGGGCGGCGAGTGTATTGCGCTGTGCTGTTTTCATGTCTGCTCTCCTGAAGAGAATGACAACTACGAATGTTTATCCCGTTACTCAATTTCCGATAACGGTGATGGCACTAAGTGCGCGAATGTTATTTTTTGTCAGGAAAACAGCAACTGAAAATCACAGTTATTTTTAGTCCGCTAATTGTGGTTGGGGCGGCTTAAAACGCTGTGGTACTTAATGTTCCTGTACTAACAGGGCGAAGCTATTTCTGAGTGCAGGAAAGTCGTGAGGGTTCATTAACTTTCACGGCATGTTGGCTGTTTGATATTACACAGGAAAGCAAGACTTGTTCAAAAAGATCCTCGTTGTCTGCGTGGGCAATATATGCCGAAGTCCGACGGCTGAACTGCTGCTGCGCAACGCGCTGGGCCCGTCCGCCATCACTGTGTCCTCTGCCGGCTTGTCTGCCCGCGTGGGCGAGGGCGTGGAAGCCTCGGCGCGGCAGGTTCTCGAAGAGCACGGGCATTGCGCCGAGGCCTTCAAGGCGCGGCAACTGACTTCGGACATCGTCAATGACTCGGACCTGATCCTGGTCATGGAAAAAGCCCACGTCAATCAAGTGCTGAAGATTGCCTCGCACGCCAGAGGCAAAGTGTTTCTGCTCGGTAAATGGCAGAGCGAGCGCGAAATACATGATCCGTATCGTCAAGGCAAAGCCGCGTTTATTCATGCCCACGCATTGATTGAAGATGCTGTTAGTTCATGGGCGAAGCGTCTCGGGCATTGATGAATATTCTTCAGAACAGTAAATGGTAAGAACAGACTTATGCAGTTACCGTCCGTAATCGGCACCCGCGACAATGATCAAGACAGTATTGATCTGCTCGGCATCTTCGGCAGCCTGATCGACCAGAAGTGGCTGATCGGCGCGCTGACCGGTGCCTTCATGGTCACCGGCGTCGCCAATGCGGTGCTGGCAACGCCGGTGTACCTGGCGAACGCGCTGGTGCAGGTCGAACCGAAAAAGAACGACATGCTCGGTTTCTCCGACCTCAACAGCATGCTCGGCGGGCAATCGCCGTCGGTGACCGAAATCGGCATCATCAAATCCCGCGCGGTGATCGGCAAAACCGTTGACGACCTGCGCCTGGATATCGACGTCACCCCCAACACGTTCCCGTTGATCGGCGGCTTCCTTTCGCGGCGCTATCGCGGTGACAGCGAGACCAGCGTCGCGCCGCCGCGTTTCGGTTTGAACAGTTATGCCTGGGGCGGCGAACGTCTGGAATTCACTCGGCTGCAATTGCCGAAAGACCTGCTCGGCAAGAAACTCACCCTGGTCGCCGGCGAACAGCAGCGTTTTCAACTGTTCGATGAAAACGACAATCTGCTCGCCGAAGGCGTGGCCGGCGAAGCGTTTGCCAACGACGGCGTGGAAGGGCAGATCGCGCAACTGGCGGCCAACCCCGGCACGCGCTTTCAGGTGGTGCGCAATCCACGCATCGTGACCATCCAGGGCTATCAGGACGCGCTGGATATCTCCGAACAAGGCAAGGAGTCGGGGATCATTCGTCTGGCGCTGGCCAGCTCCGACGCGGCCGAGGCGGTGAAGATCCTCAACAAGATCGCCTCGCTCTACGTCGAGCAAAACGTACGGCGCACTTCGGCGGAAGCCGCGCAGAGCCTCGCTTTTCTGCAAAGCCAGTTGCCCCAGGTCAAGCGTGATCTGGCCAAGGCCAGCGACGCCTTGAATGCCTACCAGACCCACGGCAAGACCGTGAACATCTCGCTGGAAACCCAGTCGGTGCTGGGCCAGTCGGTGGCGCTGGAAACGCGCATCTCCGAGCTGAAAATGCAGCAGGCCGAACTCGATCGCAAGTTCACCAAACAGCACCCGGCCTACCGCGCCTTGATGACGCAGATCGGCGAGCTGACCCAGCAGCAGAAATCTCTCGAGGGCAAGGTTCAGGACTTGCCGGCCACTCAGCAGGAATTGCTCAACCTGACCCGCGACGTCGAGGTGGCTTCGCAGATCTACACGCAGTTGCTGAACAAATCCCAGGAGCTCGACATCGTCCGCGCCGGGGCCGTCGGCAACGTGCGCTTGATCGACACTGCCGATGTCGACCTGACCAATCCGATCAAACCGAAGAAACCACTGATCGTGCTGATCGCGACATTGCTCGGCGCGTTTGTCGGCGTGGCGCTGGTGCTGCTGCGCAAATCCCTTAGCCGAGGCCTTGAAGGTCCAGAAGGCATCGAGCAGTTGGGCCTGCCGGTTTACGCGTCGATTCCCTACAGCGCCTTGCAGGAAGAAGAGGACAACAAAAAGGGCCGCGCCCGCGATGGCGTCGACAAGCCTGCGTACCTGCTGGCGCTGCGCAACCCGACTGATCTGTCGATCGAATCGATCCGCAGCCTGCGCACCTGCCTGCACTTTGCCGGGCTCGATTCGACCAACAACCGCATCATGATTTCCGGGCCGAGCCCGCAGGTCGGCAAGACCTTCGTTTCGTCCAACCTTGCGGCGGTCATGGCCCTGAGCGGCCAGCGCGTGGTGCTGATCGATGCCGACATGCGCAAAGGGCACCTGCACAAAACCCTCAACACGCCGATCAGCAACGGTCTGTCCGACCTGCTGGTCAAGCGCTGCACCCTCGAACAGGCGATCAACAAGGTCGAAGTCGACAACCTGCATTTCATCAGCCGGGGGCAAGTGCCGCCCAATCCTTCCGAATTGCTTATGCACGCCAACTTCCGCGAACTGCTGGCAGAACTCAGCGAGCGCTACGACCTGGTGATCATCGACACGCCGCCACTGCTGGCAGTGACCGATGCCGCCATCGTCGGTCGCGAGGCCGGCATCAGCCTGATCGTCACCCGCTTCGGGGTGAACCCGGCCAAAGAGATCGAACTGACCATTCGCCGCTTCGCCCAGAACGGCATCGAGTTGAAAGGCGCGGTGTTCAACGGCGTCGAGAAGCGTGCGGCCAGCTATTACGGCGGCACTGGCTATTACAACTACGAATACGCGTCCGACAAATCCTGATGGTTGCCGATTGTTCTTTCCTGTTTGAAGTGGGTGAGTTGTGAAAAAAATACTGCACGTGGCAGAGACGATCAAAGGTGGCGTGGCGACGGTGATCCGCACGATCTCGGCATCGCCCGAAGACGACGCAGCGGATTATCAACTGGTCTATCTGGTGCCCGAGGATCAGGCCAAGGAGCTGCACGGCATCGCCCCGCAGCAGGTGCGCACCTTCCCGCGCAGTGGCCGCAACGTGCCGTCGCTGCTGCGTTTCGCCTGGCGTCTGAGCCAGGTGCTGCTCAAGGAAAAGCCCGACGTGGTGCATTTGCACAGCACCTTTTCCGGGGTGATCGGCCGTGTTGTGTGCGTGCTGTTGCGACCATGGCGCAAGCCGAAAATCGTCTACTGCCCGCACGCGTTTTCGTTCCTGATGGAAAGCTCGCCGACCAAGCAGAAAGTCTATGCGTGGATCGAGCGCGTGCTGCAGAAAGTCTCCGACGTGATCATCTGCGTCAGCCAGTACGAGCTGGATAAAGCCGCGCGTTTCGGCATCGAGCGCAAGCGCATGAAGCTGATCTACAACGGCATTCACCACAAGGACGACGCACCGAAGAGCGTTGGCGCCGAGCCGATTCATCTGCTTTTCGTCGGGCGCCTGGATTACCAGAAAGGCTTCGACGTGCTGCTCAAGGCCTACGCCAAGGTCAATCGCAACGACCTCAAACTGACGGTGGTTGGTAGTGCGGTCAACGAAGACTCGGTCGAGTGCCCGCCGATGGATTCGGTCGAGTACCTGCCGTGGGTGACGCCGAGTGAAGTGCAGGCGCTGTATCAGAAAGCCGATGCGCTGATCGTGCCGAGTCGCTGGGAAGGCTTTGCCATGGTGCCGCTGGAAGGCATGGCCATGGGGCTGCCGGTGATTGCCAGCAACTGCACCTCACTGCCGGAACTGGTCACCAACGAAGTGTCTGGCTACGTCTTCCCGTCCGGTGATCACCAGGCGCTGGCCGACGTGTTGACGATCATCCAGAAGCCGCGCCTGCTCGACCTCGGCAACGAAGGTCGGAGCATTGTCCGCGAACGTTTCAGCGCCGCGTTGATGATCCGCCAGACCTACGACCTGTATCACGCTCCCACTTATTAAGTAGAACTCAAGCTTATGAACGTAACGATTTTGCATGGCTACAGTGCGTCCAACTCCGGTGACGGTCTGCTCGTCGATCTGGCCATTGCTCTGGTGCAGCGTAACTTCGGTGACGACACCGCGATCAGTGTCGTGGCGTCCGACCCTGAGTCGTTCAATTACTTGCCGCACCCACGTTTCGATGCGCCGGTAATGGCGGCCAAGGGGCTGGGCCGGGTCAAGCAAGCGGTGTTTCTCAATCAGTCCTACGCCGGGCTCGCCGATCTGCTGAAGAAAACCGATCTGATCGTCGGTGTCGGCGGCGGCTACATGCGTTCGAAAAGCGCCTTCGAGCACATCAAGCTGAAGCTCGGACATGCCAAGCAACTGGAAACCGCGATTCTCAGCAAAGTGCCGTCGGTGTACCTGCCACAGAGCATCGGCCCGTTCCACGGCGAGAGCAGCAAGATCGTTGAACACTACGCCAGCGCTGATGCGGTGTTCGTGCGTGACAACCGTTCCTCGGCGATTTTTGATGCTTGCGAAAACGTCTACCGCGCGCCGGATCTGGCGGTGCAGTCGCTGGCGAGCAAGATTCTTCAGCAACCGAAATTCACTCGCTGCGCCGCTTCGCCGGCGACGGTGTGCGTGGTGCTGCGCAAGCCACCGGAGTGGAGCAAGGAGAAGAAGGTCGCTTACGTGGCCAATCTGAAACTGCTGCTGCAGCGTCTGAAGAACAAAAGCAAAGTGGTCTGCGCTGTGCAAAGCGCCGTACGTGGCAACGATGACGGCGCGTTCTACCGCGAGCTGGGCATCAACGAAGATCTGCTGTCGCTGAAGGCAACCATCGCCAAATACCAACCGGACCTGGTGATCTCGGTGCGTCTGCACGGCGCCATCGAATCGCTGCTCTCCGGCGTGCCGGCGTATCACATCAGCTACGAGCGCAAAGGCTTTGGCGCCTATCAGGACATGGGCGTCGAGGACTGGGTGATCAACGGCGGCGATATCGACGTCGACACCATCATCAACACCGTTTACGCGCCCAATGCCTTGGCGGATTTCGGCAAGCGCCTGACCGACACTTGCCGCGAGATCGAGGCGAAAACCGTGGCCATGGACGAAATCATCAAGGGTGTCGTTCGATGATATTTCGGCTGTTGCTTCGCGGCGGAGCCTTGGGCGCGAAGTTCTTGCTGGTGTTGGTCATCACCCATTACCTCGGTTACGAGGCGCTGGGTTTTTACGGTGTGGTGGTCGCGGCTTCGCTGATCGCATCGAAGTTCTACAGCGTCGGCTTCAGTTCCGAAATCAACCGGCTGATCAGCGTCGGCGGCAGTTCGCGGCGGGTGGTCGACAAGGTTCTGCTGCTGTATCTGGCGGTGGGGCTGTTGTTGTCGGTGCTGACGGTACTGATCTATTCGCTGTTCCAGTCGGTGGAAGCGACCGCCACGTTGATCCTTTGCGTAACCTTGGTGCTGCTCACCGAACACCTGTCGTTCGAAATCAATTCCTTCGTGTTTTCTGCGCAGAAAGCCACCGCCGGTGCTCTGCTGTTCTTCATCAAGACCGGCCTGTGGGCGGTGTTGGCGGTGGGCGGCATGGTGCTCGGCTGGGTCGCGGGCATCGCCAGTGTGTTGTGGCTGTGGGTCGTCGCCAACGTGCTGGTAATCATCGCCGGTTATTTGATCGTGGTGAACGTGCACAAGGGCCGCGAAGCCGCGCCGCTGGACACCGCGACGGTGTGGAAGGCCGGGTTGCCGTTCTATCTCGGCACCGGTCTGATCGCCCTGAGTCAGTACGCCGAGCGCTTTCTGATCATCGACCTCGAGCCCTACGCCAGCCTCGGTAAATATGTGTACGCGTGGTCCGCGGCCAACACTTTGCAGGCGTTGTCGTATGCGGTGGTGGCAGTGGTCGGCATTCCGGTGTTGGCCAAGCGTTTCCAGGCCGATCAACAGGCGTTCACGGTCAGGCAACTGTTCGTCAACAAATGGGTGGTGCGCTCGCTGGTGGTCTCCGCCGTTGTAGCCGTGGCGATCTATGTGTTTTTCAATGTGCTGCTCGATTACGTCGCCGCCAGCGTGCCGCGTCCGGATAACGCGCTACTCGCGGTGCTGATTTTTTCCTTCGCCTTGCGGGCGATTGGCGACATTGTCTGGGGCGGTTTGATTGCTTCGAAAAACAGCCGGGTGTCGCTGGCCAGCGCGGCGCTCTGCCTGCTGATTTCAGTGCCGGTCAGCTATGTGCTGATCAAGCATTACTCGATCTACGGCGCGGCGTGGGGCAACGTTTTCGCCATCGTCGTGCAGCTCAGTGTGATTGCAGTGTTGACCCGTGTCACCGGCGCGAAAAAGGTTGCGCTGTCATGGGCCTGAAATTGCCGCGCATCGAGTTTCGTGGGCGCAAATTCGATTCGTCGATTTCCTTTCTGATCCTGTTCACCGGGCTGTTTCTGTCAGTGGCGATGCCGCTGTTGGTGCCGCGTGATCCGGGGCCGGATGCGATGACCTTGTGGTCGTCGTATGCGCGTGCCGACAACTGCAATTTCTGGAACCCGTTCTCGCCGGATCGCTCGTCCTACGAGTGTTCGGCGTTCCTGCTGCGGCCCACCGGGATCAACCTGACCAATGCCTGGGCCTACGGCATGTTCTGCAATTTCTTCCTCACCGCAATTCCGGTAGTGGTGTTCCGGCGCATGCCGTTGACCATTTTCGGCACCCTGTGCCTATGGGGCATCGTGCGTTCGTTTTTCCTTGAGAACCTGACCAAGGAAATCATCGTGTCGGTGGCGGTGTTGAGCATTCTGCTCAGCGCATTGACGCGCAAATATCGCGGCGGTTTTTTCCTCTCGGCGGTGATTTACGGCGTTTTGATCCGGCCGTACTGGATCCTGTTTTCGCTGTCGTGGGTCGGCGTCTGCGTGATGAAAAAGTACGTCTCGCGCTTCACCTTCTTTCTGATGCTGTTCCTGTTTTATCTGGCGGTGGCCATGGCCATTCAGCTGGCGCTGGGCTTTCCGGTGTCGTCGATCCGCGCGAGCAACAACGAGCTGCGCACGGCGGGCGAGGAGGGCTCGAAGTCGCTGATCGTTTCGTGGCTCAGCGGCAGTGACTTCGTCTCCCAGGCACTGGATTCGATGATCATTTTCTTCCGCCTGTCGTTCCCGGTTGAGCTGATTCTGCTGTCCGGGCCGGGGCAGGTGATCTTCGTTGCGCTGATGATCATGACTGCACTGCTGCTGTTCAAAGTCATCACTTCGACCGACTACAAGGGCGCGCCGATCCAGACCAAACCCAAGGAACTGATCGCGATTCCGCTGGCGTTTCTGTTGGTGCAAGGCTTGTTCGAGCCGGACTTCGGCTCCTTCGCCCGCCATTTCTCGATGGTGGTGCCGGTGTTGTTCGTCGGCCTGGGCTTGATGCTGCGCGCGAACAAACCGGCGCAGGTCGAATCAAGAATTCTCACTTAAGGCAGGTGCTCTATGTCGAGCAAGAAAAAATCCCTGGAAATCGAAACCCTGCGCGGCCTGGCGTGCCTGCTGCTGGTGCTCTATCACGTCATCGGCCCGCTGGGCGGCGGCTTGAAGATCGACATCGGCTCGCCGTTCCGGATCATCGCCGACTCGATGGTGTACGTGCGCATGCCGCTGTTCACGTTCATCTCCGGCTACATCTATTCGATCTACAAGATTCGCGGCAATGACTTTTCCGCGTTCTTTGCCGGCAAGGTGCGCCGGCTGATCGTGCCGCTGTTCTGCGTTGGTGTGCCGTTCTCGGTGCTGCAAGCGGTGGGGCCGGGGGTGAACAAGGACGTCGGCGTGATCGATGCGTTGTTGTCGTTCTGGGTACCGATCAACCACTTCTGGTTTCTGCAGGCGGTGTTCAGCATTTTCATCTTCGTCGGCTTGCTGGAATGGCGCGGCCTGCTGCGTTCGGCGACGCGGCTGTATGGCTTGTTTGCGTTTGCGGCGGTGTTGTTCCTGCTGCCGCCGTTGCCGCTGGATGCGTTCGGTATCAACGGTGCGATTTACCTGCTGCCGTTTTTTGTTGCAGGGATGATCGGTCAGGAAAATGTCGATGTTTTGAAGCAGCGTTTCAAAGTGATCGGACCGCTGTTGTTTGTGCTGATCTCGCTGACGCTGTTGTATGTCGCGGCGATTGATCGTGAGCTGATTGTCGATCGCCGCAGCCTGATTGGTTTGACCGTGGGTTGCGTGTCTTGTATCGCATTGCTGTCGAGTGACATGCGCTCGAAAGCGCTGACCTGGCTCGGTGGATATTCCTATGCGATTTTCTTGTTTCATGTGCTGTTCGCAGCGACCTCGCGGGTGGTGCTGGGGCGCTTGGGTGTGAAGGATGAGAGCTTGCTGGTGCTCGGTGGTCTGAGTTGTGGATTGCTCGGGCCGGTGCTGTTGGCGATGGTGTTCAGCCGGTTCAATTTCACCTCGGTGTTGTTCCTTGGCGAGCGCGCGGCGAAGAAGAAAGCGCCGGTGATTGTCGCTCCGGTGGTGCAGACGCAATCATCCCTGTAGGAGCTGACGAGTAAAACGAGGCTGCGATCTTTTGATCTTTTGTCGTGGCTTGCGAAGATCAAAAGATCGCAGCCTCGTTTTACTCGTCAGCTCCTACAGTGGATTCGTGCAAGTCACACCATCCTTGTGGGAGCGAGCCTGCTCGCGAAGGGGCCATCCCGGACAAAGGAAATATTCAATGATGCCAGTAGACGCCCCTCAACCAGTCGCCCCCTCGGCCATCACGATAGACGATGCCCGCCAGCGCTTTACGCAGTGGCGCGAGGGCAAGGCCGGCAAGGTGCTGGCGGTTTCGGTGATCGGCGATAGCTACACCGCCGGGCAGGATTTCTACCTGAACAAACTGGTGCAGCGAGTGGCCGCCGAGGTGGGTTTCGCTGGCCCCGGTTACGTCGGTTTCAACCACGGCGCGGCGCTGGGCGGCACGCATTTCAAATACACCCGCAGCGGCGACAAATACTTCGGCGGCGGCTGGAAGGTTTCCGAACTGGGCCAGGCCAGCCCGGACAGTCGCACGATCAGCGGCAACCCCGGCGCCTGGTTGCAAGTCGATGCCGGCCCTTCGCCGCGCATCGATACCACGGTCACTCAGGCGAAACTGTTGTATCTGGGCAGCGGCGAAGCCGACGAGCTGCGCTATCGCTGGTCGCCCGCGCAAGCCTGGCAACCGTTGAAACTCGCAGGCTCAGGCGTTCAGGAAGTCGCGCTAGCGGGCGTTCCATCAGCCGCAGACTGGTCATTCAGACTGGAAGTGGTGAAGGGCGCGCCCACGTTGTTCGGCCTTTGGATGACGAATGATGAGAAGGGCATTCGGGTGTCGAAACTGGCGGCCTCCGGCGCGGCCTCGGCGGATTTCTATCACGCCGATCCTCAGTGGCAGACGCAGTGGAAAGCCGTGGTGTCGAAGATCCCGACCGACGTTTACCTGATCATGCTCGGCGGCAACGATCAGGGCTTCGGCGTCAAACCTGCGCAGTACCTGCAAAACGTTCAGGGCCTGGTGAGCATGCTGCGCGAGATTCAGCCGGCGGCGAGCATCAACCTGATCATGCGTCAGGACACCACGCGCTCCAGCGCTTATCCGATGTCGGCCTATGCGCAGGTGCTCGAACCGTGGGCGCGGGAGCAGCAGCTCGGTTTTGCCAACCTGCAATGCGCATTCGGCCCCGACGTCAAACGCTACGCCAGCGCGATGATCGGCTCGGACAAGATTCATCCGTTGCCGGCCACGGGCGGGAAGGTGATTGCCGATTATTTTTATGGCTGGATCATGGGGCACGAGACTGGGTGCGGCAGCGCTGCAAAAATTTGAATGTGGGAGCGAGCCTGCTCGCGAAGGCGCCGTGTCAGATACCGAAATGCTGACTGTGCCGCCGCTTTCGCGAGCAGGCTCGCTCCCACAATGGATCGGCGTGACGCCCGGGTGATCAGGCGTCGTGCTTGAAGGCGTCGATGAGCCCCAGCAGTTCGTCAAGCTTGCGCGGCATCAACCGCGCATCACAACGGGTTTCCACGTTGATGATGATCGCCGGGTCGTTGCAACAGATGCGCACGCGAAAACGCCAGTCGCTGAAGATCACCTTCAGGCCATCGCGGTCATCCATTTCCAGCGCCTGTTCGCCATACAACGCCTTCAGGTGCGCGAGCAGCGGATAAGGATCGCGCATCGGCCGGCGAATATCGCCGGACGCAGGAAACACACCGATTCGCTCCACCAGCAGAATCGTGCCCAGCCAGGTTTCGTTGGCGCTGGGCAGCGGTTGATGGCGCGACAACCAGCTCATCACCCCGAGGTTGCCCACCTCACGTTCAATCTCTGTCGAATGTTGTGCAATGTTCATGGTTGCCTGCCTCTGGTGGTGGGGAGCCGTCTCAGCGGCCCTTGAGGTACACGTTGTCGTAGCAGAAATTGGTCGCCTGCAGATAACCCTCGGCATCGCCGCAATCGAAGCGCAGGCCTTTGAATTTGTAGGCCAGCACGCAGCCGTTCTGCGCCTGTTTCATCAGTGCGTCGGTGATCTGGATTTCGCCGCCCTTGCCTGGTTCGGTGTCGGCGATCAGGTCGAAGATGTCCGGGGTGAGGATGTAGCGCCCGATGATCGCCAGGTTCGACGGCGCGTCCTGCGGCGCCGGTTTTTCCACCATGTTGTTGACTCGGTAGATGCCCTCGGAAATCAGCTCACCGGCAATCACCCCGTACTTGTGGGTCTGGTCGGCCGGGACTTCCTGGATGGCGACGATCGAGCAGCGAAATTTCCTGTACAGCTGGATCATCTGCGACAGCACGCCGTCGCCTTCGAGGTTCAGGCACAGGTCGTCGGCCAGCACCACGGCAAACGGCTCGTCGCCGATCAATGGGCGGCCGCTGAGAATGGCGTGGCCCAGGCCTTTCATTTCCACCTGACGGGTGTAGGAGAAGGTGCAGGTGTCGATCAGCTCGCGGGTGCCGGCGAGGAATTTCTCTTTCTCGGTGCCACGGATCTGGTGCTCGAGTTCGTAGCTGATGTCGAAGTGGTCTTCCAGCGCGCGCTTGCCCCGGCCGGTGACGATGGCCATGTGTTGCAGGCCAGCGTCCCGTGCTTCTTCAACGGCATATTCGATCAACGGCTTGTTGACGATCGGCAGCATCTCCTTCGGCATGGCTTTGGTCGCCGGCAAGAAACGCGTGCCGTAGCCGGCAGCGGGGAACAAACATTTACGAATCATAAAAGTATCCTGGACAGTCATGGAACACAGGCGACGGTTGCGCACCACAAAGTGGCGGCAAGTTTCAATGATTATTGAAGGCTTACTTTAATACCCGAGTCAGGTTGTTGCTGGCAATTAGTTGCGCTGTTAAAAAGCGCTAATGTTATGAGATGTCGACTACTTGGTTATTAGTTATTTTTAGTCGGTATCTGTCGATAGTGATAAGTGTCCAGGGAGTGCTAATAAGTATCCGTCAAACAGTTTGACCGGCAAAAATAATTATTGCCAGTGGTTGAACTGAATTTGTTTGAGGTTGTTGTCGCCCTGTTTGTGTGAATTGCTCCGCATATCCACCAGGCATGGCTTGACACGCTACCGGGTATTTATTCAATGACGGACCGCGCTATGAAGATTCTGGTAACGGGTGGTGCCGGCTATATCGGCTCGCATACCACACTTGCATTGCTTGAGGCAGGTTATGAAGTTGTCGTTCTGGATAATCTTTGTAACAGCAGCGATGCAGCACTCAACGCTGTTGAAGCCATTTGCGGCAAAAGTGCATGGATGGTTCGCGGCGATGTCTGCGATCGGCCGCTGCTCGACCGGATTTTCCGCGAGCATCAGATCGACGCCGTGCTGCATTTCGCCGGGCTCAAAGCCGTGGGCGAGAGTGTGCGCAAGCCGCTCGAATACTACGAAACCAACGTCGGCGGCAGCATCACCCTGTGTCAGGCGATGGCAGCGGCGGGGGTGTTCCGGCTGGTGTTCAGTTCCTCGGCGACGGTGTACGGCGAGCCTGAAGAAATGCCGATTCGCGAGGATTTTCCGACGGGCAATCCGACCAATCCCTACGGCCAGTCCAAGCTGATCGTCGAGAACGTGCTGCGCGACCTGAGCCTCGCCGAGCCGCGCTGGAGCATTGCGCTGCTGCGCTATTTCAACCCGATCGGCGCTCACGCCAGCGGGCACATGGGCGAAGACCCCAACGGCATCCCGAACAATCTGGTGCCGTATATCAGCCAGGTCGCGGTCGGCAGCCTGCGCGAGCTGTCGATCTTCGGTAACGATTACCCGACCGCCGATGGCACCGGCGTGCGCGATTACATTCATGTCGTCGATCTGGCGGATGGGCATTTGAAAGCGTTGCAGTCGATCAGCGAGCGCACCGGCATTCACACCTGGAACCTCGGCACCGGCGATGGCTACAGCGTGCTGCAAGTGCTGCATGCCTTCGAACAGGCCTGCGGGCGGCCAGTGCCGTACCGGATGATGCCGCGCCGCGCCGGTGATATCGCCGAGAGTTTTGCCGACGCGTCGAAAGCGGCGAAAGAACTCGGCTGGAAGGCCACGCGCAACTTGCAGGACATGGTCGCCGACACTTGGCGCTGGCAATCGAATCATCCCAACGGTTATTCGCGATGATGGCCATTTAGTCCGATGTTAGTTTCAGTCAGCTTGTTAGATAACGTCGGGAAATTACACTGGCAATGCCTTTTGCAAATCCGTAGATATAAACCTGCCGTTCGACTTTTAGCAGTTGCACAGGACTGTGGAAGAACAACGGATCTTGTTCGCGCTCTTTGCGGACTTGAAAGCTACCAGCTCTGACACAGATCTGTTTTTTAACAGTTCGAATGTTAGAAAGGAGTTGTTATGAAAAAAGTGATGGCAGTTGCCCTGTTGACGATGTTGAGCAACTGGGCTGCCGCAGCTGAAGCGCCGTTGACAGCGGTAACCAATGTAGGTGGCAGTGTGGCGGCTTCGCAAGCGCCAGCGGCCAGTACTGCAATGGTTGCCAGTGCTGTAGCGGCGTCCAACAGCGGCGGTAGTGCCAACGGTGGTACCACCGGTACGACGGGTACCACCGGTACAACCGGCACGCATAACTAACAGGAACATTTGTTAGTGCAGTACAGAGTCGCCCGACGCAAGTCGGGTGACTTTGTTTTTTGGATTCGCCCTTGAATAGCGTAGTGCCATTATGACTCGTAGTGTTTATCTTTTAATGTTGGCAAGTTTCGCTTTGCAAGGTTGCATGTTTTCCCCCGGCCAGTACCTGAGCACCAGCGATATCACCCGCCAGGGCGCCAGCGAAAGCAGTCGGGTCGAGCTGATTCCGATCACCCCCAAGCTGATCGCCATGAACCGCGCCATCCAGAAGCGTGAGTCGCTGCCGGCGGAGCTGCTGGTGACGCCAGCGGAATATCGCATCGGCAACAACGACGTGCTGTACATCACCGTCTGGGATCACCCGGAGCTGACTGCCCCCTCCGGCGCGCAACAACAGATCGATGCCAACGGCCGTCTGGTGCGCTCCGATGGCACGCTGTATTACCCGTTCATCAAGGAAGTCCAGGCCGCCGGCCGGACCATCCAGCAACTGCGCGCCGACATCGAACAACGCTTGTCGGCATTCATCGCCGAGCCGCAGGTCGACGTCGCGGTGTTGCGCTTCGCCAGCCAGAAAGTCGTGGTCACCGGCGCCGTCACGAAGGCCGGCCCGCAAGCGATTTCGACCAATCCGCTGAGCGTGGTCGAGGCCCTCGGTTCCGCCGGCATCGACACCAACAATGCTGACTTGTCCGGGCTGTTGCTGACGCGCAACGGGCGGGTGTATCCGCTCAATCTCGACTCGCTCAATCAGCAGGATTCCGAACTGCAGAACGTCTACCTCAAGGGCGGCGATCAGCTGTATCTGCCGTACAACGACAACAAGCGCATCTACGTCATGGGCGAAGTCAACCAGCCGCGCGCGCTGAGCTTCAAGACCGCAACCATGAACCTGTCCGACGTGCTCGGTTCGGTCGGTGGCCTGAGTCAGACCAGTTCCAACGGCAATGCGGTGTACGTGATTCGCGGCGTGGAAAATCTCGACGTCGAGCCGGCCAAGATCTATCAGCTCGAAGCCGAATCGCCGACCGCCATGGCGCTGGCCTCGCACTTTCAGGTGCGGCCGCAGGATGTCGTCTACGTCGGCCCGGCCAACGTTACGCGCTGGAACCGTTTCATCAGCCAGTTGGTGCCGTCGGCGTCGATTGTCGGCACCGGGGCTTCGGCAGCGAAGAACTGGAGCGAATACAGCAACAACAGCAAATAAGGCCGCCCGACTGTGAACCTATTGAAAGTGGGCGTCTGCCTGATGGCGGCCTCGTTGCTGTGCGGCTGTAACCCGCTGATGAGCGCATCGCTGAACAACCTCAAGGCCGCCGTCGTCGGCCCCGACGAGGTTGATGTGACAGCGGCCGAGGTCGCCGGGGTCAACTACCCGCAACTGAAACTGACCACGCCATCCGGCTCAGGTGTACTGGCGCTGGTGCGCGAGCGCGAAGACCTGCAATTCTGGGTCGCTTCCGGCAAGCAGGTGTTGCTGCTGCGCGATGGCCTCGCCGTGCGCAGTATCGGCCTCGGCCTGCAAGGCGACCTGGATGGCACGCGGCTGGCCGATGACTCGCCGTTCAAGCACGGTCTGCATCACGTCGCCGACGGTTTCACCACACGGCGCTGGATCGATCTGTACAAAGGCCAGGAAGTCGGCGTGATCGTCAACAGCCGCTTCTCGCGCCGCGCCACCGAAACCCTGGAAATTCTCGACAAGCCTTACTCGGTGCTGCGCGTCGATGAACAGATTGACGCGCCAGCCATCGGCCTCAGTGCGACCAACCGTTACTGGGTCGACCCGCGGGACGGTTTCATTCTGCAGAGCGAGCAGCAACTGACCTCGCAATTGCGCGTGAAGCTGGTGCAATTGACTCCTGACCGCAGGCATCTGCCGTGAGGCGCTTAAGCCTAATCGCGGCGGGCCTTTTGCTGATCGCTGGGGCGAGTCAGGCCGCCGTCACTGTGTCCGGCGACGTCGCCAATCCCGGTCCGATCGCATTGCCGCCGGGTGGACGCCTGTTCGATGTGATCAGCGAAGCCGTGCCCAATGCCGAAGGCTATTGGCTGGCGGGCGGCTTGTTGCGCCAGTCGCTGGTCGAGGAACAGACGCGGCTCAAGGTTGGTGTGCTGTTCGATCTCGAGGTGCTGCAGCGCATGGCGACGCTGTTTGATCGGCCAAGCCGCGCGGCACTGGCACAGCGCGTTGCTGAAGAAGTTCGACAGATGCCAGTGACCGGGCGGCAGATCGCTGACCTCGATCCGGTGGCGGTGGAAGTCGGCTTCGCGCGCAACATTCGTCTGGATGACGGCGATCGGCTGATCTATCCGAAACGGGTTGATGAAGTGCAGGTGTTGGGCGCGGTCACCGAGCCATGTCACTTGCCCTATCAGCCGCTGCAGGAGGCTCGTGAATACCTGGAAGGCTGCTCGATTCTCGACGATGCCGAGGCCGATTACCTGTGGCTGATCCAGCCCAACGGCGTGTCGCGGCGCGTCGGCATCGCGCACTGGAATCGCGAGAGCGGGCAGTTTCCGGTGGCCGGCAGCAGGATTCTGGTGCCGATAAAAAATGATGATCTAGATCCGCCTCTTCCTGAATTGAATCAGCAGTTGGCCGAATTCATTGCCACGCAGCTGGCCGAGGTGGTTCGTTGAAGTTACGTTTTGCAGCTGTGTTGTTATTGCCCTGCGGTCTGGCTCACGCCGAGCCGCGCATCACCCAGAGTGACTTCGGTGGCGCCGGTCTGTTGCAGACGCCGACGGCGCGCATGGCCCCGGCCGGCGAGCTGAGCGTCAATGCCAACCGCACCGATCCCTACAGCCGCTACAGCGTGTCGTTGCAACCGCTGGACTGGCTCGAAGGTTCGTTTCGCTACACCGCGATCACCAACCGGCCGTACGGCTCGGAGGCCCTCAGCGGCAGTCAAAGCTACAAGGACAAGGCGGTCGACGCCAAGGTACGCCTGTGGCAGGAAAGCCACTGGGCGCCGGAAGTGGCGCTGGGCTTTCGAGATATCGGTGGTACCGGTTTGTTCTCCAGCGAATTCTTCGTCGCCAACAAGCGCTTCGACAATTTCGACTTCAGCGCCGGCATTGCCTGGGGCTACATCGGTAATCGCGGCGACTTCGACAACCCGCTGGGCTACGTCAGCAGTCGTTTCGATACGCGCCCGGCGCTGGAAGGCACCGGTGACGTCAACTCCGGCTCGTACTTTCGCGGCAAGCCTTCGCTGTTTGGTGGCGTGAGCTACCAGACGCCCTGGGATCGGCTGAGTCTGAAGCTGGAGTTCGAAGGCAACGATTACAAGAACGAGCCGAAGGACAACGAGATCAAACAGGACTCGCCGATCAACCTTGGCGCGGTGTTCAAGGTGACCGATTCGATCGACCTGAGCGCCGCGTGGGAGCGGGGCAATACGGCGATGTTCGGCGTGACGTTTCACACCAATTTCGTCAGCCGCAAGGCGCCGGCCAAGACCTACGATCCGACCCCCGAACCGCTGCCGGCGAAGGCGCCGACGACCTCGATGGAACAGGTCAACTGGGCCGATGTGTCGCGGCGTTTGCAGCAGAATGCCGGGTACAAGGTCGAGCGCATCAGCCAGCGCGATTCCGAACTGATCGTCTATGGCGAGCAGCAGCGTTATTTCCATTCGTCCAAAGCCGTTGGCCGCGCGAGTCGGATTCTCGACAACAGCGTCAACGACGACATCGACTGGTTCACCGTGGTCAACAAGCGCTATGACTTGCCGCTCGAAGAAACCAGCCTGCCGCGCCAGACCTTTCGCGAAGTGATCAACAATGAAGAACCGTTGGAGTCGCTGCACCGTACTACCGAAATCAACCCGGCGATGCCGCACAACGAGAAAACCCTCTACACCGAAGCGCCGCAGCATTTCAGCTATGGCGCGGGGCTGGGCTTCAAGCAGAACGTCGGCGGCCCGGACGGTTTGCTCTATCAATTCAGTGCTGATGCGGACGCTGAATATCGCTTCAACCGCAACACCTGGTGGAGCGGTTTGCTCAGCGCCAACCTGGTCAACAACTTCGACAAATTCGTCTACGACGCGCCGAGCGGATTGCCCCGCGTGCGTACGGATCTGCGCCAGTACCTGACCACGTCAAACACGACCATGCCGTTGTTCCAGGTCAGTCATGCCGAGCAGTTGGACAAGGATTTGTACGGCATGGTGTACGGCGGCTATCTGGAGTCGATGTTTGCCGGCGTCGGCGCGGAAGTGTTGTTCCGCCCGACCGGCGAGCGCTGGTCGCTGGGCGCGGACCTGAACTGGGTGCGCCAGCGTGATTTCGATCAGGGCTTTGCCTTGCGCGATTACTCGGTCGTGACCGGGCATATCACCGGCTATACCGACCTGCCATTCGATACGCTGGCGGCGGTCAGTGTCGGTCGTTATCTGGCCGGGGATTGGGGCACCACCGTGGATATCTCCCGTGAGTTCTTCAACGGCGTGCGCGTCGGTGCCTGGGCAACCATCACCACGGCCAGCAGCGCGGAATATGGCGAAGGTAGTTTCGACAAGGGGCTGTACCTGTCGATCCCGTTCGACGAAATGATGAGCATGTCGACCATGCGCCGCGCCAACCTGGTCTGGGCGCCACTGACCCGAGATGGCGGCGCCAGACTGAGCCGCAGCTATCAACTGCACTCGATGACGGATAGCCGGGAAGGTGACATGTTCTACCGCAACTTCGAGAAGATTACCGAGTAAGCGCTGGTCTCTGGGAGCGAGCCTGCTCGCGAATGGTCCGGCACATCCAACATCTGCATCGCCTGACACAACGCTTTCGCGAGCAGGCTCACTCCCACAGGGGGTTGTGTTACAGCACAGTTTTCGACCCGAACCCTGATCCCTGTGGGAGCGAGCCTGCTCGCGAAGGCGCCGACACATTCAACATCGCCATCGCCTGACACACCGCTTTCGCGAGCAGGCTCACTCCCACAATTGGACGGCGTCACGCCACACATCCCGGCCATAACCCAAACCCCTGTGGGAGCGAGCCTGCTCGCGAAGGCGCCGGCACATCCACCATCTTCATCATCTGACCCAGCGCTTTCGCGAGCAGGCTCGCTCCCACAATTGGACGGCATCACGCCACACATCCTGGTCATCACCCAAACCCCTGTGGGAGCGAGCCTGCTCGCGATAGCGTCGTGTCAGCCGACATCATCATTGACTGACCCACCGCCATCGCGAGCAGGCTCGCTCCCACAGAGGCGCACCTGTAGTTGATACGAGTTACCCAAATCCCGGCCACAAAAAAGGGGACTTTCGTCCCCTTGCGATCTGAAGCGCTGAACCTCAGTAAATATCCTTCGACAACAACGTAAACGGCGTTTTCACCAGGATCTTCAGATCCAGCCACAACGACCAACTGTTGATGTACTGCAGGTCAATCTCGACACGCTTTTGCATCTTGTCGATGGTGTCGGTCTCGCCGCGGCAGCCGCTTATCTGTGCCAGGCCAGTGATTCCCGGTTTGATTCGGTGACGCGCCATGTAAGCGAGAATCTTGCCCGAGTAATAGTTGTTGTGCGCCACCGCATGCGGCCGCGGCCCCACCAGCGCCATATGCCCCTGCAACACGTTGAACAGTTGCGGCAACTCATCCAGCGAAGTGCGGCGGATAAAACGACCTACTGCGGTAATGCGCGAGTCATTGCGGCTGGCCTGTTTAACTTCGCGGTCATCGTGGACACGCATCGAGCGGAATTTCCAGACCTTGATCACCTTGCCGTTCCAGCCATGGCGGTCCTGCTTGAAAAATACCGGGCCGGGAGAGTTGAGTTTTACCGCCAGAGCGATGATCAACAGCAGCGGACTGAGGGCGATGATTGCCAGGAATGCCACGGTTTTCTCAACCAGACTCTTGCTCAGGGCAGCGGTCGGGCGGCTGGTCAGTGGGCTTTCGTTCAGGTAAATCGCCGGCAGGCCGTCCACGACTTTCACCGAATGGTTGAGCAGGGTCAGGCTGTTCAAGTCCGGCACCCACACCACATCGACGTTGGCGCCGAGCAAATCGACATACATCGCTTCGATTTTCGCGGCTTCGCACAGCGGCAGGGTGATGTACAAACGACGGATGTCGTGGGCTTCGATCAGCTCGAGCAACTCGTCCTGAGCGCCAACGACACGCGGTGCGTCGGAAGCGAGGAGCGGTTTGTCACCGTTGCTGACCAGGCCGATCAGCGGCAGGTTTTCCAGTTGGCTGAGTTTTTTCGCCAGGCCCAACGCCAGTTCGCCGGTGCCGACAATCAGCGTGCGGTGTTCGCTTTTACGCGAACGCTGGTAGTACTTGGAAAACGCATGCAGCGGCGCGTAGAGGAACGCCTGACCGAGGAAGCCATACACCGCCCAGCTGAGAATCACCTGACGGGAAAACAGCTCATCGGCCTGGCAGACAAACGCGATGCACGCCAGCGCGGCCATGGTCATCGACCAGCCCATGAACAAACGGCCGAGGCCGGTCAGGTAGTTGTCGCGTTTGCGATAAACGCCAGTGAAGGTGTAAGCCGGCACCGAGGCCAGGACGGCGAGGGTGGCACACATTCGGTAATAGAACGCGACGGTGCCGGTGTGCTGTTCAGCGAGGATGAACAGCAGCGTCACAACGAAAGCCTGTGCCAGCGCCCATTGGCCCCAAAAGGTCAGTCCCTTGAGGCCCGTGCTTCGATTAATACTGAGAGAAAGATCCATACGATATCCCCAAAAGACGTCCATTCAGGTTTCAACAGTTGAAAGCCGAGTTGTTATGCAGACTTATTGTTTTTGTTTTGGCGAATGTCTTGAGGTAACAACATCGAGAGCCGAACTGTCGTCAGCCAATAGACTAAGTTATTGTCGGGAATGGTGTCTGACGAGTTCTAACAAGATGGCACAGTGCCAACTTTTTAATAATTAAATAAATGGCTGTTAGAAAAAGTCGTAGAGAGGGGGATGAAAAAATTAGGGCGTATTTGTTACTGTTGAAAGATGAAGGCAGGGAGGCGTTTATCAATTCAGGGAGGGGGGAATCAAACAGAGTGCTCTTCTTGTTGTTGTGGTCGCACTTTATATCTGTTTGTCTGGGTTTGAAGGTCGGCTTCGGTTACGCAACGACTTCCTGGATCAGGCAGTATCCGCGATTTCTAACGGCTCGGAACAATCGCTCGCCATTGCTTGCGCTCTTGAACTTGTCCTGCAACCGGCTCAGGCACATTTCCAGGCCACGGTATTGCTCGGGTTCCCGACCAATGCTGATGATCAAGTCATCACGACTGACCACGCGCTCTTCATGGCTCAGCATTTTCCGCACCAGGGCGGTTTCCAGGCCAGTCAGGCTGATCGCAACATTGTCCTTGAGCAACACGCCTTGTTCATCGTCGAGATGCCAAGTATCGCTGCAAGGCTCAGTGCTCTCGCTGACATTTGAGATATGAGCGCCTTCTGCACTGCGGGTCGGGAAGCTTTGAAACGGATTGTCTGTTTGCGCGGCTCGCCATTCATTTTCAAGAGTGGCCAGTATGCGTTGAGTATCATGTTCGATACTGCGCGCAACATTCTTTCGGCTGAGGCTTGGGTAACTGAACTCCATGACCATCGGGGCGGAAGAGGGCGAAGCAACACCTTCAACAAACATTTGTGCCTGCGACGTGCCAAACGAATTGAAACGTTTACTGGACAAGATGGTTTCCAGTTCACGTTGCGACGTTGTGCTGTGCGTCACAACAACAAAATATTTTCTGGGGAGGGTTGTACTCGTTTCCATGTCTCTCTCCTAAATACACACCAAAATTGGCTAAAAGATAAATCGGCAGGCGAGCAATGACTTCCTCGGAAGTAATCGTAGGCAGGGTTCGGGCCGAAAATGGCCCTCGATAAATTCCACTCGATCTGCTGCTATGTTATGGAGTTTTATTGTTATTAGGCGTGATGCCGTGCTCATTCAAGTGCTTGAGTTTTAATAAGTATGAAGCGCGATTGAAACGATATGGCTGCATCAGACGATCCTTCGTACGTATGCAAAAGGGGAAGACTGCCCGAGACTCAGGCAGTCGATATCAGGCCCCGCATCAGGCGATAGCCGTAGCCGCGGATGCTCTGAATCGCGTTTGTACCATACATGTCCTTGATTTTTCCACGCAAGCGACTGATTGATTTTTCCAGTGCCCGAGGGTCGTAGAAATTGCTGTTGAGGCCCATGATGCTGGCGATTTCATCATGGCTCAGAATGTGATTGCCGGTGTTCGCAAAGGCTTCGAGGATCTTCATCTCGGCGAAGGAGATATCGAGTTTGCGCCGACTGTCCATCAGGCAGATCCGTGTCGGATCAAGCGTTAGATTGATATCTCGCTGCCAGTCTTCGCTGTTGAAGAATTCAGTCAGCAACTCGTCGCTGTCATCGCCCAGTGTGTTGAGCTTGATACAGGCATCCGCCCCAGCAAGAAAATACTTGAGTTTGTTAACGGCGCCGCGGCCGGTGACGACTGCGCAAATAAGCGGTTTCAAGTTGTCATTGCGCAGGTTCTGCACCAGTGCCAGATTATCTTCGAGCGCCTGTGGGCTATCGATGATGAGGAAAATGGCGCGATATGAACCGATGTAACCTTGTTCTTTATACGAACTAGTGAAGGCACCTGTTTCCAGGATCATATCGGACTGCACGTGCTTTGCGATCAGCGATCTGAAATGATCAGCCACACCCAGTGTACGACCCAGCGCAAGAACACCGGATTCATCATTTGTCGGGCGCGGACTTCTCGTCGCCAAGTTCCCTGAGAGCATCATGCGTTGACTCGAATTAGGTGCTGACATCGGGATGTTAAAGCACCGGTTCTCATCTGTGACTGACAATTGGTAACATTTACGCGGATTTTAGACACGTCTCCCGAGTTTTCTAACAATAAGTAAGCTTTTCAAGCTTTTAGTTGATTTTCTCGAGGTTGTGAACTAACGCGTAGATGATGGCTATATGCAATGGTGCCACTATTTTGAGCTTGTGGCGATGGCTTTGTCTATGTCCTTTTGCCACTGATTGGCCATGTCAACAATGTGTGAAGTTGATCACACTTCATATCTGAACTGAAATATTTGTAGTAATAGATGTAAATTTTTTCAGTTTAGTTCGTCGGCCGACGATTACTAACATGACTTGAGTGTGGCTATTCGTTAGACCTATTCTTCGAAATCAAACGATCGCAGCCTTCGGCAGCTCCTACAGGGAAATGCATTCCCAATGCAGGAGCTGCCGAAGGCTGCGATCTTTGATCTTCATATGCGCCAATTATGTAACTCAGATTCTCAACCCTGAGTGTTATTGACTGGTCGCTCACCCTGAGTGCTCTGACGGAGGATTAATGGATTTCTGGACCCTTTTCCAGGTATTGATATTAGGCGCGGTAGAAGGCCTGACTGAGTTCCTGCCCATCTCGAGTACCGGCCACCAGATTATTGTCGCCGACCTGCTTGAATTCGGCGGTGAACGCGCGATGGCGTTCAACATCATAATTCAACTGGGGGCCATTCTTGCTGTGGTCTGGGAGTTTCGTCCGAAGATCTTCGAAATCGTCAAAGGCCTGCCCACCGAGCGCAACGCGCAACGTTTCACCCTTAATCTGCTGATCGCGTTTTTCCCGGCCGTTATCCTCGGCGTGTTATTCGCCGACGCGATTCATGAATACCTGTTCAACCCGATCACCGTTGCGGTGGCGCTAGTAGTCGGTGGCATCGTCATGCTGTGGGCCGAACAGCGCAGCCATGTAGTCAGCGTCGAACATGTCGACGACATGCGCTGGTCTCACGCGTTGAAAGTCGGTTTCGTACAATGCCTGGCGATGATTCCCGGCACCTCGCGTTCCGGCTCGACGATCATCGGCGGCCTGCTCTTCGGCCTCTCGCGCAAAGCCGCCACCGAGTTCTCGTTCTTCCTCGCCATGCCGACCATGGTTGGCGCCGCCGTTTATTCCGGCTACAAATACCGCGACCTGTTCCAACCCAACGACCTGCCAATCTTCGCCCTCGGCTTCGTCACCGCATTCATCTTCGCGATGATCGCCGTGCGTGGCCTGCTGAAATTCATCGCCAACCACAGCTATGCCGCGTTCGCGTGGTACCGGATCGGTTTTGGTTTGTTGATTCTGGCAACCTGGCTATTTGGCTGGGTCAACTGGACCGCCGCAGCGGCAGCCTGATCACTGCGCGCTGATCAACGCCGCCACGGCGAGATCGTTTAACGTCGAATCCGACGACTCCTGACGAAAGCGCTGCAAGGCCGATGTGAAATACGCGGCTTGCAGCATGCCGTCGCTGGCCAGATAGAGCCGCGCGTCTTCTTGCTCCTCAGCAGAGTAAACACGTTTGTGACTGTCGGTCGTTTCCTGGCTAGACGAAATAGGTGCGAGGATTAAAGACACCAAAGTGAAGCCGGAAAGCTGCGTCACCTCCCACGGCGTATCGGTACGGCCCATGCAAAAGCCATCGCAGTGCGCATAAACGTTGGAAGTGAAGCTGAACAAAGCGAGGAGGGTGAAACGCTTGAAACGTGAAAAAGTAAACGCGGGCATAAACGAAAGACATCCTGTCAGTACATCAAAACACCGGGCAACGCTCATGCGCCGCCCGCACACTCAAACCATCAATCAACGCCCTTCAAGCAACTCAGCCGCCTGATCCAGCAACGCCAACGGATCCTTGGCCTTGTGAATATCCACCGACAACAACTGACGAAACTTGCGCGCCCCGGGGAACCCTGTGCCCAGGCCCAGCACATGCCGAGTGATGTGATGCATCGCACCACCGGCCAGCAAATGCTCGGCGATATAAGGCCGCAACTGCGCCAACGCCTCAGCCCGACTGATCACCGGAGCGGTACTGCCGAACAGTTGCTGATCGACCTCCGCTAGCAGATAAGGATTGTGATAAGCCTCACGCCCCAACATCACGCCATCGAACGTCTGCAGATGCTCATGGCAGGCCTCCATGGTCTTGATCCCGCCGTTCAGCACAATCTCCAGCTCCGGAAAATCCGCCTTCAACTGCGCCGCCACGTCATAGCGCAACGGCGGAATGTCGCGATTCTCCTTCGGCGACAACCCCTCGAGGATCGCAATCCGCGCATGCACGGTAAAACTCGTGCATCCGGCATCCCGAACAGTGCCGACGAAATCGCACAGCTCGGCATAACTGTCGCGCCCGTTAATGCCGATCCGGTGCTTCACCGTCACCGGAATCGACACCGCATCACGCATCGCCTTCACACAATCGGCCACCAACTGCGGATGCCCCATCAGGCACGCGCCGATCATGTTGTTTTGCACACGATCACTCGGGCAGCCGACGTTCAGGTTCACCTCGTCGTAGCCATGTTCCTGCGCCATGCGCGCGCAGGCGGCGAGATCGAGCGGAACACTACCCCCGAGCTGCAACGCGAGCGGGTGCTCGGCTTCGTTGTGACGCAGGAAACGTTCGTGATCGCCGTTGAGCAGAGCGCCGGTGGTGACCATTTCGGTGTAGAGCAGGGCGTTCTTCGATAGGAGACGTAGGAAGAAACGGCAATGGCGGTCCGTCCAATCCATCATGGGTGCCACACTGAAGCGCCGAGACGGCTCAGGCGTTGGTTTTACTGGGCTAAAGCTCTGATTCTGGACCATTTTACTCAACGTGTTTTCGACGTGATTTCGGGCGTTTTCAAGGGTTTTCAGCATCTGTTGGTACGATGTACCCATTCGAAGCCAATACGTACCACTTTCGTTTGTGGCAGCTGTAGGACATGAAAAATGGCTGATGGAAGCACTGCGCTTCACCGCGCAGCACCGCATCTGCCGGAATGGGTTGCAAGTCTACCAAGAGAGCGAGATTTGCGCCCCGGAAACGAACTACACGAGCGCGAATCAGAGCTGGATGAGCGGGCGATCAAGTGGGCGATAACGCAGGTTCGAGTGCATCAATGGCTGCACTTACGTTCAGTCTTGGTTGCGCTGGAAAGAGTGAATGGCATTCTCGGCGTAGAGTGGGGCGCTGCCGCCCCATCTATGACGATCGATGTGGTCGACCTAATTTCATGAGGGCTCACGACTAACTCATGGTCGGAAAGGGTCAGTTTCGCCAGTGCATTGTTTCAATCGAGCAATAACGTCCGGGCCGGTTTTAGCAATATCGACCCTGCCTGTTGCATCCAAATAGATGTCAATAGTTCGGCCCCATTTGGGGCTGATGTCCACGCACCTCTGAAAACCTTTATCAGTCCACCAATCAAACATCATGAAAAAGTCGTCATCAGGGAATAGGTAGCCGAACTCAACGGCTGAGCCACCGTGCTTGATATCGCCTCTATGAATCCTGTCCTGAGTATTCCAAACGTAGTGAAATTCTTCCTCACTGTTCAGGGAAAAATTCACCGCTACAACTGGGGAGCAGAAGTACCAGAAAAAAAGGACGATGAGCGGCAGAAGGATCCACCGTACATACCGGCGTCCGACTTTATTTGCATCCATGTGGCTTGATACCTTTTTCCATCGCTAGGTTGTATTGTCAGTATCAATTCCAAGATCATTTTAATGTTAACCCCGGCGGGGGGGCAGTAAAAAGCTGGGCAGGGGCATGGAGTATTCGTTCAGAAGATCGTTCTGCCTATGATGTATATGCTGAGATGAAGGTGGAAACTATCTCTTCTTGCATAGTTCGAGCTCCTCTTGGTTATGCAGGTCAGTAGTCACCCCGAGCCGATATTTGCAGTACTGAATTACCAACTGTCGTTCCGTACCGCTTAACTCACCTACAGTTTTGTCATCTGATTCGTACGCGAAAATATTTTCAAATTTCATTTGAAATGTCGGACTTTTCTTGATGAAGAACACTTTTTCTGGATAAGCGTCCTCCATCTTTTCATAGAAGCCGACGTATAGGACAACGACACAGATAATTGTGGAGATGATAAGAAGCGATTTCATGACGAAGGCGGTCGCAAGAATTTGGTTTTGATTCGAAGGTTTTTTACCAGTTCCATGCCAATATTGCCTGGACAAATCTTCCCTTCGCCGGCCTGCATTGGGAATTCACGATGTCCTCCTAACGTTGTCACCCTGAAAACACTGGTCAGGGCCTGAATCAACTTCAGAAGAGTGTCAATCTGAATGGCAGGAATTTTCTGATCCATATTGCCATTGAAGGTTTCAAGAGCCTGACGGGCAAAAGCCACCATGTCTCCACCTTCTTCGGCAGTCGTCAGGTTCTCCAGCAAAACGATCCCAATTACACCAGTGTTGTAGTTATGTACGCTTGAGCCTTTGAATCGTATGTCACGTCCTTCAAAGACTTTCCCCGTGCAGTCGATACCATAGTGATAACCGATGTCATCAAACTTGGCTTGATGCTCACTTTGGATTGCCCGCATTTGTCCTGCCCCAGCACCGCAACCCATACTCCGGCCGGCATGGTGAAGGGCGATCATTGAGTAGTCCCAATCATCGACCATTTCGCCTTTTGCTTTATGTGCTCCCCAAGAGGATCTTTCCACAAATTCGCATTTGTTTTTGTGGAGAAGCCTGATAATCGCTTCCCTTGTTGCAGCTCTATCATTGACCGTGATAGTCGTGGGGACAATCGGCGCGCCTGGTTTGATTTCCGCTGCTTTTGCTTCAGTAGTAAATTGTTCGGCCATAGTGTTCAATCCGTGAGTTCGCTGAGCGTCCGAGCTGGTGAGGTGAAGTCGATGGTAACTGAAATAGCAGCATCTTTTGTTGGGGTCTTAACGGTCGCTGCTCCTGTACTATCGGTAACACCGGTAATCTTTTGACCATTAACGATTGCGCTGAAATTCCTTCCTGCCAAGGGCTGGCCTGTTTCGCTGTCAACGATGCTGAAGGTGTGCCCATAAGTTTTCTGCAGCAATAGGGGAAGCGGGGCAATAAATGGTGCCGGACTATGCGAGTCACCAATAATCACGGTGCCCGAGCCGCCGATGACGATGTCTCCATGGGTGCCTACCGTACCTACCAAGGCAGCATTCTTACCGTTGATAAATACAGTCGAGGACACTGCTGACGCCAAAGCGCTGCCGCAGGTGCAAGTATCGCCTTTGGTCGCGGCTGCAAGACCGTCGAAGAAAACATCGGGAGATCCGGACGCGATAGCTTTCGGACCGTGTCCAGGGATAGGGCAATTGGTGGGATCGGTAATACGAGCTGCTGGCTTTGCCATGTCTGACTTCCTGTCTACGATTTTGCCAAGTGGAACTGTATCAGACTCGATTTGAACTTTGGCTCGGGATTTTTAAACGGTTACGCTGGCGCTTGTTTAAATCTGACTAGTGAAAGTCATCCGAAGCCTACGTTGTCTTGCGCCTCCCCCTACACCTAAGACAGAATCCGCCGGCTTGTGCGTCTAGCCTGCGGGTTCTATCGTCCCTGGGTCACTGAAAGCAGTGATCGGGTTTGGTAGCCCGCCTCGTGTCTAGATGCATTGCGTCACCTGATTCAGGTCGCTTCTCAGCGCTCGAATATCATGGTGGTCATGCGTGGGGTCCATTCGTGGGCGCCGGGTTCTAGTGCGACCGGTCTACCAACCCGCGTATGGCCGCCACCCTTCGTTTGGTAGCGAGGGTGATGGCTCCTTTTGGTAATCGCGCTAGAGGATTCATCCATGTTCAAACCCACACCAAATCCCCCCGAAACCAATCCCGCATCCCCCTACAAATCCCCAGACTCAAAAAAACTCCACGACGCCGCCGAGCGTGCGCTGGATTATTACCTGCCTCCCGCCAGTCACATCAAAGCCTCCACCAACCAGCCCGAACGCATGTTCCTCGCCAACCCGGCTTACGACAGTGAGTCCCTGTTGGCCAACGCCAGCGAATCACTGGGTTCGGCCAGCACCATGCTCAACGACTTCGCCGCGTTACTGGAAAACTCGCAGCGCAAGACGTTATTGGGCATTTCCAGGTAGTGATGCTGGGAGAGATCGCAGTGAATCAGGCGTTGGACAAAGTTGAAGTGAAGGCTTGAAGCGAACCTCGCGGTGACGGAGCGGTTATCCGTCACCGCGAGGCTATATGGTTAGCTGAACAGTCGCCGTCACCCCTGCACGACGCTTAACCGTTATTGCCCCGGCACCGCAATCCACTCACTCAACCTCTGCTGATACTTGCCAGTGACCTTGCTCAAATGCAGCCACTGATCGACATACAGTTTCCAGCTGATGTCGTCGCGTGGCAGCAGGTAAGCCTTCTCGCCGTATTGCATGTATTGATGCGGGTTCACTGCGCACAAACCGGGTTTGAGTTTCTGCTGATACAGCGCTTCCGAGGCGTCGGTGATCATCACGTCGGCTTTGTTGTCGAGCAGTTGCTGGAAGATCGTCACGTTGTCGTGCAGGGCCAGTTGCGCTTTGGGCAGGAAGGCGTGGACGAAGGCTTCGTTGGTGCCGCCGGCAGGTTCCACCAGGCGCACGTTGGGCTGGTTGATCTGGTCGATGGTCTGGTATTTGGACTGGTCGGCGCAGCGCACCAGCGGGATCTTGCCGTCGGTGTCGAGGGTGTTGCTGAAGAAAGCTTTTTTCTGCCGTTCGAGGGTGACCGAGATGCCGCCCATGCCGATGTCGCATTTGTCGGCCTGCATGTCGGGCATCAGGGTTTTCCAGGTGGTCTGCACCCATTGCACCTTGACGCCGAGGCTGTCGGCCAGGGAGCGGGCCATGCTGATGTCGATGCCTTCGAAGTCGCCATCGCTGCGCTTGAAGGTGTAGGGCTTGTAGTCGCCGGTGGTGCAGACACGCAACTGGCCTTGTTGCTGGATGCTGTCGAGGTGGGACGTGGCGGGGTCGGCGTGAGCGCCAGTCGCCAGGGTCAGCAGGCCGCCGAGGATCATCGTGCTTTTTAGTGTTGTCATTGAGATCGGGCTTCTGAAAGGGAAGGTGGCCCAGTGTAGTGAAAGCCTTCCACGGGTGTCATCCCGGGTCCGGACTCAATGTGCCGAGCCACGCCACCAGCGCCACGATCAGCAGGGCAAGGGCCAGCTCCATCACCACACTGCGCCGCAGCGCTTTCGCGGCGATGAGGTACTGGCCGTCGCGCAGCGATTGTTGCAGTGACGGTCCAAGATGAAAGCGGTTCAACGCAGCCAGCACCAGCATCACGGCAAACGCTAGCACCTTGATCGTCAGCAGCTGCCCGTAGGTCCCGAACAGCACTCCGTCGAGCCTTGGGCCGACGATGAAAAGATAATTCATCACGCCGGTGACCGACACCGTCAGCACGATCAACGCGCCCACCCATTCGAAGCGTTTCACTGCATCGGCGATCAAGCGAAGGCGTGTGTCACCGATTCGCCCGCTCACCATCAACACCAGCGCCAGCAAGGCACCCAACCACGCTCCCGCCGCAAGCAAGTGCAAGATGTCGCTGAGAAAGTGCCAGAACCGCAGCCATCCTTCGTCCATCGCGCCATGCCCGCTCCACGCCAGCGAAGCGAGGGCAATGGCGCCTGCCAACGACGCTGGCCACAGACTCGGCCGGATCACCACGATGGCCAACGCTGTCATCCGCAGCGCCCACGCCAGGCCGACGTCTGTTTCCAGCAGCATCATCTGCAGGTGCGGCCACAATGCCGCGAGCTGTGTTTCGCCACTCATGGCGCGGGTCATCAGCACCAGCCCGGCCACTGACAGTAACGCGCCTGTCACTGCCATGCCCCGCAACAACGGACGGAACCGCAGCAGCGCGTTGAAGCTGTACAAGCCAAACAACGCCAGCCCGAACAACAGCAGCAAATCCACATACAAGGCGAACCGCAGGATGATGTTGAGCAGGTCCGCCATTGTTCACTTCACTTTGAACGTGACGTTACCGGTGATCGGGTGCGTGTCGGCGGACACCGCGCGCCACTGCACCTGATAGGTGCCGGCAGGCAGCGGGGCGAGCGGGGTGATCAGCATGGTTTTCGGATCGCTGCTCGCGCTGACCTTGGCTTTCATCGGCATCGGCGAGTGAGCCATGCCACCCATTTCGGTCATTACCAGTTTGGCCCCGGAGAATTGCGTGACCAGGTTCTCGGAAAAGTGCAGCTCGATCCTGCCCGGCGCGGCGCCTTCCGCGCCTTCGGCCGGTGTCGACGAGAGCAGTTTCGGATGGGCCTGGGCGAGGGTGCTCAGGAGCAATCCGCTGGCGAATATCAGGGGCAGGGTCAATGTGTGCATGCAAGGTCTCCGGTTTGTTTTTGTAGAAGAATTCAGAACCACAGCCTGACGCCGAGGACGAGGCGCGCCTCACTGCGATCCTCGTCTTCTTCGCGGGCATAGTCGGCGGTGTTGCCGTAAGTGCGATTCCACGTCACGCCGATGTAAGGCGCGAATTCGCGGCGGATTTCATAGCGCAACCGCAGGCCCGCCTCGGTATTGGACAACCCTGAGCCGATGCCTCGCTGCGGATCGTTTTTGCCATATATGTTGAGTTCTGCGGTCGGCTGCAGGATCAGTCGATTGGTCAGCAGGATGTCGTAGTCGCCCTCCAGGCGTACCGCACTCTGGCCGCCCTCGCCGAGGAAAGCCGTGGCTTCGGCCTCGAAGTTGTACAGCGCCATGCCTTGCACGCCCAACGCGGCCCAGGTTTGCGGTGCGCCGGGTTTGAAGTCCTGACGCACGCCGCCGACCACGTCCCACCATGGTGAAATCGCGTGGCCCCACAGCGCTTGAATTTCCGCGTCTTCAGTCTTGCCGTTGTTGCGCTCGCCTTCAGAGCGCAGCCACAGCCGATCGGTATCCCCGCCGATCCAGCCGGACAGGTCCCAGGCCAAAGCGCTGCCGTCATCGGCGTTCTGCCATTCGAGTTTGTCGGCAAGAAAGTAGCTGTTTATAACGCTGTCGTGCACCTGATGACCGCCGGGGCTGGTGAACACCGCAGCGCGGTCGGCGTCGGTCACGGGCGGAACCGGCGTGCGGCTTTCGCTGGGCGCGGCGGGCTGCATCATACCGTCGTCCATGCTTTGCATTGCCGAATGATCCATCCCGGGCATCTGGCTGTGGTCCATGCCGTGCATGGCGTCGGCGGCCATGGCGGAGGTGCCGGCGAGCAGCAGCGAGAACACGCTGAGTCGAGTCATGATCGGTCTCTTCATTCTTCCACCCGCACTTCGCGGAACATGCCCGTTTCCATGTGATAAAGCAGATGACAGTGATAAGCCCAGCGGCCGAGGGCGTCGGCGGTGACGCGATAGCTGCGGCGGCTGCCGGGCGGCATGTCGATGGTGTGTTTGCGCACCTGAAAGTCGCCGTTTTCGTCTTCCAGATCGCTCCACATCCCGTGCAGGTGGATCGGGTGGGTCATCATGGTGTCGTTGACCAGCACCAGGCGGATGCGCTCGCCGTATTTCAGCCGTAAAGGCTCGGCATCGGAGAATTTGATGCCGTTGAACGACCAGGCGAATTTCTCCATGTGGCCAGTCAGGTGCAGCTCTATCGTGCGGCCCGGATCGCGGCCGTCCGGGTCCTCGAAGGTGCTGCGCAGGTCGGCGTAGGTCAGCACACGGCGGCCGTTGTTGCGCAGGCCAAGGCCCGGATCGTCAAGCTTTGGCGCGGTGATCATGGCCTGCATGTCCACCAGCGGATTGTTGTTTTCACTGTCGGGATGGGCTTGCATCGGGCCCATGCTGGAGTGATCCATGGTGCTCATGTCCATGCTGCCGTGATCCATGCCGCCCATGCCCATGTCGTCCATGCTCACCAACGGACGCGGATCCAGCGCCGGCACTGCTGCCGACATGCCGGCGCGTGTGGCGAGAGTGCCACGGGCGTAACCGCTGCGATCCATCGCCTGAGCGAACAGGGTGTACGCCTCGGTTTCAGGTTCGACGATCACGTCATAAGTCTCGGCCACGGCAATGCGCAGTTCATCGACGCTGACCGGTTTGACGTGCAGGCCATCGGCAGCCACCACCGTCATTTTCAATCCCGGAATGCGCACATCGAAATAGGTCATGGCCGAGCCGTTGATCAGGCGCAGGCGCAGTTTTTCGCCGGGACGGAACAGCCAGGTGAAGTTGCTATCGGGGGCTTGGCCGTTGATCAAAAAGGTATACGTGGCGCCACTGACGTCGGCAATGTCGGTGGGGTTCATGTTCATTTGCGCCCACATCGTGCGATCGGCAACCGTGGCGCCCCAGCCTTTTTGACTGACATCGTCGATAAAATCGCCGACGGTGCGTTTGTGGAAGTTGTAGTAGTCGGACTGTTTTTTCAGCGTCTTCATCAGGCTGGCCGGGTCTTCGTCGGTCCAGTCGCTGAGCATCACCACGTAGTCGCGATCGTACTGGAACGGCTCCGGCTCTTGGGCCTCAATGACCAGCGGCCCGTAGACGCCGGCCTGCTCCTGTAAGCCGGAATGGCTGTGATACCAGTAGGTGCCATGTTGCCGAACCTTGAACTGGTAAACGTACACGCCGCCCGGTTCGATGCCGTGGAAACTCAGACCCGGCACGCCGTCCATGTTCGCCGGCAGCAGAATGCCGTGCCAGTGAATCGAGGTGTCGGCGGTGAGCCGGTTACGCACGCGCAGCGTCACGGTATCGCCTTCGCGCCAGCGCAACAGCGGGCCGGGCAGGCTGCCATTGATGGTCATCGCCGTGCGTGCAGAACCCGTGAAATTGACCGGAGTTTCGCCGATGAACAACTCGAATTCGTTACCGCTCAGTTCGTTGACGGGCGCGGCGCCGTTCAGTGCCCAGACCGGTGTACGCCAGAGCCCGAGGCCACCGAGCAAGCTACCGGCGGCCAGGCCTTTGACAAAAGTACGTCTTGTGAGAATGGATGGCATGCGCTGGAAATCCCCGTCTGACTCATGACAGAGAGACTAGCCAGCCCCGGCTTTCAGTTGGCTGAGGCAAACATTACAGTTTTGTCAGTTAACCCGGGCGGCTTACAGGCTTAACCCTTGCTGCACCACCTGCAGCAGATTGTTTTCCGTCAGCGCGATCGCATCCAGCTCCTGGCCGGTCTCGATAGTCTGCAACCACCAATGGCTTTCGCCATGCTCGTCAACCGTGCGCAGCAACGACTGATCACGCCCCGGCACCTTGATCTCGACACGTCCGCAACCGTCCTCGGTAAACCGCGCAATCGGATCGAAAATCAGACTGTGATTGTTCGCTTCGATCACCAACTGGTCGATGGCGTAGTCATGGCTTTCACCATCCGGCGAAGTTTCGCAAACGTGCGTAGGATTTCGCCGAATCTTCAGTCCTACTTCGGTGACTGGCTGTAGCCAGGCTTCGATGCGGTGGTACAAGTCGTACACCTGAGCAGGCCAGCAATCGATTTCCAGCGCCGCATCAGCCTGGGTATGCCGTGTCTGCTTGAGTCTGGCGGCGAGTTCGTCTGCTTTACTCATGTCGGTTCCCTTGTTGGATGTCTGCCTGTTCAGCGTAGACCTTCGCACGGCGCAGGGCCTTGCCTTGCGTCATGCGCTTGCAATACAAGCGTGTCGAAATCAGCACTGGCCAGGTCTGGCCAACAACGAAAACCACGGACGCAGGCGTCCCAAGGAACGGGTTAATGAAAAAGCTGTTTACAATTCTGGCGCTGATCGCGCTGACGGCCGGTAGCATCGGCATGAGTTCGGCGCGTCAGCCGGCGTCGAACAAAGCGCAGGCGGAATCGGTGGCGGGGGTGTTCGACTACTACCTGCTGGCGCTTTCCTGGTCGCCGACTTTTTGTCTGACGCACAAGGACGACGCGCAGTGCACCGGCAACGGTTACGGTTTTGTCCTGCACGGTTTGTGGCCGCAATACGCCAAGGGCGGCTGGCCAGAATCCTGCCCGCCGCTGACCAGGCTATCGGCGGCAGAAACCAGCAAGGGCCTGACGATGTACCCGACGAAAAAACTTCTTGATCACGAATGGTCCAAGCACGGTACCTGCAGCGGTCTTGGCGCGGAGGGCTATCTGGACAAGTCCGATCAGGCCCTCGGCGCGGTGAAGATTCCGCAGGCGTTACAGCCGTTCGGCTCGACGTCGTACTACTTCGAAGCGCAGGAGATTGTCGATCTGTTTCGCAAGGCCAATCCGGGTATTCCCGAAGACGGAATTGCGGTGGTTTGCAGCGGCCCGCAGCTGTCGGAAGTGCGGGTGTGCATGGACAAGGATTTGCAGTTCGGCGCGTGTGGCAAAGGGGTGAAGACGCAGTGCCGGGCGGGGGATATTCGGGTGCCGCCGGTACGGTGAACCATCCGTAATGAGCCAGGGAAAACAGGCGCTCCCGTGAGCGCCTGTTTTTTTGGCCTGAGGATTTGAAGGGGAGGGCAAATTCGCGCATGCTGCGCGCCTCAAAGGATCTGCACGACACATTGCAAGGAGCTGTTCATAAGCGGAAAACCCGCTGCCCGCGTCACCGACCCCACCGCCTGCCCGTTGCCGGGACACGGCACCAACCCGATCGTCAGCGGCTCGCCGAATGTCAATTTTGATGGACTGGCGGCTGCGCGCATGACCGACAAGTCCGCTTGCGGCAGTGCGATCAGCGGCGCTGTATCTGGCACCGTGTTCATCAATGGCTTGAACGCGGCGATGCTGGACAGCACCGGTGGCCACGGCAATGTCGTCATCGGCGGTTCAGGCACGGTGATCATTGGCGACACCGTAGTCGCGGCGCCTTTCAGTGGTCTGCTGCCGATGCCGGTGCACTTCACCGACAAGCTGAAACTGGTCAACGATGTGACCGGTGAACCGATGCCCAACCATCCCTACATGATCCAGCGCGCCGACGGACGCATGGAACATGGCGTGTCTGATGCCTCCGGATTTACCCATGAAGTCAGTTCGCACCTGCCTGAAACCATCAAGCTGTTTCTGGAGGAGTGAGGCAATGACGGCTGAGACGGTAACGTGCGCGAAGGGCAATACTTACAAGCTGCACAAGGAGCATACGCTGACCGACAAGAAGGATGTCAGCGCCAAGCCTGTGCCGGTGGAAAGTACCAAGGCGATCGTGCTTTTTATTGGAGGGGCTGGGGATAAGGAGAGTTATTACTTTTCTGGGCCTTATGGAAACATTTTGGCCGCCCGGGCTGCATTTGATAAACGCAATGAGTCGCTGAGCGCCGAAGGTAGATATCGCTCAGAGTGGCTGGGTTATAACGAAGTCAGAGGGAAGCAAGACATCCAGCGATATGTTCTTAGCCTGATTCCGTACAAGAGTTGCCCTATATACATCGTCGGACATAGCCTCGGTGGATGGAACGGTGCGCATCTGACGAAACTCATGTCGGATTGGGGATACAGAATGCAGATGCTGATTACTTTGGATCCGGTTGGCGAAGGTGCTCTTGTCTGGATCGGCTCAGACATATATCGCCAGCGACCTGACCCAGTCGCTGTCGAATGGATCAACATCAAAGCGACACCTACCAATAGAAATTCATCAGATGGCGTAGCTGACTTTGGTGAGAAGTGGATTGTTTCTTGTGGGCCTTCTTTGAACGTAAACGTCGATACCAGTCATGCAAACGCGCTAGAGCTGTTTGTTGCGCCTATTTCCGGTGGCAATTCGGCGAGCGATTTGTTGATGGCCGCGATCATGAAGGAGTTTTCTTGATGTCCAGATTGATCATCTGCGTATTGCTCATTGTTTGCTCCGGATGTGCAAAAGACCATTCAAAGCCTGCTGCAAACTTGAGTTTCGTGTCCGTGAAACGAGAGAGGACGCTTTTATATGACATCCGATACCAATCGGATGTGGATGTCCTGAACCTGTTTGATAAAGGACAGGGAGAAGGGATGATTGCAGGTTTTCTGACGTGTGCGTTGGGGGACGATCATGATTTCTCCATTGAGAAAGCGATGCAGTTTTCCGCGGTAGGTTTGATTGAGTCTGACGGGGAACCGCTAAACGGAGGGAAATTTTCTTATCTCACCAGCGCGTTTCTCGTTGAAACCTCCAGCAGCCGTAGTTCAGAACGTCACCTGTCTACAACGGAGCTAAACAACCTTCTCTCCAACAAAAGCCAGATTCCCTGCAAACTATTTGTCACTGCCTTTGGCTACAAAACCTACTACTCAAACACCATGAACATCCCCACCGCCGACCTGCTCCGGGAAATCAACAAACCCGAATAACCCCCCGCGGGGGATTCAGGCAAATCCCCCCGCATCCACCCCCAATTCCCCACGCAAAAACTCCACCAGCCCCCGCTGCAACCCGCTCAACACTCCCTCGCGGCTGACCAGCGCAAGTTCCGTCGGCGCCAACTCCGGCAGATCCGTACACACCTCATGCTCTGGCAATACCGCCGAAACCGGCAGCACCGAAACCCCCAACCCAGACGCTACCGCCGCTTGAATCCCGGTCAGGCTGTGGCTGCCGAACGCCACTCGCCACGGTCGCTGCGCTACATCGAGCAGGCGAATCGCCCGTTGTCGATACAGGCAGCCCTGCGGAAACAGCGCCAGCGGCAGCACACCGCTGGAGGTGTCCAATTCGGTGCCTTTGACCCACACCAGTCGTTCCGGCCAGGTGGCCCATGCCGGGCCGCTGTCGGGTTCGCGTTTGATCAGGGCAATGTCGATGTCGCCGGCGTCGAGGCGTTGGCGCAGGTCGAGGCTCATGCCGCTGATGGTTTCCAGGCGCGCTTGCGGATGGTTGCGGGTAAAACCGGCGAGGATCAGCGCCATGCGCCGGGCGTCGAAGTCTTCCGGCATGCCGATGCGCAGCACTTCCAGATCGACGTCGCTGGCCAGCGCTTGCGTGGCTTCGGCGGACAGCGCCAGTAACCGGCGCGCATAGTGGATCAGCAGTTCGCCGTGTTCGGTGACCGCGACGTTCACTCCGCTGCGGTCGCGCAGGAGTAGCGGGTGGCCGACCAGATCTTCGAGTTTGCGCACCTGCTGGCTGACCGTCGATTGCGTGCGATGCACACGTTCGGCAGCGCGGGTAAAGCTGCCTTCGTCGACCACGCAGACAAAGGTTTTCAGCAATTCGAGATCCAGCATGGCAGCATTCCTGATAGTTGATTTGCGAATGACTATCGAGTGTTTATTTAATTTCACACTATCACCGCGCGCTCATAAGCTGAAGTCCTCACTCTGGAGGAATCGACCGATGACCTTGAACAACACGCCACGCCCGCACTGGCTGACCTTCGATTGCTACGGCACGCTGATCCACTGGGATGAAGGCCTGAAAGCCGTGGTCGAGAAAATACTCAGCGACAAGGGCCAGCACGCAGTTGACGCCACTAAGTTGATCGAAGTCTACGACCGTCACGAGCATCGTCTCGAACAAACACCGCCGCACCGTTCCTTTCGCGAACTCGGCACCCTCGGCCTGCAACTGGCGTTGGAAGAATTGAGCTTGCCGAGCCAGCCCGAGGACATTCAACGCCTGGCGACAGCCATCCCGAACATGCCGCCATTTGCCGAAGTGGTCGACACCCTCGCGCAGCTCAAAGCCATGGGCTTCAAGCTGTGCATCGTCTCCAACACCGACGACGACATCATTGCCGGCAACGTCGCGCAACTCGGCGGCCATATCGACCGGGTGATCACCGCGCAACAGGCTGGTGCCTACAAACCGGCGCCACGGCTGTTCGACTACGCTCATGAGCAATTGGGCGTGACCCGCGATGAGGTGGTGCACATCTGCGCCAGCCCCATGCTCGATCACACGGCGGCGCGGGACATGGGCTTTCGTTGCGTGTGGATCGATCGCGGCACCGGGCGTCAGTTGTTGCCGGACTATCGGCCCGACGCGATTCTGCCCAGCCTCGACCGAGTGCTGCCGCTGTTCAAATCTCTCGGCTGGACCTAAGGAGAATTGCCATGGCTCATATCTTGAGCGGCACTGGCAAAGCCAGACCCAGCGCAACGTTGAACCTGGAAACCGAGGCGATCATCACTGCTCGCAACGAACTCGCTGCGTGCTTTCAACTGGCCGCGCTGCAGGGTCTGGAGGAGGGCATCTGCAATCATTTTTCGGCGATGCTACCGGGGCATGATGATCTGTTTCTGGTCAATCCATACGGCTACGCTTTTTCGGAAGTGACCGCGCAGAATCTGTTGGTCTGTGACTTTGCCGGCAACGTGGTCGCTGGCGAAGGCGAGCCCGAGGCGACCGCGTTCTACATCCACGCGCGCCTGCACAAACAACTGCCACGGGTAAAAGTCGCGTTCCACACGCACATGCCGCACGCCACCGCGTTGTGCCTGCTGCAAGGCCCGCCGCTGCTGTGGCTGGGGCAGACTGCGCTGAAGTTTTACGGGCGCACAGCGGTGGACGAGGATTACAACGGCCTCGCACTGGACGCATCCGAAGGCGACCGCATCGCCAGCGTCATGGGCGACGCCGACATTCTCTTTCTGAAAAACCACGGGGTGATTGTCGCTGCGCCGACCATCGCCGAAGCCTGGGACGATCTGTATTACCTGGAGCGCGCCGCGCAGGTGCAGCTGCTGGCGATGGCAACCCAACGTGAATTGAAACCGGTGCCTCATGCGATTGCGCAGCGCGCCTATGCACAAATGCGTGAAGGCGATGCGCAAAGTGCTCGCGCGCACCTGACCAGCGCGATGCGGCGGCTGGCCCTGCACAACTGATTAACCGTAAAGAAGCAGTCGTAAATAAATCGACGAAAAGCGATCATCCAAACTCGCGACGCGCCGATAACTGGGCGGGAGGCGGGCGTTTGCCCGGTACATCCCGGTGGGCTACGCTCACACATACAAGGGTTTCGGGCTCGCGCCCCTGTCGTACCTGCCCAGGACATGCTTTTGCCAATCCCCATTCACGATCCGCATCAGGCCCCCGGCACGCTCAAACGGTTGCCGCTTCGCAAAGCGGCGGTGCTGTTTATCGTTGCGGTGAGCCTGTGCCTGTGCGGTCTGCTGTACCTGCAACTGGAACAGTCGCGGCGTCAGGATCTGGCGGTGGCGAAAATGGCCTCCGGCAACCTGACCCGAGCCATGGCGCAGCAGGCCGAGGACACCGTGCGGGCGGCGGATCTGGTGATGACCAGCCTGGTCGACTGGATTCAGGACGATGGTTACGGGGCGGCGCAGCGGCCCCGGTTACAGCGGATTTTCGCCCGCCGCGCGCAGCAACTTGACCAGTTGCACGGCATCTTTCTGTTCGATCGCGAGGGACAGTGGGTCATCACCTCGTTCGCCGATCTGCCCCGTGGCAACGGCGTGGCCGATCGCGAATATTTCAGGTTCCATCAGCAGAATGCTTCCACCGTTGCGCACATCGGCCCGGCGATTCGCAGCCGCGAAAACGGCGAGTGGATTATTCCGATTTCCAGACGCGTGAACGATCAACTCGGCAACTTTCAGGGCGTGCTGATGGCCGGTATCCGCATGTCCTACTTCGATCAGTTCTTCAAAAGCTTCAGCCTCGATGACAGCGGCATCATGTTTCTGGCGCTGACCGACGGCACCTTGCTGGCGCGACGGCCCTTTGATGAGTCGCTGATCAACACCTCGGTGGCCCACGGCGAGATCTACCAAACCCTGCTGCCGAACGCTAACGCTGGCACCGCGATGCTCAATTCCGTGGTCGACGGCGTGACCCGCTTGTATGGCTATCGACAGCTCGCCTCGTATCCGCTGGTGGTCTCTGCTGCGACGTCGCAAGACACGATTCTGCAGGGCTGGTATGACCGCGCCTTTCAGTCCAGCGTGATTGTCGCGCTGGTGATCCTCGGGATTGGCCTGTTCGGCTGGGTGTTCATTCATCAGGTGCGCGACGGCGAGCGTATCGAGAAAAACCTGCGCAAGGCGCAACTGGCGCTGGAACAGATTGCCACCCACGACAGCCTTACCGGGTTGGCCAACCGGCGCTTGTTCGAGCGCTCGCTGGATATTGAGTTTGCCCGGGGCGCGCGGCAGGTCAGCCCGGTGAGCCTGATCATGCTCGATATCGATTTCTTCAAGCGCTACAACGACGCTTATGGTCATGTCGCCGGCGATCAATGCCTGGCGCAGGTGGCGCAAGTGGTGAAGACCTGCTGCCAGCGCAAGTCGGATCTGGCAGTGCGTTACGGTGGGGAAGAGTTTGCCGTGCTGCTGCCGGACACCGATATCAATGGGGCGCTGGCGATTGCCGGACAGATACGCCGCAGCGTGATCGACAAGCACATCATTCACAGCGGCTCGCCGACCGGTTATCTCACGGTGAGCCTGGGCTGTTATTCATTTATTCCCAACGGCAACGACAGCCCGCAGGTGTTTATCCAGCGCGCGGACGCGGCGTTGTATCAGGCGAAAAATGCCGGACGCAATCGCGCGGCGGTGTATGCGTCGGAAGAAGGTTTTGCCGAACTGATGCGGTCGGATCGCTGATTCTTTCAATCAACAGAAATCAGAAGTGGGAGCGAGCCTGCTCGCGAATCGGTGTGTCAGCTTGCATCAAGCTTGGCTGACAGACCGCTTTCGCGAGCAGGCTCGCTCCCACATTGGGTCCTGATGTAAGCAGGACTATCTGGGATGGCTCTTGTTCGTTCAGCCGCCGGTGCCACCGCCCGCACCACCCGTGCCGCCGCCGGCCGAGCCGGTGCCGCCACCCGCGCCGGAACCCGAGCCACTGGCGCCGCCATTGGTGCCCGTGCCGGTGCCCATCCCCGAGCCAGTACCGGTGCCGGTGCCGTTATTGGTTCCGCCAGAACCAGTGCCGCCCGATGGCGAGCCCGGGGTGTTGTCTGGCGGCATGGTCGAGCTGCTGGCGCCGCCGGACTTGGTGCCCGTCGCATCGGTGCTGTCATTGGCCGCGAAGCTGGCGGCGGATGCCGTGGCGAGCAGGCCGGCCAACAATAACGAAGTGAGTTTGCGCGTCATCATGGTACGTCTCCTGATAAAGGGGATTACCTGATATTGGTCTTGCGCACTGAAACCTTGGTGCCCGTCGAGTGACGAGCGGTCAGTCGCTGCGCCAAGTGGCCTACCGTTCTTCTGCAATATTGGCTATTTGCCGAACCACCCCCGGGGACTAACGTAGCCACACATTCAATCGCTACCCCGGAGCCCACCATGCAACCTCGTGCCGATTTCTACACCGCTTCCCCTGATGCCCTGAAAGCGATGATGGCGCTGGAAAATGCTGTCTCGAAACTGCCGCTGGAAAAGAGCCTGATCGAACTGGTCAAGCTGCGCGCATCGCAGATCAACGGCTGCGCATTCTGCATCGACATGCACACCGCCGACGCGATCAAGGACGGCGAAACGCCGCGTCGCCTGTTCGCCGTGACGGCCTGGCGCGAAGCGCCGTTCTTCAGCGAGCGTGAACGTGCAGCGCTGCTGTGGACCGAGTCGCTGACACAACTGAGCCTGACCCACGCGCCGGACGAAGACTATGAAGTCGTCGCTGCGCAATTCTCGCCAAAGGAGCTGGTTGACCTGACCGTTGCGATCAACACCATCAACGGCTGGAATCGCCTGGCGGTGGGCTTCCGTAAGCTGCCGCAGGCCTGAAACACTCACGCTATTCCCTTGTGGGAGCGAGCCTGCTCGCGAAGGCGACGTGTCAGTCACCATCATCGTTGCTGACATACCGCATTCGCGAGCAGGCTCGCTCCCACAGGGACCTGTTCAATGCCCATCGGAGCTCGGCGTCGTCGGTGGTTGCACCTTGCGCATCAAGAACACCATCACAGCGTGCATTTGCTTTGTATTAATACGAAGCATTACTATTCACGCCCCTTTCTCACACGCCGCCCATCCCCCATGCGCTCCCGCAGATCCGGCTTTTTCGAGCATTACGAAGAGTTGATCGGCACCTGGACTCGGCGCCTGCGCAATCGCGCGCACGCCGAGGATCTGGCGCACGACACCTTTGTGCGGGTGCTCGAGGCGGATTCGGCGGCGGTGCAGCAGCCGCGTGCGTATTTGCACCAGACCGCGCGCAACATCGCGGTTGATGGGTATCGGCGTGAGGATCGGCGCGGCGCCATGGAGTCGGAGGCGGTCGAGGACACTGCGTCGTCAGCGGGCGACCCGGAGCATTACATGCGCGCGATCCAGTTGGCCGACTCCATCGAACGCGCGCTTGCCGAATTGCCGCTCAACTGCCGCAAGATTTTTGTCTGGCAGAAGATCGAAGGCCTGACTCAGGCAGAAATTGCCGAACGCCTGGGGCTGTCCAGGAACATGGTCGAAAAGTATATGATCCGCACCCTGCGGCATTTGCGTGAGCGGCTGGATGGGTTGCAATCATGAGCGCTCGCGTCTTTTCATTCTCAGCCGGACAGGACATTCCATGATGGAAACGGGTGATTGCGCCTGTGGGCAAACGGCGGTGCGTGACGAAGCGGCGGCCTGGTTCGTGCGTCTGCAGGAGCCGGATGTCAGCGTCGAGCAACGCCAAGGCTTCGAGGCCTGGCTGAACGAGCATCCGCAGCACCGCGAAGAATTCCAGTTGCTGCAAGGCTTGTGGACCGCGGCTGATCTGCTGCCGACTTCTCGCCTCAAGGCGCTTGCCGAAACTCCGCCACCTCGCCGCGAACGCCGGCCGTTGCTGCGTTACGCCGTGGCCGCGAGTGTTCTGGCCGTGGCGCTGGGACTTGGCCTGTTCAGCGGGCTGAATCATCCGGGCGGTTACCGCGCCGAGTTCGCCACGGCGTTGGGCGAGCGCAAGCATGTAGCGTTGCCGGATGGTTCGGTGATCGATCTGAACAGTCGCAGCCGCTTGCAGGTGCGTTATGAGAAGGATCGACGGCTGATCGAATTGAGCGCGGGCGAGGCGATGTTCAGCGTTGAACACGACGCCTCGCGTCCGTTCGTGGTCGAGGCCGGCAGCGGCAAGGTCACAGTCACCGGTACGCGTTTCGATGTGCGCCGCGATGCCACGCAGACCCGCGTTGCGGTGGAGCAGGGCACGGTGAAGGTGCAGGGAAGTGCTGCCCCGGACAACGAATTCATCAACCTCACCGCAGGCCTCGGCACTGCGGTCGATGCCAAGGGCAAAGTCCTGCCGGCCTACGCGGTCAACCCGGCGCAGCTGACCGCATGGCGCAACGGCAAACTGGTGTTCAACAACGCCAGCCTCGGCGAAGTAGCGGCGGAAGTATCGCGCTATCGCGACAAACCGCTGACCGTATCCCAGCCGAACGTGGCCAGCCTGCGCCTGACCAGCGTGTTCAAGTCCGACGACACCGACGCCTTGCTCAAAGCCTTGCCGGGCATCCTGCCAGTGTCCATTCGCACCTTGGCCGATGGCAGTCAGGAAATAATTTCCAGATAGCATTCAGGTTTTTTTCCAGTTCATCGTCTTCCTGTTCAACTGCAACTGGTTTGCATTAACAGCTGCACACTCTTGCGATCCACAGGACTGCGTACGACGTGAACATCACCACAATCCACAATAAAAAATCCCCTTGGTTGCCACTGGCCATGGCGCTGGCGGTCAGTGCCGCGATGCCGTTGGCGTTTGCCGCTGAAGCCATTCATATCCGCGCGCAACCGCTGGGCCAGGCCTTGAGCGAGCTGGGCCAGCAAACCTCGCTGCAGGTGTTTTTCAGCCCCGAACTGGTGGCCGGCAAACAGGCGCCAGCGGTCGACGGCGACCTTTCGCCAGAGCAGGCTTTGCGGCAGCTGTTGCAGGGCAGCGGTCTCGATTATCAGATCAATGAAGGCTCGGTGACGCTCGCTCCAGCCGCCACCTCCGCAGCCAGCAACGGCCCGCTGGAGCTCGGCGTGACCGACATCAAAGTGGTCGGCGACTGGCTCGGTGACGCCGACGCGGCGGTGGTGCAGAACCACCCCGGCGCGCGCACGGTGATTCGCCGCGAAGCGATGGTCGAGCAGGGCGCGATGAACGTCAGCGACGTGCTCAAACGCGTGCCTGGCGTGCAGGTGCAGGACTCCAATGGCACCGGCGGCAGTGATATTTCCCTCAACGTCGGCGTACGCGGTCTGACTTCGCGCCTGTCGCCACGCTCGACCGTACTGATCGATGGCGTGCCAGCGGCGTTCGCGCCATACGGCCAGCCGCAGTTGTCGATGGCGCCGATCTCCTCGGGCAACCTCGACAGCATCGACGTCGTGCGCGGCGCCGGTTCCGTGCGTTACGGGCCACAGAACGTCGGCGGAGTGATCAACTTCGTGACCCGCGCGATCCCGGAGAAAACCACCGGCGAAATCGGCACCACCCTGGAAACGACGCAGTACGGCGGCTGGAAACACATCGACACCGCATTCCTCGGTGGCACCGCCGACAACGGCATGGGCGTCGCGCTGCTGTACTCCGGCGTCAACGGCCACGGCTATCGCGAGCGCAACAACGGCAACGACATCGACGACGTGCTGCTCAAGACGCACTGGGCGCCGACCGATCAGGACGACTTCAGCCTCAACTTCCACTATTACGACGCCAGTGCCGACATGCCCGGCGGCCTGACCCAGCGTCAGTACGACGACAAGCCTTACGAATCGGTGCGTGACTACGATCAGTTCACAGGCCGGCGCAAGGACGTTTCGTTCAAGTGGATTCGCCAGATCGACGAGCGCACTCAGGCGGAAATCCTCACCTACTACACCGACAGCTTTCGCGGCAGTACCATCGCTGCGCGCGATCAGCGCACCCTCAGCTCGTACCCGCGTTCCTATTACACCCTCGGCATCGAGCCACGGGTTTCGCGGGTGTTCGATGTCGGCCCGACCACGCAGGAAGTCAGCGTCGGTTATCGCTATCTGAAAGAGGCGATGCACGAAGAGTCGAGTCGTCTGGCGCTGGTCAACAACCAGCCAGTAGTCACGCCGACCTCTGACGGCCACGTATTCCAGGATCGCACCGGTGGCACCGAGGCCAATTCGGTGTATGTCGACAACAAGATCGACGTCGGCAACTGGACCATCACCCCAGGCATTCGCTTCGAACACATCAGCACCGATTGGCACGACCGCGCCGTGCTCGACACCGCTGGCCGGCCGGTACCGGAGAAAAACCGCAGCATCGAAAGCAACGAACCGCTGCCGGCGCTGAGCGTGATGTATCACCTCTCCGATGCCTGGAAACTGTTCGCCAACTACGAAACTTCGTTCGGCAGCCTGCAATATTTCCAGCTCGGCCAGGGCGGTTCGGGTGACAGCACCGCCAACGGTCTGGAGCCGGAAAAGGCCAAGACCTACGAGATCGGCACGCGTTACAACGATGATGTCTGGGGCGGCGAGGTGACGCTGTTCTACATCGACTTCGATGACGAACTGCAATACATCAGCAACGACGTCGGCTGGACCAACCTCGGCGCGACCAAACACCAGGGCATTGAAGCCTCGGCGCACTACGACATGGCGGCCCTAGATCCGCGCCTCGATGGTTTGACCGCCAATGCCGGGTTCACCTACACCCGCGCCACCTATGAAGGCGAGATCCCCGGCTTCAAGGGCCGCGATCTGCCGTTCTATTCGCGGCAGGTTGCGACGGTCGGTTTGCGTTACGAGATCAACCGCTGGACGTACAACATCGATGGCTTCGCCCAATCGAAACAGCGTTCGCCGGGCACCGGTGTGAATGCGGATGGCAGCTTCAATGGCAACTACATCACTGAAGGCACCGCGGACGGGCAGTACGGCGACATCCCGGGTTACGTGACCTGGAACGTGCGCGGCGGTTATGACTTTGGTCCGCAGGTGTCGAACCTCAAGCTCGGTGCCGGGGTGAAGAACGTCTTCGACAAGCAATACTTCACCCGCTCCAGCGACAACAACTCGGGGATGTATGTCGGCGCACCGCGCACGTTCTTCGTGCAGGCCAGCGTCGGTTTCTAAAACACAAGATCAAAAGATCGCAGCCTTCGGCAGCTCCTACAGGGGAACGCAAATCCATGTAGGAGCTGCCGAAGGCTGCGATCTTTTGCTTTAGACCTTGAGGACTTTGCCGCCAATCGCCACCGCCACCAGCAACACCGCCATCAGGCCAAAGGCAAAACTCAAGCTGCTGGCATGGGCGACAAAACCGATCACCGCCGGCCCGGCGAGAATCCCGGCATAACCCAGCGTGGTAATCGCCGGCACCGCGATGCTTTCCGGCATCACCGTCTGCTTGCCCACCGCCGTGTACAGCACCGGCACGATGTTCGAACAACCGGCGCCGACCAGCGCATACCCGACCAGCGCCGCTTGCCAGCTCGGCGCGAAGGTGGCGAGAAACAACCCCGCCGCCGCCAACAGCCCGCCGAACAGAATGATCCGTGTCGCACCGAGCTTACGCACGATGCGGTCACCGAGCAGACGGCCGACGGTCATGGTCAGGGCAAACGCTGCGTAACCCATTCCCGCGTAAGCCGTGTCGATCCCCCGTTCCTGAGCGAGGAACACAGCGCTCCAGTCCAGCGCGGCGCCTTCGGTGAGGAACACGATAAAGCACATGCCGCCGATAAACAGCACGATGCCATGGGGAATGGCGAACGCCGGGCCGGAGCTTTCGCTGCCGTACGGCAACATGTGCGGCACGCACTTGAGCAAGGCGCCGATCAGCAACACGACGACGACCAGCATCGCTGCCAGCGGTGTCAGCCCGAGGCCGAGCAGGGCACTGACGCCCGCCGCACCGACAATGCCGCCGAGGCTGAACAGGCCGTGGAAACCCGACATCATGTGCTTGCCGCTGGCGCGCTCGACGATCACTGCTTGCAGGTTCACCGTCGAATCCACCGTGCCGAGACCGGCGCCGAACATGAACAGCGTGGCGATCAGCGCCGGGATCGACGACACCGTCGCCAGCAGGGGCAATGCCGCGCAGATCAGCAAGGTGCCGCCGGTGGCCACACGTCGGCAACCAAAACGCGTGGCGAGAATCCCCGCCAGCGGCATCGCCAGAATCGAGCCGACACCCAGGCACAGCAGCAGTAATCCCAGCGTGCCCTCATCCAGCCCGGCCCGCGCCTTGGCATACGGCACCAGCGGCGCCCAGGCGGCGATGCCGAGGCCGGCAATGAAAAAGGCAACGCGCGTGGACATCTGTTCCAGGCGTCCGGGGACGAAGGTGTCTTGGGGGTTGAGGCTGGTCATATCGATCCTTGGCAAAAAAACAACTGCATCCCGAGTGACATTCTGACGGCGTTGAGGTTCGATCTCAGGCCTTTCGGGGCATAACGGTGAACATCCTACCCTGTGGGAGCGAGCCTGCTCGCGAAAGCGGTGGGTCAAATATGGAAATGTCGACTGACCCACCGCCTTCGCGAGCAGGCTCGCTCCCACACTGGTTTGCGGTTTACAGTCGGATTTTCGCCAGCATGGAATACGGGAACAAGGCATGACGAAGTTCTACGACGCACGCGGCAATATCTACGGAGTGGTTTCGCCCCAAGCCTTGCGCGAGGCCGGAATCGCTTTGCCAGCGAGGGCCGCAGAGTGCGCCGTATCCAGGCAGCAATGGAGCGAGGCAGCCATCGCTTTGTGCTGTCACTGGCCCGAAGGCCAACACCCGGCCAACAGCAAACCCCACCGCAGTGACGGCCTGCTGATCGGCCCGTTCCAGGCATCTGCGCCGTTCGATGTGCTGATCGTCAACACCGACGGCAGCCTCGCCGAGCGCAGCGGTAACGGCCTGACGATTTTTTCTCAGGCATTGACCGAGCAAGGCTTGATGGCGGAGCAGGGCGCAGTGTTGCGCGTTCATTATGACAAGGGCGAAGCGCTGGAAACCGCGGTGACACCGGTCGAAGTCGAAGGCGTGCGCGGCTTCTGGCTCGACCTCGGCCAGCCCGGATTCGGCCCGGAGGCTGTGGGTGCGCAGACGGTTGAAAACGTTCAGTTCAACAATCGCGACGTCAGCCATGTCCAGCCCCTGGCGGAACTCGATCCTGACTGGGCACACAGCCAATTCGTCCGCATCGGCAATCCGCATTGCGTGACGCTGCTCAGTGATGCGGCCGCTCTGCCGAGCAATGAACAGATGCGTGAACCCACCCTGAACCAACGGCTTACAGCGATCGCCTATGCCATGCCCAACGGTGCCGGCAATCCCTGCCCGACCGGCGTCAATCTGCAATGGGCCGCGCTGGTGTCGCCGCAGCAAGTCCTCGCCCGGGTATTCGAGCGCGGCGAAGGACCGACCGCATCTTCGGGCACCAGCGCCAGTGCGGTCGCGTGTGCTGCGTGGCGGGTGGGTTGGGTCGAGGCAGGGGAGGTGCGGGTGGTCATGCCGGGTGGCACCGCACCGGTTTTGCTTGAGGTTTCGGAAGGGGAGTTGCTGCGCGTCAGATTGTTTGGCACGGCGCGGTTGATCGCTTGATTCGGCCGACGCCATCGCTGGGATCTTCTGTGAGAGCGAGCCTGCTCGCGAAGAGGTCGGCACATCCAACATCGAGGCGCCTGGCATGGCGCTTTCGCGAGCAGGCTCGCTCCCACAGGTTTTGCTCTCGGCCCATCACGTTCAGCGTACTTCTCAACTGAACTCCACCACCGGCATCTGCCGCTTCATCAACACCTTGCCGCCGCGAATCGAATACAGCGGCAGGCCCTGGCTGCGGATCACTTCGTAGTCGCTGTCCGCCGATAGAATCAGCAGGTTCGCCGGGCGGCCCTGTTCCAGTCCGTAACGCTCGCCCAGGTGCATGGCTTTAGCGCTGTTGTCGGTGACCAGATCCAGCGCACTTTGCAGGTTGCGATAACCGAGCATGTGGCAGATGTGCAGGCCGGCTTCGAGCACGCGCAGGATGTTGCCATTGCCCAGCGGATACCACGGATCGACGATCGAGTCCTGACCGAAACACACGTTCATGCCAGCTTCGAGCAGTTCATTGACGCGGGTCACGCCCCGGCGTTTCGGGAAGTTGTCGAAGCGCCCTTGCAGGTGAATGCTTTCGGTCGGGCAGGAAACAAAGCTGATCCCGGAATGGCCGAGCAGGCGGAACAGTTTGGCGCAGTAGGCGTTGTCATAAGAGCCCATCGCCGTGGTGTGGCTGGCGGTGACGCGGGCGCCCATGTCGCGGCTGCGCGCTTCTTCGGCAAGCACTTCGAGGAAACGTGAATGCGGATCGTCAGTCTCGTCGCAGTGCACGTCGACCAGGCAGCCGGTGCGCTCGGCCAGGTCCATCAGAAACTTCACCGAGCTGACGCCCTGATCGCGGGTGTACTCGAAATGCGGAATGCCGCCGACCACGTCGGCGCCCATGCGGATCGCCTCTTCCATCAGCTCGCGCCCGTTGCGGAACGACTCGATGCCTTCCTGCGGGAACGCGACGATTTGCAGGTCAATCAGGTGACGGCTTTCCTCGCGCACTTCGAGCATGGCCTTGAGCGCGGTGAGTTGCGGGTCGGTGACGTCGACGTGGGTGCGCACGTGCTGAATGCCGTGGGCGGCCAAGGCCTGAATGGTCTTCTTGGCACGGGTCTTGGTGTCTTCTTCGGTGATGGTGACTTTGCGCTCGCCCCAGCATTCGATGCCCTCGAACAACGTACCGCTCATGTTCCAGCGCGGCTCGCCGGCGGTGAGGGTGGCGTCGAGGTGGATGTGCGGCTCGACGAAGGGCGGCACCACCAGATTGCCGCCGGCATCGAGGTCATCCGGGCCGAGGGTCGGCGCTTCGGTCTGACGGGCGATGCTGTGGATCAGGCCGTCTTCAAGGTGCAATTCGTGCAGGCCTTCCTGGTTGCGCAGGCGGGCGTTGATGATGTGCATCAGGCGAATCCTTTTTATAGGTCTTGTAGTGGTGCGCTGACGCGACGGGCGCCGAGCACACCGGTGACGATGACATACGTTAGCGCGGCAGCGGCGATCCCTACCAGCGGCGCGACCCAGGGCGAACTGAACGCAGCGACGGTGCCCACCCCGTAGGCCCCGAGTCCCGGCCAGTTGAACGCCGGCAACCGTGCGTCGGCCAGACGCGGATAGTGCCCGCGCCAGCGATAGAAGAAGTCAGCCATGATCACCCCGCCAATCGGCGGAATCACCGTGCCGAGCAGAATCAGATACGGCACCAGCATGTCGTACATGCCCAGCAGGGCGAGCAGGGTGCCGATTACCGCGCCACCGAGGGTCACGGTCTTGCGCCGACCGGTGCGCAGCAGGTTGCAGCCGGCCACGGCGAAGTTGTAGATGGTGTTGTCCTGCGTACTCCAGATGTTCAGCAACAGCATGGCCATCGCGGCCATGGCGAAGCCCTGCAACAGCAGCACTTCAACCACATCCGGCTGTTGATAGACGATCGCGCCATATGCGCCGATCAGCACCATCAGGCCGTTGCCGATGAAAAAACCGATCAGGCTGGCCAGCACTGCCACTTTTGCCGAGCGCGAAAATCGCGTCCAGTTGGTGGCTTGGGTCGCGCCGCTGACGAAGGTGCCGAACACCAGGGTGATCGCTGTCGACCAGTCCAGCGAACCGCTCGGCACCACGCTGAGCAAGCCTTCGAAGCCGCCAACCTTCACGGTCGCTGCCCACATCGACAGCATCAGCAGCAACATCATCGCCGGCACCGCGATGTACGAGAGAATTTCCAGTCCGCGATAGCCGATGTACGCCGTAGCGCAGAAGCCCAGACCGAACAGCACCATCAGGACCAGCACGGTGCTTTCATCGAGATTGAAATACTTGCCGATCACCACCGCTGCCGTCGCCGTGCCCCAGGCGTACCAGCCGATCTGGGTGAAGCCGAGGATCAGGTCGCTGAGCTTGCTGCCGACTTCGCCAAAACAGAAGCGGCCCATCAGCACTGAATTGAGGCCGCTCTTGAAGGCGATGTAACCCAAGCCTGCCGCGTACAGACCGAGCAGCAGGTTGCCGACAATGATCACCGCCATCATCTCGGCGAAACCGAACGCGACCCCCAGCTTGCCGCCGGCAAACATGGTCGCGGTGAAAAACGTGAAGCCCAGTAACACCATCGCCGTCGAGGCCTGGCCTTTGCGCGCGTGCATGGGGACTTCACTGAGCGGGTAATCGTTGCCGGAGGCGTTCTGCGTCATGGGGCAGTCCTTGCTGGAAGGGGAAGACGCAGAAGGGTTGCAGCGGTCGTGCCAAACGGCGCAAGTGAACGAATGTGTAGACGCGACTGAGGTTTTCAGCGCGAAAGCAGTGCACTGAATGCACCAGGAGCCCAATGTGGGAGCGAGCCTGTATGTGCATGGCAGATGATTCAAACCTGGCGCCGGACTCTTGTGGGAGCGAGCCTGCTCGCGAATACGGAGTGTCAGTCACCGAATAAATTGACTGGAACGACGCTTTCGCGAGCAGGCTCGCTCCCACAGTGGCGGGGAGATGTGTGTTGCTTATTCCCCGCGATAAATGCAGCCGCTGGTGCACGTCTCATGAATGCGGATCGCGCTGAGTTCCGGCAGCAATGGCTTCATCTCGTTCCAGATGAATTTGGCCAGCACTTCGCTGGTCGGGTTTTCCAGGCCGGGAATGTCGTTCAGGTAGTTGTGGTCGAGACGCTCATACAGCGGCTTGAAAATCGCTTTGATCTCGGAGAAATCGCGAATCCAGCCAGTGTGCGGATCGAGGTCGCCGCTCAGGTGCAGCGCGACCTTGAACGAGTGACCGTGCAGGCGTCCGCACTTGTGGCCGTCCGGGACGTGCGGCAGGCGGTGGGCGGATTCGAAAGTAAACTCTTTGAAGATTTCCACGGTATTTTCGGCTCTGTTCAGATGGCGTTCGCCGCAGCGATTCGGGCAGGCGGCGAGTTTATCAGCTTGTCTTTGGCCGTGCTGACTAAAGGGTCAGCAAGCGCTCGGCGAGGCGACCGTTGGCCGTCAGTTCGAGGAATTCGTCGCCCAGTCGGCGGCTCTCGTCCATCGCCGTGTGCCAGTATTTCTGCCGGCTCGGCGCATCGCCCATGAAGCGTTTGAAGTCGTTGCGATCGGGCAGTTTGCCGTAGGGCAGGCGCGCCAGATATTCCTTCGACGGCGCGACCAGCAGCACATCCTGCAGACGCTGCACCGAAGCGCGGCGCCAGGGCAGGGTCTTGTCGAACCAGCCGGGAATCACCCGATCGGTGAAATGCGGATAGAGCACGATACCGTCGCCGCTGTAGGGCAGGTCGAGATGGTAGTCGAGCAAACCGCCGTCGCGGAACGTACCCGCGCCGGCGCCGGGCAGGTCGCGTACGCCTTCCATGACCATCGGGATCGATCCGGAAGCGAGCAGCGCCTGGCGCAGGTTGCCGGTGTTGAGGGCAACGAAGCGTGAAGGGAAATCGCTCAAGGCATCAAGCGGCGGGGCCAGGCGCGGATCGTGGATGATCAGCCGTTCGAAGTGCCGCGACAGCCGCGCACGACCGCGCAGGTTGTCGGCGATCACCGAACCCAGCGCCAGACCGAGGCGCCCGCGATGGTCTTCAGCGAGGCGGCCCTGGCTTTTCACCACCATGATGTTCAGTCGGTAATCGGGATTTTCGAGGATGCTCGCGTCGCGGCCGTCGAGCAGGTCGTTGAGCATGCGCTGCGAGCTCTGGCTGATCTCGGCCATGGTCACGCCTTTGTTGAAATTCTGCTCGGCGTAGAGCTGGCCGAGGCGGCGAATGCCTTCGGCGGCGTCCGGCAGGCAGGTGCTGGCGAAGCGCCAGGAACCCACCGAGGCGCCGATCAGCGAACGCTCACGCGGCGCACTCGGCAGCCACTCGCCGAACAACGCCAGATCAAGCCCCTGAATCCCCAACGCCTTCGGCCCACCGGCCGCACCGGGCAGGGTGCCGACGTCAGCGGCGTGCAATCCCTGCGCACGAATGCGCGCCATGGCCCGCGGGCCGGCCTTGAGAGTGAGGGCGGGAAACTTGATGTGGATGGCGGTCATACCGGTCTCGATCGTTAGCAAGCTGGCGATTATAAGCACATGTTGCAGGCCCATGTAGGAGTGAGCCTGCCCCACAAGGGGGGCAGACGCAAACCAGTGTGGGAGCGAGCCTGCTCGCGAAAGCGGTGGGTCAGAAACATCGTTGCGGCTGACACTGCGCCTTCGCGAGCAGGCTCGCTCCCACAGGGGACCTTGCCAGCAATGGGGCACAATGATGGCCATTCAGTTTCAGTTAAGTTGACCCCGCTATGGTGCCCACCGTAAGCAACATATAAGAATTCGGAGACACCCATGAAAACCCTGACTGCCCTGACCACTGCCTCGATCCTCGGCCTTGGCGCCAACACTGCGCTGGCGCGCGATCTCGGTCCTGACGAAGCGCTTCGTTTGCGCGACGCTGGTACTATCGTCTCCTTCGAGAAGCTCAACGCCATCGCGCTGGAAAAACACCCCGGTTCGGAAATCACCGAAACCGAGCTGGAGGAAGAGTACGGCAAGTTCATTTACCAGATCGAACTGCGCGACCCGAAAGGGCTGAAGTGGGATCTGGAGTTGAACGCGGTCGATGGTGAAGTGCTCAGGGATCATCAGGATACGTAATGAAGCTGAATAGTCGCGCCACCCGCCTGACGGCGCTGGCGCTGGTGTTGTTGTGCAGCACGGCCATGGCTCGCGATCTCGATCAGGACGAGGCGCTGGCCCTGCGTCGCGATGGCGTGATCCTGCCGCTGGAGCAAGTGCTGCAGCAGGCCATGGATCGCTACCCCGGCGCCAAACTGCTGGAAGTCGAGCTGGAAGAAAAACACGACGTGTACATTTACGAAGTCGAATTGCTGACGGTCGAAGGCGTGGCGCGCGAGCTGCACTTGAAGGCCGATACCGGCGAGTTAGTCAAAGACAAGGAAGATTGATCGATGCGTTTGCTTCTGGTGGAAGACCACGTACCGCTGGCCGACGAACTGCTCGCCGGCCTGCAACGCCAAGGCTACGCAGTGGATTGGCTGGCCGATGGCCGTGACGCGGTGTATCAGGGCAGCAGCGAGCCCTATGACCTGATCATCCTCGACCTCGGCCTGCCCGGCGTACCGGGGCTGGACGTGCTGGCGCAGTGGCGCGCCGCCGGTCTGGCGATTCCGGTGCTGATCCTTACCGCGCGCGATTCCTGGGCCGAGCGCATCGAAGGGCTGAAGGCCGGCGCTGACGATTACCTGACCAAACCGTTCCACCCGGAAGAGCTGTACCTGCGCATTCAGTCTCTGTTGCGCCGCTCCAAGGGCCAGGCCAACCAGCCGACCCTGCAAGCCGCCGGCCTGCATCTGGACGAAGGTCGCCAGTGCGTGGTTCGCGACGGCGCCGACATTCAGCTGACCGCCGCTGAATTCCGTCTGCTGCGCTATTTCATGCTGCACCCGGAACAGATCCTCTCGAAAAGCCACCTCGCCGAACACCTCTACGACGGTGAGACCGAGCGTGACTCCAATGTCCTCGAAGTCCACGTCAATCACCTGCGGCGCAAGCTCGGCAAAAGCGTCATCGAAACCCGTCGCGGTCAGGGTTACCTGTTCGGCGGGCAAGCTTCATGAGATCAATCCAGCGCCGTTTGAGCCTGGGTTTGATCAGTGTGATGGTGATCGTCGGTCTGGTGCTGGCGCAAACCAGCCTGTGGTTGTTCGAAGTCGGTTTGCAGCGCTACCTCGAAGCGGGCCTGCGCAACGACAGCGAAAGCCTGCTGGTGGCGCTGGTGCGCGGCCCGCAAGGTTTGCAACTGGATGAGCGGCATCTGTCGCCGGCCTATCAGCGGCCATTTTCCGGGCATTACTTTCGCATCGATTTCTCCGACAGCCACTGGCGTTCGCGCTCGCTGTGGGATCAGGAACTGCCGCTGCTGCAACACCCGGGGCTGCACAGCAACCTGCAACTCGGCCCGGGCGGGCAACGCTTGCTGATACTGCGCTCGGACTATCGGCGCCTGGGTCAGTCGATCTCGATCAGCGTCGCCCAGGATTACACGCCGGTCAGCGACAGCTTCCAGCGCATGCGCCAGATCGGCCTCGGCCTGGGGCTGGCGGCGTTGCTGCTGATTCTGTTCCTGCAACGCCTGACCGTGCGCCGCGCGCTGAAACCGCTGGAACGCGCGCGCGAACAGATCGCTCAGTTGCAGCAGGGCCAGCGCTCGCAACTCGACGATCAGGTGCCGGTGGAACTGGAGCCGCTGGTGGCGCAGATCAACCACTTGCTCGCCCACACCGAAGACAGCCTCAAGCGCTCGCGCAATGCCTTGGGCAACCTCGGCCACGCGCTGAAAACCCCGTTGGCGGTGCTGCTTAGCCTGGCCTCCAGCGTCAAGCTCGATGACCATCCCGAGCTGCGCAGGATTCTCAAGGAGCAACTGGAGCAGGTGCAGCAGCGCCTCAATCGCGAACTCAATCGCGCGCGGTTGTCGGGGGATGCGCTGCCCGGCGCGTTGTTCGATTGCGATGCCGAGTTGCCGGGGTTGCTGGCGACGCTGAACATGATTCACGGCGAGCATCTGGCCTTGAGCTACGTCGCACCGCCGGGTTTGCAACTGCCGTGGGACCGCGAGGACTTGCTCGAACTGCTCGGCAACCTGCTCGACAACGCCTGCAAATGGGCCGACGCCGAGGTGCGCTTGAGTGTGATCGAAAGGTCTGACGGCTTTGCCCTGAGCGTGGAAGATGACGGCCCGGGGATTCCCGAAGAGCAGCGCACTCAGGTGTTCAGCCGTGGCACGCGGCTGGATGAGCAGACCCACGGGCATGGGCTCGGTCTTGGGATCGTGCGGGATATTGTCGAAACGTGGGGTGGCTTGCTGGTGCTGGGCGAAAGCGAGTGGGGCGGGTTGAAAGTGGTGATTGAACTGCCTAAGCGGTGAGCCCTTGAAAAGCCCCTCACCCTAACCCTCTCCCAGAGGGAGAGGGGACTGATTGTGTTGTTCTTGAGAGATGCACCCACTTGAAATCCGAGTCGAACTCAGGACTTGAATGGCATGAAGATCGGCTCCCTTTCCCCCTCGCCCCCCTTGGGGGGAGAGGGCTGGGGTGAGGGGGGATTGCAACTGACACCCCGCTCTCGTGCATCAAACGCGAAACTGATCCATCAACCGCTGCTGCTGATTCGCCAGGCTGTTGAGCGACTGGCTGACCCGCGCCGATTCATTCGCTTGGCCCGACAGCGACTCGGTCACATCGCGAATCGTCGCCACGTTGTTGTTGATCTCCTCAGCCACTGCGCTCTGCTCTTCGGCAGCGCTGGCGATTTGCAGGTTCATGTCGCTGATCACCGTCACCGCATCGCCGATCTGCCGCAGCGCCGTCACCGCCTGGCCAACCTGCTCGACACTGCCCTGGGCCTGACGATGGCTGTTGCCCATCGAGCCGACCACTTCCTGCGTGCCGTTCTGCAATTGCTCGATGACCTGGCGGGTTTCCTCCACCGACTCCTGAGTGCGGCGCGCAAGGTTGCGCACTTCGTCGGCGACCACGGCAAAACCGCGTCCGGCTTCACCGGCGCGGGCGGCTTCGATGGCGGCGTTGAGCGCCAGGAGGTTGGTCTGCTCGGCAATGGCGCGGATGGTTTCCAGCACCGTGCCGATTTTCTCGCTGTTGGCGGCCAGCCCTTCGACCTGGACCATCGCTGCGCTCATGTCAGCGGCGAGGGTGTCGATGCTTGCGGTGGTGCGGTCGATCACCGTCAGGCCCTGGCGGGTGGCGCGGTCGGCGTCCTTGGCAGCTTCGGCGGCCTGCGCGGCGCTGCGTGCAACGTCCTGGGCAGTGGCACTCATTTCGTGGGACGCGGTGGCGACCTGATCGACCTGGCGATATTGCTGCTCCATGCCGGCGCTGGTCTGGGTGGCGATGGCCGAGGACTGGTCGGCAGTGTTGCGCGCGTCCTGCACCGAGCGTTTTACCTCGGCGATGATCGGCTGCAACTTGTCGAGGAACTTGTTGAACCAACCGGCCAACTGGCCAAGCTCGTCCTGCTTGTCGTAGGCCAGACGCCGGGTCAGGTCGCCTTCGCCGCTGGCGATGTCTTCAAGCATGTGCGCCACACCGAGGATCGGCTTGGTCACGCTGCGCGCCATCAGCCACACCAGCAGCAGACCGATCAGCGCGGCGAGCAGGCCCAGGCTCAGTTCGATCAGCGTGCCCGAGGTATTGCTCGCATCCAGTTGCTGCTTGAGCGCTTCGGCGCGGCTGACCAGGACTTTTTCCGGCACATCGAGCAACACGCCCCACGCCGGTCCGTCGGGAATCGGCTGGAACGGCGACAGCACTTTCAACTGGCCGTTGCTGTGCAAGCTGCTCACGCCAGTGCTCGCGGCGAGCAGGCGCAGCAACTCGCTGCCGCTGGCCTGATCCACCGCATCCAGGCGCTGGCTGAGTTTTCCGGCATCCGGGCTGTAACCGGCGAGCAGGCCGGCGGGGCTGACAATACTGACGGCGGTCTGGCCGTCATACAGCTTGCGGCTGGCGTTCTGGCTGATCGCTTGCAGGCTGTTGAGATTGATGTCGACCGACAGCGAGGCGATGACTTTGCCATTGACCAGCAGCGGGAAGACGATGCTGGTCATCAGCACTTTGTGGCCGTCGATGACATAGAAGTACGGCTCGATCACACACGGTTTGAGCGTGGTGCGCGGGCAGGTGAACCAGGCGTTGGCGGCCTGACCACTAGGGCCGGTGCTGGTGTCGCTCATGTCGCTTTCCGGCAGCGCCATCGAGGTGACTTTGCCCGGGGTCGGCTGCGACCAGTACAGGGCGAAACGGCCCTTGTCGTTGCTGCCCAGTTCAGCCTGATCGGCGAACAGTTCGTCCTTGCCGTCCAGTGCATTGGCTTCGAACACCAGCGACAGGCCGAGCAGGTCCGGGTTGGCTTGCAGCGCGGATTTGACCTGACGGGTCATGTCCTCGCGCAGGTCGAAGGCATCGAGAAAGCGCTTCTCGGCCTGCTCACGCAAAAACAGCACCTGGCGCGAGAAACCGTGGCCGTACTGATAGGCGTCCATGAATTGCTGACGAATGCCGGCGGCCTGCACTTCACCTTGCGACTCGATCCGCGCCTGCGCCGACTCGGTGAGCATCTCCATGCTCGAGGCCTTGACCAGCGCCGAGCTGTGTTCCATGCGATACAGCGAAAGACCGACCAACAGGGTCACGATACCGGCCAGGCAGAGGCCGGCGAGCAGGGTGATTTTCCATTGGATGGAAAGTTGTCTGAGCGACATGGAAAACATCCTTATCCGATAAATATCTGAGACTTTGCACTGTAGCGGCCGCGTTTCCGCTTTCTTTATGCCGTGAGCGCAATATGACCGATTGCCGCATGCGGGGCCGGTGGTCCTGTCCTGTAGTCCTGTAGTCCTGTAGTCCTGTAGTCCTGTGGCGAGGGGATTTATCCCCGTTCGGCTGCGAAGCAGTCGTGACACCTGCGTATAGGGTTGATTTGAAGTTTGCCGGGGGCGGCTTCGCCACCCAACGGGGATAAATCCCCTCGCCACAGGGCTTTGACACCGCCGCCACTCTGCGGCACAGTGCGCGCCCTCTAACAAGACCCTCTGTACACATCCGCCGGCCAACCCGGGCGGACTCATCCTGTCTGGCGGTGTGTTTTCACCCGCAGTGTTTTTTGAGGTAGTGAAATGAATGCAGTCATAGCAGCCGTCGGCGTCATGCTGATCCTCAGCCTGTCGCGCGTGCATGTGGTGATCGCGCTGATCGTCGGGGCGCTGGTCGGTGGCCTGACCGGCGGTCTGGGCATCGACGCAACACTCAAGGCGTTCAACAGCGGTCTGGGCGGCGGCGCGACGGTGGCGTTGTCCTACGCCTTGCTCGGCGCTTTCGCCGTGGCGATTGCCAAATCCGGCCTGGCCCATGCGCTGGCCGACAAGGCCCTGGCCATGGTGGATCGGCAGCATGCAACCGGCGGCGGTAACGTCAAATGGCTGCTGATCGGCCTGCTCTGGGTGGTGGCGATTGCCTCGCAGAACATCCTGCCGATCCATATCGCGTTCATTCCGCTGCTGGTGCCGCCACTTCTATATGTACTGACCAAGCTGCAACTCGATCGCCGTCTGATCGCCTGCGTCATGACCTTCGGCCTGATCACCCCGTACATGTTCCTGCCGGTGGGCTTCGGCAACATTTTCCTCAACGAAATCCTGCTCGCCAACGTTGCGCGCAGCGGCGTCGACATCAGCGGCATCAATGTCACCCACGCCATGGGCATTCCGGCGCTGGGCATGGTCTTCGGTCTGGCGATGGCGTTCATCAGCTATCGCAAGAAGCGCGTGTATGACCTGGCGAAGATCGAACAGGTCGAACAGACGGCGGTGCACTACAACCCGCTGAGCCTGATGATTGCCGGTGTGGCCATCGCTTCGGCATTCGTGGTGCAGTTGCTGCTGGACTCGATGATTATCGGCGCTCTGGTCGGGTTTCTGATTTTCTCGGTGTCGGGCATCGTCAAGTGGCGCGAGACCGATGACCTGTTCACCGAGGGCATGAAAATGATGGCGATGATCGGCTTCATCATGATCGCCGCCTCAGGTTTTGCCGAGGTGATGAAGGCCACCGGGCAGGTGCAGACGCTGGTCGAATCGTCGGCGGCCTGGATCAATCACAGCAAAGGTGTCGGGGCTTTGTTGATGCTGCTGGTGGGCTTGCTGGTGACCATGGGCATCGGTTCGTCGTTCTCTACCGTGCCGATTCTCGCAGCGATCTTCGTGCCGTTGTGCGTGCAACTGGGCTTCAGCCCGATCGCCATTGTCTGCATCGTCGGCACTGCCGGTGCGCTGGGCGATGCCGGTTCACCGGCCTCGGACTCGACCCTCGGCCCGACCTCGGGTCTGAACATCGACGGCCAGCATCACCACATCTGGGACACCGTCGTACCGACCTTCCTGCACTACAACCTGCCGCTGCTGGTGTTTGGCTGGGTTGCGGCGATGGTTCTGTAAGAATCCATAATTGCCCCATGTGGGAGCGAGCCTGCTCGCGAAGGCGTCGTGTCAGTCGACACACAGGTTGCTGAGCCAACGCTTTCGCGAGCAGGCTCGCTCCCACAGGGGGGGCGGCGATGTTTCAAGACTCAACTTTTGCTCCGGCGTGCCGTTAAAGCCTTTAACCACGCCAACAAAATCAAAAGAGTGAGTCCCCCGATGCGCCTGAGTCTCAAGGCTAAAGTCCTGTCCCTTGCCGTTCTGCCGGTGCTGCTCTTTGCGCTGGTCATCAGTGTGACCACGCTGTTCATCCTCCAGGAACAGGCGCGCAAGGAGGTCGAACAGACCCGCGAGCGGCTGCTCAGCGACGCCAAGGCCACCCTGCAAAGTTACGTCGCCGTGGCCATGACCACGATCAAACCGCTGTACGACGCCGCCGCACCGGGCGACGACGCGGCGCGGGCGCAGGCGATCAAATTGCTCTCGGGCATCCGCTACGGCAAGGACGGCTACTTCTTCGGCTACGACTCCGAGACCGTGCGCCTGTTCAAGGCCAACGACCCCGACGGCGTGGGCAAAAGCTTCAAGGACAACCGTGATCCGAACGGCGTCTACGTCAACCTCGGCCTGGTCAAGGTGGCCAAGGACGGCACTCACTATCTGCAATACAGCTCGCCGCTGCCGGGTAACGCCAAGGTGCTGGTGCCGAAGCTCGGCTACACCGAATACCTGCCGAAGTGGGACATGGCGGTCGGTACTTCGGTCAACCTCGACGGCATCGAAGCGCAAGTGGCGCAGGTCGAGGCGCAAGTGCAGGAGCGCGTGCAAGGCGTGGTGCTGAGCATTGTCGGCGTTGCGGTGCTGGTGCTGCTGGTTATTGCGGCGGCGGGCATGCTGCTGGCCAACACCATTCTGCGTCCGCTGACCCTGATGAAAGCCAACCTCGACGACATCGCGGCGGGCGAGGGCGACCTGACCCGGCGCCTGAACATCACCAGCCAGGACGAACTTGGCGAACTGGCCGGCTCGTTCAACCGCTTCGTCGACAAGATCCACGGCCTGGTGCGGCAGATCACCGAGATGACCACGCAACTGACCGGGCTGGTTACTCAGGTCTCGGAACAGGCGCAGCGTTCCGATCAGGCGATGGAGCGTCAACGCCACGAAACCGATCAGGTCGCCACGGCGATCAACGAAATGTCCGCCGCCGCCCAGGAAGTGGCGAAGAGCGCGCAAAACGCCGCCGTCGCCGCGCAGCAGACCGACGAAGAAGGCCAGAGCGCCAAGCGCGTGGTGGCGGGCAGCATCAAGCAGATTCATGCGCTGGTCGACGATATCCGCAACAGCGGCGTGTCGCTGGACAGCCTGCAGCAGGACGTCAGTTCGATCGTCGGCGTGCTTGGGGTGATCCGTTCGATTGCCGAGCAGACCAACCTGCTGGCGCTTAACGCCGCGATCGAAGCGGCGCGCGCCGGTGAGGCCGGTCGTGGCTTTGCGGTGGTTGCGGACGAGGTACGCGCACTGGCCAGCCGCACGCAGATCAGCACCCAGGAAATCCAGGGCATGATCGACCGCTTGCAGGCCGGCACGCAGCAGGCGGTCGAAGCGATGCGCCGTTCCAGCGAGGCCGGCGATGGCACGTCCCAGCAAGCCAATCAGGCCGGTGCATCGCTGGACGCGATGGCGCAGTTGATCGCCACGATCAACTCGATGAACGCGCAGATCGCCAGCGCAGCGGAAGAGCAGACGGCCGTGGCCGAAGAGATCAACCGCAGCGTGCATCAGATTGCCGTGGCGGTGGACAGCGTCGCCGATGAAACGCAACTGGGCGCGCAAACGTCGCGCAGTCTGGCGGAGCTCGGGCAGCGGTTGGGCAAGCTGGTCGGGCAGTTCCGTATCTGACGCAATTCTGGAGCCCTGCATAAACCCTGTGGGAGCGAGCCTGCTCGCGAAAGCTGTGTATCAGACGCTGCTCTGATATCAGACGGACCGTATTCGCGAGCAGGCTCGCTCCCACATTTGGATTTGTGTAGGGCTTAAGATCTGTCCCAATAGGGAATCTCGCCAAAGCATTCGACAAAAAAATCAATCACCGTCCTCACCTTCACCGACAACCGCCGGCTCCCCGGCCACAGCACGGCGATCTGCTGCGGTTCCAGACTGTTCGACACCTGATATTCCCCCAGCACCGGCACCAGTGTGCCCTCGCGCACCGCTTCGCCAATCAGCCACGACGGAAACATCACCAGCCCTAAGCCTTGCTGGGCGGCCTGGGTCAGGGTGTCGGCGTGGTTGCCGGTGATCGGGCCTTTGACGGTGTACGGCGTCCAGTCCTCGCCATCACGGCGGAAAAACCAGCGCTGCTGACCGGCCGCGCCTTTGTAGGCCAGGCACTGATGTTGCGCGAGTTGGTCGGGATGCTGCGGCGTGCCGTGGCGTTTGAGATAGGCCGGGCTGGCCGCGACCTGAAAGCGGTGCGGCGCCAGAATGCGTGCCTGCATGCTCGAGTCATGCAGCGCGCCGATGCGAAACAGCAGGTCGGCGCCTTCCTGTAACGGGTCGACGTAATGGTCGGTTTGCTGGATATCCAGTTGCAGCTTCGGATAGCGCGCGCAGAGCTCACCCAGCCAGGGCGTCAGATGGCGTTGGCCGAACACCACCGGGGCGTTGATGCGCACCAGTCCGGTGGGTTCGCTTTGCTGTTCCTGCAACGCCTGTTCGGCTTCTTCCAGTTGCACCAACAGCAACCGCGCATGGTGGCCGAGCGTGCGCCCGGCTTCGGTCGGGGTGACGGCGCGGGTGTGGCGGTAGAGCAATTGCTGGTTGAGCGCCTGCTCCATCATTTGGATCTGCCGTGAAATGGAGGAGGGCGCGACCCCTTCGCGGCGAGCGACTTCGGAAAAACTGCCGTGGTCGAGGACCGCTACAAACAGCCTTAACGCTTTGAATCCGAGTTCGTTGAGCCCGTGCATGCCATGTCTCGCTGTGCGTGTTGCGCAAAAGTGTTGTCTGGATGCTCCCATTTATCGCACAGCGGCGCCAGCCGATAATCCGCGCCATTGTTTCTGAGCGTGGAAGGTTACGTATGCAGACGTTGGATGAAGGGGTGGTCGCGGCGCCGGCGAAAAGATCGGTGTTGCGTCTGTTGTTGCTGCCGCTGGTGATTCTTGCCGGCATGGGCCTGTCGGTCGAGGCTGGTTTGCTCGGGCCGCTGGGTGAGCAGGTCGGGCATTTGTGGGCGACGTTGAGCATCTTCGGGGTGGGTTCGGCGATCCTGTTTTTGCTCCTGCTGTTTGCCGGTCCGCAAAAAGGTCCGGCGCTGACCGAACTGCCGCGCTGGCAGTTGATCGGCGGTTTTCTCGGGCCGATCTACGTGGTGGTGCTGACGCTGGCGACGCCGCATATCGGCATTGCCATGACGATGATTGCGATTCTGTCCGGTCAGGTCGGCAAGAGTGTGCTGATCGACCATTTCGGCTGGTTCGGCGCGACGCGCAAGAAGGTCAACGGCGAGCGCTGGCTGGCGTTGGGCTTGATTGTGGTGGCTTTGGTTCTGATTGCGTGGGGGTGAGTGATGGGGCTGGTGATTTTGTTGGCGGTGGTGGTGTTGGCCGGTGCGGTGTTGAGTGTACAGGCTGCGATCAATGGTCGTCTGGGGGAGACGGTGGGTGTGCTGCGTTCCAGTCTGCTGACCTTTGCGGTGGGCGCGGTGGTGACCGGGTTGTTGATTCTGTTTTTCGAGCCGGCGCAGGCGGTGAGTCTGCTTCAGGTGCCGAAGTGGCAGTTGACCGGGGCGCTGTTTGGCGTGGTGTACATGTTGGTGATGGTTGGCGCGGTGCCGGTGGTCGGGACGGCTGTGGCGACGGTGGCGGTGATTGTCGGGCAGTTGGGGATGGGGATGTTGATCGATAATTTTGGCTGGTTGGGGAATCCGGCGATCGGCTTGTCTCCGAGCCGGATGCTGGCGATGGTGTGTCTGGCGGTGGCTTTGGTGTTTATGTATCGGAGTTCGAGGCAGGCGCAGTGATTTTATTTGTTTGACTGTGTACATATCCGTTGCTGCGGGTGTTGCTTCTGGCGGTTCCGCTGTGTACGACTGCGTCGTTCGGTCGCTGCGCTCGCACGTCCGGATCAATCCCTCCACTCAGCCTGCCGACGGGCTCTGAGATCAAGATCAAAAGCGGTACTCGAGCTTGCGCTCATTGTTTTGAGTGGGTTAGGAGCGGGTGGTGTCTGGCTTTGGTTTTGTGCTGGGATTCGCCCCTCACCCCAGCCCTCTCCCGGGGGAGAGGGGGCCGATTTCCGGGCTTTTCAAAATTTGCGTTCGACTCGGTATTCCACGTCGGCGGGTTTCTCGCAATCATCTCGGTCAGTTCCCTCTCCCTCCGGGAGAGGGCTAGGGTGAGGGGCTTTTGATGTCTGCGCAGGTCTGTGCTGCGCGCAGTTGTTCTGTGGGAGCGAGCCTGCTCGCGAAAGCCACTTCTGCGTCGCCCAATCTCTCAACAGTTGGCCAGCCTGCAACACCACCTTCTACACTGTCCCTTATGGCTTGCTCGCAAGCCTCAGACAACCACCACGCAAGGAGTCTGTCCCATGTCCGATAAAAAATGCGACTGCCCGGGCTGCAACTGCACGATCAAAGAAGGCGAACATTCCTACGCTGTGCACGGCAAACATTATTGCTGCGAGGCTTGCGCTCATCACCACAAACACGGCGAAGAGTGTGCGATGAAGGGCTGCGGTTGCGCTCATCCGAAATAAGCGGGGCAAAAAAAGTGGAGCCTAATCAGGCTCCACTTCCATTTTCAGACTGTCGTCTTCCTGTCGCTCAAAGTGCCTCACTGTGCCTTGCAGTGTTCGCCCTTCGACCTTGACCACCACAACCTTGGCTTGGTGGAGGTCTTCCGGTACCGGTGCCTGGACGCACAAGGTGAAGCGGTAGGGGTCATCCGCGACCGTTTCCAGTGCGACTGCGCAATCCACCGTTTTGGTGATCTGGCCGAAGAAGGTGGTCAGGCCGTAGTCCAGTCGGGCCGGGTGATAAGTGTCGGTCATCGGTCGATTCCCCCTGTCGATTGCCAAGCCTGCGATGAAGGCGGTGGGGTCAGTTGGTCTGGCGCCAGGTGACGTTTTCCAGACCGAATTTTTCTGCCATCGGTTTGCTGGTCTTTTGCACTTTCTCGCGGCCGAAGCGCGGGATGCGACCCACGCCCGCGTCGCAGCTTGCCCAATGCCAGGCTTCGGCGTTGTCCATTTTGTCCGAGCGGATAATGAACGACTTGGGGGTGCCATGCAGTGTGTAGTCGATGACGTAAAGTTTTGCGTTGTTCATAAAGCCCGAATTCCTCCCTGTGGTATTAAACGGATCGCGCTGTGCCGGGAAAATTCATTCGGATTGTCCGACGGTATCTATCGTTGGCGAGGGCGGGGCGTGCTGGTTACCATGGCGGCTTCGCCAACCCCCTGTGAACGCTCACCATGGCCCTCGCCGCGCCCCCTGATCTGACCGACACCGATGTGCCCGTGCAACCGCTGGCGCGAACCTACCCGCGTGGTTTGTTCATTGAGCCGCACGAGCATGTCTGGGGGCAGTTGCTGTATGCGATGAGCGGGGTGATGTGGGTGGAAACCCCGCACGAAGCGCTGGTGGTGCCGCCGCAGCGGGCGGTGTGGTTGCCGCCGGGAGTGCCGCACGGGATTCGTGTGGTGTCGGATTTGCAGATGCGCAATATCTACCTGCGCCCGGCGCTGGCGGCGACCCTGGATTCGACGGTGCAGGTGATCGAAGTCGGCGGGTTGCTGCGCGAGTTGATCGTCGGGCTGGTGGCGCAGGGCGATGCCGGCGAGGCCGAGTATTACGAGGCGCTGGTCGGGCTGGCGTTGCTGGAATTGCGCCGGGCCAGGCGTTCGCAACTGAAGATTCCGCTGCCGGATGAGTCCGACCGGCGTCTGATGAATCTGTGTCAGGCCGTGATGGCCGCGCCGTCGCTGGAGATCCCGTTCGAGCAGCATGCGCAGAACGCCGGGGCCAGCGTGCGTACGCTGGCGCGGTTGTTCAAGGACAGCCTCGGCATGGGCTTCGCCGAATGGCGGCGCCAGGTGCAGTTGGCGACGGCGGCGGCAGCGTTGATTCAGGGCGTGGCAGTGAGCGTCATTGCTCGCGAACTGGGTTATTCACCGAGCAGCTTCAGCGACATGTTTCGCCGGGAGCTGGGGGTGGCGCCTTCGCAATTCTCGGCAACTTGAACAGATCCATGTGGGAGCGAGCCTGCTCGCGAAAGCTTTGCACCAGGCAATGAAGTGCTGACTGGAAGACCGCATTCGCGAGCAGGCTCGCTCCCACACGGTTCTGTGGCGGCTGCAGAAGGTTTGTCCGAAATTCAGAAGTCCTTGGCCGATACCGCTCCGCCCGTTTCCCTAGACTCTGCCCATCACTTATCGCGGCGGAGTTCCTTTCATGAACTACCTCATTTCTCTGGCCATTGGCCTGGGCGTCGGCCTGCTCTATGGCGCGCTCGACTTCCGTTCTCCCGCACCACCGGCCATCGCGCTGGTCGGTCTGCTCGGCATGTTGGCCGGTGAGCAGTTGTGGCCGCTGGGCCGGCAACTGGTCGCTGGCTGGTTGTCCTGAATTTCCCTTTTTCCTTTCGGTGGATGTGCCCATGAAAGCGTTGCAATTCGATCAGACCGGCGACCTGTCTTCCCTGCGTTTCGTCGACGTTCCGACCCCGGTGCCCGGCGCCGATGAAGTGCTGGTGCAGATCAAGGCTGCCGGCCTCAATCCCAGCGATGTGAAAAACGTCCTCGGGCGTTTTCCTTACACCACGCTGCCACGGGTTCCCGGGCGGGATTTTGCCGGGGTGGTGGTCGAGGGGCCGCAAGCACTGATCGGTCAGGAAGTCTGGGGTACCGGGCGCGAGCTGGGCTTCTTCGCCGACGGCGCCCATGCGCAATTCGTCAAATTGCCGGCCAGCGGCGTGGCGCACAAACCGGCGCATTTGAGTTTTGCTCAGGCGGCCAGCCTTGGCGTGCCGTACACCACGGCGTGGGATGCGCTGGAACGCAGCCTGGTCAGCGCCGATACGCGTTTGCTGGTGATCGGCGGCGGGGCGGTGGCCACGGCGGCTTTGGCCCTGGCAAGAGTGCGCGGCGCGCAATTGCTGGCGGCGGCGCGCCGGCCCGAGCAGGTAGCCGATTTGCAGAAGCAGGGCTATCAGACGATTCAACTGGATAAGCCAGAAGACCTCGGTGCGCAGGTCAACGCGGTGTATCGCGGTGGCGCCGATGTGATCTTCGACACCACCGGTTTCTGGCTGCCGGCCTCGGTCGCCGCACTGGCGACCTTCGGCCGCATCGCCATCATCGCCGCGCCGGTCGACGGCCACGTGCAATTGCCGGCGCTGGCGCTCTATCGAAAAGGCGGCTCGGTGGTCGGGATCAACTCCTTGTTGTACGGCGTTGAGGCGTGCGCGGCGATGCTCGCGGAGTTCGGGCGGTTCTTCGATGAGGATCGCTTGCCGCTGCCGCAGGGCCTGGTGCAAGTGCCGCTGGCTGAAGGGCTGGCGCGCTATGACGAGGTCAATCAGGGCGGTGGCGACAAGATCATCTTGCTGCCCTGACTCACGCAAAACCCTATGGGAGCGAGCCTGCTCGCGATGGCGGTGGATCAGTTAAACATTCGCCGACTGACACACCGCTTTCGCGAGCAGGCTCGCTCCCACAGGGGAAAGGCATAGGATTCGGGATCATTTCCGTAGGATCCTGGCCGTTTCTCTGTGGGCCACGTCCTTTTCGCTCGCAGACCGGCAAAACAGGGAAAGGTCTGACTTCACCCATTTGAGTGCACCGTTGCACAGTCCCGTCTTTCAATCAGACACAGGGACAGGTGGATGCGCATCGCTGGCAGGCCCGTTGTTTTCACTCTCGAGATAGAAGGCGTTTCCCACGATCTTCAAGTGTTCGGTTTTCGCACCCGGGAAGTGCTCAACCAGACCTACGAACTGGATCTCGAGCTGGTCAGCGAGCGGCCCGATGTGGATCTGGAAGGCTTGCTGCATCGGCCGGCCTTTCTCTGTTTCGGTGTCGACGGTAGCGGCATGCACGGGCTGGTCTATCGGGTCGGCCAGGGTGATTGCGGTGTTCGGCTGAGCCGTTACCAGATCACCCTGGCGCCACACCTTGCCTACCTCGCGCATCGGCGCAATCAGCGGATTTTCCAGAACCTGAGCGTGCCGCAGATCATCGCCAATGTGTTGAGCGATCACGGCATGCAGGCCGATGCCTGGCATTTTCAGCTCAGCGCCGAGTACCCGGCGCGGGTGTATTGCGTGCAATACCAGGAATCCGATCTGCACTTCATCCAGAGGCTGTGCGAGGAGGAGGGCCTGCACTTTCACTTTCGCCACCGCCGTGAGGCGCACCTGTTGGTGTTCGGCGACGATCAAACGGCGTTCCTCAAACACGACGTGACGACGCGCTATTTACAGGGCAACGGCCTGGTTGCCGATGCGCCGGTTATCGACCAGTTCACTGTGCGCCTGGAGCCACGCTCCAACCTCGTCGAGCGCCGCGACTATCACTTCGAAAAGCCCGCAGTGCAGTTGGACGCCAAGGCCGGTGCAGCGCGGGTTCCGCTGCTGGAAGACTATGAGTTTCCCGGGCAGTTCACCCATCGCGAGCGCGGCAAGCACCTCAGCCAGCGTGCGCTGGAGCGCCATGGTGCCGACTATCGTCTGGCTAACGGGCGCAGCAATCAGGCGCTGATGCGCGGCGGCAGTTTCATGACCATGGCGGATTACTCGCGCGCCGACTGCAACGATTTATGGTTGCTGACCGAGGTCGAGCACATCGGTAAACAGCCGCAAGTGCTCGAGGAAGCGTTCACCGAGCAGGCTGACGCTGATGGTTTCAGCCAAGGCTACCGCAACCATTTCGTCGCCACACCGTGGGACGTGGTGTTTCGCCCGCAGCTCAAGCATGTCAAACCGCGCGTCAGCGGCAGTCAGTTGGCGGTGGTGACCGGCCCGCCCGGCGAAGAAATCTACAGCGATGCCTACGGCCGCGTGAAAGTGCAAATGCTCTGGGATCGCGACGGCCAGCGTGATGAGCAGTCAAGTTGCTGGCTGCGCGTGGCCACTGCCTGGGCACATGACCGCTACGGCAGCGTGCAGATTCCTCGCGTCGGCATGGAAGTGCTGGTGGGCTTCACCGATGGCGATCCGGACAAACCGCATGTGCTCGCCTGCCTGCCCAACGCCGAAACCCCGGTGCCACTGGACCTGCCGGCGCAACAGACGCGCAGTATCTGGCGCAGCCAGAGCAGCCCCGGCGGCGGTGGTTACAACGAACTGCGCATCGAGGACCGGCAAGGCGCGGAAGAAATCTCCATCAGGGCGCAGCGCGACTTGGTGCAGCACGTGCTCAACGACTTGCGTGTGCAGATCGACAACCTGCACAGCCAAGTGATTGGCGGCGTCTCCAGCCTTGAGTTGCGTGACGAGGAACATCACCTGACCCATGGCAATCGCCTGACTGAACTCAAGCAGGACGATCATTTGTGGGTGCAGGGCGAGCAGCATGTGCGGGTCGCCAGCCAGCGCGTCAGTGCGGCGCAGCAGCTGCATTTCGGCGCGGGCGAGCAGGTGGTTTTCAACAGCGGCCTGCAGATCACTCTGGCTGCTGGCGGGCATTGGCTGACGGTCGGCGCCGCCGGCATTTTCAGCAGTGTGCCGGTGGTGCAGGGCGGGGCGCCGACGGTGTGTCTGCCAGCGGAACCCTTGCTACCGGGCGCCGCGCCGTTGCTCCAGGCGACGTTCGATGCCGTGCAGCAACGGCATGCGCTGCTGACCACGCGGACCTCGCGTTGCCTGATCTGCGAGGCGGCCCAGGCATGAGCCTTTTGACGGATTGGCCTGAAGGTTTGCCGTGGGCTGAGCAGCAGGCGTTTGTGCTGCTCGACGGCGCGACGATCGCCGATTTACCGGCGCAACTGCGAAGGCTCGATCCCGCCGCCAACGCTTTCGCGCTGTACGACCAGCCACCGTTTTCGGCCCTGCGTGACGTCTCGCCGCTGCTGGTGGCGCTCGCTGACGCTGACGATCCGGTGGCGCGGTTTTATCGCCAGCATGCCCAACAGGAATGGGGCGTGCTGCTGTTCAGCGCCGCGCCGGCGCATGAAATCGTCGCGCACTTGCGTCAGTTGCTGATCGTCGAGTTGCCGGTCGGCTCGCCGGTGTTGTTGCGGCTGGCGGATGCCGCGGTGGCGCAGGCGCTGTTTGCCAGCGGCGATGCGAGTCTGTTCGGGCCGCTGGGTTGTGTGGTCACGGCGGATGGTGCGCGGCAAGTCTGGAACTGTCAGCGACCTCGGCACGGGCAGGGTGGGGCGCTGGTGGCGCCGTATCGGTTGAGCGCCAAGCAGGATGCCGCGCTGGATCGGGTGGATCGGCGGCGGGTGTTGCTCGACATCGATACGCACCTGCTCAAGCACTTTCCTGACTTTCATGTCGGGGACACGGCAGTTGAACGCTGGCAATTGCTGGAGCGCATCCACGCCCATGCCAGCGAGCTTGCCTTGAGCAGCCCGTCCGAGATTCTGCTGTACGCCAACGTGGTGGCATGGCTGGACGATGCAGCGTGCGGTCGGCATCCGCAGATCCATCAGCTGATGCACACACCTTCGCTGCAATCCCCCGGCGAGCGCGTTGCGATTGCCGCTGCAATGGCCTTTCGATGGGCCTCTGAGAGACATCAATCATGAATCACCCCGCCAACCTCGATGCGTTAGCCGCCTCGAAAGCGCCCATTGGTGCGCCAGCCGCCTGCCCCTTGCGCAACACCCACGTGCAACTGCTACCCCTCGCTTACGGCGTGGTGGAAAAACCCTTCGACCCCAGCAGCGAACTCACGCTGCCGTACACCCTGACCACGCGCCCCATGGGCATCCGCCGTTTGCGCGATGGTTGGCTGTACATCGTCGACAGCCTCAGCGGTGAGCTCTATGAATACCGCGTGCTTGAAGGCGTCATCAGCGCAATGCTGCATCGCGGCAAAAGCGTCAGCGAGGAGCAGCGCAGCGCCATCGAAGAACGTCCGGCGTTGATCTTTTCGCGCAAAAGCACCCTCTACGTGACCTTCGCCGACGTGCAGTTGAGCGCGGCGAAATGCCGACAGGTGCTGGACAGCGCGGAGGAGCGCGAGCACTTCATGCAGGCGGTCGATCTCGGCCCGGTGCATTGTCTGATCGGCGGCGAGCATTTGCTCACCGTGGCTCAGGCCAAACAGTGGCTGGCGGAAGTGGCCTGCACAGCGAAACCGCTGGCCGAGGCAGACGCCACGCGGATGCCGACGGTGCAGGTCAGCGATGCGCCGGAGCATGAGCGTGAACCCTATCTGTGGGAAAACCCGCGACGTTTTCGCGAGGCGCATATCGGCGAATTTCTTGGTCGGGTGCGCGGGCCTTATCAGGACGACACGCTGTTTCTGCTGGTCAACGACGACCTCGGGGTGATGCGCGATCTGGCGGATTATCAGGACCTGGTGGTCGGCTGGATCGAGCAGTGGAGCAACACCGACAACAACGAGCGCGACTATCTGCTGGCCAGTTACATCGAGTCGCTGAGCCAGCTCGGATCTCAGGACTTCGACGCTTTGGCCAAGGCCAGCGATGATCCGCGCGCCCAGGCATTGTTCGCTGAACTGGAGCAATTGCCCGAGCCGGATCGGGAAAATACCCGGCAGGCATTGCTTGAGTATTTAAACAAAGGTGGTGAGGTTGTCCCGACCGATACTCAGGCTCGACCTGAACTGCAACAACAGCGCGAAAAGGCTTTGGACGAGTCATTGGCGCTGAACCGCTTTGATGGCGTCGCCCCGGATTTCACCGCGCACGCTCGCGTCACCGGCGAGGCGGATCGGCGCTTTTATACTCGCGAATATTTTGCTGAAGTCGCCCCGGCCGATTTCGTCGAGCGCCACCTGAGCACACTGGTCGACCTCGGCAAGGATCAGAGCCGGCGCATGAAAGACGTGCTCGACGGCCCGCTGCTCAGCGGCAAACGCGGCATCAACGACCTGATCGACCGCCCGGCCATGGACGAGGTGCTCAACAGTCATCGCGACAACCTCGGACGCTGGAATCGCCTGCTCGAACGCATCACCGCCGACCGCGCGCAACTGCTGTGCGCCGGGCGTTTCCATCGCTCGGCGTGGTATTTCGACGGCCAAGTGCAGATCGATCAGGCGCTCGCCAGCGAATACGCCTGCCTCAAGGACATCGGTCGCAGCGACGCGGCCAATGAGCAAATGCTCGGCTACCTCGAACAACACCCGCAACTGACCCGCCCGCTGTTCTACACCTTGCCGCTGCGCTTGCAGACCGAACAGGCCGGGCAATATTCAACGCTGTTCAACGCCGGCATGGCGATGTTCAACAACCTGCCGGACTGGCTGGCCAAATTGCAGAGCATCGAGCAGCCGCAGCTGCCAGCACTGGACGACCTGCCCGCACACAGTCGAGTCTTGGCGGACGCGGTGCAAGACACCTACAGCCCGGCGCTGAACCTGGGCCTGAGCCGGGCGCTGGAAGGCTTTGATCTTGCCGGCGAGAAAATCCCCGACCTCGACGAACTGTTCCAGCGCTTGCCCAAGGCCCTGCGCCTGCGCGTCTTCGACGCCGCGCGAACCAGCGGCGTGACCTTCACCGTGTCCACCCCGGCGGAGCAAGCGGCGCTGCAAGCCACAATCAAGGAAGTGCTGCGCGAACGCGACTACCTGAAAACCCTCAACCGCGAACGCAACCAACTCACCCACAACAAAAACCGCCAGGGCCACAAAACCGCCCGGGCGGTGGAATTGCAGCAGGAAATCGTCCGCGTGCGCACGCAATTGGCGCTGTTCGAAGGCCGCCTTGCGGCAGCGTTAAGCCCGATTGACGAACTGCCAGATCGCTCGGCCCGACTGTATGGCGCCACCCCGGCGAAAGCGGGATTGACGGTGGTGTTTCCGCCGGCGCAGCAAGGGGAATTGCGCGGGTTGCTGGAGAATATTCGCGCGGGGGTGGCGGGGGTTTCGAAGGCGAGTCTGGTGCGGACGGAGGGGATGGGATTGTTGGTGGTGTTGGTGCAGGTGGTGAATTTGGTGGGGGCTTATCGAGAGGTGATGAAGCAGACGAGGGACAGGAAGAAACGGGCGGATTTTTTTGCGGCTCTTGCCGCGACAGGCGCTGCGGGATTTACCGCTGCGCAGGGGCTTGCTGATACAGCTTTGAAGGCTCGCAGCACGAGTCTAGTTGGGAGTTTGCAGCTTGAAGCGTTGCAACAGGTTCGTGTGCAAATGGGTAAGTTGCATGTGGGGTTGGGGATATTCACTTACACCTTCGGCCTAGTGTCATCCGTAAATAGTTTTAAAAATCACAGACGCAATTGGCAGGAAGCTGTTCGTAGCGGAGATCACTCGGCGCAAAGCGGGGCTGCACTTGCCACGATGGGCGCCGGCGGCATGGCGTCCGCCAACTCATACGGTTTAGGTGAAACCCTGTTTGCTGGCTACAAAGTAATTACTGCCCAAAACAATGCGGCGCGGACAGTCGCTTGGGCTGCCGCTGGTACACGTCTTTCTTTAATATTCTTTCGCTTCAATTTAGCCGGCGCGTTGTTCACCGTGCTGGAGTTCGTCGGGACTTGGCTGTTCAATCGGTACAACCTCTCCGCCCACGACAAGTGGTTGAAAATCACGCCCTGGAGCCGTGATGAAGAGATGCGCGGTGACCACTCCCTCGATGACTATCAAAGTTATCTCGCGTTTTTAATACACGCTCCTTATGCACAATCAGGACCTGAGTCAAGCGACACTTGGCTGAAGGCTTTGCTTTTTGGCGCGAAGCCTAGCGATATTCATTTGGTTCTGCCGAGGCTGGCGCTAAATGATCTTCTGCCGTCGTTAAACGGTAAACCGAGTCAACGGCTGGGAATCGGTGCCCATCGCCTTGTTGTACCGCTGCATGGTCGCGGTGTGCCGCAATTGCGCAAGGAAGTCATCAGTGAGGAAATATTGAGCAGTCTGCGAATCGTGAAGTCATCGCCTGATGGTTTGGTGCTTTGTCTTCAGTACCCCATCCGTCCTGAATCTGACTACACGCCTGCAAAGGAAACGCTCGAACTTGCCATATGTATCCAGACCGTCAATGGCAAAGGTGGGTCGGAGTCAAGAACGCGCGTGATTCATATTGACCCTCGGGATAGCGGTCATTTTGCTGTAGTAACTCCCGGCTCGGTTAAAGATAACCCTCCGGTTTTGCTGGTAGAAACTCAATACCTCGAATGGGCCGACCATGCCGAATAATCACAATGAGCCTGTAGTTGATGCGCAATGTGAGGTGGTCAGAAAAGCGGGCAATGTAGAGCCCTTTCCAAGCGGAAAGATCACCTATCTCGCACCGTTGCCATTGCCCACACCAATGCCACCTTATGGCCCGCATATCGGTGAGCTCAATGATGTTTACATGGACTTCGGATTAGGCCAGCCGCAAATTTTTATGTGGCAAATGACGTTGGGGGGGCCGGTTAGTTTAGCGGTTATGGTCATTTTCATATTCCCCTTGATTACGGGAATGCTGGGTGTCGTATTCGGCTATGGTCCAACACTCATTTGGGAATCAATAGTGGGTATATTCCAAGCAGGATATGAAAGCGCTTTACTGACCGAGCCTTTGATTCTACTGATCGGCCTGGGCGTCTGGCACCACGTCCACAAAAAACGTCTCTCCCTCATCCCAACCCGCTTCAACCGTCAACGCCGCGAAGTCTGCTTCATGCCCGAGGGCGCCACCGAACCAGTCTTCATCCCATGGGAATCGCTCTCCGCGTGGATCATCGAAGCCAAGGGCGCCACCCAGTTTGGCATCCACCGCCAATACGGCATGGGCATCGGTTTTCACCACGGCGAAACCCTCACCAGCCTCGAATTCCAATGCGCCGACCTGGAGCTCGCGATCAGCCATTGGGAAGCGATTCGCGGTTACATGGAGTACGAAGTCAACGACCTCAAATCGATTCAGGACCTGCAAGACCTGCAAGGCCCGGACGACCCGCCTCACGAAGGCCTGCACACTTTCCGTAACGCCCGCGCGCGGATGCACCAGCAGATTCGTGAAGGCCGCCGCTCGCGGTTGTCGGGGTTCTTTTGGTACCTGTATCACGTCATGACTTTATGGACGCTTCCCAATCGCCTGGTCGAATGGGAAGTGCGCCGTCTGGAAAGAATCGGCAAGCAGGCGCTGCCGGAAGTCATGCGTGCATGGTCCGAGCCGCTGCCCGAAGAGCAATGGGCCAAGCCCAGTGAAGAGCTGTTGCGACTGAGTGAACAAGTGCGGCGGATGCACAAGCGCCAGCCGCATCGGCCGATTACGCAGATTTTCGCTGAGGTTTGCAGGCGGGCTGAGTGCTGATGTTGAGCAGTTTTGTGGCCAGAGGGTGGGAGGTTTTTTGCCTGTCTGAGCGCCTTCGCGAGCAGGCTCGCTCCCACAGGGGATCGCATTGGATGCGGATGTTTCGGTTGATCTTGGCCGAGGTGGGAGACCCTCGGGGTGGCGGCCATTTCTCAGTTGTTGCTACCGGGTCGGTCAAGCAAAACCCGATGGTACTGCTGGTAGAAACTCAATACCTCGAATGGGCTGACCATGCTGAATAATCACAATGAGCCTCTTGTTGATGCGCAATGTGAGGTGATTAGAAGAGCGGGTGATGTAGAGCCGTTCCCAAGCGGAAAAACTACCTATCTCGCACCGTTGCCACTGCCCACACCGATGCCCCCTTATGGCCCACATATCGGTGAGCTCAATGATGTTTACATGGACTTCGGATTAGGCCAGCCGCAAGTTTTCATGTGGCAAATGACGTTGGGAGGGCCATTTGCTACGTCGTTCTCGGTGCTTTTTTTATTCCCAGTTATTACTGGGTTTTTGGGGATTATTTTCGGCTTTGGTCAAGAAGCTATTTGGGCGTCAATGCTTGCCATCTTCGAAGAGGCTTGCGAGAACACTGTATTTACCGGGCCTTTTACGCTGTTCATCGGCCTCGGCGTCTGGCACCACGTCCACAAAAAACGCCTCTCCCTCATTCCAACCCGCTTCAACCGCCAACGCCGCGAAGTCTGCTTCATGCCCGAAGGGGCCTCCGAACCAGTCTTCGTTCCATGGGAATCGCTCAGCGCGTGGATCATCGAAGCCAAGGGCGCCACCCAGTTCGGCATCCACCGCCAATACGGCATGGGCATCGGGTTTCACCAAGGCGAAACCCTCACCAGCCTCGAATTCCAATGCGCCGGCCTGGAGCTCGCGATCAGTCATTGGGAAGCGATTCGCGGTTACATGGAGTACGAAGTCAACGACCTCAAATCGATTCAAGACCTGCAAGACCTGCAAGGCCCGGACGACCCGCCTCACGAAGGCCTGCACACTTTCCGTAACGCCCGCGCGCGGATGCACCAGCAGATTCGTGAAGGCCGCCGCTCGCGGTTGTCGGGGTTCTTTTGGTACCTGTATCACGTCATGACTTTATGGACGCTTCCCAATCGCCTGGTCGAATGGGAAGTGCGACGTCTGGAAAGAATCGGCAAGCAGGCGCTGCCGGAAGTCATGCGCGAATGGTCCGAGCCGCTGCCCGAAGAGCAATGGGCCAAGCCCAGCGAAGAGTTGTTGCGACTGAGTGAACAAGTGCGGCGGATGCACAAGCGCCAGCCGCATCGGCCGATTACGCAGATTTTCGCTGAGGTTTGCAGGCGGGGCTGACTGGACGGTGCAGGCAGGTTCGATTGCTTTCGCGAGCGGGCTCGCTCCCACAGGAGACCACGCTACAAATGCGGGAGCGAGCCTGCTCGCGAAGGGGGCCGCTCGGTCAGGACAAAATTCTGCGCGCTCGCGCTCTGCTAGAATCCGCCCCATTCATTGCCAGAGACTCTCCCATGAGCGAGCCGATTCGTCTGACCCAATACAGCCATGGCGCCGGTTGTGGCTGCAAGATTTCCCCACAGGTGCTGGAAGTGATCCTCGCCGGTAGCGGCGCACAGAACCTCGATCCAAAACTCTGGGTCGGCAACGCATCGCGTGATGACGCGGCGGTGTATGCGATCGATGCCGAGCGCGGGGTGGTGTCGACCACCGATTTTTTCATGCCGATTGTCGATGACCCGTTCGACTTCGGCCGCATCGCCGCAACCAACGCGATCAGCGACATCTACGCGATGGGCGGCGATCCGTTGATGGCGATCGCGATTCTCGGCTGGCCGGTGAATGTGCTGGCGCCGGAAGTGGCGCGGGAAGTGATTCGTGGTGGTCGCTCGGTGTGTGACGCGGCGGGCATCCCGTTGGCGGGGGGGCATTCGATCGATGCGCCGGAGCCGATCTTCGGCCTCGCCGTCACCGGGCTTGTGGAAAAGCGCCACATGAAACGCAACGACACCGCTACCGCCGGTTGCCTGTTGTACCTGACCAAACCGTTGGGCATCGGCATCCTCACCACTGCGGAAAAGAAGGGCAAGTTGCGCGCCGCCGACGTCGGTGTCGCCCGCGACTGGATGTGCACCCTGAACAAGCCCGGCAGCCGTTTCGGCAAACTCGCCGGCGTCACCGCGATGACCGATGTCACCGGTTTCGGCCTGCTCGGGCATCTGGTGGAAATGGCCGACGGCAGCCAGTTGACCGCGCGCATCGCCTACGACCGCGTGCCGCGTCTGGACAGCGTCGAGTACTACCTCGATCAGGGCTGCGTGCCGGGCGGTACGCTGCGCAACTTCGACAGCTATTCGAGCAAGGTTGGCCGCGTGCAGGAGTTGCACAAACGCGTGCTGTGCGATCCGCAGACCAGCGGCGGTCTGCTGATTGCGGTCACGCCTGAAGGCAATGACGAGTTCCTCGGCGTTGCCGCCGAACTGGGCCTGAACCTTGCGCCGATCGGCGAACTGGTTGAGCGACAGACGAACGCGGTCGAGGTGATTTGATGCTCCGCGACTGCACCGACTACCGCGACATTTTCCTCAACGACCGGCCGATGATGGATGCCCGCGCGCCGGTCGAGTTTCACAAAGGCGCGTTCCCCGGCGTGGTTAATCTGCCGCTGATGAATGATCTGGAACGGCAGAAGATCGGTACCTGCTACAAGCAGCATGGCCAACAGGCGGCGATCGAGCTGGGCCACCAACTGGTGTCCGGCTCGGTCAAGGCCGAGCGCATCCAGGCCTGGGCCGACTTCGCCCGGGCTCATCCCGATGGTTATTTGTATTGTTTCCGTGGTGGCTTGCGCTCGCAGATCACCCAGCAGTGGTTGCGCGACGAGGCGGGCATCGACTATCCGCGCGTCGGCGGCGGCTACAAGGCGATGCGCAGTTTTTTGATCGACACCCTTGAGCAGGCCATCGCGCAGTGTGATTTTGTTTTGCTCGGCGGCATGACCGGCACCGGCAAGACCGAAGTGCTGGTGCAGTTGCGCAACGGTGTGGATCTAGAAGGCCACGCCAACCATCGCGGCTCCAGTTTCGGCAAACGTGCCACCGGGCAGCCGTCGAACATCGATTTCGAGAATCGCCTGGCCATCGACTTCCTGAAGAAGCGCGATGCCGGGATCGAGCAGTTTGTGCTCGAAGACGAGAGCCGTGTGGTCGGCAGTTGTGCCTTGCCGCTGCCGCTGTATCAGGGCATGCAGCAGTACCCGATGGTCTGGCTGGAAGATCGTTTCGAGGATCGCGTCGAACGGATCCTGCGTGATTACGTCATCGATCTGTCGGCGGAGTTTGCTTCGCTGCACGGCGAAAACGGTTTTGCCTTGTTTTCCGAACGTCTGCTGGAAAGCCTCAACAACGTACAGAAACGCCTCGGCGGTGAGCGCCATTCGCGGATGCTGGTGTTGATGGAGCAGGCGCTGGCCGAGCAGGGCCGCAGCGGCGCGGTGGATCTGCATCGCGGCTGGATCGAGGGTTTGCTGCGTGAGTATTACGACCCGATGTATGTGTTCCAGCGCGAGAAGAAGGGCGGGCGGATCGAGTTTGCCGGAGAGCGTCAGGCGGTGATCGAGTATTTGCGTGGGCGGGTGAGCCAGAAGGCTTGAGGCGCAAGCGACTGGCCTCTTCGCGAGCAGGCTCGCTCCCACAGTTGAAATGCGTTCCCCTGTGGGAGCGAGCCTGCTCGCGAAGACGCAATATCAGGCGCTACAAAACTCAGGTCGGGCAGGTGTCCTTGCCGTTATCCAGCCCCTGTTTGTAGATATGGCTCTGCAAACTGGCCTTGCCGTTGTGCCACTTCAGGGTCAGCACATACAGCGAATCGAAGTCATCGCCGGCCCAGTCATCGGTGATCTTCTGTCGCTCGCCCACTGCGTTGCCGGCGACCTTGTTGATCAGATCCGGTAGGTAGCCGTGAGACCAGGCGGTGTAGATCGTCGAGTTGTGGTACTTCTCGTCCAGCAGTTCGCGGGCCAGATCGCTGGTGTCGTTGGCGGAGAACTCGATGTTCACCGGCAGGCCGAGCTTGATCGCGGCCGGGCTGATGGTCATCAGCGGACGAATGTAGCTGTAGGAATTGTCCAGCTCGCCTTCCTCGACGTTGCGCGTCGGGTTGGCAGCGAACACGTAGTCGGCCTTGCCGAATTTTTCCGGCAGCAGGGTCGACAGGTCGATGGCGCGGTTCAGGCCCTGGCAGTTGAGCTGGCCGAGGCCGCCTTCGGGCTTTTCCGCGTGGCGCAGGAACACCAGCGTCTGCGTGCCATCCGCCGGTTGTGCGCGGCTTTCGCTGGATTCGAGGGACAGAAACAGCGCGCTGACTGCCAGCAGGGAGGGCAGGGCCACGTACGCGCGATGTTTGAAGCGTTTGGCGAAACTCATCAGGTTCGTCATCAATTCGAGGGTTCTTCAGCAAAATCGGTTAAGGCTGACAAACCTTGGCACCGCGGGCTCCCAGCACCGGGTGTTTCCCTGTCGTGAACAGCTTCCTCTGCGAGAAAGGCATAACTCTGAGTCCTGTAACGCCGTTTGGTTCGTTCCAGGCCAGTGCGCAGCACTCTAGCGGCAACCTTTGCGGGCATGCGGGCAGGATAGCGACAGGATGTTACGGTTCGTGTAGGCGCGGCGGCAGGCCTACTTTATGATCGGTTTTCAATTTGTGACTGGATGCTTCCAATGACCGATCTGTCTGCATTCCCGATTACTCAGAAATGGCCGGCGCAGTACCCGGACTGGATTCAGCTCTACTCCCTGCCGACCCCCAACGGCGTCAAAGTGTCGATCATGCTCGAAGAGATCGGCCTGCCGTACGAGCCGCACCGCGTCGGTTTCGACACCAACGACCAGACTTCGGCAGAGTTTCTCTCGCTGAACCCGAACAACAAGATCCCGGCGATCCTCGACCCGCATGGCCCTGAAGACAAGCCGCTGCCGTTGTTCGAATCCGGCGCGATCCTGATTTATCTGGCCGACAAAAGCGGCCAGTTGCTCGCTCAGGAAGGCGCGCTGCGCTACGAGACCATTCAGTGGCTGATGTGGCAGATGGGCGGCGTCGGCCCGATGTTCGGCCAGCTCGGTTTCTTCAATAAATTCGCCGGCAAGGATTACGAGGACAAGCGTCCGCGTGATCGTTATGTCGAAGAGAGCAAACGCCTGCTGAACGTGCTCAACACTCGCCTCGAAGGCCGCGACTGGATCATGGGTGAGCGCTACACCATCGCCGACATCGCTACGTTCCCGTGGGTGCGCAATCTGCTTGGTTTCTATGAGGCCGGGGATCTGGTCGGGATTCAGAGTTTCCCCAATGTCACACGGGTACTGGAGCGGTTTCTCGCGCGCCCGGCGGTTATTCGTGGGCTGACCATCCCGTCCTGACCCAATACAGTCGCCACTGTGGGAGCGAGCCTGCTCGCGAAAGCGTCGTATCAGACACCATTTTCGTTTCTGACCCAGCGCATTCGCGAGCAGGCTCGCTCCCACAGGGGGGAAATGCGCGATCAGCAGCAGGATTATTACAAGCCCGGTAACGCTCTCTTGATTGATCCAGGTTTGTCCCGCACCCGCCGCAAGGCATAAGCTTCGCCCCCTACGACTTTCGTCTCATCCGCTGTTTTCAGGAAAGGCCCCATGTCCAGTCAGTTCCCCGAAGCACGTCCCCGCCGTCTGCGCCGCAATGCGAGCCTGCGCAGTCTGTTCCAGGAAACCGAGTTCAGCCTGAACGATCTGGTCCTGCCGATCTTCGTCGAGGAAGAGATCGACGACTTCGTGCCGATCACCAGCATGCCCGGCGTGCAGCGCATTCCCGAGCGCAAACTGGCCAGCGAAATCGAGCGCTATGCCCGTGCCGGCATCAAGTCGGTGATGACTTTTGGCGTGTCCCATCATCTCGATGCCAACGGCAGCGACACCTGGCGCGAAGACGGGCTGGTGTCGCGCATGTCGCGCATTGCCAAGGACGCCGTGCCGGAAATGATCGTGATGTCCGACACCTGTTTTTGCGAATACACCGATCACGGCCATTGCGGTGTCATGCACAACCACGAAGTCGACAACGACCAGACCCTGATCAACCTCGGCAAACAAGCCGTGGCCGCCGCCCGCGCTGGGGCTGACGTGATTGCACCGTCGGCAGCAATGGATGGACAGGTACGCGCGATTCGTCAGGCGCTCGACGCCGCCGGCTTCACCCAGATTCCGATCATGGCCTACTCGACCAAATTCGCCTCGGCGCTGTACGGTCCGTTCCGCGAGGCTGGCGGCAGCGCGCTCAAGGGCGATCGCAAAAGCTATCAGATGAACCCGATGAACCGCCGCGAAGCCCTGCGCGAATCGCTGCTCGATGAACAGGAAGGTGCCGATGCGCTGATGGTCAAACCGGCCGGCGCCTACCTCGACATCATCCGCGACATCCGCCAGGCCTCGACCCTGCCACTAGCGGCGTATCAGGTCAGCGGCGAGTACGCGATGATCAAGTTCGGCGCCCAGGCCGGCGCGATCGACGAAGAGCGCGTGGTGCGCGAAAGTCTTGGCGCAATCAAGCGTGCCGGGGCGGATCTGATCTTCACTTACTTTGCGATGGATCTGGCGCTCGCCGGGATCTAAGCAACACCTTGTCCTCCTGTGGGAGCGAGCCTGCTCGCGAAAGCGATATGTCAGCCGACATCCATGTTGGCCGAGATACCGCCTTCGCGAGCAGGCTCGCTCCCACATTTTAATTTTTGGTGTGTCAGTTGAAGAACGGCCGAATGCCGTGATCGCGGAAGTAGCGTTCGATCACCTTCGGATCGGCGCTGCTATCGGCAATCGCCACATAGGTATCCGGCCGCAACAGATAAAATCCGTTGCGCCCCAAACCCGCCGTCTCAAACGCCGGGCGCCAGTCGAAGAGGTGCAGCGGCAAGTGATGTTCAGCGCACCAGGCGATCATCTCGTCGCTGGTGTCGCCGTAGACATGCACCTGCCAGCATGGCTGCCGTAGCGGTTCGAAATTATCCCCTTCGCCATCATGCGCCCACGGCAAGCGGTCGCCGCCGTGCACGTGGCCGGCTTCACCCTGGCTCAGTGGCATGCCGCGATAGTTGAGGGTGACTTGCGAGACCGTGCGAAACAGGAATTCGCGGCTCGCTTCGAACCCGGCCACTTTCGGAAGCAGAAACGGCGCCACGCGCATCCGTAGCAGATCGGCCATGCGACCCTGCGCGGTGACGAAACTGAAGACCTTGTCGGTGGTGGAGACCAGTCGGCGAGCGAAGGCGATGCGCTCGGATTCGTAGGTGTCGAGCAGCCTCGGCTCGGCGCCACCACTGAGCACGGCAGCGAGTTTCCACGCCAGATTGATTGCATCGCCAATGCCCGTGTTCATGCCCTGGCCACCGGCCGGACTGTGTACATGGGCGGCATCGCCGAGCAGAAACGCCCGGCCGTTGCGAAAGTGCTCGGCCACGCGGTGATGCACGCGGTAGGTGGAGAACCAGTGTACGTCTTCGATGTGCACTTTCAGCTGCTCGATGGCGCGGCTGCTGACGTCGACAAATTGCAGGGTTTCGGCACGCTCGGCGCGTTCGTCACGCACCGTGCCGATCAGCCGCGCACGGCCTTCGCCGGCCAGTGGGAACACCGCGAGAAAGTCCGCTTCATCCAGATCCAGATGCAGCTCGCCATTCAGTGCCGGGCCGCTGGCCGTGACATCGGCGACGTAGAAAATCTGCTGATAGGTGCCGCCGGGGAAGTCGGTGTCGAGGGCTTTGCGCACCACCGAACGGGCGCCGTCGCAACCGGCCAGATAGCAGGCCTGACAGACTTCCTGCTGGCCATCGGGCAAGCGCAGATGGGCGGTGATGGTGTCGCCGGTGTCCGTGAAGCTGTCCAGCGCGGTATTGCGCTCGACGCTGACGCCGTAGTCTTCGAGGCGCTCGAGTAGCAACCGTTCGTGCTCGTCCTGCGGGAAGATCTCGACGAAGGCATAGGGTGTCAGGCCTTCGCCGATGCGCTTGAGCGGCAGTTGCGCGACCGGTTTGCCGTGAACCCAGAAATTTGCCGCCGCGACCTGATGGCCGCGACGCACGATGGTGTCGGCCAGGTCGAGTTGGCGATACAGCTCGAGGGTGCGTGCCTGCACCGCCAGAGCACGGGAAGTGGTACCGGGGGCCGAGGTCCTGTCGATGATGCGCACGCGCACGCCGAGTTTGCTCAGCCACAGCGCCAGGACCAGACCGGTCGGGCCGGCGCCGATGATCAGCACGTCGCTGCGATTCATGGGGCTGTCCTCTTGTGGCTGTGCAGCAAGTATGGATCAGCGGGAGAGGGTGGCCAGTGTGGTCGGCCAGACGGAGTAAGGCTGCGTGGTAGTCAGGCGAGTGGGGCTGTTCGGTGTTCGGCTGAAGATGTTCGGTGTTGCCCGAATCGATCCCCCTCACCCCAGCCCTCTCCCCCAAGGGGGCGAGGGGGAAAGGGAGCCGATCTTCAAGCTTTTCAAGATTTGAGTTCGACTCGGAATATCAGGTCGGCTTCAATTGTCGAAGCAACCCGATCAGTCCCCTCTCCCTCTGGGAGAGGGTTAGGGTGAGGGGCTTTTGATCTTTCCGGCGCTTAGAAGTCGATCGTCCCCGACAACTTCGCCACTCGCGGTTCGCCCTGGGTCAGGTAGCCGCCCTGAGCCGATTCCCAGTACTTCTTGTTCGCCACGTTCTCGACGCCGAACCGCAGCGTCACGTCCTTCTCTGACACCTTGAACGCATAGCGCGCGCCCGCGTCGAAGCGGTTCCACGTCGGCAGGCTGAGGTTGTTCGCTGCGTCGGCGTATTGCCCGCCGGTGCGCAGCATCCGCGCATTCAGCGCAACACCTTGCAGGCCCGGCACGTCCCAATCCACGCCAGCGTTGAACTGGAAGGTCGGCACGCCGATGGCATGGTTACCGTCGTTGGCGCCGTTGAGGGTGTTTTTCAGTTCGGTATCCATCAGGGTCAGGCCGCTGATCAGGCGCAGGCCGTCGATCGGCTCGCCGAACACGTTCATCTCCACGCCTTTGTTGATCTGCTCGCCTTCGCGCACGTAGGTGCAGGTGGTGGCGCTGTTGATTTCGCAGTAGCCGTCGCTTGGCTGTTCGATGCGGTAAACACCGAGGCTCGCACCGTAAGTGCCCATGTCGACTTTCACGCCCAGTTCGGTCTGCTTGGAGCGTTTCGGCGCGTAGACTTCGTTGCCGTTGGTGACGCGGAAACCGCCAGAGCTGGTCGGCGAAGTCGGCCCCTGGGCCAGGCCTTCGATGTGGTTGGCGTAGAACGACACATGCTCCCACGGCTTGAACACGATGCCGTACACCGGCGTGGTGATCGACTCGTCGTAGCTCGACGAGCGCGGGCCGCTGCCGTAGCTGGCGTAGCTGTAACCCTGCACCACCAGTTGCTGGCGACGCAGACCGGCGGTGACCAGCAGGCGATCATCGAAGAAACCGAGGGTGTCGGAAATTGCCACGCTGCGGTTGAAGGTCTTGCCGACGATGCCCGGATCGTTGAGATCGCCGCCAGAGAAATTGCCGACCGGTGCCGGAGGAGTGATCGGATGGTAAATATTGTTCGAGTAGCGGGTCAGGTCGAAGTCATAAGCACTGCGCTGCTCGGCCCAGATCCCGGTCAGGCCGAAATTCAGCTTGTGGCTGACCGGGCCGGTGTTGAACTTGCCGTTGAGACCGGCCATGACGCTGGTGTTGTCCTCATCATGCGGGACGAACGAGCCAGTGGTGAACGACGCGCCGCTGTTGCCGACCAGCGTGGTCGAGTTGTACCGGCCGACTTCACGGGTGTGCTTGGCGCCACCGGCGGCGTAGGCGGTCCAGTTGTCGTTGAGGTCGTATTCGGCGCGGAGCATGCCGAAGGTGTCTTCGATGTCGGTGTAACCCCATTTCGGCGCGTAGTTGGTGTCCGCCGATGGCGCGTCCGGGATGTGCGTGGCGGTGCCGAGGTTGACCGAGCTGCGGCCACCGTTGACGCGTTCCTTCTGATAGGCAAAGTCACCGGAAACCCGCAGCGCATCGCCGCGATAATCCAGGCCGATGGCGAACAGTTTCGAGCGCTGGTTCTCGTGATCGATGCCGGTGTCGCCTTCGCGCTGCGACAGGTTGACCCGCGCGCCGAAGCGGTTGTCTTCACCGAAACGCTGGCCGATGTCGAAGTGGTGACCGATGCGACCTTCGCTGTTGATGTCGGTGGTGTAACGGCGCAGCGGCACGTCGCCGGCGCGCTTGGGTTGCAGGTTGACGCCGCCGCCGATGCCGGAACCGGTCGGGGTCACGCCGTTGATGAAAGCGTTGGGGCCTTTGAACACTTCCACGCGCTCCAGCGCATCGGTGGAAATGATCTGCCGGGGCAATACGCCGTACAGGCCGTTATAGGAAATATCATCGCCATTGAGCGGCAGGCCGCGAATCATGAAGACCTGCGCCTGGTTGGAGAAGCCCGAGGCCTGGCGCACGGAAGAATCGTTGAGCAGCACGTCGGCGACGTTTTCCGCCTGCTGATCCTGGATCAATTGCTCGGTGTAGGACGCTGCGCTGAACGGCACGTCCATCATGTCCTGATTGCCGAGCACGCCCAACTGGCCGCCGCGCGCGACCTGACCGCCAGAGTAGACCGGGGGCAGGGCGTTGGGTGTCGGGGCCTGGGCATTGACGTTGACGTCGTCGAGCACCAGCGCTTTGCTGTTGTCTTCAGCGGCGTGGGCGGTGACGGTCAGGGAGCACAGCAGAGCAAGCAAAGTCGGGCGGAACGGAGCGCCGAGTCGAGCAGAAGCGGGCATGTCGGATACCTGGAGGCGAACGGCCAAAGAAAAAATAAGGGCGGCGCGGAACTCCTTGCGCTAATGCGACTCCAGGCGCGAATGATAGGGTTTCGCAGTAACGTTTTGCAATCAGTTTGTCATCCGTAGGAGCTGCCGAAGGCTGCGATCTTTTGATCTTGATCTTGATCTGATCTGCAATAAGCAAGATCAAAAGATCGCAGCCTGCGGCAGCTCCTACGGGGGTTGTGTATGGTGTTGTGGCTAATTTGATTGGATGGAGCAACATGCGATTACTCATTACTCTCGGCGCTTTGCTGCTGCTCGCCGGTTGCGCCAGCCAGCGCAGCAACGAACCGGCGCCGCGTCCGCCGGCTGAAGTGAAGGCGGAAATCGTTCGGCTGTTGCCGGCGAAAACTGCCGACCGTCAGGGCTGGGCCACGGACATCTACGCCGCGTTCGCCGCACAGGGCATCAACACCACCACGCAGAATCTGTGTTCGGTACTGGCCGTGGCCGAGCAGGAATCGACTTTCCAGGCCGACCCTACAGTGCCCGGCCTGGGCAAGATCGCCCGCGACGAAATCGACCGCCGCGCCGCCAAGGTGCACATCCCCAGCCTGCTGGTCAGCGGCGCTCTGCAAGTGCGCTCGCCCAACGGCAAGAGCTACAGCGAACGCCTGAACGCTGCGCGTAGTGAAAAAGAGCTGAGCGCGATTTTCGACGATTTCATTGGCATGGTGCCGATGGGTCGCACGTTGTTCGGCGGGTTCAACCCGGTGCACACCGGCGGGCCGATGCAGGTCAGCATCGAATTCGCCGAGGAGCACGCCAAGGATTACCCGTACCCGGTGGACGGCACGATTCGTCGTGAAGTGTTCAGCAGGCGCGGCGGCATGTATTTCGGCATCGCCCATTTGCTCGGTTATCCGGTGAGTTACCGTGAGCCGTTGTATCGTTTCGCCGATTTCAACGCCGGCTGGTACGCCAGCCGCAATGCCGCGTTTCAGAATGCGGTCAGCCGCGCTTCCGGCATCCCGCTGACCCTGGACGGCGACCTGATTCGCTACGACTCGATCATGCCCGGCAGTACCGAACTGGCGGTGCGCACCCTCGGCAAGTCGCTGGGCATGCGCAACCCGACGATTCGCGATCAATTGGAGAAAGGCAAAACCCTGGAATTCGAAGAGACCAAACTCTATCAGCGCGTGTTCGAACTGGCGGAGCGGGCCGAAGGCAAGGCGTTACCGCGTGCGGTATTGCCGGGAATTGTGCTGCAAAGTCCGAAGATCACCCGCAAACTCACCACAGCCTGGTTCGCCAAGCGCGTGGACGAGCGCTACAAGCGCTGCATGGCCAAGGCCGGATAAAACACGCAGACATAAAAAACCCGGCTGCGGGAGCCGGGTTTCTCTGCGGTGTTGCGCTTGCAGTCATGCATCAGGCAACACGGCGTTCGATCAGACGATCAGAACCACCTTCGGCAACACGGCGCTCGATCAGACGATCCGAACCACCTTCAGCAACGCGGCGTTCGATCAGACGATCCGAGCCACCTTCGGCAACACGGCGTTCGATCAGACGATCAGAACCACCTTCGGCAACACGGCGTTCGATCAGACGATCCGAACCACCTTCAGCAACACGGCGTTCGATCAGACGATCCGAACCACCTTCAGCAACACGGCGTTCGATCAGACGATCCGAGCCGCCTTCAGCCAGACGGCTTTCGATCAGCTTGTCCGAACCGCCTTCGGCGATCAGGGTGTGCGCCGGGGTGGCGGCGAAAGCGTTAACTGCGAAAACCGAGAAAGCGATGCTGAGAAGAGTCTGGCGTTTCATGATGGTGTGCTCCGGGGTGTTGTTGGTTGGTATGGAGCTGATGTTACGCCCGGAATTTTTTATGAGAACTTCATTACCGTGATGGTGAACATCGACGTCGATGATGGTTGCGGACAACCGCGTAGCAGAGCCTCAGAGCACCTTCACCGCACGCCCGATCGCCTGAATCGGCCCGGTCGGCTTGCCAATCGGCGAGCCATTGGCGCCTTCCAGCGTCAGCTCAAACAGCTGGTTCGGTTGCAACGGCGGCAGTTTGTCCAGCGGCACCGACAACGCCTGCCCCGGCTTGACCAAGCCCAACGACACCGGCCCCGACCAGCCGTCAGCCTTGGTCCAGAACTCCAGCGCCTTGTCCGCCGGCACCTCGACCACCCCTAGCGGAATCAACTGGATCTCCCGCGCATTGCTCGCCTGAATCACCCATCCCGGCGCCTTGTCCTGCGGCGCCACCAGCACCACCAGATAACTCGGTTTCGGCGCAGTCTGCGTCAGCAGCATCGTGCCGAGGATCAATGTCGCCGCCAGCCCGGCCGCGCTCAAGCCGCGCCACAGCGGCAGCAGATTCCACCACGAGGTTAGCGGTTTCTTCACCGTCAGCCGTTCGAGACTGCGTTCGATACGAGGCCATAACTGCGCCGAGGGTTGCTGAGGTTCGGCCAGATCGGTCAGCTCCAGCAGACGTCGCTCCCATGCGTCGACTGCCGCCCGCAACTCAGGATCGTTCGGCAGGCGCCGTTGCACCTCGATGCGCTGCTCGAACGACAAGGTGCCAAGCACGTATTCGCCGGCCAGTTCATCCCGTTCCTGCGCTGATTCGCCGGTCATCCCATGCACTCCCGCAAAGCATTGAGGCTGCGCTTGATCCACGCTTTGACCGTGCCCAGCGGCGTGTCGAGGCGTGCGGAAATCTGCGCGTGGCTGTAACCGTCGACGTAGGCGTGGAGGATGCAGCTGCGGCGCTGCGGTTCCAGTTGCTCGAGGCAGCGATGAATGCGCGCCGAGTGAACATCGACCGCCTCATCAGGCGCCGCTGCCTCATGTTCTTCACTGAACGGCGTTTCCCGACTTTGCTTGCGCAACTGATTCAAGGCAAGGTGCCGGGTCACGCTGAACATCCAGCCCCGCGCCGAACCGCGCGCCGGATCGAACCCGGCCGCGCCGTGCCAGATCTTGATGAACGCCTCATGCACAATGTCCTCTGCCAGCGCCGTATCGCGCACCAGCCGCTTGGCCACGCCGAGCAGGCGCGGGCCTTCCTGCACATACAAATCGCGCAAAGCCAAACGCTCGCCCCGGGCACAGGCAGCGAGGCGGGCTTCGTAATCGAAAACGGATTCGGCTAAAGGCATGGGGTGCAATCTAGCTCACATTTCCCAAACATCCAGACGCATTGTTCCCTGTGGGAGCGAGCCTGCTCGCGAATGCGGTGGGTCAGAAAGTAATAAGGCGACTGACACTCCGTCTTCGCGAGCAGGCTCGCTCCCACAGGATTGTGCACTGCTTCCGAATATCAGTTCGCCGCCCAGAAAATATAATCCGCCTGATACTTCACCACTTCCTGCTTGCCCTTGTTCGCCATGGTGCACTCACTGCCCGGCGCGACGCCGCCCTTGAGCGCGACACGCTGGATATAGCTGACCCCGGTCATCGCGCCTTTGCCCTCGGCCGGGTTGGCCTTGACCAGTTGATAGGGCAGGTTGCCCGGGCTCGACGGTGCCACGGCCAATTGCGTGCCGGTGACTTTCGAACCGTCCTTGGCTTGCCACGTCGCTGGCGGGCCGAAATAGGTGCCGACCTGTTTGCCGCTGCGATCATTGAGCACCGCTTTCGGGCCGACAAAGGTCCACTCGGTCTGCCCGGCCATATTGGGTTTGTCGCGGCATTCGTAGGTGATCTCGCCAACCCCGGTGGTCTCCAGGGCAATCTTGTGCCCGTCCGGCACCTTGATCGCGTCGGGATAACTGCTCTGGGCGAAGGTGGTCGCGGTGAAAGCGAGCAAACCGGTGAAGCCAATCAGCTGGGTGATGTTCATCCGATGATTCTCCGAAAAGGGTAGGGCGCTGACAGCACCAGAGTGGGCTGTTACAGGGACTACCCGTGGCGGAGGCGATTGGATGCAGTGCCGGAAAAATAAATTTCAAACACCACCGATCAAACCTGTGGGAGCGAGCCTACTCCGGGCGGCGTTCCGACGAAAGCGTCGGTTCAGTCAGCTCTTATGTGACTGACGCACCGCATTCGCGAGCAGGCTCGCTCCCACAAGGCTCTCTATAAGGCTTGAGGCCCGAGGCTTTCAGTAACTCTTGGGTATACGGATGTTTCGGCGCAGCGAAAATCTCCCGCGACGAGCCTTGTTCAATCACCTTGCCATCCTTGATCACCATCAAGTCATGCGCCAGCGCATGCACCACCGCCAGGTCATGGCTGATGAACAGATAGGTCAGCCCATGCCTGATCTGCAACTGGCGCAACAATTCCACCACTTGCTTCTGCACCGTGCGATCCAGCGCCGACGTCGGTTCGTCGAGCAGGATCAGCGCCGGTTCCAGCACCAGTGCGCGGGCGATGGAGATGCGCTGGCGCTGGCCGCCGGAAAACTCGTGGGGGTAACGATGGCGGCTCTGCGGATCGAGGCCGACCTCCTCGAGCACGCGAATCACCGCTGCCTCGCGCTCGGCCTCGCTGCCGATGCCGTGGGTCAGCAAGCCTTCGGCGATGATCTGCTGCACCGACATGCGCGGGCTGAGGCTGCCGAACGGGTCCTGAAACACCACCTGAATCTGCCGGCGCAACGGGCGCATCAGGCGCTGATTGAGCAGGCTCAACTGCTTGTTGCCGAAACGGATATTGCCCTCTGATTCGACCAGTCGCAGGATCGCCTGACCCAGCGTCGACTTGCCCGAACCCGACTCGCCGACGATGCCCAACGTCTTGCCGCGTTGCAGGGTGAAACTGACCCCGTCCACCGCTTTGATGTAATCCTGCTGGCGGCTGAAGAGTTTTTTCGGCAGGGGAAACCACACCTTCAAATCATCCACTTCCAGCAGGTTGTGCTCGTACTCACTGGGCACTGGCGCGCCGCTCGGTTCAGCCTCGATCAACAAGCGGCTGTAAGGATGTTGCGGCGCTTGGAACAGCGTCTCGCAATCGGCCTGTTCAACGATCTCGCCTTGACGCATAACGCACACGCGCTGAGCGATCCGGCGCACCAGATTGAGGTCGTGGCTGATCAGCAACAGCGACATGCCGAGGCGTTGCTGCAACTCGATCAGCAGCTCAAGAATCTTCTGCTGTACGGTTACGTCCAGCGCCGTGGTCGGCTCATCGGCAATCAACAGTTCCGGCTCGTTGGCCAGCGCCATGGCGATCATCACCCGTTGCCGCTGACCGCCGGAAAGCTGATGCGGATAGGCTTTGAGTCGCTGCAACGGCTGGCGAATACCCACCAGCTCGAGCAGCTCCAGGGTCCGCGCGCGGGCGGCGCGGCCCTTGAGGCCCTTGTGGATTTCCAGCACTTCGCTGATCTGTTTTTCCACCGTGTGCAGCGGGTTCAGCGAGGTCATCGGCTCCTGGAAAATCATCGCAATGCGATTGCCGCGCAGACCACGCATCTGCTGTTCGCTGGCGTGCAGCAAATCCACGCCGTTGTAGCGAATCGCGCCGCTGCTGCTGACGTTCTTGCCCGGCAACAGACGCAGAATCGAATGCGCCGTCACCGACTTGCCCGAGCCGGATTCACCGACCAGCGCCAGACACTCGCCACGGCGGATATCCAGGTTCACACCGTGCACCACTTCCTGCCCGGCGAAGGCGACGCGCAGGTCGCGGATCTCGATTAAATGGTCTTGCATGTCAGCTCCTCGGATCAAAGGCATCTCGGCACGCTTCACCGATGAAAACCAACAAAGACAGGATCAGCGCCAGGGCAAAAAACGCCGTCAGCCCCAGCCACGGTGCCTGCAGATTGCGTTTGGCCTGGCCGATCAGTTCACCCAGCGATGCGGTGCCGGCGGGCATGCCGAAGCCGAGGAAATCCAGCGCGGTCAGGGTGGCAATGGCGCCGGTGAGAATGAACGGCAGGTAGGTGAGGGTGGAAGTCATGGCGTTGGGCAGAATGTGCCGGCGCATCAGTTCGCTGTCGGTCAGGCCCAGCGCTCGCGCGGCTTTGACGTATTCGAGATTGCGTCCACGGAGGAACTCGGCGCGCACCAAGTCGACCAGCGCCAGCCAGGAAAACAGCGCCATGATCCCCAGCAACCACCAGAAACTCGGCGAGACGAAGCCGGACAGAATGATCAGCAGATACAGCACCGGCAGCCCCGACCAGATTTCCAGGACGCGCTGCCCGAGCAAGTCGACCCAGCCGCCGTAGTAGCCCTGCAAGGCCCCGGCGAGAATGCCGATCAACGCGCTGATGGCGGTGAGGATCAGCGCGAACAGAATCGAGATCCGCGTGCCGAAAATCACCCGCGCCAGAACATCGCGGGCCTGATCATCGGTGCCCAGCCAATTGCTCGATGACGGCGGGCTGGGCGCCGGTTCGGTGAGGTCGTAGTTGACCGTGTCGTAGCTGAACGGGATCGGCGGAAACAGCATCCAGCCGCCCTGATCCTCGATCAGCTTGTGTACGTAGTTACTGGCGTAATCCGGCTGAAACGGCAGCTCGCCGCCGAAATCGGTCTCCAGATAATCGCTGAGGATCGGAAAGTAAAAGGCGTCGTGGTAGCGGATCACCAGCGGCTTGTCGTTGGCGATCAACTCGCCACCGAGGCAGATCAGGCACAGGCCGATAAACAGCCACAGTGACCAGCGCCCACGGCGGTTGGCCTTGAATTGCGCGACGCGGCGCTGGCCCAGAGGCGACAGTGTGAACATCAGGCAGTCCTCGCCGAGAAATCGATGCGCGGGTCGAGTAGGGTGTAGCAGAGGTCGCCGATCAGCTTGATCAGCAAACCGAACAGGGTGAACAGAAACAGCGCGCCGAACACCACCGGATAGTCGCGCGATACCGCCGCTTCGTAGCTCATGCGCCCGAGGCCGTCGAGGTTGAAGATGGTTTCAATCAGCAGGGAGCCAGCGAAAAACACTTCGATCAGCGCCGACGGCACGCCGGCGACCACCAACAGCATGGCGTTGCGAAACACGTGGCCGTACAGCACGCGGCGCTCGGTCAGGCCCTTGGCTCGTGCGGTGATCACGTACTGCCGGCTGATTTCGTTGAGAAAGCTGTTCTTGGTCAGGATCGTCAGCGTGGCAAAGCCGCCGATCACCAGCGACGTGACCGGCAGTACGAGGTGCCAGAGGTAGTCGCCGACCTTGCCCAATGTGCTGAGGCTGTCGAAGTTGTCCGACACCAGTCCTTGCACCGGAAACCAGTTGACGTAGCTGCCCCCGGCGAACACCACGATCAACAGAATGGCGAAGAGAAACGCCGGCATCGCATAGCCGACGATGATCGCGGTGCTGCTCCAGACATCGAAGGCGCTACCGTTCCTGATCGCCTTGCGAATGCCCAGCGGGATTGAAATCAGGTAGGTGATCAGCGTCGCCCACAAGCCCAGCGACAGCGACACTGGCAGCTTCTGCACGATCAGGTCGGTGACCTTGGCGCCGCGAAAGAAGCTGTTGCCCAGATCCAGTTGCGCGTAGTTTTTCAGCAGCAGCCACAGGCGTTCGTGCAGCGGTTTGTCGAAGCCGTAATGGTGTTTGATTTCCTCGATCAGCGCCGGGTCCAGCCCACGGCTGCTGCGCCCGGCACCGCCGACCGCCGCGACTTCGCCGCCACCGCCCATGCTGTGCCCGCCAAAGCCTTGCAGGCGGGCGATGGCTTGTTCCACCGGCCCGCCGGGCGCGGCTTGCACGATAAGAAAATTCACCACCAGAATGCACAACAGCGTGGGGATGATCAGCAGCAATCGGCGACTCAGATAACGCAGCATGTCACTGGCCTCCCGCAAGCTGAGCGCTCATCTGCTGAGTCGTCAGCGGCCTGGCCGAGACTTCCCACCAGGTGTTGAGACCTTCGTCATACGAAGGTTGCACGGCGGGCATGCCGAAGCGGTTCTGATACACCGTCGGCGTGCCTTTGGAGTAGTAGTTGGGAATCATGTAGTAACCCCATTGCAGCACCCGGTCGAGGGCGCGGGCGTAATGCACCATGGCTTCGCGGCTGTTGGCCTGGACCAGCCCGTCAATCAATTGATCGACCGCCGGATCGGCCAGCACCATCGCGTTCGAGCTGCCGACTTGCGTGGCACTTTGCGAGCCATACAGGCTGTACAACTCGCGGCCCGGGGAGACGATCGGATCGCCACTGCGCGGGAAAGCGCAGACGATCATGTCGTAATCGCGGGCGTTGAGACGGTTGATGTATTGCGCTGAATCGATGCGGCGCAGATTGAGTGTGATGCCGATCTGCGCGAGGGTGCGTTTGAACGGCAGCAGCATGCGATCGAAGCCGCCCTGACCATCGAGAAAGGTGAATTCCAGCGGCTCGCCGGCGGCGTTGACCAGACGATTGTTTTTCGCCGTCCAACCGGCTTCGCCGAGCAGCTTCAGCGCTTGCAATTGCTTGTCGCGGATGTAGCCGCTGCCATCGGTTTTCGGCGCTTCATAGACCGTGGTGAACACCTCGTCAGGAACCTTGCCGCGCAACGGTTCGAGGATTTTCAATTCCTCGGCATCGGGCAGGGTGCTGGCGGCCATTTCACTTTTGGGCCAGAAGCTGTTCTGACGCACGTAGAAGCCGCGCATCATCTGTTTGTTGGTCCACTCGAAATCCCAGAGCAGGCTGATCGCCTGACGCACGCGGCGATCCTTGAAGAACGGGTTTTGCAGGTTGAACACAAAACCTTGGGCGGCGGTGGGTTTGTGCGGCGCCAGAATGGCTTTTTGCAAGCGCCCGTCGCGCAGGGCCGGGCTGTCGTAGCCAACCACGTAACCCGAGGAAGAAAACTCGCGGTTGTAGTCGAACGCACCGGCCTGCAGCAGTTGGCGAGCGACGTCGGTGTCGCCGTAGAAATTCACCGTCAGGCTGTCGAAGTTGTACATGCCGCGACTGACCGGCAGGTCCTTGCCCCACCAGTCCGGGTCACGCTGGAAACTGATGCTGCGCCCGGCGTCGACCTTGCTCACCCGGTACGGCCCGCTGCCCAGCGGTGGCTCGAAGCCGCCGCCGTTGGCGAAGTCACGGGTTTTCCACCAGTGCTCGGGCAGCACGCGCAGCGTCGCCAGATCCAGTGCAAGGGTGCGATTGAGGTTGTTCTTGAAGGTGAAACGCACCTGCCGTGGACCTTCGACCAGCACGTCTTGCACGTCGGCATATTGCTGGCGATAACTCAGGCTGCCCTTGGTCATCAGCAGGTTGAAGGTGTAGCGCACGTCTTCGGCGGTGATGGGCGTGCCGTCGGCGAAGCGTGCCTTGGGGTTGAGGGTGAAGCGCACCCACAAACCCTCCGGATCGCGCTCGATCTGCTGCGCGACCAGAGCGTAAACCGTGTAGGGCTCATCCAGCGAACGAAACGCCAATGGCGAATACACCCAGTCATTGACCTGCACCACGGAAATGCCCTGATCGGCATACGGCGTGATGTAGTTGTACTGACCGATCTCCATCGACGCACGGCTGAGCGAACCGCCCTTGGGCGCGTCGGGGTTAACAAAATCGAAATGCTTGAAGCCGGCCGGATACTTCGGCGCCTCGCCGTACACCGTCAACGCGTGACTGCCGGCGGCCAGTGCCGAAGTGCCAGTGCACAGCAGCGCACTGCCCAGCAGCAGGCCAGCCATGTTGCGCAAAAAACTCATGAAGTCACCCTTGAAATCCCTGAAGGAACCCGGACCCCCGGTGGGAGCGAGCCCTTGTGGCGAGGGGATTTATCCCCGATCGGCTGCGCAGCAGTCGCAAGATCAATGCATGCGGTACTTCCGATGCTCCGCGTCGGCAGGTCTTGGGGGCGCTTCGCACCCCATCGGGGATAAATCCCCTCACCACAAAGGCTCGCTCCCACAGAGGGATGCGTTTTATCTCGGGTCAGAAGTGATACGTCATGCGCGCAAACAATGTCCGGCCCAGCGGGTCGGTGTAGCGCGGGTCATAGCCGCTCTGGAAGTTGTAGGCCTGGTTGGAGAACGGCGGGTTGCGGTCGAACACGTTCTTCATCCCGGCATCAACGTCGAGCACTTTGTTGAAGGTGTAACCGGCCGACAGGTCCCACACCGAATACGACGCCACCCTTGCGTGGGTCTCGCGGTCGTAATCGTTGTAACCGGTGGTGAAGCGGTTGGTCAGCGCTGCCCGCGCCGCACCCAGGCTCCAACTGCCGGTGAGGTTGTGCTTCCAGCGCGCGATCACGCCGTCTCCCTGGAAGTCGCCGACCTTGTCGGTGAACGGGCCTTTGATGGTGCTCTGGAAGTCGTACTCGTCGACATAGGTGCCTTGCAGGCCGAGACCAAACTGACCGTACGGCGTGTTCGGAAAGCGATAGTCGAGCGACACATCGACACCATTGGTTTCGACGATGCCGAGGTTGGCGTTGCCGGTAACGATGTAGTTGAGCGTGCCGTCGGCGTTGCGCACGAAGCGGTCCGGGTAGGAGCCGGCCTGATCGAACACGGTGGATTCCGGGAACGGCTGGATCTGGTTGGAGATGTGAATCCACCAGAAATCCAGACCCACCGACAGATCGCTGATCGGTTGGTAGACGAAGCCCAAGGTGACGTTGCGCGCCTTCTCCGGGGCCAGATCCTCGTTGCCGCCAATCTGGTTGAGGAATTGCTGACCGCAATCGCGCCCGCCGTTACCGCCCGGTTGCACCACACCGCCGGTACACAGCACCGGATCGTTGTAGAAACCCTGGGTGAAGGTGATGCTGCGCGGCGAATACAGTTCATACAGCGAAGGCGCGCGGAAACCTTCGCTGTAGGCGCCACGCACCACCAGCTCTTTGAGCGGCTGATAACGGAACGAATATTTCGGGTTGGTGGTGCTGCCGAAGTCGCTGTATTTGTCGTGGCGCACAGCGGCGGACAATTCAAGGCTGTCGAGCACCGGCACGTTGAGTTCGGCATAGGCGGCCTTGACGCTGCGATCACCTTCGACGCTACCGGCCGGATCGATGCCGAGGCTCTGGATGTCGCCGGCGAACGACTCGAAGTCCTGATGGAATTTCTCCTTGCGGTACTCGCCGCCCAGCGCCAGACCGGACGGACCTGCGCCGAACCAGTCGCCGATTTCACGGCTGACCCGGCCATCGAAACCGGCAACGCGGCCCACGGCGGTGGAGTAAGCGCCGTGGTACGCGGCGGCATCGATGTACTGCTGGCCGGCAGCGGTCTGCGGGCCGAACGGGTTGAGCAGACCGCTGGCCAGCCCGTCAATCATCGCCTGATCGCTGACATAGCCACTGGTGACGCTGGAGACGATTTTGTTCTGGTTGTACGAGGCGCCGACGTTGTAATCCCAACCACCCACCAGGCCGTCGAAGCTCAGCAGAAAGCGTTGGCTGGTGTTCTGGTCTTTCGATTCACGCGGGCCGGCAGCGGTTTCACGCCAGTTCACATCGACCGGCTGCGTCGGGTCTAGGGCGAAATCGGTCGGCGCCGGGGTGATGCCGTTGCCGGGGTAGTACGGCGAGGAAGAATCCAGACTCAGGCCGGTCAGTGGCGCCGGGCCGACGGCGACGGCGTTGTTGTTGCGCGACCAGAAATATTCAAGGTTGGCGTTGTGATCATCGCCGAGCTTGGCAGTGGTCTTGCCGAAGAACGAGGTCTTCTCGGTTTGCGGCACCAGGTCGATGAATTCACGGGTGCTGAAGCGGCACAAGCCGTCGCGGGCGATCAGGTTGGGGCCGTTGCAATTGCTGTTGGCCAACGGGTTGGTGGCGTTGCCGTTCTGGCTGTAGTTGCCGGGGAACGCGGTGCCGGAGGTCTGATCGAGACCGCGACCGGGCGCGTAGTCGGTGGCGAAGGAGCGGTCGTTGGCGTCGAGGTTCTGCTGCTTGTTGTAGTTGAACACGCCGAGGACGTTGAAGCGGTCTTCTTCCAGATCGCCGTAGCCCCAACTGGCGCTCATGTCCTTGGTCGCGCCGCCACCGCTGTGGGTCGGCGTTTCGCCACCGAGGGTCAACGCGCCGTCGGTAAGGGATTTCTTGGTGATGAAGTTGATCACACCGCCGATGGCGTCGGTGCCGTACAGGGCCGAGGCGCCGTCGCGCAGCACTTCCACGCGTTCGATGGCGGCAAACGGGATCATGTTCAGGTCCACCGCGCCGCCGGCCGAGTTGGTCCCCGACAGGGCATTGTTGGCCAGGCGTCGACCGTTGAGCAGCACCAGCGTCTTGTTCGCGCCGATGCCGCGCATGTCGGCAAACGACGCACCACCCGTTGCCGCGCCGACGGAGCCGGCGCTGTTGTTGATCGACTGGCTGCCGGTGATGCGCTGCACCAGTTCGGCGGTGGTGGTCACGCCCTGTTTGCGCAGCTCCTCAGCCTTGAGAATGGTGATCGGCACCGCCGTTTCTGCATCGACCCGGCGAATCGCCGAACCGGTCACTTCGACCCGTTGCAGTTGCGTGGTCGGCGCCGCCACGACAGCGGCTGCCGGCGTGGCGCTGCTGTCGTCCTCGGCCGCTTGCACGGTCCCGGCGCCCATCCCCATGGCCACCAGATACAGCGGAACGAAACGGTGGCGAGACATGGTTGCCACCAAAGGTTTGAGCGTGAAGCGTGGAGTGTTCATCAGCATGGTTGTTTCCGATTTTCAGACGTTATCGAATTGGCCTTGTGAGCCGCTCATTGCTCCGCTTCCGGTGATACCGCGCGCGGAAAACCACTTTCTTCAAGCAAGCCGATCCCCTCCGAAGACGCGTAGCGTTTTTTCGGTCGGCCGGGTGCGACGGGATTTCTTTTTCAGCGGTGCCGGGCGGATGCTTTCAACAGCCGCCCGGCACCGTCATCAGTGGGTGGTCATCACCGAAATCTTGCTGATGCCGGAGCGTTCGATCGATGCCATGGCCTTGGCCACCTGGCCGTAATTGACGGCGGCATCGGCCTGCAATTGCACACGGACTTCGGCGTCTTTGGCCTTGACCTCCTTGAGGCTGGCCTCGAGGGATTCCGGGGCCAGTTCGGTCTTGGCCAGATAGAACTTGCCGTCCTGATCGACGCTGACCACCACCGGGTCTTTCTTTTCGGCAGGGGCGACGGCGTCGGTTTTCGGCAGGTTGACCTTGATCGCGTTGGTCATCAGCGGCGCGGTGACAATGAACACCACCAGCAGCACGAGCATCACGTCGACCAGCGGCGTGACGTTCATTTCGCTGAGCACTTCATCGCTGTCTTGAGTGGAGAAGGACATCAGCTGGCCTCCCGCACGGCGTTGGTGCTTCTGCTGGCAATGGCCTGGCGGCTGATGGAAAACGCACTGCGCGAGGCGAGGGCGTCGAAGTCGTGGGCGAAGTCGTCCATGTCCGCCGAGGCGAGTTTCAGCCGACGCAGGAAGAAGTTGTAGATCAGCACCGCCGGCACCGCGACGGCGATGCCCACGCCCGTAGCGATCAGCGCGTGGCCGATAGGCCCGGCGACCGCTTCAAGGCTGGCCGAGCCGGTTTCGCCAATGCTTTGCAGGGCTTCCATGATTCCCCACACGGTGCCGAACAGGCCAATGAACGGCGCGGTGCTGCCGATACTGGCGAGGATCGCCTGGCCGTTTTCCAGCGAGCGACGTTCTTTCTGGATCTGCTGGCGCAGGTTGCGTTCCAGGCGATCGGAGCGGTTGATGGTGTGCGCCAGTTGTTGCGTGGTGCGCGGCGACTCTTCGACCAGCAGGGCTTCGAAACCGCTGCTGGCGATGCGCGCCAGCGAGCCTGGATACTGGCTGGCGTGTTCGGCGGCGGTGAGCAGGTCCGGCGCGCTCCAGAAGGCTTTGGTGAACTGTTTGTTCTGCGCTTTCTGGCGCAGGTACTGGGCCGACTTGACCAGCAGGATCGCCCAACTGACCACGGAAAACAGCACCAGGCCCCAGAGCACACCGGGGACAATCATCGAAGACAGTGAATCGTTCATGGCTACACCTCGCTTGCGTTAATCAGTAATGAGTCGGTTGCGCCGTCATTGCGGCAATTTGAAATCGATGGTCTGGGTGGCGAAGCCGTCGATCGGCGTGTCGCCGCGCTTGGCCGGAATGAACTTCCAGTTCTTCACCGCCGCGACGGCCGCCTCGTCCAGTTGCGGCTTGCCGCTGGACTTGGTCACCGTCACGCTGCCAGCACGGCCGTTGGCCAGCACCTGAATGCGCAGCACCACGCTGCCTTCCCAATTGCGGCGCAGCGCCAGCGACGGGTATTCCGGCGGCGGGTTGCCGAGGCTGGCCAGGCCGGAAATCGCTGCCGATTCCTTGACCGGAGCGGGCGCAGCAGGTGGTGCCGGTGGTGCGCTCGGTGTCGTCGGCGCCGCAGGTGCGGACGGTTGCGCCGGGGCGGGCGGCGCTTTCGGTGGCTCGACTTTTTTCGCCGGTTTTGGCTTTTCCACCGGTTTCGGTTTTTCGATTGGCTTGGGCTTCTCCACCGGTTTGGGCGGCGGCTTGACCGCGTCCTCGTCTTCCACCGGCTGCTCGGGTTCCGGCGGCGGAGGAGGCGGGGGCGGTGGAGGTGGTTCCGGTGTGGGTGGGGCCGGAGGCGTCGGGCTGGTCAGCTCGACGGTCATTTCCGGGATTTCCGGCGGCGTCGGCAGTGGCTCAGGACGCGCCTGATGGAAGAACCACCACGCGCCGCCGTGTATCAGCGCCGACACGGCGATCAGCAAGAGCATCTGTGGTTTGTTCAACCCGCCGGGTCGTGACGTATTGGCTGTAAACGCCGGCCTGCCCATTGCCGGCGAGACCGGCGCTTGCTGCAACGGCCCCGGCAGGGTTTTGTGCTTTACCGCATCGTTCATTAAAGCTCCCTCGGGTCAGATGAAGGGCAATAAGGTGCCGTCCGAACATATGGCTGATGTTCGAGTGAGTGGGGGCAACTTTCTTCAAGGTGTACGCGGGCCGATAGTTGGACTATCTGTTTAAACGGCCTCGAACAAACTTAATGGCTTAGTAGCATCTATATCGATTGTTCATTATCCATTCCGTGGCTTGTTGTTGTGTGGAGACGCGAGCTGTCTCAGGTTTGTTACAGTTTGCAACAGGTGTGCCAGATGTTGCTGAAACCGGTTGAATGCATATCTTCGGTGTTGCTGACGTCGCATTTATATAAGTTTCAAATTCGCCCACTGTTTATTCGGCGCGAAGCGGTCCTCAAGTCCTCGCAGAAGGGCTTTTTCAGGTGCGAGTCAGAGGGAGCGCTGTACCACGCCAATCGGCGGGATAGAGCGGCTGCTCGGTGATCAGGCTTAGCACCTATCGGTGCGTAGCGAATCGATTTGGTGCAGGTCAGTCATTCAGCGGTTCACAGGACATGTTCCTTATTTTGATTCTGGAGTATTGGTTAACTGCATCACATTCGGGCGTGCGCTTTTGGTGCAATTTCAATGACGGAAAGTCATTGTTCGACAATCTTGTTGTTGTGCCTTTTATTAATTGCCGTATTTAAAAAATAAATAACACTTGGCGCCCGGCGATCGCTCTATCGCCAGGCACGCAAAGTGTGCATTGGGTTTCAGGTAATAAAGGAGAAACGCGCCAGGCTGAATAGGCTCGGCTGAACTTGGGGCTGGATTTGCGAGTGAGTGGGGTATGTCGTACGGCGGAGCATTTGAAGATTCACAGGTGAACTCCTTATTGCCAGCTCGGACAGGCGAACTTTTGGTTCGCTGTCGCACCTTACAAGAACGCGGATAGCGTTCGATGAATGCTCTTGGTGCGGGATGGGCACCGCCAGCGCTGATTGGCGAAGGTTGATTTCGCAAGTCGGCAGTGCATGGGAAAAACGTGCCAATCACGACACATATGCAGAATTTTCTACGTCAGGCCGGCCAGCCATCTACCCTGTGCAAAGGCCTTATCGGGGGAACGGACATGTACCAGCTCTACGGGCACAAGAATTCCGGCGCGGCTGCCATCGAGGCGGCACTGGAGTTGTGCCAGATCGCCTATCGCTTCATTGATACCGAAGCCAGCGCCGAGGCCGACGAGGCGCTGGGCAAACTCAATCCGCTGAAACAGATACCGACCCTGCAACTGCCGGACGGCAGCGCCATGACCGAAAGTGCAGCGATCCTTATTCACTTGGGCCTGACGTTTCCCAAGTCCGGCCTGCTGCCGAGCAAGGCAGCCGATCGTGATCAGGCGATTCGCGGCCTCGCCTATATCGTCAGCAATTGCTACGCGGCGGTCGGCATCATCGATTACCCCGAGCGCTGGTTGATCACGCCTGACGAGAGCGCACGGCAAAACCTGATCGCGGGCACGCGCCAGCGCCTGCACTTCAGTTGGGAGGTGTTTGCCGATCAGTTTTCCGCGGAGCTGTATCTGGATGATGAAACGCCCGGCGCACTGGATGTGCTGGCGGCCGTGGTGAGCCGCTGGGCCGGCAGCCGCGAACACCTGCGCCAGACCCGCCCGGGCTTTTATGCTTGGCTGCAAAGGATCGACCGACACCCGGTGCTGGCACCGGTGTTTGAGCGGCATTGGCCGTCTCAAGGCTGACCGATTCATGAATGTGGGAGCGAGCCTGCTCGCGAAAGCGGTCTGTCAGTCAAAGATGTGTCGACTGACCTGGCGCATTCGCGAGCAGGCTCGCTCCCACAAGGGGATCACGGCCGTGGGCTCACTCCCCGCGAATGTACTGCTCCAGCTGTTTGATCAGCTCGGCCTGTTCGGCAATCGCTTCCTTCACCAGGTCGCCGATCGACAGCAGGCCGATCAACTGGCCGTCCTCGACCACCGGTAAGTGGCGCAGGCGTTTGTCCGACATGATGCCTAGGCAGGTGTCGACGGTTTGTCGGGTATCCACGGTGATCACGTCCTTGACCATGATGTCGCGCACTGGCGTACCGACCGAAGAGCGCCCGTGCAGCACCAGCTTGCGCGCATAGTCACGCTCGCTGATGATGCCGACCACTTTGTCGTCTTCGACCACCAGCAAGGCGCCGACGTTTTTCTCGGCCATCTTCATCAGCGCTTCGAGCACCATGTGATCGGGTTTGATCTGGTGCACTTCCTGATTTTTCTGATCTTTGAGCTTGAGCAGTTGGGCGACGGTCTTCATGGCGGTTACTCAGGTGTTGTCGTTGTTCATCAAGCATCGTAGACGCAGCCGCGCAGAGCAAGGTGGCAAAGCGGCAGTTAGCGTGCAAAAAACGCCATTTGCCGGAAAAAACATCTTTGTATCGGTGAATGAAGCATCTTTGTATCGGTAAATGAAGCATCTGTGGCGAGGGGATTTATCCCCGCTGGCCGCGAAGCGGCCCCGCTTTTAATGAAAGGGCCTGCTGCGCAGGCCAACGGGGATAAATCCCCTCGCCACAGATAAATCCCTCTTGCCACAGATAAATCCCTGTTGCCGCAGATAAATCCCTTGCCACAAATGCTGCGTAGAATGGCGTTCTGATTGAAACGTTGAGGTCGCAGTGGTGGATTTACAGCAGGGCTTCGTCCTGACCCGGCATTGGCGCGATACGCCGGCCGGCACCGAAGTCGAGTTCTGGCTGGCAACGGACGCCGGGCCGCGCCGCGTGCGTCTGGCGCATCAGCCGTCGGTCGCGTTTATTCCCGCCGCACAGCGAGAAGCGGCCGAGCGTCTGCTGCACGATGAAAAAAATGTAGAGCTGCGACCGTTGGCCTTGCTCGATTTCCAGCATCGTCCGGTGCTCGGTGTGTATTGCCAGCAGCACGGCCAGTTGATGCGCCTCGAAACCGCGCTCAACCGGGCCGGCGTCGACGTCTTTGAAGCCGACGTCCGACCGCCGGAACGCTATCTGATGGAGCGCTTCATCACCGCGCCGGTGCTGTTTGGCGGCACGCCTGATGCTGACGGCGTGCTGATCAACGCCCAACTGAAACCCGACCCCGATTACCGGCCGAAGCTGCGTCTGGTCTCACTCGACATCGAAACCACCGAAAACGGCGAGCTGTATTCCATCGCGCTGGAAGGCTGTGGCGAGCGCCAGGTGTACATGCTCGGCGCGCCGAACGGCGACGCCAGCATTGTCGATTTCGACCTCGAGTACTGCGATTCGCGCACGCTCATTCTCAAGAAGCTCAACGACTGGTTCGCCCGCCACGACCCCGACGCGATCATTGGCTGGAACGTTGTGCAGTTCGACCTGCGCATCCTTCACGAACACGCCCGGCGTCTCGGCGTGCCGCTGAAGATCGGTCGTGGCGGCGAAGAAATGCAGTGGCGCGAGCACGGTAGCCGCAATCACTACTTCGCCTCTGCAGCGGGGCGGCTGATCATCGATGGCATCGAGTCGTTGCGTTCGGCGACCTGGAGTTTTCCCTCGTTCAGCCTGGAAAACGTCGCGCAGACCCTGCTCGGCGAAGGCAAGGCGATCAACAATCCGTACCAGCGCATGGACGAGATCAACCGCATGTTCGCCGAGGACAAACCGGCGCTGGCCAAATACAACCTCAAGGACTGCGAGCTGGTCACGCGGATCTTCGCCAAGACCGAACTGCTGACGTTTTTGCTTGAACGCGCCAGCGTCACCGGTTTGCCGGCCGACCGCAGCGGCGGTTCGGTCGCCGCGTTCACCCATTTGTACATGCCGTTGATGCACCGCCAGGGCTTCGTTGCACCCAATCTGGGCACCAATCCACCCCAGGCCAGCCCCGGCGGTTTCGTTATGGATTCACGCCCGGGGCTTTACGAATCAGTGTTGGTGCTCGATTACAAAAGCCTCTACCCGTCGATCATTCGCACCTTTCTGATCGACCCGGTGGGCTTGATCGAGGGCCTGCAACACCCGGACGACGCTGACTCGGTAGCGGGTTTTCGTGGCGCACGCTTCTCGCGCACCCGCCATTGTCTGCCGTCCATCGTGGCGCGGGTGGCCGAAGGGCGCGAAACCGCCAAGCGCGAGCACAATGCGCCGCTGTCCCAGGCGTTGAAGATCATCATGAACGCCTTCTACGGCGTGCTCGGCTCCAGCGGTTGCCGTTTTTTCGATACCCGGCTGGCCTCGTCGATCACCTTGCGCGGCCACGAAATCATGTTGCGCACTCGCCAGTTGATCGAAGAGCAGGGCCACGCCGTCATTTACGGCGACACCGATTCAACCTTCGTCTGGCTGCGCAGTCTGCATGGTCAGGATGAAGCAGCGCAGATCGGCCATGCGCTGGTCAAACACGTCAACGACTGGTGGCGCACGCATGTGCGCGAGGAATATGGGCTGGAAAGCGCGCTGGAATTGCAGTTCGAGATTCACTACAAGCGCTTCCTGATGCCGACGATTCGCGGCGCCGAGGAGGGCAGCAAGAAGCGCTACGCCGGCCTCGTCACCCGCGCCGATGGCAGCGAGGAAATGGTCTACAAAGGCCTGGAAACGGTGCGCACCGACTGGTCGCTGCTGGCGCGGCAATTTCAGCAAGAACTGTATGAGCGGATCTTCCAGCGCAAGCCGTATCAGGATTATGTGCGCGACTACGTACGCAAGACCCTCGCCGGCGAGTTCGACGATCGGCTGATCTACCGCAAACGTCTGCGCCGCACCCTCGACGATTACGAACGCAACGTACCGCCGCATGTACGCGCGGCGCGGCTGGCCGACGAATACAACGCCGAGCAGGGGCGGCCCCGGCAGTATCAGAACGGCGGCTGGATCAGCTACGTCATCACCCTGGCCGGCCCGGAGCCGCTGGAAGTACGCCGCGCCGCCATCGACTACGACCATTACATCACGCGACAGCTGCAACCGGTGGCGGACGCGATTCTGCCGTTTGTCGACGACGACTTCTCAACTCTGATCGGTGGGCAACTGGGCCTGTTTTGAGTCGAGCAGTTGCAGCGTCCACTCATCGAGGATGCCGTGGAAGTACCGCTCCAGCGCCTGATGGAACAGACTGTCCTCGGCGCTGAACTGGGCGAACAGGGTCATCGAAGAATGAAATTTCAGGTCATCGGGATGGCCGAAAATGTCTGCAATCGAGCGCTGCGGCACATTCAGCACCAGTTGCGTGCAGGTGCGCACTCTCGCCCCGAGCAGTTCATTGGCCAGATAGGCCTGGGCTTCCTCGGCTGAACCAATCGCAAAGCGCCGGGCCATTTCGCTGCCGCCCAATCCGGCGAACTGCGGGAAGACGAACCACATCCAGTGGCTGCGCTTGCGGCCCGTCTCGAGTTCACGCTGGACCCGTTCGAACACCGGGTCCTGTGCCTGGACAAAACGTTGCAGGTTGAACGGGTCGTGCAGATCTGTGCTTCTCATGGCGAAGCCCTCGCGGTCGGCAGCTCAGACCATCGCCAGCCGCTGCTTGCGTTGAGGCGCCGGGAACACCTTGTCCAGCGCCGCCAGATCCCCGGCGTCCAATTGCAACTGGGCCGCCTCGGCATTGAGTTGCACATGCTCCGGGCGCACAGCCTTGGGAATCGCAATCACGCCGTCCTGACGCAGGAGCCACGCCAGTGAAATCTGCGCCGGAGTGGCGTTGTAGCGACTGGCAATGTCTTGCAGAACCGGCTCGGCGAGCATCGCGCCGCCCTGGCCGATCGGACAGTACGCCATCAACGGCAGGCGCTGGTGTTGGCACCATGGCAGCAGATCGAATTCGATGCCGCGCTCTTCGAGGTTGTAAAGCACCTGATTGGTAGCGCAGGCCGAGCTGGACAGTTCTTCGAGGTCGTCGACATCGAAATTCGACACACCCCAACGGCCGATTTTGCCGTCCTCGCGCAGGCGTTCGAAGGCTTCGACGGTTTCCTCCAGCGGATACTGACCGCGCCAGTGCAACAGATACAGATCGATGTAGTCGGTGCCGAGCCGACGCAAACTGCGCTCGCAGGCTTGCGGGATGCCCTGGCGGCTGGCGTTGTGCGGGTAGACCTTGCTGACCAGAAAGACTTGATCGCGCAGACCGGCGATGGCTTCGCCGACCACCGTTTCGGCACCGCCCTCGGCGTACATCTCAGCGGTATCGATCAGGCTCATGCCTAGCTCGATGCCGGTGCGCAGCGCCGCGACTTCACGGCTGTGCGCCGAACGATCCTCGCCCATGCGCCAGGTGCCCTGGCCAATCACCGGAACCTGCACGCCGGCCAACTCAAGGGTACGCATTCAAACCTCCTGCCTTAAAGAGTCGATATCTTTAGTGGGCAGCAGGATAGAGCAAGGGTTCCCGGAAGGAAGGGGGAGTCAAGGATGAAACCGGATCAATTGTGGCGAGGGGAATGTGTGGTGAGGGAATTTGTGGCGAGGGGATTTATCCCCGCTGGGCTGCGAAGCAGCCCCGATCCTGCAACACGCGTTGTATCAGACAGCGTTCTATTGCAGGTTTTTGGGGCTGCTTCGCATCCCAACGGGGATGAATCCCCTCGCCACAGGGGGTGCATGGCAGGTTACTTGGCGGAGAACTTGAGGATCACGCTGTGGGCATAAGTCTGCCCCGGATCAAGCCGCGTGCTCGGGAAATCCGGCTGGTTCGGCGAATCCGGGTAGTGCTGGGTCTCGAGGGTGAACGCGCCCCAGTGCGGATAGACCTTGCCACCCTTGCCCTTGACCGTGCCGTCGAGGAAGTTGCTGGTGTAGAACTGCACGCCCGGCTCGCTGGTGAACAGTTGCAGGACGCGTCCGGATTGCGGGTCGCTGACTTCGGTGGCGAGCTTGCTGACATCGCCCTTGGTGTCCAGCGCCCAGTTGAAATCGAAGCCGCCCTGTTTCGGCTCGGCAAATTTCAGCTGCGGATGATCAGCCTTGATGTGCGTGCCGATCGCCGTCGGTTTGCTGAAGTCCATCGGCGTACCGGCCACAGGCGCCAGCTCCCCGGTCGGGATCAGTTTGGCGGTGACCGGCGTGTAATGGCTGGAGTTGATCATGGCGACTTGCTTGAGAATATCGCCATTGCCGGCACCGGCCAGGTTGAAGTAACTGTGGTTGGTCAGGTTGAGCACGGTCGGCTTGTCGGTGCTGGCCTTGTAGTCGATGCGCAGTTCGTTGCTGTCGGTCAGGCGATAGGTGACCTCTGTGGTCAGATTACCCGGGAAACCCATCTCGCCGTCGGCCGACAGGTAGGTCAGGGTCACGCCTACCGAATCCTTGTCCTTGGTTTCCCTGGCCTTCCAGACTTTCTTGTCGAAACCTTCGGGGCCGCCGTGCAGGGCGTTGGATTTGTCGTTCTGCGGCACTTGATAGCGTTTGCCATCGAGTTCGAAAGCACCTTCGGCCAAACGGTTGCCGAAGCGGCCGATGGTCGCGCCGAAGTACGCGGTGCCTTTCTGATAGCCCTGCACATCGTCAAAACCCAAGACGACGTCGTCGAACTTGCCGTGTTTGTCAGCGACTTTCAGCGCTTGCAGGGTCGCGCCGTAGGTAATCACGGTGGCTTGCATGCCGTGGCTGTTGCGCAGGATGTACTGTTCGACAGGCGTGCCGTCATTGGTTTTGCCGAAAGCTTTGTGTTCAGCGGTCAGGCCCGCCGCGTTGGCGGAAAGGGTAGCGATCATCAGGGACAGTCCGAGGCCGGAGAGCAGGTGACGGGATTGAGGCATGGTTGACCTTCCTTTTTGTTGTTGTTTTAAACACTGCGGTCCCCTGTAGGAGCTGCCGCAGGCTGCGATCTTTTGATTGTGATTTTTGAAAGCAAGATCAAAAGATCGCAGCCTTCGGCAGCTCCTACACATAACTAGTCATTCTATTTGTGGGGCTGAACAGGATTTATAGCGGATTTACATGTATTGGCAAATATAAAGTCCGACTAATTGACGGATCGCCTATCGCCGAAGGTCGGCTAACTGCTCAGGCACTGCACTTTTTCGCAATCGGCGGCTCTATGCATGGCCAGGATGCGGTGACTCCCGCCGCACAGGAATGTGCCTGTCCGAGACTTCATGCCGAGTGTTTTTGCCCTGATCACCGCCACTCACCGCCGCCCGTGCCTGCTGCTGGCCTGCCTGTTGTCGCTGTTGCTAAGCGGCTGCAGCCACCAGAACGGCAACGGGTTTTTCAATCAGATACGAGAAGGGCAGCCGCAGGAGTTTTTGCAGACCAGCGTCGACCGCATGGCCACCCTGGCGATGCGCGACAACCTCGACAGTCTATATCGATTGATGGGCAAGCTTTACTTGCGCAACCCGGAAGAACTGCGCAAATCCGGTTTCCTCACCGTCAACGCCGCCGTGAAACAGGTGCGTCTCGCTGTCGAGCAACAGCAGCCGTTGCCCGTGCTGGGCGGGCGCAAGGACCTGGCGGCGCTGAGCTATGCGATGAGTCCGGAATTCCTCGGCGACCGCGTCGGCGCCTTCATCTATGCGATCGGCAGCATGCTGGTCACCGCCCACGGCAATCGCACCGAGTTCTACATGACCGACGCGATCAACCCGACGTTCGTGCACAACGCCGCGCGCAACATCGAAAAAGCCATGTGGATTTTGTCGCAACGGCAGAACAAGGAAGGCCAGCCGTTGCTGTTCTCCAACGAAATCTCGGAGGAGGGCAGCAACCTCAGCTTTGCCACCGAATTCAGCAAAATCGTCGCGCGCCTGGATCTGCTCACGCAGATGCTCGATGAGCGTTATCGCAGGATCGGCCTGAATTACGCGCAGAGTCTGCTGTTCTTGAATTTCCTGCCGGTGCAGTGAGCCTTGCAGACCACTGTGGGAGCGAGCCTGCTCGCGAAAGCGCCGGATCATTCAAATCATCGGATGCTGACCCACCGCCTTTCCGAGGCTCGCTCCCACAGGGATCTGCAGTGAGTTCGATATGGCATAACGATAGACCGCATCGATATATGTGGTTATAAGAAAAATCGCTATGCTGCGGGCCAGATTTTCCTGTCGTTTTCTGGACGTTTGAATGGAATTGGCAAATTTCGGCCTGGTAATTGCCGGGCTGGTGGTGGGGTTTATCGTAGGCATGACCGGTGTCGGCGGCGGTTCGTTAATGACGCCGATCCTGCTGTGGTTCGGCATCAACCCGGCGACGGCGGTAGGTACCGACCTGCTGTACGCCGCGATCACCAAATCCAGCGGCGTCCTCGTTCACAGGAAGAACAAGAACATCGACTGGGCGATCACCGGCTGGCTGACCCTCGGCAGTGTGCCAGCGGTGGCCATGACCCTGTGGTTCCTCAGCACCCTGCACACCGCGCCGGACGCGATGAACGCCATCATCAAACAGGCGCTCGGCTTCGTCCTCTTCGCCACTGCCCTGGCAATCTTCTTCAAGAAACGCTTGCTCGAATTCGCCCACAAACGCGCGGGTGGCAACTACAACCCGAGCGGTTCGCGCCTGAATATCATGACGGTGATCACCGGTCTGATCCTCGGCACCATGGTCGCCCTGACCTCGATCGGCGCCGGCGCACTGGGCACCGTCGCCTTGTTTATCCTTTACCCACTGCTGCCAACCCGCCGCCTGGTCGGCACCGAAATCGCCCACGCCGTACCCCTGACCCTCGTCGCCGGCCTCGGCCACGCAAGCATGGGCAACATGGATTGGGGCGTGCTGGGTTTCCTGCTGATGGGCTCGCTGCCCGGCATCTGGCTCGGCAGCCACCTGACCGGACGCATCTCCGACGAAGTCCTGCGCCCGTGCCTGGCGACGATGCTGGTGTTGATTGGTTATAAGTTGGCGTTCTGATCCATCGATGAATGAAACCACTTTCCACTGCGAGGGTCGTCTCGCCATCACCGTCGAGCCGCGTGAGATGCGCATGAGTCATTGGCTGTATGCGCCGCAGTTAGTCGATCTGCAGCAGCAAAAAGTGCTGCTGGATCTGAGCGAGAGTCTGTGGGATTTGCTTGGTACTGCCGACGAGACCGCCAATGGCATCGAGCTGGTGCTGCGCAAGTACCCAGGCGATCGGGCGTCGGTGAGGTTGAGGGTTGATCTCGATAGCGGTGAGCTCAAGCTCGGTGGACGAACCGTCGACCCCTCGCAATTGCTCTCGGCACTCGGTTCAGCGCTGTAGTGAGGCGGTAGCTTGCGGCGAGCCGTATCACCACGGGTTAGCGCTGAATGACGTACTTCATCACTACCACCGGCAGCTCTTCGTAAACCAGCTCCTCGACGACTTGCCAGCCCAGTCGCGCATACAGCGACTGCGAAGTGTCGGTGTAAAGATAGAGCTCAGGCACACCGAGCGCCGCCGCTTCCTCGACTACTCGATTGACCAATTGCGAGGCTATACCTCGACCACGTTCTTCGGCCTTCACGTAAACACCTGCCAACCACGGCGTCAGATTGCGGCGCAGTTTCAAATCGTGCTCGATCAGCAGCGCGCCGCCCAGCAGTCGGGACTCCTCAAGCGCAACTACCACGCTGGGCACCGCACCTTTGCCACAGGATTCGCGCATGTGCTCGATGCGATCTTCGACAGTTTGCCCGGGGCGAAACTCACCCCATTCCTTGAAATTGAGTGTGGCCAGTTCCTCGATAAATTCGGGGCGGTCGCACAGGTAGTCGATATGCATGCGGGGTGAACTCCATTTCGTTGGCAGAACGGCCACCCTAATGCGCTCATGATCGGTAATCAAATCTGCTTAGCGATCACACCTATTGTGTTGCGCAAAGTTCTCCCTGACCTAAGCTTCTGACAGGGCAATGCCTTTTTGCCAGACGCCGCCGGAACAATCGCCACGATGCGCAATCAGTAGTGCGTGGATATCAAAAGGAGATGCGCATGCTCATCAGGTCCCTGACCCTGACCCTCTTGCTGGCAATCGCTGGCCCCCTGTTCGCCGCCGACAGCGATTCACCCCTGGCCGGGGACGTGGGCCGCGCCCGCCCGCTGATCGTGATTGCGCAAAGCACTGTCGACCCGGTGTGGCTGAGCCTGAAAAAGTCACTGGAAGACCCGGCCAACAAAAAAGGCGTCACCGACCGCAACATCAAGGTCTACACCATCCTCAGCATGTCCGGCCAGCTCGACGGCAAGGACATGGGTCAGCAGGACACCATGGCCCTGCTGCGTTCGCTGAAGCTCGGTGCCGGCGCTTATCCAAAAGTGTTCCTGGTGGGCAAGGACGGCGAAACCAAGCTCTCCGCCTCGGGTGATGAAGCCAAGGCATTGAGCCTGGCAAAAATCTTCGAAACCATCGACGCCATGCCCATGGCCGAAAAAGAAGCCGCCGCTGCGGCCGCCGCCGCACAAACGCCTGCCGCCACCGAGCCGGAACCGGCCAAAGGCGCTAAGGGCAGCAAACCGGCGAAACCGAGCAAACCGCCGCAGATGCCGGATGATTGATTGCGCGTTGACTGAATGAAGCAAAATCCCTGTGGGAGCTGGCAAACCAGCTCCCACTTTTTTTTGTGAAGTGCACAGTTCAAATGTGGGAGCGAGCCTGCTCGCGATGGCGGTTTTTCAGGCGCTGAAAGGTGACTGATCGAGCGCATTCGCGAGCAGGCTCGCTCCCACAAGTCATCTTCTGATCGAAAGTTGTTGCAGTCTGCGACACCTCCAACGTTAACCGAGTGAAAACCCGATCCTGTAGAAGCTGCCGCAGGCTCGGGCCGCGATCGGACGATCTCTCACTCCTAATCCGCCAACGCCGCGAAAACCGTATGCGCAATCTTCACCCGTTCGACGTTCGGGTAGTTCTTGTTGGCCAGAATCACAATGCCCATGTCTCGCGACGGCACGAACGCCACATACGCGCCAAAGCCCCGCGTGGATCCGCTTTTGTTGAACAGCACGTTGGCCGGTTCAGCTTGCGGTGGGGTCAGCCACTCGACTTTGTGCGGCTCCATGGCCATCGGGGTCGAGTTGCCGTTTTGCAATTTTTCCAGGCTGATCGGGTAGGCGTAGCGTTCCCAGCCCAGGCCTTGGGTCATGTCGCCGACGCGGTAATAACCGATGTGGGTGTTGGCGATGGCTTGGTGCAGATCAGGCGCAAGGCTGGCCGGTTGCAGCTGTGCCTGGACGTAACGCAGCAGGTCGGCGGCGCTGGTTTTGATGCCGTAGGCTTCGGCGTCGAGGGCGCCGGGGCTGACGCGTACCGGTTGGTCGGCGCTGTCGTAGCCTTGGGCGTAAAGCTTCGACTGCGCTGGCGGCACGCTGAGGAAGGTGTGCTGCAAACCGAGTTTTGGCAGCAGGGTTTGCGTCATTGCCTGGTCGAAGGGCTGGCCGAGGCTTTTCGCCGTCAGGTAGCCGAACAGGCCCAGGCTCGGGTTGGAATACAGGCGATGGCTGCCGGCGGGAAACTGCGGTTTCCATTGTTGGTAATAGCCGAGCATCCTGTCGGAAGAATCCGCCTCAGCGGGAAATTGCAGCGGCAGTCCGCCAGCACTGTAGGTGCCCAGTTGCAGCACGCTGATGTTGTCGAAGGCGCTGCCCTTGAGCTCCGGCCAGAGTTGGCTGGCCTTGCTCGACAGGTCGAGTTTGCCTGTGGCCTGGGCGTAACCGGCGAGGGTGGCGGTGAAGGTTTTACTCACCGAGCCGACTTCGAAGAGGGTGTTTTCGCTGACCTTTTGCGCGGTGTCTTTAGCGGCGACCCCGTAGTTAAAGTAATGTGCCTGGCCATTCAGCGTGATCGCTACGGTCAGCCCCGGGATGTTGTTTTGCTGCATCACCGGGGTGACGGCTTGGCTGACCAGTGCCTGTAATTGCGCATCCGTCGGCGTTGCGGCATGACAGGCAACGCTGGCGAAGAACAGTGCGAAAGCGGTGTAGGAAAAGACCTTTCTCGGTTCTAAGGAACACATGATTGAATCACTCTCCATGAGTGTCGATTGTTGTATCCCGCTACACTGCGGGTGATTTTTCATCGGGCGGCCGATCAGCGCGGCCAATTTAGGCACTTCGCCGGCCATCGACAAACGATGAAAACTCGCATGAGCCATTAGAAAAATTTGGGGCAACGCATGATTCGACCGCAACTGCCGCTCAACGCTCTGCGCGCATTTGAAGCCTCGGCACGTCACTTGAGTTTTACCCGTGCTGCCGTCGAGTTGTGCGTGACACAAGCGGCGGTGAGCCATCAGGTCAAAAGCCTGGAAGCGCAACTCAACCTGACCCTGTTCAAACGCCTGCCCCGTGGGCTGATGCTGACCAGTGAAGGCGAAACCTTGCTGCCGGTACTCAGCACATCATTCGATCATATTGCGCAGATGCTCGAGCGTCTGGCCGGTGGGCAGTATCGCGACATGTTGACGGTCGGCGCGGTGGGTACATTTGCAGTGGGCTGGCTGTTGCCGAGGCTGGCAGACTTTCGGGGGAAACATCCGCTTATAGATTTACGTCTGTCGACCAATAACAACCGCGTGGATGTGGCGGCGGAAGGACTGGATTTCGCGATTCGTTTCGGTGCTGGCGCCTGGCATGGCATTGAGGCGACGCGCTTGCTCGATGCGCCGTTGTCGGTGTTGTGCGTGCCGGAGATTGCCCGGCAGCTGCACTCGCCGGCGGACCTGTTGCAGCAGACCTTGCTGCGTTCCTATCGTACCGATGAATGGCCGGAGTGGTTTCACGCGGCGGGCCTGGCGACGCAGGCCGCGCCACCGCAAAGCATCGTGTTCGATTCGTCGCTGGCAATGATGGAAGCCGCATTGCAGGGCGGCGGCGTGGCGTTGGCGCCGCCGCTGATGTTCGCCCGGCAACTGGCGGCTGATGCGATTTGCCAGCCGTTTGCGATCGAGATCACCACGGGTAGTTACTGGCTGACGCGGTTGCAGTCGCGAGCGGAAACGGTGGCGATGAAAGCGTTCAAAACCTGGCTGCTGCAGATCTCAAGCTGAAAACCGATTTGTAGGAGCTGCCGAAGGCTGCGATCTTTTGATCTTAAAAACAGAATCAAAAGATCGCAGCCTTCGGCAGCTCCTACTCCCACAATTGAAATCAGCGGCGCCTGCTGGATTACCGCACCAGACACGGCCGCTTGTTATCGAATTTCCACCCCGGAATCAGGAACTGCATCGCCACGCTGTCATCCCGCGCGCCGAGGCCCATGCCTTTGTACAGTTCGTGGGCCTTGGCCACTTGATCCATGTCGAGTTCCACGCCCAGCCCCGGTTTTTTCGGCACCTGCACCAGACCATCGACAATCTGCAGCGGTGCCTTGGTCAGGCGCTGGCCGTCCTGCCAGATCCAGTGGGTGTCGATGGCGGTGATCTCGCCGGGTGCGGCGGCGGCGACGTGGGTGAACATGGCCAGGGAAATATCGAAGTGGTTGTTGGAATGCGAGCCCCAGGTCAGGCCCCACTCGTGGCACATCTGCGCGACGCGTACCGAACCCTGCATGGTCCAGAAGTGCGGGTCGGCCAGCGGGATGTCCACTGACTGCAACTGAATCGCGTGGCCCATTTCGCGCCAGTCGGTGGCGATCATGTTGGTCGCGGTTTTCAGGCCGGTGGCGCGGCGGAATTCAGCCATGACTTCGCGGCCGGAATAACCGTTTTCGGCACCGCACGGATCTTCGGCGTAGGCGAGTACGTGGTGCTGATCGCGGCATAGACGAATGGCCTCTTTCAATGACCATGCACCGTTCGGGTCGAGGGTAATCCGCGCGTCGGGGAAGCGCTCGGCCAGTGCCGTGACCGCTTCGATTTCAGCATCGCCGCTGAGCACGCCGCCCTTGAGTTTGAAATCCTTGAAACCGTACTTGGCGTGCGCCGCCTCGGCCAGGCGCACGACTGCTTCGGCGGTCATGGCTTTCTCGTGGCGCACACGGAACCAGTCGTTGTCGGCGTCCGGTTCGTTGCGATAGGCCAGATCGGTTTCGTGTTGATCGCCGACGTAGAACAGATAACCGAGCATCTTCACTTCGTCGCGTTGCTGACCTTCACCGAGCAGCGCCGCCACCGGCACGTCCAGATGTTGGCCGAGCAGGTCGAGGAGGGCGGCTTCCAGACCGGTGACCGCGTGAATGGTGATGCGCAGGTCGAATGTCTGCAGACCACGGCCGCCGGCATCGCGGTCGGCGAAGGTCTGGCGCACCTGGTTGAGAATTTTCTGGTACGTGCCGATGGGGCTGCCGACCACCAGATTGCGCGCGTCTTCCAAGGTCTGGCGAATGCGCTCGCCACCGGGCACTTCGCCGACGCCGGTGTGGCCGGCGTTGTCCTTGAGGATGACGATGTTGCGGGTGAAAAACGGCCCGTGGGCGCCGCTCAGGTTGAGCAGCATGCCGTCGTGACCGGCCACCGGAATGACCTGCATGTCGGTGATGATCGGAGCTTTGGCGGTGTCATGAACAGTCATTGTTGTTTTCCTTGTCGAGACGTAGTCAGGCGTGTTTCGGCGCGGCGTCGGCCACAGCCTTTTCAGCAGCGGGTTTCGGCGTGGTGCGCGCGGCGAAGACGATGATTGCGGCGATGATCGAGGTCGCGGCCAGACCATACAGGCCGCCCTGGATCGAGCCGGTGTGTTGCTCCAGCAGACCAAACGTGGTCGGCGCGACGAAGCCGCCGAGGTTGCCTACCGAGTTGATCAGCGCGATCACTGCCGCCGCGATGCGTGCATCCAGATAGGCCTGTGGGATCGGCCAGAACAGCGACGAGGCGGATTTGAAACCCAGTGCCGCAAAGCAGATCGCGACGAAGGCGAAGATCGGCCCGCCAGTGGTGGACATGAACATCCCCGCTGCGGCGATCAACAATGCCGTGGCGACCCACGCTTGCTGGTGTTTCCACTTCGCCGACAGCGAGGCGAAGGCGTACATGCCGACGATCGACAGCAACCATGGAATCGAGTTGAACAGGCCGACCTGCACGTCGCTGAGTTCGCCCATCTTCTTGATGATGCTCGGCAGCCAGAAAGTCGCCGCATAAATGGTCAACTGAATGAAGAAGTAGATCAGGCAGAACAGAATGATCTGCCGGTCCTTGAGCAGTTTGCCCAGCGACGGCCGGATCGGCGTCGCGGCTTCGCGGGCCTTTTGCTCGTCGTCGATGGCGCTGACCAACGCATCCTGTTCGGCGCGGCTCAGCCATTTGGCGTCGTGGGGTTTGGCATCCAGCCAGAACCAGACGAAAACGCACAGGCACACCGAAAACATCCCCTCGATGAAATACATCCACTGCCAGCCGTGCATGCCCAATCCGTTGATCTGCAGGAGCAGGCCGGACAGCGGGCCGGAGATCAGCGAGGCCACGGCCGAGCCGCTAAGGAAGATCGCGATCGCCTTGCCCCGCTCGACACCGGGCAGCCAACGGGTGAAGTAATAAATCACCCCGGGAAAGAACCCGGCCTCGGCGACACCGAGCAGGAAGCGCAGGATATAGAAGTGGGTTTCGTTCTGGATGAACGCCATGCAGGCGGCGACTATGCCCCAGGTGAACATGATGCGGGTCAGCCAGATACGTGCGCCGACTTTCTGCAAAAGCATGTTGGACGGCACTTCGAACAGCGCGTAACCGATGAAGAACAGCCCGGCGCCGAAGCCATAAGCGGCAGCACCAATGCCCAGATCGGTTTCCATGTGGGTGCGGACGAAGCCGATGTTCACCCGGTCAATGTAATTGACGATGAACATGATCACGAAGAGCGGCAGGACGTGGCGTTTGACTTTGGAGATGGCTGAGGCGAGCGTCGGATCGACGCTGTCCTGCATCCCGGAGATGGAGGTTTTCACTGATGTTTCTCCCACTGATTATTTTTATGCGGGTAGGACTGGGTGCTGCGTTGTTGCTAGACATCATACAACTGTAATTTTTTGTCCTACAAGTGGGGAGGGCGATCAAATTCTTCTGATTGTTCGGTTTTTTATGCGAAAACCGGATTATATCTCGTATTCATTGAGCATTTCGCCAGTCGAGCGCAGCGCCTCTTTGAGCTGTGAATGGTGATGCGTGGTGGCTGGCTATCAAAAACATTCGACGTAATTGAGTGTTGTCATACAAGTTGATGGCCCATCGACCGCTAAAATCCATCTCAACCGTCATCCTGCAGTGCTACGATCGGCAAGCCCCGATCACCGGAACCGATCATGCAAGAAGACCTCGACGCGCCTGCGCGCAAACGCACGCACAATCTCGCTCATGACTTGGTGGAAAAGCTCACCCAGAGCATCCTGCTCGGACAACTGTCGCCCGGTGACAAACTGCCGTCGGAGAATTCCATCGTTCAGGAACATGGGGTCAGCCGCACGGTGGTGCGCGAGGCCATTTCCAAGTTGCAGGCCTCGGGGCTGGTCGAGACGCGCCATGGCATCGGCACTTTCGTGATCGAGCGCGCAGCGGAGCAGGGCCTGCGTCTGAATGTCGACACGGCGCTCGGTGTGCGCAGCATTCTCGAATTGCGCATGGGCCTGGAGACGCAAGCGGCGGCGCTGGCGGCGCAGCGGCGCAGTGAGCAGCAGGTGCAGCAGATGCGTCAGGCGCTGGATGACTATCAACGGCTGCTGGCGAACAACGACAGTTGCGTGGAAGCCGATCGGCGTTTTCATCTGCTGATCGCCGAGGCCACCGGCAACGCTTGTTTCAGCGAGATCATGCAGCACCTGGGCAGTGCGATGATCCCGCGCAATCGCCTGAATGCCGCCGAGCGCGGCGCGGCGGATCTGAGCAAGCTCGGGCACTTGGCCAATCTGGAACACGAGGCGATTCTGAATGCGATCAAGCGTCAGGACGCCGATGCCGCCCGCGCCGCGATGTGGCTGCACCTGACCAACAGTCGTGATCGCTTTATCGCCCAAGGCTGATGCCGCTGGTCTGACGTATCGCACACCGCCGACGGCCGCGCTTCCAAACAATACGCCCCGGATAATCCGGGCCAGTATTGTGAGGTGCAGCATGGCTGATGACTCGCTTGTTCCCGGTGGCATGGCGCCCACCGACCAGACCCGCCCCGTATCCGGCACCGACGAGCCGACCCTGAGCGATCACGATGCACCGCCGGGCATGGACCCGGGGCGCGATCCGCTGAGCGATGCCGACCGCCCGGATGACTGGAAGGATCCGCCGGATGACGAGGATGTACCGCCGGCGGATGAGCCGACACCATTGTCGGATGATATGCGCTGAGGTCTGGATTTTTCATTGAGTGGGCCGGCCTCTTCGCGAGCAGGCTCGCTCCCACAATGGATATATGTACGACACAGATCCACTGTGGGAGCGAGCCTGCTCGCGAAGACGGCATCGGCTTCACCAGCAAATCACGGCCATGCTGCGAGTGCCAGACAAAATCGCCAGTCAACCAACACGCAAATCCCGCATCAACAACCCAAAGCGCAAATCCACTGCGTCCGGTATCGGCACGTACACCGTATGCCCATCCCCCGGCGCCACTTCGATCGCTTGGCCGCTGACACTCTGCAATTCATGCAGATCAAAATGGAAATTGCCCTTGGGCGTCATCAGTTCCAGATGATCGCCCACGGTAAAACGATTCTTCACTTTCACCTCGGCCAGGCGATCCCGGCGCTCGCCGGTCAGTTCGCCAACGAACTGCTGCCGCTCCGACACCGAACTGCCGTGCTGATAGTTCTGATATTCGTCATGCACATGCCGGCGCAGAAAACCTTCGGTGTAGCCGCGCTGGGCCAGCGACTCGAGATCCAGCATCAGGCTGCGATCAAACTCGCGCCCGGCCACGGCATCATCGATCGCCCGGCGATATACCTGGGTGGTGCGCGCGCAGTAGAAATGCGATTTGGTCCGGCCTTCGATTTTCAATGAATGCACGCCCATACGCGTCAGCCGCTCGACATGCTGCACCGCGCGCAGATCCTTGGCGTTCATGATGTAGGTGCCGTGTTCGTCTTCGAAAGCCGGCATCAATTCATCGGGACGATTGGCTTCCTGCAACAGGAAGACCTGATCGGTCGGTGCGCCGAGGCCTAGGGTGGGCTCGGGTTGAAAGGTCTGGACGATCTCGCCGAGCTGGTTTTCCGTGGCTTGTTGCGCCGTGTACTTCCAGCGGCAGGCGTTGGTGCAGGTGCCCTGATTGGCATCGCGTTTGTTCATGTAGCCGGAAAGCAGGCAGCGCCCTGAATAGGCCATGCACAGTGCTCCGTGCACGAACACTTCCAACTCCATGCCCGGCACCTGCTCGCGGATTTCGCCGATCTCTTCCAGCGACAGTTCGCGCGACAGAATGATCCGGCTCAGCCCCTGTTGCTGCCAGAACTCGACGCTCGCCCAGTTCACCGTGTTGGCCTGCACCGACAGGTGAATCGGCATCTGCGGAAAATGTCGGCGCACCAGCATGATCAGGCCCGGATCGGACATGATCAGCGCATCCGGGGCCATCTCGATCACCGGCGCCAGATCCTTGAGAAACGTCTTCAGCTTGGCGTTGTGCGGGGCGATGTTGACCACCACGTAGAAGCGCTTGCCCTGCGCCTGCGCCTCTCGAATGCCCAGCGCCAGGTTGGCGTGGTCGAATTCGTTGTTGCGTACGCGCAGGCTGTAGCGCGGCTGCCCGGCGTAGACGGCATCGGCGCCGTAGGCGAAGGCGTAACGCATGTTTTTCAGGGTGCCGGCGGGGGCGAGAAGCTCGGGGGCGGTGAGATTAGGCATCTTGGTGTCAGTCGCAAAAGCCACGCAGGGTAGGGCAGCTGTTGCGAGGGTTTATTGATCTGGATCTATGCTGCATGAATAAACATGGCACTCGCGCGCGTGGCGGCTGACTAAGTGGGGCGGGCGTGCGTGACGCCTGACTGACATGGACCGGATATGAACGAAAAGAGTCTGCAATTCAAATCCCTGACGGTGCTGCTGGTGCTGGTCACGGTGGCCTTCATCTGGATCCTGCTGCCCTTCTACGGCGCGGTGTTCTGGGCTGTCATCCTCGGCATTCTGTTTGCGCCGGTGCAGCGCAGGGTGCAACAGAAATTCGGCTGGCCACGCAACGTAACGTCGCTGTGCACCCTGAGCCTGTGTCTGGTGATCGCGATTCTGCCGGTGATCATCGTCAGCATCCTGCTGGTGCAGGAAGGGGCGACGGTCTACAAGAACATCGAAAGCGGTGAACTGGATATCGCCGCGTATCTGGCGCAGTTCAAACACAGCCTGCCGCCGTATTTCCAGAACCTGCTCGATCGTTTCGGTGTGGGCGAACTTGACAGCCTGCGCGAGAAGATCGTCAAAGCGGCGATGCAGGGCAGCCAGGTGCTGGCGACTCAGGCGTTCAGCTTCGGCCAGGGCACGTTCGAATTCGTGGTGAGCTTTTTCATCATGCTTTACCTGCTGTTTTTCTTCCTGCGTGACGGCCCCGAGCTGGCGCGCAAGATGCGCACTGCCGTACCGCTGGAAGAAAACCACAAGCGTCGCCTGCAACTGAAGTTCAACCGCGTGGTGCGCGCCACGGTCAAGGGCAACGTGGTCGTGGCCGTGACCCAAGGCGCGCTGGGCGGGCTGATTTTCTGGTTTCTCGACATTCCCAGCGCGCTGCTCTGGGCGGTACTGATGGCGTTTCTGTCGCTGTTGCCAGCGGTGGGCGCGGGGATTGTCTGGGCGCCGGTGGCGGCGTACTTCCTGCTTAGCGGCATGATCTGGCAGGGCGTGGTGCTGGGCTTGTTCGGCGTATTCGTGATCGGCCTGGTCGACAACGTGCTGCGCCCGATACTGGTGGGCAAGGACACGAAAATGCCCGATTACCTGATCCTGGTCTCGACCCTTGGCGGCCTCGCAGTCTTCGGCCTCAACGGCTTTGTGATCGGGCCGCTGATTGCCGCGTTGTTCCTGTCGAGCTGGGCGCTGTTCGTCGAGACCAAGCCCAAGGTGCAACTGCCTTAAGCACGGAACGAGGCGCTGGCGACCTGTTGCGACAAAGCCTGCGCTGCCGGCAACGAAATGAGCGGGCCGCTGATCGGCTCGCCATCGCGCACCAGATACCAGCAGGCGAGCAAGCCCGAGGCGCGGAGTGAAGCGGGAACTGCGCTGCCGATCACCGACATGATTTGAACCTGTGCCATGGGGAAACCTCCATCAAACTGATGGGGCTACCTTAGGGGCTCGTTGGCGCTGCGGAAAATCAACGCTTTCGATAGTGGTCATTGATGCCAGTGAGGTCTGCCGTCATTCGACCACTTGATCGAGCATGTGCATGACTTCGCGTTCATTGAGCAGGCCCTTGTGCACGAGGTTTTCGGCGAGCAGGGAAAGCAGCTTGGCGCAGCGATGGCCTTCCAGATGCTTGAGTTCGGTGAGCGCGCTGTACACCTTGCTCGAGGTGCACAGACCGACGATGCGGTGCGGGTTTTGTGTGGGCATACAGTCGTCCTTGTTGTTATCGATCTGTTGTTTACGGACGGATTCAGATTGCGGTTCCGTCATGACAAAGCGGTGACCGTTTGATGAAAAAAGCCCGACGGTCGATTCCATCATGCCGACTTTAGCTGCTCGAACTGTCCTCACAGCGACCTTGGCGAGATTTTTTCAGACGTTGGCCGACCGGCGGTCATAAAAAAGCCCCGCTCGAAAGCAGGGCTCTGTATTGCGCTTACCAGCGTGGACCACCGTAGTAGCCATGCGGGCCGCCGTAGTAGCCGTGGGGACGACCGTAATAACCACGAGGCGGGCCATAGTAGACGGGGGCCGGCTGCACGTAGACCGGTTGTTGCACATACACCGGCGCCGGTTGGTAGTAGACCGGTGGCGGCGGTTGCTGCACGTAGACCGGTTGCGGCTGAACATAAACCGGTTGTTGCTGCACATACACCGGTCGATCCTGGTTGATCAGTGCCGAGCCGATGATGGCCGAGCCGACGATCGCGCCAAACACTGCAGGGCCCTGCCAGCCATGGCCACCACCCGCTTCAGCCTGGCCGGTGACGGCAAATGCGCCAATCAACAAAGCCATGATGGGAAGTTTACGAATCATGATAAGTCCTCGGTTCTTCGACCCGGCGCCGCGGCCTGAATCAGGCCCACAGTTGTCGCGGGGATACAGCTAAGACAGCAAATTTGCGAAATTCAGCACAGCCGCTGGGTAAATTTTGTGTAAGGTCTGTACCGGCTTCTTTACCCGGCTGCGCGGCGCCACAAACAAGCCTAAATGATGATTCAGAACCCGGTGGGCTGGCCAATCCCGTCCATCCGAAAGTGCGTTTGAAGGAGAAGTTTCATGCAGATGAACCCGAACAAAGACACCCAACTGTGCATGTCCCTGTCGGGGCGGCCGGGGAATTTCGGTCTGCGTTTTCACAACCATTTGTATGAACAGCTGGGCCTGAATTTCTACTACAAGGCGTTCAGCAGCCAGGACCTGACCGGCGCGGTCGGCGGCATTCGGGCACTGGGCATTCGCGGCTGCGGCGTGTCGATGCCGTTCAAGGAAGCCTGCATTGCGCTGGTCGATGAACTGGATGCCTCGGCAGCGGCGATCCAGTCGATCAACACCATCGTCAACACTGGCGGCCATCTCAAGGCCTACAACACCGACTACATCGCTGTCGCGCAGTTGCTGGAGAGCCACGCGGTGCCGAAACATTCAACCTTCGCCCTGCGCGGCAGCGGCGGCATGGCCAAAGCGGTGGCCAGCGCCCTGCGCGATGGTGGCTACAAGAACGGTTTGATTGTCGCCCGTAACGAGCGCGCCGGCCGCGCCCTGGCGGATTCGCTGGGTTATCGCTGGCAGGCCGAGCTTGGCAGCGAGCGCCCGCAGATGCTGATCAATGTCACCCCGGTAGGCATGGACGGCGGGCCGGAGGCGGGGCAACTCGCGTTTGAGCCTGAAGTGATCAAAGCGGCTGAGACTGTATTCGACGTGGTGGCAATCCCTTCGGAAACCCCACTGATTGTGCGTGCACGAGCCGAGGGCAAGCGGGTAATCACCGGGCTTGAGGTGATTGCGATTCAGGCGCTGGAGCAGTTCGTGCTGTACACCGGGGTGCGGCCGAATGAGGCGCAATTTGCGGCGGCGGTGGATTTTGCGCGTAGCTGATTGAGTTTTGTGGTGGCGGGTCTGGCCGCTTCGCGAGCAGGCTCGCTCCCACAGGTTGAGCGTGTTCCTCCAGTTGGAATGCGATTGAATGTGGGAGCGAGCCTGCTCGCGAAGGCGGCGCTGCGGTTCTTGATCACTATCTATAATCCTCGCCAGCACGCACAGACGTGCCCATCACAAAAACCATAACCGAGGCCGCCCATGCATCCGCCCATCCTCAACCTCAACGAGGTCGAACTCGAAGCCCTTCCCGAAGCCCTCGCCCCTGAAGGCGACACTGCCGGGCGTTATCATCAGCGTTTCGCGCGGATCGGCCAGCAACTCGGTGCGCAGAAGCTCGGTTATCGCCTGTATGCGCTGCCAGCGGGCATGCGCGGCAGTCCGTTCCACAGCCATCGGGTCAATGAGGAGATGTTCTACGTGGTGGCCGGGGAGGGCGAGGTGCGCTTGGGAGGCGAGCGTTTTCCGATCCGCGCCGGTGATGTGATCGCCTGCCCACCGGGCGGACCGGAAAAGGCTCACCAGATCATCAATACCAGCGCGGATGAGCTGCGTTATCTGGCGATCAGCACTCAGCAGCAGCCGGAGATCTGCGAGTATCCGGATTCGAACAAGTATGCGGTGATGGATAACTTCGCGGTGGATGCCGAGGGCAACGCCTCGGGCTTTGTCGCTGTCGCGCGGCAGGTGGATGGGGTGGATTATTGGGATGGGGAATGAAGCGGGCAGCTGAATATCGCGCAGACCCTGTGGCAGCGAGCCTGCTCGCAAAGGCGATGGGTCATTCGAGATCGTGGTGACTGACACTACGCTTTCGCGAGCAGGCTCGCTCCAACAATGGCTTTGCGGTGGTTATTCGAGGCGGGCCAGGCGTTCTTCCAGCGCTGCGATCCGCGCTTCCAGTTCTTCGATACGCTCCAGGGAAACGCCACTGCTCGAGCGCTCCCCGGGATTCTGCCGCGCCGCCAGGATCGCTTCGATATCCGCCGGATCGCCCAAGGCATGGGTATAACGATCCTCACGCTGCCCGGCCTGACGCGGAATCAATACCGCCAGACCGCGTGCAATCAGGCGTTCAAGCTGATGCACGACCTGCTCGGCGTCTTCGAACTCGTGCATGCGCCCGCTGCGGGTGAGCAGTTCATTGACGGTTTGCGGGCCGCGCAGAAACATCAGACCCGTCAGAATCACCTGTGCCGGCACCAGTTCCAGCGCCTTGTCGACCTTGTGCTCCCAGCGGTCGGCACGGCTGCCCATCACCAGCCGGGTGAAACCATGCCCCTCCAGCGCCCGCAGGCTTTGCCCGACCTGACCCTGATTGAGGTTCATCACCGGTTCGCGACTGGTTTTCTGATTGCAGGCCAGCACCAGCGCGTTGAGGGTCAGCGGATAGGTTTCCGGGCTGGTGGCCTGTTTTTCGATCAGCGCACCGAGAATGCGGATTTCCGTGGCATTTAGCCGTGGCTGGTCGGAGGTGGATTCTTGTTCGTTGCTCATCGCGCGTTCCCTCTGCAGTCGAAGCCGCCTAGCCTAATCCTTGCCAAACAAAAGGCAAGCCGTGTGCTCATCAAGCATGGCTATAATCGCCACCATGTATTACCCAGCCATCACATGAGATTGCCATGACCATTTCACTGTACGCCGCATCCGTCCCGGTTTTTCAACAAATGCTCAACGCCCTGAGCGATGTGCTGAAAAAGGCCGAAGCCCACGCCAGCGCGAAAAACATCGACCAGAGCGTCTTCCTGCAAGCGCGTCTGTACCCGGACATGTTCCCGCTGGTGCGTCAGGTGCAGATCGCCGTTGATTTCGCCAAAGGCGTGTCGGCGCGTCTGGCTGAAGTCGAACTGCCGAAGTACGACGACACTGAAACCACCTTCGCCGAACTGCAAGCGCTGATCACCAAGGTCCTGGCGTTCATTGGCGAGATCAAGCCAGAGCAGATCGATGGCAAGGAAGGCATCGAAATCGTCACCCGTCCGGGCACGCCGAAGGAGAAGCGCTTCAGTGGTCAGGCGTATCTGCTGACTTACGGCTTGCCGCAGTTCTTCTTCCACGTCACCACCACCTATGCGTTGCTGCGTCATAACGGCGTTGAAGTGGGCAAGCGCGATTACATGGGCGCGTTCTAAACCCCCGGATACGAAAAAGCCCGCCAAGGTTCGCGCCTTGGCGGGCTTTTGTTTTCCTGTGGGAGCGAGCCTGCTCGCGAATGCGGCGTATCAGGCGCTATTAATGCTGAATGTCTCGCCCCTTTCGCGAGCAGGCTCGCTCCCACAAGGTAAGGCGGTTACGCCGTACGCTGAGCCTTCTCTTCTTCGCCCAGGCAAGCCGCCGCGGTAAACAGTACGTCAGTCGACGAGTTCAGCGCGGTCTCCGCCGAATCCTGCAGCACGCCAATAATGAAGCCCACTGCCACGACCTGCATGGCGATCTCGCTCGGGATGCCGAACAGGCTGCACGCCAGCGGAATCAGCAGCAGCGAACCACCGGCCACACCCGAAGCACCACAGGCGCAAATCGCGGCGACGACGCTGAGCAGGATCGCGGTCGGAATGTCCACAGCGATGCCCAACGTGTGCACCGCCGCCAAGGCCAGTACGGTAATGGTGATCGCCGCACCGGCCATGTTGATGGTCGCGCCGAGCGGGATCGATACCGAATAGGTGTCTTCGTGCAGGCCCAGGCGCTTGCTCAATTCCAGGTTGACCGGAATGTTCGCCGCCGAGCTGCGGGTGAAGAACGCGGTGATGCCGCTTTCGCGCAGGCACATCAGGGTCAACGGGTACGGATTGCGGCGCAGCTTCCAGAACACGATCAGCGGGTTCATCACCAGCGCGACGAACAGCATGCAGCCCAGCAGCACCGCCAGCAGGTGCGCGTAGCCAAGCAGTGCGCCGAAACCGGAGGTGGCCAGTGTCGACGCGACGAGGCCGAAGATGCCCAGCGGCGCGAAGCGAATGACCACGCGGACGATCACGGTGACGCCGTTGGACAAGTCACCGAGCACTTCGCGAGTGGTGTCGCCAGCGTGGCGGATGGCAATGCCCATGCCGATCGCCCAGGCCAGAATACCGATGAAGTTGGCATTCATCAGCGCGCTGACCGGGTTATCGACGACGCTCAGCAACAGGCTTTGCAGCACTTCGCCGATGCCGCCGGGCGCCGTCACGGCAACGTTTTCGGTGGATAACACCAGATTCGACGGGAACGCCATGCTGGCGACCACGGCCACCACCGCAGCGCTGAATGTACCCAGCAGGTAGAGGAACAGAATCGGCCGGATGTGGGTTTCCTGGCCGTGTTTGTGGTTGGCGATCGAGGCCATCACCAGCACGAACACCAGAATCGGCGCCACGGCTTTCAACGCCGAGACAAACACCTTGCCGATGAACGCGGTGGACTTCGCCAGCTCCGGTGCAATCAGGGCCAGGGCAATACCGGCGATCAGACCAATGACGATCTGGCTGACCAGACTCAGGCGTTTCAGGCGTTGCAGTAACGAAGGGGATGAAGCGGTCATAGCGGCATCTCTGTTTTTTATTGGGTGCGAAGCGTCGTGGGCAGTCACGAAACGCCTGTCGAAGTGACATCAACGCCGCCAAACGGCACGTTGAACAGCTGTACGATTTTCAGGGCGCGGACTTTATCACAGCGTAGGCGTGAACCTTCAGGCCTGTGACGATCTGCCACCGGATCGACCCGGCAGATCAGCAGTTTTGGGCAACTCACTGCGGGCGCAGTCTGTTAAGCTTCGCCATCCTCATTTTCAAGTTCTGCCAGCGGGCCTCCGGGTCATCGCTGGTGTCGTCGTTTTGCTGGAGTTGCGCATGCTGTTGCCTATTCTTCTGTTGTCCGCCGCCGGGTTCACGGTGCTGACCACGGAATTCGTCATTGTCGGCCTGTTGCCGGCGATTGCTCGAGACCTCGAAGTCAGCATCCCGCAAGCCGGGCTGCTGGTGACCTTGTTCGCCTTTACCGTGGCGCTGTTCGGCCCATTCCTGACCGCTTATTTCGCCCGTTTTGAACGGCGCAAACTGTTCATCAGCATTCTGATCATGTTCGGTCTGGCCAATACCGTTGCAGCGTTGGCGCCGAATATCTGGGTGATGGCCATCGCGCGTCTGATTCCGGCGTTGGGTTTGCCGGTGTTCTGGGCATTGGCCAGTGAAACCGCCGTCGACATCGTCGGCCCGGATTTCGCCGGCCGCGCCATCGCCAAGATCGGCTTCGGTATCGTCTGCGCCACGGTGTTTGGCATTCCGGTCGGCACGCTGATTTCCGACGCGTTCGGCTGGCGCAGCGCCTTCGGCATTCTGGCGTTGATCGCGTTTGCCAAAGCCTTGCTGCTGTTTGTCTACCTGCCGAAAACCAGTCTGCACCAGCATCAGGTCAGCTTCCGTTCGCAGTTCAAGATCCTGCGCAGCCCGCTGATGCTCGGCCATATCCTGTTGTCGATCCTGGTGTTCAGCGGCATGTTCACCGCTTACACCTACCTTGCTGACATCCTCGAACGACTTGCCGGTTTCAACGGCACTGTGGTCGGCTGGTGCCTGATGGCGTTTGGCGCCGTCGGGCTGGTCGGCAACTCGCTCGGTGGGCGTGCGGTGGATCGGCATCCGCTGGGGGCGTCGGTGTTGTTCTGTGCGTTCATGATCGCCGGCATGGTTTCGCTGGTGCCGAACATTCATTCGCCAGTCGGCCTGGCGGTGGCGATGGGTATTTGGGGCGTGACCCAGGCGGCGCTGTTCCTGGTCAGCCATGTGCGCCTGATGAAAGCCGCACCGGAAGCGCCGGCCTTCGCCGCGTCGCTGAACATCGCCGGGGCCAATCTCGGTATCGGCCTGGGCGCGATGGTCGGCGGCCGGGTGATCGACAGTGCCGGCCTGGGCTTTCTGGGCTTTGCCGCTGCCGGCTTCATTCTGCTTTCGGTGTTCCTCGCCATGGTGCTGATGACGCTGAAACCGCGGGAAGTTTGCGCTTCATAACCCGGTAAACAACTCGCGTCGGGCACCTTCGGTAATCGCTACGATGCCAGGGTGCTTGACCTTGCGTTCCACCGAAATGGCATAGAACGACTCGCTCACGGCGTCGGTCTGGCCGATCACCTCGACGCCGTACTGGCGCTTCACTTCCTCGGCAATCACGCTCGGGCCGATAAAGATCCCGCTGCCGGATTGGCCGAAGGCCTGCATCAAAGCGCTGTCATCGAACTCGCCGACAATCTGCGGCTGGATCTGCTGTTCGGCGAACCAGCGTTGCAAACGGCTGCGCACCACGGTTTCCGCGCCGGGAATCAGCAACGGTGCGCCGTGCAGGCTGCGCGGGAAATCCTGGCCATACTGCGCGGCAAGTTCGGCGGTGGCGAAGAAACTGATTCCGCACTCACCGAGCTTCTGGCTGTAGCCTTTGATGTCCAGATGCGAGGGCATCGGGCTGTCGGAAATCACCAGATCCAGACGCTGAATGGCCAGATCGGCGAGCAGGCGTTCGAGTTTGTCCTCGCGGCAGGTGATGCGCAGCGGCTCGCTCAATTCCATGGTCGGCGCGATCAGGCGATAAACAATCGATTTGGGCACCACGTCGGCCACGCCGACGCGAAAGAGGATCTGCTGCTCGTTGGGCTGCGCTCGCAGCATCAGCTCCAGCTCGCCGCCCAACTGAAACATCTGCTCAGCGTAGGGCAGGGCCTGGCGCCCGGCTTCGGTGAGCTCCAACTGGCGGCCAACCCGGCGAAACAGTTCCACGCCATAAGTTTGCTCAAGCAGTGAAATCTGTCCGCTGATGGTCTGTGGCGTCAGGTTCAGTTGCTCGCAGGCGCGGACGATGCTGCCGGTTTTGGCTACAACCCAGAAGTAATGCAGTTGTCGGTAATTGAGCATAGTGATGGCCACTTCGTGAAAACCGAAGTATAGCCGCTAAAAATACGAATTTTCCTGAAGTGTTCATCTCCCTAGAATGCCCAGCCATCGACGGCCGGTGTGTGCGCCTGTCTGTTCATTCGAAGGAAACCTTATGAAATACACATTTCCCGCAGTGATGTTTGCGTCTTTACTGGTTCTGGCCGGTTGTGATCAGGCGGAAAAAAGCGCCCAGCAACTGATGGGCGCGGCGGCTGAAACTGCCAAGCAAGCGATTGACGACACCCATAAAGCCGCTGAGCAAGCGCTCAGTGATGCCACCGGTGGTTTGATCGAGAAAAAAGAAACACCGGAAAAACAAACGGAAGAATCCGAATCTTCCTCCAAGACCATCTAAACCGTCTTACACAGAGTCAGGACTGACCCATGGAATATCTGTTAGAACTCGCCGCCAGCCCCACCGCTTGGGTTGCTTTGGCCACACTGGTGGTAATGGAAATCGTGCTCGGCATCGATAACCTGATCTTTATCTCGATCCTGACCAACAAGTTGCCCGAACAGCATCGGCAGAAGGCGCGCCGTATCGGTATCGGCATGGCCCTGATTCTGCGTCTGGCACTGCTGAGCACCATCGCGTTCATCGTGCAGTTGACCGAGCCTGTGATCGAAATCCTCGGCCAGGCGTTCTCCTGGAAGGACATGATCCTGATCGCCGGTGGCTTGTTCCTGGTGTGGAAAGCCACGACCGAGATCCATCACAGCATGGACCCGTCGCCGGAAGACCCGAAGACCGCGACTTCCACCGTAACCCTGGGTTTTGCCGCGGCTATCGGTCAGATCCTGATGCTCGACATGGTGTTCTCGATCGACAGCATCATTACCGCTGTCGGCATGACCGAACACTTGCCGATCATGATCATCGCGGTGGTGGTGTCGGTGCTGGTGATGCTGCTCGCGGCTGACCCGCTGGCCAAGTTCATCAACGATAACCCGACGGTGGTCATGCTGGCGCTGGGCTTCCTGATCATGATCGGCATGACGCTGATCGCCGAAGGCTTCGGCGCCCACGTACCGAAAGGCTATGTGTACGCGGCCATGGCTTTCTCGGCCGGTATCGAGGTGTTGAACATGATGTCGCGCCGGGCGAAGCAGAAGAAGGTTGCTCAGCAGGCGTAATTGCTGAGAACACAAAAACCGCCTGGGCTGGTTGAGCTCAGGCGGTTTTTTTTCGCTTTGATATTGGCGGTGTGTTTGAGAACCAGCCCCTCATCGGAACGCCGCCCGCCCAGCCCTCTCCCGAGGGAGAGGGAGACGATTGGGGGCTTTTCAAATTCTGAGTTCGGCTCGATGATTCAGGTCGGCGTCATTCAAAAGAACAACCCGGTAGGTTCCCTCTCCCTCCGGAAGAGGGCTAGGGTGAGGGGCTCTTGATCTTCAATGCGCAGCAACGTGCCGCACTGGGTGCTTCTCTGTCTTCTCAACCGGCGTCGTCTGCACCGGATGATGGCGTCGCGAAATCCGCAGCACGCCCCACAACATGGCAGTCGCCACGGCCAGCCAGCCGGCTACCAACATCACAATGGTCATGGTCAGGCTCATTGGTGCCTCCTCTTCGCCCTGCATCGGGCGCCCGCTTTTCGCAATTCGCTCTATTTCAGTGACAGTCTAGTCAATGGGGTGTTTCAAGCTATTGACCAAAGGTCGTTAGTCACCAATCAGTTTGCTCTATGCAATCGCAGAGTCTGCGGTTTAAGGCTATACCGCGGGCGGGTGCGGCTCTATGATCGCTGGCGTTGCCGGAACACGATGACCGGCGTCTGGAAGAGAGTGATTGATGGTGCAGGTATTTTCTCGAGTGCGCGGAGCGTTGCTTGCCGGCGCTTGCGCGGTGGTGCTGAGCGGATGTGCAGGCAATGTAGCGCCTGAAATCAAACGCTTGCCGGAGCGGGTTGAGCTCAGCGGCACCTTCTATCGTGGCGAAGCCAACCAGAGTGGGCCACAGGTGCTGGCCAGTCTGCTGTCGCAACAAGGCATCGTCATCACCCCGGGCCTTCTGGAAAAGCCGCTGCGCTTGCCGGGTGCTGAGGACAAATTGCAGCAGAACATGCAGAACCTCGCCCGCGAATACGGTCTGGTGGTTTATCCGCTCGACAGCAAGCTGCCAGCCTTGCTGACCCAGGTCGCAGCGGGCTACCCGGTCATGGTGCGTTTCAGCGAAGGTTCGGCATTCTGGGCCGAGCCGCGTTACGCGATCCTGTCCGGCTACGATCGCAATAAACAGAAGGTCCTGCTGCGCGCCGGCATGAACCGTCGGCAGTTGATGGATTTCGGCAGCTTTCAAGCAGCGCTCGAAAAGGCCGGTGGCTGGGCAATCCTGATTCAGAAACCGGCGCAGATCCCGGCAGCCGTCGACCGCTCCCGTTGGCTGAAAGCCGCCGATGAACTGGCGCAGGCCGGTGAGGAAAACGCTGCGGCGCAGGCTAGAAAGGCTTTGGCGGCGCAATAAGCCTCCGTTCGTCATCTGCCGGGCACGACTGCGCCCGGCCAGCCTCTGAAGATTAATGCCCGTGCTTCGCGGGTGAATCAAGGAGGCAACATGGCAGATTCCCCAAACCCGAAAGGCCCGCACTCGTCCGAACATTCCTCGGGTGATGATCTGGGATTCGATCCGGATTCGCCGGACCTTGATGATCCGCAAGTCGATCCGGTCGGGCCGGCGAAGGCGCCGCTGGATGTCGAGCCCGGTGAAGATCCGAAGAAACCGGCCAAGCCCTACGACCCGTTAGCCGATCTGAAACCTTGATGTGAGGTGCGTATGAGTACCGATTCAAGCTTCGATGACCACAAACCTGACAGCGTGCCGACCACGCCGGAGCCTGAGGTTGATCCGGTGCTGGACCCGGACAGCCCGATGCGCGATCCGCTGGCGCGGCCCAATGTACTGACGCCGGACGTTTCGCCAGAGCCGAGCTCGGGCGATGGCATACCTGATGACGACAAGATGCCGCTGCCCAACGACTGATGCGCAGACGAAAAAAAGCCCCGAAGATTCGGGGCTTTTTCATGCTCGCTGGACCTACTTGGCCGCTTCGACCACGCCGCTCTGGCGGCTCTTGAGGTTCTTGTCGGCTTTGTATTGCTGTGCCACCGCAGGCACACTGGCGCTGCGGCCGGTTTCCACCCAGCTGCGGATGCGACTGGCATCGGCAAAATGTGTGTACTTGCCAAACGCATCGAGAATCACCAGAGCGACGGGGCGGTTGCCCATCTTCGTCACCAGCACCAGGCAATGGCCGGCAGGGTTGGTGAAGCCGGTCTTGGTGATCTTGATGTCCCAATCGGCCTTGTTGACCAAATGATCGGTGTTGCGAAAGCCCAGGGTGTAGTTGGGCTTGCGGAACGCCACGGTCTTTTCCTTGGTGGTCGTCAGTTGCACGAGTAACGGCTGCTTGTGCGCAGCCACCAGCAATTTGCTCAGGTCGCGAGCGGTGGAAACGTTGCGCTCCGACAGGCCGGTCGGCTCAACGAAGTGCGTGCTGGTCATGCCCAGCGCCTTGGCCTTGGCGTTCATCGCCGCGATAAAAGCGGCATAGCCGCCCGGATAATGGTGGGCAAGACTCGCGGCGGCGCGGTTTTCCGAAGACATCAAGGCGATCAACAGCATCTCGCGGCGCGGCAGCTCACTCTTGAGTTTGACCCGGGAGAACACACCCTTCATTTCCGGGGTGTTCCTGATATCGACATCGATCCATTCGTCCATGTTCTGTCGAGCTTCTACCACTACCAGGCCAGTCATCAGCTTGCTGACGGAGGCGATCGGCACGATCACGTCAGGGTTGCTGGAATAAATGACTTTATTGGTCTGCATATCCATGAGCAGGGCGCTGCCGGACGCGATCTTCAAGCTCGAAGCGTCCCGTGGGGCCGCAGTGGTTTCCGCAGCGTTGATCGTTGGCGTGATGAATGTGCCTGTAACAGCAAAAAACAGGCTCAGAATCGAGAGACGAATTTTCACGCGGGCGAACTCTAAAAGGTTGGATATACCGTTAGTTTGTAACGGGTTATTTCTTTAAACCGGCGCATTTTAGGAGTATGGCTGAAGAACTGTCGATGGTTGTTTGAAAGACCTGAAAATCTCGTGAAAAGGCCTGTAAAAAGAGCGGTTTCCGGCGAACGGTTGAAGTTTTTTCTCAGACATGAAAAACCCCGCACGGGGCGGGGTTCTTCTCTTGCCGAAAAAACCGCTCAGACGTGCAGGGTTTCTGCGGCGTAGAGGGTATTTTCCAGCAGGCAGGCGCGGGTCATCGGGCCAACGCCGCCTGGTACCGGGGTGATCCAGCCAGCGCGGGGCAGGGCGGTTTCGTAGACGACGTCACCGACCAGTTTGCCGTCGTCCTGACGGTTGATGCCGACATCGATCACGATTGCGCCTTCCTTGATCCACTCGCCTTTGACCAGGCCCGGTTTACCGGCGGCAACGACTACCAGATCGGCACGACCGACGTGACCGGCCAGGTCCTTGGTGAAGCGGTGAGTCACGGTGACGGTGCAGCCGGCCAGCAACAATTCCATGGCCATCGGGCGACCGACGATATTGGAGGCGCCCACGACTACCGCGTCCATCCCGTAAAGATCAGCGCCAGTGCTTTCCAGCAAAGTCATGATGCCTTTCGGAGTGCAGGGGCGCAGCAGCGGGATGCGCTGGGCCAGGCGGCCGACGTTGTACGGATGGAAACCGTCGACGTCTTTGTCCGGGCGAATGCGTTCCAGCAGCTTGGACGCGTCGAGGTGTTCGGGCAGAGGCAGCTGCAGGAGAACGCCGTCGATGGCCGGATCGTCGTTGAGGCGATCGATCAGATCGGTCAGAGCGTCCTGAGTGGTGTCGGAGGGCAGGTCGTAGGCTTGAGAGAGGAAGCCAACCTCTTCACAGTCTTTACGCTTGTGCGAGACATAAACCTGAGAGGCAGGATCGCTGCCGACCAGGATCACCGCGAGGCCGGGGGTGCGCAGGCCTTGCTGGCGACGCTCGGCAACTCGTTGGGCGATCTGCTGGCGCAGGCTGGCGGCGATCGATTTGCCGTCGATTAGTTGTGCAGTCATTGCGCGTGATTAACCATCGAGAGGGGAAAAAATGAGAACGCATTCTCGCATGTCGAGCGGTGAGGGCAAAGGCGCTTGGTCAGCAAATTCCTCTAACTCCTTTAATTAAATGAATTTTTTTCAAAAAGGATTTGACGACCTTTGGAGCCCTCTATACTATTCGTCGCACTTGTCGGGCACAGCCTAGCACTGGTTAAGAAGGTGAAGCGGAATCGAGGTTCTGCGACGCTGGAAAGCACTTAGTTTGTAGTCCTTTAAGAGTACAGATTAACAAGGCGCCCGTAGCTCAGCTGGATAGAGCATCCGCCTTCTAAGCGGATGGTCGCAGGTTCGAGTCCTGCCGGGTGCGCCATTAGGCAGCTTTGGCACAAGTAACGCGATATGGTGGGCGTAGCTCAGTTGGTAGAGCACGGGATTGTGACTCCCGTTGTCGTGGGTTCGATCCCCATCGTCCACCCCATATTTCGAAAGGCGCCAGATTTAACGGTCTGGCGCCTTTGCTTTAAAAGCTTCATCCGCGGATGTGGTGGAATTGGTAGACACACTGGATTTAGGTTCCAGCGCCGCGAGGCGTAAGAGTTCGAGTCTCTTCATCCGCACCAAATAAAGCTTCATCAATGCCTCGGGCCTGATGAAGTTTCGACAAAGAAGTTGTTTGGCTTTTTTGTTACGCAATATGGTGGGCGTAGCTCAGTTGGTAGAGCACGGGATTGTGACTCCCGTTGTCGTGGGTTCGATCCCCATCGTCCACCCCATATTTCGAAAGGCGCCAGATTTAACAGTCTGGCGCCTTTTTTGTTTTAGCGGTTTCGAAGTCCGGCCATGGTCGATTTCGAAGCGCAGGGCAGGGCACTTCATCGCTTTTAAAGGATCGGATGACGCTGAACTGCTCGTCGTTCCGGTTTTGCTGGAATGGCTGTCAGGGCTGATCTGATTGTTTCTTCTATATATAGAAGCGTTGATGCAGGGCCCTGACCTGAGCACTTGTATTCGCCAGTGGAGTGCACGGCATTCGTGCGGCGCTCCCTATAAATTGCCTGCTGTTTTTTTACCCGTTTCCAGTAGGGTGACTTCTTGAGTTTGACCCACTAGAATGCATGCCCTTGATTCTGGGGTCGGAAACGGCCGGCTAACGTCTGTGCAACGAGGAATATCCATGCAAGTTTCTGTTGAAAATACTACTGCTCTCGAGCGCCGCATGAGCGTCACCGTGCCGGCAGAGCGCATCGAGACTCAGGTCAACAAGCGTCTGCAGCAGACTGCCCAAAAGGCCAAAATTGCTGGCTTCCGTCCAGGCAAAGTGCCAATGAGCGAAATCAAGCGCCGTTTCGGTGCTGATGCGCGTCAGGAAGCTGTAGGCGATGTGATCCAGTCTTCGTTCTACGAAGCTGTGGTTGAGCAGAAGCTCAGCCCTGCCGGTTCGCCTTCGATCGAGCCAAAGTCGCTCGAAGCGGGCAAGGATCTGGAATACGTTGCTGTATTCGAAGTCTTCCCTGAGTTCACCGTTGCTGGCTTCGAAGGCATCACCGTTGAGCGTCTGAGCGCTGAAGTGGCTGACGCTGACCTGGACAAGATGCTCGACATCCTGCGCAAGCAGAACACCCGTTTCGAAGTGGCCGACCGTGCTGCGCAGAACGAAGATCAGCTGAACATCGATTTCGTTGGCAAGGTTGACGGCGAAGTGTTCGCTGGCGGCTCCGCCAAGGGTACTCAGCTGGTACTGGGTTCCGGCCGCATGATCCTGGGCTTCGAAGAAGGCCTGGTTGGCGCTAAGGCTGGCGAAGAGCGCGTTCTGAACCTGACCTTCCCTGAGGACTATCAGAACCTGGACCTGGCTGGCAAAACCGCCGAGTTCACCGTGACCGTCAACACTGTGTCCGAGCCTAAGCTGCCTGAGCTGAACGAAGAGTTCTTCGCTCAATTCGGCATCAAGGAAAGCGGCATCGACGGTTTCCGCACCGAAGTTCGCAAGAACATGGAGCGTGAACTGCGTCAGGCGATCAAATCCAAGGTCAAGAATCAGGTAATGGACGGTCTGCTGGCCACCAACCCGATCGAAGTGCCAAAGGCTCTGCTGTCCAACGAAGTTGACCGTCTGCGCGTGCAGGCTGTTCAGCAGTTCGGCGGCAACATCAAGCCAGACCAACTGCCGGCCGAGCTGTTCGAAGAGCAAGCCAAGCGCCGCGTCGTGCTGGGCCTGATCGTTGCTGAAGTGGTCAAGCAGTTCGACCTCAAGCCTGACGAAGCTCGCGTTCGCGAAATGATTCAGGAAATGGCTTCCGCTTACCAGGAGCCAGAGCAGGTCGTGTCGTGGTACTACAAAAACGAGCAGCAACTGAACGAAGTGCGTTCGGTTGTGCTGGAAGAACAAGTTGTGGATACTGTTCTGCAGAAAGCTAGTGTGACCGACAAATCGGTCTCCTACGAAGAAGCAGTCAAGCCGGTAGAAGCTCCAGCAGCCGACTGATTGATTTTGCGTTAGAAGTGCACACCATAAGCCAGCTCTCGAGCTGGCTTATGCGTATTCAAGACATAACTATTTGGGAGCGACTGCAGAGCATGTTCCGTAATTCTTATATTCAGCAGAACTCTGATATCCAGGCCGCTGGCGGCCTGGTCCCGATGGTTGTCGAGCAGTCCGCTCGTGGCGAACGCGCCTACGACATCTACTCGCGCCTGCTCAAGGAGCGAGTGATCTTTCTGGTGGGCCCGGTAGAGGACTACATGGCCAACCTGATCTGTGCGCAACTGCTGTTCCTTGAAGCGGAAAACCCGGACAAGGACATCCATCTGTACATCAACTCGCCGGGCGGTTCGGTGACTGCCGGCATGTCGATCTACGACACCATGCAGTTCATCAAGCCGAACGTATCGACCACCTGCATCGGTCAGGCCTGCAGCATGGGCGCATTCCTGCTCACCGCAGGTGCACCGGGCAAGCGTTTCTGCCTGCCGAACTCGCGCGTGATGATTCACCAGCCACTGGGCGGTTTCCAGGGCCAGGCGTCGGACATCGAAATCCACGCCAAGGAAATCCTCTTCATCCGCGAGCGTCTGAACATGCTGATGGCCAAGCACAGCGGCCGTACTCTGGAAGAAATCGAGCGCGATACCAATCGCGACAACTTCATGAGTGCCGAAGCTGCGAAGGAATACGGCCTGATCGACGAAGTGATCAACCAGCGTCCAGCTTAATATAAGCAGCGCAAAACAGGCCTGATCGGCATGTCCGATCAGCGGCGGGCTTGAAAAAGCCCGCAATAGCCTTCATCTTGTGTTGCAAGCCTATCGGATTTGGATCGAACGAATGACTGACACCCGCAACGGCGAGGACAACGGCAAGCTGCTCTATTGCTCCTTCTGTGGCAAAAGCCAGCATGAAGTGCGCAAATTGATTGCCGGCCCCTCGGTCTTTATCTGCGACGAGTGCGTCGACCTGTGCAATGACATCATCCGCGAGGAGGTGCAGGAAGCACAGGCCGAAAGCAGCGCGCATAAATTGCCTTCGCCTAAAGAAATCAGCGGCATCCTTGACCAGTACGTCATTGGTCAGGAGCGTGCGAAAAAGGTTTTGGCCGTAGCGGTGTACAACCACTACAAGCGCCTGAACCAGCGTGACAAAAAGGCTGACGACGTCGAACTCGGCAAGAGCAACATCCTGCTGATCGGCCCGACAGGCTCCGGTAAAACCCTGCTGGCCGAAACACTGGCCCGCTTGCTGAACGTTCCGTTCACCATCGCTGACGCAACTACCCTCACCGAGGCAGGTTACGTGGGTGAAGATGTCGAGAACATCATTCAGAAGCTGCTGCAGAAGTGCGATTACGACGTAGAGAAAGCCCAGATGGGCATTGTCTACATCGACGAAATCGACAAGATTTCCCGCAAGTCCGACAACCCGTCGATCACCCGCGATGTTTCCGGTGAGGGCGTGCAGCAGGCCTTGCTCAAGTTGATCGAAGGCACGGTCGCTTCGGTGCCGCCGCAAGGTGGCCGCAAGCATCCGCAGCAGGAATTCCTGCAGGTCGACACCCGTAACATCCTGTTCATCTGCGGCGGCGCGTTCTCTGGCCTGGAAAAGGTCATTCAGAATCGTTCCACCAAGGGCGGCATCGGCTTCAACGCCGAAGTGCGCAGCAAGGAAGAGGGCAAGAAAGTCGGCGAATCCCTACGTGAAGTCGAGCCTGACGATCTGGTCAAGTTCGGTCTGATCCCGGAATTCGTCGGTCGTCTGCCGGTCCTGGCGACACTGGATGAGCTCGACGAGGCTGCGCTGATGCAAATCCTCACCGAGCCGAAAAATGCTCTGACCAAACAGTATGCCAAGCTGTTCGAGATGGAAGGCGTGGATCTGGAATTCCGTTCTGACGCGCTGAAATCGGTCGCCAAGCGTGCCCTGGAACGTAAAACCGGTGCCCGTGGCCTGCGTTCGATTCTCGAAGGTGTATTGCTCGACACGATGTATGAAATCCCCTCGCAGTCCGAGGTGAGCAAAGTCGTGATCGATGAAAGCGTCATCGAAGGCAAGTCCAAGCCACTGTATATCTACGAAAACAGTGAGCCGACGGCCAAGGCAGCGCCGGACGCGTAAGCGTCTACCGCGCCGCAACAAGGAAGGGGCCTTCGGGCCTCTTTTTTTTTATGTCATTTTTTACCTCCGCTTTACGCTTGTTTTTTTTCGAGGCAGCCCCCATCTTGGTTTCAAGCTTAATTCCATCTGATTACGGCCATACGGCCGCCGTAGAGGCGAAATCATGAAGACAACCATCGAATTGCCTCTCCTGCCATTGCGTGATGTCGTGGTTTATCCGCACATGGTTATCCCGCTGTTCGTGGGGCGCGAGAAATCCATCGAAGCCCTCGAGGCCGCGATGACGGGTGACAAGCAGATTCTGTTGCTGGCTCAGAGAAACCCGGCTGACGATGATCCCGGTGAAGACGCTCTCTATCGCGTGGGTACGATTGCCACGGTTCTGCAGCTGCTGAAGCTGCCTGATGGCACCGTCAAGGTTCTGGTCGAAGGTGAGCAGCGTGGCACCGTCGAACGCTTCAGCGAAGTCGATGGCCACTGCCGCGCCGAAGTCTCGCTGATCGAAGAAGTCGACGCCGCCGAGCGCGAGTCGGAAGTCTTCGTGCGCACGCTGCTGTCGCAGTTCGAACAATATGTGCAGCTGGGCAAGAAGGTTCCGGCTGAAGTCCTGTCGTCGCTCAACAGCATCGATGAGCCGGGGCGTCTGGTCGACACCATGGCCGCGCACATGGCGCTGAAAATCGAGCAGAAGCAGGAAATCCTCGAGATCATTGATCTGTCGGCCCGTGTCGAGCACGTGCTGGCGCTGCTGGATGCTGAAATCGATCTGTTGCAGGTTGAAAAACGCATCCGCGGTCGCGTCAAGAAGCAGATGGAGCGCAGTCAGCGCGAGTACTACCTGAACGAGCAGATGAAGGCCATTCAGAAAGAACTCGGCGACGGCGACGAAGGCCACAACGAAATCGAAGAGCTGAAAAAGCGCATCGATGCGGCCGGCCTGCCAAAAGATGCCCTGGCCAAGGCGACTGCCGAGCTGAACAAGCTCAAGCAGATGTCGCCGATGTCGGCTGAAGCCACCGTGGTGCGCTCGTACATCGACTGGCTGGTGCAGGTGCCGTGGAAGGCGCAGAGCAAGGTTCGCCTCGACCTGGCCCGTGCAGAAGACATTCTCGACGCCGATCACTACGGCCTCGAAGAGGTCAAGGAGCGCATCCTTGAATACCTCGCCGTGCAGAAGCGTGTAAAGAAAATCCGTGGCCCGGTGTTGTGCCTGGTCGGTCCTCCAGGCGTGGGTAAAACCTCGCTGGCGGAGTCGATTGCTCATGCCACCAACCGCAAATTCGTGCGCATGGCCCTGGGTGGCGTGCGTGATGAAGCGGAAATCCGTGGTCACCGCCGGACCTACATCGGTTCGATGCCGGGAAGATTGATTCAAAAGATGACAAAAGTGGGCGTACGCAACCCGCTGTTCCTGCTCGATGAAATCGACAAGATGGGCAGCGACATGCGTGGCGATCCAGCTTCGGCGTTGCTGGAGGTGCTTGATCCCGAGCAGAACCACAACTTCAACGATCACTATCTGGAAGTCGATTACGACCTGTCCGATGTGATGTTCCTGTGCACCTCGAACTCGATGAACATCCCCCCAGCGCTGCTGGACCGGATGGAAGTCATCCGTCTGCCGGGTTACACCGAAGACGAGAAGATCAACATCGCCGTTAAATACCTCTCGCCGAAACAGATCGCCGCCAATGGTCTGAAGAAGGGCGAGCTGGAATTCGATGAGGAAGCGATCCGCGACATCATCCGTTATTACACCCGTGAAGCGGGCGTGCGGGGCCTCGAGCGACAGATCGCCAAGGTCTGCCGCAAGGCAGTCAAAGAGCATGCGCTGGAAAAACGCTTCTCGGTAAAAGTGACAGCTGATCTGCTCGAGCATTTCCTTGGCGTGCGCAAGTTCCGCTACGGCCTGGCCGAGCAGCAGGATCAGGTGGGGCAGGTGACTGGCCTGGCGTGGACTCAGGTAGGCGGCGAATTGCTGACCATTGAAGCCGCCGTGATTCCAGGTAAAGGCCAACTGATCAAGACCGGCTCGCTCGGTGATGTGATGGTCGAATCGATCACTGCCGCACAGACCGTGGTGCGCAGCCGCGCCAAGAGCCTGGGCATTCCGCTGGACTTCCACGAGAAGCGCGATACCCACATTCACATGCCGGAAGGTGCCACACCGAAAGACGGCCCTAGCGCTGGCGTGGGCATGTGCACGGCGTTGGTCTCGGCATTGACCGGCATTCCGGTGCGCGCCGATGTCGCCATGACCGGTGAAATCACCCTGCGTGGGCAAGTGCTGGCAATTGGCGGTTTGAAAGAAAAACTGCTGGCGGCACATCGCGGCGGAATCAAGATTGTGATTATTCCGGAAGAAAACGTCCGCGATCTGAAGGAGATTCCTGACAATATCAAGCAGGATCTGCAGATCAAACCGGTTAAATGGATTGACGAGGTCCTGCAAATTGCGCTGCAATACGCGCCGGAGCCCTTGCCGGATGTGGCTCCGGAGATAGTTGCCAAGGACGAAAAACGCGAGTCTGATGCCAAGGAAAGAATTAGCACGCATTAATACGTTTTAGCCTGGGGGGCTTTCCTTGACAGCATTTTAGAGCCCTTGTTATAAAGCGGCTCTTAAGTGTCTGTAGGCCATTCAGCACTCGTTTTTGCTTTCACCAAAAAACTTAGAAACATCTCAAAATAGATATAAGGGGACTTAGAGTGAACAAGTCGGAACTGATTGATGCTATCGCTGCATCCGCTGATATCCCGAAAGCTGCTGCTGGCCGTGCGCTGGACGCTGTAATCGAATCCGTCACTGGCGCTCTGAAGGCTGGCGACTCCGTTGTTCTGGTTGGTTTCGGTACTTTCTCCGTGACTGACCGTCCGGCTCGTACCGGTCGCAACCCGCAAACCGGCAAGACTCTGGAAATCCCGGCTGCCAAGAAGCCAGGTTTCAAAGCCGGTAAAGCACTGAAAGAAGCTGTTAACTGAGTTTTCAGGTTTTTACCCATCCGGGTCGGGGTCAAGCCTGACTTGGCAGCGGAGCGGTAGAGCAGGTGGCTGGAACAGACGCCTGTAACGCCGGGATCGAGGGTTCGAGCCCTGTCCGCTCCGCCAGTTACGAGAAGGCGCATCCTCGGATGCGCCTTTCTTCTATCCGGATTCTACCCACGCTCCACGGTTGCCTAAATTGAAGTTCAACCGTTTCTGGGGGACGCATGCTGCAGAATATCAGGGACAATTCACAAGGCTGGATTGCCAAGACCATTATCGGGGTCATCGTTGCACTGATGGCCCTGACCGGTTTCGATGCCATTTTCCAGGCCACGACTCACAAGAACGAGGCGGCCAAGGTCAACGGTGACGAAATCAGCCAGAACGAGCTGAGCCAGGCCGTTGATATGCAACGCCGGCAGCTGATGCAACAGCTGGGCAAGGACTTCGATGCTTCCTTGCTCGACGAAAAGATGCTGCGCGAATCGGCGCTCAAAGGCCTGATCGACCGCAAGTTGCTGCTGCAAGGCGCCGAACAGGCGAAGTTCTCGTTCTCCGAAGCCGCGCTGGATCAAGTGATCCTGCAGACGCCTGAATTCCAGGTTGACGGCAAGTTCAGCTCCGAGCGTTTCGACCAGGTGATTCGTCAGCTGGGTTACAGCCGCATGCAATTCCGCCAGATGCTGGCTCAGGAAATGCTGATCGGCCAGTTGCGCGCTGGTGTTGCCGGCAGCGGTTTCGTCACCGACGCCGAGGTGCTGGCATTCGCCCGTCTGGAAAAACAGACCCGTGATTTCGCCACTCTTAACGTCAAGGCTGACCCGGCTGCGGTCAAGCTGACCGATGACGAGGTCAAGGCTTACTACGACGAGCACGCCAAGGAATTCATGACGCCGGATCAGGTGATCATCGATTACGTCGAGCTGAAGAAGTCGTCGTTCTTCGATCAGGTCGCGGTCAAGGATGAAGACTTGCAGGCGGCGTATCAGAAAGAGATCGCCAACCTGTCGGAACAGCGTCGTGCCGCGCACATCCTTATCGAAGTGAACGACAAGACAACCGAAGCGCAGGCCAAGGCGAAGATCGAGGAAGTCCAGGCGCGTCTGGCCAAGGGCGAGAAGTTCGAAGCGCTGGCCAAGGAGTTTTCGCAGGATCCGGGCTCGGCCAACAATGGCGGTGACCTCGGTTATGCCGGTCCTGGCGTTTACGACCCGGCTTTTGAAAAAGCCCTGTACTCACTGTCGAAAGACCAGGTGTCCGAGCCGATTCGTACCGACTTCGGTTACCACCTGATCAAGCTGTTGGGCGTGGAAGCGCCTGAAGTGCCGACCCTGGCCAGCCTGAAAGACAAGCTGACCCGCGAACTGAAAGCTGCTCAGGTCGAGCAGCGCTTCGTTGAGGCGACCAAGCAACTGGAAGACTCGGCGTTCGAAGCCTCCGACCTGGCGCAGCCGGCAGCGGATCTGAAACTGACCGTCCACACTTCCAAGCCGTTCGGCCGTGAAGGTGGCGAAGGTGTTGCGGCCAACCGTGCCGTAGTCACTGCTGCGTTCAGCCCCGAAGTGATTGATGAAGGTGCCAACAGCACCGCCATCGAACTGGACCCGGAAACGGTGATCGTGCTGCGTTCCAAGGAGCATCTGAAGCCTGCGCAACTGCCGCTGGAAAGCGTGAGCGCGGCGATTCGCACTCAGTTGACCAAAGAGCACGCCAGTGCCGAGGCCAAGACCCGTGCCGAGAAGCTGATTGCTGATCTGCGCGACGGCAAGGCGCCGCTGGACAAGGCCATCGACGGTCAGAACTGGAAGACCACCGAAGCGGCCACCCGTGGTCAGGAAGGGGTTGATCCGGCTGTGCTGCAGGCGCTGTTCCGTATGCCGAAGCCGGCTGCCAAGGACAAGCCGACGTTCTCCAGCGTTACCTTGCCGGATGGCAGTCTGATGGTTGTGCGACTCAACGGTGTTAACGAAGCTGCTGCGCCTACTGATGAAGAGAAGGCGCAATATCGTCGCTTCCTCGCTTCGCGTGAGGGGCAGCAGGACTTTGCGGCGTATCGCAAGCAGTTGGAAGCTGAGGCGAAGATCGAGCGGTTCTGATCTTTTGACTGACGTTTGAAGGAGCCCCGGCCTGATGGTCGGGGCTTTTTTTTGTGCCTTGGCGGCCTTTGGGCCGGCCATGCTCTGGGTGGTTTGGGTGAATATCCGTTTTTTGCGGTGTAGCGGCTGGCGGTTTCGCCCTTACGGCGAGTCACCTTTTCCAAACGCCGGAGTGCCGGCCCAGCGAAAAGGTAACCGAAAAGGCTTGCTCCTACGTTCGGCCCTCGCAGGCTCGGGTTCCTTCGCTACGGGACTGATCCGGGCGCAGCGGCTCCGGTTTGCTTCGCTGCACCTCCTTCCGCTGTGTCTGGCTGTGCCAGACGGTCGCTGCGCTCCCATACCCGGATCAATCCCTCCGCTCAGCCTTCCGACGTCGCCGGTGGATCAAGATCAAAAGCACTCGAGCTTGCGCTCATTGTTGAGTGGGGCGGCTTTGCCGCGGGCAGCTGCGCTGCTTTGGTTTTCTGTGCGAGCCCTGCTCGCGATGGCGCCCTGCTGGTCAACCAGTTTCCATCAGATACCTACGATCCAACTGTAGGAGCTGCCGAAGGCTGCGATCTTTTGATCTTGCTTTTGCTTTTCCGTGGGAGCTAGCCTGCTCGCGATGGCGGCGTGTCAGCCGCCCGATCTGCAGCTGACTGACTCGGTTCAAATGTGGGAGCTGGCTTGCCAGCGATAGCCCTTTTCTCACGACTGATCTCTTGCAGGACACCCCGCAATCTCACCGCCCCGACGCAAACCCATGCCCCCTGGCCATCACCGCCGCATACAGCGTCAACACCAGCAACCCCGCAACAATCCAGGGAAATGTCCCGACCCCGACATTCCCCATCAACAACCCGCCCGCCAATCCTCCGCCGGCAATACCGACATTCCAGAGTGTTACCAGCATCGATTGCGCGGTGTCGGCTGCTTGAGAAGCAGTTTTCGCTGACGCGGTTTGCAGGAGCGAGGGCATTGCGCCGAATGCCAGTCCCCAGACGCTAACGGCCGCGTAAACCACGCCGGGCGATGCGCGCCACAGAGCCAAGGCTATCGCCGCGAGCAGGAACAGTGCCGCACTCCCGAGTACCAGTTCACGCAACCAGCGATCGATCAGGCTGCCGACGATCCACAGGCTCAGCACCGAGGCCAGGCCAAACGCCAGTAGTACACGGTCAATTTCCGAAGCCAGGCCAGAAGGGTGCAAAAACGGTGCGATGTAGGTGTACAGCAGGTTATGCGCCACGACGTAGGACAAGGTCACAAACAGCACCGACCTTATGCCGGGGAGGGTAAATACCTGACGCAAGGGCAGGCGCTTTCCTTCAGGTTCGCCGGCGAAGTCCGGGACTCGCAGGCGCACCCAGATCACCAGCACCAGGGTCAGCGCCGTCATGATCGCAAAGCTCAGTTGCCAGCCCACCATCGTTCCCAATAGCGTCCCGGCTGGTATGCCAAGGGATAACGCCAGTGGCGCGCCGAGCATGGCGACGGTGATGGCACGGCCTTGCAGATGGGAAGCGACCATGCGGCTGGCGTATCCGGCCAGGAGCGCCCAGAGCAGGCCGGCGAAGATGCCAGCGATGAAACGTGCGCCAAGGGTCAGCCAGTACAGCTCGGACACGGCAGTGATGCTGTTGGCCACGGCGAAGCCGGCGATTGCGGTCAACAGCAATGGTTTGCGGCGCCAACTGCGGGTGGCGAGGGTCAGGGGGATCGCTGCGAGCATTGAACCGACGGCGTACAGCGTGACCAATTGCCCGATCAGCGCTTGAGATACGTTCAGGCCGGCGCTCATTTGTGGCAGCAGTCCCGCTGGCATCGCTTCGGTCATGACAGTGATGAAACCTGCCGTGGCCAGCGCCAGCAGTGCGCCGTAGGGCAGGCGTTCGCGGTTTTCGGTCGGTTGCGCAAGCGCAGAGGAGGCGAGGTGTGCGTCGGTCATTTTGCTGCGTCTCTGTTGTGGTCAATGTCGAGACACAGGGTAGGGCGCTGCGCATTGCGGAAAAACAGGTTAGGGTTCCGAACATATCGGACACGGATGTCGCTAATCGGAGGTATTAATGGACAGCCTGGGTAGCATCTCGGTATTTGTGCAGGTCGCCGAGACTCGCAGTTTCACTGAAGCCGGCCGCTTGCAAGGGGTGTCATCGTCGGCGATCGGCAAAAGCATCGCGCGGCTGGAAGCGCGGCTTGGCGTGCGCTTGTTCAATCGCAGCACTCGCAGCATCACCCTGACCTCGGAAGGCGCGTTGTTTCTCGAGCGTTGCCGCAGGATTCTGGCGGAGGTGGAGGCGGCGGAGTTCGAGCTGTGCAATGCCACCTCGGCGCCCCACGGTCGGCTGCGGATCAGCCTGCCTCAGGTGCACGAACTGGTCATGCCGGTGATGACCGAATTCATGGCGCTGTACCCGCACATCGAGCTGGATCTGGACCTCACCGACCGTATGGTCGATGTCATTGATGAGGGTTTCGATGCGGTGATTCGTACCGGCAAGCCCAAGGATTCACGGCTGATGGCGCGGCCGCTGGGCGAGTTTCATCTGGTGCTGGTGGCGAGCCCGGAGTATCTGCAACAGCGGGGCGAGCCGCGCACCCCGGGCGATCTGGCCGATCACGACTGTCTGCGCCACACCTTTCATGCTACCGGCAAACTGGAAGCCTGGCCGTTGCGCCGCGCGGAGGGGGCGCCGGAACCGATATTGCCGCTGCGCCTGCTCAGTACCTCGATCGAGGCGGTGCAGCATGCGGTGCTCGCAGGGATGGGCATCGCCTGTCTGCCGGATTTCATGGTGCGCGAAGCGGTGCGCGAGGGTCGCTTGCGCCGGGTACTTGATGAGCATGTCGAGCACGCGGGACAGTTCTGGGTATTGTGGCCGTCGAGCCGACAAGCCACGGCGAAATTGCGCGCGTTGATCGATCATTTGTGCGCGCGGCTTTTTCCCGGCGCTCATGACCGGTAAAGTTGTAACCGATTCTTGACACTATTCCATGCGCCATGGGGCGGCGATCTGTTGCACAATACGCCCCGGACTGTTTTCCCTCAGGATGTTCAATGTTGATTTCCACTCCCATGCGTGTTGTCGGGCTGGCGCTTTTGTTGACTGCGGTGGCCGGTTGTTCGAAGGACAAGCCGATCTATGAGCATGAGAACTTCGATGACTCCGGCACCTTTTCGCGCAATTATCCGGTAACCGACACCGCCAGTTGCGAAGCGGCCCGGCGTGCGTTGCTCAGTCAGGGCTACATCATTACCAGCAGTGATCCGAAACTGGTCAGCGGTCACAAGAGTTTCCAGCAGACCGGCGAGACGCACCTCGAGATCAGCTTCAACGTGGTCTGTGCCGAAGATGGCAGCGCCGGGCATCACGCGACGGTGTTCGCCAACGCCTTGCAGGACCGTTACGCGCTGAAGAAGACCAACAACTCGGCCAGCCTCGGGGTTGGTGTATTGGGCTCGGTGTCGATGCCGATCGGCTCTTCGGACGACTCGATGGTCAAGGTCGCCAGTGAGACCGTCACCGCGCAGAAGTTCTACGAACGTTTCTTCACCCTGGTCGAGCAATTCCTGCCGGCCGATGCGAAGAAAGCGGCGCATATCGAAGAAAAACCGAAAACCGACCTCGGTGTGCCGGAGCCAAAGGCCGCGCCTGCACCGGCTGCTGCACCACTGGTGCCGACCCCTGCGGCGGAGCCGTCACCCGCGCCGGCTGCGGAACCAGCACCGGCCCCGGTTGAAGCCGCGCCAGTGAGTTCCGAGCCGGTGGTGCCGCCAGCGGAGTCGACGCCGATTACGCCTGCGCCAGCGCCCGTGGAAGAGCCAGCGCCGGCCAGCGAAGCCATCACGCCACCGACCAACCCGGATATTCCGCCACCGTCCGAGCCGATTCCGGCGATGCCCGCGTCGGGCCAATAAGAAACCAAGCGAAACCCTGTGGGAGCGAGCCTGCTCGCGAAGGCGGTGTATCAGTCGACAGATGATCAGACTCACACACCGCCTTTGCGAGCAGGCTCGCTCCCACAGTGGTTTTCGGGTTGGTTTAAGATCTGGTTACATACCTGCGACATCATCGCCGCGATAAATCCCTAACCACCTGCTACGTTTTATTGATGAAGGTCGCGTTTCACTTTTCCTTCACACGGGCACTTTATGCTCGGGGCACTGGTCGATTGATCAGGCCATTTTCACAGCGAGCAGTTGGGGGGATTTATACGATGGATGAGTATCAGGAAGAACTGCTCGAATATCAGGCCTTTGAACTGGATCAACCAGAGCCGGCAGACGACGCGACGGAGCTCTGAGCTTCAGGCTCCCGAGCGGTAATTTCGTCGGGATTCGCCGGGCGTCTGCCCGCTCCAGCGTTTGAATGCGCGTTGGAAAGCTTCGGCTGAGGCGAAGCCCAGCAGGTAGGCGATTTCGCCGAACGCCAGTTCGGTGTCGCGGATATAGGTCATCGCCAGGTCCCGGCGTGTGTCATTGAGGATCGCGCGGAACTGCGTGCCTTCCTCGGCGAGCTTGCGCCGCAAGGTCCAGGTCGGCAGTTTCAGGCGTGCCGCGACTTCTTCAAGGTCCGGCTCGCGGCCACCATTGAGCAATGGCCCGAGCAGCTGAGTGATGCGCTCGCGCAGGCTGCGGGTGCGGGTCAGCTGTTCCAGCTCGCGCTCACACAGGTGCAGCAAATGTCGCCAGGTGCTCGGGCAGTGTTCTGGATTGCGCAGGGCGAGGCTGCTCAGGCTGAGCCGCAGTTGATTGCGCTCGGCGCTGAACTGGATCGGGCAATCGCCGAGTACCGCGTAAGCCTCGCGGTAGTCCGGCGCTTCGAACTCGATTTCGATCCGCTCGGCGCGCAACGTTTCGCCGCACAGGCTCGACAACTGATGCAGCCAGCCAGCGAGGATCGAGTCGACCACGAAGCGGTTATAGGCGTTGTACGGGCTGATCGAATAGAAGCGCAACCACGCACCGTTGGCGTCTTCGTGGAAACTGGACTGCCCGCGATAGTTGGAGCCGTATAGCGGTTCGAAGCGCGTCAGGCAGCGGGCCGCTTCGCGCACGGTGGGCGCTTGCGCGGCGGTGATGCCGGCCAGGCCTGCCTGATTCAAGCGGATCATCCGCCCCATGCGCAGGCCCAGGGCCGGATCGCCGGTGAGTTGAATCGCCGCATGGCCCAGGCGCATGTACCGCGGGATCGACAAGCGTGCCCCGGCCTCGGCCAGCCGCGCGGCATCGAGGCCGTATTGCTCAAGCAGAGGCAACGGGTCGGCGCCATGGCTACGCACGGCGTCGGCCAGACTATGGACGAAGCCCACCGAGAGATCCCCGAGGCGCATCGGCTGTGGTTTCATGGTTTACAGCCAGACGTTCAGCAAACGCGCACCACGGGCCTCGCCATCGGCGAACTGCTGGCCGTTGCTGCTGAGGAAGCTTCTACCGGTACTCGGCTTGTCCCAGAACTGCCCGCGCATGAACACACTGACGCCGGCAATCGCGCGGCTGCTCGGCGGTTGCGCGGTCAGGGTCAGTCGATGCCAGGCCTGACCTTCGCTGAGGTCGCCGGGCTTGAGGCTGACCGACCCCGGCGTGCTCGAACCCTTGTAGCCGCGCCATGGTTTATCCCAGGCGCCATGGCCGATGACTTGCGCCGGCACGGCCACCAGTTGCGCGCCTTGTTCATCGAGGGTGCGGTAGTTGCCGGGGTACCAGCTGTCGCTGCCGATCAGGATGCCGAGACGTCCGGCCGGGGTGTCGACAACCTGGATGGCGTGCTTGTCTTCGGCCTGAAGCACTCCCTGCTGGTCGAAAATCGGGTGCATCTGCCGTTGCGGCTGGCCCAGCGGTATGCCGTCGCGACCAAACACCACGCTGCTGTTGAACAGGGCGCCGCTGCCGGGCTTGAGCTGGCCGTCGCGGATGCTTGGCTCCGGCAGCACGATGGAGCCGGCTACAAGAGTGACCTGGAACTCCTTGGCCAGACCGCCGAACAGCGCCTGGTAATCCTTGGCCATGGCTTTGGATTTCATCCGCAGATAAGCATCGTCCAGACGTTGCTCGCCCTTGGCCCGCAACCACGCGCGGGCGAACAGCAGCGGATTGCTTGCCGCCAGCCAGTTCATCGCCTCCGAAAGGGTTGGCGCCTGATACAACTCGTCTTTCTCGCCGCTGATCATCAGCCAGGTGCCGACGTGCTCGGGCAATACCACCACGGTTTTTTCATTGAGCAAGCCTTGCTCGCGGGCCTGCTGAAGATACGCCGCAAGCTTGCGGTGCAGGCGTGCGGAGCTTTGGTAATCGGTGGGGAACAATTCGGGCTGGATGCCGAGCAGATTGCCACGGTCGCCGGGCGTGCCCTGATCGACGGCGAGCTTGATGCGCAGATCCGACAGGTAATGCCCCGCCGGCCGGTCTGCCGCCCACATGGCGTAGGTGGTCAGGACGGCAACGAGGGCCATGGAGAAAAACAGATACAGAAGTTTGCGCATGAAGAACCAACAACAGCCGGGTACAGGATGTGCCGACTAGGGTAGGGCCCATGGCTCGGGTTGCCAAGGGGCGCTGTGCATTTGGATCAATAACTTGTCAGTTACGGTCATTGAGTGACAGCGGTGCGACTCTTAGTCTGTCGAGCATGACTGACGGGGGACGCAGAGCTCCCGCAATTTTTCCGTGATCGCTCGTTGTGGAGTTACCGATGACCGCCGCTCATTACCCGCATCTGCTGGCCCCGCTGGACCTGGGATTCACCACGCTGCGTAACCGCACCCTGATGGGCTCGATGCACACTGGCCTGGAAGAAAAGCCGGGTGGCTTCGAACGCATGGCGGCGTACTTCGCCGAGCGTGCCCGTGGCGGTGTCGGCCTGATGGTCACTGGCGGTATCGGCCCGAATGATGAGGGCGGCGTGTATTCCGGCGCGGCCAAGCTCACCACCGAGGAAGAAGCGCTCAAGCACCGCATCGTCACCCGTGCAGTGCATGAGGCGGGCGGCAAGATCTGCATGCAGATTCTCCACGCCGGCCGCTATGCCTACAGCCCGAAACAGGTAGCGCCGAGCGCGATTCAGGCGCCAATCAACCCGTTCAAGCCCAAGGAGCTGGACGAAGAGGGCATCGAAAAGCAGATCAGCGATTTCGTCACCTGCTCGGTATTGGCGCAAACCGCCGAATACGACGGCGTCGAAATCATGGGTTCGGAAGGTTATTTCATTAACCAGTTCCTCGCCGCCCACACCAACCACCGCACCGACCGCTGGGGCGGCAGTTACGAAAACCGCATGCGCCTGCCGGTGGAAATCGTCCGCCGCGTACGCGAAGCCGTTGGACCGAATTTCATCATCATCTTCCGCCTGTCGATGCTCGATCTGGTCGAAGGTGGCAGCACCTGGGATGAAATCGTCATGCTGGCCAAAGCCATCGAGCAGGCTGGCGCGACCATCATCAACACCGGTATCGGCTGGCACGAAGCGCGGATTCCGACCATCGCCACCAAGGTTCCGCGTGCGGCGTTCAGCAAGGTCACGGCCAAGTTGCGCGGCTCGGTGAGCATTCCGCTGATCACCACCAACCGCATCAATACCCCGGAAATCGCTGAGCAGATCCTTGCCGAGGGCGATGCCGACATGGTCTCGATGGCCCGGCCGTTCCTCGCCGACCCGGATTTCGTCAACAAGGCTGCCGAAGGCCGCGCCGATGAAATCAACACCTGTATTGGCTGCAACCAGGCGTGCCTCGACCACACCTTTGGCGGCAAGCTCACCAGTTGCCTGGTCAACCCGCGCGCCTGTCATGAGACTGAGCTCAACTACCTGCCGGTGCAGCAGATCAAGAAAATCGCCGTGGTCGGTGCCGGCCCTGCCGGTTTGTCCGCTGCCACCGTGGCCGCCGAGCGCGGTCATCAGGTGACGCTGTTCGATTCGTCCAGCGAGATCGGTGGCCAGTTCAATATCGCCAAACGCGTGCCGGGCAAGGAAGAGTTTTTCGAAACCCTGCGCTACTTCAAGCGCAAGTTGCAGACCACCCATGTCGAGGTGTGCCTCAATACTCGCGTCGACGTGGCGAAGCTGGTTGAAGGCGGCTACGACGAAATCATTCTCGCCACCGGTATCGCCCCGCGCGTGCCGGCGATTCCGGGTGTCGAGAATGCCAAGGTGTTGAGTTATCTGGACGTGATCCTCGAGCGCAAGCCGGTTGGCAAGCGTGTCGCGGTGATCGGGGCGGGTGGTATCGGTTTTGACGTTTCGGAATTCCTCGTCCATCAAGGCATAGCCACCAGTCTGGATCGCGCGGCGTTCTGGAAAGAGTGGGGCATCGATACGCAACTGGAGGCCCGTGGTGGTGTGGCGGGAATCAAAGCGGCGCCGCATGCGCCGGCCCGTGAGGTGTTCCTGTTGCAGCGCAAGAAGACCAAGGTCGGCGACGGTCTGGGCAAAACCACCGGCTGGATTCACCGCACCGGTCTGAAGAACAAGCAGGTGCAGATGCTCAACAGCGTTGAATACCTGAGCATCGATGATCAGGGCTTGCACATCCGCATCGGCGAAACCGGCGAGCCGCAATTGCTGGCGGTGGACAACATCGTGATCTGCGCCGGACAGGATCCGTTGCGTGAGTTGCATGACGGTCTGGTCGAGGCTGGACAGAACGTGCACTTGATCGGCGGCGCGGATGTTGCGGCGGAGCTGGATGCCAAGCGCGCGATCAACCAGGGTTCGCGCCTGGCGGCTGAGCTCTAGAAATACCGCGTAACCTGTGGGAGCGAGCCTGCTCGCGAAAGCGGAGTGTCAGCTATAAAGACTTCGACTGACACGACGTCTTCGCGAGCAGGCTCGCTCCCACATTGGTGTACGGCGAATGGCAGGATTTTTGCGGCTCGCTGTTAAAATGCCGGCTCTTCAAACAGAATCGGCATTTATGCTTTCGCGTCCCCCCGACTGGCTACCCCTGGCCCCTCTCGAACCCCTGCATCTGGACTGGCTGACAACCGCCGGCGTCGAAGTCGCGATCCTGCGTCTCGACCAGATTGATCGGCTGATCAGCGGCAACAAGTGGTTCAAACTCGTCGAACACCTCAAAGCCGCAGAGCGAGCCGGCGCCGAGGGCATCATCAGCCTTGGCGGTGCGCATTCCAACCACCTGCATGCGCTGGCGGCGGCGGGCAAACGGCTGGGCTTCAAAACCGTGGGACTGCTGCGCGGGCACCCGCAGGACACGCCGACGGTGCAGGATCTGCGAGCTTTCGGCATGCAGTTGCATTGGCTGGGTTACGCCGGCTATCGCGCGCGGCACGAAACTGGGTTCTGGACACCATGGCAGGCGCAATATCCGACGTTGCACGCGGTGCCCGAGGGCGGTGGTGGACTGGCCGGCGCGCTGGGTTGCGCAGCGATCAGCAAGCAGGTCGATGAACAGTTGGCCAAGTTGGGCTGGGATGATTTCGACACCTGGTGGCTGGCCTGTGGCACAGGCACAACCCTGGCCGGACTGGCGCTCGCCGAGAAAGGCAGGCGCTCACTGTATGGCGCGCTGGCCGTGCCGGACGATCACGGGGTAGCGCCGAACATCGAGTCGATCCTTGCGCAAGCCGAAGATACCGCGTCGGGCTATCAGTTGATTGATGCCAGCCGTGGCGGTTTCGCCAAGGTAGACGAGGCGTTGCTGACCTTCATCGAACAGACCGAGCAGGCCAGTGGTATCCCTCTGGAACCGCTATACACCGGCAAGGCTTTGCTGGCGCTCCGGCAACGTATCGAATCCGGTGGATTCGCCGCCGGCACGCGTCTGATCTTCATCCACACGGGTGGCCTGCAAGGGCGACGCGGGTTTGCCGCAACGCCCTGACGCTCAGCCGCGCTTGGGCATCATCCGCAGAAGGGTGTTATCGCGCACCACGTAATGGTGATAAATACCCGCCAGCGCATGCAGGCCGATCAGCCAATAGCCGAGCGTGGCGACCAGCACATGCCAGCCTTCGACTTGCTTGGCGAACGCCTTGTCTTCACCCACCAGCAGCGGCAGATCGAAACCGTAGAACATCACTTGATGGCCCTCGGCGCTGGTGATCAGCCAGCCCAATATCGGCATGCTGAGCATGAACAAGTACAACGCCCAGTGCATCAACCGCGCCACGATGGTTTGCCAGGCGGGTGACGCGGGGAAGATTTTCGGCGCAGGGCCGAGGCTGCGCGCGAGCAGGCGAAACCAAACCAGCACGAATACGGTGAGGCCGAGCAAATAGTGCATTTCGCGAATCAGCGTGCGGCCGCCGCTGCCCTTGGGGAAGAAACCACGCAATTCCATGCTGGCGTAAACCAGCACCAACAACACCAGCATCAGCCAATGCAGCAACACCGAAACGGTGCTGTAACGCGATTCCGAGCTTGTCCACGGCATACGTTGCTTCCTCACGGGTCAGGGATGAAACCGACCGTTCTTGAGTGACGGCATGGGTTAACTGTAATCCGCTTTGGCTGTTTTGCCCGAGGCTGACTGGACTTTCCCTGCGCTGGATCAGCGGTTTGTGCATTCTTCATGAAAAAACGCCAGTGTCGCGAGGGACACTGGCGTTTTTCGGTGATGCGCGGCGCGATCAGCTCGATTGCGGCATCTCGCCGTTGCCCAGACGCTTGTTGATGTCGGCGATCACTTGCGGCAGGTCGCTGATGGTGTCGATCATGTAGTGCGGGCGCGAACTTTCAAACAGCGCGTGGATGCGCTGGCGTTCGCTGGCCAGTTCGTCGCTACCCAACGCGCGGAAACCTTCATAGTCCAGGCCCAGCGCATTGCCCGAGCAAATCAGCGCAACCGTCCACATGCCGGCCCGGCGACCTTCGAGAATGCCCGGCACGGTGTCGTCGATCTTCACGCATGCCGCAACATCGTCGATGCCCAGAGCGATCACGTTGGCCAAGGCTTGCGCCGGCCATGGCCGACCATTTGGCACTTCGTCGGTGGCGACAACGTGGTCGGCGACGTAGCCGTTACTGGCGGCGAGTTCGACGACTTTGTCCATCACCGCTTTCGGGTAGCCGGAGCAGGAACCGATCTTGATCCCTTGCTCGCGCAGTTGGGCGATGGCGTCCAGCGCGCCGGGAATCAGTGCCGAGTGCTCGGCGATTTTCTCGATCTGCAACGGCATGAAGCGGTTGTAGATAGCGGTGACGTCATCGTCGGTCGGCGTGCGGCCGAACACCTTGCGATAACGCTCGGCCACTTGCGGCTGATCACAGAGGGTGCGGATGTGATCCCACTTGCCCATGCCCATCGGCCCACGGGCTTCTTCGATCGATACCTGCACGTCGAATTCGGCGAAGGCCTCGACGAAAATCTGCGTTGGCGCGAACGAGCCGAAATCGACCACGGTACCGGCCCAGTCGAGGATCGCGGCTTGCAGCTTGCTTGGATTGGTGTAGTTCATGGCAATCAATTCCTGAGTTGTAATGCAGTTCAAATGTGGGAGCGAGCCTGCTCGCGAAAGCGGTCTGACATCAGCCTATGTGTCGCCTGGGACGACGCTTTCGCGAGCAGGCTCGCTCCCACAAGGGATTTTTGGTGGGGCTCAGATGTCGAGCACTTCCATTTCGCGCAGTACTTCACCCACCGCTGCCACGGCCTGGCGCATTTCGTCCGGGGTGACGTGGCCGATGCAGCCGACGCGGAAGGTTTCGACCTGGGTCAGTTTGCCCGGATAGAGGATGTAACCCTTGGCCTTGACCCGCTCGTAGAAGTCCTTGAACTGGTAACGCGGATCCTGCGGCGCATGGAAAGTCGCGATGATCGGCGCCTGAATCGCCGCCGGCAGGAAACTGCGCAAGCCGAGCTTGTTCATCTCTTCCATCAGCGCCTGACAGTTCGCCGCATATCGCGCATGCCGCGCCGGCAGGCCGCCTTCTTCGCTGTATTGCAGCAGTGCTTCGTGCAGCGCCGCGACCACATGGGTGGGCGGGGTGAAGCGCCATTGCCCGGTTTTCATCATGTAGGCGTGCTGGTCGTACAGGTCCATCGCCAGCGAGTGCGAGTTGCCAGCCGCGGCGGCCAGGGATTCCTTGCGGGCGAAGACAAAACCCATCCCCGGTACGCCTTCCAGGCATTTGCCGGAAGCGGCAATGAGCGCGTCGAATGGCACTTTTTGCGCATCCACCGGCAACGCGCCAAAGGAGCTCATGGCGTCGATGATCAGGCGTTTGCCGTGTTGCGCGACGACCTCGGCGATTTCCGCCAGCGGATTGAGAATGCCGGTGCTGGTTTCGCAGTGGATCAGCGCCACGTGAGTAATGTCAGCGTCGGCGCGCAGCAAGCGGTCGACGTCAGCGGCGGTGGTCGGTTCGTCTTCGGCGGTTTCGAAGGTGCTGAACGAGCGGCCGAGCACTTCGCAGATCTTCGCCAGGCGCTTGCCGTACGCGCCGTTGATCAGCACGAGGATTTTGCCGTCGCGCGGCACCAGGGTGCCGATCGCCGCTTCGACGGCAAAGGTGCCGCTGCCCTGTAACGGTACGCAATGGTGGCTGGCGGCGCCGTTGAGGATGGCCAGCAATTGCTCGCAAAGGCTGGCGGTCAACTGGTTGAAGCGGTCATCCCACGAACCCCAGTCGACCATCATGGCCTGGCGGGTGCGGGCCGAAGTGGTCAACGGGCCGGGAGTAAGCAGAATCGGTGCGGCGGTACTCATTCGTGTGTCCTCGCGAAAACGCTGTGGGATGAAGCTACGGGGCCTACGTTGCAATTCGCCGTTGCATCAATCAAATTGTTTGTTGTTATGCCAGCCATCAGTGAGGGTTATTCATGAACCTGTTTCAGCTCCGTGCCTTCGATGCCGTGGCCCGCGAAGGCAGCTTCACCCGCGCGGCTGCGCGGTTGTTCATCAGCCAGCCAGCGGTCACCGGACACATCAAGGCACTGGAAGAGCACTACCAGATCACCTTGCTGCGGCGCACCGCGCGACGGGTGGAACTGACCGAGGAGGGCACCAAACTGGCAGCGATCACCCGCGCCATGTTCGGCCTGGCGGAAGAAGCGCAGACGCTGCTCGAGGCCAATCGGCAATTGTTGACCGGGCGTCTGGAGGTGGCGGCGGATGGGCCGCACATGGTCATGCCGATGCTGGCGAGCCTGCGCGCACGCTATCCGGGCATCACCGTGAACCTGCGTCTGGGCAACGCCCAGGAAACCCTGGCGGCGCTGTTGTCGGAACACGCCGATGTCGCGGTGCTGACCGAGGTCGAGCCGCGCAAGGGCCTGCATCTGCAAGCGCTGAGCGAATCGCGGATCTGCGCGCTGGTGCCGGCGGGGCATCGCTGGGCGAATCGCTCCGGTGAAGTGAAACTCAAAGAGCTGGACCAAGTGATCATGGTTCTGCGTGAGCCGACTTCGATTACCCGGCGCACGTTTGACCAGGCGTGTGCACAGGCCTCGATTCAGCCGCGGGTGTTGCTGGAGCTGGACAGTCGCGAGGCGGTGACCGAAGCGGTCGCGGCCGAGTTGGGGGTCGGTGTGGTGTCATCGGTGGAGGTCAGTCATGACCCGCGCGTGGTGGCGATCCCGATTGCCGGGGCAGGGCTGGTGAACCGGCACATGATTGGCTGCATGGAGCGCCGGCGCGAGTTGCGCTTGATTCAGGCTTTTTTTGATCTGGCTCCTGTCTGAAAACCGTGTCGACTCCTTCGCGAGCAGGCTCGCTCCCACATTGCAGAGCGCGGTCCCATGTGGGAGCGAGCCTGCTCGCGAAGGGGCCGATACTGTTTACACAAGACTCTCGCGAACCATATCAAGAAATGTCGCCACTACTCGCCGCGAACTCTGTTCGCGCAAGCACACCAGGGTTTCGGTCAGGCGCCTCGTGCAGTCGGTGATCGGCAACGCGCAGACCCGTGAGTCGGCGCCGAACTCCGCCGCTGAAACCACGCCAACGCCAATCCCCACCACCACCGCCTCACGCGCCGCTTCTCGACCTTCAACCTGAATCGCCGGGCGGATGCGCAAACCTGCGCGGGCCATTTCCTCTTCCAGCGTCTGGCGGGTCACCGAACCGATTTCGCGCAGCACCAGTGGCGTGTCGTCCAGATCGGCCAGACAGATCGATTCGCGCTCGGCCCAAGGATGATTACGCGAAACAAACGCCACCATCGGATCGTTGCGCAGCGGTACACACAGCAAGCGTTCATCGGTTACGTCGCGGCCGAGCAGCGCCAGATCGGCCTGATAGTTGAACAGGCGAAACAGCGATTCGTCGGTATTGCCGGTCTCGATTTTCACGCTGATGCCCGGGTAGCGCTCGCAGAACCGTGCGATCTGCGGCAACACGTGGATCGGCGCATCCACCGCGAGAATCAGGCTGCCGGTCCGCAGGGCCTGGGATTCCTGCAGCAATTCCTGCGCTTCGGCTTCGATCACGAACAGGCGCTGGGTGATCGCCAGCAGACGCTCGCCAAGATCGGTCAGGCGTACGGAACGTTTATTGCGGTGAAACAGCAGCACGCCGAAGCGTTCTTCGAGTTTGCGCACTTGGTCGGAAATCGCCGGTTGCGTCAGATAAAGCCGCTCGGCGGCTCGGGTGAAGCTGCCATGGACGGCCACCGCGTGGAACGCTTTGAGTTGGGCGTGAGAGACGGACATGGTGACTCCAGTAACAAGCTCGGCTTATGTGTGAAATACGATAAATCGATTTTATTTATTAAACAGTAATTGCTTTGATCGGCTCACGCCATCGCTGACTGTTCGGTCGAACAGCAGCGCCGGCCCATGAGCCTGTGCGTGCAACAGCAGACTCATCTGACCGTTATCGCCGAAGGGAAGAGGCGGTAACGCAGTGCTCAACAATAAAAAACACAGGCGTTTTTCTTAATCGATTCTGCCGGCACACTCACACCCTGAGGTCAGAACCACCATGAACAAGCACATCGGCACCCTGGCGCGTTGGCGCGTGCAGATCTTCGCTATTACCTGGCTCGCGTACGCCGCGTTCTACTTCACCCGCAAAGCCTTTTCGGTGGCCAAACTGGGCATCGCCGAAGACCCTGATTTCACCCTCGACAAAATGGCCATGGCCAACCTCGACGCGATCTATCTGGCGGCGTATGCCCTCGGACAGTTCACTTGGGGCATGCTCGCCGATCGCTTTGGCCCCCGGGTCGTGGTGCTTGGCGGCTTGCTGATATCCGCCGCTGCGGCGCTGGTGATGGGCAGTTTCGCTACATTGCCGATCTTCGCCACGTGCATGTTGATTCAAGGTTTGGCGCAGTCCACTGGCTGGTCCGGGCTGTGTAAAAATCTTGGCAGCTTCTTCCCGTCTGAGAAGCGCGGGCGGGTGCTCGGCTTGTGGAGTTCCTGTTACGCGTTTGGTGGTCTGGTCGCCTCGCCGTTCGCCGGCTGGTGGGCCTACACGCTGGTCGGCACCTGGCACGCGGCATTCATTTCCAGCGCGGCGGTGGTCGCGGTGGTCGCCGTGCTGTTCTTTATCTTCCAGCGCAACAAACCGGAAGACGTCGGCTTGCCGGCGGTGGAGCCCGAGCCGGAACTGACCGCCGAAGAAACCGCAGCCAACAGCAAACTCAGCGTCTGGGATCCACTGAAGGAAATCCTGCGCAACCGCACGGTGCTGGTGCTGGGCCTGGCGTATTTCCTGTTGAAACCGGCGCGCTACGCGATTCTGTTGTGGGGCCCTGTGATTGTTTTCGAACAGATGCCCAGTGTCGGCAAGGTCGGCGCGGCGATCATTCCCACCGCGTTTGAACTGGCCGGATTGCTCGGGCCGATCATGATCGGCCTGGCCTCTGACAAACTCTTCGGCGCCCGACGCATGCCGGCCTGCGTGCTGAGTCTGCTGGCGTTGACAGTGACGCTGGCGTTGTTCATGGCCGCGCTGAACACCGGCAGCGTGTTGTTGGTCGTCGCGTTGCTGTTCGTCATGGGCCTGACGTTGTATGGCCCGGACTCGATGATCAGCGGTGCGGCCGCCATCGATTTCGGCAAGGCCAAGGCCGGCGCCACCGCCGCCGGTTTCGTCAACGGCTGCGGCTCCGTTGGCGCGGTGCTCGGCGGTTTGCTGCCGGGCTACTTCGACTCGGTGACGGTGTTTATCGTCTTCGCCGGATGCGCGCTGTTCTCGGCGCTGGTGCTGATTCCGCACTGGAACAGTCGGCCGGTCGGCGTGATGGAGCCGCGCGCGGCGATCCCCAACTGCCCGCTGACCATCAAAGCGCTGCGTTCCTGAACCCCTTCGCCCCGTGGCCTGCTGCGCGGTGCGCGGCAGTTGCGGCGTGGCTTTCTGACTGGAGATTTTCCATGCGACCGTTCTGGCTCGAGCAGGCCTTGCAGGCCGACCCATCCGAGCAGTGTCCACCGCTGCAAGGCGAGGTGCGCACGGATGTGTGCATCGTTGGCGGTGGTTACACCGGATTGTGGACGGCGATCATGCTCAAACAGCAAAACCCGGAGCTGGAGGTGCTGCTGATCGAAGCAGACATCTGCGGTGCCGGCGCCAGTGGCCGTAACGGTGGTTGCGCACTGTCATGGTCGGCCAAGTATTTCACCCTGGAGCGCTTGTTCGGCGTCGAAGAAGCGGTGCGTCTGGTCAGGGAATCGGAGCGCAGCATCCATGCGATCGGCGAGTTCTGCGAGCAGTACGGCGTCGATGCCGACTACCGCCTCGACGGTACGTTGTACACCGCCACCAATGCCGCTCAGGTCGGCGCGACTGATGCGGTGATCGCAGCGCTGGAGCGTAACGGCATCAACTCGTTCAGCCAGCGCCCGCTCGCCGATGTGCAGCGCATGGCTGGTTCAGCAAAACACCTGGAGGGCTGGTTTTCCCCGGCGGCTGCCAGCGTGCAACCGGGCAAACTGGTGCGCGGTCTGCGCCGGGTGGCACTGCAACTGGGCGTGAAAATCCATGAAGGCACGGCGATGACCGGACTGGAAGAGGGCCGCCCGGCACGCATCCATACGCCCGGCGGCAAGGTCATCGCCGACCGGGTGGTACTGGCGATGAACGCGTGGATGGCCCGCGCGTTTCCCCAGTTCGAGCGCAGTGTGGCGATCGTTTCCAGTGACATGCTGATCACCGAACCGCGCCCGGACCTTCTGCAGCAAATCGGTTTGACCAGCGGCGTCAGCGTCCTTGATTCGCGGATTTTCGTGCACTACTACCACAACACCCCGGACGGCCGGATCATGCTCGGCAAGGGCGGCAACACCTTTGCCTATGGCGGACGGATGCTGCCGGTGTTCGATCAGCCGTCTCCCTATGCAGAATTGCTCAAGCGCAGCCTCGCCGATTTCTTCCCGGCGTTCGCCGAGGTCAAAATCGACGCGACGTGGAACGGCCCGTCGGATCGTTCGGTGACCGGTTTGCCGTTCTTCGGCCAGATGAGCGGGGCGGGCAACGTGTTTTACGGCTTCGGTTATTCCGGCAGCGGCGTCGGCCCGTGTCACATGGGCGGGCAGATCCTCGCCGCGCTGGTGCAGGGCCTGGACAATCCTTGGACCCGCTCGCCGCTGGTCAACGGGCCGCTGGGTTATTTCCCGCCGGAACCGATTCGCTACCTCGGCTCGCTGATGGTGCGCAACGCCATCCGCCGCAAAGAGCGCGCCGAAGATCACGGACGCCGACCCAGACATCTGGACGTGCGCCTGGCCAGATTCGCGGCGGCGGCGGGCAAGGCTGACAAAGGCTGAGCCGGCGACTAGTGCTCGGCGCGGTTGATCAGCCAGTCGAGCAACAGGCTGTCGCGCACGGGCTCTGATTCGCGCTCCGGTGGCTGGTGCGCGTGGCCGAGGCACAGAATCGGTCGGTCCGGATCGCTGTCGAGGAAACTCACCCACACTTCGCTGCCGGCCCGTGGCAATTGGTCGACGGCGACGGCGCCGTTGATTCGACTCATGGCAATCGGCAGCCACAAGGCGCCGCTGTCGGATTTACCCTCAGCAGGCCACAAGCTCACAGCGAGGCAGCCGTTTTCGTCCAGTTGCGCGGGTTGCCCGGGCGCACCCGCCACTTGCGCAAGGTGGTAGCCGGCGATATTCGGACGTGATTGTTTGAGTGGCGGACGGAAGTCGGTCGACCACGGTAGCGCGGTGAAGTCGTTGTGATAACGGTGTACGGTTGGCGTCGGATCAAGGATCGAAGGGTGCTGACCGTGGTGGCGCACGGCGCTGATCAACCATTGTTCGTTGAAATGATGGATCGGATGCTCTGCCACAAGCAGCAATCGGCCGCTGAGCAAATCGCTGCAATCACTGCGCCCGTGGATGGTGCGCAGTTGGCAGCGTTGGCGTTGCAAATGCCGCCGGCTGCGTTGCTCGGCGTACAGGCGCTCCGGTGATCGCGCTGGCATCGCCGGCTCTGTCGAAACTTCGTTGGCTGCGTCGATACTGGCGGTCGGCTGACCGCGATTGCGCACTACATGCAGCACCGGCACCGGCGCCGCGCGATGCTGTTGATACAGAGTGCTGACGCAGGGCGATAGCGGTTGCGCATCGGCGTTGAAAGGTATTTCGACCGGTTCCTGCGGCAGGCTCAGGCTGTCGTCGGCAAACACTGCGACATGTCCGTCCGGCCCGTGTTCGAAGTGATAGTGAATGCCTTCTTCTTCGCAAAGCCGCTGCAGCAGGGCCAGATCGCTTTCTTCGTACTGAACGCAAAACGCCCTTGCCGGGTAGTGACCGACGCTCATTTCGATGCGATAGCTGTGTGCTGGAAGGGCATGTTCTTCGAGCAGTTGTTGAATGATCTGCGGCGTACTCAGATGGGTAAACACGCGTCGGTTATGCGTTTGCGCCAGTTGTTGCAGATGCGGCACCAGAATCAGTCGATAGCCGACCCGATGGGTGCCGCGGTGTTCGCAGCTGGCGCTGGAAATGACCCCATGGAAACCGTGCTGCTCACTCAGCCGCAAAAACGCCGGCCGTTGCAAAAAGGCGCCCGGGACGATGGCCGGGGCGAGGCCGAGTACTTCGATGTCGAAACGGTAGGGCTGGTTGAGCGCTTCCTCGCCGCGAAAACGCACCACCGGCAGGCGCAATCCACTGTCGGTCAGAGTAAGGGTGAATGGACTTTCCTTGTCATTGAGCATTCGAGCAGGCCCTGTCAGGCGATACGGGGTTTCAAGGGTACGAAACCGTCGGGCTGAATGGTCATGTCAAAGGTGCTTTTCAGAATTCCCCTACATGCTTTGGTGAAGATGTCGATTCCGCCGGCGATTTTTTTGGTCGATTGCCGACTTTAGGCCGTATAAACTTGCCGCCACGCGTCGGCCAATAGATGTCTCGGCGCCACAGATCAAGAGAGTGAGTAATGGGCGCACAGTGGAAGGTTAAACACAAAGAAGCGGCAGCCAACGCCAAAGGGAAGATCTTCGGCAAACTGGTGAAGGAAATCACCATTGCTGCGCGCAACGGTGCCGATACCGCCACCAACGCACACCTGCGTCTGGTGGTCGAACAGGCGAAGAAAGCCTCGATGCCAAAAGAAACCCTCGATCGCGCGATCAAGAAAGGCGCTGGTCTGCTGGGTGAAACCGTGCAATACCATCGCGTGACCTACGAAGGCTTCGCGCCGCATCAGGTGCCGCTGATCGTCGAGTGCGTCACCGACAATATCAACCGCACTGTCGCGGAAATTCGCGTGGCGTTCCGCAAGGGCCAGTTGGGCGCTTCCGGTTCGGTGGCGTGGATGTTCAACCACGTCGGCATGATCGAAGCCGCGCCGGACAGCCCGGATGCCGATCCGGAAATGGCTGCGATCGAAGCCGGTGCCCAGGATTTCGAGCCGGGTGAAGAGGGCGCGACGCTGTTCCTCACCGACCCGACCGACCTCGACGCTGTGCAGAAAGCCCTGCCTGAACAAGGTTTCACCGTGTTGTCGGCGAAACTCGGCTACCAGCCGAAGAACCCGGTCAGCGGCTTGAGCGACGAGCAGATGGCTGAAGTCGAAGCGTTCCTTGAAGGCCTCGACAACCATGATGACGTGCAGGACATGTTTGTTGGTCTGGCTGGCTGATCTGTCGCGCCAGTAATGACCTCTTCGCGAGCAGGCTCGCTCCCACATTTGAAATACATTCCATTGTGGGAGCGAGCCTGCTCGCGAATGACTGCGCAGCGGTCAAAGATTCTCCAGCACCTCGATCACTTCACTGAACCCCGGCCGCCCCAGCACATCGGCCTGACAGCAACGTCGCTCCAGCGCCTGCAGTTGCGCGCGCCGCTCCGTACTCAATCCTGAGTCGACACGCTCCAGCAATTCCCCCAACAACACACCGAACGCACGGACCTCCAGGCGCTGCAATGCGCACGTCTGCACATCATCGCCGGTGGCATGAAACGACGCCGCGCCGAAATCCCCGAGCAGACAATCGCCACGATCGTTTAACAGAATGTTGTGGCCATACAGATCGCCGTGGGTGATGCCTTGGCGGTGCAGGTGCTCGGCCGCTGAGGCGATGCCTTTGGCGACGCGCAGGGCAACCTCGGCGGAGAACCGGCAACCTTCGGCATAAACATCCCGCGAGCACGAGGCCAGGCTGGGCAAACCGGCGAGATTGCCGAAGCTCGGATCAATCAGTTGCATCACCAGCCCCTGCTGTTGATCGGGATGGCCGCTGATGCGCCCTTCGACGCGGATCAGGTTCGGGTGCAGGCCTGCGGTGATGCAGGCGTTCATCTCATGCAACGGCGAGCCGTCGCTGGTCATCTCGCCTTTGTACAGCTTCACCGCAACCGCCTGCGCCGTGCCGTCGTCGCGCTGCCAGACTGCCCGGGAAATCACCCCGGAAGCGCCTTCGCCCAGTTGCTGTTCAAGGCGTAGCGCCGACCAGTCGATCAGCGGCGTGGCCTCAAGTGCAGCGGCATCGGCTTCGGTCTCCAGCGGATTGCCGGCGTAGGCCAGCCAGGTCAGGCTCGGCAAGGTCAGCAACCACTGCGGCAGTTCGCTGAGTTGGTTGGCAGCGATGCGGAGCAATTCCAGCCGATGGCAGTGGCGCAGGGAGTCTGGCAGCGATTGCAGGCGATTGCCGGCGAGCATGAGCTTCTGCAGAGCGGGGCGTTCACCGAGTTCGCTGGGCAGGCTTTCGATGCGGTTATCGGTGAGGATCAGCCAGCGCAGCTGCGGCGGCAGGGCGGCACCGGGCACAGTGACGATGCGGTTGGCCTTGAAGCCGACCATGGTCAGCGCGGTGCACTGGCCGAGGCACGCCGGCAGTTCGCTGAACTGGTTGTCGGAGCAGAACAGCACGCGCAGGCGGGTCAGGCGGTGCAGGTCAGCGGGCAGGCTGGATAACGCGTTGCCGCTGAGGTTGAGCACTTCCAGCGTGTCGGCCAGTTGGAAAACTTCGCGGGGGAATTCAGTCAGCCCGCAAGACAGGTCGAGGCGGGTAATGCCTGACAGCTCGCCGGCGCGCAGTTGAGCAAGGGTGTGCATGTCTGGTTTCGCTATTGATCGGTGGAGCGACGCGGGGGCGCTGGGAATGGGCGACATGATAGCGGTAAAGCGGATGCTGAACGGATTTTGAGTTGTCCCGGGACCTTGTGGGAGCGAGCCTGCTCGCGAAAGCGGTGTATCAGTTAAATGAATTCTGACTGACATACCGCTTTCGCGAGCAGGCTCGCTCCCACAGGGTTCAGGGTGTCAGTTGGGTTCGTGGATTTCCTGCAATTGCCCCAACCGGCTGCGCGTGCGCGCCAGGTCAATGGCGTGACCTTCCAGACTCTGACCCAGCGGCAACTGGCCGAGCAGGGTCAGGTGTTTGTCCTGATCGTAGAGCACGTCGATCAGATTGATGAAGCGCTGCTGCACGGCGATCGGACACTCGCCGAGCTGCGGCAGGTCATCGATGATCCACTGGTCGAAACGCTGGCACAGTTGCAGATAATCCATCACTGCTGTTGGCTGTTCACACAGATCGTTGAAGGTGAACGCGACTCGCCGGCCTTGGCAAAAACGGGCCTGAAGCTGGCGCTTGCCAACTTCGAGGGCCAGGGCAGGCGCGTCGGCTGGTGGCAGGTCCAGAGTCTGACGTTGAGCTGCCGTCGCCGGCCAAACGTAATGTCCTTGGGTAAACACTTGATGCGTGTGCTGGCGGTTGAGTGTGCGGTAGTCGTGGGCGCCGCCGACTTCCATCACTTGCATGCGCGTGTTGATCAGCTCGATCACCGGTTTGAAGCGCGCGTGATACAGCGGATTGGGCAGCAGGCCCTCGGGTGCATAGTTGGAGGTCACCAGCAGCATGATCTGCCGTTTGAACAGGGCCTTGAACAGTCGCGTGATCAGCATCGCGTCGCCGATGTCATGCACGTGAAATTCGTCGAAACATAGCACCTGGCAATCTTCCAGCAGTTCGTCCAAGGTGATTTCCAGCGCGTCTTCCTCCTGGCGATGACGGAACATGCCGTCGTGCAACCGAGCGAAGAACTGATGGAAATGCAGGCGGCGTTTGCGCGTGATCGGCAGCGCCTGGAAGAAGCCATCGAGCAACCAGCTCTTGCCGCGTCCGACGGCGCCGTAAAGATACAGGCTCGGCGGCGTGTGTCCGCTGTCGCCCCACAGCACGCTGGCCTGCTGCGCCATGCAGTCGATGACTTGCTGCTGGCTGCGGCTGAGGGTGTAGCCCTGACTGTGGGCCTTGTCGCGAAAGTAATCGCGGATGCTCGCGGCATGAGCGTCGTGCCCGGCGCTGGCGGGCAGGCCTTTGCCGAACAGGCGGCGCAGCAACGGCCAGCGTTGGCTCAGTCGTGATCGTTTCGGCGGTCGGGCGGGCACGCGGGAGAGGCTCCTGGTTGATTGGACCGACTCCACCGGGAGCGCGGTGGCCCAAGTGTAACCAGAGCTCAGGGGCTGGCTCCATGAAATATGTGCACGGTCCCCTGTAGGAGCTGACGAGTGCAAGGGGCGGATTTCAGAACGGTGGCGATTGCTTGAGCAACTCTGCTGCCGGCGAGTCGGTCGGGCTGACCACCGCATAGTTGTAGCCCGGCCCTGACCAGTAATCGGCCTGCAGATCGCCATCGCTGCGCGAGCCACGCGGCAGCAGGGTGTTTTTCGGCCCTGGCGGACGCAGGTAGAAACTGACCTTGTGACCGCTGCCATCCTCATACATCACCATCGCCGCCGCGCCTTCATCGGTGCTGAGCAAGCGCCCGCTGACCGGCTCGAATCCGGCTGCTTTCAAGTCCGGCAAGCGCCCGGCACCGCTGAAGTAGCGGTCGAGCCAACGCTGCATGTCGCCATCGCTGTCGACCTTGTAATCGGCGGGCAGCACGCCTTGCTGGGCGATCAGGCGATAGGCTTGCAACGCGTCAGTCATCGGCAATTGCGCAGGGCGCACCAGGGTCATTTCCCGCGCCTGCCAACCACTGAAACCGCCAATGCTCACGGCAATCAGTAACACCGCCGCGCTGGCCAGGTGCCGACGGGACTGCTGGCGGCGGCGCTGGCGAATCATCAGCGGGTCGAGCGCCGGATTGGCCGGTTGCTGCAAGGCGCCACTCAGCGCTGCGCGCAACTGTTGGGCATCGCGTTGCCAGGCGCGCACCTGCGCCGCTTCTTCGGGGTGGCTGGCCAGCCAGGTCTCGAGCACGCGCCGGTCGGCGTCGCTGAGCTGGTGGTCGACGTAGGCGTGCAAATCACGTTCGCTGGGAGGCAGGCTGATCATTTGAGTATCCGCAAGGAAGGGCTGCTGATTTCGCCGTCGCTGAGTTGGCGCAAGGCCTGGCGGGCGCGGGACAGGCGCGACATCACGGTGCCGATCGGGGCGCCGAGGATCTCGGCGACCTCTTTATAGGACAGGCCTTCCACCGACACCATCAGCAGCAAAGCGCGCTGTTCGGTGGGCAGGCGTTCGAAGGCTTGCAGGGTCGACCGGGCGATCACCGTGCGTTCCACCGAGGGTTCGGCATCGTCGCGACCGGTGAAAAATTCCAGCATCCGCGCATAGCGCCGCGAACGACGGTGCGCGTCGAGAAATTGCCGATAGAGGATCGCAAACAGCCAGGCGCGCAGGTCGCCCTCGGCGCGTTTCTCGCCCCAGGCCGACAGCGCCCGCTCGAGGCTGGCCTGGACCAGATCGTCGGCGCTGCTGCTGTTGCGCGTCAACGACACGGCGAAGCGGCGCAATCTGGGAATGATTTCTCTCAACTGTTCGTCGAATTCGCTCATGAATTTCTGCTGGTCGCTACGCTGTGGACTAGGAAGACGTCCGTCAGCGCAGGTTATTCCCCGTGCGCAAAAATAAATACCGCGCCGTGGAATAAACCCGGACGGGGTGCGTCTTGCTGACTCTTTCCACTTGTGGCCGATGGCCTGGAGATATTCATGGTTGATCGCTCGTCCCCCAACGCTGCACCGCCCGGCAGGCCGCCGCGCCAGCCACTGAGCGCCGCGAGCCTGATTTTTCGCCTGGGCGGCATTGCCGTGATTGTCGCCGCCGTGGCCGGGGCGTTTGCCTACGTGCATGGCAACCTTGACCCCCAACGACTGACGCCAAAAGCGCTGGTCGATGTGCTGGAGAAAAACAACGGCGTGCATCCCGGCTTTCGTCGCAATCACGCCAAGGGCGTGTGCGTGATCGGCCATTTCGAAAGCAGCGGCGAGGCGCGCGCGTTCTCCACCGCGCAAGTGTTCAACCTGCCGCAGACGCCGGTGGTGGGGCGTTTCGCCTTGCCGGCCGGCAATCCCTATGCGCCGGACAGCGCCGTGCCAATCCGCAGCCTGGCGCTGCGCTTCACCCAGGCGAACGGTCAGCAATGGCGCACCGGCATGAACAGCATGCCGGTGTTTCCGGTGGGCACGCCTGAAGCGTTCTACCAATTGCAGCAGGCGCAGTCGCCGGATCCAGCCACTGGCAAGCCCGACCCGACGAAGGTGCCGGCGTTCTTTGCTGCACACCCGGAAGCCGTGCCGTTCTTGACGTGGGTGAAGACCGCCAAGCCTTCGGCCAGCTACGCGACCGAAACCTATAACAGCATCAATGCGTTCTATCTGGTCGATGGCAACGGTAAAAAGCAGGCCGTGCGCTGGAGCATGACCCCGTTGGCGCAGGACGCAACAGGTGCCACGGCCCCTGAAGGCGCGGACTTTCTCGAGAAGGATCTGGTGCAACGCCTGGCCGCCGCACCCTTGCGCTTCCAGTTGAACATCACCCTGGCCAACGCCGACGACCCGGTCAACGATGCCAGCAAGACCTGGCCCGCAAATCGCAAAGTGCTGAACGCCGGGACTTTGGTGCTGGAGAAAACCCAGCCGCAGCTCAGCGGTGAATGCCGCGACATCAACTACGACCCGCTGGTGCTGCCGGCCGGGATTCAAGGCTCGGAAGATCCACTGCTGGCCGCGCGTTCTGCCGGCTATGCCGATTCCTACCTGCGTCGCACCAGCGAAGTCAGCCAGTTGCCCGCCGCCAAACAGGAGGCTCGTCCATGAACAAGCAACCGACGCATTTCGTTTTGCTGGCGCGCCTGCTGCACTGGTTGATGGCGCTGATGATCATCGCCATGTTGTTCATCGGTGCGGGAATGGTCACTTCGGTGTCGTCTCGCCATGAATGGCTGATTCATCTGCACAAGCCGCTGGGCATCGCGATTCTGGCGCTGGTGATCGTGCGCCTGCTGGTGCGCTTCACCACGCGTCAGCCGCCGTTGCCGGATGATCTGCCGGGCTGGCAGGTGCTGGCGGCCAAGGCTTCCCACGTCTTGTTGTATGCGTTGATGCTGGTGTTGCCGCTGCTTGGCTGGGCGATGATCAGTGCCTCGGGCGAACCGGTGATGCTCACGGCGTCGCTGCATCTGCCGTCGATTGTGCCGGCCGATGCGCAACTGTTTGCGGTGCTGCGCAAGTCCCATGGCTATCTGGCGTATCTGCTGTTTCTGACGGTGCTGCTGCACCTGGCGGCGGCGCTGTTTCATGGCTGGGTGCGTCGTGACGAAGTGCTCGACAGCATGTTGCGCGGGCGTGATCGCGGCTGAGCCGTTAAAGCAAAAGATCGCAGACAGGCTGCGATCTTTTGTCGTTACAGAGGAGGGGATCAGCGCAGGGTGTCGACCATGTCGGCGAGGGTGGTCAGCACGTCCTTGCCCAATTGCTTCGAACGTTTGCCCGACCAGCCGGTGATCTTGTCCGGGTGGTCGTCGTGGTCCTTGAACGGCATCTCCAGGGTCAGCGACAGGCAATCGTATTTTTGCCCGACGCTGTTGCAGGCCAGTGTCATATTGGCCTGACCCGGTTCGTCGCGGGTGTAGCCGTAGGTGGTCTGGAAGTCTTTGGTGGTGTGCTTGAGATGACTGCGGAAATGCTCTTCAAGCTTTTCGATGCGCGGTGTAAAGCCAGGATTGCCTTCACAGCCGGCGGTGAAAACGTGAGGTATGGTTTCGTCGCCGTGTACGTCGATAAACGCATCGACGCCATACTTTTGCATCTGCTGCTGAACGAACAGCACTTCCGGGCTGATGTCCTGGCTCGCGTTCTGCCAGGCCCGGTTCAAGTCCTGACCCATGGCATTGGTGCGCAGGTGGCCGTGGAAGGCGCCATCCGGGTTCATGTTCGGCACCAGATACAGATCGGCGCTCGCCAGCAGTTTATTCAGAATCGGGTCGTCATGGCGCTCCAGACGCTCGATCACACCTTCCATGAACCATTCAGCCATGTGCTCGCCCGGATGCTGCTGGGCGATGATCCAGATCTTGCGCTGGCCTTCGGCGCCACTGCCTTTGCGCAGTAGCTGAATGTCGCGGCCCTCGACACTTTTGCCGGTCGCCAGCAATTCGGTGCCAGCCTTGCTCAGCGCCTGCTCGATCAACCAGTCGTGGCGGCCGCGGCTGTAGGGTTCGAAATAGGCGAACCAGGCGTGGGTCTGTTCGGCTTCGAGGCAGAAGCGCAGGCTGTCGCCTTCGAAGCTGGTGGGGATGCGGAACCAGTTGACGTGATCATACGATGCCACCGCCTGATAGCCCGGCCAGCCTTTGCTGTAGGTCGATTGGCTGGCGTTGACCAGACGAAACCAGTGTTCCTGATGCACATGCAGGCCGCTGGCCTTGAAGTGGAACCACTGAAAATGAGCGCTGCGGGTGTCCGGGCGGATGGCCAGAACCGGATTGAGCGGGTTGCTGATGTCGATGACTTGGATATTGCCGCTGTCGAAATTGGCGCTGATGTCGAACGAAGATTTGGCCACGGTCATAATCGCTTCCAGAGCAGGATTTTTATGACCGGTACTTTACACGCAGGCTGGGGTGAAACCGAGGGGAATTGCGGGTGTAGCGGGGGGCGTCTTCCGTGACGCGCCAGCAGCTTAGAGGCTATGCGATTGATTCTCAAGTGCTGATTGCCATTGTTTGGCCCAATGTGGCCGGGCTCGGCTTGCCAATCAATATTCTTTTGATATTATCCGCGCCATCGAATTTGCAGCACTCAAAGACTTCATTAGCCTGAAGACACAAGCCCGAAAAACGGGCAAAAAAAGACCCGGCAAAAAGCCGGGTCAAAAACCGTGATTAGCCTGACGAGGAGATAGTCCAGAAGACCGACCTAAGGTCTCTGGTCCATCGACTGATCTCGCGACCAGCTGCTTGCAATAATAATCATTATCATTTGCAAGTCAAATGTTTTTATCTGCGCGATGGGAAAATTCTTTCCTGTCCGCCCGTACCTTGTCCGCCGTGACTTCGTCGTTGTCGATCGAATGGTCGACCATTGCCCGCGCCATATCCACCATGTGCACCACCGAGAAAGCCAGGTCGCGATTCGTGCCTTGCAGGTTTTCTGCGGCCTTGAACGCGGTGGCGGCCGCACATCGCAACAAGTCCGAGGCGTGCACCAGTGCTTCCTCGCCACTGAGATGGTTTTTGACATCGAAGAAACGTTCGTCCGTCTCGGATTTCGAAACAGTCGGTTTCAAGTAGTAGTCGAGAGCGCGCTGTGCGGCGGCATTGCCCTGAGGCGAGGTGAAGCTGGTGTCGATATGCAGATCGGGCAGGTCTTTGCTGCTGATGTTCATCATGAAACGTCACTCCATGTTCGATTGAAAGTCCGTTTCCCTAGGATAGTACCACCTGTATTTGTGACGAGAATTTAAATACTACAATATGTGTTTTGCTGGTCGAAGACGTCCGCGTAAGGTGCGGCACATGGATAAATGGATTGAGTTGGTCAAGGCCAAGATGAGTGAACTCAAAGTCACTCAAACAGAGCTCGGAGAGCGCGTCGGCATGTCCCAGGGCGGGATCGGTCATTGGCTGAACAAGCGTCGCGAACCCGGTGTTACCGAAATGAACCGCGTGCTCAAGGCGCTGGGAATGGACTTCCTCGAAGTCGTCCTGGTGATCCGCGAACCGCAGGCGACGCCGGAAGACGAGATGCCGCTGGCGCAGAAGTACAACCCGTACTTCCGTTATCCGGTCTGCGATTGGCGTGCACCGTGCGAAGTGCGTGACACTGCGGCGAGCTATCCCGGAGCATCAGCGAAGCAGCGCTTCGAACTGACGGATTACCACGCTCGTGGCGGTGCCGCGTTCTGGCTGACGGTGACGGGGGATTCGATGACCGCGCCGAGCGGCCAGAGCATTGCCGAGGGCATGCTGATTCTGGTTGACCCGGAGTTGGAGGCAGTGCCTGGCAAATTGGTGATCGCCCAGTGGCCGGACAGCGAAGAAGCGATTTTCCGCAAACTCGACGAGCAGGCCGGCCAGCGCTACCTGGTTCCGCTCAATCCAACCTGGCCGAAAACCCTGCTCACCGATGAATGCCGGATTATCGGCGTGGTGGTTCAGGCAACGGCGCGTTACTGAACGGATCGATCCTCGCTCAAGGCCAGGATCGACCCTTTTATTTCATCCCTCTTCCAGTTCAACCAAAGCACTGCCTTCACTGACCATATCGCCTTCCTGGCAATACAGCGCTTTGATCACACCGGCGTGCGGCGCGCGGATGCTGTGTTCCATCTTCATGGCTTCCAGCACCACCAGTTGCGCCCCGGCCTCAACCGACTGTCCCGTTTCGACCAGCACGCGCACGATGCTGCCGTTCATTGGCGCGGTCAGACCGCCCTGATGGCTGTGGCTGGCTTCGACGGCACTGATCGGATCGAACGCTTCGATGCGCCGCAACTCGCCGTCCCATTGCAGATACAACGCGCCACCCTGACGAATCGCCCGCAATGTGCGGCGCACGCCGTCATGCTCGATGGTCAGCGCCTCGCCCAACAGTTTTGCATGGGCCGCAGTTCTCAAGGTCAACGCGCGATCCTGCCCCTCGCAACTCAGATGCAAGGTGATTTCCGCCAGCAAGCCTGCGCGCAAACCACTGCTGCAAGACCAGGGGGAGGCGGGATCATCCGCCCGCGCACGCTTCGGCAAACTCTGCACAAACGCCTGCGCCGCCGCTTGCCAGAACTCGTCGCTCAGCGTGCCTGACGCTGGCAGCAACTGCTCCTGATAGCGCGGAATAAACCCGGTATCCAGCTCTGCCGCCGCAAACGCCGGATGCGCGATGATCCGGCGCAGGAAATTGATGTTGGTCTTCAGCCCGCCAATCGCAAACTCGTCGAGCATGCTCAACAGACGCAAGCGCGCCTGTTCGCGATCTTCACCCCAGGCAATCAGTTTGCCGAGCATCGGATCGTAGAACGGCGATATCTCGTCACCTTCCTCAACGCCGCTGTCTACCCGCCGCCCCGGCCCCTGCGCCGATTCGCGGTACAGATCCAGACGCCCGGTGGCCGGCAGGAAATCATGCGCCGGATCTTCGGCATACAAGCGCACTTCAATCGCATGACCGTTGAGCGGCACCTGCGCCTGGGTGATCGGCAGCGCTTCCCCACGGGCGACGCGAATCTGCCAGGCGACCAGATCGAGCCCGGTGATTGCTTCGGTCACCGGGTGCTCGACTTGCAGCCGCGTGTTCATCTCCATGAAGAAAAACTCGCCGCGCGCATCCAGCAAAAACTCCACGGTGCCGGCGCCGACATAACCGATCGCCTGCGCCGAACGCACAGCCGCTTCGCCCATTGCCCGGCGCAACTCGGGCGTCAGACCCGGCGCCGGGGCTTCTTCGACGACTTTCTGGTGCCGACGCTGGATCGAGCAGTCGCGTTCGTTGAGGTACAGGCAGTTGCCGTGCTGATCGGCGAACACCTGAATTTCCACGTGACGTGGCTTGAGCAAATACTTTTCCACCAGCATCCGCGAGTCGCCAAACGACGATTGCGCTTCGCGCTGCGCCGAGGCGAGGGCTTCAGCCAGTTGGCTGACATCCTCGACGACTTTCATGCCTTTGCCGCCACCACCCGCAGTGGCCTTGAGCAGCACCGGATAACCGATGCGTTCGCAGGCTTCACGGAAGGTGTCGAGGTCCTGCGCTTCGCCGTGATAGCCCGGCACCAGTGGCACGCCAGCCTTTTCCATCAGCGCCTTGGCGGCGGATTTGCTGCCCATCGCATCGATGGCCGCGGCGGGCGGGCCGAGGAAGATCAGCCCGGCGGCTTCGATGGCGCGGGCGAATCCAGCGTTCTCCGAGAGGAAACCGTAGCCGGGATGAATCGCCTGGGCACCGCTGGCCTTGGCGGCGGCGATCAATTTATCGATTTGCAGATAACTCTCGGCAGCCTTGCTGCCGCCCAGATCCACGCGGATATCGGCTTCACGGCTGTGCCGCGCATCGCGGTCGGTGGCGCTGTGCACGGCGACGGTAGTCAGGCCCAGTGCCTTGGCGGTGCGCATCACGCGGCAGGCGATTTCGCCGCGGTTGGCCACCAACAGGGTGGTAATCACAGGTGCGCTCATCAACGCGACTCCTTGGTGGATGCGGCTTGCCAGTTCGGCGGGCGTTTTTGCAGAAAGGCGCGCAAGCCTTCCTGACCTTCGGCGCTGACGCGAATTCGCGCGATGGCATTTTCCGTGTAACGACGCAGGGCCGGGGTCAGCGCGCCGTTGCCGACTTCACGCAGCAAGTCCTTGCTGGCGCGCATCGCGGCGGGGCTGTTGAGCAGCAGATTGTCGACCCACTGTTCGACCTGTTGCTCCAGTTCAGCGGCCGGGTAGCTTTCGGCGAGCAAGCCGATTTCCCGCGCCCGCTGCCCGCTGAAGCGCTCGGCCGTCAGCGCATAGCGGCGCGCCGCACGCTCACCGATCGCCTGCACCACGAACGGGCTGATCACGGCCGGTGCCAGGCCGATGCGTACTTCCGACAGGCAGAACTGCGCGTCATCGGCGCCGATCGCCATGTCACAGCAACTGATCAAGCCCAGCGCGCCACCAAACGCCGCGCCCTGAACCACAGCCAGAGTGGGGATTTTCAGCTTGGCGAGGTTGTACATCAGCTCGGCCAGTTCGCGGGCATCGTCAAGATTGGTGTGGTAATCGAGTTCCGCCGATTGCTGCATCCACGCCAGGTCGGCACCGGCACTGAAATGCTTGCCACGCCCGCGCAGCAGCAGGAAACGCAGGCTCGAATCGCTGGCGACCTTGTCGAGGGAGAGGATCAGTTCGCGGATCATTTCGGCATTGAAGGCGTTGTTTTTCTCGGCACGGTTGAGCCACAAGGTCGCAAAACCGCGTGGGTCGTTTTGCAGTTCGAGGGTATTGAAGTCGCTCATATTCATCCGTCTCCACGGTTCTTGTGGGAGCGAGCCTGCTCGCGAAAGCGGGGTATCAGTCGATCTATCCGCTGCCTGACAGAGCGCATTCGCGAGCAGGCTCGCTCCCACAAAAAAACATCACATCCGGAACACGCCGAAGCGGCTCGGTTCGATTGGCGCGTTCAGCGACGCGGACAAGGCCAGGGCCAGTACATCGCGGGTCTGCGCCGGGTCGATGACGCCGTCGTCCCACAGCCGCGCGCTGGAGTAGTAGGGGTGACCCTGTTCTTCGTACTGATCGAGAATCGGCTGCTTGATCTCGGTCTCCTGCTCGGCGCTGAACGCCTGACCGCTGCGTTCGGCCTGTTCGCGCTTGACCTGCACCAGCACACCGGCTGCCTGTTCGGCGCCCATCACGCCGATCCGCGCGTTCGGCCACATCCACAAGAAACGCGGATCGTAAGCGCGCCCGCACATGCCGTAGTTGCCGGCACCGAAGCTGCCGCCGATGATCACGGTGAATTTCGGCACCTTGGCGCAGGCCACCGCGGTCACCAGTTTCGCGCCGTGTTTGGCGATGCCGCCGGCTTCGTATTTCTGGCCGACCATGAAACCGGTGATGTTCTGCAGAAACAGCAGCGGGATGCCGCGCTGGCAGGCCAGTTCGATGAAGTGCGCGCCTTTCTGCGCGGCTTCGGCGAAGAGGATGCCGTTGTTCGCCAGAATCGCGATCGGGTAGCCGTGCAAGTGCGCGAAACCGCAGACCAGCGTGGTGCCGAACAGCGCTTTGAATTCATCGAACACCGAGCCGTCGACCAGCCGCGCGATCACTTCGCGCACATCGAATGGCTGCTTGGCGTCAGCCGGAACCACGCCGTACAACTCGTCGCTGGCGTACAGCGGCGCAATCGGCGTGCGTTGCTGCACCTCGCCGAGCTTGCGCCAGTTGAGGTTGGCGACGCTGCGGCGGGCCAAGGCGAGGGCGTGTTCGTCGTTCTCGGCGTAATGGTCGGCCACGCCAGATGTCTTGCAGTGCACATCAGCGCCGCCCAGATCTTCGGCGCTGACCACTTCACCGGTCGCGGCTTTCACCAGCGGCGGGCCGGCGAGGAAAATCGTCGCCTGGTTGCGCACCATGATCGCCTCGTCCGCCATTGCCGGCACATACGCGCCGCCAGCGGTGCACGAACCCATGACCACGGCGATCTGCGGGATGCCCATGGCGCTCATGTTGGCTTGGTTGAAAAAGATCCGCCCGAAGTGCTCGCGATCCGGAAACACTTCGTCCTGACGCGGCAGGTTGGCGCCGCCCGAGTCCACCAGATAAATGCACGGCAGGCGATTCTGCTGGGCGATGGTCTGCGCACGCAGGTGCTTCTTCACGGTGAGCGGGTAATACGAGCCACCTTTCACCGTCGCATCGTTGGCGACGATCATGCACTCGACGCCTTCAACGCGACCAATCCCGGCGATCACCCCGGCAGCCGGGACGTCTTCGCCATACACGGCGTGAGCCGCCAGTTGGCTGATTTCGAGAAACGGCGAGCCCGGATCAAGCAAGCGATTGATGCGCTCGCGCGGCAGCAATTTCCCCCGCGAGGTGTGGCGTTCCTGAGCTTTGACACCGCCACCCTGCGCCACTTGAGCGAGCAGGGTGTGCAGCGCGTCGACCTGTTTGAGCATCGCCGCGCAGTTGGCGGCGAACTCCGCTGAACGCGGGTTGAGCTGAGTGTGCAGAATCATGGGGCTTACTCCGTAAGCAGCTTCTAGCTACAAGCGGCAAGCTGCAAGTTGGGGCAAGAGCGCGGTTCTCTTGCAGCTTGTAGCTTGCCGCTGACGAAATTCATTTCGTCTCGTTGAACAGTTCGCGGCCGATCAGCATGCGGCGGATCTCGCTGGTGCCGGCGCCGATTTCGTAGAGCTTGGCGTCGCGCAGCAGGCGGCCGGCGGGGAATTCGTTGATGTAGCCGTTGCCGCCGAGAATCTGGATCGCGTCGAGGGCCATTTGCGTGGCGCGTTCGGCGGTGTAGAGGATCACCCCGGCCGCGTCCTTGCGCGTGGTTTCGCCGCGCTCGCAGGCCTGGGCCACCGCGTACAGATAAGCGCGGCTGGCGTTGAGCTGGGTGTACATGTCGGCGACTTTGCCCTGGATCAGTTGGAATTCGCCGATGCTCTGGCCGAACTGCTTGCGGTCGTGGATGTACGGCACGATCAGGTCCATGCACGACTGCATGATTCCGGTCGGGCCGCCCGAGAGCACCACGCGCTCGTAATCGAGGCCGCTCATCAACACTTTCACGCCACCGTTGAGCACGCCGAGAATGTTCTCCTCGGGTACTTCGACATCGTCGAAAAACAGCTCGCAGGTGTTGGAGCCACGCATGCCGAGCTTGTCGAACTTGTTGCTGCGGCTGAAGCCTTTCCAGTCCCGCTCGACGATGAACGCGGTGATGCCGTGCGGGCCTTTTTCCAGGTCGGTCTTGGCGTAGATCACGTAGGTATTGGCGTCCGGACCGTTGGTGATCCAGGTTTTGCTGCCGTTGAGGACGAAGCGATCGCCGCGTTTGTCGGCGCGCAGTTTCATCGAGACCACATCGGAACCGGCGTTGGGCTCGCTCATCGCCAGGGCGCCGACGTGCTCGCCGCTGATCAGCTTCGGCAAGTATTTGATTTTCTGTTGGTGATTGCCGTTGCGGTTGATCTGGTTGACGCAAAGGTTGGAGTGCGCGCCATAGGACAACGCCACTGACGCCGAGCCACGGCTGATTTCTTCCATCGCCACTACGTGCGCCAGATAACCCAGGCCAGCGCCGCCGTACTCTTCCGGCACGGTGATGCCGAGCAGGCCCATGTCACCGAATTTGCGCCACATGTCGGCGGGGAACAGGTTGTCGTGGTCGATCTGCGCGGCACGCGGGGCGATCTGATCGGCGACGAAGGACTGCACCTGATCGCGCAGCATGTCGATGGTTTCACCGAGGGCGAAATTCAGGGATGGATAGCTCATGGGTCACCTTTTGGCTTTTTTATCGGGTGGAGCGCACGACGAATCGGCGTTCAGCTTTACGTTAACGTAAAGCTTCCAGAGATCGACTGTCAATCGGCTTTACGTAAGCGTCAACTTGGGTGAGAGTAAGGGCAGTTCAGGATCAGATATCGGTTTGTTTCTGGTGGGAGCGAGCCTGCTCGCGAAAGAGCTGTATCAGTCGCCCCCAAGGCTGAATGACGCAGCGTATTCGCGAGCAGGCTCGCTCCCACAGGGATTCAAAACCGGGAAAACCCACTAATAAAGACAATAGGGGTCGTCATGGATCAACCCAGTGCAAGCCCGCAGCGCAGCTACACCCGTGGCTCTCAGGACCAAGCTCTGCTGGCGATGACCATCGGTCAGCGCTTCGATCAGACTGTCGCGCAGTACCCGGACGGTGAAGCTTTGGTGGTGCGCCATCAACAGTTGCGTTACTCCTGGCGGCAACTGGCCGATGCGGTGGATGAGCAGGCCAGAGCCCTGCTCGCGCTGGGTTTGCAGACGGGCGATCGCCTCGGCATCTGGGCGCCGAACTGCGCGCAGTGGTGCATCACCCAGTTCGCCACGGCGAAGATCGGCGTGATTCTGGTCAACATCAATCCCGCCTACCGCAGCTCCGAACTCGAGTACGTGCTCAAGCAGTCCGGCTGCCAGTGGCTGGTCTGTGCCGGAGCGTTCAAGACCTCGAATTACCACGAAATGCTCCAGACCCTGGCGCCAGAATTGGCCGAGCACGCCATCGGTCAGCTGCGCAGCGAACGCCTGCCGGAGCTGCGCGGCGTGATCAGCCTCGATGCCTATCAGCCGCCCGGTTTTCTGCCGTGGTCGCAGCTCAGCGATCTGGCCACCAGCGTCTCGTCCGAACAGCTGCGCGAACGCAGCGCCAGCCTGCATTTCGATCAACCGGTGAACATCCAGTACACCTCCGGCACCACCGGTTTCCCCAAGGGCGCGACCCTCAGTCACTACAACATCCTCAACAACGGTTACATGGTCGGCGAAAGCCTCGGCCTGACGGCTGCCGATCGTCTGGTGATTCCGGTGCCGCTGTATCACTGCTTCGGCATGGTCATGGGCAACCTCGGTTGCGTCACCCATGGCAGTACGATGATTTACCCCAATGACGCGTTCGATCCGGCGCTGACCCTGCAAGCGGTGGCCGAAGAGCAGGCCACGGCGCTGTATGGTGTGCCGACCATGTTCATCGCCATGCTGGATCAGCCGCAGCGGCAGACTTTCGACCTGTCGAGCCTGCGCACCGGGATCATGGCCGGCGCCACCTGTCCGATCGAGGTCATGCGGCGGGTCATCAACGAAATGCACATGAGTGAAGTGCAGATCGCGTACGGCATGACCGAAACCAGCCCGGTGTCGTTGCAGACCGGGCCGGCGGACGAGCTGGAGTTGCGCGTCACCACGGTCGGGCGCACCCAGCCACAACTGGAAAGCAAGATCATCGACACCGCTGGCAACCTTGTGCCGCGCGGCACCATCGGCGAATTGTGCACGCGCGGTTACAGCGTGATGCTCGGTTACTGGAACAACCCGCAGGCCACCGCCGAAGCCATCGATGAGGCGGGGTGGATGCACACCGGCGACCTGGCGAGCATGAACGAGGAGGGTTACGTCAACATCGCCGGGCGTAACAAGGACATGATCATTCGTGGCGGCGAGAATGTTTATCCCCGTGAGCTGGAGGAATTCTTCTTCACCCATCCGGCGGTGGCCGACGTGCAGGTGATCGGTATTCCGTGCTCACGCTACGGTGAGGAAATCGTTGCCTGGATCAAATTCCACCCCGGCCACAGCGCCTCGGAGCTGGAGCTGCAAACGTGGTGCAAGGAACGCATCGCCCATTTCAAGACACCGCGTTACTTCAAATTCGTCGACGCGTTTCCGATGACGGTGACGGGCAAGATTCAGAAATTCAGGATGCGCGAGATCAGTATCGAGGAGCTGAAAACAATCGACCGATAACCACGTCTTCTGTGGGAGCGAGCCTGCTCGCGAATGCAGTGTGTTATTCAGCGCAAATGTGTCTGATACACCGTTTTCGCGAGCAGGCTCGCTCCCACAGGGATGCAGTGATAGAGAGACGAATCACAGAAAGCACAAAGGGGAGCCGAAGCTCCCCTTTAATTTGTCGTTGCGTGCTCTTTTTATTATTGAGGGTCGGTCTGTTGTTGTTTTTGGCAACCGTGGCCCTGTACAGCTTTTTGGCGACCCCCATCCGGGGTCAAGAGCAAACGTATTTTTTTGAGCGCTGATCTGCTTTCTCGTTTAACGATCCAACCGATTCGGGAGCTACCTGAAGGTAGTTTTATTGTTCTCTGCCCGGTTGCGGGTCACTCCTGAGAGCACCCTGAAAAGCACACCTTCTCCAAAAAAATCTGTTAGCTGCGTCTCTGCCGTGTTGTTCTTGTTATGTCAGAGTCGTTTCGTCTTGTTTTTATTGGTTTGCGGCTTTTTATTCTTGTTATGCGATAGAGATAGCAGGTGTCGTGCCAACTTTTAAAAATCCTTTTGAATCAACCACTTAGGATTTCGAGGCTTTTTCAGCTTGGGGCAAAGCCAGACAATTTGTTTCCGTGTTACTCGCTTTTGCCCACATCACTGACGCAGCGGTAACACCTCACTGCGCGCTGCGCGCCTTGGCCACTCGCGAACCGCTCGGGCGGCCGAGCACTGCGCTGATCTGCTGGCCTGCGGCAATCAAGGCGTCCAGGTCGATACCGGTCTCGATGCCCAAGCCGTTGAGCAGGTACACCACGTCCTCGGTGGCAACGTTACCGCTCGCGCCTTTGGCGTACGGGCAGCCGCCGAGGCCGGCGATAGAGCTGTCGAACACCGCAATGCCTTCGAGCAGGCTGGCGTAGATGTTGGCCATGGCCTGGCCATAGGTGTCGTGGAAATGCCCGGCGAGCTTGTCCCGTGGCACCTGCGCCGAAACCACCTCGAACAGGCGCCGGGTCGCGCCGGCCGTGCCGGTGCCGATGGTGTCGCCCAGCGACACTTCATAGCAGCCCATCGCGTACAGTTCACGCGCGACCATCGCCACTTGCTCCGGCGCGACCGTGCCTTCATACGGACAGCCCAGCACACAGGAAACGTAACCGCGCACGGTAACGCCGTGTTGTTTGGCGGCCTCCATGATCGGCGCAAACCGCGCCAGGCTTTCGCTGATCGAGCAATTGATGTTGCGCTGCGAGAACGCCTCGGAGGCGGCGGCGAACACCGCGACTTCCTTGACCCCGGCGGCAAGCGCGTCTTCAAAACCGCGCAGGTTCGGCGCCAGCGCGCCGTAGGTCACGCCAGGTTTGCGCTGGATCTGCGCGAACACTTCGGCGGATCCGGCCATCTGCGGCACCCATTTCGGCGAGACGAAACTGCCGACTTCGACGTAGCCAAGCCCGGCGGCGCTCAGCGCATCGACCAGTTGCACCTTGTCAGCGACGCTGATCGGTTGGGCTTCGTTCTGCAGGCCATCGCGCGGGCCGACTTCGATCAGGCGTACTTGGGAGGGGAGGGACATGGGTGGGACCTGCCTGTTTTTTCAGTTCACGAAGATCCCTGTGGGAGCGAGCCTGCTCGCGAAAGCGGTGGATCAGTCACCGTTATTGGTGGATGACAGAATGCATTCGCGAGCAGGCTCGCTCCCACAGGGGCACCAATATTCGCTAGACCGCCTGGCTTTTAAGCGTCTGCTCCAGCGCCTGCACGCAGCGCTCTTCGGCAGTGTCCAGCTCAAGCTTCATCTGTTCGATATCCAGCAACTGCTGTTCGAGCTGTTCGCGGCGTTCGCTGATTTTCGCCAGCATGCTGTTGAGCTGTTTGGTGTTACCGCCGGACGGGTCGTAGAGTTCGATCAGCTCGCGGCATTCGGCCAGGGAAAAACCGATGCGCTTGCCGCGCAGGATCAGCTTCAGGGTGACCTTGTCGCGCGGCGAATAGATACGTTCCTGGCCACGACGCTCGGGGCTGAGCAGGCCTTGCTCTTCATAAAAGCGGATCGCCCGGGTGGTGATGTCCAGCTCGCGGGCGAGGTCGGAAATGCTGTAGGTCTGACTGCTCATGAAAGCGCTCGGAAAAGGGGCATGGCGCTAAGCTAATCGGTGGTTTACGTTTACGTCAAGAAGGATGGTTGTGGTTGTCTGTACAGGCCCCTTCGCGAGCAAGCTCGCTCCCACATTCGACCGCGTTCCTTCAGATGAAATGCAATTCATTGTGGGAGCGAGCCTGCTCGCGAAGAACGATAACGCGGTAAAAAAGCCCTACACCTTCTCCAGCTTCTTCTCCTGCGCCGTCACCTGCTGGCACAACTCGATCATCTGCTCGCGCATCCAGCGGTTGGCCGGGTCCTGGTCGGTGCTTTCATGCCAATAAAGGTGCGTTTCCACCGACGGCACATCATTCACCGGCAAATTGAACGACTGCAAGTCATGGCGGCGGGCGAAGCGTTCCGGCACGGTCATGACCATGTCGGTCTGCTGCATCACTTGCGAAGCCATCAGATAGTGCTGCGAGCGCAGGGCGATCTTGCGCTGGATGCCCATTTTGCCCAGCGCCAGATCGACGTAACCCAGACCACTGCGGCGGCTGGAAATGTGGATGTGAGTCATAGACAGGTAATCATCAAGGCTGAGTTTTTCCTTGCCCGCCATTGGGTGGCCCTTGCGCATGGCGCAGACGTAACGGTCGTCCATCAGCTTGACGTGGCGCACCTGCGGGTCGGTGTTGAGCGGCGCATCCACGGCGAAATCCAGCCGCCCGGCCGCGAGTTCCTTGGTGGTTTCCCGGCGCTTGGACAGAAAGCTTTCGATGATCACCGTTGGCGCCAGGCGGCGCAGGCGCTGGAACAGTGGCGGCAGAATGATCGCTTCCGTCAGGTCGGTCATGCTGATGCGGTAGGTCTTGACCGCCTGCGCCGGGTTGAAGATGCGACTTTCCTGCACCGACACGCGCAGCAGCGACAGGGCGTTGCGCACCGGGCCGATGATGTTCTGCGCCATCGGCGTGGGCACCATGCCCTGAGCGGTGCGCACAAAGAGCGGGTCGTTGAAGGTTTCGCGCAACCGCGCCAGGGCGTTGGACACCGCCGGCTGGGTGATGCCGACAATCTGCCCGGCGCGGGTCAGGTTGGCTTCGGTGTAGATCGCGTCGAAGACGATGAAAAGGTTGAGGTCGACCTTGCTCAGATTCATAACGCGGCTTCTCTTGTTATTAAGTGCAAGTGTTTTGGGGCTGACGATCAGCGGATCATATATTGGTGATGAATGTTTATACACGCCGAGAATAGGCTAGGTAAATGATCAGCGCTGTTCTAGCATCGATACATGACTTGAACAACCTCTGCCCGAGAAGGTAACTACCCATGGATTTCGCTTATTCGCCCAAGGTTCAGGAACTGCGTGAGCGCGTGACTGCGTTCATGGACACTTACGTTTACCCGGCCGAAGCGGTGTTCGAACGCCAGGTCGCCGAGGGCGATCGCTGGCAGCCGACCGCGATCATGGAAGAGCTCAAGGCCAAGGCCAAGGCTGAAGGGCTGTGGAATTTGTTTCTGCCTGAGTCCGAGCTGGGCGCCGGCCTGAGCAACCTCGAATATGCGCCATTGGCGGAAATCATGGGCCGTTCCCTGCTGGGGCCGGAGCCGTTCAACTGCTCGGCGCCGGACACCGGCAACATGGAAGTATTGGTGCGCTACGCCAACGAAGAACAGAAACAGCGCTGGCTCGAGCCGCTGCTGCGCGGCGAAATCCGTTCGGCGTTCGCCATGACCGAGCCTGATGTGGCGTCTTCCGACGCAACCAACATGGCCGCCCGTGCTGTGCGCGATGGCGATCAGTGGGTAATCAACGGCAAGAAATGGTGGACTTCCGGCGCTTGCGATCCGCGCTGCAAGATCCTGATCTTCATGGGCCTGAGCAACCCCGACGCGCCGCGTCATGCCCAGCACTCGATGATTCTCGTGCCGGTCGACACCCCCGGGGTGAAGATCGTCCGGCCGCTGCCGGTGTTCGGTTACGACGACGCACCGCACGGTCACGCCGAAGTGCTGTTCGATAACGTTCGGGTGCCGTACGAAAACGTCCTGCTCGGTGAAGGACGCGGCTTTGAAATTGCCCAGGGTCGCCTTGGCCCAGGCCGCATTCACCACTGCATGCGTTCGATCGGCATGGCCGAGCGTGCACTGGAACTGATGTGCAAACGCTCGGTGAGCCGCACCGCATTCGGCAAACCACTGGCGCGTCTGGGTGGCAACATCGACAAGATCGCCGACTCGCGAATGGAAATCGACATGGCGCGTCTGCTGACGTTGAAAGCGGCGTACATGATGGATACCGTCGGCAACAAAGTGGCGAAGAGCGAGATTGCGCAGATCAAAGTCGTCGCACCGAACGTGGCCCTGCGGGTGATCGACCGGGCGATCCAGATGCACGGTGGGGCAGGGGTGTCGAACGATTTCCCGCTGGCCTATATGTATGCCATGCAGCGCACCCTGCGTCTGGCCGACGGCCCGGATGAAGTGCACCGCGCGGCGATTGGCAAGTTCGAGATCGGCAAGTATGTGCCGAAGGAGATGATGCGTAGCGGTCAGTAATACCGCGTCGCCTCATTCGCGAGCAGGCTCGCTCCCACAAGATTTGTGCACGCCACAGATCCAATGTGGGAGCGAGCCTGCTCGCGAAAGGGCCTGTACATTCAGCACATCGACATCAGGATCAATACACCCAAACCTCAACCCGCCGATTCTTGATCCGCCCTTCATCTGCACTGTTGGTCGCCACCGGCATCAGCGCACCAAAGCCGCGGACTTCGCGCATGACCACACCGTTTTTGACCAGCTCGCGCCGCACCGCCATCGCTCTCAGCTTCGACAGCAGATCGGCCCGCGCCGGGTCATCCTTCAAATCACCAAACCCCACCAGCGTCACCGCCCGTTCGGTCTTGCCATTGCGCTTTATATAGTCGAGCACCCGCGCCAGATCCTGCCGCGCCTTGTTGTCCAGACTGGCGCTGCCCTCGGCAAAACGGAAATTCACTGTCAGACGCTGGGCATGCCGGCTGAGGGATTGGTAACCCTCGGGCATCAGCGCATTCGGCGCCACGCTCATGGCTTGTACGGTCTGGCTGACAAAACCGCTAGTCGCGACGATCGCCTGTCCCTGTGGACTTTGCGCGAACGTTGCCAACGCCTGCGCCCACGGATTGCGGCTGTCCGGCGGCAGATAAAAGAACAAGCGCCGCGACAGCGGATAATCTTCGGTGGCGATCAGACTGTTCAGCGGCAGCATCGCTTGCGACGCGCCATCGGCAATCGCCACGGCTTTGGCCTGACGCACGTAAGGCAAGCCAATGAAGCCGATGCCTTGCGCATCAGCGCTGACCGCGTCGGATAACTGCTCGCTGGACTCGAAACGCTTCGCCGCGCTGCTGAGACTTTTCCCACGCCGGCTCAGGACCAGCTCCTTGAACGTGTCGAACGTCCCCGATTGATCATCCCGCGCATATAAATGTATAGCGCCGCCACGCCCACCGAGCTCTTCCCAGGTTTTCACTTCACCGGCAAAAATCCGCGCCAGTTGCTCGGTGTTCAACTGCTCAAGCGGGTTGGCCGGGTTGAGGATGATCGCCAGGCCGTCGATGGCAATGACTTGCTCGGCCGCCGGGCTTTTCAGATCGCCGAGGGCTTGCAGGGCAAGCAGTTCGCTGTCCTTGATCTCGCGGGAAGAGGCGGCCAGATCGGCGCTGGCGTTTTTCAACGCGGCGAAACCGGTGCTGGAACCGTGGGCGGCGACTTCGATGATTACGCGTTGCCCTTGTGCGGTCTGGCCGACGATGCGTTGTTCGTTGGCGGTGTCCGGGGTTTCGCGGTGGATTTTCAGCAGGCCTTGTTCCTGCAACAGGCCTTCGACCAGCGCCGGGCCAAGTTCGGCGCCGATGGTGTTGGAGCCCTGAATGCGTAATGCCGGGCCGTTTTCGGGGATCGGCAGGGCGGCGGCGGACACCGACAGCCAGCCACTCAACAGGAAAACGCAGAGAACACGCAGGGTCATGCCGGCACCGAATCAAGCCAAGGGGATTGCCGGGGAGATTAAGTCAGGCGCGTGACCGAAATATGACAGGGGATTACCTGTGGGAGCGAGCCTGCTCGCGAAGGCGGCGTGTCAGGCGAAAAATTTGTCGCTGATCCACCGCTTTCGCGAGCAGGCTCGCTCCCACAATGAAAATTCCCTCAGGCCAGCTCAAGCCAGATCGGCGCATGGTCCGATGGTTTTTCCATGCCGCGCAGTTCGTAGTCCACGCCGGCATCCTTGACCCGTGGCAGCAGGCCATGGGACGCCAGAATCACATCGATGCGCAGCCCACGCTTCGGCTCATCTTCGAAACCACGGCTGCGGTAGTCGAACCAACTGAACATGTCGCTCACGTCGGGGTTGAGGTGCCGATAGCTGTCGGTCAGGCCCCAGTTTTTCAGGCGCGCCATCCACTCGCGTTCTTCCGGCAGGAAGCTGCATTTGCCGGTTTTCAGCCAGCGCTTCATGTTGTCCGGGCCGATGCCGATGTCGCAGTCTTCCGGGGAAATATTCACATCGCCCATCACCACCAGTGGCTGTTCATTGTGGAACTGGCTTTCCAGCAGCGCTTGCAGGTCGCTGTAGAAACGCTCCTTGGCAGGGAACTTGGTCGGGTGATCGCGGCTTTCACCTTGTGGGAAATAGCCGTTCATGATCGTCACCGGCACGCCATTGGCATCAGCGAAAGTGCCCCAGATGAAGCGCCGCTGCGCGTCTTCTTCATCGGTGGCGAAGCCTTTATGGATGGCGATCGGTTCGTTGCGCGAGAGCAAGGCGACACCGTAATGGCCCTTCTGGCCATGAAAGTGCACGTGATAGCCAAGGGCGCGGATGTCTTCGTGGGGGAACTGGTCGTCGTGAACCTTGGTTTCCTGCAGGCCGATCACGTCGGGCTGATGTTTTTCGATCAGCGCTGCCAGCTGATGCGGACGGGCACGCAGTCCGTTGATGTTGAAGGAAACAATCTTCATGGTCGGCAGTCCTGGCAAAAGGGCGATGCTAGCTGACATGGGGGAGATGGGCCAGTGTGGGACAAATCATTTTGGCCTGTGGGATTTGTGATGCCCTATGCAGCGCCTCTGTGGGAGCGAGCCCGCTCGCGAAGAGGCCGGCAAGATCGATGAAGATCCCGACTTGGTCTATACCTTTCAGGGGAACCACCACATCCGCCCAAGGTTCGTACCAACAAGCGCGCCAGCCTCCGAGCGCGCCTCCGGGGAGAATCATGCAATGCCTGAAACCCAGTTCGCCGTTGCCGACATCCACATGCTCGACCGCGGCTATTCCCGCGAAGCCCGCTCGTTGCTGTATCAGGCCTATCGCCACGAGCCGACCTTCGGCTATCTGTTCGAAGCCGAACGTCCCGGCTACGAACAGCGCGTGCGCGCGACGGTGCGCGAGTTGGTCAAACAGCATTTCCTCCAGGACCTGCCGGCAATCGGCCTGTTGGTCAACGATCGCCTGATCGGCATCGCCCTGATCGCACCGCCGCAACGGCGCCTGGGCGTTACCGAGAGCTGGGCGTGGCGCTTGCGCATGGTGCTCAGCACCGGTTTTCGCTGCACACGGCGTTATCTGGAATACCACGATGCCGTCGCCGCGTGCGTGCCCGGTGACTCGGTGCACATGCTGCCGCTGCTTGGTGTGCATCCGCAGTTTCAGGGCAAGCATTACGGCGAACAATTGCTCACCGCCGTGCACAACTGGTGCGCGGTCGATGAAACCTCGCAAGGGGTGGTGCTCGACACCGGCAACCCGCGCTACCTGGAATTCTATAAAAGGCAGGGTTATCAGGAGATCGGCGAGGTTGCCGTCGGACCGGTGCGCGAACACGTATTTTTCCATGCCAATCCGCAGGTGTTACAAACAGCAACGGGATAATCATCGAACTTCTTCACAAATTACCTGTTCTATCAGGCTCCCGAGCCCGTGATAGCATCCGCGCCTATGAAGTTTCCACGAAGATTTACCAGCGGCGTGCTGATGCTGTTATCCAGCTGCGCGGCGCTGGCGCAAAGTGAATTGGATGTACGGATCAAGCCGTCCAACGATGAACTCAAGGCCAATATAGAAGGCTATATCGGCAGCCTCGGCGATCGCGACGAAGAAGCCTTGCTGCGTTTCAATCGCGGCGCCGAAGAGCAGGCGCGCAAAGCGGCTCAGGCGCTGGGCTACTATCAGCCGCAGATCGACAGTGACGTCAAGGGCGGGGAAAAACCGCGTCTGGTGCTGAACATCGATCCCGGCGAGCCGATTCGCCTGCGCAACGTCACCGTGCGTGTCGACGGCCCGGCGGCGTCGCTGAAATCCTTTCGCGTACCGAAAAGCGACCTGCTCAAGTCCGGCGCCGTGCTCAACCATGGCCGTTACGAAGATGCCAAACGGGTGATCCAGAATCAGGCCTCGCGCTTCGGTTACTTCAGCGGCCATTTCACCAGCCAGAAGCTCATGGTCGATCCGCGCGCGGGCGTGGCCGACATCGAATTGATCTACGACAGCGGCCCGCGCTATGCGCTGGGCAAAGTCAGTTTCGAGGGCGACACGCCGTTCGACGAAGACCTGCTGCAACGCATGGTGCCGTTCAAGGAAGGCGAGCCTTACGATTCGGAACTGATCGCCGAACTCAACCGCGACCTGCAATCGAGCGGCTATTTCGAGGGCGTGCGCGTCGACGCCGCGCCGACCGCTGCGAAAAACGATGTGATTCCGGTCGAGGTCAAACTCGACACGCGCAAGCCGCGCACCATGGGCCTTGGTCTCGGTTACTCGACCGACGTCGGCCCACGGATCAAGGCCAACTGGACGCGCCACTGGGTCAACCCGCAAGGCGACAGCTATGGCTGGGAAGCCGAGCTTTCCGCGCCCCGGCAGAACGTCGGGCTGTTTTACGACATCCCGCTCGACCCGCCGCTGACCGACAAACTGCGCTGGGCCGGCGGCTATCAGTTCGAAGACATCGAAAGCTCCGACACCCTCAGCAAGCTGCTGACCTTCGGCCCGGAATGGCACAGCAAGTTGCCCAGCGGCTGGCAGCGGGTGATCTCGCTGAAATGGCAACGTGAAGAATACGAACTCGGCGACGACTCGGGCCTGAGCACGTTGCTGATGCCTGGCATCAGTTATTCGTACCTCAAAAGCGACAACCGCATCGACCCGCGCAACGGCTATCGCCTGAGCTTCGAAAGCAAAGTGGCCAAGGAAGGGCTCGGTTCGGACAACAACCTTTTATACGGCACCGCGCTGGTCAAAGGCCTGACTACGGTGTTCGACAAACACCGCTTGCTCGGCCGCGTGCAGGTTGGCGGCAGCGCCACCAACGGCTACAACTCGATTCCGCCGTCGCTGCGCTTCTTTGCCGGCGGCGATCAGAGCGTGCGCGGTTACGACTACCAGAGCCTGTCGCCGAAAAACTCTGACGGCGACCGCATCGGTGGCCGCTACATGATCGCCGGCAGTGTCGAATATCAATACTCGATCGCCGAGAAATGGCGGGTCGCGACCTTCGTCGACCAGGGTAACTCTTTCAACAAACTCGAACTGCCCGACCTCAAGACCGGCGTCGGTGTGGGTGTGCGCTGGGTCTCGCCGGTCGGGCCGATCCGCCTCGACCTCGCACGGGGGCTGGATGACGGCGGCGGCTTCCGACTGCACTTTTCCATGGGGCCTGAGCTGTGAAGCGTGGTTTGAAAATAACGGCGCTGACGGTGTTGGCGCTGGTCTTGCTGATCGTCCTGAGCCTGGCCGCACTACTTGGTACGCAGGCGGGCAGTCGTTGGGCGTTGGGCCTGGTGCCGGGCCTGAACGTGGAGAATTTCCACGGTCGCCTCGCTGGGCAGTGGAGCGCCGATCACTTGATGTGGCAGCAGGACACCAGCCGTGTCGAGCTGAACAAGGCGATCTTCGCCTGGTCACCGCTGTGCCTGACGCGCATGACCTTGTGCATCGATCAGCTCAAGGCCGATCAGCTGATCCTGCAGTTCCCGCCCAGCGAAGAAACCACCGAGAGCGGCCCGATCAAACTGCCCGATCTGCAATTGCCGTTGGCCATTGAACTGGGTGATGTCGAGGTCGGCAGCCTGTTGTTTAACGGCAGCGAACAGCTCAAGGGCTTGCAACTGGCGGCGCACTGGACCGCTCAGGGCCTGCAGATCGACAGCGTGAAATTGCAGCGTGACGAGCTCAGCCTGAACCTGTCCGGCCTGCTGCAACCGAGCGGTAACTGGCCACTGAATATTCAGGGCGATCTGACCTTGCCCGCTACCGGCAGCGAGCCGTGGACCCTGGCGCTGAAAGTTGAAGGCGACCTGCTGAAAACCCTCAACCTGCATGCCGACAGCCGTGGTTACCTCGACGGCCAGTTGAGCGGCGAGCTGCAAGCACTGGCGGAAAACCTCCCGGCCAAGCTGCGCATCACCAGCGACGCGTTCAAACCCAGCGCCGATCTGCCGGACACCCTGCAATTCAATCAGCTTGTGCTCACGGGCGAAGGTGACCTGAAAAACGGTTATCAACTGCTCGGCAACGCCACGCTGCCCGCCGAGAAATCACCGGTGGCGCTGCTGCTCAAAGGCAAGGTCGACGCCAACGGCGCGCAGATCGCCGGGCTCGATCTCAACGCCAACGACCAGCAAAGCCTCAAACTCAGCGGCAGTGTCGACTGGAGCAAGGGCCTCAGCGCTCAGGCCAATATCAACTGGCAAGACTTCCCGTGGCACCGGCTCTATCCCGAGATCGACGAGCCGCAAGTCGCGTTGCGTACTTTCACTGGCGAAGTGTCCTACACCGACGGCCAGTACCTCGGTAATTTCGACGCCGCGCTGGATGGCCCGGCCGGGGCGTTCACCTTGAGCAGTCCGTTCAGCGGCAGCCTCGAACAGATCGCCTTGCCGCAACTGGTCATGCAGGCCGGGCAGGGCAAGGCCGAAGGGCACGTCAATGTGCGCTTCGCCGACGGCATCGCCTGGGATACCGCGCTGGATCTGTCGGCGCTCAACCCGGCATATTGGGTCGCCGAACTGCCGGGCACGCTGGCCGGGCCGTTGAAAAGCAAAGGCGAGATGAAGAATGATCAGCTCAGCCTCAGCGCCGACCTCGACCTCAAAGGCAAATTGCGCGGTCAGCCGGCGGTCCTGCAAGCGAAGGCTGACGGTGCGGGCGAGCGGTGGAACCTCAACGCCCTGCAAATCCGCCTCGGCGATAACAGCATCAACGGCAAGGGCAGCCTGCAGGACAAACTCGGCGGGCAGATCGATATCAAGTTGCCGCGTCTGGCCCAGCTCTGGCCGCAATTGCGCGGGCAGGTCAACGGTCAGGTCAATGTTGCCGGCACGTTGAAGGCGCCGCAGGGCAAGCTTGATCTGCAAGGTTCGCAACTGGCCTGTCAGGACAATCGCCTGCAAAGCCTCAACCTCGACGCCACGCTCGACAGTGCGCAGCGGGCGAAGATCAATCTCAAAGGCAGCGGCATTCAGACTGGCGATACCTCCCTGGGCACCCTGACCGCCAGTGCTCAGGGCGATATCAAAAGCCAGAAAGTCAACCTCGACCTGATCGGACCGAAGCTGAAACTGGCGCTGGGTCTGGACGGCAATCTCGACAAGGGCAACTGGCGCGGACGCTTGGCCAGTGGCGACATTCAGGCCGGTGGCCAGGACTGGAAGCTGCAAAGCCCGGCCAAGCTGGAACGCCTGGCGGACGGCCAGATCAATTTCGGCGCGCATTGCTGGCTGTCCGGCAACGCCAGCCTGTGTGGCGAAGACCAGCGCCTGATGCCCGAGCCGAAGCTGCGTTATCACCTCAAGCAATTCCCGATCGAAAGCCTTGCGCAATGGCTGCCCAAAGACTTCGCCTGGCAGGGCCGGCTCAACGCCGATCTGCAACTGGACTTGCCGGCGAGCGGCCCGAACGGCGTGGTCAGTGTCGATGCCAGCGGCGGCACCCTGCGCGTGCGCGACAAGGATCGCTGGCTGGATTTCCCCTATCAGACCCTCAAACTCAGCAGCAAGCTCACGCCCAAGCGCGTCGACACCGAGCTCAATTTTGTCGGCGGCAAACTCGGCGAATTGCTGGTCCAGGCGCAGCTCAATCCGCTGCCAAAAAACAAACCGCTGAGCGGCTCGTTCCGCCTTTCCGGCCTCGATCTTTCGGTTGCGCGACCGTTCGTGCCGATGGTGGAAAAACTCACCGGCCGGCTCAACGGCAGCGGCACTATTTCCGGTGGCCTGCTCGCGCCATTGGTCAACGGCACTGTGCAGCTCAGCGATGGCGAAGTGTCCGGCGCCGAACTGCCGATGGAGTTGCAGAATCTGCAACTGACTGCGGCGATCGCCGGCGAATCGGTGCGCCTGGACGGTGGCTGGGACAGCGGCAAGACTGGCAAAGGCAGTCTCAACGGCAACGTCGCCTGGGGTCAGGCACTGGTGGTCGATCTGGCGCTCAAGGGCACGCAATTGCCGGTCAGCGTAGAACCCTACGCCAAATTGGAAATGGCTCCGGATCTGAAAATTTCCATGGCCGGCGATGAGCTGAAAGTTGCCGGTAAGGTGTTGGTGCCGAAGGGCGAAATCACCGTGCGCGAACTGCCGCCATCGACGGTAAAAGTCTCCGACGACACGATCATCGTCGGCGCGCAGACCGAAGAGGGCAAACCGCCGATCGCGATGAAAATGGACATCGACGTGATCGTCGGCCAGGACAAGCTGAGCTTCGCCGGTTTCGGCCTGACCGCGAATCTGCAAGGTCAGGTGCACATCGGCGACAACATGGACACCCGTGGCGAACTCTGGCTCAACGACGGCCGCTATCGCGCCTACGGCCAACGCCTGACGGTACGTCGCGCGCGTCTGTTGTTCGCCGGCCCCATCGACCAGCCGTATCTGGATATCGAAGCGATCCGCCAGACCGACGACGTCATCGCCGGTATTCGCCTGAGCGGCAGCGCCGAACAACCGACCACGCAGATCTTCTCCGAACCGGCGATGAGTCAGGAACAGGCGCTGTCGTACCTGGTGCTGGGCCGTCCGCTGAGCACCAGCGGCGAAGACAACAACATGCTCGCGCAAGCCGCGCTGGGCCTGGGCCTGATGGGCAGCGCCGGGGTCACCAGTGGTCTGGCCAAGGATCTGGGCATCGAGGATTTCCAGCTCGACACCCAGGGCAGCGGCAACGACACCAGCGTCGTCGCCAGCGGTAACATCTCCGAGAAACTCAGCCTGCGCTACGGCGTCGGCGTCTTCGAACCGGCCAGCACCATCGCCTTGCGCTACAAGCTGAGCAAGAAGGTCTACGTCGAAGCGGCGAGCGGCGTGGCGAGTTCGCTGGATATTTTCTACAAGCGGGATTTCTAGAGCGCACCTGCTCATTTGAACCGAGTCGCACCCTTCGCGAGCAGGCTCGCTCCCACATTGGAACGTGTTTTCCCTGTGGGAGCGAGCCTGCTCGCGAATGCGGTCGCTCACGCGATAAAACCCAGCCCACAGGTCAACTAATTACCAAGCCCCCTAACTATTGCGTTGACATTCGCTGCCTAAGCAGTAACATCTCGACATACATTCACTGCCTAGGCAGTTATCAGGTCGACCCATGAAGCATTTCACCCCGGAAGAATTCAAACATTGCCACCTTGGCCTGTTGCTCGGCCGTGCCGCGCTGCTCAAGGACCGGATCATCGACACCCACATGGAACCCCACGGCATCACCGCCGCGCAGTTCAAAGTGTTGATCATCATGGCCCAGTTCGGCGTCGACACCCCGGCCGAGCTGTGCCGGCATCTGTCGCTGGACAGCGGGTCGATGACGCGCATGCTCGATCGTCTCGAGCAGAAAGCGTTCCTGGTTCGCCAGCGCAGCGAAGGCGACCGGCGTCAGGTGCAGTTGAAACTGACCGAGCAGGGCCAGCAACTGGCTGATCGTCTGCCGCACATCGGTGCCGATGCGATGAATGAGCTGGCCGGCGCGATCTCCCGCGAAGAGCTGAAAACCCTGGAATACATCCTCAAGAAAATCCTGCTGGCCGCCGGTGATCCGATCACCATCCAGCGTCTAGGTGATCACAATGAGCGCTAACACTTTGCGCAGCAGCCTGACGCTGCTGTTGTCGGCGATGATCCTCGCCGGTTGCGCCAATTACAGCGGCCTCGACACCGAAGGCCAGCGCCTCGACGCGGCGCAGTTGAAGACAGCGCAGTCTCTCGACGGCGTCACTCTATCGCCAGCGGCGTGGCCGAAAAGCGATTGGTGGAGCAGCCTCGGCGATCCGCAGCTCGACGGCCTGATCCGCGAAGCCCTGCGCGACAGCCCGGACATGCAGATCGCCGAAGCCCGCGCGCACCAGGCCAGCGCCGCCGCGTATGCCGCCGATGCCGAACGGTATCCGACCCTCGACGCCAGCGCCGGCATCAGCCGTTCGCGGCTGGCTCGTGATCAGGATCCGCTGGGGCAGGGCGGTGCCTATGCGACGGTGCGCAATGTCAGCGCCGGCTTCAATTACAACTTCGACTTGTGGGGCGGTCAGCGCGATGCCTGGGAAGCCGCACTCGGCGAGGCCCGTGCTGCTGAAGTCGATCGTCAGGCCGCGCAGTTGACCCTCGCCGCTGACGTCGCCCGTGCTTACAGCGATCTCGGTCAGGCGCACATCGTTTACGACCTCGCCAGCGAGGACCTCAAGCGCACCCGGCAAATGCTTGACCTCAGCCAGCGCCGCTTGAGTTCCGGGATCGACAGCCAGTACCAGTTTCAGCAAACCCAGAGCCTGGAAGCCAGTTCTCAGGCCAGCCTGATCGATGCGGAAAAACGCCTGAACAGCGCGAAAATCGCCTTGGCCGTATTACTCGGCAAAGGCCCGGATCGCGGCAACGAGATCGCCCGGCCGAAAGTCCTGCAAGCCAGCGCCGTGGCGGTGCCCTCGGTGTTGCCAGCGGAACTGCTCGGACGCCGCCCGGATCTGGTCGCGGCGCGCTGGCGTGTCGAGGCGGCGAGCAAAGACATCGATGCGGCGAAAACCCGCTTTTATCCCAACCTCAACCTGTCGGCCTCGGCCGGCGCCGAGTCGTTGTTGGGTGATGCGATGTTCGGTTCGGCCAGTCGTTTCTTCAACATCGCGCCGACCGTGTCGCTGCCGATCTTCGATGGCGGACGCCTGCGCGCCAACCTCGATGCCCGCGACGCCGATTACGATCTGGCGGTGGCGCAGTACAACAAGAGCCTGGTCAAAGCCCTGGGTGATGTCGGCGACACCATCAATCAGCTGCGCGATATCGGCCGGCAGATCGGCGCGCAGCAACATGCCACCGACGTCGCTCAGGATTCTTACAACACCGTCGTCCAGCGTTACGGTTCCGGCATCGGCAACTACCTGGACGTGCTCAGCATCGAGCAGCAATTGCTCCAGGCCCAGCGTCAGCTGGCGACCCTCAATGCCGAGCAGATCGACCTGTCGATTCAACTGATGCAAGCGCTGGGCGGCGGCTTTCAGGGTGAAAACCTGAACGCAGCCAACGCCAGCCCCGCCTCGTCGCACCCATAATTCAAGGTATTTGTCATGGCCACTGCCGAAAACACCCAAGCTCAAGACAACACCCCGGACACCGGCAACCCGCGCAAACGCAAGGTGATGCTGCTGGCCCTCGCTGTGGTGGTCCTGCTCGCCATTGCCGGCGTCTGGGCCTATCACGAGTTCATCGGGCGCTTTAACGAAAGCACCGACGATGCCTACGTCAACGGCAACGTGGTAGAGATCACACCGCTGGTCACCGGCACCGTGGTCAGCATCGGCGCCGACGACGGGGATCTGGTCCAGGAAGGCCAGGTGCTGGTCAACTTCGACCCCAACGATGCCGAAGTCGGCCTGCAAAGTGCCAAGGCCAAACTGGCGCGCACCGTGCGTCAGGTGCGCGGCCTGTATAGCAACGTCGACGGCATGAAAGCTCAGGTCAATGCGCAGCAGGCCGAAGTGCAGAAGGCCCAGGACAACTACAACCGGCGGAAAAATCTCGCCCAGGGCGGGGCGATTTCCCAGGAAGAGCTGTCCCACGCCCGCGACGACCTGACCTCGGCGCAGAACGCCTTGGCTAACGCCAAACAGCAACTGAAAACCACCAGCGCGCTGGTCGACGACACCGTGGTCTCGTCCCATCCGGACGTAATGTCGGCGGCTGCCGATCTGCGTCAGGCCTACCTGACCAATGCCCGCAGCACGTTGATCGCGCCGGTCACCGGTTACGTCGCCAAGCGCACCGTGCAACTCGGTCAGCGTGTGCAGCCGGGCACTGCGTTGATGGCGGTGATTCCGCTGGATCAGCTGTGGATCGACGCCAACTTCAAGGAAACCCAACTGCGTGACATGCGCATCGGTCAGCCTGTCGATATCGAGGCCGATATTTACGGCAGCGATGTGAAATACAGCGGCACCGTCGACAGCCTCGGTGCCGGTACCGGCAGCGCATTTGCCTTGCTGCCGGCACAGAACGCCACCGGTAACTGGATCAAGATCGTCCAGCGCGTGCCAGTGCGTATCCACATCAATGCCGAAGAGCTGGCCAAGCATCCGCTGCGTGTCGGTCTGTCGACCAATGTCGAGGTCAATCTGCACGACCAGAGCGGCCCGGTACTGGCCCAGCAACCGCCGCAAAAAGCCTCGTTCAGCACCAACGTCTACGAGCGCCAACTGGCTGAAGCGGACGCGATGATTGCCCAGTTGATTCACGACAACAGCGCAGCAGCGGGCAAGACCGCACAGCGCTGAATGCTGACTCCAACCCCTGTGGGAGCGAGCCTGCTCGCGAATGCTGACTGACATTCAACATAAATGTCGACTGATCCACCGCCTTCGCGAGCAGGCTCGCTCCCACAGGGTCAGCTGTGCCTGCCATGGCGCAGCGCTCCTCAGGTTTCATAGGATTCACAATGAGCAATAACGCTTCTTTCACGCCGCCCAGCCTGTTGCTCAGCACCATCGGCCTGTCGCTGGCGACGTTCATGCAAGTGCTCGACACGACCATCGCCAACGTGGCGTTGCCGACGATTTCCGGCAACCTCGGGGTGAGTTCGGAGCAGGGCACCTGGGTCATCACTTCGTTCGCCGTGAGCAACGCGATTGCGCTGCCGCTGACCGGTTGGCTCAGCCGCCGCTTCGGCGAGGTGAAGCTGTTTCTGTGGGCGACGATGCTGTTTGTGCTGGCGTCGTTTCTCTGCGGTATCTCCACTTCGATGCCTGAGCTGATCGGCTTTCGCGTGCTGCAAGGCCTGGTCGCCGGGCCGCTGTACCCGATGACGCAGACGCTGTTGATCGCGGTCTATCCGCCGGCGAAACGCGGGATGGCCCTGGCGCTGCTGGCGATGGTCACGGTGGTCGCGCCCATTGCAGGGCCGATTCTCGGCGGCTGGATCACCGACAGTTACAGCTGGCCGTGGATCTTCTTCATCAACGTGCCGATCGGCATCTTTGCGGTGATGGTGGTGCGTTCGCAACTGGCGAAACGGCCGGTGGTGACCAGTCGCCAGCCGATGGATTACGTCGGCCTGATCACGCTGATCATTGGCGTTGGCGCGTTGCAGGTGATCCTCGACAAGGGCAATGACCTGGACTGGTTCGAGTCGAATTTCATCATTGTCGGCGCGGCGATTTCCGTGGTCGCCCTGGCGGTGTTCGTGATCTGGGAAATGACCGACCGCCATCCGGTGGTCAACCTGCGCCTGTTCGCCCATCGCAACTTCCGCATCGGCACGCTGGTGCTGGTGTTGGGGTACGCAGGCTTCTTCGGCATCAACCTGATCCTGCCGCAGTGGCTGCAAACGCAAATGGGCTACACCGCGACCTGGGCGGGACTTGCCGTGGCGCCGATCGGGATTCTGCCGGTGTTGCTGTCGCCATTTGTCGGCAAGTACGCGCACAAGTTCGACCTGCGCCTGCTCGCCGGCATTGCGTTTCTGGCGATCGGCCTGAGCTGCTTCATGCGTGCCGAGTTCACCAACGAAGTCGACTTCCAGCACATTGCGCTGGTGCAGTTGTTCATGGGCATCGGTGTGGCGCTGTTCTTCATGCCGACCCTGAGCATTCTGATGTCGGACTTGCCGCCGAGCCAGATCGCTGACGGCGCAGGCCTGGCGACGTTCCTGCGGACACTGGGCGGCAGCTTCGCGGCCTCGCTGACCACCTGGATCTGGATTCGCCGGGCCGATCAGCATCATGCGTATATGAGCGAAAGCATCAGCACGTTTGAGCCAGCCACCCGCGAGACCTTGAATCAGTTGGGCGGCGCGAGCCAGTCGGCGTATGCGCAGATGGATCAGATCCTCACGAGCCAGGCGTACATGCTCTCCACCGTGGATTACTTCACGTTGCTGGGCTGGGGATTCATGGGGTTGATTCTGATTGTGTGGCTGGCTAAGCCGCCGTTCGCCGCCAAGGCCGGGCCTGCCGCCAGCGGGCATTAACCTGAAACGCAGCACCTGTGGGAGCGAGCCTGCTCGCGAAAGCGGTGTGTCAGACACTCGACTGCTGAGTGACACACTGCATTCGCGAGCAGGCTCGCTCCCACAGGGTTTTGTGTTTGGCTTTAAATCGTAGGGGCGGGCAGGGCGGGTGGCGGGGCGAAATCGAATGGCGCCAAGGCATACCCACTCTCATCCACCTGCAACGCCCATCCCTGACGATCCCAATCCCCCAGCACAATCCGCTTCGCCGCTTGTTCACCAAGCTGCAACTTGTGAATTGCCGGGCGGTGGGTGTGGCCGTGGATCAGGGTTTTCACGCCGAATTCCTGCATCACTCGCGGAATCTCTTCCGGGGTGACATCAACGATGTCATTGGCCTTCATCCGCGTCTGTGCACGGCTTTCGCTGCGTAGCTTGCGCGCCAGTTGGTGGCGGCTGCTCAGCGGCAGATGACGGAGGATGAAGAGGGTGATCGGGTTGCGCAGGTAGCGGCGCAGCTTCATGTAGCCAACGTCGCGGGTGCACAGGCTGTCGCCGTGCATCAGCAGCACTGGCTCGCCGTAGAACTGCACGACACTCGGATCCTTCAGCAAGGTGCAGCCGGCCTGTTTGCAGAAGGCCTTGCCGAGCATGAAATCGCGATTGCCGTGCATCAGAAAGATGGCCGTGCCGCTGTCGCTCAAATCGCGCAGGGCCTGGCAGATGGAACGCTGAAAGGGCGTCATGGCGTCGTCGCCAATCCACGCCTCGAAGAAGTCGCCGAGGATGTACAACGCACTCGCCGAGCGGGCGCGTCCGGCGAGCAAATCCAGAAACGCCCGGGTAATGTCCGGGCGCTCCTCTTCCAGATGCAAGTCTGAAATCAGCAATATCACGCTGCGATGATCTCGGCTTTCTCGATGATCACGTCGTCTGCTGGTACGTCCTGGTGGCCGGCTTTGGAAGTGGTCGACACGCCTTTGATCTTGTCGACAACGTCGGTGCCGGCGGTCACTTTACCGAATACCGCGTAGCCCCAGCCCTGGACGTTCTTGCCGCTGTGGTTGAGGAAGGTGTTGTCGGCGACGTTGATGAAGAACTGCGCCGATGCCGAATGCGGCTCCATGGTGCGGGCCATGGCGACGGTGTATTTGTCGTTGGAGAGACCATTGTCCGCTTCGTTCTGGATGCTTGGACGCTTGTCTTTCTTTTCTTTCATGCCAGGCTCGAAACCGCCGCCCTGGATCATGAAGTTGCCGATGACGCGGTGGAATACGGTGTTGGTGTAGTGACCGGCGTTGACGTACTCGATGAAGTTGGCAACGGTGATCGGCGCCTTTTCAGCGTTCAGTTCGATGACGATGTCGCCATGGTTGGTGGTCAGTTTGACTTGAGTCATGGTCATTACTCTTCATAGGGAATTCGTGGTTCTGGGACATTGAGCCCCACAACCGGTTCAGCCTGCTTCGGCCAAGGTGCGCAGTTTAGCGTGACAGGCGCGAATTTCGAGGCGGTTTTTCATTTCCCGGCGATTAAATGCGTGCCTTTATAAGAGCTGCTCTGTCAGGCCCTTGACAGCATCGGCTATGATAGCGGCTTTGTTTTGTCTGGCCCCTCTTTGCGGCCGCGCACCTGTACGTCAAGGATCCTATGAGCAAGCCCACTGTCGACCCTACCTCGAATGCCAAGTCCGGCCCTGCCGTGCCGGTCAACTTCCTGCGGCCGATCATCCAGGCAGACCTGGACTCGGGCAAGCACACCCAGATCGTGACTCGCTTTCCGCCGGAGCCCAACGGCTACCTGCACATCGGCCACGCCAAGTCGATCTGCGTCAACTTCGGCCTGGCCCAGGAGTTCGGTGGCGTCACGCACCTGCGTTTCGACGACACCAACCCGGCCAAGGAAGATCAGGAATACATCGACGCCATCGAAAGCGACGTCAAATGGCTGGGCTTCGAATGGTCCGGTGAAGTGCGCTACGCCTCGCAGTATTTCGACCAGTTGCACGACTGGGCCGTCGAGCTGATCAAGGCCGGCAAGGCCTACGTCGACGACCTGACCCCCGAGCAGGCCAAGGAATACCGTGGCAGCCTGACCGAGCCGGGCAAGAACAGCCCGTTCCGTGACCGCACCGTGGAAGAGAACCTCGACCTGTTCGCGCGCATGAAGGCCGGTGAATTCCCGGACGGCGCGCGCGTGCTGCGGGCGAAGATCGACATGGCCTCGCCGAACATGAACCTGCGCGACCCGATCATGTATCGCATCCGCCACGCGCATCACCACCAGACCGGCGACAAGTGGTGCATCTACCCGAACTACGACTTCACCCACGGTCAGTCGGACGCCATCGAAGGCATCACGCATTCGATCTGCACCCTCGAGTTCGAAAGCCATCGTCCGCTGTACGAGTGGTTCCTGGAGAACCTGCCGGTGCCGGCGAACCCGCGCCAGTACGAGTTCAGCCGCCTGAACCTGAACTACACGATCACCAGCAAGCGCAAGCTCAAGCAACTGGTTGACGAGAAGCACGTCAATGGCTGGGACGATCCGCGGATGTCCACGCTGTCGGGCTTCCGCCGCCGTGGCTACACGCCGAAATCGATCCGCAACTTCTGCGAAATGATCGGCACCAACCGTTCCGACGGCGTGGTCGATTTCGGCATGCTCGAATTCAGCATCCGCGACGACCTCGACCACAGCGCACCGCGCGCCATGTGCGTGCTGCGTCCGCTGAAAGTGGTCATCACCAACTACCCGGAAGGCCAGGTCGAAAACCTCGAACTGCCACGCCACCCGAAAGAAGACATGGGCGTGCGCGCGCTGCCGTTCGCCCGGGAAATCTACATCGACCGTGAAGACTTCATGGAAGAGCCGCCGAAGGGCTACAAGCGCCTGGAACCGGCCGGTGAAGTGCGTCTGCGCGGCAGCTACGTGATCCGTGCCGACGAAGCGATCAAGGACGCCGACGGCAACATCGTCGAACTGCGTTGCTCGTACGACCCGGACACCCTCGGCAAGAACCCGGAAGGGCGCAAGGTCAAAGGCGTGATCCACTGGGTGCCGGCCGCCGCCAGCGTCGAGTGCGAAGTGCGTCTGTACGATCGCCTGTTCCGTTCGCCGAACCCGGAAAAGGCCGAAGACAGCGCCAGCTTCCTCGACAACATCAACCCTGACTCGCTGCAAGTGCTGACCGGTTGTCGTGCCGAGCCATCGCTCGGCAGTGCACAGCCGGAAGACCGTTTCCAGTTCGAGCGCGAAGGCTACTTCGTCGCGGACCTGAAGGACTCGAAACCCGGTCAGCCGGTATTCAACCGTACCGTGACCCTGCGTGATTCGTGGGGCCAGTGAGTGAGTCAAGGAACTAACGTGCTAACGATCTACAACACGCTCACCAAGAGCAAAGAAGTCTTCAAGCCGCTGGATGGCAACAAGGTGCGCATGTACGTCTGCGGGATGACCGTGTACGACTACTGCCACCTCGGCCACGGCCGCAGCATGGTCGCGTTCGACCTGGTGACGCGCTGGCTGCGCTTCAGCGGTTATGACCTGACCTACGTGCGCAACATCACCGACATCGACGACAAGATCATCAATCGTGCCCGCGAGAACGGTGAATCGTTCGAAGCGCTGACCGAGCGCATGATCGCCGCGATGCACGAAGACGAAGCGCGCCTGAACATCCAGAAGCCGGACATGGAACCGCGCGCCACCGATCATATCGCCGGCATGCACGCGATGATCCAGACCCTGATCGACAAGGGCTACGCCTACGCCCCGGGCAATGGCGACGTGTACTACCGCGTCGCCAAGTTCATGGGCTACGGCAAGCTGTCGCGCAAGAAGATCGAAGACCTGCGCATCGGCGCGCGCATCGAAGTCGACGAGTCGAAGGAAGACCCGCTCGACTTCGTCCTGTGGAAAGCTGCCAAGCCGGGCGAGCCGAGCTGGGAATCGCCATGGGGCGCCGGGCGTCCGGGCTGGCACATCGAATGCTCGGTGATGTCGACCTGCTGCCTCGGCGAGACTTTCGACATTCACGGCGGCGGCAGCGACCTGGAGTTCCCGCACCACGAGAACGAAATCGCCCAGAGCGAAGCGGCCACCGGCAAGACCTACGCCAATGCGTGGATGCATTGCGGGATGATTCGCATCAATGGCGAGAAGATGTCCAAGTCCTTGAACAACTTCTTCACCATCCGCGACGTGCTCGACAAGTACCACCCGGAAGTCGTGCGTTACCTGCTGGTATCGAGCCACTACCGCAGCGCGATCAACTACTCGGAAGACAACCTCAAGGACGCCAAGGGCGCACTGGAGCGTTTCTACCACGCGTTGAAAGGCCTGCCGAGCGTGGCGCCGGCGGGCGGCGAAGCGTTTGTCGAGCGTTTCACCGCGGTGATGAACGACGACTTCGGCACCCCTGAAGCCTGCGCCGTGCTGTTCGAGATGGTGCGTGAGATCAACCGTCTGCGTGAGAGCGATCTCGATGCAGCGGCGGGGCTGGCGGCACGTCTGAAAGAACTGGCGAGCGTGTTGGGTGTGTTGCAGTTGGAGGCGGATGACTTCCTGCAGGCCGGTGCTGAAGGGCGGGTCGACGCGGCTGAAGTCGATGCACTGATTGCGGCGCGCCTGGCAGCTCGGGCGGCGAAAGACTGGGCCGAGTCGGACCGGATTCGTGATCAGCTGACGGCGATGGGCGTGGTGCTGGAAGATGGCAAGGGTGGGACTACCTGGCGTCTGGCTGACTGATTCAAAAGCCAAAAGCCCCTCACCCTAACCCTCTCCCAGAGGGAGAGGGAACTGACCGAGGTGTCTTTTGCTATACGCCGACCTGAATGACCGAGTCGATTATGGATTCGGTGAAGCCAGATCAGGTCGGCGCATCTCTCGAATATCCCCCAATCGGCTCCCTCTCCTCGGGGAGAGGGCTGGGGTGAGGGGCAAGGGGTTGATGCAGTAGCCGAACAGGACGATGTTCGCCTAATCCATAATCGACGCGTGTTTTTCAGGTCGATGTATAACGCAAGACACCTCGGTCGGCTCCCTCTCCTCGGGGAGAGGGCTGGGGTGAGGGGCAAAGGGGTGTACTCAGTTGCCAATTTGCCGCAACCGCTTATACAGCGTATTCCGACTCACCCCCAACCGCCGCGCCAGGTGCGAAATATTCCCTCCGGCCGCCTTCAACTCGCGATTCAGCGCTTCAACATCATTCAAATCCAGCCCCAACGGCGCCGCCGTCTCCACCGGCTCCATCTCCAGGTCGACAAAAAAATCATCCGGCAGATGCTCAGGCCGCACCGGTTGTTCTTCGGCCATGGCCAGCGCCACTTGCATCACGCTGCTGACCTGACGCAAATTCCCCGGCCACGGGTGCTTTTCAAACAGCTCCAATACCTCCGGGCTCAGCCCCGCCCATTGCTTCGGCTCGCGATGTTGCTCCCACAGCCGTTTGAACAGCGCCTGCTTGTCGCTGCGTTCGCGTAACGGCGGCAGTTCCAGGGTCAGGCCACCAATGCGGTAATACAAATCCTCACGAAATCTGCCCAGTTGCACCTGCTCGCGCAACGATCGGTTGGTCGCCGAGATAATCCGCAAATCCACCGGAAACAACTCGCTGCTACCCACCGGCTGCACGCAGCGCTCCTGCAACACGCGCAACAAACGCGCCTGGGTCGGCAGCGGCATGTCACCGATCTCATCGAGAAACAGCGTGCCTTTGTCGGCCTTGCGGATCAGGCCGATGCTGCCTTTCTGGTTGGCCCCAGTGAACGCGCCTTTCTCGTAACCGAACAACTCGGACTCGACCAGTTCAGCGGGGATCGCCGCGCAGTTCACCGCGATGAATGCCTGTTTGCTTCGCGAGCTGGCCTGGTGCAAGGCTTTGACGAAGACTTCCTTGCCGACCCCGGTTTCGCCGTGGATCAACAACGGAATGTCTTTCTCCAGCAAGCGCTCGGCCTGGCGCACGGCTTTTTCCACGCGACTGTCGCCGAAATGCAGCGTATTGAGGCTGATCGCGCTGGCTGGCGCAGGCTTGTCCTCGGCGACAAATACCCGCGCCTGCACCGGCGTCTGTTTCGGCCGTTTCAGCAAGCACTGGAAGCGGTTGCGCCCCGAAGTCTGCAAGGCAAACGGCAAGCCCTCGGGTTGATTGATCAACTCCAGCAATGACACTTTGAACAGGCTTTCGACACTCACGCGCGACAGACGCACACCGAGCAGATTGTCGGCCCGGCGATTGGCCGAGAGCACTTGGCCGCTCTCATCGAAGATCAACAACCCGGCCCATTGGCTGTCGAGGTTGTTCAATCCGGTGTTGAAGGTCAGTTGAAAATGCTGGCCGTGGAACAGGTTGAGGATCAGCCGGTTCTCCACGGTCTGGCTCATCATCTTGACCATGCCCAGGGTGTGCGAGGGCGGCAGGTAGCTGTCGCTGGACACATCCAGCACGGCGATGACCTTGCGCTCGGCGTCGAAAATCGGCGCGGCGGAGCCGGTCATGAAGCGGTTGGCCTTGAGAAAGTGTTCGTCGTGTTCGATGTGCACCGCCTGCTCACAGGCCAGTGCGGTGCCGATCGCGTTGGTGCCGCTGCTGCGCTCCATCCAGCTCGCCCCGGCCTGAAAGCCCCGGGCCAGACTCGGTTCGATAAAGCGCTGCGTGCCCCACGAGGTCAGCACTTGGCCTTGATTGTCGGCGAGCATGATCAGGCAGTTGGAATTGCTGAGGATGTTTTCGTAATAGGGCAGGACTTCCTGATGCGTGGTCTGCACCAGCGAACGATGGCTGTCGAGCAACCGCGCAATGCCGGCGGCGGGCAATTGATCGAAGGCCGGGGCGCTTTGGTGGTCGAGGCCGAACGCGCGGCAACGTTGCCAGGAGGTCTGGACGATCGCGTCGTGGGACAGCGGCGAAGCAGGTGCGGCCATGGGGCGAGCCTCTGAGTGCAGCGATTTTATTATTGTTATGAACCCGATCTTCAAAACTACACAAATCCCCCTGTGGGAGCGAGCCTGCTCGCGAAAGCTTCGGTTCAGTCAATGGATTCATTGAATGACACACCGCTTTCGCGAGCAGGCTCGCTCCCACAGGGGATCTCTATCGCATTCAAGGTCGGCAAAAGCGTGCATAGAGTGTTGTTCACTATTGTTCATTGTCAATCACCCCGACTGTTCAAAAGTGTTCAGCTGTGAACGCCGCTTGCCCCCGTAAACACTGCTTCTCAAGGCAAATCAAGCACTTGCCATTTCTGGCACGAATGTCGCTCTGTTGCTCCGGTCGCTTGACTCCAAAAATAACAAAGGCCGAGCCATGTCACTCACCCTGGAGCACGTCAGCCGTACCGTCGAGGGCCAGATCTGGATCGACGATGCGTGCCTGAAATTCGAACCCGGATCCTTCAACGTTCTGCTCGGGCGCACCCTGTCCGGCAAGACCAGTCTCATGCGCCTGATGGCCGGCCTCGACAAGCCCGACAGCGGCCGCGTGCTGATGAACGGCGTCGACGTCACCCAGCGCCCGGTGCGGCTGCGCAACGTGTCGATGGTCTATCAGCAGTTCATCAATTACCCGACCATGACGGTGTTCGAGAACATCGCCTCGCCACTGCGTCAGGCCGGCATCTCGAAAGAGATCATCCACAGCAAGGTGCAGGAAACCGCACGCATGCTGCGCATCGAGAAGTTCTTGCAGCGCTATCCGCTGGAGCTCTCCGGTGGGCAGCAACAGCGCACGGCCATGGCCCGCGCGCTGGTCAAGGATGCTGAACTGATCCTCTTCGACGAGCCATTGGTCAACCTCGACTACAAGCTGCGCGAAGAGCTGCGTCAGGAAATGCGCGAGCTGTTCAAGGCCCGTCACACCATCGCCATCTACGCCACCACCGAGCCCAACGAAGCGCTGGCCCTCGGCGGCACCACGACCATTCTTCACGAAGGCCGGGTGATCCAGAGCGGGCCGTCGACCGAGGTGTATCACCAGCCGCAATCGGTGCTCGCCGCTGAACTGTTCTCCGAACCACCGATCAACCTGATGCCGGGACGCATCGCCGGCAACGAAGTCAGCTTCGCCAATTTTGTGCACTTCCCGTTGAACGTCGATCTGCGCCCGGTAGGCGAGGGCGAGTTCCGCTTCGGCGTGCGCCCCAGCCATATCTCGCTGGTGCCGAGCAACGATGACGACCTCGAACTGGCGGTGACCGTCGAGGTCGCCGAAATCAGCGGTTCGGAAACCTTCCTGCATGTGCGCAACGAGCATTTCCTGCTGGTGCTGCACTTGCCGGGGGTTCACGAATACGACGTCGATGCACCGATCCGCATCTATATCCCGACCCACAAACTGTTCGTTTTCGATGCGCAGGGCCGTCTGGTGCAAGCACCGGGCCGGCGTGTCGCGAGGGTTGCCTGATGGCCGAAATCCGTTTGCAGCACCTCGCCCACAGCTACAGCAAAACCCCCAGTGGCGCGGAGGATTACGCGATCCGCGAGATGGATCACGTCTGGGAGCAGGGCGGCGCCTACGCCTTGCTCGGCCCGTCCGGTTGCGGCAAGTCGACCTTGCTCAACATCATTTCCGGCCTGCTCAGCCCGTCCCAGGGCCACGTGTTGTTTGACGGCAAAGCGGTCAACGACCTGACCCCGGAGAAGCGCAACATCGCCCAGGTTTTCCAGTTTCCGGTGGTCTACGACACCATGACCGTGTTCGACAACCTCGCCTTCCCGCTGCGAAACCAGGGCATGGCCGAGGCGAAAGTGCACAGCAAGGTGCAGGAAATTGCCGAAGTGCTCGATCTGCAGAATCTGCTGAGCAAGAAGGCGCGCAACCTCACTGCCGACGAAAAGCAGAAAGTCTCCATGGGCCGTGGCCTGGTGCGCGACGACGTCTCGGCAATCCTCTTCGACGAGCCGCTGACGGTGATCGACCCGCACCTGAAGTGGAAACTGCGGCGCAAGCTCAAGCAGATCCACGAGCAGTTCAACATCACCATGGTCTACGTCACCCACGACCAACTTGAAGCCTCGACGTTCGCCGACAAGATCGCGGTGATGTACGGCGGCCAGATCGTCCAGTTCGGTACGCCACGGGAATTGTTCGAGCGGCCGAGCCACACCTTTGTCGGCTATTTCATCGGCAGTCCGGGGATGAATCTGATCGAGGTGCAGCCGCAGCCCGGGGGCGTCGGTTTCGCCTCGACGCACCTGCCGTTGTCCGACGCTTTGCAGCGCCATATCGAGCACGGCCAGTGGAAAAATCTCAAGGTCGGCATCCGCCCGGAGTTCATTCATGTGTGGGACGAGCCGTTTGACGACGCCATGCAGGCCAAAGTCGTACACGTCGAAGACCTCGGCACCTACAAGATCATGACTCTCAACCTCGACGGCGCGCCGTTGAAGGTGCGTCTGGCCGAAGACAAACCGGTGCCGCAGGGCACGGCTTACATCAGTTTCCCGGCGCAATGGCTGATGGTCTATGCCGACGAATTTCTCCTGGAAGTCAGCGACGAGGAGGTGCAGCCATGAACAAGGTGCAGAACAACAAGGCCTGGTGGCTGGTGTTGCCGGTGTTCCTGCTGGTGGCGTTCAGTGCGGTGATCCCGATGATGACCGTGGTCAACTATTCGGTGCAGGACATCTTCGACCAGTCCAGCCGCTACTTCGTCGGTGCCGATTGGTACAAACAAGTGTTGCTTGATCCGCGCCTGCATGACTCGCTGCTGCGCCAGTTCATCTACTCGGCGTGCGTGCTGCTGATCGAAATCCCGCTGGGCATCGCCGTCGCGCTGACCATGCCGACCAAGGGCCGCTGGTCCTCGGTGGTGCTGATCATTCTGGCGATTCCGCTGCTGATTCCGTGGAACGTGGTCGGCACCATCTGGCAGATCTTCGGCCGCGCCGACATCGGCCTGCTCGGTTCCAGCCTCAACGCGATGGGCATCAGCTACAACTACGCGGCCAACACCATGGACGCCTGGGTGACGGTGCTGGTGATGGACGTCTGGCATTGGACTTCTCTGGTCGCGCTGTTGTGTTTCTCCGGCCTGCGGGCGATTCCCGACGTCTATTACCAGGCCGCGCGCATCGATCGCGCCTCGGCGTGGGCGGTGTTCCGCCACATTCAGTTGCCCAAGCTGAAAAGCGTGCTGCTGATCGCGGTGATGCTGCGCTTCATGGACAGTTTCATGATCTACACCGAGCCGTTCGTGCTCACCGGTGGCGGGCCGGGCAATGCCACGACCTTCTTGAGTCAGACGTTGACGCAGATGGCCGTAGGGCAATTCGACCTCGGTCCGGCAGCGGCGTTTTCGCTGGTGTACTTCCTGATCATCCTGTTGGTGTCCTGGCTGTTCTATACCGCCATGACGCACTCCGACGCCAACCGCTGAGGCCCGGCCATGAGCAAGAAAAAGCTTATTCCGTTGCTGGTGTACATCCTGTTCCTGCTGGTGCCGATCTACTGGCTGCTGAACATGTCGTTCAAGAGCAACACCGAAATCCTCGGCGGCCTGACGCTTTTCCCACAGGACTTCACGCTGGCGAACTACAAGGTGATCTTCACCGATCCGAGCTGGTACACCGGCTATCTGAACTCGCTGTATTACGTCAGCCTCAACACGGTGATTTCCCTGAGCGTGGCGTTACCGGCGGCTTACGCGTTTTCACGCTATCGTTTCCTCGGCGACAAGCATCTGTTCTTCTGGCTGCTGACCAATCGCATGGCGCCGCCGGCGGTGTTCTTGCTGCCGTTCTTTCAGTTGTATTCGTCGATCGGCCTGTTCGACACGCACATCGCCGTGGCTTTGGCGCACTGCCTGTTCAACGTGCCGCTGGCGGTGTGGATTCTCGAAGGTTTCATGTCTGGCGTGCCCAAGGAGATCGACGAAACGGCCTACATCGACGGCTACAGTTTCCCCAAGTTCTTCGTGAAGATTTTCATCCCGTTGATCGGTTCCGGTATCGGTGTCACGGCGTTTTTCTGCTTCATGTTTTCCTGGGTCGAGCTGCTGCTGGCGCGCACGCTGACTTCGGTCAACGCCAAGCCGATTGCGGCAGTGATGACGCGCACGGTGTCGGCGTCGGGGATCGATTGGGGCGTGCTGGCAGCGGCGGGGGTGTTGACCATCCTGCCGGGCATGCTGGTGATCTGGTTTGTACGCAACCACGTGGCCAAGGGCTTTGCCCTCGGTCGAGTCTGAGGAGCTGATGATGGAATGGATGAGCTGGACGACACCGACCGCCGCGTTCTTCATCGGCATCGGTCTGATTCTGGTGGGCATGACCACCTGGGAATTGCGCTCGCCGAGCATTCTGCGGCGCGGGTTTCTGCCGATTGCCACTACCCGTGGCGATCGCTTGTTTATCGGTCTTCTCGGCAGCGCCTACCTGCATTTGCTGGTAATCGGCGTCACCGACTGGAGCATCTGGGTGGCGTCCGCGTTGTCCCTGGTGTGGCTGTTGGCTGTGATGCGTTGGGGCTAGTCGAATCGTTCGGCAACGCGGCTCCACAACTTAAACAGGAGGTCTCTATGTTCGATAAAAACAATAAGCTGCGACATAGCATTTCATTGGCAGCCATGCTGGCACTCAGCGGTCTGAGCGCATCTGCCTGGGCCGACGCCTACGAAGATGCTGCAAAAAAATGGATCGGCAGCGAGTTCAAGCCCTCGACCCTGACGGCCGAACAGCAGCTCGAAGAACTGAAGTGGTTCATCAAGGCCGCCGAGCCGTTTCGCGGCATGGACATCAAGGTCGTTTCCGAAACCCTGACCACCCACGAATACGAGTCCAAGGTGCTGGCCAAGGCCTTCAGCGAAATCACCGGGATCAAACTCACCCACGACCTGCTGCAGGAAGGCGACGTGGTCGAGAAAATGCAGACGGTGATGCAGTCGGACAAGAACATCTATGACGGCTGGGTCAACGACTCCGACCTGATCGGCACGCACTTTCGCTACGGCAAGACCGAATCGATCACCGACCTGATGGCCAATGAGGGCAAGAATTTCACTTCGCCAACCCTCGACATCAAGGACTTCATCGGCATCTCTTTCACCACCGCGCCGGACGGCAAAATCTATCAACTGCCCGACCAGCAGTTCGCCAACCTGTACTGGTTCCGCGCTGACTGGTTCGAGCGCGCCGATCTGAAAGCCAAGTTCAAGGAAAAATACGGCTACGAATTAGGCGTGCCAGTGAACTGGTCGGCCTATGAAGACATTGCCAAATTCTTCAGCGAAGACGTCAAGGAAATCGACGGCAAACGCGTCTACGGCCACATGGATTACGGCAAGAAAGACCCGTCGCTGGGCTGGCGCTTCACCGATGCCTGGTTCTCCATGGCCGGTGGCGGCGACAAGGGACTGCCCAACGGCTTGCCGGTGGACGAGTGGGGCATCCGCGTCGAGGACTGTCATCCGGTTGGTTCAAGCGTGACCCGTGGCGGCGACACCAACGGCCCGGCGGCCGTGTTTGCCACCACCAAATATGTCGACTGGCTGAAGAAATACGCGCCACCGGAAGCGGCCGGCATGACCTTCTCCGAGTCCGGCCCGGTGCCATCGCAGGGCAACATCGCCCAGCAGATCTTCTGGTACACCGCGTTCACCGCCGACATGACCAAACCCGGCCTGCCGGTGGTCAACGCCGACGGCACGCCGAAATGGCGCATGGCGCCGTCGCCTAAAGGTCCGTATTGGGAAGAGGGCATGAAGCTCGGCTATCAGGATGTGGGGTCGTGGACGTTCATGAAATCCACGCCTGAGAAACAGAAACTCGCGGCGTGGCTGTACGCGCAGTTCGTCACGTCGAAAACTGTTTCGCTGAAGAAAACCATCGTCGGTCTGACCCCTATTCGCGAGTCGGACATCAACTCGCAGGCCATGACCGATCTGGCGCCGAAACTCGGTGGTCTGGTCGAGTTCTATCGCAGCCCGGCCCGCGTGCAATGGTCGCCGACCGGCACCAACGTGCCCGACTATCCACGTCTCGCTCAACTGTGGTGGAGCCATATCGCCGAAGCCGCCAGCGGCGAGAAAACACCGCAACAAGCGCTCGATGGCCTGGCCAAGGATCAGGACCGCATCATGGAACGCCTCGAACGCTCCAAGGCCCAGGCCACTTGCGCGCCGAAGATGAACCCTGAGCGCGATGCGCAATACTGGTTCGATCAGCCGGGCGCACCGAAGCCGAAACTGGCCAATGAGAAGCCGAAGGGCGAAACCGTTAGCTATAGCGAACTGCTGAAATCGTGGGCGGATGCGCGTAAATGATATTGGAAATGTGAGAAGCGAACGGCACCGGAAGGTGCCGTTTTTTTTGCTGCCTGATCTGCCGCTTTCGCGAGCAGGCTCGCTCGCACATTGGATCGGGTATACCCGAAAATAGATGACACCCAAGATCCCCGTGGGAGCGAGCCTGCTCGCGAAAGCGGTGGGTCGGTTAGCATATCAATCGACTTGTAGGACGCCATCGCGAGTAGGCTCACTCCTGCAGGGTGTGCGATGCACCCGGATGCTATGAGCGACACACACACCTGTGGGAGCGGGCTTGCCCGCGATGACGCTTGCACAAACTCCGGCGATATCGACTTCTGCTACAAACAAAAAACGGCACCCGAAGGTGCCGTTTTCATTTCCAGCCAGATCAGCCGAGCAATCAGCCCGCCAGACCCGCCTGCTGTACCAGCACCAGCAATGGCTGCGGGTACACGCCCAGGAAGAATGCGACCAGGGCGATGGCCAGCAGCATCACGCCGCCTGCCTTCTGTTCCCAGTGCAGCTGGGCGTCGTGGCGACGCAGGTTTGGCTCGATCAGGTACAGGGTGACCATCACGCGCAGGTAGTAGAACACGCCGATGGCGCTGCCCAGTACCAGTGCGCCAACCAGCCACCACTGACGCGTTTCGACGCCGCTGGCGATGATGTAGAACTTGCCGATGAAGCCGGCGGTCAGCGGGATGCCGGCCAGGGACAGCATCATTACGGTCAGCACGGCAGTCAGGTACGGACGGCGCCAGAACAGGCCGCGGTACTCGTACAGCGCGTCAGCGTCGCGGCCGTTGTACGGCGAGGACATCAGGGTGATTACGCCGAACGCGCCCAGGCTGGTGATGACATAAGTCACCAGATAGACGCCGATGGCTTCCACCGCCAGACCCTTGCTCGCCACCAGCGCGATCAGCAGATAGCCGAAGTGCGCAATCGACGAGTAACCGAGCAGACGTTTGAGGTTGCTCTGGGTCAGGGCCAGCAGGTTACCGAACAGGATCGAGGCGACCGCGATCACGCTCAGCACATCGCTCAGCACGCCACTGCTGGCGGCAGGGGAGAGCTGGAACAGACGCACCATCACCGCAAACACTGCGACCTTCGAAGCGGTAGCGAGGAACGCCGCCACCGGTGCCGGTGCACCTTCGTAGACGTCCGGCGTCCACAGGTGAAACGGTACCAGCGACAGCTTGAACGCCAGACCGATCAGCATCATGCCCAGGCCCAGTTGCGCCAGCGGGCTTGGCAGGCCGGTCGCGGCCAGGGCCTGACCGATGCCAACGAAACTCAGCGAACCGGCGTCGGCGTAGAGCAGCGCCATACCGAACAGCAGGAACGCGGAACCGGCAGCCGACAGCACCATGTACTTGATGCCGGCTTCCAGCGAGCGCTTGTTGAAGAAGGCGTAAGCCACCAGACCGTAGACCGGTACCGACAGCAGTTCCAGACCGATGAACAACCCGGCCAGGTGCTGCGCGCTGACCAGGACCAGACCACCGGCGGCGGCCATCAGGATCAGCAGATACAGTTCTTCGCGGTTGCCCGGGTAACCCGAACCGCCATCACCGAGATAGGCGTGGGCGAGGGTGACGCAGGCGAGGGTGGCGACCAGGATCATCGCCATGTACAGGCAGGCGAAGGCGTCGATTTGCAGCAACGGGGTCACGGCCAGAGGCGCGACTTTCAACGCAGGCAGGATCGACAGCAGGGCCAGGTTCAGACCCGCCACCGAAATCAGGAAGGTCTGCGAGTGGTTGCGGCGCCAGGCGATTGCCAGCATCACCACGATAATGGTGAGGCTGGTGATCAACAGTGGCGCAAGCGCAATAAAGTGTTGAATCGTGAATTCCATAGCGCTCTTACCGGGCCGAAGCGAGTTGAGAGAAGGCGGTGCCGAGCCACTGCTGCACGCCATGCATGGTGGCGGCAGAGGTGTCGAGGAACGGTTGCGGGTAGACGCCGAGGTAAATCAGCAATACCGCCAGACCAAGCACCATGATCAGTTCGCGCGCGTCCATGCCGTGCAGCACCGCGTCGGATTTCGACGGGCCGAAGTAGGCACGGTGGATCATGATCAGCGAGTAGACCGAACCGAACACCAGACCGGAAGTGGCAATCGCCGTGACCCATGGAGCGCTGGCGAAGGAGCCGATCAGGATCAGGAATTCGCCGACAAAGTTACCGGTGCCCGGCAAGCCCAGCGACGCCGCAGCGAAGAACAGGCTGATGGCCGGCAGGTAAGCGATACGCGACCACAGACCGCCCATCTCACGCATGTCACGCGTATGCAGACGCTCGTACAACTGACCGCTGAGGATAAACAGCGCCGCTGCCGACAGACCGTGCGCCAGCATCTGGATCACTGCACCTTGCAGCGCCAGTTGGCTGCCGGAGTAGATGCCGATCAACACGAAGCCCATGTGGGAAACGGAAGAGAAGGCAATCAGACGCTTGATGTCGGTTTGTGCGAACGCCAGGAACGCGCCGTAGAAGATCCCGATCAGACCGAGGGTCATGGCGATCGGCGCGAACTCCGCCGAAGCGTTCGGGAACAGCGGCAGGGCGAAACGCAGCAGGCCGTAGGCCGCGGTTTTCAGCAGGATACCGGCGAGGTCGACGGAACCGGCAGTCGGCGCCTGGGCGTGAGCATCAGGCAGCCAGGAGTGGAACGGTACGACGGGCAGCTTGACCGCGAAAGCGATGAAGAAGCCGAGCATCAGAATGTACTCGGTGGTCATCGACATCTTGGTTTTCAACAGGTCGGCGTAGTTGAAGGTAATCACGCCGGTGTTGTTGAAGTTGACCAGCACCAGACCGAGGATCGCCACCAGCATGATCAGGCCGGACGCCTGAGTGAAGATGAAGAACTTGGTCGCCGCGTAGATCCGGGTTTTCTTGCCGTCCGAAGAACTGTGACCCCAGAGCGCGATGAGGAAGTACATCGGCACCAGCATCATTTCCCAGAAGAAGAAGAACATGAACAGGTCGAGGGCGAGGAACACGCCGACGACGCCGCCCAGGATCCACATCAGGTTGAGGTGGAAGAAGCCAACGTGACGTTGAATCTCTTTCCACGAGCAGAGTACCGAGAGGATACCCAGCAGGCCGGTCAGCAGGATCATCAACAGCGACAGGCCGTCGAGGGCCAGGTGCACGTTGATGCCGAAACGCTGGATCCAGACATGCTTGAACTCAAGCGCCCAGGTCGGATCGGCGCCGGGCGCCGGTGCGAATGAATAGTCACCGTGGGCCCACAGCCAGAGGCCGAGCGCGAGTTCCAGGGTCATGGTCAACAGCGCAATCCAGCGCGGAAGGGTAGCGCCGAAGCGCTCACCCATCCAGCACAGCAGGCCGCCGATGAAGGGGATCAGGATTAGCCAAGGCAGAATCATGACGGGCTCGTTTCCTTTCGCAAATTCGCAAGGTTCATATCAGACCGCTACCAGCACGATGGCGCCGATCACCAGCACGGCACCAGCAGCCATCGAGGCGGCGTACCAACGCAGTTGACCGGTCTCGGTGCGGCTCAGGGCAGTGTGACCACCCTTGGCCATACGCGGGATCAGACCGATGGTCTGGTCGAGCGGGTCTTTGCGCAGTACATGGCTGATCGCAAGGTACGGCTTGACGAACAGTTTGTCGTAGATCCAGTCGAAGCCCCAGGCAGCGAACCACCAGGCCGAAAGGAAACGGCCGATGCCGCTGTTGGCGATCGCCGTGACGAAGCGACGCTTGCCGAGGAACAGCAGCGCTGCCAGCAGGATACCGGCCAGGGCGATGGCGCCCGAGGCGATTTCCAGACTGTGCTTGGCCTCGCCACCGGCATGCCCGACGCTTTGCGGCAGCACGCCGTGCAGCGGCGGCACGATCATCGCGCCGACGAAAGTCGACAGCACGATCAGTACCGACAGAGGCAGCCAATGGGCAATGCCGTGGCCGGCGTGGGCTTCGGTCTTGGCTTCACCGTGGAACGCGATGAAGATCAGGCGGAAGGTATACAGCGACGTCATGAACGCACCCACCAGACCTGCGTAAAGCAGACCCTGGTTGCCGCTGGCGAACGCTTCCCAGAGGATTTCGTCCTTGGAGTAGAAGCCTGCGGTAACCAGTGGCAGAGCGGCCAGTGCAGCACCGCCGACGATGAAGCTGGCGTAGGCCAGTGGCAATTTCTTCCACAGACCGCCCATCTTGAAGATGTTTTGCTCGTGGTGGCAGGCAACGATCACCGCACCGGAAGCAAGGAACAGCAGGGCCTTGAAGAAGGCGTGGGTCATCAGGTGGAAGATCGCGCCTTCCCAGGCGCCAACGCCCAGCGCCAGGAACATGTAGCCGATCTGGCTCATGGTCGAGTAGGCGAGGATACGTTTGATGTCGGTCTGCACCAGCGCGGCAAAACCGGCCAGTACCAGGGTCACGCCACCGACGATGCCGACGAGGTGCAGGATGTCCGGCGCCAAGGCGAACAGACCATGGGTACGGGCGATCAGGTAGACACCGGCGGTCACCATGGTCGCGGCGTGGATCAGTGCCGAAACCGGGGTAGGACCGGCCATCGCATCCGCGAGCCAGGTTTGCAGCGGAAGTTGCGCCGATTTACCGACAGCACCACCGAGCAGCATCAGGGTTGCCAGAACGATCCAGAAGTCACCGACCTTGAAGTGCTCCGGCGCACGTACCAGCAGTTCCTGGACGTTCAGCGTGCCCAGTTGCTGGAACAGGATGAACAGGCCGATGGCCATGAACACGTCGCCGATGCGGGTGACGATGAACGCTTTGAGTGCGGCGTTACCGTTGTTGCGGTTGCTGTAGTAGAAACCGATCAACAGGTACGAGCACAGGCCCACGCCTTCCCAGCCGAAGTAGATGAACAGCAGGTTATCGCCGAGGATCAGGAACAGCATGCTGGCGATGAACAGGTTGGTGTACGAGAAGAAGCGCGAGTATCCGTCTTCACCACGCATGTACCAGGACGCGAACAGGTGGATCAGGAAGCCGACGCCGACGACCACACCGAGCATGGTCACCGAGAGGCCATCCAGATACAGCGCGAAGTTCGGCTGGAAACCTTCCACCGACATCCAGCGCCACAGCACCTGGGTGTACACGCCACCCTCCGGCGGTGCGACGTTGAATTGCCAGATCACGTAAGCGGTGACGATAGCCGACAGGCCGATCGAACCGACACCGATCAGCGCCGAGAGGTTTTCCGAGAAGCGGCCGCGCGAGAACGACAGCAACAGGAACCCGATCAGAGGGAATACGAAAGTCAGAAAGAGTAGGTTCATCCGCGCATCTCACTGGCAGCGTCGATATCGAGCGTGTGGAAGCGGCGATACAGTTGCAGCAGGATCGCCAGGCCAATACTGGCCTCGGCCGCTGCAAGGCTGATCACCAGGATGAACATGATCTGTCCATCCGGCTGCGCCCAGCGGGCGCCCGCGACGATGAAGGCCAGGGCAGAGGCGTTCATCATCACTTCCAGACTCATCAACACGAACAAAATGTTGCGGCGGACCATCAGGCCGACCAGACCAAGGCAGAACAGGATGCCGGCGACGGCCAATCCATGTTCGAGAGGGATAGCAGGCATGTCTTACTCCTTCGCCTCGTTACGGCCCAAATGGAACGCCGTGACGGCTGCGGCGAGCAGCAGCATCGAGGCGAGTTCGACCACCAGCAGGTACGGGCCGAACAGGCTGATGCCCACGGCTTTCGCGTCTACGGTGGTGTGGCCGATGGCCTGGCCGCTCTGGTGAGCGAACAGCACATACAGCAGTTCGGCCAGCAGCAGCGCGGCAAGAATCACCGGTCCGGCCCAGATGCCGGGCTTGAGCCAGGTGCGTTCCTGCTGCACCGAGGCGGGACCGAGGTTGAGCATCATCACCACGAATACGAACAGCACCATGATGGCGCCGGCGTAGGCGATCACTTCAAGGACGCCGGCGAACGGCGCGCCGAGGGCGAAGAAGGTCATGGCCACGGCGATCAACGAGATGATCAGGTAGAGCAGGGCGTGCACGGGGTTGGTGTTGGTGACCACACGCAGCGTGGACACCACAGCAATACCCGATGCGAAATAGAAAGCGAATTCCATCGTTCTTCCTTAAGGCAGCAAGCTCTTCACGTTGATCGGTTCGGCTTCGTTCTGCGCAGCGCCTTTCGGCTTGCCAGCGATTGCCATACCTGCAACACGATAGAAGTTGTAATCAGGGTTTTTGCCGGGGCCGGAGATCAAAAGATCTTCTTTCTCGTACACCAGGTCCTGACGTTTGAACTCGGCCATCTCGAAATCCGGGGTCAGCTGGATCGCGGTGGTCGGGCAGGCTTCCTCGCAGAGACCGCAGAAAATGCAGCGCGAGAAGTTGATCCGGAAGAAGTCCGGGTACCAGCGACCGTCTTCGGTTTCAGCTTTCTGCAGCGAGATGCAACCCACCGGGCAGGCCACGGCGCACAGGTTGCAGGCTACGCAGCGTTCTTCGCCATCGGGGTCGCGGGTCAGGACGATGCGGCCACGATAGCGCGGCGGCAGGTAGACCTGCTCCTCGGGGTATTGCAGGGTGTCGCGCTTGCGAAAGCCATGGCCGAAAACCATGACCAGGCTGCGCAACTGGGTACCGGTACCCTTAACGATGTCGCCAATATATTTGAACATGGGTCAAATCCTCACTGAACCGCAACCGCAGGCGTGTTCATCAACACAACCGCAGCGGTCACCAGCAAATTGATCAGGGTCAGTGGCAGGCAGAATTTCCAGCTGAAATCCATCACCTGGTCATAACGCGGACGCGGGATCGAAGCGCGCAGCAGGATGAACAGCATGATGAAGAACGCGGTCTTCAGTGCGAACCAGACGAAGGACAGTTGCGGCAGGATGCCGAACGGACCGTGCCAGCCACCGAAGAACAGGGTGACCAGCAGCGCCGAGATCAGGATGATGCCGATGTATTCACCGACGAAGAACATGCCCCATTTCATACCGGCGTATTCAATGTGGTAACCGTCGGCCAGTTCCTGTTCCGCTTCCGGCTGGTCGAACGGGTGACGGTGAGTCACGGCGACGCCAGCGATGAAGAAGGTACAGAAGCCGAAGAACTGCGGAATGATGAACCACAGGTTCTGCGCCTGGTACTCGACGATGTCGCGCATGTTGAACGAGCCGACCTGGACCACGATGCCCATCAGGGCCAGGCCCATGAACACTTCGTAGGACACGGTCTGCGCCGAGGCACGCAAGCTGCCGAGCAGGGCGAACTTGTTGTTGCTCGACCAGCCGGCGAACAGCACCGCATACACCGACAGACCGGCCATGGCGAAGAAGAACAGCAGGCCGATGTTCAGATCCGCCACGCCCCAGGTTGGGGTGATCGGGATGATCGCGAAGGCGATCAGCAGGGCGGACATGGCCACCACCGGCGCCAGGGTGAAGATCACCTTGTCGGCGAACGGCGGGGTCCAGTCTTCCTTGAAGAACATCTTCAGCATGTCGGCGGCGATCTGGAACATGCCGAACGGGCCAACGCGGTTCGGACCGTAACGGTCCTGCCACCAGCCCAGCAGGCGACGTTCGACAAAGCTGAGCAAGGCGCCTGCAACCACTACGGCCAGCAGGATCACGATGGCTTTGATGACCGTCAGGATCACATCGATCACTTCAGGGGTGAACCAGGTCATTGCGCTGCCTCCTGCAGACCGTCGACGGACACACCGGCGAATGCCGGTGGAATGCCGGCGATGCCCGCAGGCAATGCCACCAGACCGGCGCCCAGTTCTTCATTGATGCGCAGCGGCAGACGCAATGTCTGCCCGGCAACGTTCAGGCTCAGCAGGGCACCGTCGTTGACGCCGAGGCGATCCGCTTCGGATTTCGCCAGCGCTACGTAAGGTGCCGGAATGCGTTCCTGTACCGGGGCGGCTTTCGAAGAGTTTTCTTCGCTGCCGAACAGGTGGAAGAACGGCACGGCTTGCCAGGTACCCGGCGCCGGGTTGAACGCACGCGGGGCAGCAGCGAACCAGTTCAGCGAATCACCGGTGCTTTCGATCAGGCGTGCGCCCGGGTCGCCAGCGCGCAGATGACCACCGACTTCGTCCTGGAACTTGTTCCACGCTTGTGGCGAGTTCCAGCCCGGCGACCATGCGAATGGCACCTGCTGACGCGGTTCGGCGGAGCCCGAGTAACCTTCCATGGAGAAGGCGAACGCGGTGTCCTGGTCTTGCGGGGTGCGTGGTTCGTGAACGCTGATGTCGGCGCGCATGGCGGTGCGACCGGAATAACGCAGCGGCTCACGGGCCAGTTTCAGACCCTTGATGCGGAAAGCAGCCGACGGTGCAGCATCGACGATACGTGCCAGTTGCGCGGTGCTCGAGGCAACGGCAGCGGTGACATGGTCGAGTTGCGTCCAGTCGATCGGCTGGTTCAGCAGGGTCGCGCGCAAGGCGTGCAGCCAGCGCCAGCCTTCGTGCACCAGAATGCTCGCATCCATGTATTGCGGATCGAAAACCTGGAAGAAACGCTGGGCGCGGCCTTCCTGGCTGACCAGCGTACCGTCGCCCTCGGCGAAGCTCGCCGCTGGCAGAACCAGGTGCGCGCGATCGGTGGTGGCGGTTTTCTGATGGTCAGCGACGATCACTACTTTCGCGGCATTCAGCGCAGCATCGACCTTGGTTTTGGCGGTGCGGGTGTACAGATCGTTTTCCAGCACGACGATAGCGTCGGCCTTGCCATCGATGACCGCTTGCAGCGCGGCGTCGACCGATTCGCCACCGAGCATGGCCAGACCGAGGCTGTTGGCTTCCGGCACGATCAGGCTGATCGAACCGTTCTTCTCGCGCAGCTTCAGGGCTTTGGCGATGTTCGCGGCAGCTTCGATCAGGGCTTTGGAGCCCAGCGAAGTACCGGCGATGATCAGCGGACGCTTGGCGGCGAGCAGGGCATCGGCGATGCGCTGCGCCAGTTCCAGGGCTTCGGTGTCCAGACCTTCAACGGCCGGGGCACTGGCATCCAGAGCATGCGCAACGGCGAAACCGATGCGCGCCAGATCGTCGGGAGCGGCGTGTACGCACTCTTCGGCAACGTCGTCGAGCTTGGTTTCGGCGAGGCTGGCGATGAACAGTGGGTTCAGCGCGTGCTGGCCGATGTTCTTCACCGCCGCGTCGAGCCAAGGCTGGACGCGCATGGCTTCGGCCATGTCTTCAGCCTTGCCCTTGACCGACTGACGCAGAGCCAGCGCCATACGCGCAGCGGTCTGGGTCAGGTCTTCGCCGAGAACGAAGATCGCGTCGTGGTCTTCGATGTCGCGCATGTTCGGCACTGGCAGCGGGCTGTCGTTCAGCACCTGCAGGACCAGACGGATGCGCTCCAGCTCGGAGGCTTCGATACCCGAATAGAAGTGCTCGGCACCAACCAGTTCGCGCAACGCGTAGTTGCTTTCGAGGCTGGCTCGCGGCGAACCGATGCCGACGATGTTGCGCCCGCGCAGCAGGTCGGCGGCTTTGTCCAGCGCAGCGTCGAGGCCGAGCTTGGTGCCATCGGCCAGCAGCGGCTGACGTGGACGGTCAGTGCGGTTGACGTAGCCGTAGCCGAAACGGCCACGGTCGCAGAGGAAGTACTGGTTCACCGAACCGTTGAAACGGTTTTCGATACGACGCAGTTCACCGTAACGCTCGCCCGGGGAGATGTTGCAACCGCTCGAGCAGCCATGGCAGATGCTTGGCGCGAACTGCATGTCCCACTTGCGGTTGTAGCGCTCGGAGTGAGTCTTGTCGGTGAACACACCGGTCGGGCAGACCTCGGTGAGGTTGCCGGAGAACTCGCTTTCGAGGGTGCCGTCTTCAACGCGACCGAAGTACACGTTGTCGTGGGCGCCGAACACACCGAGGTCGGTGCCGCCGGCGTAGTCCTTGTAGAAACGCACGCAGCGGTAGCAAGCGATGCAGCGGTTCATTTCGTGGGAAATGAACGGGCCCAGTTGCTGGTTCTGGTGAGTGCGTTTGCTGAAGCGATAACGGCGCTCGTTGTGGCCGGTCATCACTGTCATGTCTTGCAGGTGGCAGTGACCGCCTTCCTCGCACACCGGGCAGTCGTGCGGGTGGTTGGTCATCAGCCATTCGACAACGCTGGCGCGGAACGCCTTGGATTCTTCATCGTCGATGGAGATCCAGGTGTTGTCGGTGGCCGGGGTCATGCAGGACATGACGATGCGACCACGGGTGTCGTTCTCGTCGGTGTACTGCTTGACCGCGCACTGGCGGCAGGCCCCGACGCTACCAAGCGCGGGGTGCCAGCAGAAATATGGAATGTCGAGGCCCAGCGACAGACATGCCTGTAACAGGTTGTCTGCCCCGTCGACTTCGAGCGCTTTGCCGTCTACGTGGATAGTGGCCATGGTTCAAAGGTCTTCGTTGGCCCGGTGTCAGCGGGCGTGGCTAATGGAATCTTGTTATGCGTCCGAATCCAAACAGCCCCGAAGGGCGTCATCGGACGAAAGGCGAAGGGCACGGACCCTTCGCCTTTTTAAGCGTTTACGCGCCGACTACGATCGGCCTTGCCAGAGGCGGGACGGCGGCGCTGACAGGCGCGATACCGGCTTCGAACTCTGGACGGAAGTATTTGATGGCGCTGCCCAGCGGCTCCACGGCACCCGGTGCGTGAGCACAGAAGGTCTTGCCCGGGCCGAGGAAACCGACCAGACCCAGCAGGGTCTCGATGTCGCCCGGCTGGCCCTTGCCCTGTTCGATGGCCATCAGGAGCTTGACGCTCCATGGCAGACCATCGCGGCACGGGGTGCAGAAACCGCAGGATTCGCGCGCGAAGAACTGCTCCATGTTGCGCAGCAGCGAGACCATGTTGACGCTGTCATCCACCGCCATCGCCAGACCGGTACCCATCCGGGTGCCGACCTTGGCGATGCCGCCGGCATACATTTGTGCGTCGAGGTGCTCAGGCAGGAGGAAACCGGTACCGGCGCCCCCTGGTTGCCAGGCCTTGAGCTTGAAGCCGTCGCGCATGCCGCCGGCGTAGTCTTCGAACAGCTCGCGACCGGTGACGCCGAACGGCAGCTCCCACAGGCCCGGGTTCTTGACCTTGCCGGAGAAGCCCATGAGCTTGGTGCCCATGTCTTCGGAACCTTCGCGGGCCAACGATTTGTACCAGTCAACGCCGTCGGCAATGATCGCCGGCACGTTGCACAGAGTTTCGACGTTGTTCACGCAGGTCGGCTTGCCCCACACGCCGACGGCGGCAGGGAAGGGCGGCTTGGAGCGCGGGTTGGCGCGGCGGCCTTCAAGGGAGTTGATCAGTGCGGTTTCTTCACCGCAGATGTAACGCCCGGCGCCGGTGTGGACGAACAGCTCGAAATCAAAACCCGAACCGAGAATGTTCTTGCCCAGCAGGCCGGCCGCCTTGGCTTCTTCCACGGCACGGTTGAGGTGCTTGGCGGCGGTGGTATATTCGCCGCGCAGGAAGATGTAGCCACGGTAGGTTTTCAGCGCGCGGGCACTGATCAGCATGCCTTCGATCAGCAGATGGGGCAGTTGCTCCATCAGCATGCGGTCTTTCCAGGTGTTCGGCTCCATTTCATCCGCGTTGCACAGCAGGTAGCGGATGTTGATGGATTCGTCCTTGGGCATCAGGCCCCACTTCACGCCAGTGGGGAAGCCGGCACCGCCGCGACCCTTAAGGCCAGCGTCTTTGACGGTCTGGACGATCGCGTCCTGATCCATCTCGGCGAAGGCTTTGCGTGCAGCGGCGTAACCGTTCTTGGCCTGGTACTCGTCGAGCCACACGGCTTCGCCGTCATCGCGCAGACGCCAGGTCAGCGGGTGTGTCTCGGCCGAACGCTGGATGCGGTTGGCTGGACCAAAAGATGTCAGGGTCATACGTAGCCCTCGAGCAGTTTGGCCACGCCAGCAGGCTGCACGTCGCCAAAGGTGTCGTCGTCGATCATCAGCGCCGGTGCCTTGTCGCAGTTGCCGAGGCAGCAGACGGGCAGCAGGGTGAAACGACCGTCGGCGGTGGTCTGACCCAGGCCGATGCCCAGATTGTTCTGGATTTCGCTGACCACCGACTCGTGGCCGCCGATGTAGCAGACCATGCTGTCGCAGACGCGAATGATGTGGCGGCCGACCGGTTGACGGAAGATCTGGCTGTAGAACGTCGCCACGCCTTCAACGTCGCTGGCCGGAATGCCGAGGATCTCGCCGATCGCGTACAGGGCGCCATCCGGCACCCAGCCGCGTTCCTTCTGCACAATCTTCAGGGCTTCGATCGACGCCGCGCGCGGGTCTTCGTAGTGATGCAGCTCGTGCTCGATGGCCGAGCGCTCGGTTTCACTCAAGGTGAAACGGTCTGTCTGGATAAGCGTGCTGTTCATGCTTAGCGGTCCACGTCGGCCATAACGAAGTCGATACTACCCAGGTACGCAATCAAGTCCGCGACCATGCTGCCTTTGATCACCGAAGGGATCTGTTGCAGATGCGGGAAGCTCGGAGTACGGATCCGGGTACGGTAGCTCATGGTGCCGCCGTCGCTCGTCAGGTAATAACTGTTGATGCCCTTGGTCGCTTCGATCATCTGGAAGGATTCGTTGGCCGGCATGACCGGGCCCCACGAAACCTGCAGGAAGTGCGTGATCAGGGTTTCGATGTGCTGCAGCGTGCGCTCTTTCGGCGGCGGCGTGGTCAGCGGGTGATCCGCCTTGTACGGGCCTTCCGGCATGTTGCGCATGCACTGGTCGATGATCTTGATGCTCTGGCGCATCTCTTCGACGCGGACCATGCAGCGGTCATAGGCATCGCCGTTGACGGCCAGCGGCACTTCGAATTCGAAGTTCTCGTAGCCCGAATACGGACGCGCTTTACGCAGGTCGAAATCGCAACCGGTAGAACGCAGGCCGGCACCGGTGACGCCCCATTCCAGGGCTTCTTTGGTGTTGTAGGCGGCAACGCCCACGGTACGCCCCTTGAGGATGCTGTTCTGCAGGGCGGCCTTGGTGTATTCGTCGAGACGCTTGGGCATCCACTCGACGAAATCCTTGACCAGTTTTTCCCAGCCGCGCGGCAGGTCGTGGGCGACGCCGCCGATGCGGTACCAGGCCGGGTGCAGACGGAAACCGGTGATGGCTTCGATCACCGTGTACGCCTTCTGGCGGTCGGTGAAGGTGAAGAACACCGGGGTCATGGCGCCGACGTCCTGGATGTAGGTACCCAGGAACAGCAGGTGACTGGTGATCCGGAAGAACTCGGCCATCATGATGCGGATGACGTCGACCTTCTGCGGCACCTTGATGCCGGCGAGCTTCTCGACCGAGAGCACGTACGGCAGGTTGTTCATGACGCCGCCGAGGTAATCGATGCGGTCGGTGTACGGAATGTAGCTGTGCCAGGACTGACGCTCGCCCATCTTCTCGGCGCCACGGTGGTGGTAACCGATGTCCGGGACGCAGTCGACGATCTCTTCGCCGTCCAGCTGCAGGATGATGCGGAACGCACCGTGCGCCGAGGGGTGGTTCGGGCCGAGGTTGAGGAACATATAGTCCTCGTTGGCACCGGACCGCTTCATGCCCCAGTCTTCCGGACGGAAGCGCGCGGCTTCCTCTTCCAACTGCTGCTTGGCGAGGTTGAGGCTGTACGGATCGAATTCGGTGGCGCGCGCCGGGAAGTCCTTGCGCAGCGGGTGACCTTCCCAGGTCGGCGGCATCATGATGCGCGACAGGTGCGGGTGGCCTTTGAAGTCGATGCCGAACATGTCCCAGACTTCACGTTCGTACCAGTTGGCGTTGGGCCAGATGCTGGTGACGGAAGGCATGCTGAGGTCGCCTTCGGACAAGGCCACCTTGATCATCACGTCACTATTACGCTCCAGCGACATGAGGTGATAGAACACGGTGAAATCGGCGCCGGTCGGCAGCCCTTGACGCTTGGTGCGCAGACGCTCGTCCACGCCGTGCAGGTCATAGAGCATGACGTACGGCTTGGGCAGGTTGCGCAGGAAAGTCAGGACTTCAACCAGTTTGGCACGGGCCACCCACAGCACCGGCATGCCGGTGCGGGTTGCCTGCGCGGTGAACGCTTCGGCGCCAAAACGGTTGTTCAGTTCGACGACCACATCCTGGTCGTCTGCCTTGTAAGGCGGGATGTACAGAGCACTGCCTGTAGTCATGGTTATTTTTTCGCTTTCGGTCAACGTAAAGAATGAAGCCAGCTTCTCGTTACTTGGAACAGAACTGGATCAGACTTCGTCAGGGCTGCGCAGATTGGTGACTGCGATTCGCTGTTCGCGGCGCTGTTCCTTCTGCGATGGCATGTCGGCGCGATACACGCCTTGATCACCAACGACCCAGGAAAGCGGACGACGCTCCTGTCCAATCGATTCCTGCAACAGCATCAAGCCTTGCAGAAATGCTTCCGGACGGGGCGGGCAGCCAGGTACGTAGACGTCCACGGGCAGGAACTTGTCCACCCCTTGAACCACGGAGTAGATGTCGTACATGCCGCCGGAGTTGGCGCACGAACCCATGGAGATAACCCATTTCGGCTCGAGCATTTGCTCGTAGAGACGCTGGATGATCGGCGCCATCTTGATGAAGCAGGTACCGGCGATAACCATGAAGTCGGCCTGACGCGGCGAGGCCCGGATGACTTCGGCGCCGAAGCGCGCGATGTCGTGGGGCGCCGTGAAGGCGGTGGTCATTTCCACGTAGCAGCACGACAGGCCGAAGTTGTACGGCCACAGGGAGTTCTTACGTCCCCAGTTGACCGCGCCACTCAGCACGTCTTCCAGCTTGCCCATGAAAATGTTTTTGTGGACTTGATCTTCTAACGGATCGGCAACGGTTTCCCGCTGGCCAATCGGATACTGCTCGTTAGGAGCATCGGGGTCGATCCTGGTGAGATTGTATTGCATTGCCAAAGCCTCATTGTTTCAGCTTCGCCTGCCGCTTGCGACGAGCTTCCGGAGCCCAGTCAAGGGCGCCCACTCGGAACAGGTAGACAAGACCTGCCAACAGAATTGCTATGAAAACGAGAGCTTCGACGAATCCGGTCCAGCCGCTTTCGCGGACGGACACAGACCATGCAAAGAGAAAGAGGGCTTCGATATCGAAGATCACGAAGAGCATCGCGACCAGATAGAATTTGGCTGAGAGCCGCAAGCGGGCGCCACCGGTAGGTAGCATGCCCGACTCGAACGGTTCGTTTTTGCTGCGACCCCAGGCTTTTGACCCGAGGAGGCTGGAGACGCCAAGCATGAAGGCACACAGGCCGACGACACCCAGAAGGAAAATGGCAAAGCCCCAGTTGTGGGCCATGAGTCCTGTCGCTTCGGGCATGCTGGTAATCCTTAACAGAGAGCAAAGGTCTCTGAGCTTGATAAAGAAATAAGGCAGTGACGATATGTCGCAGCAATCAATCGGGCTGATTTTATGGCTAAACACCCGGCAAGTAAAATTCCAAAGGCGAAATTATTTACCGGATTAAGGACATAGCGCCTCCTGAGGTCGCTGCGGCCCATGCGTTGCGGGCATTAGCCGGGTTTCCATCAATTATGTTTTGTAGGGTTTGTAACGAACATAGTTGCAGCTAAATGATAATTGATATCGTTTGGCGTGGTTTTGTAACTGTTTAACGAGTGAGTGGCTGGGAAGTTGTCTTACTTGCGCGTTACTGCAAGTAGCGAAGCCTACCGTTTTAGCGGAAATTTCTGACGCTTGTAGCGCTTCAGATCAATGTTTCGTCTCGCGGCTGACGGTAGCCCTGTGGGAGCGAGCCTGCTCGCGAAAGCGAAGGATCAGCCTCCAGATGTGCAAGCTGACTTATCGCCTTCGCGAGCAGGCTCGCTCCCACAGGGGATTTGTAGTGTCTTTGAGATTCCAACAGGCAAAAAAACGCCCCGATCCAGTCGGGGCGTCAATTTTGCAGCTCTGCGGTTAGCTTTTGTTCGATCCGCAGAGGCCGTTTGCTCAGGTGAAGCCGAATCAGTGGAACTGCTCTTCTTCGGTCGAGCCGGTCAGCGCGGTCACCGAGGACGAGCCGCCCTGGATCACGGTGGTCATGTCGTCGAAGTAGCCAGTGCCCACTTCCTGCTGGTGCGCAACGAAGGTGTAACCCTTGGCGGCGTCAGCGAATTCCTGCTCTTGCAGCTTCACGTAGGCAGTCATGTCGTTGCGGGCGTAGTCGTGCGCCAGGTTGAACATGCTGTGCCACATGTTGTGGATGCCGGCCAGGGTGATGAACTGGTGCTTGTAGCCCATGGCGGACAGTTCGCGCTGGAACTTGGCGATGGTCGCGTCGTCCAGGTTCTTCTTCCAGTTGAAGGAAGGCGAGCAGTTGTACGACAGCAACTGGTCCGGGTATTCCTTCTTGATCGCTTCAGCGAAGCGACGAGCCTCGTCCAGATCCGGCTTGGCGGTTTCGCACCAGATCAGGTCGGCATACGGCGCGTAAGCCAGGCCACGGGCGATCGCTTGATCCAGGCCGGCACGTACCTTGTAGAAACCTTCCTGAGTACGCTCGCCGGTCACGAATGGCTGATCGTACGGGTCGCAGTCGGAAGTCAGCAGGTCAGCCGCGTTGGCGTCGGTGCGGGCCAGAATGATCGTTGGCGTGCCAGCGACGTCAGCGGCCAGACGGGCAGCAGTCAGCTTCTGCACGGCTTCCTGGGTTGGCACCAGAACCTTGCCGCCCATGTGGCCGCATTTCTTCACCGAAGCCAGTTGGTCTTCGAAGTGAACGCCAGCGGCGCCTGCTTCGATCATGCTCTTCATCAGCTCGTAGGCGTTGAGTACGCCGCCGAAGCCGGCTTCAGCATCCGCGACGATTGGCGCGAAGTAGTCGATGTAGCCGTCATCGCCCGGGTTCTTGCCGGCTTTCCACTGGATCTGGTCAGCACGACGGAACGAGTTGTTGATGCGCTTGACCACGGTTGGCACCGAGTCCACCGGGTACAGCGACTGATCCGGGTACATCGATTCTGCGGAGTTGTTGTCCGCAGCCACCTGCCAGCCGGACAGGTAGATCGCCTGGATACCGGCCTTGACCTGCTGAACAGCCTGGCCGCCTGTCAGCGCGCCCATGCAGTTGACAAAATCTTTCTCTGGACGGAAGGACGGCTTGGCACCCTGGGTGACCAGGTTCCACAGCTTCTCGGCGCCCATCTTCGCGAAGGTGTGCTCAGGCTGAACCGAGCCACGCAGGCGGACCACGTCGGCAGCGGAGTAAGTGCGAGTCACGCCTTTCCAGCGCGGGTTCTCGGCCCAGTCTTTTTCGAGGGCTGCAATTTGCTGTTCGCGTGTCAGTGCCATGGAGATAAACCTCGTCGCGTCTTTTATGAAAAGTTGTTCTGCGGTGGAAAATTCCTGCGCTCGCTGACCAGAAGCTTAGGTGGTCAAGTCGGATTCGGCGGGGTAGGCGACGGGATGAACGATGGGCTCGAGGGGAAGTGAGCAGGTAGTGGCGCGGTGCGGGCGCATTCCGGCGTCGTGGGCCTTTATACGGTCTGCAGCGTGAAGCCGGGTTACCTAAATACGCTTCCGTCCCTCGGGACAACTTCGTTCCAGTCGGCAACCTCGTCAAACACACCTTGTGGGCGGTACAGACACGAAACGGCTCGCGGGGTAGGTGCGAGCGGCGCTTCGAAGGCCCTTGCCAGGGCCTCTGATTAGCGGGAGCGAGGCCATCATGCCTTCGCTTTTTTTTCGCGTCAAACGTTTTGTAGTGCTTTTTTTCAAGCACTACATCTTTCGTCTAATACGACTAATCAGTCAGTTTTCGGTGCTTTAGTCCAGCGTGTCGACTTTCACCTGCAAGGTCATGTCATCACGGCCTTGAGTCGAGTAGCTGCGGGTCAGGCCCTGTTTATCGGCCTGAGTCTGGCTGTTGACGCCCGCCAGAGTGATCCACTCACCGAGGCGCCCGGTGACGGTTGTGTCGGTGCTTTGCACGTTCACTACATCGGGACGTTCCTGGCTCATGCGGTCACGGTTGGTACTGATCGCCAGATGAACGGTTTCGCCGGTGACGCTGGCGGTGACGTAGAAACCCTGGGTGACGTTGCGGTATTGGGTCTCACTGCTGTAACCGCCGTAGGAATCGCTCTGGGTGTTGGTGATCGGCACGCTCTGGCCAACCTGAATCAGCGCCGGAGTGCCTTCACTGGTCTGCACTTGCTGAACGCCGCCGTTGCGGCTGGTGGTGCTGCGGCTGATGATCCGGGTCTGGTTCGGCTGAGCGCCGTTGACTGAATAACCTTCGTCGCCACGGCCATTGTTTTCGTTGGTGTCGACGGTGATCAGCAAGCGCTTCGGCGCGGTATCGAGTTGCGCCAGAAGATCCTTCAACTCCTGAATCTTGCCCGGCTCGGCTTTGACGATCAGTTGATTGCCGTAAGCGCTGACCTGACCGTCCTGGCCGATGAAATCCTGCGCGACCGGCAGCATGTCGGCGCTGGTGTGGTATTTGAGGGGGACGATTTCTGTGGCTGCCAGCACCGAAAAACTGCAGCCGAGCAGCAGGGTGGTGAGCAGGGTGCGTAGGGACATGTCCGTTATCTCCGCGTTCGAAAGGCTTGATATTGCCAGTTTGTCGGCCCGGGGTGGGGCAAGTTGAATCGTAGACAGCAAAACGCCCCGGCATCCGAAAATGGCGGGGCGTTTTGTGGTGTGCTGGCGGGCCTCTTCGCGAGCAGGCTCGCTCCCACAGTAGATCTCCAGCGGACACAAATTGTGTGTCAGGCACAGATCCCCTGTGGGAGCGAGCCTGCTCGCGAAGGCCGCGCCGCGGTCTTAAGCCGAATGCCGAACCATATCGACATGCGGTATCCCGGCCTCAAGAAACTCCTCGCTGACCAGGCTGAAACCCAAACGCTCGTAGAACGCCGTGGCTTGCACTTGCGCGCTGAGCATTTGTTGCTTCAGGCCGCGCGCTTCAGCTTCGGCGATGACCGCTTGCATCAGCGCGTCACCGACCTTCATCCCGCGCCAGTCTTTGAGTACCGAAACCCGGCCGATGTGGCCGTCGGGCAACAGCCGCGCCGTGCCGATCGGGAAGTCGCCTTCGAACGCCAGAAAATGCACGGCGGTCGCGTCATCGGCGTCCCACTCAAGCTCGGGTGGCACCGATTGTTCGGCGATGAACACCGTTTCACGAATGCGCCGGATCTCGGCGATATCCTTCTGCCAGTCTGCGACACGAACGCGAATTTTATTCATCGGCGAACCCCAGGCTCCCTTGCTTGACCAGTTCGCAGAGCAGGCTGCGGCCGTCTTCGTCGCTCAGCCACTCGCCGAGGTTGTCGGCGTGCAGGGCGTCAGCGGCGCAGATCAGCTTCAGCAGTTCGCGCAGCTTGCCCGGCAGGTAGCGGCTCTGGCCACTGGCGAACAGCAGCAGATCGTCGTCGACTTCCGACCAGGCCAGGCGCGCGCTCGGGTTGCGGATCAGCACGGCGCCGTCCTGCAGGGCGGCGAGGAAGTCTTCTTCTTCGACGTCTTCCGGGCCGACCACCAGTTCCGGGTAGCGCGGCTCGGTCATGTACTGGCCGAACCAGGTCAGCAGCAGACGCTCATCGCTCATGTGCTCGGCGAGCAGGCTTTTCAGGCGATCCAGCGCATCGTGTTGAATCTGGTGCGGATCGACCGCCGGCTTGGCGTCGGCATCGGTGTAGCGTTCTTCGTCGGTCAGGAACTGGCTGAGGAAGTCGGTGAAGTGGGTCAGCACTTCAGCGGCGCTTGGCGCGCGGAAGCCGACCGAGTAGGTCATGCAGTTGTCGACCGCGACACCGCAATGGGCCAGGCGCGGCGGCAGGTAGAGCATGTCGCCCGGCTCCAGCACCCATTCTTCGGTCTCGTGGAATTCAGCGAGGATGCGCAGGTCGGCGTGTTGCAGCAGCGGGCTCTCGGAGTCGCACATCTGGCCGATTTTCCAGTTGCGCTTGCCGTGGCCCTGCAGCAGGAACACATCGTAATTGTCGAAATGCGGGCCGACGCTGCCACCTGGGGCGGCGAAGCTGATCATCACGTCGTCGACACGCCAGCTCGGCAGGAAGCGGAAGTTTTCCAGCAGTTCGCTGACTTCCGGCACGAACTGGTCAACCGCCTGCACCAGCAGGGTCCACTCTTTCTCTGGCAATTTGCTGAACTCGTCTTCGGCGAACGGGCCGCGACGCAGTTCCCACGGACGCTCGCCGTGCTCGATGACCAGGCGCGATTCGACTTCTTCTTCCAGGGCCAGGCCGGCCAGTTCGTCGGCGTCGATCGGGCTTTCGAAGTCAGGAATCGCCTGACGGATCAGCAGCGGTTTTTTCTGCCAGTAGTCACGCAGGAATTCGCGTGCTGTGAGGCCGCCCAGAAGTTGAAGAGGAATATCGGAATTCATATGTAACCTATTGAAAAAAAGTACTTTTCAGACGGGAATAAAAACGCCCGGCGCGGCCGGGCGTCTCAAACGGGGCAAACGGTCGATCAGATGCGTTTGGCTTGTGCCACTGCGTTGCCGATGTAGTTGGCCGGAGTCAGTTGCTTGAGCTCGGCTTTGGCTTCGGCTGGCATGTCCAGGCCATCGATGAAAATCTGCAACGCTTCAGGGCTGATGCCCTTGCCACGGGTCAGTTCTTTCAGCTTTTCGTACGGGTTTTCGATGTTGTAGCGACGCATCACGGTCTGGATCGGCTCGGCCAGGACTTCCCAGCAGGCGTCGAGGTCAGCGGCAATCTTCTGCTCGTTGAGCTCCAGTTTGCTGATGCCTTTGAGGCTGGCTTCGTATGCGATCACGCTGTGGGCGAAGCCGACACCGAGGTTGCGCAGGACGGTGGAGTCGGTCAGGTCGCGCTGCCAGCGAGAAATTGGCAGCTTGCTCGCCAGGTGCTGGAACAGTGCGTTGGCGATACCCAGGTTGCCTTCGGAGTTTTCGAAGTCGATCGGGTTGACCTTGTGCGGCATGGTCGACGAACCGATTTCGCCAGCGATGGTGCGCTGCTTGAAATAACCCAGGGAAATGTAGCCCCAGATGTCGCGGTCGAAGTCGATCAGGATGGTGTTGAAGCGCGCGATGGCGTCGAACAGCTCGGCGATGTAGTCGTGCGGTTCGATCTGCGTGGTGTACGGGTTGAAGCCCAGGCCCAGCTCGTCTTCGATGAAGGCGCGGGCGTTGGCTTCCCAGTCGATCTGCGGGTAGGCCGAGAGGTGCGCGTTGTAGTTGCCGACGGCGCCGTTGATCTTGCCCAGCAGCGGCACGGCAGCGACCTGAGCGATCTGGCGCTCGAGACGGTAAACCACGTTGGCCAGCTCTTTACCCAGAGTAGTCGGCGAAGCCGGCTGACCGTGGGTGCGCGACAGCATCGGCACGTCGGCGAAACGGATGGCCAGTTCGCGGATGGCGTTGGCGGTCTGGCGCATCAGCGGCAGCATCACGTCGTCACGGCCTTCACGCAGCATCAAGGCGTGGGACAGGTTGTTGATGTCTTCACTGGTGCAGGCAAAGTGGATGAATTCGCTGACCTTGGCCAGCTCCGGCAGCTTGGCCGCCTGCTCTTTGAGCAGGTATTCGATCGCTTTGACGTCGTGGTTGGTGGTGCGCTCGATCTCTTTGACGCGCTCGGCGTGCTCCAGCGAAAAGTTTTCCGCCAGTTCGTTGAGAACGGCGTTGGCCTCGGCGGAGAAGGCTGGCACTTCAGGGATGCCAGCATGGGCGGCCAGGCGCTGGAGCCAGCGCACTTCAACCAGAACGCGGGCACGGATCAGGCCGTACTCGCTGAAAATCGGGCGCAGGGCCTGGGTTTTGCCGGCGTAGCGGCCGTCAACAGGGGAAACCGCAGTGAGCGAAGAGAGCTGCATGGGGTGTTCTCGGACAGTCGGGCAACGAAATGGGGCGCGTATCATACATGAAAAAATCCGCCGGTCCGTCGCCAACTGACCGGCGTATTACGCGTTACAGACTACAAAGCCTTCATGACGCGGCGTTTACTCGCTGCGCATCAACGGATAAAGCTCTTTGAGCAGCTTGCGGCGGCTGATCACCAACTGCCAGCGATGACCACCGAGCTGACGCCACAGGCGCGCCGAGCGGATACCAGCGAGGAGCAGGGCGCGGATTTTCGAGGCATTGCTCGGCTGCTGCAGGTTGCGCATGTCGCCGTGCACCTGAATGCGCTGGCGCAGGGTGCTCAAAGTGTCCTGATACAACGCACCGCAAGCGGCGATGACGTTTTCGTGCGCAGGGCCAAAATGCTCCACCTGCGACTGAATCTGCGGCAGGCGTTTGGCAATCGTCTCAAGCATGTCGTCACGCTTGGCCAATTGCCGCTCCAGACCGAGCATCGACAGCGCGTAGCGCAACGGCTCGCGCTGCAAGGTGCTCGGATCGCGCTCCAGTGCGCCAATCAGCGCGCGATAACCCTCGCGCAGATTGATGTCGTCGCCACCGTACACGTCCAGCGTATCTTTCGGATCCCGTACCAGCAGGCTGCCGAGCATGCAACTCAGGCCGGCCTCGTTGGTCTGGCCGGTCTTGGCGATGCGGTCGACCAGCACGGCGGCGAGAAACACACCGCCCAGCGCCGTCAGTTGCTCCTGAGTCGGGCTCATGCCTGGGCGCTCCACGGCTCGGCCACTTCGATCACGCCGCCGCCGAGGCAGATTTCACCGTCATAGAACACCACCGACTGGCCCGGCGTCACCGCGCGTTGCGGTTCGTCGAACACGGCGCGATAACCGTTGGCGGTTTTTTCCAGGGTGCAGGCCTGATCGCTCTGGCGATAGCGCACTTTCGCCGTCAGGCGTAGCGGCTGGCTCAGGTCGATCGGATTGACCCAGTAGATTTCCGAAGCGAGCAGGGCGCTGGAGAACAGCCATGGATGGTTGTTGCCCTGACCGACGATCAGCTCGTTGGTCTGCAGATCCTTGCGCAGCACGTACCACGGCTCATCGCCGGCATCCTTCAAGCCGCCTATGCCGAGGCCCTGACGCTGGCCGATGGTGTGGTACATCAAGCCGTGGTGACGGCCGATGACTTCGCCTTCGGTGGTCTTGATCTCACCCGGTTGTGCCGGCAGGTACTGCTTGAGGAAGTCGCTGAAACGACGCTCGCCGATGAAGCAGATCCCGGTGGAATCCTTCTTCTTGGCGGTGGCCAGTTCGTATTTCTCGGCAATCGCGCGGACTTCAGGCTTTTCCAGTTCGCCGACCGGGAACAGGGTCTTGGCGATCTGTTCGCCGCCAACGGCGTGCAGGAAGTAGCTCTGATCCTTGTTCGGATCGAGGCCCTTGAGCAGTTCGGTGCGGCCATCGATGTCGCGACGGCGCACGTAGTGACCGGTGGCGATCAGGTCGGCGCCGAGCATCATCGCGTAGTCGAGGAACGCCTTGAACTTGATCTCGCGGTTGCACAGGATGTCCGGGTTCGGCGTGCGACCGGCCTTGTACTCGGCAAGGAAGTGCTCGAACACGTTGTCCCAGTACTCGGCCGCGAAGTTGGCGGTGTGCAGCTTGATGCCGATCTTGTCGCAGACAGCCTGAGCATCCGCCAGGTCGTCCATGGCGGTGCAGTATTCCGTTCCGTCGTCTTCTTCCCAGTTCTTCATGAACAGGCCTTCCACTTCATAACCCTGCTCGATCAGCAGAAGGGCAGAAACGGAAGAGTCCACGCCGCCGGACATGCCGACAATGACGCGCTTCTTGGATGTGTCAGAAGGGGCTGGATCACGCATAGGGGTTCAATGAGTGTCTTGGAAAAGGGCGCGATTCTATCAGGCTCGCGGCCGCAAGGCTAAAGAGAAGGGCGGATCAGTTCGAGGCTGAAGTGATGACCGGCCAGATAATCGTCGATGCAACGGATGATCAGCTCGCTGCGCCAGTTGTCGCGCTGGGCGATTAATTCTTCGCGGGTCAGCCACTTGGCGCCGACGATGCCGTCGTCGAGTTGGTAATCCGGGTGGTGCTGCACGGCTTTGGCGCTGAAGCATATGCGCTGGTAAGTCACGCCGTTGCTCGGTGCGGTGTACAGATAAATGCCGATCACGCCGGTGGGTTCGACGTCCCAACCGGTTTCTTCGAGGGTTTCGCGAATCGCCGCGTTGATCAGGGTTTCATCCGGATCGAGATGCCCGGCGGGCTGGTTGAGCACATTGCGCCCGCCTTTGTGCTCTTCGACCATCAGGAAACGGCCGTTGTCCTCGACGATGGTGGCGACGGTGATGTGGGGGAGCCATTCCATAAAACCTTCCTCAATATCCAGGTTAAAACCCGACCCCCTGTGGGAGCGAGCCTGCTCGCGAAAGCGGTGGGTCAGTCAACGAAGGTGCTGAATGATAAACCGCATTCGCGAGCAGGCTCGCTCCCACAAGGGATTTATGTTGTCAGTAAAAACACAAACCCCGGCACTCGGCCGGGGTTTGTTTACCGCATTACAACCTTAAACCAGCGCAGCAATCGCCGCGTTGAAGGTTGCGCTTGGGCGCATGGCCTTGCTGATCAGCTCGGCGTCGGCGTGGTAGTAACCGCCGATGTCGACTGGCTTGCCCTGAACGGCGTTGAGCTCGGCAACGATAGTTGCTTCGTTCTCGGTCAGGGTTTTGGCCAGAGTCGCGAACTGCGCTTGCAGTGCAGCGTCTTCAGTCTGGGCGGCCAGGGCCTGAGCCCAGTACATCGCCAGGTAGAAGTGGCTGCCGCGGTTGTCGATGTTGCCGACTTTGCGCGATGGCGACTTGTTGTTGTCGAGGAACTGGCCGGTGGCCTGGTCCAGGGTTTTCGACAGCACCAGTGCTTTCGGGTTGTTGTAGTTCACACCCAGATGCTCGAGGGAAGCGGCCAGGGCGAGGAACTCACCCAGCGAATCCCAGCGCAGGAAGTTTTCTTCAACCAGTTGCTGCACGTGCTTCGGAGCCGAACCGCCGGCGCCGGTTTCGAACAGACCACCGCCGTTCATCAGCGGCACGATCGACAGCATCTTGGCGCTGGTGCCCAGTTCCATGATCGGGAACAGGTCGGTCAGGTAGTCGCGCAGTACGTTACCGGTCACCGAAATGGTGTCCTTGCCTTCGCGGGTGCGCTTCAGGGTGTACTTCATCGCGTCGACTGGAGCCATGATCTGGATGTCCAGACCGCTGGTGTCGTGATCCTTCAGGTACGCCTGAACTTTCTCGATCACTACGCCATCGTGAGCGCGCATCGGGTCAAGCCAGAAGATCGCCGGCGTGCTGCTGGCGCGAGCACGGTTGACGGCCAGTTTGACCCAGTCCTGGATCGGCGCGTCTTTGGTCTGGCACATGCGGAAGATGTCGCCGGCTTCGACAGCCTGTTCCATCAGCAGCTTGCCTTTGCTGTCGGTGACGCGAACAACGCCGTCAGCCTTGATCTGGAAGGTCTTGTCGTGGGAGCCGTACTCTTCGGCTTTCTTCGCCATCAAACCGACGTTCGGCACGCTGCCCATGGTGGTCGGGTCGAAAGCGCCGTTGGCTTTGCAATCTTCGATCACGGCCTGGTAGATGGTCGCGTAGCAACGATCCGGGATCACAGCCTTGGTGTCGTGCAACTGACCGTCGGTGCCCCACATCTTGCCGGAGTCACGAATCATCGCTGGCATCGAGGCGTCAACGATGACGTCGCTCGGCACGTGCAGGTTGGTGATGCCTTTGTCGGAGTTGACCATCGCCAGCGACGGACGAACGGCGTAGACCGCTGCGATATCGGCTTCGATCTGCGCTTGCTGGTCGGCCGGCAGGGCCTTGATGCGCGCGTACAGATCGCCGATGCCGTTGTTCAGGTTGAAGCCGATCTGGTTCAGCACGTCAGCGTGCTTGGTCAGAGCGTCTTTATAGAACTCGGCAACGATCTGGCCGAACATGATCGGGTCGGAGACCTTCATCATGGTCGCTTTCAGGTGCACCGAGAGCAGCACGCCCTGGGCCTTGGCGCTTTCGATCTCGGCAGCGATGAACGCACGCAGGGCGTTTTTGCTCATCACGGCGCAGTCGAGGATCTCGCCGGCCTGAACGGTGGTTTTTTCTTTCAGAACGGTGGCAGCACCGTCCTTGGCGATCAGCTCGATCTTCACAGCGTCAGCGGCGTCGATCAGGACAGCTTTTTCGCTGCCGTAGAAATCGCCGGTGCTCATGTGCGCGACGTGGGACTTGGAGTCCTTGGCCCAGGCGCCCATTTTGTGCGGGTGCTTGCGCGCGTAGTTCTTCACCGACAGCGGAGCGCGGCGGTCGGAGTTGCCTTCGCGCAGAACCGGGTTCACGGCGCTGCCCTTGACCTTGTCGTAACGCGCCCGGGCGTCTTTTTCGGCGTCGCTGGTCACGGTTTCCGGATAGTCCGGCAGGTTGTAGCCCTGCGCCTGCAGCTCTTTGATCGCGGCTTGCAGTTGTGGCACCGAAGCACTGATGTTCGGCAGCTTGATGATGTTGGCTTCAGGCGTAACGGCCAGGTCGCCCAGTTCGGCGAGGTGGTCGGCTACGGCTTTGTCGCCCAGTTGCTCGGGGAAGCTTGCCAGGATGCGTGCTGCAAGAGAGATATCGCGGGTTTCCACGGCGATATCGGCCGAGGCGGTGTAAGCCTCGATGATCGGCAGCAGGGAATAGGTGGCGAGGGCAGGAGCTTCGTCGGTGAAGGTATAGATGATCTTCGAGCGGGTGGGCATATTCGGATTAACTCTCTCTTCTTTGCTAAAGCGTGCGCAGAAACTCGAGGGGCGCCGGGTAAGCGCGTTCGTTCAAAGTCATCCATGAACCGAATGTCGAGATTCTTCGCGGTGATGTTGGGTGCATCAGTAGAGCGTCAAGCAGTCAGGCTGCGGTAACAACCCGACCAATCAGGCGGAAAGTCTCGTGCTAGAGAGGCCAGCCGTCGTGACCCTGTGGTCAGCGGGCGGCATTATACATAGGTAGCTGGCAATCTGCCGATGGTTCATATGCAACGATTCTCGTCCATTGGTCTAAAGGTCGCAGGGCGCGACCGGGCAAAGACTCGTTACGAATGCTGGAGTTTGGCGCTTTTCCCTTTGCTTTCAGGCTTGTAGGAAACGAGATGTGCGCGGCGGCGGAACATAGGGTTTGCGTGTTGATTCAACTGGGTTACGCTCGAAGCAAGCCAGGTGTTCAATCCAAACAATGGAGTTCAGCATGGGTTACAAGAAGATTCAGGTTCCAGCCGTCGGTGACAAAATCACTGTCAATGCAGACCATTCTCTCAATGTTCCTGATAACCCGATCATCCCCTTCATCGAAGGTGACGGTATTGGTGTCGACATCAGTCCGGTGATGATCAAGGTTGTCGATGCTGCTGTTGAAAAGGCCTACGGCGGCAAGCGCAAGATTTCCTGGATGGAAGTCTACGCCGGCGAAAAAGCCACTCAGGTTTATGACCAGGACACCTGGCTGCCGCAGGAAACCCTCGACGCGGTCAAGGATTACGTGGTCTCCATCAAAGGCCCGCTGACCACTCCGGTCGGTGGCGGCATCCGCTCGCTGAACGTGGCCCTGCGTCAGCAACTCGACCTGTACGTCTGCCTGCGTCCGGTGCGCTGGTTCGAAGGCGTGCCGAGCCCGGTGAAAAAGCCCGGCGACGTCGACATGACCATCTTCCGCGAGAACTCCGAAGACATCTACGCCGGTATCGAATGGAAGGCCGGTTCGCCGGAAGCCACCAAGGTCATCAAATTCCTTAAAGAAGAAATGGGCGTTACCAAGATCCGTTTCGACGAAAACTGCGGCATCGGTGTCAAGCCGGTCTCCCGCGAGGGCACCAAGCGTCTGGCGCGCAAGGCTCTGCAATATGTAGTCGACAATGACCGCGATTCGCTGACCATCGTGCACAAAGGCAACATCATGAAGTTCACCGAGGGTGCCTTCAAGGAATGGGCCTACGAAGTGGCGGCCGAAGAGTTCGGCGCGACCCTGCTGGACGGCGGTCCGTGGATGCAGTTCAAGAACCCGAAAACCGGCAAGAACGTTGTGGTCAAGGACGCCATTGCCGACGCCATGCTCCAGCAGATCCTGCTGCGCCCGGCGGAATACGATGTGATCGCTACGCTTAACCTCAACGGTGACTACCTGTCCGACGCGCTGGCGGCGGAAGTGGGTGGTATCGGTATTGCGCCGGGTGCCAACCTGTCCGACACCGTAGCGATGTTCGAAGCGACCCACGGTACTGCGCCGAAGTATGCCGGCAAGGACCAGGTCAACCCGGGCTCGCTGATTCTCTCGGCCGAGATGATGCTGCGTCATATGGGCTGGACGGAAGCGGCGGACCTGATCATCAAGGGCACCAACGGTGCGATCGGCGCCAAGACTGTTACTTATGATTTCGAGCGTTTGATGGATGGGGCCAAGCTGGTTTCGTCTTCCGGGTTCGGGGATGCGTTGATTTCGCATATGTAAAAGTCGCAGGCACGCAAAAACCGCCTGACTCGATGGGTTGAGTCAGGCGGTTTTTTATGACCGAATGTTTTGAGGCTTCAACTGGTTGCCGTTTGTTGTTCCGTGGCAATCGAGCTTGGCGTGGGAGCTGCTTCGACCGAAGTTATCTTCACGGCATGCAAGCCTTTAGGGCCATGAACGATCTCGAAGGTCACCGCCTGACCCGCTTTCAGGGTCTTGTACCCTTCCATTTCAATGGCCGAGTAGTGGGCAAAGAAATCAATGTCCTTGCCATCCTCATCGCGACCTTCCCGGGCGTCGGTATTGATAAAGCCGAATCCCTTGGCATTGTTGAACCATTTCACCTTGCCGACAGCCATGCTCAAATCCCTCTGCAACAGACTCCATCGCTGGAGTATCATCCACGACATCCGCAATCGAATTCGATAAAAGAATTGACTCCGCGGATCTTTTTTACCCACTGTGGGCTCTATTGGTTGTAACACCGTTTTCCCGATAGTCAAGGTGACCGGGCAGTCGTAGTTGAAAACGTGTGCAACCGCCCCCACCACTGTATTCGCACAACTGACGAACCTTTTTTTCCATGCATGCAATCAGCCAGATTCGACTAACATTCAATCAGGATCGCCCGCTTCTCCAAAAGGATCTTCCACAGGAGCACGACGACGATTCGGCAGGCGTTGCTGTTCAGGAAGCAAAGCCCGCGTTACAGGCGCCGCCGATGTACAAGGTGGTTTTGTTCAACGATGACTACACACCGATGGATTTCGTCGTCGAAGTGCTCGAGGTGTTTTTTAACCTGAATCGCGAGCTGGCGACCAAGGTCATGCTGGCCGTCCATATAGAAGGCCGGGCAGTATGTGGAGTGTTTACCCGCGACATCGCCGAGACAAAGGCCATGCAGGTCAACCAGTACGCCAGGGAAAGCCAGCATCCGCTACTCTGTGAAATCGAGAAGGACGGTTAATCGCCGACCACTTGGGTATGAGGTGAAGCTATGTTAAACCGCGAGCTCGAAGTCACCCTCAATCTTGCCTTCAAGGAGGCTCGTTCGAAGCGTCATGAGTTCATGACCGTCGAACATCTCCTGCTGGCGCTATTGGATAATGAGGCTGCCGCCACCGTTTTGCGTGCCTGCGGCGCAAACCTCGACAAACTCAAACATGATCTGCAGGAGTTCATCGACTCCACCACGCCATTGATCCCCGTGCATGACGAGGATCGCGAAACCCAGCCAACCCTGGGCTTCCAGCGTGTCCTGCAGCGTGCTGTTTTTCACGTACAGAGCTCGGGCAAACGCGAAGTGACCGGCGCCAACGTGCTGGTCGCCATCTTCAGTGAGCAAGAGAGTCAGGCAGTGTTCCTGCTGAAACAGCAGAGCGTTGCGCGCATCGATGTCGTCAACTACATCGCACACGGCATTTCGAAAGTGCCGGGGCATGGCGATCACTCTGAAGGTGAACAAGATATGCAGGACGACGAGGGCGGTGAGTCTTCTTCTTCAGGCAATCCTCTGGATGCTTATGCCAGCAACCTCAACGAACTCGCGCGCCAGGGTCGCATTGATCCGCTGGTCGGCCGTGAGTCGGAGGTCGAGCGTGTCGCGCAGATTCTCGCGCGCCGGCGCAAGAACAATCCGCTGCTGGTGGGTGAAGCGGGCGTGGGTAAAACCGCGATTGCCGAAGGCCTGGCCAAGCGCATCGTCGACAACCAGGTACCAGATCTGCTGGCCAATGCGGTTGTCTACTCGCTCGATCTTGGCGCTCTGCTCGCGGGCACCAAGTATCGCGGTGATTTCGAGAAGCGCTTCAAGGCGCTGCTCAATGAGCTGAAAAAGCGTCCGCAGGCGATCCTGTTCATCGACGAGATCCACACCATCATTGGTGCTGGCGCTGCGTCCGGTGGCGTGATGGATGCGTCCAACCTGCTCAAGCCGCTGCTGTCGTCTGGCGATATTCGCTGCATCGGTTCGACCACATTCCAGGAATTTCGCGGCATCTTCGAAAAAGATCGCGCCTTGGCGCGTCGCTTCCAGAAGGTCGATGTCGTCGAGCCATCGGTGGAAGACACCATCGGTATCCTGCGCGGTCTGAAAGGGCGTTTCGAGCAGCACCACAATATCGAATACAGCGATGAGTCGTTGCGTGCCGCTGCCGAACTGGCGTCGCGCTACATCAATGACCGGCACATGCCGGACAAGGCCATCGACGTGATCGACGAAGCGGGCGCCTACCAGCGTCTGCAACCGGTAGAGATGCGCGTCAAGCGTATCGAAGTGCCGCAGGTCGAGGACATCGTCGCGAAAATCGCGCGGATTCCGCCAAAGCATGTCACCAGTTCCGACAAAGAGCTGCTGCGTAACCTGGAGCGTGACCTGAAGCTGACGGTGTTTGGTCAGGACGCAGCGATCGATTCGCTGTCGACTGCGATCAAGCTGTCGCGTGCCGGGCTCAAGTCGCCGGACAAGCCAGTCGGTTCGTTCCTGTTTGCCGGGCCTACCGGTGTCGGTAAAACCGAGGCCGCGCGACAACTGGCCAAGGCCCTTGGCATTGAACTGGTGCGTTTCGACATGTCCGAGTACATGGAGCGTCACACCGTGTCGCGTCTGATTGGTGCGCCTCCAGGCTATGTCGGTTTCGATCAGGGCGGTCTGTTGACCGAAGCGATCACCAAGCAGCCGCATTGCGTATTGCTGCTCGATGAAATCGAGAAGGCGCACCCGGAAGTCTTCAACCTGCTGTTGCAGGTTATGGACCACGGCACGCTGACCGATAACAACGGGCGCAAAGCGGACTTCCGCAACGTGATCGTGATCATGACCACCAACGCGGGTGCCGAAACGGCCGCGCGGGCTTCGATCGGTTTCACCCATCAGGACCACTCGTCTGATGCCATGGAAGTGATCAAGAAGAGCTTCACGCCGGAATTCCGTAACCGTCTGGACACCATTATCCAGTTTGGTCGCCTCAGTCATGAGGTCATCAAAAGTGTGGTGGACAAGTTCCTTACCGAGCTTCAGGCGCAGCTGGAAGACAAGCGTGTGTTGCTTGAGGTTACCGATGCGGCGCGTAGTTGGCTGGCGGCGGGTGGTTATGACTCGGCGATGGGCGCACGTCCGATGGCGCGTCTGATCCAGGACAAGATCAAGCGTCCGCTGGCGGAGGAGATTCTGTTTGGCGAACTGGCCGAGCATGGCGGTGTGGTGCACATCGACATCAAGGATGGGGAGTTGACGTTCGACTTCGAAACCACTGCAGAGATGGCCTGACGGCTGTGGTGTAAGAGGGCGCCTTCGGGCGCCTTTCTTTTGTCTCGGGGTTGGGGGTATATCCGTTACTGCGGTAACGGCTGCTTATGGTTTCGCCTGACGGCGACTTACTTTTTTACAAGCGCCAAAAAAAGTAAGCAAAAAACGCTAGCTCCTGCGTTCGGCCCTCGCAGGCTCGGGTTCCTTCGCTGCGGGATCGATCCGGGCGCAGCGGCTACGGTTTGCTTCGCTGCACCTCCTTCCGCTGTGTCTGGCTGCGCCAGACGGTCGCTGCGCTCCCACGCCCGGATCAATCCCTCCGCTCAGCCTTCCGACGTCGCCGGTGGATCAAGATCAAAAGCGGTACTCGAGCTAACGCTCATTGTGTAGGAGCTGCCGGAGGCTGCGATTTTTTGACTTTGCTTTTGCTTTTCTGTGGGAGCGAGCCTGCTCGCGAAGGCGGCCTGACAACCGACCTTTTTCTCGTTGATGTACTCGATCCAATTGTAGGAGTGAGCCTGCTCGCGATGGCGCCCTGCAGGTCAACCAATTTCCCTCGGATACCCGCGATCCAACTGTAGGAGCTGCCGAAGGCTGCGATCTTTTGATCTGGCTTTTGTTTTTGCTTTGGCTTTGCCTTTTGGTCCGGCTCTCGATCTTTTGCCCCTTCGGCAGGCTTCGGTACGGGATCGATCCGGGGGTGGAAGCGTAGCGACCGTACGACGCAGTCGTACACAGCGCGCCAGCGGCAGCATCCGCGGCATCGGATATGCCCACAAAACCCACAAAACCCAAATCCCAGACAAACAAAAACGCCCGGCATAACCCGGGCGTTCTGTATTGACTTGATTAACGAGCGCGGTAAGTGATCCGCCCTTTGCTCAAATCATAGGGCGTCAGCTCGACGCGCACTTTGTCACCGGTAAGAATACGAATGTAGTTCTTGCGCATCTTGCCGGAAATATGCGCGGTTACGACGTGCCCATTTTCCAACTCCACACGAAACATGGTGTTGGGCAGGGTGTCGACGACAGTGCCTTCCATTTCGAAGCTGTCTTCTTTCGACATGCAGTAAAGCCCTCGGTATCCAATGAATGGCCCGGTGCAACTGCGCCAGGCAAAAGCGGCGTGCATTGTGCCCGAAAAATGGGGTTTACGCCAAGGGGTTTAGGCCGCAGGTTTAGTTCAGGACGACCCAGCGCTGATTGATCAGCAATTCAATGGGCCGATATTGCGTCTTGTAGTTCATCTTTTTGCAGTTCTTGATCCAGTAACCCAGGTACACCGCTTCAAGGCCCAGGCGCTGGCTTTCGGCGATTTGCCAGAGGATCGCGTAACGGCCGAGGCTGCGGCGTTCTTCGTTCGGTTCGTAGAAGGTATACACCGCCGACAAGCCGTTGGGCAGCAGATCGGTGACTGCTACCGCGAGCAACCGTCCGTCGAGTCGAAACTCGTAGAATCGCGAGAAGGGCAGGTCGCGCACCAGGAACGTCGAGAACTGATCACGGCTTGGCGGGTACATGTCGCCGTCGGCATGGCGCTGTTCGATGTAGCGCTGGTACAGGTCGAAATATTCTTCGCTGAAGTGCGGCTTGACCGGCTGCACTTGCAGGTCGGCGTTGCGTTTGTAGATACGCTTCTGCTGGCGATTGGCGATGAACTGGGCGGAAGGAATGCGCGCGGGCACGCACGCATTGCAATTCTGGCAATGCGGCCGGTACAGATGATCGCCACTGCGACGAAAGCCCATTTCCGACAGGTCTGCGTAGACATGCACATCCATGGGCTGACTCGGGTCGAGAAACAGCGTCGTGGCCTGCTCCTCGGGCAGATAACTGCAAGAGTGGGGCTGAGTGGCATAAAACTTCAAACGCGCCAACTCGGTCATGAATCAACCCTCGGGATAAGCTGGTGGATTAAGTGTAAGCCACCTGCGCAAAAGTCGCTCAGCAAACCCAGATCGCCGAATTCGGTTGGTCGAGATGGCGCTGCAGATAGTCGGCGAATTCGCCCCGCGGAATGGATCGCGCACCGAGGCTGTGCAGGTGATCGGTCGGCATCTGGCAGTCGATCAGCACAAACCCGGCGGCTTTCAAATGCTTCACCAGCGTGGCAAAGCCATATTTGGACGCGTTGTCGGCACGGCTGAACATCGACTCGCCAAAAAACAGTTGGCCCATCGCCAGCCCGTACAGGCCGCCGACCAGCTGTCCCTCGTCCCAGACCTCAACCGAATGAGCGAAACCGCGCCGATGCAATTCTACGTAAGCATCCTGCATGGCCTCGGTGATCCAGGTGCCGTCGGCGTAGTCACGCGGGGCAGCGCAGGCGCGGATGACGGCGTCGAAATCCTGATCGAAGGTCACTTGATAGCGTTGCTTGCGCAGCAGCTTGCCGAGGCTGCGCGAGACGTGCAGTTCGTCGGGAAACAGCACGGTGCGAGGGTCTGGCGACCACCAGAGAATGGGTTGGCCTTCGGAGAACCAGGGAAAGCAGCCATGGCGATAGGCCTGGATCAGGCGGTCGGCGGACAGGTCGCCACCAGCGGCGAGCAATCCGTTCGGCTCGCGCATGGCTTTTTCCAGTGGCGGAAAGGTCAGGGAATTACGTTGTAACCAAGTCAGCATGGCATCCAGGCTTGCAGAAGGGGAGGGCGGTCATGGGCGTGCAGGCCCTGTTGAAGAGTTTGCCGCGAAACGGCGCAGATGTCCTGTACAGATGTCTGGTGCGGTGAGCATCGAGCTGCAACTTGATGTGTCGCCCGTGGTCGTAAGCGTCACCGTGGCGATGCCTGTCGAGCATTTCCGTGCGCCTGATCTGGCCAGCCTCGCTACGTTCATCAAATACAGCTCATAAGCCTTTGTCACAAAAGACAATGCATGCTCCAATTGCAACGCAGTGCGTGTGCGTTTGGCTATGCTCAAGGCCAGGGGCTCAAGCATGGCGTCGGGCGCACAAACCCGTACAATGCCGGGCTGTGACCCGCATTACGCTGCGCACGGTGTTTATGGCTGTGTTTATAAAACCAGTGGCACAGTGTTAAAAGTAGTCTCAGTTGGGCTTTTCACCTTTTCTACCTGCCTGGATTGGGCAGTTTTTATCGTCATTCAATAGATGGACGCGCCTCGGGCGCAGGAAAAGAAGCGTTTTGAAGAAGACCACCGAAGCACCCAAAACAGTCGTTCCGCTCTGGCGCCAGCAACTGCACTACCGGCTCAAGGAAGGTGCATTGATCGCCATCGGTGCCTTGTGCCTGTTCCTGATGATGGCTTTGCTGACTTACGGCAAGGACGATCCGGGCTGGAGCCATAACAGCAAGATCGACGATGTGCAGAACTTCGGCGGCCCGGCCGGCTCGTACAGCGCCGATATCCTGTTCATGGTGCTCGGCTACTTCGCCTATATCTTCCCGTTGCTGCTGGCGGTCAAGGCGTACCAGATATTTCGTCAACGCCATGAGCCGTGGCAGTGGAGCGGCTGGCTGTTTTCCTGGCGCCTGATCGGTCTGGTATTCCTCGTGCTCTCCGGCGCTGCGCTGGCGCACATTCACTTCCACGCCGCGACCGGTCTGCCCGCCGGCGCTGGCGGTGCCCTGGGCGAAAGCCTTGGCGATCTGGCGAAGAATGCGCTGAACATTCAAGGCAGCACGCTGCTGTTCATCGCGCTGTTCCTGTTCGGCCTGACCGTATTCACCGACCTGTCGTGGTTCAAGGTGATGGACGTCACCGGCAAGATCACCCTCGATCTGTTCGAGCTGTTCCAGGGCGCGCTCAACCGCTGGTGGTCGGCGCGCACCGAGCGCAAGCAACTGGTCGCGCAACTGCGTGAGGTCGATGACCGCGTCCACGATGTGGTCGCACCGACTGTCACCGACAAGCGTGAACAGGCCAAGGTCAAGGAACGCCTGATCGAGCGTGAACAAGCGCTGAGCAAGCACATGTCCGACCGCGAGAAGCAGGTGCCGCCGGTGATCGCGCCGGCACCAGCCAAGGCGCCGGAGCCGAGCAAGCGCGTGCAGAAAGAGAAGCAGGCGCCGTTGTTCGTCGACAGCGCGGTCGAAGGCACCTTGCCGCCGATCTCCATTCTTGATCCAGCGGAAAAGAAACAGCTCAACTATTCTCCTGAGTCCTTGGCAGCGGTCGGCCACTTGCTGGAAATCAAGCTCAAGGAATTCGGCGTCGAAGTCACCGTTGACTCGATCCACCCGGGCCCGGTGATTACCCGTTACGAAATCCAGCCTGCCGCCGGGGTAAAAGTCAGCCGCATCGCCAACCTGGCCAAGGACCTGGCACGTTCGCTGGCGGTGACCAGTGTGCGCGTGGTCGAGGTGATTCCGGGCAAGACCACTGTCGGTATCGAGATTCCCAACGAAGACCGCCAGATCGTGCGTTTCTCCGAGGTGCTGTCGACCCCCGAGTACGACAACTTCAAATCGCCGGTCACCCTGGCGCTCGGTCATGACATCGGCGGCAAGCCGGTCATCACCGACCTGGCGAAGATGCCGCACTTGCTGGTGGCCGGTACCACCGGTTCCGGTAAGTCCGTGGGTGTGAACGCGATGATCCTGTCGATCCTGTTCAAGTCCGGCCCCGACGATGCCAAGCTGATCATGATCGACCCGAAAATGCTTGAGCTGTCGATCTACGAAGGCATTCCGCACCTGCTCTGCCCGGTGGTGACCGACATGAAGGACGCCGCCAACGCCTTGCGCTGGAGCGTTGCCGAGATGGAGCGTCGCTACAAGCTGATGGCGAAAATGGGCGTGCGTAACCTCTCCGGCTTCAACGCCAAGGTCAAGGAAGCCCAGGATGCCGGCGAGCCGTTGAGCGATCCGCTGTACAAGCGCGAAAGCATTCACGACGAAGCGCCGCTGCTGCAGAAACTGCCGACAATCGTCGTAGTGGTGGACGAATTCGCCGACATGATGATGATCGTCGGCAAGAAGGTCGAAGAACTGATCGCGCGTATTGCGCAGAAGGCGCGTGCGGCGGGTATTCACTTGATCCTCGCAACCCAGCGCCCTTCGGTGGACGTGATCACCGGCCTGATCAAGGCCAACATCCCGACCCGTATGGCGTTCCAGGTATCGAGCAAGATCGACTCGCGGACCATCATCGACCAGGGTGGCGCCGAACAACTGCTCGGTCACGGTGACATGCTCTACATGCCGCCGGGCACCAGTCTGCCGATCCGGGTGCACGGCGCGTTCGTCTCCGACGATGAAGTTCATCGTGTGGTCGAAGCGTGGAAGCTGCGCGGTGCGCCGGAATACAACGACGACATCCTCAACGGTGTCGAAGAGGCGGGTAGCGGCTTTGAAGGCAGCAGCGGTGGTGGCGACGGTGATGATCCGGAAGCCGACGCGCTGTATGACGAAGCGGTGCAGTTCGTCCTCGAAAGCCGTCGTGCGTCGATTTCCGCTGTGCAGCGCAAGCTGAAGATCGGCTACAACCGCGCCGCGCGGATGATCGAAGCGATGGAAATGGCCGGCGTCGTTACCTCAATGAACACCAACGGTTCGCGTGAAGTCCTGGCCCCAGGCCCGGTACGCGACTGAAACGCAACGACTCGGGTGGCGCAATGACGCGCCACCCGCTCTCCCACGAGTATTCAAGAGGACTCTCATGCGCCTTATCCGCATGCTGTTGCCAGTACTGGCGCTGACCACACTCACGGCCCACGCTGATGAAAAGGACGTGGCGCGTCTGACCCAGTTGCTGGAAACATCGAAAACCCTGTCGGCCAACTTCTCGCAGTTGACCCTCGACGGCAGCGGTACCCAATTGCAGGAAACCACCGGCAACATGACCCTGCAGCGTCCGGGCCTGTTCTACTGGCACACCAACGCGCCGGCCGAGCAGACCATGGTCTCCGATGGCAAGAAAGTCACCCTGTGGGACCCGGATCTGGAGCAGGCAACCATCAAGAAGCTCGACGAGCGGCTGACCCAGACGCCGGCGCTGCTGCTGTCGGGTGATGTCTCGAAAATCAGCCAGAGCTTCGACATCAGCGCGAAAGAGGCTGGCGGTGTGATCGACTTCACCCTCAAGCCGAAGACCAAGGACACGCTGTTCGATAACCTGCGCCTGTCGTTCCGTAACGGTCTGCTCAATGACATGCAACTGATCGACAGCGTCGGCCAGCGCACCAATATCCTGTTTACCGGGGTCAAGGCCAACGAAGCGGTGCCAGCGTCGAAATTCAAATTCGACATTCCCAAGGGTGCCGACGTTATCCAGGAATAAACACCGGCCCTTTGTGTCAGGGCCTTTGTGGTGAGGGCCTGCTATTGAGGGGCTATTGTGGCGAGGGGATTTATCCCCGTCCGGCTGCGCAGCAGTCGTCGCTTTTGGGGCCGCTTCGCAGCCCAACGGGGATAAAATCCCTCACCACAGGTTCTTCAGCAGATTTCAGAAAATCAGAGGTTTCAACGCTACGTGATGGATCTGTTTCGCAGTGCACCGATTGCCCAACCCTTGGCCGCGCGTCTGCGTGCGGCCAATCTGGATGAGTACGTCGGTCAGGAACACGTGCTCGCTCGCGGCAAGCCTCTGCGTGAGGCGCTGGAGCAGGGCGCGCTGCATTCGATGATCTTCTGGGGGCCGCCGGGCGTGGGCAAGACCACCCTGGCGCGTCTGCTCGCGGAAGTCTCTGATGCGCACTTCGAAACGGTTTCGGCGGTGCTCGCCGGGGTCAAGGAAATCCGTCAGGCCGTTGAGATCGCCAAGCAGCAGGCCGGCCAATACGGCAAGCGCACGATCTTGTTTGTCGATGAAGTGCACCGCTTCAACAAGTCGCAGCAGGACGCGTTTCTGCCGTACGTGGAAGACGGCACGCTGATCTTCATCGGCGCCACCACCGAAAACCCTTCGTTCGAACTCAACAACGCCTTGTTGTCGCGGGCACGCGTCTACGTCCTGAAAAGCCTCGACGAAGCGGCGCTGCGCAAACTGGTGCATCGGGCTTTGACCGAAGAGCGCGGGCTGGGCAAGCGCAACCTGACACTGAGCGATGAAGGTTTTCAGATGCTGCTGTCCGCCGCTGATGGTGATGGCCGGCGCCTGCTCAATCTGCTGGAAAACGCCTCTGATCTGGCCGAAGACAACAGCGAAATCGGCACCGAGTTGCTGCAAAGCCTGCTCGGCGATACCCGCCGACGTTTCGACAAGGGCGGCGAAGCGTTTTACGACCAGATCTCGGCGCTGCACAAATCGGTACGCGGTTCCAACCCTGACGGCGCGTTGTACTGGTTTGCGCGGATGATCGACGGCGGCTGCGATCCGCTGTACCTGGCGCGGCGCGTGGTGCGCATGGCCAGCGAAGACATCGGCAACGCCGACCCGCGAGCACTCAGTCTGTGTCTGGCAGCGTGGGAAGTGCAGGAGCGTCTCGGCAGCCCCGAGGGCGAATTGGCGGTCGCCCAGGCCATTACTTATCTGGCCTGCGCACCGAAAAGCAATGCGGTGTACATGGGCTTCAAAACCGCGCTGCGCGCAGCGGCTGAGAACGGCTCGCTGGAAGTCCCGCTGCACCTGCGCAATGCCCCGACCAAGCTGATGAAGCAATTGGGTTATGGCGACGAATACCGCTACGCCCACGACGAGCCGGACGCCTATGCCGCCGGCGAAGACTATTTTCCGGAAGAACTCGAGCCGATTCCGTTCTATCAGCCAGTGCCCCGTGGCCTGGAGTTGAAGATCGGCGAAAAGCTCAATCACCTCGCTCAGCTCGATCGTCTGAGCCCTCGGCAGCGGAGAAAATAGTGGTCCCATTGATCCTTGCAGTGTCGGTCGGCGGTGTTGCCGGGACATTGTTGCGCTTCGCCACCGGTAATTGGGTCAGCGCCAATTGGCCGCGGCACTTCTATACCGCGACGCTGGCCGTTAATATCGTGGGCTGCCTGCTGATTGGCGTGTTGTACGGCCTGTTTCTGATACGCCCGGAGGTGCCGATCGAGGTGCGCGCCGGGTTGATGGTCGGCTTCCTCGGGGGGCTGACGACTTTTTCATCCTTTTCACTGGATACGGTGCGCCTGCTGGAAAGCGGGCAAGTGTTGCTGGCCCTGGGCTACGCCGCACTCAGCGTATTCGGCGGGCTGCTCGCGACGTGGGCCGGCCTGTCCCTGACCAAACTTTGATAACGAGAAACCGACATGCTCGATTCCAAACTGTTACGTAGCAACCTTCAGGACGTAGCGGACCGCCTGGCTTCCCGTAGCTTTGCGCTGGACACCGCGCGCATCGAAGCGCTGGAAGAACAGCGCAAGACCGTCCAGACCCGCACCGAAGCATTGCAGGCTGAGCGTAACGCGCGTTCCAAATCCATCGGGCAGGCCAAGCAGCGTGGCGAAGACATCGCGCCGCTGATGGCGGACGTCGAGCGCATGGCGGGCGAGCTGAGCGCTGGCAAGGTCGAGCTGGATGCGATCCAGACCGAACTGGATTCGATCCTGCTCGGTATCCCCAACCTGCCGCACGAGTCGGTTCCGGTCGGCAAGGACGAAGACGACAACGTCGAAGTGCGCCGCTGGGGCACCCCGACCCAATTCGATTTCGAAGTGAAAGATCACGTCGCCCTCGGCGAGAAGTTCGGCTGGCTGGACTTCGAAACCGCCGCCAAGCTGTCCGGCGCGCGTTTCGCCTTGCTGCGCGGCCCGATCGCCCGTCTGCATCGTGCACTGGCGCAGTTCATGATCAACCTGCACGTCAACGAGCACGGCTATGAAGAGGCTTACACGCCTTATCTGGTTCAGGCTCCGGCGCTGCAAGGCACCGGCCAGCTGCCGAAGTTCGAAGAAGACCTGTTCAAGATCGCCCGCGAAGGCGAAGCCGATCTGTACCTGATCCCGACTGCCGAAGTGTCGCTGACCAACATCGTTGCCGGCGAAATCGTCGATTCGAAACTGCTGCCGATCAAGTTCGTCGCCCATACCCCATGCTTCCGCAGCGAAGCCGGTGCGTCGGGCCGCGACACGCGTGGCATGATCCGCCAGCACCAGTTCGACAAAGTCGAAATGGTCCAGATCGTCGAGCCATCGCAATCGATGGAAGCGCTGGAAGGCCTGACCGCCAACGCCGAAAAAGTCCTGCAACTGCTCGGCCTGCCTTACCGCACCCTGGCACTGTGCACCGGCGATATGGGCTTCAGCGCGGTCAAGACCTACGACCTCGAAGTGTGGATTCCGAGCCAGGACAAATACCGCGAAATCTCCTCGTGCTCCAACTGCGGCGACTTCCAGGCGCGGCGCATGCAGGCGCGTTTCCGCAACCCGGAAACCGGCAAGCCTGAACTGGTGCACACCTTGAACGGTTCCGGCCTGGCGGTCGGTCGTACTCTGGTGGCGGTACTGGAAAACTACCAGCAGGCCGACGGTTCGATCCGCGTGCCGGACGTGCTCAAACCGTACATGGGTGGCCTTGAGGTCATCGGCTAAATGAAATATCTGCCGCTGTTTCACAACCTTCGCGGCAGTCGTGTGTTGGTTGTCGGTGGGGGGGAAATTGCCTTGCGCAAATCCCGCCTGCTGGCCGATGCCGGTGCGCTGCTGCGGGTGGTCGCACCTGAAATCGAAACGCAACTGGCTGAACTGGTCGCTGCCAGCGGCGGTGAATGCCTGTTGCGCGGTTACGCCGAAACGGATCTGGACGGTTGCGGACTGATCATTGCCGCTACCGACGACGAAACGCTCAACGCGCAAGTCTCCACCGACGCCCACCGCCGTTGCGTGCCGGTCAACGTGGTCGATGCGCCGGCCTTGTGCAGCGTGATCTTCCCGGCAATCGTCGATCGCTCGCCGCTAATCATTGCCGTCTCCAGCGGCGGTGATGCGCCGGTACTGGCGCGCCTGATCCGCGCGAAAGTCGAAACCTGGATTCCTTCCACTTACGGTCAATTGGCAGGGCTGGCTGCGCGTTTCCGTCATCAGGTGAAAAACCTGTTTCCGGATGTTCAGCAGCGTCGTGGCTTCTGGGAAGACGTTTTCCAAGGCCCGATTGCCGATCGTCAACTGGCCGGGCAGGGCGCTGAAGCCGAGCGCCTGTTGCAGGCCAAGGTCGATGGCGAGCCCATGGTCACCACTGGCGAGGTTTATCTGGTCGGTGCCGGCCCGGGTGATCCGGATCTGTTGACCTTCCGCGCACTGCGTCTGATGCAACAAGCCGATGTGGTGCTCTATGACCGTCTGGTGGCGCCGGCGATTCTCGAGTTGTGCCGTCGCGATGCCGAGCGGGTGTATGTCGGCAAGCGTCGTTCTGAACACGCAGTGCCGCAAGATCAGATCAACCAGCAACTGGTCGATCTGGCCAAGGCCGGCAAGCGGGTGGTGCGGTTGAAGGGTGGCGATCCGTTTATCTTCGGCCGCGGTGGCGAAGAGATCGAAGAACTCGCGGCCCACGGTATTCCATTCCAGGTGGTCCCCGGCATTACCGCGGCCAGCGGTTGCGCCGCTTATGCGGGGATTCCATTGACCCACCGTGACCATGCGCAGTCCGTGCGGTTTGTCACTGGCCACTTGAAGGATGGTTCCACCGATCTGCCATGGGCCGATCTGGTCGCCCCGGCGCAGACGCTGGTGTTCTACATGGGCCTGGTGGGTTTGCCGATCATCTGTGAGCAGTTGATCAAGCACGGTCGCGCGGCGGATACCCCGGCGGCATTGATCCAGCAGGGCACCACGGTCAATCAGCGGGTTTTCACCGGCACGCTGGCGGATCTGCCGCAAATGGTGGCAGAGCATGAAGTGCATGCGCCGACCCTGGTGATCGTTGGCGAAGTCGTGCAACTGCGCGAGAAGCTGGCGTGGTTTGAAGGGGCTCAGGCGCAGGTCTAAACACCGCGTCGTTCCCTTCGCGAGCAGGCTCGCTCCCACATTGGATCTGTGTCATGCACAAATCCGGTGTGGGAGCGAGCCTGCTCGCGAACGGGGTCTCGAACCAATACCGAGCTAATCAACCCCGGCGCCAAACCCCTTTCCCGATCAACCGCTCGCGATCATGCGCCACGCTGAAATCCTGCTGCGGCCCCTTCGGCACCACGCCGGTCGGGTTGATGGTTTTGTGGCTGCCGTAGTAGTGATGCTTGATGTGCTGGAAATCCACCGTCTCGGCAATCCCCGGCCACTGATACAACTCGCGCAGCCAGTTCGACAGGTTCGGGTAGTCGGCAATCCGCCGCAGGTTGCACTTGAAGTGGCCGTGATACACCGCGTCGAAACGAATCATCGTGGTGAACAGGCGCACATCGGCCTCGGTCAGGTATTCCCCGCTCAGGTAGCGATTGGCGCCCAGCAGTTGCTCCAGATGATCCAGTTCGGCGAAGACTTCATCGAACGCCTGTTCGTAGGCCTGTTGCGAGGTGGCGAATCCGGCACGATAGACTCCGTTGTTCACCGCCGGGTAGATCCGCTCGTTCAGCGCATCGATTTCGTTGCGTAGCGGCGCCGGATAAAAGTCCAGATCGTTACCAGTGATCTCGTCGAAGGCGCTGTTGAACATGCGGATGATTTCCGCTGATTCATTGCTGACGATGCGCTTGAGTTTCTTGTCCCACAGCACTGGCACCGTCACGCGCCCGGTGTAGTCAGGCGTATCAGCCGTATAGCGCTGGTGCATGAAGTCGAAACCATCGAGTTTGTCGCCGGTCGAGCCGAGCGCTGTGTCGAAAGTCCAGCCGTTCTCCAGCATCAACCAGCTGACCACTGAAACATCGATCAGACTTTCCAGACCTTTGAGTTTGCGCAGAATCAGCGTGCGATGCGCCCAAGGGCAGGCGAGGGAAACGTAGAGGTGATAGCGTCCGGCTTCGGCGGCGAAACCGCCTTCACCGCTGGGGCCTGGCTGACCGTCGGCGGTCACCCAGTTGCGGCGTTGCGCTTGTTCGCGCTGGAACGCGCCGTCCTTGCTGCTTTCATACCACTTGTCCTGCCAGTGGCCGTCGACGAGTAAACCCATGATCAAGACTCCCAAAACCAATATTTGTTGGAGTCGAGTCTATTCCGATGAGTTCGAACAAAAAGCGCAAAGATCGGGCGCTAATGATCGGTTAGATCGATGTGTTGCGCGCCGCCCAATACTGTTCGGCGGTTGCGAAGGCCTGTTCGCGATCCTGACCGAGACCGCGCAGGGCGAGGGCCATGGTCGCAATCAAGGCCATTTGCGGGTAACTGTCGACCACATCGCCACGCCACACGGCTTTCAAGTGTTCGGTGTCCAGCGAGGCGGGTTTGACATGGCGCTGCGCTGACAGCTGCGGCCATTCTTCGACCCAGCTCTGACCGCCGCTGGTGCCATAAAGGTGGCTGGTGGCGTCGGGGTTGATCTCGACTTCACCGCCATCGCCCTTGACCACAATTGCCGTGTCGCCGAGCAAGCCGCTGGCATCACGATGCACTGCTTGGTAGCCCGGGTGGAAAATGCTTTGCAGGCCGCAGCGTGCGCCCAACGGATTGAGAATCCGCGCCAGCGAGTGGATCGGCGACCGCAGGCCCAAGGTATTGCGCAGGTCGATCATCTTTTGCAACTGCGGCGCCCAGTCCACCAGCGGCATAAACGCCAGGCCGCCTTTTTCCAGTGCCGTGCCGACCTGCTGCCAATCACGGCACAGGGGAATGTTCAGTTCGCCCAGCAGTTGTTCGCTGTACAGACGCCCGGCCGTATGCGCGCCGCCGCCGTGCATGAAGATGCGCACGCCATTCTGCGCCAGGCACTTGGCCGCGAGCAGATACCATGGCAGGTGGCGTTTTTTGCCGGCGTAGGTCGGCCAGTCCAGGTCGACATTTAATCCAGGCGCTTGCAAGCGTGCGCGCAGGGCTTCGGTGAAACCGGCCATTTCCTCGGCGCTCTCTTCCTTGTGCCGCAGCAACATCAGGAAAGCACCAAGTTGCGTATCTTCGACCTGGTCATCAAGGACCATGCCCATGGCCTCGCGGGCTTCTTCGCGCGTCAGGTCGCGGGCGCCGCGCTTGCCCTTGCCGAGAATGCGCACGAATTGCGCGAACGGATGCTCGGCAGGCGTTTCGAGGGTCAAAGCTGGAAAGTCGTTCATAGGCAATTCGTCGGTTTGGGCAGGCCCGCCAGTTTCGCGGCGAGTTTGGCAGGGGTGCCTTTGAACAGTCGGTTCAGGTGCAGGCTGTTGCCTTTGTCGGCGCCGAGTTTCAACGCGGTGTACTTGATAAGCGGCCGCGTCGCCGGCGATAGCTGGAATTCGGCGTAGAAGCTACGCAGCAGCTCAAGGACTTCCCAGTGTTCGGGCGTCAACTCGATGGCTTCGGCGGCGGCGAGGGCGCTGGCGACTTCAGCCGACCAGTCGCTGAGGTCAACGAGAAAGCCGTCCTTGTCCAGTTCGATGGCGCGGGCGCCGACGGTCATTGAATTCATAGCCAGCTGTTGACCTTGGCGTGATGGATCGACAGTTCGACGAAGGCCGGGTAGTCAATGGCCTCGGCCCAGTCTGGAACCTCGATCGCACGCGCCTGTGCGTCCTCAACCAATACAAAAAGTTTGATTGGTCGCTCTTGCAGAGCAGCGAACGGCGCAGTGTCCGGTTGCAGCGCATACACCGCATCGCCGGACAACAACACGGCGTCGGCGCTGCCGAGCAGGCGCAGACAACTGCTCAGACGATCGTCGCCGAACGGGGAATGAGACAACACATGCAAAGTCGACATCAGAGGGTAATCACCTGATCGTAGCGGTCAATAAGGGCGGTGATTTGGTCAGCGGCCAGTGCCTGCGCTTCGTCCAGCGACAGTTTGCCGAGACCGCGAGCGCAGGCGCTTTCGGCGCAATAGAACAGCTCTTCGACACCAAACATCGGCAGCGCCTGCAGATTGGCGCTGAGGTCTTTCTGCTGCAAGGCCCTGGCGTTCTGCCCGGCGGCCAGTTGCAGCACGCCGTCATCGAGAAACAACAAGCCGATCGGCAGATCGAAGGCGCCACCGGCGAGCACGATATCCAGCGCTTCCCGCGCACCGGGGCCGGACCATGGCGATTGGCGGCTGATGATCAACAGCGATTTGGCCATGTTCAAGCGCCTCCGAAACAGATGAGCCGATCAGCGTCCTGCACGGCGTCGTGCAACTGACCCAGACCGGACAATTCCCACGGCGCGCTGAGCGAAATCGCTTCACGCTGGTAACGCTTGGCTTCTTCTTCGTTCAACACACCACGGCGCAAAGCGGCGGCGATGCAGACCACGCCATCAAGTTGCTTTTCGTTGATAAAGGCACGCCATTGCTTGGGTAAGTCGAACTCATCCTGCGGCGTCACTAAGGCATCGGAAGCGTTGAATACGCCGTCCTGATAGAAGAACAGCCGGACAATCTCATGGCCGCCGGCCAGCGCGGCCTGGGCAAACAGCAGGGCACGGCGCGAGGAGGGCGCATGGGCGGCGGAAAACAGCGCAATGGCGAACTTCATGATGGACTCGATCAACGAAACTGCGGCCATGATAAAGCTTTATTGCGCGTGCCGCGAAATCTGGTAATACGCGGTTCACTGTGGGAGCGAGCCTGCTCGCGAAAGCGTCGTCTCGTTCGAGATCAGTTTCGGCAGTCACACCGCCTTCGCGAGCAGGCTCGCTCCCACGTGAGATTTGCGGCGGCTGGATTACGGGGTGATGCCGTAAAGATCGCAATACTCGATCCAGTCCATCCCCGCCATTTCCGCCACTTCCCGATGCACTTCCAGGCGTTGCGCCTGATAGTCCTCCGGCGAATCAGCGGTCAGTTGCAACGTCAGCTCCCAGGCAAACAACCCCTGGCTTTCCGCCTCAGCCTCGAATGCTTCGTGCAAGCGTTCTTCGCGGTACTGCGCTTGGGTTTCACCCTTGGCCTGAGCCAACAGCGGGTTGAGATGGTCGAGGGTTTCACGTAGTTCGGGTCGCGCATCGAGAAACAGTTTCAAAGCCTGTTCATGTCGCTGGTCGCTAGGCGCCATGTAATTTCCTTGTGTGACTGATGACCATAGGGTGCCGCACCTGCTTGCGCATGTCGCGCATAAAAACAGTAAAGCAGAACGATTTGCCGCGTCGCAGTGCTACAGTCCGCTTTTTTCTCGATGAGCAAATGCAATGCGAATGCTGATGGTAGTGCTGGCGGCGGCCCTGTTGGCCGGGTGCGCCGGTTCGGTGATGAATGATGCTCGCAGCAAGAGCCCGGACAAGGTCCTGACCTCGGACAAGCCGGAGAAAGACGTCGCCCGGTGCGTGCAATTCGCCTGGCAGGACGAAGCGGTATTCGGCGTCGACGCGGCGGCCTATCTGGAGCCGCGCAAGTCCGGCGGCACTACGGTTTATACGCGTTCGGCAGAGTCGTTTGTCGATGTGATTACCGAAACGTCAGGTACTACCTTGAACTATTACGCGCAGAAGAGTGATTTTGTCGCGATGCGGCGGATGGCGGCGATGGCGACCTGCCTTTGATTATGGGGTGAAGCGGTTGACGCTTTCGCGAGCAGGCTCGCTCCCACAAGTTGTAATGCATTGCACTGTGGGAGCGAGCCTGCTCGCGAATACGGCATGACTCAATCGATCAGCCGCTTCTGGAAGAAATGCCGCTTGTGCCCCGGTGGGTAGTCAACGATTTCCCCAAACTGGCTGAACCCCAGCTTCCTGTAGAACTCCGGCGCCTGAAAATCGAAGGTGTCGAGCCAGACGCCATAGCAGTTTTTTTCCTTGGCCAGGGCTTCCGCCTGAGCCATCAATTTCGAGCCGATCCCCTGTCCGCGACCCTGTTCCGGTACTGACAGCAGCTCGATGAACATCCAGCGAAAAATCATTCGCCCGTACAAACCGCCCAGTATTTCGCCATTCTGGTCTTTGACCATCAAGGCGAACGGCTCGGATTTAGAACCGCCGGTTTGAGCATCGTTGTACTCGATCAGTGGCTGCAGAATGGCCTGACGCTGTTCCTCGGTAGGATTCTGCGTCAACTCGATACGCAAATTCATGCATGACTTCCTTGTGTAATTGAAAGCCCAGCCTAACGCGTCCGGGCAAGCGTCTCCAAGCCCTTCGATCAAACAAGCGGAACCGTCAAACCAGCGTTGCGGTCTAGGCTTTTATCGCGTCTTTCCCTGAGCGCGATTGATGAGGAAATCCCGTGAATATTTTTGAAGCCCTGCGCGAAAGCCACGAGCGCCAGCGCACTTACGCCAAGGCTTTGATCGCGACCAGCGGCGACAGCCCTGAGCGGGTCGAGGCCTACAAGCAGCTCAAAGCAGAACTGCAAGCGCATGAAACCGCTGAAGAGCGGCATTTCTACATTCCGTTGATGGAAATCGATGAAGGCGTGGACCTGAGCCGCCACGCCATCGCCGAACACCACGAAATGGACGAGATGATGGAGGAGCTCGACGAGACCGAAATGTCCAGTCCGGCCTGGCTGGCCACGGCCAAAAAGCTTTCCGACAAGGTTCATCACCACCTCGAGGAAGAAGAGCACAAATTCTTCCAGATGGCCGGCAAGCTGCTCGACGATAAACAGAAAACCCAACTCGCCGGGCAGTACGAAAAGGAGTATCAGTCGCAACTGTCTGAATGACCAAAGGCGACTCGGCGTGTAGGTGTTCAGCTACACGTTGAGTGCGATGCGTCGTCGAGCACTGGTTATATATCCAGTGTTTCCGGGGCTTTTTACGTCTTGCACGCTGGGACTGTGACAAAAGCGCCGATGGACAAAAAATTCACCTCCGCTAGCTTGAAGGCCTCTCCTCGGGAAGGAGAGTTCTCAAATCAACGGAGTGAAGAAGATGAATCAGGCAATCCCACAAACCCAACTCAAACACGGTCGTGTCATCTCGCCAGCGAGTCGCGGCGCAGTGGCCATCGACCTCGGCCTGCTCGGCGCTTGGCAAGTCAATGAAATGGAGGGCGGCAAGAACTTTCCGGCCCTGGACGCCGGACCGTTCCCCCAACCCTTCGAGACCGACTCGGACAGCGTCGCGCCGCCGGCCGATGGCTACATTCTCAGCGGCGGCAAGACCGATGCCCGCGATTGCGTCAATTACACCGCCGACGAGATGAGCAAGAAGCTCGGTCGTTCCTTCAGCTGGCCGCTGCTCAATGTCGATCCGGGGCAGATTCTCAACGTCACCTGGGCCTACACCGCACCGCACACCACCCGAGGTTATCGCTGGCTGATCACCAAAGACGGCTGGGATCCCCAGCAACGCATCAGCCGTGCACAACTGGAAACTCAGCCGTTCTTCGAGGATTTCTACCCGCAAGTGCCTTATTACAGCCATGCCGGTGAACTGAAGGCGAAGGTCGATCACCAAGTGCAGCTGCCTGCGAACAAGCAGGGTCATCACGTCATTGTGCTGATGTGGATCGTCGCTAACACCGGCAACGCTTTCTACCAGGCCTTCGACGTCGACTTCCAGTAACAACCCAGGCTGAACGAGCCCGGTAGCGCTGCCGGGCTTTTTTTGTCGGCGCAATTGATCGACCATGGCAGTCCCCCCATGAAGACAGGATCAGACGCGATGTCCAACACAGCCGAACGGGTCAACATCGTCGACACTCAGGTGTTGTCCCACGACTGGTATCTGCTGAAGAAAATCACCTTCGATTACCACCGCAACAACGGCGAGTGGCAGCGCCAGACCCGCGAGGTCTACGACCGGGGCAACGGCGCGGCGATTCTGCTGTTCAACCGCGAAAACCGCACGGTGGTGCTGACCCGCCAGTTTCGTTTGCCGGTGTTCGTCAATGGTCACGATGGTTTGCTCATCGAGGTGGCGGCGGGGTTGCTGGAAGGTGCCGCCCCAGAGCAACGCATTCGTGACGAAGCCGAGGAGGAAACCGGTTATCGCGTGCACGACGTGAAAAAAGTATTCGAGGCGTACATGAGTCCCGGTTCGGTGACGGAGAAGCTGCACTTCTTTATCGCCGAATACGACGCCGCGTCCAAAGTCAGCGACGGTGGTGGCCTGGAAGAGGAAACCGAAGAACTGGAAGTGCTCGAGTGGGGCTTCGATGAGGCACTGGCAGCGTTTCAACGCGGCGAGATCTGCGATGCCAAGACCATCATGCTGTTGCAGTACGCAGCGATGAATAACCTCTTCGCTTGATTCGGGCAGGAGCTGCCAACGTCTGCGATGGCTCGGCATACTGGCTGAACGGGGAGGCGCAATACGTAAAGCCGGCCATACTGCTTGTTGCTCCTGAAGCGTTGCCCTGCGTTTTGCGCAGTCCCCAAAAACAAAAAGAGATCGACTCATGAAGTACGAACCTTTGGCCAGATCGCTCATTGCGACCTCCCTGGCGCTCAGCTGTCTCATGGCTCACGCGGCATCGGTGGCGCCGGTGGCGGCGGAAAACGGCATGGTGGTCACCGCGCAACATCTGGCGACCCATGTCGGCGTCGATGTTTTGAAAAACGGCGGCAATGCCGTGGATGCGGCAGTGGCCGTGGGCTATGCGCTGGCGGTGGTCTATCCGGCTGCGGGCAACCTCGGCGGCGGCGGGTTCATGACCATTCAACTGGCGGACGGGCGCAAGAGCTTTCTCGATTTCCGCGAAAAAGCGCCGCTGGCAGCGACCGCCAACATGTATCTGGACAAGGACGGTAACGTCATCCCGGACCTGAGCACCCGCGGGCACCTGGCGGTCGGCGTGCCGGGTACAGTGTCTGGCATGGAGCTGGCGCTGAGCAAATACGGCACCAAACAGCGCAAGGAGATGATTGCCCCGGCGATCAAACTGGCCGAAGACGGTTTCGAATTGCAGCAGGGCGATGTCGAGCTGCTCGAATACGCGACGGATGTGTTCAAGAAGGACATGCGCGATTCCGGCTCGATCTTCCTCAGCAACGGCGAGCCGATGCAGGTCGGGCAGAAACTGGTGCAAAAGGATCTGGCGAAAACCCTGCGGACGATTTCCGACAAGGGCGCCGACGGCTTCTACAAAGGCTGGGTCGCCGATGCCATCGTCACCTCCAGTCAGGCCAACAAAGGCATCATCACCCAGGCTGACCTGGACAAATACAAAACCCGCGAACTGGCCCCGGTTGAGTGCGATTATCGCGGCTATCACGTGGTCTCGGCGCCACCGCCAAGCTCCGGCGGGGTGGTGATCTGCCAGATCATGAATATCCTCGAAGGCTATCCGATGAAGGACCTGGGCTTCCATTCGGCTCAGGGCATGCACTACCAGATCGAAGCGATGCGCCACGCGTACGTCGATCGCAACAGCTACCTTGGCGATCCGGATTTCGTGAAAAATCCCATCGAGCATCTGCTGGACAAGAACTACGCGACCAAACTGCGCGACGCCATCCAGCCGCAGAAGGCCGGCGTGTCGGCTGAGCTCAAGCCCGGTGTAGCGCCCCACGAAGGCAGCAACACCACGCACTATTCGATTGTCGACAAGTGGGGCAATGCCGTTTCGGTGACGTACACGCTCAACGACTGGTTCGGCGCGGGCGTGATGGCCAGCAAGACCGGGGTGATTCTTAACGATGAAATGGACGACTTCACCTCCAAGGTCGGCGTGCCGAACATGTACGGGCTGGTCCAGGGGGAGGCCAATGCCATCGCACCGGGCAAGGCGCCGCTGTCGTCGATGAGTCCGACCATCGTCACCAAGGACGGCAAAGTGGTGATGGTAGTCGGCACGCCGGGTGGTAGCCGGATCATCACCGCGACCTTGCTGACCATGCTCAACGTCATCGATTACGGCATGGGCTTGCAGGAAGCGGTCGACGCGCCGCGCTTCCATCAGCAGTGGATGCCGGAGGAAACCAACCTCGAAGACTTCGCCGCCAGCCCGGATACGAAAAAAATCCTGGAAAGCTGGGGCCACAAGTTTGCCGGCCCGCAGGATGCCAACCACATCGCCGCGATTCTGGTCGGCGCGCCGTCACTGGGCGGCAAACCGGTTGGCAAGAATCGCTTCTACGGCGCCAACGATCCACGGCGCAATACCGGCTTGTCTTTGGGTTACTGAGCGGAGTAAAAAGAGGCGGGCGCAGGTCCGCCCCATTCTCAAGGACTGATCAAGGAAGGCTCGACATGACCACCGCATTACTGATCATCGATGTCCAGCAAGCCCTGTGTGCTGGTGAATATCAGTGCTTTGAAATCGACCGCGTGATCGCCACGATCAACGATCTGAGCCAGCGCGCCCGCGACGCTGGCGTTCCGGTAGTGTTGATCCAGCATGAAGAAAAGGATGGTCCATTCGTGAATGGTGCGGACGGTTGGCAACTGGCTAACGGTCTGCTGACTTCGCCGAAAGACCTGCGGGTAGGCAAAACCACCGGGGATTCTTTCTATCAGACCGAGCTCGGCAAGCTGCTGCCCAGCGAGGACTTCGAACGCCTGATCATCTGCGGCCTGCAAACCGATTACTGCGTCAACGCCACGGTGCGCAGCGCGCATTCACTGGGCTACGACATCGTCGTCGCGCAGGATGCGCATTCGACGGTGGATAACGGCAACATGAGCGCCGAGGACATCATTGCCGAACACAACAAGGACTTCGCCGCCCTGACCAGTTCCGTGGCGCGAATCGACGTCAAACCGGCAGCCCAAATCACCTTCTGAACTCACACAAAACCCCTGTGGGAGCGAGCCTGCTCGCGAAAGCGCTGTTACAGCCAACATCAAACCGACTGATATACCGCCTTCGCGAGCAGGCTCGCTCCCACAGGGGGTGAGCAGGCTCTACGACAACGGCGATTTACGGCAGCAGCACTGGCATACTCCCCGCCGCCCGAAGAATGGAATCTCTCGATGTTCGCTATCTCCCTGCGTCACGCCGTGGCGCTGACCTCTCTCGTCCTTGCCTGCACCGCTCACGCCAGCAGTTTCGATTGCACCAGCGCCGCCAGCAAAACCGAAAAAGCCATCTGCAGCGATCCCTACCTCTCAACCCTTGACGACAAGCTCGCCGAGCAATGGCGGACAACGCTGGGCAAAGTTGCCGATCCCAAGGCTCTGAAAACCGACCAACGCCAATGGCTGAAAAACCGCAACGCCTGCGGTGCCCTGAGCGCATGTCTGCGGCGCGAATACCTGATGCGCCTCACCGAGCTCGAACACGCGGTTCAGCCATTCAGCTGGGACGCCACCTGGCAACTGATTCCGCGCGGCACTTCGACATCGGCGACCGTCGTTACCCAGCGTCGTGATGCCACGCATATCGACATCGATATATCAGCAGGCGAGGGCGCCAATTCTGGCGATCTGACTGGCGTTGCCCGACTTAACGACGCAACTGCCGTTTACGCTCAGGACGCCTGCAAACTCACCTTCACGCCAGTCAATGGCGTACTGAGCGTCACGCAAACCGGTGCGGACTCCGACTGCGGTGGAGGCATGGGCGTGTATTACGCCGGTCGGTACGTTGCTTCCGAACTACCGCTGAAGCTGGATTACGATCTGCTCAGCCTCGGTCTGGCTCGCACGCCCGCAGAAGATCAGGCACTGCGTTCGCTGCTCAAGACTGACTACCAGAAACTCGTGGAAACCTCCGGTTCATTGCAGGTCGGCGAGGCCTCAAAAGATGTGCCTGATGCTCAGGTGGTAGAAATATGGATGCGTGGTCTGGGTGGCATCGGCATCCTGATGAGTGCCGACGACGCGCAGGTCTGGCTGATCTTCAAAAGCTACGATGACCGCGGCAAGGAACATCTTCGTTACTACACCAATGCGCAGCAGTGGAAGCAGAAGCTCCCTGATGTTCTGCAAGCCTGGTATGAGCGCTTCAAAAACAATGGAACGTCGGAACTGGAATTCATGCCCTGACCATGCTCGAAGCTTCGATGCGAACTATTTTTTCCCTTCAGCCTTTTCATAATCGATTGCTGTCTCTAGAATCCGCCCGCTTCTGCGGTGGAGGCGCATTGCCATCATCTGGTAATCATCTAAGGGACGGACATCATGCAATTCGGGAAAATGCTGGCGCTGGGGCTGGTTCTTGCGCTGGGCGGTTGTGCCAGTTTCACCAAAGACGAAGTGGCCCCGGTGACACTGCCGTCGATGGCCAACTACGCCAACAAGCCAAACGTCTACGTCGATTTCGACTTTTACCAGGGCGAACCGAAAAGTGCCTCGGCAGTGGAAGTGCCGCAAGCGCGCGATCAACTCAAGCCACAGCTGCAGAAGATTCTTGCCGATTCCGGCCTGTTTGGTCGGGTCACGCTGGACGAATTCGAGAAACAGCCGGGTGACTACAGCCTGCGTCTGAAAATGTACAACCATCCACCGAACGCCGGTTCCATGGTGCTGGCCTTCATCAGTGGTTTGAGCATGATGATCATCCCGGCCTACGGCAGCGATCAGTACACCCTGAGCCTGGAAGCGCAGGATGGGCAGGGTCAGGCCGTGACGACGGCGAGCAACCACGACGCCGTGGGCACCTGGATCGGCATCTGGTTCATTCCGCTGATGGCCAACACGCCGAAGGACGCGGTGAACGACACCTTCACCCGTCAGGTCAATGCGCTGCTCAAGCAGATGGTTGATAACAACAACCTGAAGTACTCGGCACTGGACGCCGGTATTCCCCGGGCATGAAGCCAAAAAAGAGCCGCAATCGCGGCTCTTTTTTTGTCGGTTACTTCAGCGCCTGGATAAATTTCGGATCGCTGTACAGCTCTTTGAGCAAATCACGCAGCATCGGGTTGTAGGCGTTGACCGCGTTCGGGATCGCGATGAAACCGAAGAAGCTGCTGCTCCACTGGCTGCTGACATCTTTGGTCGCGTCGTACACCACATCACTGCCGTTGAGCAGAGTGAAGCGTGCAGCGAGCTGGCCGTCGCCTGTGCCCATCCCGGCGGACAGGTTGTTTTTCACCACAAGAACCTTCAACTGACGCTGAGCCTGCGGGTCGAGCAGACCGGCCTTGCGCAGTTCTTCGGTGATGGCGTCCTGAATGTGCGCCGGGATGCTGCCGGACGGCGAGCGGACAGGGTTGGCGCGAACTACCAGAGAACCTTCGCCTGATTCGGCGGTGACCTGCGGATTGCTGATCGCATTCAGAGGCGGGGTCTGCTTGAGCTTCTGAACGTTTTCATAACTCGGCTCGTAGCGGGTCATGGTCATACCACAACCTTGCAGCAGCAGCGCCAGCATCGGGATCAACAGCAGAGACTTCTTCACGGCAATACCTTGCACAGAACATAAGGGGGTGCGAATTATGGGTAGAGTGCCATCATTGAGCAATCAGGTTTTCCATTTCCAGCCCGCGCCAACCGATGTCAGTGTTTCACTGGCCCGAGGCCGAACAATTCCGTAACATTCGCCTCCCTCTTTTTTCGCGAAAACAGCGGCCGTGCTCGACGGCCGCTCTGTCAGGTAAACCATGAAACCGATTCGTCTGCGCGCCGATGTCCTCGCCGGACTCACCACCTCGTTCGCCCTGTTGCCCGAATGCATTGCTTTCGCGCTGGTGGCACATCTCAATCCGCTGGTGGGCCTGTACGGCGCGTTCATCATTTGTACGCTGACCGCGTTGTTCGGCGGCCGACCCGGGATGGTTTCCGGTGCGGCGGGTTCGATGGCGGTGGTGATCGTCGCGCTGGTGGTGCAACACGGCGTGCAATATCTGCTGGCAACGGTACTGCTCGGTGGTCTGATCATGATGGCGTTCGGGCTGTTGCGCTTGGGCAAACTGGTGCGCATGGTGCCGCATCCGGTGATGCTCGGTTTCGTCAACGGCCTGGCGATCATCATCGCCCTGGCGCAACTGGAGCATTTCAAAAGCGGCGAGCACTGGCTCAGCGGTACGCCGCTGTATCTGATGACCGGGCTGGTGCTACTGACCATGGCCATCGTTTACATCCTGCCGCGCCTGACCAAAGCGGTGCCGCCGGCCCTGGTGGCGATCCTGGGTGTCGGCCTGCTGGTTTACCTGTTCGGCCTGCCGACCCGCACCCTCGGTGACATGGCGCACATTGCCGGCGGTCTGCCGACTTTCGCCATGCCGGACATTCCGTGGAGCCTGGAAACCCTGCGCATCATCGCCCCGTACGCGATCCTGATGGCGATGGTCGGCCTGCTGGAAACCCTGCTGACGCTGAACCTGACCGACGAAATCACCGAAACCCGTGGCTATCCGGATCGTGAGTGCGTGGCGCTCGGCGCGGCGAACATGGTGTCCGGCGCGTTCGGCGGCATGGGTGGTTGCGCGATGATCGGCCAGACCGTAATCAATCTCAGCTCCGGCGGGCGCGGGCGCATGTCTGGCGTGGTTGCCGGGGTGCTGATTCTGTTGTTCATTCTGTTTCTGTCACCGCTGATCGAGCGTATTCCGCTCGCCGCGCTGGTCGGGGTGATGTTCGTGGTGTCGCAGCAGACCTTCGCCTGGGCTTCGTTGCGAGTGATCAACAAGGTGCCGCTGCACGATGTGCTGGTAATCATCGCCGTGACCACCATCACCGTGTTCACCGACCTGGCCACGGCCGTGCTGTGCGGGATCATCATCGCCGCGCTCAATTTCGCCTGGCAGCAGGCCCGCGAACTGTACGCCGATGAACATCTGGAAGCGGACGGCAGCAAGCTCTATCGCCTGCACGGCACGCTGTTCTTTGCCTCGACCACGCCGTTTCTCAACCAATTCGATCCGGCCAACGATCCGGCCAAAGTCACTCTCGACTGCCGACACCTGAGCTTTGTCGATTACTCGGCGATTGCCGCGTTGAAAACCCTGCGTGAGCGCTACGCCAAGGCTGGCAAGCATCTCCAGGTGTTTCATCTGTCGGAGCGCTGCAAGAAATTACTCAAGCGCGCCGGCGTCGATCACGACTGAAATCGCTGGCGTTGCATCCTTGAGCCAGGTCTTGCCGAGAATTCGCGAGACCTGTTCGGCGGAGTAGGGCTTGGCGAGAAATTCGAAACCTTCGTAACCGCTGCGGGCCAGTTCTTCGCTATAGCCAGAGGTCAGAATCACCGGCAGATCGGGACGGCGCTGGCGCAACTCCTTGGCCAATGCGACGCCGGTGATGCCCGGCATTACCACGTCGGAAAACACCGCATCGAACGCCATGGCATCGCCGCCGGCCAGTTGCAGGGCTTCTTCGGCGTTGGTCGCCCACGCGGTTTCATAACCCAGATCCTGCAGAATCTGGTTGGCGAAACGGCCAACCTCCAGATTGTCCTCGACCACCAGCACCCGACGTCTTTCGCAGGCCGGCTGCACCTCGCCATCGTCCTCGGTATCGTCGAGTTCAGCCTCGTCCGCCGGCACTTGCGGCAAATACAAGGTGAACTCAGTGCCTTGGCCAATCACGCTTGAAACATCGACGTTGCCACCCGATTGCTTGGCGAAGCCGAACACCTGCGACAGCCCCAGACCCGTGCCTTTGCCGACCGCCTTGGTGGTAAAGAACGGTTCGAAGATGTGTTCGAGGGTGTGTGCGTCGATGCCGGCACCGGTGTCGGCCAGGGCAATCGACACGAAATGGCTGCTGGACCCAGCGTGGCCGCGAATCGGCGGCAGCGCTTTGTGGCACTCCAGGCGCAATTTCAGTTCACCCTGACCATTCATGGCGTCGCGAGCGTTCAGGGCGATGTTGATCAACGCGGTTTCAAACTGACTGAGATCGACGCGGATGTAGCAGGGGTGATCCGGGCGCTCGACGCACACGTGAATCTGCGCGCCGGTGACCGATTCGAGCATCTCGCCGATGTTGGCCAAACGTTCGCCGGCGTCGACTACCTGCGGATTGAGCGGCTGACGGCGGGCGAAGGCGAGCAACTGGCTGGTCAGCTTGGAGGCGCGCTCGACCGTGTCGGAAACCGCGCGCATGTAGCGCTGGCGGCGTTCTTCCGGCAGGTTGGGCTGGCGCAGAAAATCCACCGACGAACGAATGATCGTCAGCAAATTGTTGAAGTCATGGGCGACGCCGCCGGTCAATTGGCCGATGGCTTCGAGCTTCTGCGACTGGCGCAACGCCGACTCGGCCTGGGCCAGACGCAGGCTGCGCTCTTCGACCCGTTGCTCCAGCGTGGCATTGAGTTCGGCCAATGCAAGCAAGCCCTCGCGCACGTTGGCATCGGCGCGCACCCGTTCGATGTGCGCCCAGCAACGTTCGGTGACTTCGCTGAGCAGCGCCTGTTCGAAGCTCGACCAGACACGCGGCACTTTGTCGTGAATGGCCATTAACGCGGTAAGACGACCTTGCTTGATCAGCGGCACGCAAATGGTGGCGGTGATGCCTATGCCCTGAAAGGTCGCTGATTCTTCCGGCGGCAATTCGCTGCGGTTGTCGTGGATCACCAAAGGTTGACCCGCGCGCAGGAGACGTACGGCTTTCTCGCCGAAATCGCGCAAACGATAGTGGCCGACGATGCTCGGCGAACCCGGCGCTGCATAGTCGCCGCGAATGGTGAAGCCGTCTTCGTCGGCATCCATGTCGGCGTAAGCGCAATTGGACAGGCGCAGTTGCTCGACCATCAGCCGCGTGCTCGCCGCCAGGATTGCTTGCGCATCCGTGGCATTGGTCACCGCTTCGCCGATGGCATCGAGGACCGCCAGGCGTCGGTTGAGATAAACGGTCTGGGTGGTCTCGGTGACGGTGTCGATCATGCCGACGACATTGCCGTGGGAGTCACGAATCGGGCTGTAGCAAAAAGTGAAGAACGCCTGCTCCGGGCCTTTGCCGCGTTCGATCTGCAGAGCGAAGTTTTCGATGTAAGTGGCCTGACCGGCGTACGCGGCCTCCGCAATCGGGCTGATCTCGTCCCAGGCTTCCTTCCAGATGTCGCTGAAAGGGCGTCCCAACGCGTGCGGCTTGTCGCCGAGAATCGGTACGAAGGCGTCGTTATAGAGAGTGATGAGTTGCGGGCCCCAGACGATCGCCTGAGGGAAATGCGAGGCGAGACTGAGCGAGACAGTGGTCTTGAGTACATCGGGCCAGTTTTCCAACGGGCCGAGGGGCGAATTCGCCCAGTCGTGACGGCGGATCTGCCCGGCCATCTCGCCGTTGTCTTGCAACCAGTCTGTCATGGGGTTCGTGTCTTTCCGGGCATTTGTCTGAGAACAAAGACCTGCGCGCAGGGTGTTTGGTTTCAGCGCACCAGACACTGTTTGCGCTGCGAATTATTCTGACCTACATCATGGCAGCAAAAAACAGCGCTGGCGAAAAGAGCATCTTTTCGCCAGCGGATTTTTCTTCAGTTCGTGAGCGACTGCTCAGGCCTCGACGGCCGGGAAGTCAATGTCGGTCAGCGCCGTGTTGTTCAGGTAGTTGGTCAATGTCTGCACGGCCACCAGGGCAATCACTTCGATGATCTTGCGGTCATCGATACCGGCAGCGCGGGCAGCGGCCAATTGTTCATCGCTCAAGTGGCCACGGGTTTCGGTCAGTTGGCGGGCGAGGGCGGCGTAGGCATTCAGTTCGCCGTGACGTGCTGCGATGATGTCCTGCGCCGACAGCCCGGCCTTGCCGGCGAACACGGTGTGTGCGGACAGGCAATAGTCGCAACCGTTGACCTGCGAAGTGGCGAGGTAGATGGCTTCTTTCTCTTTGCCGCTCAATGAGGTCTTGCCGAGGATCGCCGAGGCTTGCAGGTAAGTGTCGAATGCAACCGGCGCTTGGGCGAGGGTGGTGAAGACGTTGGGCAGGAAGCCGATTTTTTTCTTTACGCCTTCCAGTGCGGGACGGGTGGCATCGGTGGCGGTGTCGAGGCTGATTGCAGGGATGCGGCTCATGGTGATTCTCCGAAATTCCGCAGCGAAGTGCAGCGGCGATGGAGAGATCTTAGGGGCTGCCAATGGCGCTTTGGCGGCAAATCGTCGAGGATATGCGGCAGATCGTCCAGATATGCCTTCGGGAGTCAGCCATGGATCGCCTTTCCACATTACTCAGTCATTTCGGTGTGAACGCCGGCACCTTCCATAGCGGCGCGTTTTGCGGCGTGAGCGTTCACCAAGGCGAACCGGTCGGCCATGTGCATGTTCTGCAAGCCGGGGCGTTGCTGCTCAAACCGGGCAACGAGCGGGAAATTCGCCTGGAAGAACCGTCGCTGATTTTCTTTCCCCGGCCTTTCACTCACCGGATGTTTGCCGACGAGGCCATGGCCAGCCAGGTGGTGTGCGCCTCGCTGAGCTTCGACGGTGGCTCAGGCAATGCCCTGGCCGCCGCGTTACCGGACTATCTGGTATTGAAACTCACCGATATCCCGGAATTGCGCAGCACCCTTGACTGGCTGTTCAACGAAGCTTTTGAAGGGCATTGCGGGCGCGTGGCGGTGATGGATCGCCTGTTTGAATTGCTGGTGATTCTGCTGCTGCGCCATCTCATCGGCAGTCGTGATCAGCAACCGGGCATGATGGCCGGGCTGGCGGATCCGCGCGTGTCTCGCGCCTTGAACCTGATCCACGAGCAGCCGCACAAGCCTTGGAGTGTCGCTGATCTCGCTGCAGCGGCGAACCAGTCCCGCGCCGGTTTTGCCGAGCAGTTTCGCCGCGTGGTCGGGCAGACGCCGGCCGATTACCTGTTGAGCTGGCGCGTCAGTCTTGCGCAGAAACGCCTGCGTGAGGGCCGGCCGATTGCACTGATTGCCGAGGAGGTTGGATACGAAAGTCCGTCGGCGCTGGCCCGGGCGTTTCGGCGCAAGACCGGGCTCAGTCCTCGGCAATGGAAAGCCGAACACTGAACATTACCTGGCGAATTTCTTCGCTCCGGCCACGCAAAGAATCACCCCCAGCGTGACGCCGAGCATGCCGACACTGACCTGCTCATGCAGCAACGTCGCCGCCAGTGCCAGACCAAAAAACGGCTGCAGCAACTGCAACTGCCCGACCGCTGCGATTCCACCTTGTGCCAGACCGCGATACCAGAACACGAAGCCGATCAGCATGCTGAACAGCGACACGTAAGCCAGGCACATCCACGCCGAAATGCTGATGTCGGCGAACGAGGCGGGCGCCAGCCATAGGCTCAGCACTGTCATCAGCGGTAACGACAACACCAGCGCCCAGCAGATCACCTGCCAGCCACCGAGGCTGCGTGACAGTTTCGCGCCTTCGGCGTAACCGAGGCCGCAGGCGAGAATCGCCGCAAGCATCAGTAGATCCCCAATCGGCGACGCGCTCAGTCCCTGGGACAGGGCAAAGCCCACCACCAGCGCACTGCCCAGGATCGAGAAGATCCAGAACACCGGCCGTGGCCGCTCACCGCCACGCAACACGGCAAATATCGCCGTGGCCAGCGGCAGCAATCCTACAAACACGATCGAATGCGCTGACGTTACGTGCTGCAATGCCAACGCAGTCAGCAGCGGAAAACCCAACACCACGCCCAGCGCCACGATCAACAGCGACAGCCACTGATGGCGCGACGGTCGCTGTTGCTTGAACAACAGCAGAAGTCCGACCGCCAGTGCGCCGGCGATCGCTGCTCGCACCACGGTCAGAAACACCGGATCGAATTCCAGCACCGCCAAACGTGTAGCCGGCAGCGAACCGCTGAAGATCAGCACGCCGATCAAGCCGTTGATCCAGCCACTGGTTCTTTCCAGCGAGGGGTTGTTTGCAGTCGATGTTGTGTCCATGTCGGTGGCACTCAAGAAGTGGCTTGTGTCGCTGCGATCCTAGGGCCGAGAATCAGCACAATCAAAAAATTGTCATGGATACAGCCGACATGCCGCGTTCCCGTTACAAGACCCTGGTTGACCGCTATGCGGCAGACATTCGTGGCGGACGATTGGCGCCGGGCACGCGACTGCCAACGCATCGGCAGCTGGCGAGCCAGGAAGGACTGGCACTGGTTACCGCTTCACGGGTTTATGCCGAGCTTGAAGCGATGGGCCTGGTCAGTGGTGAAGCCGGGCGCGGCACGTTTGTCCGGGAAACGTCGCTGGCGCCGGGGCAGGGCATTGATCAGAAAGATGTCGCGGTCGGCATGATCGACCTGAATTTCAACTATCCCTCCTTGCCAGGTCAGGCTGAACTGTTGCGCACGGCGTTGCGCCAACTGGCGTTGTCCGGTGATCTGGAAGCGCTGTTGCGTTATCAACCCCACGCCGGGCGTGCCCACGAACGCGCCTCGGTGGCGCGACATTTGTCGACACGCGGCGTGGCGGTTGAAGCCGACCAAGTGCTGATCGTCAACGGCGCTCAGCAAGGTTTGGCGGTGACGCTGATGGCTCTGCTCAAACCCGGCGATGTGATTGCCGCCGATGCGCTGACCTATTCGGGATTCAAGGTGCTGGCCGACGCGCTGCATCTGGAAGTGCTGGCGATCCCGATGACGGAGCACGGCCCGGATTTGCCGGCACTGGACAGACTCTGTTGCCAGCGTGCGGTGCGCGCCGTATACAGCATGCCGACGCTGCACAATCCGCTGGGCTGGGTCATGCCACTGGAACAGCGCGAACGATTGGTGGCGATTGCCCGCCGCTATGATCTGACACTTATCGAAGATGCGGCCTACGCGTTTCTGGTCGAGAACCCGCCATGCCCGTTGATTGAACTGGCACCGGAACGGACGTTTTACGTATCGGGCCTGTCGAAAAACATCGCCACCGGATTGCGGGTCGGCTTCATTGCCGCGCCGCTGCTTCAAGTGCCCGCACTGGAGCGAATCATTCGCGCGACGACGTGGAACACCCCCGGGGTGATGACCGCCATTGCCTGTGGTTGGCTCGATGACGGCACCGTCACCGTGCTTGAAGAGCAGAAGCGCAGCGATGCCATGGCTCGACAGGCCTTGGCCGCCGAGGTGCTGAAAGGGCTGCGCTACATTGCTCATCCGGCTTCGTATTTTTTGTGGCTGCCGTTGCCGGAAGACGTGCGTGCCGATCAGATCGTGGTGGAGTTGATGCAGCAGCAGATTTCGGTCACCAGCGCCGAGCCGTTTTCGCTGTCGACCAACACGCCCCATGCGATTCGTCTGGCGCTGGGCTCGGTGGACATGCTGGTGTTGCGTCAGGCGTTGATCACCGTCAGAACGATCATCGGCGCTTATCTGTAAACTGCGCCCACGCCATGCAAAGCGAGGTTTGGACTGTTCAATGAAATTCACCACGACACTGTTTCTCGCCTTGATCTTCAGCGCCAGTGCAAAGGCTGAGGGCGATCCTGAGGCCGGGGCGAAAATCTTTCCGCGTCTGTGCGGCGGTTGCCATCAGGTTGGCGAGTCGGCTCGTTCGGGGTTTGGTCCGCAGCTCAACGGCGTCATTGGCCGGGCTGCCGGGACTTCGGCCAATTATGTTTATTCCGATGCGATGAAGAACTCGGGGATTACCTGGGATCGGGCGACGGTGAAGGCTTATCTGGAGGATCCGAAAGGGGTGGTGCCGGGGACGCGGATGATTTTCTGGGGGCTGAGTGATGAGGAGAAGCTGGAGAATCTGTTGGCTTATCTGCAGATGTTCAGTGCCGAGCCCTAGTCGGGCGATGGTTTTCCGGCTAATTGAGTACATATCCATTGCGGCGGTAACGGCTGCTTGGGGTTCCGCCCTTACGGCGGGTCACCTTTTTCAAACGCCAAAAAGGTAACCCAAAAGGCTTGCTCCTGCGTTCGGCCCCTCGCAAGCTCGGGGTTCCTTCGCTGCGGGATCAATCCGGGCGCAGCGGCTACGGTTTGCTTCGCTGCACCTCCTTCCGCTGTGTCTGGCTGCGCCAGACGGTCGCTGCGCTCCCACGCCCGGATCAATCCCTCCGCTCAGCCTTCCGACGTCGCCCGTGGATCAAGATCAAAAGCACTCGAGCTAACGCTCATTGTTGAGTGGGGCGGCTTCGCCGCGGGCAGCTGCGCTGCTTTGCTTTTCTGTGGGAGCGAGCCTGCTCGCGAAAGCGGTTCTCCAGCCGGCCCAAATTTCCGCTATTACCCCATCCCTGTGGGAGCTGGCTTGCCAGCGATGGGGTCGGTGAGCCGGCCTGTCTCTGGTTGATATACGCCGGTGTCAGTGGGCATGAAACGCAACCTGATTGCGCCCCGCAGCCTTCGCCTGATACAGCTGCTGATCGGCGCGTTTGATCAGGGCGGTGTGGTTGTTGTCGGCCGGATCTGCCAGGCCGAGACCGATACTCACCGTGACGTTGCCGACGCCGGGAAACTGCGCTTCGGCGACCGCTGCGCGAATCTTTTCGGCGACGACTTCCGGGGTTTCGGGTTGCGCGACTTCCGGCAGCAGTACGGCGAACTCTTCGCCGCCGTAGCGGGCGACGAAATCGGTGCTGCGTACGCTGTTCTGGATCAAGGTCGCCAGTTGTTGCAGGACCTCGTCACCGACCGCGTGGCCGTGGCTGTCATTGATGCGTTTGAAGTGGTCGGCATCGATCAGCAGCAGGGCATACGGGCGCCCGGTGCGTCGGGACAGCAGTGAGTATTCAGTGATTTTTTCGTCAAAGCGGCGGCGGTTGTAAACGCCGGTCAAACCGTCGTGAGTGGCCAGGCTCAGCAGCTCGGCGTTGGCCTCGGTGAGTGCGGCGGTGCGTTGCGCCACGGTGGCTTCCAGCGAGGCGTTGGCTTCTTGCAGTTCGCGCTCCTTGCCGAGCAGTGATTGCGTCATCGCGTCGATGGACTGGCCGAGCTGGGCGATTTCCAGCACCGGGTGCTGGAGCTGGAACTGTGCGCCGGCCTGGTTGTTTTGCACCTGTTTGGCCGAGCGTGCCAGTTGTTCGATCGGCCGGCTCAGGTACAGCGCCAGATAATAAGCCACCAGACCGAAAACGATGGCGGCGAATACGCCGAGGATCAGCAATTCGTATTGCAGCATCCGCGCCGGTTGCAGCGCAGTCTCCAATGGCTGGCGAATGGCGATCGACCACGACAGCGCCGTTCCCGATGGCGTCGGCACGGTGACCATGCTGGTCAGGTAACCGTTGGCCGCCGTCCAGCCAGGCAATATCGAATCGGTCATTGCCAGTTCTTGACCCATCAGCGCTTCGGGGTAGAGCACCTTGCCGTCGTGGTCGACGATCAGCGCCTGGATATCCGGCGCCGAGTTCTTGTGGGAAAACGCCGCCGACTCGACGATGCGCGTCACCCAGCTCCAGTGCGCATGTGCGCCCAGCACGCCAATCACCTGCCCTTCAGCATTGTGGACTGGCGCGGCGAAATCGATGAAGCGCAGCGGCTCGCCATTGGGCAGACCCGGCAACAACTTGGCCAGCAACACTGCTTCGTGGGGATCGCCGGTGTATTGCCGGCGCAAGCCGATCTGGAACCACGGGCGTTTCTGCACCGATTGACCGACCAGCAGATCATTGACGGCCTGGCGCACGTTGCCCTCGGCGTCGGTGACGCCCATCCACGCATATTCGGCGCGCGCCTGGGTGCGCAACTGCATCGACTTGAGGATGGCTGGATTGTCCAGATCACCACGCTCCAGATGCGGCGCGCGACTGAGCAGGTAAACCTCCAGTTGCCGTTCGCGCAGTTGTTCGCCCAATAGCGTCGCCGCCGCGCGCGCCGTGTTCAGCAACGCGTTGCCGCTGGCCTGTTTCATTTGTTCGGTGGCGATGTGACCGACATAAAAGCCGACGCTCAATAACGTCAGCAGGGACAAACCGCCGAACCACAGGGTGAGATGGCTACGCAGACTGGCTCTGAACATGGAGGCGGGTGTCTGTCTTTATTGAAGTGGCGCCATGGTATGCGACATCGCCGACGGCGGGCCAGCGAACGGGTTCAAGTAAATACAAAGAAGATTGATGCCAATGAGCTATCATTTTGTTTAGAATGCGCGCCGCCCGAGAGACGGATCCCGGGCGTTTCCCCATGGAGTTTTACTGTGAAATACCTCAGCAAAGTAGTCGCCGCCGCACTGTTCGGTGTGGTTCTGGCAGGTTGCACCGGCGCCCCGATGAAAACCGCACATTACGATAGCAACCAGTACACCGTGGTCGGCCACAGCGAAGCCTCGGCTACCGGCCTGCTGCTGTTTGGTGTTATCCCGATCCGCCAGAACAGCCGCTTCGTCCGCGCGCAAGATGCGGCCATCAAAGCCAAGGGCGGCGATGCGATGATCAACACGCAAGTTCAGGAAAACTGGTTCTGGGCCTGGGTCCTGACCGGCTACACCACCACTATCTCCGGTGATGTGGTCAAGCTGAAAACCGCGCAGTAAGCGACGGCTGAATGCAAAAAAGCCCGGCTGATCAGGCCGGGCTTTTTCATGGGTGCTGCGTACCAGCGATTGATTCATGCGACGCGACGTTCGAGCAGACGATCCGAACCACCTTCGGCAAGACGGCGTTCGATCAGTCGATCTGAACCGCCTTCAGCAACGCGGCGTTCGATCAGACGGTCAGAGCCACCTTCAGCAACACGGCGTTCGAGCAGACGATCCGAACCACCTTCGGCAAGACGGCGTTCGATCAGACGATCAGAGCCACCTTCGGCAACGCGACGTTCGAGCAGACGATCCGAACCACCTTCGGCAACACGGCGTTCGAGCAGACGATCCGAACCACCTTCAGCCAGACGGCTTTCGATCAGCTTGTCCGAGCCGCCTTCAGCGACCAGGGTGTGAGCAGGCGTTACTGCAAAAGCGTTAACTGCGAAAACCGAGAAAGCGATGCCGAGAAGGGTTTGGCGTTTCATGATCGTGTGCTCCAGAAAGTTGTTTGTTTGTCTGGAGCCGATGTTACGCCGCGCAGTTTTTATGAGAACTTCATTGACGTGATGGTGAACATCGACGCCGATGATGTTTGCCAGGAGCGTTGATTCAGAGCGCTTTTGCCCGGATGCACAACTCGCCGCTGGCACGAATCAGCGCCAGGTCGTGCAGCAAATCGGCGGCCAGACCGTTGCGGACATCGGCCAGCCATGCTGGGCAATTCGGATCCTGGCGATAGGGCGCGAAGGCGGCGTACTGCTGCAACAAGCGCTTTTGCAGTTCATCCAGGCGCGGGCGGATCTGTTTGCCCAGATCCGGACGCGGTGTGTCCGGTGCAGCACCTGCCGCTTGCCATTGCGCGAGCAGACCGTATTGCACCAGTTTGTTCGCTTCCATCTGTGCGGCGATCAGTTGCGCGACGTCGTCCGGATCGAGTTTGTGTTCGGTGGCCAGAGTTCGGGCATTGGCGATGACCTGCGCCTCGCGCGGGCTGTCCTGAATAGGCTTGCCGCTGTCCCATTTGGTCAACGCAACCAGATCACCGATGCTCAGGCGTTCATTCAAAGTGGCCAGTAGCGGTTTCAATGAAGCAGGCGCCGCTGCGGGTTCGGCCGCCTGAGCGTAGGCGGCCGACAGAGCGAGGAGGGAGCCAAGCAGAAAATTTGCAACGTTACGCATGAACCGAGCCTCAATAGTACGTGTCGACAGAGTCGCTGATTTACCACAGCCGCAACACTGACACAAAGCGATGCAGGCATTTACACAAATGCAAAACAGACAATCAACACCGTCTGGAAATGTTGATTGCACGCTGCACGCAACTCACCGAAGCTATCGTCAATCAGGCCTGCCGCCGTCGAGATGGACCTCCATTCAATGCAAAGCGCCACCTTCGCCAAACCGCTCTGGCAAACCTATCTGCTGTTTCTCGCGCCGATGGTGCTGTCGAACTTCCTGCAATCGATGTCCGGGACGGTCAACAGCATCTACATCGGCCAGATGCTCGGCACTCAAGCGCTGGCGGCAGTGTCCGGCATGTTCCCCGTCGTATTCTTTTTCATCGCCCTGGTCATCGGCCTTGGTGCTGGCGCGGGCGTGTTGATTGGCCAGGCGTGGGGCGCGCGCGAAACGCATATGGTCAAGGCGATCGCCGGGGCGACGTTGCTGCTGGGGGTGTTGATCGGTCTGGTTGCCGCAGTGCTCGGCACATTGTTCGCGCGCCAGGCACTGACCGGGCTGGGCACGCCGATGGATGTGCTCGACGATGCGGTGGACTATGCCCACGTCATGTTGTGGATTCTTCCATCGCTACTGGTATTCGTGCTGTTCACCCAATTGCTGCGTGGTGTCAGCGATACGCTGTCGCCACTGCTCGCGCTGATCGTGTCCACCGCCGTGGGGCTGGCGCTGACGCCGGCGTTGATTCGCGGCTGGCTGGGTTTGCCGCCATTGGGCATTCAGAGCGCGGCGTATGCCGGGCTGGCGGGGAATCTGTCGGCGATGGCGTGGCTGGCCTGGCGGCTGATTCGCAAGGGCCATCCGCTGGCGCCGGATCGAGAGTTCTTTGCCGCGCTGCGACTGGACCGGGTCATTCTCGGCAAGGTCCTGCGCATCGGCCTGCCAACCGGCGTGCAGATGATCGTGCTGTCGTTATCGGAGCTGGTGATTCTGGCACTGGTCAACCAGCACGGCTCGCAAGCGACGGCGGCCTATGGCGCAGTCACCCAGATCGTCAACTATGTGCAATTCCCTGCGCTGTCGATTGCGATCACCGCGTCGATTCTCGGCGCCCAGGCCATCGGCGCCGGGCATCTGCAACGCATGGGGCCGATCCTGCGCACCGGGCTGTTGATCAATGTGTGCCTGACCGGTGGCCTGATTGTGCTGGGTTATCTGTTGTCGCACTGGTTGCTGGGCCTGTTCCTGACCGAGGACTCGACCCGGGCGATGGCCGAGCATCTGCTGCACATCATGCTCTGGAGCCTGTTGGTATTCGGCTTCCAGGCCATCATCGGCGGGATCATGCGCGCCAGCGGCACGGTACTGGTGCCGGTGGTCATCTCGATTATTTGTGTGGTCGGCGTCCAGTTGCCAGCGGCTTACTGGCTCGACGGGCAGTTCGGTTTGCAGGGTGTGTGGATGGCGTTTCCGGTTGCCTACCTGGGAATGCTGATTTTGCAGACCCTCTACTACAAGCTGGTCTGGAAGCATCAGAAGATCGAGCGGTTGGTCTGAGCACTGCGGATGAACATTTAACTGTTCTGCCGCACAAAAGCATCGTAGCGTATGCGCCCACAACAATAAGGACATTACGAGGGTTGAAGTGGGAGCTTATCGACTGCTGTTGGCCGTACTGGTTGCTATATCTCATATGGCCAAAACCTTCGCTGGGCTCAACCCTGGCGTGATCGCCGTCATTTCGTTCCTGATCATCAGCGGATTCGTGATGACCTCGCTGATCGAGCGAAACTACCCCGAGCCGAGGAAGATCGGTTTGTTCTATGTCGATAGGGCGCTAAGGCTGTATCCGCAATTTCTGGTCTACTTCGTCGCCTCGTGTTTGGTTGTTTATCTCCTGTTGCCCGGTACACCCCAAGCGGCCGAGCTGACATTGAAAACCTTGTCCACCAGCCTGCTGATGTTACCGCTCGGTTATTACATGTTCGGCGTCGGCGGGACCGAGATCCTGCCACCGGGCTGGTCGCTGGGGCTGGAAATGAGTTTTTATCTACTGATCCCGTTTCTGCTGATTTTCAAAGCGCAGGGTGTTGCCTTTGCGGTATCGGTCGGGATTTTTCTGCTGGCGTGCCTTGGCTTTATCAATACCGATATCTATGGATATCGTTTGCTGCCGGGAGTGTTGTTCATCTTCCTGTGCGGCTGCTATCTGTACCAACGCAATCTCAGAGCAATGGTCGTTGTCACCGGCACAGCCGTTGCGGCGGGACTGCTGTTTGTGGCGATCATGCTCGGATGGATCGAGCGTCGTCCCTTCAATGCCGAAGTCACTCTCGGTATCGCCGTGGGCATTCCTTTGGTCTACCTGTTGACCAGACTCAAGTTCCATCGGATGGACGAGTTCCTGGGCAACATCAGTTATGGCGTGTTTCTCAACCACTTTGTGGTGATGTATCTATTGCGAGGTTTTTGGCCCGTCGCGTATGACGCCAACGTTGTCGGAGCAGTGCTGGCGTTGTCATTTGCCTGCAGTGGTGTGACGTATTACTGCGTCGAGCGCCCAGCGCTGAAATTGCGTCACCATTTGCGCAGGGGGACCAAGCAGCGTTCGGTTCAATCGCGCAGCGCCGAGATGATTGAATCCCCTGTGCGTGAGCGTGAACTGGCATAACGCTCTGCTGTTTGCTTAAGTCAACCAAGGCCCTCGACGACACACGCCGCCCGGAGAATTCCATGACGTTGCGATTGCTGCTGGTTGCCGCGTTTACATCGTGCGTCATGGCCGGTGCGCAGGCGGCTGAATATAACCGGGTCAACACCAGCGCCAGCCAGATCAGCTTCACCTACCAGCAGATGGGCTCGCGAATGTATGGCACTTTCGGCAAGTTCGAGGCGGCTCTGGATTTAGATACCGAAAACCTTGCCAGCGCCCGCACCACCTTGCATATCGACCTGAGCAGCATTGACGCCGGCAGCGAAGACGCCAATACCGAGCTGGTGAAACCCGCTTGGTTCGATACTGAAAAATTCCCGCTCGCGGTATTCGAGTCCCGGCGTTTCACCCAGGTGGCCGAGCATCGTTACCAGGTCGCCGGTCAGCTCACGCTCAAGGGCATCACTCGCGAGGTCGAGGTGCCGGTGGAATTGAAACCGGACAACGCCATCGGCATCTTCGACGGTGAGCTGGTGCTCAACCGTGAGGAGTTCGGCCTCGGCGCAGGAGAGTGGGCTGACAGCGTGGTGTCGAGGGACATCAACATCAAATTCAGGGTGGTGGCGCCACAACAGTGACGGTTCAATAGATCCGGCACGGTATGATGTCGCGGTTCGTCGACGGCTCTGATCATCGGCAACGTTTTTTATCGCCGGAGTTTGCCCATGCCACGCATCACCCACTACACCTCCCCATGCCCGGAAAGCGTCAACAGCCAGATCCTGCAAATGGTCGTCGATTACCTGACCGACATCAGTGCGGTCGGCCTCGGCCCGAGCAATCTGCTGTACAACGTTTATCAGTACGCGGTCGGTTATGAGGTGCATCTGTATCTCGAGGCGTTGAACGGGCAGAAGGGCACCGAGGTGGAATTGCTGGTGGCCACAAACGAAGAAGACCCGGAGCAAGTCATCGGATTTCTCATCTGTCTACCGGTGCAGGGCGATTGGGAGGCGTGCAGCGTCGCGTACATGGCGGTGCGTGAAGGTCATCGGCGTCAGGGTGTGGCGCGGGCGATGCTCGCGGACATGGTCGGGCGCTACCCGCATGCGGAACTGGCCTGCAGCATTGGCAAGGTACCGTATTTCGAGGCACTGGGTTTTGAAGTGATCGGCCAGCGCGAAACCCAGGTGCTGATGAGTACGCGGCATTACCGCAGCAACGGCCTGCGCGGGTTCATCGACACCACGCCGATCTATCGCTCGCTGGAAGTGCAGCAGATTCACACCTATCTGCTGCAGAAGAACGGCAAGCGCGCGATGCTCGATGCGGAAAAACAACGCGATCGCCATCTGGACCAGACCAGCCGCCACGTAGAAGAATTCGTCCGTCAGCGCCTGACCCTGCACTGATCGTCGGCCAATCAAAAGCCCTTGCTGCGCATCCCGCGGCAAGGGCTTTTTTGCGCCTGCTTCTCAACCGAGCTTGACGTTCATGGTGATGCGCGCGGTGAAGACTTTTTTGCCCTCGGCATCGTGAATGTCGACGTTGACCACCTTGTCGCCATCGCTTTGCCAATCCACACCTTCAGCGCTAGCCACAGCGGTGACGTCGGTTTTCGCCTTGGCCAGATATTCCACGGTCATGCCTTTGGGAATCCAGCGCGCGCCGGCCGGGATCGACACGTCGGTCATCATTCCGCCGGCCAGTTCTGCCGCGTTGCACATGGCGATCGCGTGCACCGTGCCGAGATGGTTGGTGATTTCCTTGCGAAACGGCACGTGCACGGTGGCGGCATTCGGGCGCAACTCGGAAATCAGTGGATTGATGCTGCTGAAGTACGGGGCGAACTGGCAGGCCATTTTGCTGAATGCATCCGGGCCGACGCTGTTGAACATGCTGAGAGATTGACTCATGGGAAGCCTCGCTGGGTAGTTTGCAGAATGATGTTCCGTTACAGAATATTGTTCTGTAACGGAACGGTATTCTGTTAACGGCAAATCTGTCAACCTAGGCGCGATTTGTTCACGGGCACGTGACGCCCTTTATCAACCACCGTTTTTGGACCCGAGCAGCATGGACACCGCCGATCTACTGGAACGCAGCTACCCCGGCCGCCGCGCCGAACTCAAACGCGATATCTTTCGCAAGGCCCTGAGCCTGTTCAACGAACAGGGGATCGAGGCCACCACCATCGAAATGATCCGCGCCGAATGCGACACCAGCGTCGGCGCGATCTATCACCATTTCGGCAACAAGGAAGGGCTGGTCGCGGCGCTGTTTTTCACCGCGCTGGAGGATCAGGCGCGTTTGCGTGATGCGTATCTGGACGCGGCCGATACCACTGAAAAAGGCGTGCAGGCGCTGGTCTTCAGCTATGTCGACTGGGTCGAGCAACAGCCGCAGTGGGCGCGTTTCCAGTACCACGCGCGGTTCGCCGTGACCAAAGGCCCGTTCAAGGACGAGCTGGCCGAGCGCAACAAGACGCGCAACCTGCGTCTGCGCCAATGGCTGACGCAATCGGGTCGCGCCGCCGAACTTCAGGATTTGCCTGCCGAGCTGCTGCCATCGCTGATCATTGGCCAAGCGGACAGCTACTGCCGAGCCTGGCTGGCAGGGCGAGTGAAAGGCAGCCCGAGTGCCTATCGCGAAGTGCTCGCGCAAGCGGCATGGCGTTCGATTCGCGCCGAAGGTCTCGCCGAGAACTGAAATACGCAGACAAAAAAAGAGCCTCAAAGCTCTTGATGGGGAGGAAGTAGAGCCCGTGAGGCTCAAGAGGCGTGTGAAGCAAGGCGTGGGCTTGATTGGGGTTCAGAACACCCACGCCTACGCAGCGCCGGATCAATCCAGTCACCGCGTAGCTTCATCCTAGGAGCGTGCAACGGACGACTCAAGTACCGCCAGTCGTCCTTGCACAATGCCGGTTCATGCCGGACGCGATCCCGGCCAACCGGATTTTTTCAGCGCCGCCAGAAGCGTCTGCCCATCCAGGCCCGGCACCGAATGGCCGTTGCCCTCGCTGCTGTCGCTAGCGAGCAGGGAATTGATGATCGCTTCTTCAACGGCTTCGGTCGCGGCCAGGAACAGCTCGCTGATGTGGTCGTTGTTGACCATGCGCAAACCGTCGCAGGTGGCTGCGCGTTTAGCCTCGTAAGCCGCAGGCGGGACGTGATCATTGCCAGTGGCGAAGGCAATGAAGATGTCGCCGCTGTGGTCTTCGTTACCGCCGCCGGTACGCGCCAGACCCAGGCTGGCACGCTGGGCCAGACGCGTGCATTGATGGGGCAGCAGCGGCGCATCAGTCGCCAGGCAGACGACGATCGAGCCCATGCCCGGGTGCGGCAGCGCTGCCCGCAGGAACGGTGAATCCTTCTGTTCCATATAGCGCCCGACCGGGTAACCATCGACGCGTAATTCACTGCGAATGCCGTGGTTGGCCTGCACGATCGCGCCAACGGTCCAGCCTCCCTGGGCAGCACTCAAACGGCGCGATGCGGTGCCGATACCGCCCTTGAACTCATGGCAGATCATGCCGCTGCCACCACCCACTGCACCTTCGAGCACCGGCCCATCAACGGCGACGTTCAGCGCCTCGGCGACATGCTCGGGTTTGACGTGAAAGCCGTTGATGTCATTGAGCAGTCCATCGAAGGTCTCCAGCACCACCGGCATATTCCAGTAAAGCCGCCCGTCATCCGGCTGTTGCTCACGGTCCAGCACAATCAGCGCATCCCGCACCACACCCAGGCTGTGGGTGTTGGTAAAGGCAATCGGACTGGTCAGCAGACCGGCCTCGCGAATCCATTCCAGGCCGGTCGCATCACCGTTGCCATTGAGTACATGCACGCCGGCAAAGCACGGTTGCTGGCTGGTCGAGCCGGGGCGCGGCTCGATCAGCGTGACGCCGGTGCAGATGTCACGGCCGCTGCTGCTGCGACCACGTACATTGCTGTGACCGACGCGCACCCCCGGCACATCGGTAATGGCGTTGAGCGGGCCGGGTTGCATCTGGCCAATGAGGATATCGATATCACGGGCACGCGGATTCATAAGATTCAGTCTCTTCATTCAAAAAGGTCGGGCGGCTTACCGCTCGGATGAGGCAGGCAGATTTCTTGCGCGGGTTACTGGCCGTTCTTGACCTTGCTCCACACCCGCGTACGCACGCGTTCGACGGCTTTGGGCAAGGGTTCGAGGGTGTAGAGGGTGGCCATGGCGGCAGGGGACGGGTAGACCGCCGGGTTGTCGCGAGTTGCTTGTGCCACCAGCGCTGTCGCGGCGCGATTGCCGTTCGGGTACGACAGGTGATCACTGACCGGCGCGATCACCTCCGGTCGCAGCAGGTAATCGATAAACGCCAGGCCTTGGGCGCGATTGGGGGCGTCCTTGAGCAGCACCAAGGTATCGAACCAGACTGGCGCGCCTTCCTTTGGCAGGCTGTAGGCGATTTTCACGCCGTTGTTGGCCTGCTCGGCGTTGGTCTTGGCTTCGAGCATCGCCCCGGACCAGCCAACCGCCACGCAAATGTTGCCGTTGGACAGATCGCTGATGAATTTCGAGGAGTTGAAGTGGGCGATGTGCGGACGCAGCTTGAGCAGCAGTGCTTCGGCTTTTTTGTAGTCTTCGGGGTTGGTGCTGTTCGGCGGCAAGCCCAGGTAATGCAGGGCGACCGGCAGCATTTCCGACGGCGAATCGAGCATCGCCACGCCGCACTCGGCCAGTTTGGCCAGATTGGCTTCGTTGAACAGCAACTCCCAGGAATCCACCGGCGCTTTGTCACCCAGCGCGGCGCGAACTTTGTCGACGTTGTAGCCGATGCCGTTGGTGCCCCACAGGTAAGGCACGGCGTATTGATTGCCCGGATCGTTGACCGCGAGTTTCTTCAACAGATCGGGGTCGAGATTCTGCCAGCCTGGCAGTTGATCGCGAGGCAATGGGGCGAGGGCGCCGGCCTTGATCAGGGTCGGCAGGCTGAAGTTGCTCGCCACGACAACGTCGTAGCCGCTGCGGCTGGTCATCAGTTTGCCTTCGAGCACTTCGGCGCTGTCGAAGGTGTCGTACACCGGCCGGATGCCGCTGTCGCGCTGGAAGTCGTGCAGCGTGTTCGGCCCGATGTAGTCGTACCAGTTGTAGACATGCACGCTCGGCACGTCGGCTGCCATGGCGGCCGAGGAGAGACAAAAACAGGCCAGCAGGCCCGGGTTGATAGATCCACGGTGACGACGCATGATGCGGCACTCCTGGCCTGTCGCAGGCCGGTGATGAACTGGAGTGGTCAGGCTAACGGGCCGGTCACACCAGCCCCATTCCCATCATGGGTTACTCGAAAGGGGTAGAGCGTGGACGCGTTGTTGCAGGAATTGCCGGTGCATCAGAGTCTGGCACGGGTATTTTCCCACCTCGGGCAGGACGGTTTCTGGCGCGCGCTGGTCGACACCCTGCGCCTGCTGGTGCCGCTGGACAATGCCCTCGTCGCGCTGATGCAGGCCGGCCAGCCGCCGCATTTGTTGATCGACTTCGACAGCAAGGGCTATGCCGACGATCAGCAAGAGCTGGCCGGCTATACCGCCGGCATGTACCTGCTAGATCCGTTCTATCAAGCCGCCGTCAGCGGGATCAGCGACGGCCTGCACAGCCTGGCGTCCGTTGCGCCGGACCAGTTTCTGCACAGCGAGTACTACCAGAGCTACTTTCGTGCCGTGGTGGGCGAGGATGAACTGCAGTTTGTGATCAACGTCGAAGGCGCGGTACTCGGCTTGTCCCTGGGCCGCTCGAGCGCGTTTGGCATGGCCGAGCATGGCCGACTGTTGTGCGTTCGTGACTGGGTATTGGCGGCGATGCATCGCCACATGCAGTTGCTGCCGCCGCAAGGGCCGGTGGCCGAAGCGGTGGTGGGTGATCTGGCGACGCTGCTGGACCGTTTCGATGCCCGGCTGACCGCACGCGAGATCGACACGGCGCGCCTGATCCTGCAGGGCTTTTCCAGCAAGGCGATGGCCCAGCAGATGGGAATTTCGCCGGAGACCGTGAAGGTGCATCGGCGCAATCTCTATCACAAACTCAATGTCACCGGGCATGGTGAGTTGTTTGCGCTGGTGCTGCGGCCGACGGCTTTTTGATCAACGCAGAACTTGTGTGGGAGTGAGCCTGCTTGCGATAGCGGTGTATCAGTCAGCAAATTTTTGTCTGATGTGCCGCTTTCGCGAGCAGGCTCGCTCCCACAGAGGCGGCCCTGGTGTTTCAGCTGATGCGCTGGAAGACGAGGGCTTTCAGGCCGCTCTCTGGATCGATATCGGTAAACTCCGGCGGATTGTCCAGCCGATGATCGAAGCGCAGGCTCGGCGCTTCCTGGGTCACGCCATCAATGAGAAAGTCGGAACCGAACGACGGGTCGTTCATGCACGCCAGCACGGTGCCTTGCGCGGTTAGCAGTTCCGGCAAGCGGCGCAACACTCGTTGATAGTCCTTGGTCAGCAAAAAGCTGCCTTTCTGAAACGACGGCGGGTCGATGATCACCAGATCGTACGGGCCGCTGTTGATCACTTTGCCCCAGGATTTGAACAGGTCGTGACCGAGAAAGCTGACCTTGCTCAGGTCGTGGCCGTTCAGGCGGTGATTGTCGCGACCTCGGCTCAGCGCGGCGCGGGACATATCGAGGTTGACCACATGGCTGGCGCCGCCCTCGATTGCCGCTACGGAAAAACCGCAGGTGTAGGCGAACAGGTTCAACACCCGCTTGCCCGCCGCTTGTTCGCGCACCCAGTTACGTCCGTAGCGCATGTCGAGAAACAGCCCGGTGTTCTGCTTGCGTCCCAAGTCGACGCGGAACTGCAAGCCACCTTCGATGATGGTCATTTCCTCGATTTCCTCGCCGATCAGCCATTCGGCCGTGCTTTGCGGCAGGTAACGGTGCTGGATCAGCAAAGTGTACGCGCCGGACTGCTGCCATTCGGCCGAGGCGGCGAGTCGCAGCAGTAAATCCCGCAGATCCTGCAGTTGCTCAGGCGCCGGTTCCTTGAACAGCGACACCAGCACCACACCCTTCAACCAGTCCACGGTCAGTTGCTCCAGCCCCGGCCAGCAGCGTCCGCGCCCGTGAAGCAAACGACGGGTTTCGCTGGGTGCCGCCGCCAGTGCGGGCAGCAATTGGGCGTGGAGGGTGGCGAGGGCTTCAGGGGTCATGGATTACGGTTCGGCCGTTCAAAGGGCCGGCATTTTAACCACAAATGAAGGTTTCAGACGGGCGCTGCGCTTCGAAAAACAACACCTTGGCGAAATCTGCTGTATCAAAAGTGAATTTCTACAAGGCGCGCTGCTCATACCTGATAAGCAGCGGATTCAAACCGCTTATCAAAAATGTAATTCGGGGGAGTGCTGTTCATGTGCCCTACACCTACGTCGAGCGCGCACCTTCCTGGCGGGTTGATTCTGGTTGTCGAGGACGATCCGTTGATTCTGGAGTTCCTTTGCGAAATTCTCCAGGAGGAAGGGTTCAAGGTCGAACCGCAAACCAGCGCCGACGCCGCCTCACTGTATCTGGAAAAACATGCAGCCGACGTTGCGCTGCTGCTGACCGACATCACCATGCCCGGCACGCTTAACGGCGCGGACCTGGCCAATCTGTTCGGCGACCGCTGGCCGGACAAGCCGGTGATGGTCATGTCCGGCTATGAAACGCCCGAGACCTCCGGGGTCAAGCATTCGGTAGCGTTCATCAAGAAGCCGTGGGCGATCGGACAGTTGCTCGACTGTGTGGAAAGTGCGTTCAAATCCAAAGCGCCGCAGTTGCACTGACAAGTGCTACATTGCCGGGCCAGGCTGCCCGGCCAACTGTCAGAGGATTTGTTCTTTTGTCTGCACAAGCATCGGTTTTTGATCGCGCGTTCGGCGCGTTCCTGTTCGACATGGACGGCACCGTCCTTAACTCCATCGCTGCCGCCGAGCGCATCTGGTCAGCGTGGGCGGTGCGCCATGGCGTTGATGTCGCGACGTTTTTGCCGACCATCCATGGCGCGCGGGCGATCGACACCATCACCCGGCTGAATCTGCCGGGGCTGGATGCCGAGGAACAAGCGGCGTTCATCACCGCAGCGGAAATCAATGACGTTGAAGGCATTGTCGAGATTCCTGCGGCGGCAGCCTTTCTCAACGCGCTGCCGAAAAATCGTTGGGCGATGGTGACGTCGGCGCCTCGCGATCTGGCGTTGCGGCGGATGGCGGCGGCGGGGATTCCCGAGCCGGCGGTAATGATAACGGCGGAAGATGTGAAGGCTGGCAAGCCTGATCCTTCGGGTTATCTTTTGGCGGCGAAAAAGCTCGGTGTCGAGCCGGCAGACTGTCTGATTTTTGAAGACGCCACGGTTGGTATTCAGGCTGCGGAAGCGGCGGGCGCGGCGTTGATGATCATCACCACCACGCACCAGCACCCGATCGAAACGGCGCATGCGACGTTGGCCAGTTACGATGCGATTAGCGTCAGGGTCGGCGCCGATGGTCTGCTTCGTCTGACGGAAATCTGATCTGTTCCGAAATTCCCCTCACCCTAGCCCTCTCCCGGAGGGAGAGGGGACTGACCGGGGGATATTCAGGTAATACGCCGACGTGAAAGGTCTTCTCTGAATCCATAATCGCTATGGTCTTTCAGGTCGAGGGCAAACTCAGCACAACTCGATCGGTTCCCTCTCCCCCGGGAGAGGGCTAGGGTGAGGGGCTACGGTCTGCCAGACACAGGGGATCGTCGATCAAACAACATCCCCGTCACCGGTCGGCAGCTCAACCATGCCGGCAATATCGCAACTACGCTGATCCATGCTTCTGAAATCGCCGCCGAGTTCGAGCCCTTAACAGGCATCGACCGTCCGGCGAGATCCCTTGCCCACCGATGAGGTAAACGCATGAAGATCGATCTGAGTGGAAAACTGGCCATTGTCAGCGGCAGTACCGGCGGCATCGGCCTGGGCATCAGCCAGTCGCTGGCCGAAGCCGGGGCGACGGTCGTGGTGGTCGGTCGTGACACGGCCAAGGTCGAGCAAGCGCTGTCGAGCATTCGCCAAGCCGTGCCGGAGGCGCAACTGCGTAGCCTGACCGCCGATCTGGGCACGGCCGAGGGCGCGGAAAAGCTTTTCGCCGCCGAACCGCGCGCGGACATTCTGGTCAACAACCTCGGCATCTTCAACGACGTCGATTTCTTCGAGACACCCGACAGCGAGTGGACGCGCTTCTACGAGGTCAACGTGATTTCCGGCGTGCGTCTGGCGCGGCATTACGTGCCGGCGATGGTCGAGCAGGGTTGGGGACGGGTGATCTTTCTGTCATCGGAATCCGGCGTGGCGACGCCGGCTGACATGCTCAATTACGGCGTGACCAAAAGCGCCAACCTCGCGGTGTCCCACGGCCTGGCCAAACGTCTGGCTGGTACCGGGGTCACGGTCAATGCGATCCTGCCGGGGCCGACTTTCACCGATGGCCTGCAGGACATGCTCAAGGACGCGGCCGCCGCATCCGGGCGCGACCTGCGTGACGAAGCCGACGCCTTTGTGCGCAAAGCCCGTCCGACCTCGATCATCCAGCGCGTAGCGGATGTTGCGGAGGTGGCGCATCTGGTCACCTACATTGCTTCACCGCTGTCCTCGGCCACCACAGGCGCGGCGTTGCGCGTCGATGGCGGTGTGGTCGACAGCCTGACGATCTGAATTTTCCAAAAGAGAGGTTTTATGCCAACTGCATCCGCAACCATCGACATCCCGGCCTCGGCCGATCAGGTCTGGCAATTGATCGGCGGCTTCAACACGCTGCCGGACTGGCTGCCTTTAATTACCAACAGTGAACTGAGCGAAGGCGGGCGGGTGCGCACGCTGAAAACTGCTGACGGGGGTGTGGTCGTCGAACGTCTGCAGACATTCGATAACGCCGCAAAAACCTACAGCTATTCGATTGAACAGGCACCGTTTCCGGCCAGCGATTATCTGGCGACGATCAAGGTTGAAGCCCAGGGGCAGGGCTCGCGTGTGACGTGGTCGGGGCGCTTCAATGCGCTCGGCGTGAGCGATGAAGAAGTGGTGGCGTTGTTCAATGGCATCTACCAGGGCGGGCTCGAAGCCTTGCGGGCGAACTACCCGACCTGATTGATTCACACAGCGCCTATGAAGCATGGGACTTCCTGTGGGAGCGAGCCTGCTCGCGAAGGCGTCAGGTCAGTCAACATTGCTGTGACTGAACCACCGCATTCGCGAGCAGGCTCGCTCCCACAGGGTGGATTGCATTCCCTCAGGCCTGGCTGATCAAACTCTGCCGACAATCCAGCACCAGTTTCGCCCCGCCCAGATCGCTGCTGCCGACTTCAAGACTGAAGCCATGCAAGCTGACAATCGCCGCGACGATCGACAGCCCCAGTCCAAAACCACTTTGTGGCTGGCCGCCCTCGGTGCGATAGAAACGCTGGAACACCGCCTCACGTTCCGCCTCGGGAATCCCCGGTCCTGAGTCGTGAACCTCGATCCGCGTCTGCCCATTCGCATTGACCCCACGCAACATCACCGTGCCGCCGGGCGGGGTGAATTTGATCGAGTTGCTCAGCAGATTCGCCAGCGCTTCGAACAGCAGCGCGCGGTCGCCATTGAGCGGCGGCAGTGTCTCCGGCATGTTCAACTGAAAGCGCAGATCGCCTTCCTCGGCCAGCGGCAGATAGAACTCGTGCAATTCCTCCAGCAAACGCACCGGATCAAGTTCGACGAAACCTGAGCGGCGCTGGCGATCTTCCAGTTCGGAAATCCGCAGCAAGCCGCGAAAGCGCGCCATCAGCGTGTCCGCCTCAGCCAGTACCAGATCCAGTTGCGCCGCTTCCTGCGAACCTTCGCCGGCCTGTTGCTGCATGCGATACAACTGCGCGCGCAAGCGGGTCAGGGGAGTGCGCAAGTCGTGGGCGATGTTGTCGCAGACGCCTTTGACCTCGTTCATCAAGCGCTCGATGCGCTCAAGCATGGCGTTGACGATGGCGGCGAGCATGTCCAGTTCATCGCGGCGATTGGACAGCGGCAAGCGGTGCGTCAGGTCGCCGGCAACGATGGCCTGGGCGCTGTTCTGGATCGCGCGGATGCGCTGCAACGGTCGACGCCGCAGCAGGTGCCAACCGGCGACCCCGGGAATGATCGTCAGCGACACGCCCCAGAACAACGCGTGCAAGATGATCCGCGTCACCGCGAACAGCGAGCCGTTGTCACGCAGCAGCACCAGCCAGCGACCGTCGCGAGTCTGGGTGGCCACGGCATCGCAGCTGTCGCTCGGCAGGGTCGGGTCATCGGAATCGGCGCACTCGGCGAGCATATGGATCTTGCCGTCGAGCGGCAGTCCTTCGGGAATTTGCTGAAGTGCGCCGCCCAGGTAAACGCCGTCAGCGCTGAACAGACCATAGGCGTCGATACCACGAATATCGAAGGTCATGCTGGCGGCGAGGGCGTCTTCGAGTTGCTCGCCGCGAAAGTGCGAAAACAGGTGCTGGCGTTGCATCAACGAATGTTTGGCCAGTTTGTCGAGGTAGCCGGATACCTCGTAGTACATGACCCCCATGAGGATCGCGCTCCACGCCACGAACAGCGAGCTGTACAGCGCCAGCAAGCGGCTGCTGGACGAGCGCCAGCCGTCAGACGGGTTCGGCAATGACATAGCCGGAGCCCCGTACCGTGCGGATCAGCGGAACGTTGCCGGCTGCGTCGATCTTCTTGCGCAGACGGCCGATGTGCACGTCGATCAGGTTGGTGCCCGGGTCGAAGTGATAACCCCAGACCTCTTCGAAAATCATCATCCGCGAGAGAATCTGGCCGCTGTTGCGCATCAGGAACTCGAGCAGTTTGTATTCGGTGGGCAACAGCGTCAGCACCTGCCCGGCGCGGCGGGCTTCATGGCTGATCAGGTCGAGTTCGAGGTCAGCGACGTTTAACGTCGTGGCCTGGGTGGCGACGCTGTTCTGCCGGCGCAGCAAAACCTCAACCCGCGCGGCCATTTCATCGGTGGCGAACGGTTTGGTCAGGTAGTCATCGCCACCGGCGCGCAAACCGCGCACGCGCTCATCGACATCGGAGAGGGCGCTGATCATCAGAATCGGCGTCGCCACGCCCATGGTGCGCAGGGTGGTGACGATGGCCAGACCATCCAGCTCGGGCAACATGCGATCGAGGGTGATCAGGTCGTAGTTACCGCTGACGGCACGGTCCAGACCTTCGCGGCCATTGTCGACCCAGTCGACGTCCAGCCCGTGGCTGCTGAGTTCGGCAACGATTTCCCGCGCGGTCACGGCGTCGTCTTCGATGGTCAAGATACGAGTCATAGGCAGGCCTGCTGATCGGTTCAAACGGAATGGCAGCATTTTGCCAAGAATTTACCGTGACGCTTTAAATTAACTTTCATCTTCGTTGCGACGGTGAATCGGAACTGATCGGATTTGGCAGTCATTCATCAATGCAGAAAACCCGCAGGCGCTGACGGTTTATTGCAAATTGCACGGATCAGCGAAGTTCAAACTTTCTAACGTGTTGAAAATAAAGGGTTTATTTAGTTTCTGTAACTGGCACGGTCACTGCAATTCCTCACCTGACGAGTTGTAACACCATTTTTCATGCCTGGAGCAGTACAACAATGAATAGATCCCCTGATGGCTATTATCCTGCCGTGGAAGAGTCGAGCAGCGTCTCAGGCGTGTCCTGGGGCGCGATTTTCGCCGGTGCTGCGGCGGCCGCTGCGCTGTCGATGATTCTCGTGCTGCTCGGTTTCGGTCTGGGCTTCTCGGCTGTTTCACCGTGGGCCGGAGAGGGCGTCACCGCCAAGGGCCTGGGCATTTCGACGATTGTCTGGCTGGCTGTGACGCAGATCATTGCTTCCGGCATGGGCGGCTACATTGCCGGTCGTCTGCGGGTGAAATGGGCGAACATGCACGGTGACGAAGTCTACTTCCGCGACACCGCCCACGGCTTCCTCGCCTGGTGCGTCGCCACGCTGGTCACCGCTGTGCTGGTGGTCGGTTCGGTCAGCAGCGTCGTCAGCGGCGGTGTGCAGGCTGGGGCTAACGTCGTCGGCGGTGCTGCCGGTGCCATGAGCCAGGCTGCCGGTTCTGCCGCAGCCAATACTGACAGCGATCAGTACGGCTACTTCGTCGACAGCCTGTTCCGTGACGACCGTCCGGCAGCCGTCAGCGATGACGCCGCACGCGGCACCGTGACCCGCATCTTCGCCCAGAGCCTGGCCAACGGTCAGCTCAGCGCCGAAGACCGCACCTACCTCGCACAACTGGTGTCGCAACGTACCAACCTGAGCCAGGCCGATGCTGAACGTCGTGTCGACGAAATCTACGCCAACACCCAGAAAGCCATCGCCGACGCGAAACTGAAAGCCCAGCAAGCTGCCGACACCGCCGCGAAAGTCGCTGCCTACACCTCGCTGTGGATGTTCGTCGCGCTGCTGGCCGGTGCGTTCTTTGCCAGCCTCGCAGCCACCTTCGGCGGTCGTCGTCGCGATGCGGTCGAGTACGTTGAAGTCGACACCTACACCACTACCACTCCGGTCCGTTAAAAAGGAGAGTCACCATGCGCTCATTACTGCTGTTCTTCCTCGGCGTACCGATCCCGATCATCATCCTGATCGCCCTGTTCGTGCACTGATCCCTCTGAGGCAGGATGCCTCTGCCGCTTTCATCTTCGGGTGAAAGCGGCTTTTTGCTTTCTGCGCGGTCAACAGCGAAAATCCCCGGGCAAAGCGGGCGGTCCGCTTTATCTCTTTTAAGGATGATCAGTTGGACAAGAAGGAAATCAAACGCCAAGTTGGCGCAATGCTCGCTGCCGGACATGCCCGGGCGGAAACCTTCAATGCCCTGGCGGGGGGCAGCGTGAAGGATCGAGTATTAGCGACCTGGATCGGCGCGTACCCGGATCCGTTCCTCAGAAAACGGCATTTGGTCAAAGTCAATGTGCTGGTGACGCTGATGGGCATTATGGGGCTGCTGGGAACGATTGCCGGACTGCTTCAGATCAATGACGGCGGCATCGCCATGGCGCTGCTCATGGTGTCGATTGTCGGCGTGATCCCGTTCTTGTTTGCGTGGGGCTTCTACAAGGGAGCCGCAGTGGTTTACACGATCTATATCACTTTCACGATCAGCCAGATTCCTCGTGAATTCGTAGGCTTCAGCGAAGAGCCTGTGTCGACTGTGCTCGGTGCAGTCTTCATTCTGGCCATGGTGCTCTACGCGGCGTGGGTCAAATCGCTGCTGTTTCCGGACCTGGCATTGATCGGCGCAAAGAAGATCAAAGGCCAGTACGTCTTCTCCAACTAACCGTTTCCATCCCGCCATTTTCACTGGCCTGGATCAATATTTCCCCTGGCGATCTCGCCTACCGTAAATGATCCAGGTCTTTGCTGAGGTATGAGCTACAGTGCTTGTCGCGCACCTTGTTGCGCTGACGAAGCATCCGCGTCGACGTTAAAACACAGCAAGAAAAGCGTCGACGAGGCGTAGTGCAGCAAGGAGCTGTCACAACCTCAACTGAATCTTCACGGACGAACACCGTAAATGAACTGCCTAGAAAGAACCTTCGATATCCAGCCCTTGGTGCAGGCGGACATGACCGTGCACATCAACGGTCAAGCGGTCAGCGCCGCCATCGGCGAAACCGTTCTCAGCGTCATCCAGTCCCTCGGCGTGCGCCAGGTTGCACGCAACGATCACGATCAGATCAGCGGCGCCTATTGCGGCATGGGCGTGTGCCAGTGCTGCCTGGTGAAAATCAACGGTCGGCACAAACGCCGCGCCTGCCAGACCGTGGTCCGCGACGGTATGCAGATCGAAACCCGAGTCAACCGCGTCGTCGCGCAGGAGGTTGTATGAGCCTGCAACCGTTGATCGTTGGCGGCGGGCCGGCGGGGATGGCGGCGGCCATCGAACTGGCGCGCCACGGCGTGCGCTGCACCTTGCTCGAAGAGGCTTCGCGCCTCGGCGGCGTGGTCTATCGCGGGCCGCTGCGTGATGGTGTGCAACTGGATTATCTCGGGCCGCGTTATTCCGAAGCACTGGACAAACTGCACGGCGAATTTCAGCAGCAGTCAGGGCTGATCGACGTACGCCTCAACCATCGCGTGGTCGGCGCTGAAGGCACCCGCGCAGTGGTGGTGCTCGATGGCGATGAACAGCTGCACGAGATCGCTTATCCGCAACTGCTGCTGGCCGCCGGTTGCCATGAACGCAGCGTACCGTTTCCCGGCTGGACGTTGCCGGGAGTGATCCTGCTCGGCGGCCTGCAGTTGCAGATCAAGAGTGGCGTGGTCAAGCCGCAAGGGCCGGTGATCATCGCCGGCACTGGGCCGTTGCTGCCGCTTGTCGCGACCCAGTTACATGCGTCTGGCGTGCGCGTCGCCGGCGTCTATGAGGCTTGCGCATTCGGCAAGATCGCCCGCGAGAGTCTGGCGCTGCTGAACAAGCCGCAGCTGTTCCTCGACGGCTTGAGCATGCTCGCTTACCTCAAGTTGCACGGTATCCCGATGAACTACGGCTGGGGCGTGGTCGAAGCCCACGGCGAGGGCGAATTGAAAAGCGTCAGCGTCGCGCCGTATTCGTCGACGTGGGAGGCGGATCTGTCGCGGGTGGAGCGTTTCGAAGCGCAGACGCTGGCGGTCGGTTACGGTTTTATTCCGCGCACGCAATTGAGCCAGCAGATGTGCCTTGATCACGGCTTCAGCGCCGATGGCTACCTGCGTGCCCACGCCAATGTCTGGCAGCAAAGCAGCGTGGCGCATGTGCATCTGGCCGGCGACATGGGCGGGATCCGCGGCGGTGAAGCGGCGATGCTGGCGGGCAAGATCGCCGCCACTTCGATCCTGCTGCAACGCGGTGTGCTCGACGCCGAGCTGGCTCGGGTGCGCCGTGACCGCTACGCGAGCAAGTTCAGAGCCATCGTGCGCTTTCGTGCGGCGGTGGATCGCTACACCGAGCGCGGCGTAGGTCAGACTGCTTTGCCCGCAGCCGACACGGTGATCTGCCGCTGCGAACATGCGACCCGCGCCGACATCGATCTGGCGCTGGAGCAGGGTGTGCAAGACATCGCCAGCCTGAAAATGCGCACCCGCGTGAGCATGGGCGATTGTCAGGGGCGGATGTGCGTCGGCTATTGCAGCGATCGCTTGCGCCAGGCCACCGGACGTCAGGATGTCGGTTGGCTGCGCCCGCGCTTTCCAATCGATCCGGTGCCGTTTTCCGCGTTCCAGTCTCTCGGCACGGAGGGCGCTTGCCATGAGTAAGTTCTACGACGTGGTCATTGCCGGTGGCGGCGTGATCGGCGCCTCCTGCGCCTACCAATTGTCCAAACGCAAAGATCTCAAGGTGGCATTGATCGACGCCAAGCGCCCCGGCAATGCGACCCGTGCTTCGGCGGGAGGTTTATGGGCGATCGGCGAGTCGGTCGGCCTCGGCTGCGGGGTGATTTTCTTTCGCATGATGTCGGCCAACCGCAAGCGCGAAACCCAGGGCGCAGCGGTGGCGGTGGACGCCAGTACGCCGCATATCTTGCCGGCGTCGTTTTTCGATTTTGCCTTGCAGTCCAACGCGCTGTACCCGGCGCTGCACCGCGAGCTGAAAGACAATCACGGCATGGATTGCAAGTTCGAGAAGACCGGATTGAAATTCGTGATCTATGACGACGAAGATCGGCTCTACGCCGAGCACATCGTCGGCTGCATTCCGCATCTGGCCGATCAGGTGCGCTGGCTCGATCAGGCGGCGTTGCGCGCGGCTGAACCGAGTGTCAGCCATGAGGCGCGCGGGGCGCTGGAGTTTCTCTGCGACCATCAGGTCAGCCCGTTCCGCCTCGCTGACGCCTACATGGAAGGCGCACGGCAGAACGGCGTCGACATCTTCGTCAACACCAACGTCACCGGCGTGTTGCATCACGGCACTCGCGTCACTGGTGTGCAGACAGCGGAGGCGGGGGTGTTTCACTGCAAGACGCTGATCAACGCCGCCGGCGCCTGGGCGGCGGATTTGAGCGAGTGGGCGACGGGAATTCGTATTCCGGTGAAACCGGTGAAAGGGCAGATCCTGCTGACCGAGCGCATGCCGAAAATCCTCAACGGCTGCCTGACTACCAGCGATTGCTACGTGGCGCAAAAGGACAACGGCGAAATCCTTATCGGCAGCACCACCGAAGACAAAGGCTTCGACGTCACCACCACCTACCCGGAAATCGCCGGGCTGGTGCAGGGCGCGGTGCGCTGTCTGCCGGAGCTTGTGGACGTCAATCTGAAGCGCACCTGGGCGGGACTGCGCCCGGGCTCACCGGATGAATTGCCGATCCTCGGGCCGATGCGTGAGGTCGAGGGTTATCTGAATGCTTGCGGGCACTTCCGCACCGGCATTCTGACCTCGGCGATTACCGGTGTGTTGCTGGATAAACTGGTGAATGACGAGCCGCTGCCGCTGGATATCACGCCGTTTCTGGCGGATCGGTTTGCAGTCGCGCCGGTCGAGCCCGCCCCCGCGCTGGAACGGGCCTGACCCAATCCCCTGTGGGAGCGAGCCTGCTCGCGAATGCAATCTGTCAGTGAAGTATTGGGTGACTGACACGACGCTTTCGCGAGCAGGCTCGCTCCCACAGTTGGATCTGCGCAAGGCACGATCAGGACTTGCGCGCTTCTTCTTCGAGCTGATCCGATTCAAACAGTTTGGCCAGTTCCGCCCGGGCTTCCTGGGCGGTCTGCAGGACTTTGGCGGCGTCGTCGTAGACGGCGTGTTGCGCCTCCAGCACCTGTTCGTCGTGATGCTTGAAACGCTTGATCCGCGCATCGGCCTGGGCTTGGGTCAGACCGAGGCCGACCAGCGTGCGCCGGCTCATTTCCAGGCTCGAATAATAGGTCTCACGAATCGCTTCCGCGCCGACATCCACCAGGCGATGCACGTGCTGACGGTTACGCGCGCGGGCGATGATTTTCATGTGCGGATAGAGCTTGTGCACCACTTCGGCAGTCTTGATGTTGGTCTCCGGATCGTCCGTGGCAATGACAAAATATTCCGCTTCGCCAACCTTCGCCGCGTGAAGGATTTCCGGGCGCATCGGGTCGCCGTAGAACACTGGCACACCGCCGAAGCTGCGCGACAGTTCGATGGTTTCCACCGAGGTGTCCAGCGCAACGAACTTGATGTTCTGCGCGCGCAGAATCCGCGCCACGATCTGGCCCATCCTGCCCATGCCGGCAATCACTACGCGTGGCGCTTCGGTGTCGATTTCGCGGAATTTCTCCGGCACTTCCACCGGCTGTACTTTCGGACTGACCAGCCGTGCGCAGATCAACAGCAACAACGGCGTCAGCGCCATTGACAGGGTGATGGTCAGCACCAGCAGGTCGTACAGACGCGGCTCGAACAGGCCTTGATCGCGGCCGATCTTGAACACCACAAACGCAAACTCACCGCCGGCAGCGAGGACGATGCCGAGGCGAATTGCGCTGATTTTGTTCAATCCTCCTGCCAGACGTCCGACGACGAACAGCAGCGGCAATTTCAGACCGATCAGCAGCAGAGTCAGTCCCAACACGGTGATCGGCGCGCTCAACAACAGGCTGAGATTGGCGCCCATGCCGACGCTGATGAAAAACAGCCCGAGCAGCAGGCCCTTGAACGGTTCGATCTGCGCTTCCAGCTCATGCCGGTATTCCGAATCCGCCAGCAGCAGACCGGCGAGAAACGCGCCCAACGCCATCGACACACCGACCAGATCCATCAGCCACGCCGTGCCGATCACCACCAGCAACGCGGTGGCGGTGGACACTTCCGGCAGCCCGGTTTTCGCCACCACGCGGAACACCGGACGCAGCAGATACCGCCCGCCGATCACCACCACGGCAATGCCGCCGAGCACCTGCAAGCTGTGACGAATATCGTCGGCGGTGCTGGTGTGGTGATCGACGCCGGCGAGCATCGGCACCAGGGCGATCAATGGAATCGCGGCGATGTCCTGGAACAGCAGAATCGCAAACGCGAGACGCCCGTGGGGGCTGGTCAGTTCCTTGCGTTCGGCGAGGCTTTGCAGGCCGAACGCCGTGGAGGAGAGCGCCAGACCGAGGCCCAGCACAATGGCGCTGTTCAGCGGCTGGCCGAACACCGACAGCGCCAGCACGCCGATCACCGACGCGGTCAACAGCACCTGCGCCAGACCGACGCCGAACACGGATTTACGCATCACCCACAAGCGGCGCGGCGAAAGCTCCAGGCCGATGATGAACAGCAGCAACACCACGCCCAGCTCGGAGATATGCGCAACGCTTTGCGGGTTGCCGATCAGGCCGAGCACCGACGGGCCGATGATCACCCCGGCAAACAGATAACCGAGCACCGCGCCCAGTTGCAGACGTTTGGCCAAAGGCACGGTGAGCACGGCCGCGAACAGAAACACGACAGCGGCTTGCAACAGATTGCCTTCATGGGGCATTGGAACGACTCCTGACTACGGGTACGGCGGGGGTGACAAGGATAAGGGTTCAATCAATTTGAGATCCACCAACGATCCTTGTAGGAGCTGACGAGTGCAACGAGGCTGCGATCTTTTGATCTTCGGTTACCGCCAAAAGATCGCAGCCTCGTTGCACTCGTCAGCTCCTACGACGGATCTTCATGTGCTCTGTAATAATTTGCATCAACTGGTTACATTTATAACCCCTGCGCATCAATTGCCGGAAACGCCATGGCCATCAACTTCGACCTCAACGACTTGCAAGCCTTTCGTGCGGTGGTCGAGCAGGGCAGTTTTCGCAAGGCTGCCGACACCGTGCGCCTGTCGCAACCGGCGCTGAGCCGGCGCATCGAAAAGCTCGAAGACGCCCTTGGCGTGAAACTGTTCGAGCGCACCACGCGCAAGGTCAGCCTGACGCAGGCCGGGCGCGGCTTCATGCCCAGCGTCGAGCGCTTGCTGGATGATCTCGACATTGCCTTGCTCGGCATCAGCGAAGTCGCCTCGACCCGTTTGGGGCATGTCACCGTCGCCTGCGTGCCGTCGGCGGCGTACTATTTCATGCCCCGCGTGGTCGCGCGCTATCACCAGCAATTTCCACGGATCAAGGTCAAAGTCCTCGATTCCAGCGCCCACGATGTGTTGAGTGCGGTGGTCAATGGCGAGGCGGATTTCGGTTTGAGTTTTCTCGGCACGCAGGATGCCAAAGTCGAGTTCGAACCGCTTGTGCAGGAGTGCTACGTTGTCGCCTGTCGCCGCGATCATCCACTGGCCGGGCGCAGCAGCGTCAGTTGGGACGAGTTCTATCAGCAGGATTACATTGCGCTGGACAAGACTTCGGGCAATCGCTTTCTGCTTGATCAGGCCTTGGGCGGGGTGGTGCCGCAGCGGCAGAGCATCTGCGAGACGCGGCATGTGACGACGATGATCGGCTTGGTGGAGGCGGGGCTGGGCGTGGCGGCGGTGCCGTTGATGGCGATGCCCGGGCCGGAACATCCGATCCTGACGCGGGTGCCACTGATTGAGCCGCAGGTGATGCGCAGTGTCGGCATCATCAAGCGCCGGGATCGCACGTTGACCCCGGCGGCTTTGGAACTGGAGCGGCTGGTCGTGGAAATGCGCGTCCAGCCGCCAACGATCAACGCTTGACCGAATCCAGCCCGGTGGCCTGCACGTCAGCCTGAGCGGCCGGTGCCGCGAGGTAGGCGAGCAGGGCCTTGGCTTCTTGCGGATGCTCGGCCTTGACCGGGATGCCCGCGGCAAAACGCGTCACCGACTGCACCGATTCCGGAATCTTCGCGACGAAGCTCACACCCGGCACCGGCAGCAATTCGCTGACCTGCTGGAATCCCAACTGATAGTCGCCAGTGGCGACCACCGAACCGACCGGTATCCTGGCAATCATTTTCGCCTTCGGTTTCAACTGGTCTTCGATGCCGAGTTTCTTGAACAGCTGCTGCTCGATATACACGCCGCTGGCGCTGTCGGAGTAGGCCACTGACTGCGCATCGAGCAGGGTTTTCTTCAGGCCGTCGACGCTGCTGATGTCCGGTTTCGCCGCGCCTTCACGCACCACCATACCGATTCGCGAATCCGCCAGTTCAACGCGGGACGCCGGGTCGACCTTGCCCTGTTTGATCAGCTCATCAAGGGCGTAACCGACCATGATCACCACGTCGGCGTGCTCGCCGCGCGCCAGACGATTGGGGATCGCTTCCGGCGCCTTGCCCATCGACGGGCCGAGGCTGGTGGTCAGCGTGTTGCCCGTTGCGGCAGCGAATTTCGGCCCGAGGATCTTGTAGGCGGCGGTGAAGCCACCGGAGGTCATCACGCTCAATTCTTCGGCTTGGGCCGCGAAGTTGAATGCGAGACCGGCGAGCAGGGCGGTGACAGTAAAAAGTTTTTTCATGGCGAGTTTTCCTCAGGCCGCGACAGGTTGCAGACGACCACCGGCACGGCGGTACAGGTAAAGCGTGGCGCACAGCGCGCACAGCGCACCGATGCTCATCCAATAACCTGGCGCGGCTTTGTCGCCGGTGTACTGGATCAGGAAAGTCGACATCGCCGGGGTGAAACCGCCGAAGATCGCCGTGGCCAGGCTGTAGGCCAGGGAGAAACCGGCGACGCGCACTTCCACCGGCATGATTTCGGTCAGCGCCGGAATCATAGCGCCGTTGTACAAGCCATAGATGAACGACAGCCACAGCAGCGACAGCAGCATGTTGGTGAAGCTCGGCGCCTGCACCAGGAACGACAGCGCTGGATAAGTCGTGGCCAGCGCCAGCAGGGCCATGCCTATGAGCACTGGGCGACGACCGATACGGTCGGACAACGCACCACCAATCGGCAGCCAGAAGAAGTTCGACACACCCACCAGCAGCGTCACCAGCAGCGCGTCGGAAGTGCTCAGGTGCAGCACGGTTTTACCGAAGGTCGGCGCGTACACGGTGATCAGGTAGAACGCGGTGGTGGTCAGCGCGACCATCAGCATTCCGCCGAGCACCACGCCCCAATTCTGGCCGAGGGTGCGGAACACTTCGCGCATGCTCGGGCGATGTTTACGCGCGGCGAACTCTTCGGTTTCCGCCAGGTTGCGGCGCAGGAAGAAGATGAACGGGACGATCATGCAGCCGACGAAAAACGGAATGCGCCAGCCCCAGGCGGCCACGGCTTGCGGCTCCATCCACTGGTTCAGACCGTAGCCCAGCGCGGCAGCAACGATGATCGCCACTTGCTGACTGGCCGACTGCCAAGCAGTGAAAAAGCCTTTGCGGCCCGGCGTGGCGATCTCGGACAGATACACCGAAACACCACCGAGTTCCGCGCCGGCGGAGAAGCCTTGCAGCAACCGCCCGATCAACACCAGCGCCGGAGCGAACAGGCCAATGGTTTCGTATCCGGGCACCAGCACAATCAATATCGTGCCGCTGGCCATGATCGACAAGGTGACGATCAGACCTTTGCGCCGGCCGACGTCATCGATGTACGCGCCGAGCACAATGGCGCCGAGCGGACGCATCAGGAAGCCTGCGCCGAATACTGCGAAAGTCATCATCAGGGAGGCGAACTCACTGCTCGCCGGGAAGAACACCGCCGCGATCTGCGTGGCGTAGAAGCCGAACAGAAAGAAGTCGAACTGTTCGAGGAAGTTGCCCGAGGTCACCCGGAAGATGGCACCGGCCCGCGAGCCGTTGGTAGGAATTGAGGCTGTCATTGAAAAGTACTCCACCGCTTTTATGACGTGCGCTACGGAGAAGCGGCGCACGGTTTTTATTGAGGTGGATGGTGGCGCAGATGTAACAATCTGTTAATTGCATTGTTGGCATGGATTGATGCGTGGGGCGGATCAATGCTTCCGGTGCTTGGTCCATTTGTGGGAGCGAGCCTGCTCGCGAAGGCTTTCCGTCAGTTGGCAACGATGGCGGATGTGCCGGCGTATTCGCGAGCAGGCTCGCTCCCACAGGGGATCGGTGGGGATCAGAGAATCAGCGTCCGCCAAGTCTTGTGGGAGTGGAGCTCAGGTCAAAAACTGTGGTGTAACACCAACCCTGTGGGAGCTGCGGTGCGACGATTCGAGTTGCCAGCGATGGCGGTCTGATGGACAAGGCCTCTTACGGCCACCTCCAGCAAAAAACAAGGAATGTTTCCCGCGCCGCGCAGTCGGAGTTCAGGTACTACCTATCTGAAAGAGGTTCACCGATGAACAGCAAAACCCTAATCGCCAGCATGGCCCTCGTCGCCGGCATTGCCGGGATCACGCCCATTGTTCAAGCGGCGCAAACCTCCAGCGATCCCTCTGTGCAATCGCCGACCAGCGATCGCCAGCTGAAGGTCAACGACCGCGCGCCGGAAATGTACCAGCGCGAAGACAAGGCTCTGAAGAACTGGAAAGCCAAAGGTCTGAAAGCACCGATCGAGCAGGCACAGTGGGTGCAGATCAACGACAAGTACGTAATGGTGATGATCACCAACGGCACGATTGTCGAGATGCAGCCGGTCGAGAAATAGCCTGATTGCGGGGGGAGAGCGTTTACAGAAGCTCTCCCTTGTCCCACAGACTCACCAGCTCCCCCGGCGCCCGATCCTCCGGCACCTTCAACACCATTTCCCCGGACTGATAGCGCACTTCAATCTGGTAGAAGCGCTGATCCCCACGGCCCGATTCGCTGCTATCGAGTGGCAGGCAACCCTCAAGCACCGAGCAGATCCTTGAACGCTGGCTGATGTCGCACTGGGCAAATTCGATTTCCCGTGGGCGGCTCAGGCTGTGAATCGCTGCAACGCCACCCTGGCGAGATACGCGCAAAACGGAATCTTTATCCAGCTCGGGTAGCGTTTTCATACGGTCTCCTCGGATTATTCGATACCGACCTGTGCCCAGGCTTGCTGCACCGTGTCGGCTGCTTCGGTGCCGAAGCGCCGGTCAGCGTGGTCGATCGTCAGTTTCGCGAACGCGTCGAACGTTGCGTCCTGGCTCAAGCGATCGTCACACAGCGTGTCGTACCAAATGCGTCCGGCCTTTTCCCAGGCGAAACCGCCAAACGCTCGGGCTGCCAGGTAAAACGCGCGGTTGGGAATGCCGGAGTTGATGTGTACGCCGCCATTGTCTTCGCTGGTGATGACGAACTTGCGCATGTGATCCGGTTGCGGATCCTTGCCCAGCATCGGGTCGTCGTATGCCGTGCCGGGGTGCGACATCGAGCGCAGGCCCTTGCCTTGGATCTGTGGCATCAGCAGGTCGGCGCCGATCAACCAGTCTGCCTGCTCGGCGGTTTCGCCGAGGGTGTATTGCTTGGTCAACACGCCGAATACGTCCGAGAGCGACTCGTTCAACGCGCCGGACTGGTTGGCATAAATCAGCCCGGCTTCGCTTTCGGTGACGCCGTGGGCCAGTTCATGGCCGATGACGTCGAGCGAGCGAGTGAAGCGCTGGAAGATTTCGCCATCGCCGTCACCGAAAACCATCTGCGCGCCGTTCCAGAATGCGTTCTCGTAGCCCTGGCCATAATGCACGCTGCCGATCAGCGCGAATCCCTGATTGTCGATCGAGTCGCGACCGAGCACCTTCCAAAAGAAATCATAGCTGGCGCCCAGCGCATCGTAAGCCTCGTCGACCGCCGGGTCCCCCGATGCCGGCTGGCCCTCGAGGCGCACCGGCATGCCCGGCAAGAGCATTTTGTTCTGCGCATCATGCACGCTGCGCCGCGCCAGGCCAGGCTTGCTCGCCTCCGGCAGAATCGCCCGTGCCGGCGGCTGCGAAGGACGGCCAGGGTTGGGCAGCAGGCTGCGCACATGATTCAGCGTCTGCATCGCGGCGTTGCGCTGCGGCTCGGAACCGTGGGCAATGATGCGGTTGAGAATGTAGGGTGGGATGAAACTGCGCAGCAATCGAGAGTCGGTCATCTAAGCATCCTTGTCGTCATACGATGTCGATACACATGTGAGCGGCAAGGCGTGTTTTCGGTTCCATGGATTGCCATCGACGCCGGATTCTGCGAAAAACGCCGCCTGCGAACATCTCAAGAGCCAACGACATGACAGACGAACTGCAAATCATCGACCTGCAACCGGGCGACGGCAAAGCCGCGGTGAAAGGCGCGCTGATCACCACCCAATACACCGGCTGGCTGGAAGACGGCACCGAATTCGACTCGTCCTGGAGCCGAGGCAAACCGTTTCAGTGCGTGATCGGCACTGGCCGCGTGATCAAAGGCTGGGATCAGGGGCTGCTGGGCATGCAGGTCGGCGGCAAACGTAAATTGCTGGTACCGGCGCATCTGGGATACGGCGAGCGGACCATGGGTAAGATTCCGCCGAATTCGAATCTGGTGTTTGAAATTGAGTTGTTGGAGGTTTTGACGCGGGAGGATTGAGGTCTGAGGAACGTGCGTCTGGATGAAGCCACCCTCATCCAAACGCTTGCAACTCCGGATGCTCAGGTGAACATCTCTATATCGTCAATCGTGTCCTGAATGATGCCCTGCAATGAGGGCATCCGACGCCTTACGTTCTCAAGGGCAGGCAAAACGGTTTCGGTATCCAGTCTTCCATGCCGACGAGCGATATGGCCCAGGGCGGTGATGGCAGATGCAGCAATCGCCTCGGTTTTGCTGGAGAGGTATTGGAGGCAGATCGCCTGATCCCACACTGGATCTTCTTCGCTCATACCAATCGACACTAGGCCCGTTACCACATTTTCGGCGACGCCACTTGCAATGCGTGTCATCGCCGCGTCGCGGGAAATGGATGGATCCTGGTAGATGATGCTCACCGTCGACGCTAGCCCCTGACGCCGATGAATAAATCCAGCTCCTTCGGCAATTGCTCTCCGAGTATTTCGCTGATTCGTTGAGTTTGCTCCGCAGTCATTAGCCATTCTCCGTCAGGGCTTAGGCTTAGTTCTGGCCAGCCCATTACGGCCAATATCGGATGCTCAGATTTCGAGTCTACCGTCAGCTCGAATTTGAGCGCATCGTCCTCGCTTTCGTCTGGTAAAAAGCCACTAATCCATAAAAACATATCTTGATTCCTCTTCACTTTGGAGTCCATCGCTCGGGATCGGCAGGATCGATTTGCTCGCCCGTTTCATGATTGAACTCGCCTAAATGTTTGCCTTGCTTGTTATAGAGTTCTATAGCGCCTGTTTTGCTATCCCATTCATAGATTCGACCTTTCTTGTCTTTCCATCTGCTGCGCTTGCCGCCACCACCTTGAACACTGCTTTTGGATTTGACGGGATAGGTATCCGGGTATGCTGGGAGAGAAACGGGAGGCCGGTGATATTTGATATCACCGCCAAGAGCAGGTCTTGAAAGCACAACGTATAGAGGCTGTACTCCGGAGTCAGCCGGAAAGACCAGAATAAAGTCTTGGTATTCAGGCGGGTAAACCGGATTGACAATGATTTTGTCCGCCTGCTCGGTCGGCGGGTATACCCAGATATGGGGAACCTGCGGCGCACTTTCCAGCGGCGGAATTGCCGATCCGCGTGACGAGTCTACTGAGGGAGTCCAGAGTAGGGTCGACCCATTGCCAAAATCTGCGACGTACGAGGCGCCTTGCTTGACGAACTGGACGACAGGAATCATTTCCCAATCGCTGCGCGTTTGAGTGTTGTATCCGTATCCTTTCACCGTGCCGTCGGGCTGCTGTTGTACATGCAATCGAACCCGAGTCCGAGCTGTATCGAGGGACTGTAGTTGCTCTTCTGAGTAGAGAGCACTATCGGCGAGACTCGAAGGCCACAGCAGCGCAACCAATCCGAGCAACCCGCCTGCGACGACACCGCCGGTAGCCAGGCTTGTGCTACTGGCGGCCGCAGTGCTGGCGCTCAGACTGCCAGAGCTGCCGAGAGCAAAAGCTCCGATGGATGCCTGCAGATTGGTGGCTCCGATAGCTTTGAGTGGGATATTCCCAGTCGAGTCACGTTCCCGCCCCGCTAGCAAGGACAGCGTTCCATAATCCGAAATTTTCCCAACCGGTATAAATCCGGATGGATTGGCATTATTGATGACGCCGTTCGGCAGCTTGCAACTTTTCGCAAATACACAGCCGCTTAAATAGTGCTGTTGTCGTATGGCCTGATTGCCAAGTCGATCTTCGTGAAACTGCTGCCGCGCCAGCATGTCTTCATAAGCGCCTTGTGCGGCCTCGCGCTCAGCAAGTTCGCTGGCTGTCATGTAGCGGCTGGTGATGTGGTGTCCATCTCCCTCTGGCGGGTTTTGAACCCGGGGGATGTCTTTCTTGCGAGCCATGAGCGTCCTTGTCCGCTGTTTAAAAACGAAGCGGACGCTAAAGCAACGAAGGGGTAATGGATGTAGGACGCGTCTGAAAGTGTTGCTGTTGTTACAACTGCAAAAAGATCAAATCCATGACCAGACAGGTCAACAAATCGCCTTACCCTCCCGCCCAAACCGCTCCCGATAAACCGACGGCGGCACACCCACCACGCTGCGAAACGCCACGCGAAAACTCTCCACCGAGCGATAGCCGCAGCGCTGGGCGATCTGCTCGGTGTGTTGATGGGTGCTCTCGAGCAGCTCCCGCGCTCGCGCCAGGCGTTCATGTTGCAGCCACGCCTTGGGCGTTTGCCCGCTGGCTTCGGTGAAGCGCCGCAAAAACGTGCGCTCGCTCATCGCCGCTTCGCTGGCCAGATCGCGGACTTCCAGTGGTTCGTGCAGGCGTTCGCGGGCCCATTGCATGACGCGCGACAGGTCGCTGCGGGGTGTCGGGCTGACCGGGGTGGGGATGAATTGGGCCTGGCCGCCGGTGCGTTGTGGCGACATGACCAGGCGCCGCGCAACGGCGTTGGCGACCTGCGTGCCGAAGTCGCGGGTTACCAGGTGCAGGCAGGCGTCGATCCCGGCGGCGCTGCCGGCGGAGGTGATCAGTTGGCCGGCGTCGACGTAGAGCACGTCCGGATCGACCTCGATCGCCGGGAAGCGTTGCGCCAGTTCACCGGTGTAGCGCCAGTGCGTGGTGGCGCGGTGGCCGTCGAGCAGGCCGCTGGCGGCGAGGACGAACACGCCCGAGCAGATCGACAGCAACCGCGCGCCTCGGTCATGGGCCTGACGCAACGCGTCGATCAGCGCTGGCGGTACCGGGGCGTTGCGGTCGCGCCAGCCGGGAATGACGATGGTGCGCGCTGCGGCGAGCAGTTCCAGGCCACCATCGGCCAGCACCTGAATCCCGCCCATGGCGCGCATCGGGCCTTTATCGACCGCGGCAATCGCGTGTTCGTACCAAGGGAAGTCGAACTCTGGCCGGGCCAGGCCGAAGATCTCCACGGCAATGCCGAACTCGAATGTGCAGAGGCCGTCGTAGGCCAGAATGGCAACCAGATTGGGCTGAGTGGGCATTTGGCGGAAATCTCCCGGTCGGTGTCTTGCGCGCCACTGTAGCGGCAAGCGCCGTCTCGATAAAGTCTGTTCATCCCCCACAGACAAAGGAGCAACACAGCATGACCAGCCTGGTTAGCGAAATTCCCGCCGCCCCTTCGGCGATTGCCCTGATGCATTTCAGCAATCGTCTGACCTTCGAAACCGATTGTTCCGACGTGTTCAGTAGCCACGAGGCCGGGGAGGTCGATTTTGTTCTGGTGGATGTGCGCGGCCCATTGGCGTTCGAGCGCGGCCATGTGCCCGGCGCGATCAATATCCCGACCCGCTTGCTCACGGCGGAGCGCTTGGCCGATTACCCGAAATACACTTTGTTCGTGGTCTATTGCGCCGGGCCGCATTGCAACGGCGCGAACAAGGCTGCGGTGAAACTCGCCGCATTGGGTTATCCGGTCAAGGAGATGATCGGCGGCGTCACCGGATGGCTGGATGAGGGTTTCGAACTGAGCGCGGCGTCAGTCGCCAACACACCTGTCGCCTGCGAATGCTGACGTTTCTGTAGGAGCTGCCGAAGGCTGCGATCTTTTGATCTTGATCTCAAAAAAACAGGATCAAAAGATCGCAGCCTTCGGCAGTTCCTACAGAGGCAATCAGCGTTTTTTGCTCTGAAAGCAGTCTTGTCCTACAGCCTTCGCACCACCACGGCGCACGCGTTGACCCTCGTCAATGCGTGCGCCGATGTTCTGTAAGTATTTGTCGCTTAAAAACAATTGCCTCCCTGCGCGCCGCCATAGACTGCCGGCCACGTCGGTTTTTGCCGTTAGAACGCCATGACCGAACGCTGACTCGAAAGCTGCCAATAAAAGCCTCCGCACGGGAGTAATAAATGAAAAAGCTAGTGATGTTCGGTGCCCTGGCACTGTCGATGTTGTCCCTGACCGCCGTGGCCGAAGACGCCAAGCCGATCCGCATCGGTATCGAAGCCGGGTACCCGCCATTCTCGATGAAAACCCCTGACGGCAAACTCACTGGTTTTGACGTGGACATCGGTGACGCACTGTGCGCGCAGATGAAGGTTAAATGCACGTGGGTCGAGCAAGAGTTCGATGGCCTGATCCCGGCGCTGAAAGTGAAGAAGATCGACGCGATCCTGTCGTCGATGACCATCACTGACGATCGCAAGAAAAACGTCGATTTCACTATCAAGTACTACCACACCCCGGCACGTTTCGTGATGAAGGAAGGCTCGGGCGTGAAAGACCCGCTGACCGAACTCAAGGGCAAGAAAGTCGGCGTGCTGCGCGCCAGTACTCACGACCGTTACGCGACTGAAGTGCTGGTTCCGGCCGGGATCGAACTGGTGCGCTACGGCTCGCAGCAGGAAGCCAACCTCGACATGGTGTCCGGGCGTATCGACGCGATGCTGGCCGACTCGGTCAACCTCAGCGACGGTTTCCTGAAAACCGACGCCGGCAAAGGCTTCGAATTCGTCGGCCCGACCTATGAAGACGCCAAGTACTTCGGCGGCGGCGCTGGCATCGCGGTGCGCAAGGGCGATACCGCGCTGGCTGAGCAGTTCAACAAAGCCATCACCGAAATCCGCGCCAATGGCGAGTACAAGAAAGTCCAGGACAAGTACTTCGACTTTGACGTATACGGCCATTAATACGCCGTGAAAAAAAGTGGCCCCGTTTGCGCGGTGGCCACTTTTTTTATGTTTTTTTATTGATGGAAATTCTCTGTGGGAGCGAGCCTGCTCGCGAAAGCGGTCTGACATTCGACATCGTCATCGTCTGACCTGACGCATTCGCGAGCAGGCGCGCTCCCACAGGGATTTGCGTAACCCAGCTATTGAGGAGTTTTTCATGCAACGCATCGACCACGTTCTGCCCTGGAGCCATTTGGGCAGCGAGCGCTCCCTCAGCGTGTTCCGCTACGGCGCCGGCAGCCGCAAGGTGTATATCCAGGCCAGCCTGCACGCCGATGAACTGCCGGGCATGCGCACCGCGTGGGAACTCAAGCTGCGCTTGAACGAACTGGAACGGCAGGGCCGTTTGCAGGGCGTTATCGAACTGGTGCCGGTGGCGAATCCGATCGGCCTGGATCAGCATCTGCAAGGCAATCACATGGGCCGCTTCGAACTGGGCAGCGGCAAGAATTTCAACCGCGCATTCGTCGAACTCAGCGCCCCGGTCGCGGCGCTGGTTGGCGAGCGTCTGGGCGCGGATGCCGAGGCCAACGTCGCGCTGATCCGCCAGGCCATGGCTCAGGTCTTCGAAGAATTGCCGGCGCCGGCCTCGCAACTGGAAGCCTTGCACCGCCTGTTGCTGCGCCACGCCTGCGACGCCGACATCACTCTCGACTTGCACTGCGACTTCGACGCTGCGATTCACCTCTATGCGCTGCCGCAACACTGGCCGCAGTGGCAATCATTGGCGGCGCGACTGAAGGCGGGCGTCGCGTTGCTCTGCGAGGACTCCGGCGGCAGCTCGTTCGATGAATCCTGCTCGACGCCGTGGCTGCGTCTGGCCAAAGCTTTCCCGAACGCGGCGATTCCGGCGGCGAATCTGGCGACGACGCTGGAGCTGGGCAGTATGGGTGATACTCGCGTCGATCAGGCTCAGGCCAATTGCGAAGCGATCCTGGGTTTTCTCGCCGAGCAGGGTTTCATCAGCGGCGAATGGCCGGCGGCGCCGAGCGAATGTTGTGAAGGTCTGCCGTTCGAAGGCACCGAATACCTGTTCGCCCCGCACCACGGCGTGGTCAGTTTCCTGCGCAATGCCGGCGAGTGGGTAGAGCAGGGCGATGCGCTGTTCGAGGTTGTTGACCCGTTGCAGGATCGCGTGACCACCGTGCGCGCTGGCACCAGCGGGGTGCTGTTTGCGCTTGATCGCGGGCGTTATACCGAGCCGGGGATCTGGCAGGCGAAAGTGGCGGGGCGAGTGCCGTTTCGTACCGGCAAGCTGACCAACGACTGACAGGTTGCGGTGAAGGTGCGGGCCTCTTCGCGAGCAGGCTCGCTCCCACAGGGGGAACGCATTTCAACGGTGGGAGCGAGCCTGCTCGCGAAAGGGCCATCAGCCACTCCACAAAATTTGGATCCTCAGCCGAGAATGTTAGGCTCCCCCGCGAACCCGACACTCTGTGAAGGAACGCTGCAATGCTCAAATTGTTCGCCCTGCTGACCCTGCTCGCATCCACCGCCGTCCACGCGCAAACCACCCTGCAATCCGATCTGCCGCTCAAATACCTCGAACAGGTCCATGCCGACGCTGAACCACGTCCGCTGGTGATTTTCCTGCACGGTTACGGCAGTAACGAGGCCGATCTGATCGGCATGAAATTTCAGCTGCCAGCGCAGTACAACTACCTTTCCGTGCGCGCACCGATGACGTTGGGTGAAGGACGTTTCCAGTGGTTTCGCAAGAAAGGTGAAGGCGCCTACAACGGCGAGACCGATGATCTGAAGGTCAGCGGCCAGAAGCTGCGCGACTTTATCGCCCAGGCGGCGAAGAAATATCACGCCGCGCCGGACAAGGTGTACCTGATCGGCTTCAGCCAGGGCGCGATGATGAGTTACGAAGTGGGCCTGCGCGCGCCAGCGGTCGTGGGCGGGTTTGCCGCGTTGAGCGGGCGCTTGTTGCCGGTGCTCAAAGCCGAACTCAAGCCCGGGCAAGCGCCACTGCCGCTGAGCATATTTATCGGCCACGGCACCGCTGATGATCCGGTGCCTTACCGTCACGGCACCGAGGCCAACGCGCTATTGCACAAGCTCGATTACAAACCCGAGTTTCACGCGTATCCGGGCGTCGGCCACAGCATCAGTGCGGCCGAATTGCGCGATTTGAACGGCTGGTTGCAGCGGCTCAATCCTTGACGATGGCTTTGACCAAAGCATCGTGACCCTTCTTGTCGCTGGCGCGGGAAATCACCTGCACCAGCGCCATCTTCGTTCCCGAGCCGGCCAGCAGCGTGGTATTCAGGGTTTGGCCACCACCCTGGGTGGCGGTGCTGTCAACCTGACGCAGACCCAGGCCGGTGCCTTTTTGGGTCAGGCTTTTCTCGCTGAGTTTGTTGAAGTCCGGCAGAGCCTTGCGCTGATCATCGATGAAACTCGACACGCTGCCGTCGAGAAACTCACCGTCGTTGTCCTTGACGTTCTGCCCAGCCGGGATCTGGTTTTCGGCGGCGATGACCACGGTCTTGGTGGTCTGGTTGGTGTACATCGTGCCCTTGGCCCCGCTCGGGCTGGTGGGCAGCGGGTCAGCGACAAAGCCTTTGGGCAGGACGAAGGCGAATTTGCCGTCGAGCAGCGTAACCTTCTCGGTTTTGACTTTTTCCTTGGCGGCGTGCGCGCTGATCGCACCGAAACCGGCAACGGCCGCCAGCATCAGGACGACGGCTTTTTTGCTCAACAATGACATCTGAATCTCCGGGAAATGGTCGCGCGAGGCGGGCGATCATCCCACGGAGCGTACCGGGCGTTCCAGCGCGATTCGTCCGGGCGGTTATTGCGCTTGCGCCTTGGCCAATGGCCGCGCCAGCAGACGCCGGGTCACCCCGAGCATCGCCACCGACACTGCCACGCCTACGACAAAACCGCTGAGGCCCATGGTCGGCAGCGTCAAGGCCGACACCAGGCAGAACGCCGAAAACGAATACATGCCGGTCGCCGTTGCGCGCAATAACGCAGCGGTAAACGCCGGGCCGCGGGTTTGTTGCGAGAACACCGCCATGACGCTGCCCAGCACCGGGAACACCGCGAGCAGGCCGCTCCAGCGTTCGCCGACGGTGCTGGCGAGCATCGTCACCACCAGCGTCAGCGCCGCGCCGGCGATCATCCGCCAGATCAGTTTGTCCGACTTCGGTGCCGGCCCGTTCAACACCAGCTGCACCTCGGGGAACAGATAAGGCGAAGCGAGCAGTGCCACCGCTGCCGCAATCACCGAGAACGGCAGGGACGCCGGAATCACCGACAACACCGTCGCCAGCGCGGCCCAAACCGCCAGTGAAATGGTCAACGCCCACGGCCAGTTCGCCCGCTGCGCCACCTGCGCATAAGTGATGCAGAAAGCGATCATCGCGAACATTGCCGACAGCGCCGCGACCGCCGATTGCGCGGCAAATTGCGGCCCTTGTTCGATCGCCAGAAAGAACAGAATCGGCCCGACCACCACTGGCAATCCCGACAGCCACCCGGCCACGCTCGGCCCCCAACGTTTGCCCGCCAGGGAAATCAGCAGGAGAAAACCGGGAATCAGCAGCAGTTTGAGGATCAGCACGCGGGTGTCTCCATCGGGTCAGGATGGGCCACGTTAGCACTGCCACCTGAAGATTGCTGCCTATGTTCGCAATTTTTGTATACAAAAATTCAGGCGTGAATCCAGCTATGCTTTGATCATCAGAATGCAGCGGAGACGATACGGCGATGAACAGAACACCGAAGCTCGTACGAGGCTGTTGTGGCATCGGCTTGTGGGTGCTGTTGCTGACGCCGACGTGGGCCAATTGGCAGGACGCGGTGCCAGGGGCGCAAATCATCGGCAGCGGCGATTTCAGTGTATTCGGCTTCGATGTTTACAGCGCGCGCTTGTGGAGTGCCGCGCGGCCGCTGGCGGACGGCCAGCCGTTTGCACTGGAGCTGATCTACCGGCGCAACATCTCGCGAGACGATCTGGTCAGCACCAGCGTCGATGAGATCAAACGCCTTGCCGGTCCTCGGGTCACTTCAGCGCAATTGGCCGGCTGGCAGGCGCAGATGCAGCAATCCTTTGTCGACGTCCAGGCCGGCACGCGGATTACCGGCGTGTATCTGCCGGGGAAGGGCGCGCGGTTTTTTGTCGGGCAGAAGCTCCAGCATGAGATCGAGGATCCGCAGTTTGCCAAGGCGTTTTTTGCTATCTGGCTGGATCCGCGAACACGCAGTCCCGAATTGCGCGAGCAGTTGCTGGGGGTGAACCCATAGGTTCAGTGATCTTTGCGCTTCAAGGCATCAGGCGAAACGACTAAGCTGCCGGGCTCCCGTTTTTGTTTCTGGATGTGTGCGTGAAATTCAGTTTGCCCAAAATCGCCACCGCGCCGTTTTGCCCGCCGGAAGTGGCCGGCAGTGTTGCGGTCGATCCGACTGCCTCGTTCTTCAAACGTGTGCTGCGCTTCGCCGGCCCCGGTTTGCTGGTGTCGATCGGCTACATGGATCCGGGCAACTGGGCCACCGCGATCGAGGCTGGTTCGCGTTTTGGCTACAGCCTGTTGTTCGTGGTGCTGCTGGCGAGCCTGGCCGGCATGGTCGTGCAGTGCCTGTGTTCGCGGCTGGGCATCGCCACTGGGCGCGATCTGGCGCAGTTGTCCCGCGAGCGTTACAGCACGCGGACCGCGCGCCTGCAATGGATACTGGCGGAAATCTCGATCATCGCCACCGACCTCGCCGAAGTGCTTGGCTGCGCCCTGGCGTTTCACTTGCTGCTCGGTTGCTCGCTGAGTTTCGGCATCGCTCTGACGGCTTTCGACACGCTGCTGGTACTGGCCCTGCAGAACCGGGGATTCCGTCGTCTCGAAGCGATCATGCTGGTGCTGGTCGCGACCATCGGTGTGTGTTTCTTCGTCGAATTGTTGTTGATCAAACCGTACTGGCCAGACGTGGCGCTGGGCTTTAAACCCTCGCTGTCCGCGATCAGCGATGCGGCGCCGCTGTATCTGGCCATCGGCATCCTCGGCGCCACCGTCATGCCGCACAACCTTTATCTACACACCTCGATCGTGCAAACGCGGATGTTCGGCAAGGACCTGGCGAGCAAGCGGGACGCGGTGAAACTGGCGCGGATCGACACCATCGGTTCGCTGGCCCTGGCGCTGCTGGTCAACGCTGCGATCCTGATTCTCGCAGCGGCGGCGTTTCACCAGTCCGGGCACACCGATGTGGTCGACATTCAGGACGCCTATCACCTGCTCGACCCGCTGGTGGGCGGTGCGCTGGCCAGTGTGTTGTTCGGCGTGGCGCTGCTCGCGTCGGGGCAGAGTTCGACCTTCACCGGGACCATCGCCGGGCAGGTGATCATGGAAGGCTATCTGAACCTGCGCATCCCGTGCTGGCAGCGGCGTTTGATCACTCGCGGGCTGGCGCTGATTCCAGCGTTCATCGGCGTATGGCTGCTCGGTGATGGCGCTATCGGCAAGTTGCTGGTGTTGAGCCAGGTGGTGCTCAGCCTGCAACTGCCGTTCGCCTTGTACCCGCTGATCCGCATGACCAACGATCGGCAATTGATGGGGCCGTTCGTCAATCGCTGGCCCACGCGGGTGCTGGCCTGGGGGCTGTTTGTGTTGATCAGCGGGGCGAACAGTTGGTTGATATTGCAGTGGGCGGTTTGATCACTGTGTTGCGGTGACTGGCAGGGCCTATTTGCGAGCAGGCTCGCTCCCACTGGTTGCGCGGTTGGCCGCAATTCAGATGGCCAGCCGACGAGGGGTCATCCATCAACTTGTTTCGCAGCGGGCGAGCCTATACTGTATATGCACACAGTAAAGAGCCCGCGCCATGCAAATCATCGACAAGCTGAGCATCCTCGCCGACGCCGCCAAGTACGACGCCTCCTGCGCCAGCAGTGGTGCGCCCAAGCGCAGCTCTGAAGGCAAGAGCGGGCTCGGTTCGACGGACGGCATGGGCATTTGCCACAGCTACACGCCGGACGGGCGCTGTGTGTCGTTGCTGAAAATCCTGCTGACCAACTTCTGCCTTTATGATTGCCAATATTGCGTCAACCGCCGTTCCAGCGATGTGCCGCGTGCGCGCTTCACCCCGGAAGAAGTCGTGACGCTGACCATGGATTTCTACCGGCGCAACTGCGTCAGCGGCCTGTTTCTCAGCTCCGGGATCATCCGCTCGGCGGACTACACCATGGAGCAACTGGTGCGCGTGGCGAAGCTGCTGCGTGAAGAGCACGAATTTCGCGGCTACATCCATCTAAAGACCATTCCGGAAGCCGATCCGGCCTTGATCGAAGAAGCCGGGCGTTATGCCGACCGCCTCAGCGTCAACATCGAACTGCCCACCGATGCCAGCCTGCAGACCCTGGCGCCGGAGAAGGACATCACTTCCATCAAGCAAGCGATGAACACCATCTACACCGGCGTGCAAACAGTATTGAACGAGCCGCGCTCGGCAAAGTTCGCCCCGGCCGGGCAAAGTACGCAATTGATCGTCGGTGCCGATGACACCGATGACAGCACCATCCTTCACAGCGCCCAGTCCCTGTACGGCAATTTCCGCCTGCGCCGGGTCTATTACTCGGCATTCAGTCCGATCCCCGACAGCCCGAAAAGCGTACCGCTCGCCGCGCCACCGCTGATGCGCGAGCACCGTTTGTATCAGGCTGACTTCCTCCTGCGCAGCTACGGCTACAGCGCTGACGAACTGCTCAAAGGCCCGGGCAATCTGGCGCTCGATATTGACCCGAAGCTGGCCTGGGCACTGGAGAATCGCGAAGTGTTCCCGCTGGACCTCAACCGTGCTGACGCGACGTTGATCGCGCGCATCCCCGGCATTGGCTTGCGCACCACCGAGCGCTTGGTCGAGTTGCGCCGTCAGCGCCGCATCCGTTACGAAGACGTCGCGCGGATGCGCTGCGTACTGGCCAAGGCCAAGCCGTTCATCATCACCAGCGATTACCACCCACAACAGGCGGAAGTCACCAGCCACATGCTCTACCAGCAATTGCGCGACCGGCCGATGCCGCAGCAGATGGGGTTGTGGGGATGATCAGTCTCGATTGTGACGATCTGTTCGACACCTGGCGCCAGCAGGCGCGCTGGTTGCTCAGCCATGAGATCGATCCGAGTCTGGTGAGCTGGGCGGCGGAAGGCGTTGGCGATCTGTTTGCCAGCGATGATCACGTGCCCGAAGGGCAGGGGCCGTTTCAGGCGCGTATCCCGCGCGCGCTGCTCGACACCCTCGAGCACGCGGCGCGCTATCGCGGCGAACAGCGCTGGAGCCTGTTGTATGAAGTCCTGTGGCGCGTCAGTCACGGCGACCGCACGGCGATGATGGCCGGCGACAAACTCGGCAGCGAGTTGCAGCGGCGCATCAAGCAGGTCAGCCGCGAGGCCCATCATCTGCATGCATTCGTGCGTTTCATCGAGCGGCCAAAGGATCTGCCCGGCCCGCAATATGTCGCGTGGCATGAACCGGCCCATGACATTCTGCACAGCGCCAGCGAGCATTTCATCGGGCGCATGGGCCAGCATCGCTGGTTGATCGCCACACCGCGTGACGGCGTTTATTACGACGGTGAGCAATTGATTCACGAGCGGCAGTGCCCGATTGAATGGCAGCAACTGGCGCAGAACGTCGACGACCCCCACGGCGATTTGTGGTTGACCTACTACAGCCACATCTTCAACCCGGCGCGGTTGAACCCGAAGGTCATGCAAGGACATTTGCCGGTGCGGTTCTGGAAGAATCTGCCGGAGGGCGAATTAATACCGGGATTGATCACCCAGGCGCGGATGGGCAAGCAGCAGAATGGGCAGGCGAGCGGGATTGCTGATCGGACGGGTAAACGCATTACCTCCAAAAATCAAAAGCAAACCCTCACCCCAGCCCTCTCCCGGAGGGAGAGGGAGCCGACCGAGGTGTTCTCGCAAAATACATCGACGTGAATCACCGAGTCGAACTCAGTTTTGAAAAGCACACGGATCGGCTCCCTTTCCCCCTCGCCCCCACTGGGGGAGAGGGCTGGGGTGAGGGGGAAAAGATCTCCAGCCTTACACAAAAAAAACCAACAACCACAATCAAAAAAGCCCCCCACCAATCACTCGGTGGAGGGCTTTTGAGCATCAGCAGTCGTCAGATCAAACCTTGACGATCCAGCCCGCTGGCGCTTCGATGTCGCCGGTCTGCACGCCAGTCAACTCTTTGTAGAGCTGATGGGTCACCGGGCCTACCTCGGTTTCGCTGTGGAACACATGCAGGTGATCGTTGTAGCTGATGCCGCCAATCGGCGTGATCACCGCAGCGGTACCGCAGGCACCGGCTTCCTTGAAGTCCGACAGCTTGTCGATCAGCACGTCGCCTTCAACCACTTCCAGGCCCAGACGCGATTTGGCCAGTTCGATCAGCGACAGGCGGGTGATGCCTGGCAGGACCGATGGTGAGTTCGGGGTGACGAACTTGTTGTCGTGGGTGATCCCGAAGAAGTTGGCCGAACCGACTTCCTCGATCTTGGTGTGGGTCATCGGATCGAGGTAGATCGCGTCGGCAAAGTTGGCTTTCTTGGCTTTCGAGCCCGGCATCAGGCTGGCGGCGTAGTTGCCGCCGACCTTGGCCGCACCGGTGCCTTGCGGGGCCGCGCGGTCGTAGCTGGAGATCTGGAAGTTGTGCGGGGTCAGGCCGCCCTTGAAGTAGGCGCCGACCGGGATGCAGAAGATCGAGAAGATGAACTCGGGCGCGGTGCGTACGCCGATGTTGTCACCGACGCCGATCACGAACGGGCGCAGGTACAGCGCGCCGCCGGTGCCGTACGGCGGGATGAAACGCTCGTTGGCGCGAACCACGGCTTTGCAGGCTTCGATGAACTGCTCGGTGTCGACCGTCGGCATCAGCAGGCGCGCGCAGCTGCGTTGCATGCGCAGGGCGTTCTGGTCCGGGCGGAACAGGTTGATCGAGCCGTCCTTGCAGCGATAGGCCTTCATGCCTTCGAAGCACTGCTGACCGTAGTGAAGGGCAGTGGAGCCTTCGCTGATGTGCAGGACGTTATCTTCGGTCAGGGTGCCTTTGTCCCACTCGCCATCGCGAAAGTACGACAGATAGCGCTTGTCGGTCTTGATGTAGTCAAAACCCAGCTTGTCCCAATTGATGCTTTCGTTACCCATGACACCCTCTATCACTGAACAACCGCCGAAACGGTTCAAGGCTTCTGACGTTTTTTTGGATGGGCACAACAATACTTCATTCTTGAGCGGTTTCGCAGCCCGGACTATCTGATGACACTCAGATAAATAGTGTTGCCCTCAAGAATTCGCGAGCAGGCTCGCTCCCACAGGGGAATGCATTGCAAGTGTGGGAGCGAGCCTGCTCGCGAAAGGGCCTACAGATGCAGCGCATGCCCCAGTGCCCGCAACGCCGCTTCCTGCACCGCTTCGCCCAAGGTCGGGTGGGCATGAATGGTGCCGCCGATGTCTTCCAGGCGCGCGCCCATCTCCAGGCTCTGCGCGAATGCCGTCGACAATTCGGAAACCCCGACTCCCACCGCTTGCCAGCCGACAATCAGATGATTGTCGCGACGTGCGACCACGCGGACGAAGCCGCTTTTCGATTCCAGGGTCATTGCGCGGCCGTTGGCGGCGAACGGGAAGCTTGCAACGATGCAGTCCAGCCCGGCAGCCTTGGCCTCGTCCGGAGTTTTGCCGACCACCACCAGTTCCGGGTCGGTAAAGCACACGGCGGCGATGGCGGTCGGGTTGAATTCGCGGCGCTTGCCGCTGATCAGCTCGGCAACCATTTCGCCCTGAGCCATGGCGCGGTGGGCGAGCATCGGTTCGCCGCTCACGTCGCCAATGGCGTAGACGTTGCGCATGCTGGTCTGGCAACGGCTGTCGATCCTGATCGCCGAACCGTTCATGTCCAGGTTCAACGCCTCGAGATTGAAGCCTTGGGTGTTGGCTTTGCGACCGACGGCAACCAGTACCTGATCGGTTTCCAGATTGAGGGTTTCGCCTTCGGGATCGCGCACCTGCAACGTGCCGTCGAAGCCCAGCACGCTGTGCTTGAGGTACAGCTTCACGCCCAGCTGCTTCAGCGCTTCATGCACCGGTTGCGTCAGTTCTGCGTCATAGGCCGGCAGAATCCGGTCCTGCGCCTCGACCACGCTGACTTCGGCACCGAGCTTGCGATAGGCGATGCCCAGCTCCAGGCCGATGTAACCACCGCCGACCACCACCAGACGCTTCGGCACAGCCGTCGGCGCCAGCGCTTCGGTGGAGGAGATGATCGGCCCGCCAATCGGCAGGATCGGCAGGTTGACGCTGGTCGAACCGGTGGCCAGCACCAGATGTTCGCACTGGATACGCGTATCGCCGACTTCCACGGTTTTGCCGTCGATGATTTTCGCCCAGCCGTTGATGACCTGAATCTTGTTTTTCTTCAACAGCGCGGCGACGCCAGTGGTCAGGCGATCAACGATGCCGTCCTTCCACTCGACGCTTTTGCTGATGTCCAGGGTCGGCGCGGCAACGCTGATGCCGAGCGCCGAATGCTGGCTGTGATGCTGCGTCTGATGAAACTGCTCAGCCACATGAATCAGCGCTTTCGACGGAATGCAGCCGATATTCAGGCAGGTGCCGCCCAACGATTGGCCTTCGACCAGGATGGTCGGGATGCCCAGTTGCCCGGCGCGGATCGCCGTGACGTAACCGCCGGGGCCGCCGCCGATGATCAGCAAAGTGGTGTTCAAAGTCTGCATTCCATTACTCCACAAACAAGGTGGCGGGTTGTTCGATCAAGCCACGGATGGCCTGGATGAAAAGCGCCGCGTCCATGCCGTCGACCACGCGGTGATCGAAGGAGCTGGAGAGGTTCATCATCTTGCGGATCACCACTTGGCCTTTGACCACCATCGGCCGTTCGACGATTTTGTTCACGCCGACAATGGCCACTTCCGGCAGATTGAGCACCGGCGTGCTGACAATGCCGCCCAGCGCACCGAGGCTGGTCAGAGTAATGGTCGAACCGGACAGCTCATCGCGGCTGGCCTTGCCACTGCGCGCGGCGTTGGCCAAACGCGAAATTTCCGCGGCGCTGTCCCACAGGCTGCGCGCCTCTGCATGACGCACCACAGGCACCATCAGGCCGACATCGCTTTGCGTGGCGACGCCGACATGCACCGCACCGAGGCGGGTGATGACTTGCGCTTCGTCGTCGTAACGGGCGTTCATCTGCGGGAAGTCGCGCAGGGCCACCACCAGCGCGCGAACAAGGAACGGCAACAAGGTCAACTTGCCTCGGCTGGCGCCATGTTTTTCATTCAGGTGCGCTCGCAGTTCTTCGATCGCGGTGACGTCGATTTCCTCGACATAGCTGAAATGCGCTGCGCGCTGCGTGGCGTCCTGCATGCGCTGGGCGATCTTGCGGCGCATGCCGATCACTTGAATCTGTTCTTCGTCGTTGCGCTGAGCGTACGCGGCGCCAACTGGTGCCGAAGCGTTCGACTGACCTTGCGCCAGATAGGCTTCAAGGTCTTCGTGCAGCACACGACCGGCCGGGCCGGTGCCGCGCACCAGACGCAATTGAATGCCCAGATCCAGCGCATGTTTGCGCACGGCCGGCGATGCGAGCGGGCGTTCATCCGCTTCGCGAGCAACCATCGGGCCTTGGCAAACGGCAGCCGGACGTGGTGCGGCGGTTGCGGCGGGTTTGCTTTCGACAGCGGCTTCAACTTTCGGCGCAACCGGTGCTTCTTTGACAGCCGCGGGTGCGGCGGACTCTTTAAGGTTGCCGGCTCCTTCGACTTCGATGCTGATCAGCACACTGCCGACCGCCATCACTTCACCCGGCTGACCACCAAGGGCGATCACCTTGCCATGCACCGGCGACGGAATATCGACCATCGCCTTGTCGGTCATCACATCCGCCAGCACCTGGTCTTCAACCACCAGATCGCCAACCTTGACGTGCCACTGCGACAGTTCTACTTCTGCGATGCCTTCGCCAATGTCCGGCATCTTGATAACGTGCGTGCCCATTCAGACCTCCATGACCCGTTTCAACGCCGCGCCCACGCGGGACGGCCCTGGGAAATACGCCCACTCCTGCGCGTGCGGGTAGGGAGTGTCCCAACCGGTGACGCGTTCGATCGGCGCTTCCAGGTGATGGAAGCAATGTTCTTGCACCAGCGACACCAGCTCGGCGCCGAAACCGCAGGTGCGGGTGGCTTCGTGAACCACCACGCAGCGGCCGGTTTTCTTCACCGACTTGACGATGGTTTCCAGGTCCAGCGGCCACAGGCTGCGCAGGTCGATGACTTCGGCATCGACGCCGGATTCTTCGGCAGCGACTTGCGAGACGTATACGGTGGTGCCGTAGGTCAGCACGGTCACGTCCTTGCCCGGGCGAGTGATCGCAGCAACGTCCAGCGGCACGGTGTAGTAACCGTCCGGCACCTGGGCTTGCGGGTGTTTCGACCACGGGGTTACCGGGCGGTCGTGATGGCCATCGAACGGGCCGTTGTACAGGCGTTTCGGCTCAAGAAAGATCACCGGGTCATCGTTTTCGATGGAGGCGATCAGCAGGCCTTTGGCGTCGTACGGGTTGGACGGCATCACCGTGCGCAGACCGCAGACCTGAGTGAACATCGCCTCGATGCTCTGGCTGTGGGTCTGGCCGCCGTAGATGCCACCGCCGCATGGCATGCGCAGGGTCATCGGTGCGGTGAACTCGCCGGCCGAGCGATAACGCAGGCGCGCTGCTTCGGAAATGATCTGGTCGGAGGCGGGGTAGACGTAGTCGGCGAACTGGATTTCGGCGACCGGACGCAAACCGTAGGCGCCCATGCCGACGGCGACGCCGACGATGCCGCTTTCCGAAATCGGTGCGTCGAACACCCGCGAAGTGCCGTACTTGGTCTGCAGGCCTTCGGTGCAGCGGAACACGCCGCCGAAGTAGCCGACGTCCTGACCGAACACGACGACGTTGTCATCGCGCTCAAGCATCACATCCATGGCCGAGCGCAGGGCCTGGATCATGGTCATGGTGGTCGTGGTCATGGCGGTTTCCAACTGAATATTGTTGTTGTGATCGTTCATGTCAGATCCCCAACTGCTGACGCTGGCGCTTCAAGTGCTCCGGCATCTCTTTGTAGACGTCTTCGAACATGGTCGCGGCGCTTGGAATCTGCCCGCCGGCGAGGGTGCCGTACTGTTCGGCCTGTTTCTGCGCGGCAATCACTTCGGCTTCAAGTTCAGCGCTGACGGCGCTGTGCTCTTCCTCCGACCAGTGACCGACTTTGATCAGGTGCTGTTTCAGACGCGCGATCGGATCGCCGAGCGGGAAGTGGCTCCAGTCATCGGCAGGGCGGTATTTCGATGGATCGTCGGAGGTCGAGTGCGGGCCGGCGCGGTAGGTGACCCATTCGATCATGGTCGGGCCGAGGTTGCGCCGGGCGCGTTCGGCAGCCCAGGCAGAGGCGGCGTAGACCGCGTAGAAATCGTTGCCATCGACACGCAGCGAGGCGATGCCGCAACCGACGCCGCGTCCGGCGAAAGTCGTGGCTTCACCGCCGGCGATGGCCTGGAAGGTGGAAATCGCCCACTGGTTGTTGACCACGTTGAGGATCACCGGCGCCCGATAAACGTGAGCGAAGGTGAGGGCGGTGTGGAAGTCCGATTCGGCGGTGGCGCCGTCACCGATCCACGCCGAGGCGATTTTCGTATCGCCCTTGATCGCCGAGGCCATGCCCCAGCCAACGCCCTGAATGAACTGGGTGGCGAGGTTGCCTGAGATGGTGAAGAAACCGGCGTCCTTGACCGAGTACATGATCGGCAACTGGCGGCCCTTGAGTGGATCGCGCTCGTTGGACAGCAGTTGGCAGATCAGGTCGACCAGCGGCACATCGCGGGCCATCAGGATGCTTTGCTGGCGGTAGGTCGGGAAGCACATGTCGTCGATGTTCAGCGCCAACGCCTGGGCGCTGCCGATGGCTTCTTCGCCAAGGCTCTGCATGTAGAACGACATCTTTTTCTGCCGCTGGGCGACGACCATGCGGTTGTCGTAGATGCGCGTCTTGAGCATCGCGCGCATGCCTTTGCGCAGTATCTCGACCGGCACGTTTTCGGCCCACGGGCCCAACGCATTGCCTTGGTCGTCGAGCACGCGAATCAGGCCACGGGCGAGGTCGGCGGTGTCGGCAGGTTCTACATCAACAGGAGGTTTGCGCACCGTACCGGCATCGGTCAGATGCAGGTAGGAAAAGTCGGTTTTGCAGCCGGGACGGCCCGAGGGTTCAGGGACGTGCAGGCGCAGCGGTTCATACGCTTGGGTCATGGCTTCTACGCTCGATCTTGTGAATTTCTTGTAGTGAGCTGGCAGTCATTCCGGGATGAGGAAATCTTGTCCTACAACAATCATAGGCGTGGCCAAGAAGAATATTTCTCTGTGTTTCGTTGCGCTGGCGACCATTTGCAGATAGAAATTCTGCATAAACATAAAAAACAGGTGGTTTTGTCTCATGCGCAAACTGGACCGTACCGATATCGGCATTCTCAACAGCCTTCAGGAGAACGCGCGCATCACCAACGCCGACCTCGCTCGTTCGGTGAATTTGTCACCGACGCCTTGCTTCAACCGGGTCAAGGCCATGGAGGAATTGGGCCTGATTCGCGAGCAGGTCACGCTGCTGGATGCCGATCTGCTGGGGCTGCACGTGAACGTGTTCATTCACGTCAGCCTGGAAAAACAGGTAGAGGAGGCGTTGCAGCATTTCGAGGAAGCGATTTCTGATCGGCCTGAGGTGATGGAGTGCTATCTGATGGCGGGTGATCCGGATTATCTGATTCGCGTGCTGGTGCCGAGCATTCAGTCGCTGGAACGCTTCATGATGGATTTTCTGACCAAGGTGCCGGGGGTGGCGAACATTCGCTCGAGCTTTGCGCTCAAGCAGGTGCGCTACAAGACTGCGTTGCCGCTACCTGCGAACGGTTTGACGTTGGGCACGTGAAGATCAAAAGATCGCAGCCTGCGGCAGCTCCTACAGTTGCACCGCATTCCAAATGTAGGAGCTGCCGAAGGCTCGGGCCGCGATCGGACGATCTTTTGACGTTAAAGCTTGTTAAGCGGGATCTTCAGATAAACCACGCCATTGTCCTCAGGCGCCGGCATGTTCCCCGCCCGTACATTCACCTGAATCGCCGGCAGCAGCAACGTCGGCATGCCTAACCCAGCGTCACGTGTCGTGCGCATTTCGACGAACGCCGCTTCATCGATCCCGTCATGCACATGAATATTGCTTTTGCGCTGTTCGCCAACAGTGGTCTGGCACTGTGAGGCGCGGCCCTCGGGCGGGTAATCGTGGCAGACGTAAAGCTTCACGCTGGCCGGAAACGCCAGCAGCTTCTGGATCGACTTGAACAATTGCTGCGCATTACCTCCAGGGAAATCACAGCGCGCGGTGCCAACGTCCGGCATGAACAGCGTGTCACCCACCAGGATCTGCTCGCCGTCGATCAGGTACGCCATGTCCGCTGGCGTATGGCCGGGGACGTGCAGGGCGGTGGCCTTGAGATTGCCGATCATGAACGACTCGTTCGGCGCGAACAGGTGATCGAACTGCGAGCCATCGACGCAAAATTCCGGCTCCAGATTGAACAGCGCCTTGAACACATTCTGCACTTTGCTGATCGATTCGCCGATGGCGATCTTGCCGCCCAGTTCCCGACGCAGGTACGGCGCAGCGGAGAGGTGATCGGCGTGGGCGTGGGTTTCCAGCAGCCATTGCACTTGCAGCCGGTGCGCACGCACGAAAGCGATGATCTTGTCCGCCTGCGCGGTGCCGGTGCGCCCGGCAGCGCCGTCGTAATCGAGCACCGGGTCGACGATCGCGCACTGGCCGCCGTCGGCTTCATAGACCACGTAGCTGTAGGTCGAGGAGGCGGGGTCGAGGAACGCTTCAATCTGGGCGGACATGGCAGAAACCTGTGCTGAGGAATTTCGAGTTGCAACAGTTTATGTAAAAACATAATGTTCGCAGCTTAAGTGACCTTCAAGGCCTCGTGCAAATGCAATCCAGTCTGACCGAATGTGAAGTCGCCCAACTGCGCGCCTCGGCGTCCAAAGCCTGCGCCTTGCTCAAAGCCTTGGCCAATGAGGATCGCCTGTTGATCCTCTGTCAACTGACCCAGGGCGAACGCAACGTCGGCGAGCTGGAAAAAATCACCGGCGTACGCCAGCCGACGCTGTCCCAACAACTGGGCATCTTGCGCGATGAAGGCCTGGTCGCGACCCGCCGCGAAGGCAAATACATTTTCTACGGCCTGGCCAGTCACGAAGTGATTCAGGTGATGAAAACCCTCTCGGGGCTCTATTGCGGAGCGGTACTCAAGAGCTGGGAACAGCCATAAATGCCAGCCCTCACAAACATCTCCTGTGGGAGCGAGCCTGCTCGCGAAGGCGGCATGTCAGCCGACGAATAGTTGACTGAGCCACCGCTTTCGCGAGCAGGCTCGCTCCCACATTGTTTGTTGTGGTGGACCAAAAAATCCTTGCGTGCAGCAAAAGGAACAAGCAATGAACGATCAACACTGGGGCCCATCCATCAGTGCCGACATCGTGGTCATCGGCGGCGGCACGGCCGGCATCGGTTTTGCCGCCAGCCTGCTCAAGCGTGACCCGCAGCTCAAAGTCACCGTGATCGAACCGAGTTCACAGCACTACTATCAACCGGCGTGGACGCTGGTCGGCGGTGGTGCGTTTGATGTGAAAGACACCGTCAGGCCGATGAGCAAAGTCATGCCGCGTCAGGCGACCTGGATTCAGGCCAGTGTCAGCGCCATCGACCCGCAAAGCCGCCAACTCACCCTCGACGACCGACGCACCGTCAGCTATCAGAACCTGGTCGTCTGCCCCGGCCTGCGCCTGGCCTGGGAGAAAATCGAAGGCTTGCAGGAAAGCCTCGGCCAGCACGGCGTCACCTCCAACTACAGCTATCAGCACGCCCAGTACACCTGGGATCAAGTGCGGAAACTGCGCGATGGCCGGGCGCTGTTCACCCAACCAGCGATGCCGATCAAATGTGCCGGCGCGCCGCAGAAGGCCCTGTACCTGTCTTGCGATTACTGGCGCAAATCCGCCGTGCTGAAAGACATCAATGTCGAATTCAATCTCGCTGGCGCTGCGCTGTTTGGCGTGCCGACCTTCGTGCCGCCGTTGATGAAGTACATCGAACAGTACGGCGCGCAACTGGCGTTCAACTCGAATCTGGTCAAGGTCGACGGCCCGGCGAAAACCGCCTGGTTTGAAGTCAAGGACGCCGACGGCAATGTCAGCCGGATCGCGAAAACCTTCGATCTGCTGCACGTCGTGCCGCCACAAGTCGCGCCGGATTTCATCGCACAGAGTGCGCTGGCCGATGCCGGCGGTTGGTGCGAAGTCGATCCACACAGCTTGCAGCATCCGCGTTATCCCGAGGTGTTCGCACTGGGCGATATCTGCGGCACCAGCAATGCGAAAACTGCGGCGGCGGTGCGCAAGCAGGTTGTCGTCGTTGCGCAGAACCTCCTGGCCGCGCGCAAGCATCAACCGCTGCCGCTCAAATACGACGGCTACGGCTCGTGCCCGCTGACGGTGGAGAAGGGCAAGGTGATCCTCGCCGAGTTCGGCTATGGCGGCAAACTGCTGCCGACTTTCCCGCTGGACCCGACCGTGCCAAGGCGTTCGGCATGGTGGCTGAAAGCGACGCTGCTGCCGTGGTTCTACTGGCACGGCATGCTCAAGGGCCGCGAGTGGCTGACGCGTCTGTCCAGGGTCGACTGAGAAAACCCCTATGTTGCTGGCAAGTCTGTTTGGCGTGGTGATGGGGTTGGTCCTCGGCCTGACCGGCGCGGGCGGCGGGATTCTCGCGGTGCCGGCGCTGGTGCTCGGGCTCGGCTGGACGATGACGCAAGCGGCGCCGGTGGCCTTGTTTGCGGTCGGCAGCGCGGCGGCGGTCGGGGCTATCGATGGTTTGCGCCATGGTCTGGTGCGTTACCGCGCGGCGCTGTTGATCGCGGCACTGGGTGCGGTGTTTTCGCCGCTGGGGATCTACTTCGCGCATCAGTTGCCGGAAAAGATTCTGATGATGCTGTTTAGCCTGCTGATGGTTCTGGTCGCCTGGCGAATGTTCAGAAAGGAGCGTCAGCAAGCCGGGCCGAGCGATCACGGTCACGCCAGTTGGGGGCAGAAAAACTGCATGCTCAACGAGCAGACCGGGCGCTTCGACTGGACCGCCAAATGCACCGCCACCCTGGCTGCACTGGGAGCGGTTACTGGCGTGGTTTCGGGTTTACTGGGCGTCGGCGGCGGCTTTCTGATTGTGCCGGCGTTCAAGCAACTGACCGATGTGCAGATGCGCGGCATCGTTGCGACGTCGTTGATGGTTATCAGTCTGATTTCCGCGATCGGGGTGATCGGCGCGTTTCATGCGGGGGTGCGTATCGACAGCCAGGGTGGGGCGTTCATTGTCGCCAGCATCGTTGGCATGCTCATCGGTCGCAGGCTGTGCGCGCAGGTGCCGGCGCGGGCGTTGCAGGTGGGGTTTGCCAGTGTCTGTCTGGTGGTGGCGGGGTACATGTTGTTGCGGGCTTGACGATCAGAAGATCGCAGCCTCGTTGCACTCGACAGCTCCTACAGGGGGAATGCGATTCCTGTAGGAGCTGCGATCTTTTCAGACGGTTACAACACCAGGTGCGGCAGCCACAGCGAAATCGCCGGAACGTAGGTCACCAGCAGCAGCACCAGGAACAGCACGCCATAGAACGGCAGCAGCGCTTTTACGGTGCTTTCGATACTGACCTTGCCCACCGCCGAGCCGACGAAGAGCACGGCCCCCACGGGCGGTGTTATCAATCCGATCCCCAGGTTCACCAGCATGATCATGCCGAACTGCACCGGATCGACACCGATGCCCATGATCACTGGCATCAGGATCGGCGTCAGGATCAGGATCAGCGGCGCCATGTCCATCACCGTGCCGAGCAACAGCAGCATGACGTTGATGCACATCAGGATCACGTAGCGGTTGTCCGACAGGGTCAGGAACAGCGTGGTGATTTTCGCCGGGATCTGCATCAGGGTCATGATGTAGCCGAAGCTGGCGGCGAAACCGATCAGGATCATCACGATGGAGATGGTGCGCACCGTGCGGTGCATCAGCTTGGGCAACTCGCTCCATTTGTAATCGCGGTAGATGAACATGGTCACGAAGAATGACCACAGCACCGCGATGGCCGCCGATTCAGTGGCGGTGAAAATCCCCGAGAGAATGCCGCCGAGGATGATCACCATCGCCATCATGCCCCACAGGGCTTCGCCGACGATCTTCAGCGCCTGGCGCATCGGAATCACTTCGCCCTTGGGGTAGTTGCGCTTTTTCGCGAAGATCAGGCACAGCACCATCAGGCAGGCGCTCATCAGCAGGCCCGGGACGATGCCGGCCATGAACAGCGAAGCGATCGACACCGTACCGCCAGCGGCCAGCGAGTAGAGCACTGAGTTATGACTTGGCGGGGTCAGCAGGGCTTGCACCGAACCGCTGACGGTCACAGCGGTAGAGAAGTCGCGCGGATAACCCTTGCGCTCCATCTCCGGAATCAGCACCGAACCCACCGACGCGGTGTCGGCCACTGACGAACCGGAGATCGCGCCGAAGAACGTCGAGGCAACGATGTTGACCAGCGACAGACCACCACGGACGAAACCTACCAGCACCCCGGCACATGCCACCAAACGCCGGGACATGCCGCCCTCGGCCATGATCGCGCCGGCGAGGACGAAGAACGGAATGGCCAGCAGCGAGAATTTGTTCACCCCCGAGGCGACCTGGATCATTACCGCCTGGAATGGAATGTCGATCCACCAAGCGCCGATCAGCGCAGCGGCGCCCAACGCGTAAGCGACCGGCATGCCGATCAGAATCAATACGATAAAACTGCCCAGCAGAATCAGAGCGTCCATTAAGCGGCACCTTCACTTTCTTCAACCAGGTCGAACTGCACGACCCGACGTTTGCTCTGGTCACCGAGCAAGAGTTTTTCCACGACAAAAATCAGCGTCAGCAAGCCGCCCAGGGGGATCGGCAAGTAGGTCACGCCAACGCGCAGATCGGGCAGGGCGGCCATGAACTGGTTCCAGGTGGACATGCACAGCTTGGTGCCCCAGATGGTCATGAAGATGCAGATGGCCGCCATCAGCAGTTGCGAAAAAATCGCCGCTGCGGATTTCAGCTGCGGTGGCATGCGGTCGGTGAGCATGGCCACGGCCATGTGCGCACCGGCGCGGTAACTGGCGGCGGCGCCGATGAAGGTGAACACCATCATCAGCAGGATCGCCGTCGGCTCTGGCCAGCTGGAGCCGGTGCCGAGCACGTAGCGGGCGAAGACGCCCCAGGGAATCATCAGGGAAATCGCCAGGACGGAGAGGCCGGCGACCCAGATGCACGTCATGTAGATCTTGTCGTTGATACGCAGCAGCAGATTCTTCATCGGGTTCCACCGTAACCGGGCGCGCCTGAACCGCTGGCGCGCCGGGCCTTTTTCATGAGTACAGAGCGGGAGGCGTTACTGAACAGCTTCGATTTTCTTGATCAGGTCGGCGTACTTCGCGCCGTACTTTTCCCGCACCGGTGCGGTGGCGTCGTAGAAGGGTTTTTTGTCAACGGTGATGAACTCGACGCCGGCGGCCTTGAGTTTTTCTTCGCTGGCAGCGGACTTCTTGTCCCACAACACGCGTTCTTCAGCCTGGGCAGCCTTGGCCGCGGTTTTGACCATCTTCTGTTGATCCGGAGTGAGTTTTTCCCAGGTGATTTTCGACATCACGATCGGCTCTGGCAGGATCAGGTGACCGGTCAGGCTGTAGAACTTGGCGTTCTGGAAGTGGTTGTGTTCGAGCAGGGTCGGCGGGTTGTTTTCCGCGCCGTCGATCACGCCGGTCTGCAGGGCGCTGAAGATTTCCCCGGTGTCCATGGCGATGCCGTTACCGCCCATGGCGTTCATCATGTCGATGAACATCGGATTGCCTTGTACGCGGATCTTCATGCCCTTGAGGTCTTCGAGCTTGCGCACCGGTTTCTTGGTGTAGATGTTGCGCGTGCCGCCGTCCATCCACGCCAGCGCCACCAGGCCGAATTCGGAGTTGGTGATCTTGTCGAGAATCTCATCGCCAACCGGACCGTCGATGACGTTACGCATGTGTTGCTGGTCGCGGAAGATGAACGGCATGTTGAACACGTTCACATCCGGCACCACAGGGCCGACGATCCCCAGGCTGACGCGGGACAACTGCACTGCGCCGACCTGCATCTGCTCGATGACTTCCTTCTCGGAGCCAAGCACACCGCCCGGGAAGTATTGGAAGGTCAGTTCGCCGTTGGTTTCCTTGGTCAGGGTGTCGCCCATGGATTTTTCAGCCACCACGGTTGGATAACCGGCGGGGTGAATGTCGGCAAATTTGAGTTTCATTTCCGCCTGAGCGGCACCGGCAAAGGTGAACATCAGCGGGAGTGCAGCGGCGAGCAAGGTGCGTTTGAAGTTCATGGGGGGTGAGTCTCCAGTCTTGTTATTTTTGTGTTCAAGGCGCAGCGGTGCAGCAGAGGGTCTAAAGCAAATCGTTGAATTGCGGTTCGGCGAGGCCTTTGACGCCTGGCTTCAGGGCGAACACGCCGCCGGCCAGCGATTGCGGGTCGTGGTCATCGCCGGGGCGAATCGAGGCGACAAACAAGGTGTCCAGGTTGCTGCCGCCGAAAGCGCACATGGTCGGTTTCTTCACCGGTACTTCCAGCGAGAAATCCAGTCGGCCATCCGGGGCGAAGCGGTGAATCAGGCCGGCGTCGTTGGCGCAGATCCAGTAGCAGCCTTCGGCATCAACGGCAGCGCCATCGGGGCGGCCGGGGAAATGATTCATGTCGACGAAGATTCGGCGATTCGATGGCGTGCCGGTCTCGGTGTCGTAATCGAAGGCCCAGATCAGTTGCACATCGGGGTGCGAATCCGACAGGTACATGGTCTTGCCGTCAGGGCTGAAAGCGAGGCCGTTGGGCACGATGAAGCCATCCAGCTGCGCTTCGATCACGCCCGTCTGCCCGGCGCCGTAGCGATAGAGTCGGCCTTCGGGCGCGTTCAGGCCCATGTTGAGCACCATGCTGCCCGCCCAGAAACGCCCTTGGCGATCACAGCGACCGTCGTTGAGGCGCATGTCCGCGCGGCTGTGCTCGACAGTCGCAAGCAATTCACTGTCGAGGCTGCCGTCGCTGTGCGGGTGCAGGCGAAAGAAACCGCTTTCCATGCCGGCGACCCAGCCGCCACTGTGGTGGCGGGTGATGCAGGCGAGCATTTCCGGGGCCTTCCACGAGGCAACATGCCCGCTGTCAGCGTTCCAGCGTTGCAGCCCACCGTTGGGAATATCGACCCAGTACAGGGCGTTTTCCTGCGGCACCCAGACCGGGCTTTCACCGACCGCGTTGCGGGCGTCGACGATCAATTCGGCTTGCATACTCATTCCCATGGTTTTTATTAAAGGGGATCAAGTCGAACGGTCAGTCGCCGAACGGGCCTGCTGCGACGAAAGCGCCGCCCTGATAGATCCGCGCCGGATCATCGTCGGCTGGCATCGGTTGCGCTTCGACCTTGTCGCGGAACACTTCCGAGGTGTCCTTGGCTTCGAAACCGAGGTGGCTGGCGTAGCGGTTGTCCCACCAGACGTCTTTGTTGGCGGACATGCCGTAGACCACGGTGTGGCCGACATTCGGCGTGTACAGCGAGCGTTCGAGCAGTTGCGTGAGATCGTCGAAGCTCAGCCAGGTGTGCATCATCCGGCGGTTCTGCGGTTCGGGGAACGAGGAGCCGATGCGGATGCTGACGGTTTCGATGCCGTAGCGATCGAAGTAGAAACTGGCCATGTCCTCGCCGTAGGACTTGGACAAGCCGTAGTAACCATCGGGACGACGCGCCGAAGTGGCGTCGAGCTGTTGGTCCTGTTTGTAGAAACCGATGACGTGGTTGGAGCTGGCGAAGATCACCCGCTTCACACCGTGCTTGCGCGCCGCTTCGTAAATGTGGAACACGCCGCTGATGTTGGCACCGAGGATTTCTTCGAACGGGCGCTCGACCGAAACGCCGCCGAAATGCAGGATCGCATCGACCCCTTCGACCAGTTGATGCACGGCTTGCTTGTCGGCGAGGTCGCAGAGCACGACTTCTTCGTGGTCATCGACGGCCGGGGCGAGGGCGGCGATGTCGGACAGGCGCAGCACATTGGCGTAAGGGCGCAGGCGTTCGCGCAGGACTTTGCCCAGGCCGCCGGCGGCACCGGTCAGCAGCAGGCGGTTGAAAGGAGCGCGGGGGGTAGAGGTAGACGTCATGGCAATCCCTGAACACATTGTTATTAGGTTTGTTGTAGGTTGTCGTATGACTGCGCTGAAGTATCGGTAGGGTTTCCGGATCTTGTCAACGCGACTTTTGGTGTAGATGACGGAAGGGGCGGTTCATTTTCTCAACACCCTATACCTGACTTGCAATGCAATTCCCGTGTGGGAGCGAGCCTGCTCGCGAATGCGATGTGCCAGTCAGAACAAGTCGACTGGTCCGGCGCTTTCGCGAGCAGGCTCGCTCCCACAGGTGAAACCACCAACCGTTACAACAACGAAATCGGATAGCTGATAAAGATCCGGTTCTCGTCAAATTCGTTGGTGCTGAAGTCCCGGCGAATGGTCGCGTTGCGCCATTTCACGTTGAGGTTCTTCAGCGGGCCGCTCTGCACGGTGTAGGCCAGTTCCGATTCGCGGCCCCACTCCTTGCCGTCATTGGTGTTGGCGGTGTGCACGTTATCGCCGCTGATGTAGCGGTTCATCAGGGTCAGACCAGGCACGCCCAGGGCAACGAAGTTGTAGTCGTGACGCACCTGCCAGGAGCGCTCTTTGGCGTTGTCATAACTGGCGTTGTAACTGTCGTTGGCCAGGGTGCCGCCGCTGGTGCCGTTGACGCGCATCCAGGCATCGTCGCCGGTGAGTTTCTGCAGGCCGACATAGAAGGTGTTGCCACCGTACTTGGCCGAGAGCAGGGCGAACGCGGTCTTGTTGTCGAGGTCGCCGGCCTGAGCGCTGCCGTCTTCCTTGCCGGTGAAAAAACCGAGGTTGGCGCCCAGCGTCCAGTCGCCCATCGGCTGGCTGTGGCTGAGGTTGAAATACTGCTGCTGGTAGATGTCGGTGAGCTCGGCGTACCACACGCCGACCATCGTGCGTTTTTCGTTGAAGCTGTATTCGCCGCCGCCGAAGTTGAAGCGATCGGAGGTGAATGCACCGCGGCCGTTCATCGACATGTCTTCCATGCTCGCGTCGTTGCGCGGGCTGTTGCCACGGAACTGGCCGCCGTAGACGGTCAGGCCGTTGATTTCAGTGGACGTGATCTGGCCGCCGCGAAAGGTCTGCGGCAGGGAGCGGCCATCGTCAGAGCGCAGGATCGGCAGCACCGGCATCCATTCACCGACTTTCAGTTCGGTCTTCGAGACTTTGGCTTTCAGCGCCACGCCGAGACGGCCGAAGTTGTCGGCCGGGCGACCGTCATCATGGATCGGCAATAGTTGCGTGCCGCCCGTGCCTTTGCCGCCATCGAGCTTCTGCGAGTACATGCCAAGGATGTCGAGGCCGAAGCCGACGGTGCCCTGGGTGAAGCCGGATTTGGCGTCGAGAATGAAGTTCTGCGTCCATTCTTCAGCCTTGCCCTGCGGATTGGCCGGGTTGACGAAGTTGCGGTTGAAGTAGGCGTTCCGCAGGTTCAGCGTGGCTTTGCTGTCGTCAAGAAAGCCTTCGGCATCGGCGCTCATCGGCAGGGCCAGAGCGAGGCTGCTGCAACCGATCAGGCTCAGGGTCGAACGCGGTTTGAAATGGGCAAAACGTGAAGGGCGGACGGAATTGCGGGCGAGTGGGCTCACTGTGACGCTCCCTGGATCGTTTGTTGTTTTTATTATTTGTCATACGTCGTCGTACAACATCGATGCGGATATTTCCCAGATTTACGGGGATTGTCAACTGGAAGTTATACGATGACCTCCCATGCGACGCCGAACCCATGTGGGAGCGAGCCTGCTCGCGAATGCGGACTTTCATTCAATGAAGTTGTCGACTGACACAGCGCTTTCGCGAGCAGGCTCGCTCCCACAGGGTTCCTTGGTGTCTGTCGAGTCGTGTGTTGCCCGTCAAATTGCGGCAAACTTCCTTCACCCCCAGCACCAGGCCGATCCATGGATAAATACGCCCCGCGCAACTGGCAACCCCACGAAAAGCCCAGCCTGCCCGGTTCCCCTTCGACACCACTGCACTCCACGCCCAAGCGCCTGGCGTATGCGGCGGTCGGTGTACTGGTGGCGGTGACCGGTGGGCTGGGCAACTCGTTGGTGGTTGCCAACCTGCCTTACCTGCAAGGCTCGCTCGGCGCGACCACGGCGGAGATGGCCTGGCTGCCGGCGGCCTATGTGATGACCAACGTGTCGATGAACCTGCTGTTGGTGAAGTTTCGCCAGCAGTTCGGTTTGCGCGCATTCACCGAAGTATTTCTGGTGCTGTACGCGCTGGTGACCTTCGGCCATTTGTTCGTCAACGATCTCAATTCGGCAGTGGCGGTGCGGGCTGCCCACGGCATGGTCGGTGCGGCGCTGAGCTCGCTGGGTCTGTATTACATGGTGCAGGCGTTCCCGGCGAAGTGGCGGCTCAAAGCGCTGGTGCTCGGCCTCGGCACGTCGCAGTTGGCGTTACCGCTGGCGCGGCTGTTTTCCGAAGACCTGTTGCAGATCGCCGAATGGCGCGGTCTGTACCTGTTCGAATTGGGCATGGCCCTGCTGTCACTCGGCTGTGTGTTGCTGCTGAAGTTGCCGCCCGGTGACCGCTTCAAGACCTTTGAAAAACTCGATTTCCTCACCTTCGCCATCCTCGCCACGGGTGTGGCGTTGTTGTGCGCGGTGCTGTCGCTGGGGCGGATCGACTGGTGGCTGGAGGCGGACTGGATCGGCGTGGCGCTGGCCTGTTCGATCGCGCTGATCATCATGGGCCTGGCTATTGAGCACAACCGCAGCAACCCGATGCTGATGACACGTTGGCTGGGCAGCGGAACGATGATTCGCCTGGCGCTGGCGGTGACCCTGATCCGCATGGTCACCTCGGAGCAATCCACCGGCGCAGTGGGGTTCATGCAGAACCTCAACATGGGCTATGAGCAGTTGCACAGTCTGTATGTGGTGATGCTGATCGGCAGTATCGCTGGGCTTGCCACCAGCGCGTTGACCATCGACCCCAAACATTTGCTGATGCCGTTGATCATTTCCTTGGCGCTGATGGCCACCGGTTCGGTGATGGACAGCTTCTCGAACAACCTGACCCGCCCCGAAAACATGTATTTCAGTCAGTTCCTGCTGGCATTCGGCAGCACGTTTTTTCTCGGCCCGACCATGGTCTTCGGCACGCGCAACGTGCTGACCAATCCGCGCAACCTGGTGAGCTTTTCCGTGCTGTTCGGGATCTGCAATAACCTCGGCGGACTGCTCGGCGCGGCGTTGCTCGGCACTTTTCAGATCGTGCGGGAGAAGTACCATTCCAGCCACATCGTCGATCATCTGGTGATGTCCGATCCTTTGGTGGCTGCGCGAGTGCAGAGCGGCGGCTCGGCGTTCGGCGGTTTGCTCGCCGACCCGAGCCTGCGCAATCTGGCCGGCATGCGCAGCCTCGCCAATGCGGCGACACGCGAAGCGAACGTGCTGGCCTATAACGATGTCTTCATGCTGATCGCGGTCATTGCCGTCCTGACCATGATCTGGCTTTCGATTCGTGCGTTGTGGCTGATGAGCACCACCAAAGCCATTGAGCCGACACCTTCCGTACCACCCAGCGGTGCCACTTCTTCATGACCGAACCGACCACCACAACCACCAACGCCATCGCCGCCACGCCTGAAGGTGAGGCGCCGCCATCGTCGCCGAACACCGCGCCGCGTTCGCTGCGGGTGCGGATCATTTCTTCGCTGGGCTTTGCCGCAATCGCCATCGTCGGCGTGCTGATCGTGTTGTATGCCTGGCAACTGCCGCCATTCAGCAGTGCGGTCGAAACCACCGAAAACGCCTTGATTCGCGGGCAGGTGACGATCATCGGCCCGCAGCTCAGCGGCTATGTGTTCGAAGTCCCGGTGCAGGACTTCCAGTACGTCAAGGCCGGGGACCTGCTGGTGCGTCTGGACGACCGCATTTATCAGCAACGCCTCGACCAGTCCCTGGCACAACTGGCGGTGCAGAAAGCCGGATTGGCCAACGTCGTGCAGCAGCGCAACAGCGCCGAAGCAACGATCAAATTGCGTCAGGCGGTGCTCGCCGACAGCCAGGCGCAGTTGCGCAAGAGCGAGGCGGATCTGCGGCGTAATCAGGAGCTGGTGCGCGACGGCTCGGTGTCCAAGCGCGAATTCGACGTGACCCTCGCTGCCAACGCGCAAAGCACGGCTTCTGTGGCGCAGGCCAAGGCCAGTCTGGAAATCGCCCGGCAGGATCTGCAAACGGTGATCGTCAATCGCGGCTCGCTGGAGGCCGCCGTGGCCAGTGCCGAAGCGGCGGTGCAACTGGCGCGGATCGATCTGTCGAACACGCGAATTGTCGCCCCACGCGACGGCCAGCTCGGGCAGATCGGCGTGCGCTTGGGGGCCTACGTCAACTCCGGCGCGCAGCTGATGGCGTTGGTCCCGGACCAGAAGTGGGTGATCGCCAACATGAAGGAAACCCAGATGGCCAACGTCCGGGTCGGGCAACCGGTACGCTTCACCGTCGACGCCTTGAATCACCGCAGATTCACCGGCCACGTGCAACATATTTCCCCGGGCACCGGCTCGGAATTTGCCTTGCTGCAGGCCGACAACGCCACCGGCAACTTCGTCAAGATCGCCCAGCGAGTGCCGGTGCGCATCACCATCGATCCCGATCAGCAGGAAGAAGAACGCTTGCGGCCGGGGATGTCAGTGGTTGTCAGCATCGACACCGCCGCCGGCGACACCCAACCCCACTGATCAATGCATGACCCAGTGGGAGCGAGCCTGCTCGCGAAAGCGTCGTATCAGTGTCATTTGTTTATCTGACACACCGCTTTCGCGAGCAGGCTCGCTCCCACAGGATTAGTTCGCACGGGCTCTATTCACTCGGCCGAGGGAGTGACCCGGCAACTTTTGCGGTTGCGGATCTGCTCGTCGGTGGGCCTCTCGCGAACGAATTCGAAGCGCGGTTCGCCTTCGCTGTAATGCACCAGCCAGCCCCATTCCAGTTCGCTTTCGTCCTGTCCGGGATGTGGTGGCCGGGCCCACCAGGGTTCTTTGCTGAGGATCTCGCGCATGGCAGCCTCCGGTTGATGGCAATCCTTGAACTATAGCTTCCTGTCGCGAGTCGTCAGAACAGGCTGTGTAGAATCGGCGCGTTCATGACGATATGGGGGGCAGGGCGATGATGGATGAAGTGCGCAGGGATGAACCGTCGAAACGGCTGTTTTTCGCTTTGGACTGCCCGCCGGCGCAGCGCAAGGCAATCGCCCAGTGGCGCGCGGAGCTGGGCCTGCGCAGCGGCAAACCGGTGTCGGCGGATAACTTTCATCTGACTCTGCTGTTTCTCGGTGCGGTGCCGCTGGCGCAGATTCACGGCGTCTGCGAAGCAGCGAGCAGTGTGCGTATTCCCGGCGAAACGTTACGCATTGCGCTGGATCGCTTGCAGGTCTGGCATCGCGCCGGTGTGTTGTCCCTTGCACCCGAGCAGGCGCCGCCGGCGTTGCTGCGCCTGGTCTACGCGCTGGAGCAGGCGATGCTGCCGTTCGGTTTTGACGAGCCCACCCACGAGTTCCGCCCGCACCTGACACTGGCGCGGGAGTACCGCGCGCCGGAGCCGGAAGCGCGCACGCCGCCGGAGTTCTTTCTGCGTGCAGAACGCTTCGCTTTGTTCGAATCGCACAAGGGTCGGTATCGAGTTGTGCAGGACTGGCCGCTGATCTGAACGGACAAAAAAAGGCGCCCGAAGGCGCCTGCAAATTCACCCGAGCCGAGGGAGCCGGGTGAGGCCGTTCAGAGCAGGGTGCAGCGGTGGTAAGGCGCTGCGTGAACGGAAAATTTTCAGCACTGCATTGCTTCATTGTGGGAGCGAGCCTGCTCGCGAAGGCGTCGGCACATCCAACATTTTCGTCGCCTGTCCTACCGCTTTCGCGAGCAGGCTCGCTCCCACACTTTTGATCATCGCTGTTTTTATTTCCCGAGCTTCACCCGCGTCCAGCCGCGCGTCATGATCCGCTGTGTGGCAATCGGCTGATCCGGCACTGCATACAAGGTCGCCATCACAGCTTGCGACGGATACGAGCCCGGTTCGTTGCGGATCGCTTCGTCCACCAGTGGCGTGGCCGCTGCGTTGGCGTTGCTGTAGCCGATGCTGTTGGTGACTTCGGCGATGATGTCCGGGCGCATCAGGAAGTCCATGAACAGGTAGGCATTGTCGACGTTCGCCGCATCACGGGGAATGGCGACCATGTCGTAGAAACTGCCGGCGCCTTCCTTGGGAATGCTGTAGTCGATCACCACGTTGTTGCCCGACTCCACTGCGCGGGCCTTGGCCTGCAGGACATCGCCGGAGTAACCGACCGCCACGCAGATGTTGCCGTTGGCCAGATCGGAGATGTATTTCGAGGAATGGAAATACGCCACGTACGGGCGGATTTTCATGAACAGCGCTTCGGCTTCGGCGATGTGCGCCTTGTCCTTGTCGTTCACCGGATAGCCCAGATAGTGCAGGGCGGCCGGGAGCATTTCGGTCGGCGAATCGAGGAAACTGATGCCGCAGGCTTTGAGCTTTTCCGCGTTCTCCGGTTTGAACAGCAAGTCCCAGGAGTTGGTCGGGGCGTTGGCGCCGAGAACTTCCTTGACCTTGGCCGGATTGAAACCGATGCCGATCGAGCCCCACATGTACGGGAACGCGTGCGCGTTGTCCGGATCACTGGCGGCGGCGTTTTTCAGCAGCACCGGGTTGAGATTCTTCCAGTTCGGCAGCTTCGATTTGTCCAGCGGCTGATAAACACCGGCCTTGATCTGCTTGGCCAGGAAACTGTTCGACGGCACGACGATGTCATAGCCGGATTTGCCCGCGAGCAGGCGCGCTTCCAGGGTTTCGTTGCTGTCGAAGACGTCGTAGGTCACGCGAATGCCGGTCTCGTCTTCGAACTTTTTCACGGTGTCCGGCGCGATGTAATCGGACCAGTTGTAAACACGCAGCACCTTGTCGTTGGCCTGGGCGCCCATGACCATTGCGCCCATTAAGGACAGTGTCAGCAGAGTCCTGCCAAACATTTTCATCGGTACAACTCCCTTCTTCTTATTCAAAAACACAACTTGATCGACGAGCCCTCGGTAGGAGCTGACGAGTGCAACGAGGCTGCGATCTTTTGATCTTGATTTTGAAGATCAACATCAAAAGATCGCAGCGTTCCGCAGCTCCTACACGGCGGTCGCCGCACGTTGCGGCTGCCACGCTTCATTCGCGGTCTGATCCATCGCTTCCTGGATCGCTTTTTTGCGGTTGGCCTCTGCCTTGCGGCCGAAGTACCAGACCAGGAAAGTCACCAGCGACACTGCCAGCAGAATCAGGCTGGCCACGGCGTTGATCTCAGGCTTCACGCCCAGGCGCACCGCCGAGAACACCTCCATCGGCAGCGTCGTCGAGCCCGGCCCGGAGACGAAACTCGCCAGCACCAGATCGTCCAGCGACAAGGCAAACGACATCATCCCGCCGGCGGCCAGCGACGGCGCGATCATGGGAATGGTGATGAGGAAAAACACTTTGAATGGTTTGGCGCCGAGGTCCATCGCCGCTTCTTCGATCGACAGATCCAGTTCCCGCAGGCGCGCGGAGACTACCACCGCCACATAAGCGGCACAAAAGGTGGTGTGGGCGATCCAGATGGTGACGATGCCGCGCTCCTGCGGCCAGCCGATCAGTTGCGCCATCGCCACGAACAGCAGCAACAGCGACAGACCGGTGATCACTTCCGGCATCACCAACGGCGCGGTCACCAGACCCCCGAACAGCGTGCGGCCCTTGAAGCGCGTCACCCGCGTCAGCACGAACGCCGCCAGCGTCCCCAGTGCCACAGCGGCAATCGCGGTGTAGCAGGCGATTTCCAGCGAGCGCAGCACCGAGCCCATCAGTTGCGTGTTGTCGAGCAGGCCGACATACCACTTGATCGACCAGCCACCCCACACCGTCACCAGTTTCGAGGCGTTGAACGAGTAAATCACCAGAATCAGCATCGGCAGATAAATGAACATCAAGCCGAAGATCAGCATGAACTTGGAAAAGTTGAAGCGTTTCATCCCCGTGCCTCCATCTCTTTGGCCTGGCTGCGGTTGAACAGCAGAATCGGCACAATCAGGATCAACAGCATCACCACCGCCAGCGCAGAAGCCACCGGCCAGTCGCGGTTATTGAAGAACTCCTGCCACAGCACGCGACCGATCATCAGCGTCTCCGGGCCACCCAGCAGTTCCGGGATCACGAACTCGCCGACCACCGGAATGAACACCAGCATGCAACCGGCAACGATGCCGTTCTTGGCCAGCGGCACGGTGATCTTCCAGAAGTTGTTGAAGTTGCTCGAACCCAGATCCTGCGCGGCTTCCAGCAGACTGTTGTCGTGCTTGACCAGGTTGGCGTAGAGCGGCAGCACCATGAACGGCAGATAGGCATAGACCACGCCGATGTACACCGCAGTGTTGGTGTTGAGGATCTCGATCGGGTGATCGGTGAGTCCGGTCCACATCAGGAACCCGTTGAGCAGTCCGTTGTTGCTGAGGATGCCCATCCACGCATACACGCGGATCAGGATCGCCGTCCAGGTCGGCATCATGATCAACAGCAGCAGGACGTTTTGCGTTTCCTTGCCGGTCTTGGTGATCGCGTAGGCCATCGGGAAACCGATCACCAGGCACATCAGCGTGCTCAGCGCCGCGACCTTCAGCGAGCCGAGATATGCCGACAGGTACAGCTCGTCTTCGCCGAGTAGGGTGTAGTTGCCGATGTTCAGCAGCAGCTGGAATTTCTGTTCGGCGAAGGTGTAGATCTCCGAGTACGGCGGTATCGACAGCGCGGCTTCCGAGAAGCTGATCTTCATCACCAGAAAGAACGGCAGCATGAAGAACAGGAACAGCCAGATGAACGGAATGCCGATCACCAGTTTTCGTCCGCTGGGCACCAGGCGCAAGAATTGCTGATTGAAAGTTCTCATGAGCGCAGCACCACGCCGCTGTCGTCTTCCCACCAGACATAGACCTTGTCGTCCCAGGTCGGCCGCGCGCCACGGCGTTCGGCATTGGCCATGAACGACTGGACGATCTTGCCGCCTGGCAGCTCGACGTAGAACACCGAGTGGCCGCCGAGGTAGGCGATGTCGTGGACCTTGCCTTCGGACCAGTTGTAGCGGAATTCCGGTTGGGTGGTGCTGACGAGCATTTTTTCCGGGCGGATGGCGTAGGTGATCGACTTGTCCTGCACCGACGTGCTGACGCCGTGACCGACATAGATCTTCTGCTGCAAGTCGGGGCTGTGAATGATCGCGTGGCCTTCGAGATCTTCCACCACCGTGCCGTCGAAAGCGTTCACGTTGCCGATGAATTCGCAGACCATGCGGCTGACCGGCGCTTCATAAATGTCCACCGGGCTGCCGATCTGCGCGATCCAGCCCAGGTGCATGATCGCGATGCGCTGGGCCATGGTCATGGCTTCTTCCTGGTCGTGGGTGACCATGACGCAGGTCACGCCGACGCGCTCGATGATTTCCACCAGCTCAAGCTGCATCTGCGAACGCAGCTTTTTGTCCAGCGCACCCATTGGCTCGTCGAGCAGCAACAGTTTCGGCCGTTTGGCCAACGAGCGGGCGAGGGCCACGCGCTGACGCTGGCCGCCGGACAACTGGTGCGGGCGGCGCTTGGCGTATTGGGTCATGTGCACCAGACGCAGCATTTCTTCGACGCGGGCATCGATTTCGCTGGCCGGCAAACGGTCCTGTTTGAGGCCGAAGGCGATGTTCTGTGCCACGGTCATGTGCGGGAACAGTGCGTAGGACTGGAACATCATGTTGATCGGCCGCTCGTACGGCGGCATGTCGGTGATGTCCACGCCGTCGAGCAGAATCCGCCCCTCGGTCGGCCGCTCGAAACCGGCGAGCATGCGCAGCAGAGTCGATTTGCCCGAACCGGAACCGCCCAGCAGCGCGAATATTTCGCCCTGATGGATCTCCAGGGACACATCGTCCACGGCCACGGTTTCGTCGAACTTCTTGGTGACACGATCGACTTTCACCAGCACCTTTTTCGGTTGCTGATGACCCTCGAGTGCCTTGCGGTAAGTGCTGGAGGCGTTTGCCATGTGAAACTCCCAACAGGTGTCGTGTGCCTGGCCAATGTGGCCGGGCTTAAGTGGATTGCGGAGCGGTCCGGAATGCCTGTCAGCTGGCGCAGAACCTGTGGGAGCGAGCCTGCTCGCGAATACGGAGTGTCAGTCGACATCATCGTTTGCTGATACACCGCTTTCGCGAGCAGGCTCGCTCCCACAGGGGATATGCGTTGACCTGAGTGGCCTTTGTCCGTACCGATCCGGCTTGTTCGGCGCCGCTGTCCTGGCTGCCTGGGTCGTACTTGTTGTTATCACGGGTGTTGCAGTTCACGACGGGCGGATGTGCAAACGCACACCCGCCAGCCGTGGGGGCAGTAAATCGCTATCGAATCTTTGGTTGCGTCAGCGCTGACTGCGCTTCGCCGCCCGTTGCCGGCACGCTGCGCCGAACGCCTGGAAAATCTTCAGGTAGTTCGGGTTGTCCAGCACTTGCCATTCCGGGTGCCATTGCACGCCGAGGGCGAAGGTCGGGCTGTGCTCGACCGAGATCGCTTCGATCAAACCGTCCGGTGCCACGGCTTCAGCACGCAGGCCGGGAGCGAGGCGGTCGATGCCTTGGCTGTGAATCGAATTGACCTGAAATTCGTCGGGCAGCTCCAGCGCTTCGAACACACCGCCAGCGATCACGCTGACCGCATGGGCCGGCGCGTATTGCACGGCGACATCCGGGCTGTCGGCTTCACGGTGATCGAGCATGCCGGGCAGCTCGTGCACCTTCTGATGCAGGCTGCCGCCGAACGCCACGTTCATTTCCTGGAAACCACGGCAGATGCCGAGCACCGGAACGCCCGCCGCGATGGCTGCACGCAATAAAGGAAGGGTGGTGGCGTCACGGGCCGGATCGTGATCCGTGCCGGGGGCGCTTGCCGGGCCTTGATAGTGGAAGGGCTCCACGTTCGAAGGTGAGCCGGTGAGCAACAGGCCGTCGAGCTGACCGAGCAGGTCATCGATTTCAGTCAGTTTGCCGAGGGAAGGAATGACCACTGGCAACCCTTCAGCGCCAACGCTGACAGCACGTAGGTACTTGTCGCCGCTGATGTGATAGGGGTGCAGGCCAATCTGTTTGACGCACGCAGTAACGCCGATCAATGGCTTGAATGCCATTTTTATTCACCTCGAAGTCTGTCACTTGAACGAGCTTTTCCGGAGCTTAGCCTCGTTGATTTTAATTAACAACTGCCATGTAAAAAATTCTAAACGCCGTTCATCAAATCGCTCAGGTTTATCGGGATTTAGGGACGGATATGGCACGAGAGTGTTAATAAAAGCCCGAAAAATAAAGCCTGCAGGGCAGGGCGTTCGCTATTGACTTCACTTTGCCTTTCAGATTGACTGGCTGCGCAACACAGTGGTGAACATAATAATTAACAGCTAAATAGGTGCATCATGTCGGTCCCTCTGCGTACCGTTCAACTCAACGAAGCCAACGCATTCCTTAAGAAATATCCTGAGGTTTTGTACGTCGACCTTCTGATTGCGGATATGAACGGTGTGGTGCGCGGCAAGCGCATCGAACGCACCAGTCTTCATAAGGTGTACGAAAAAGGCATCAACCTGCCGGCGTCGCTGTTCGCGCTGGACATCAACGGCTCGACGGTGGAAAGCACCGGCCTGGGCCTGGATATTGGCGATGCCGATCGCATCTGCTACCCGATTCCCGGCACCCTGAGCATCGAGCCGTGGCAAAAACGCCCGACCGCACAACTGCTGATGACCATGCACGAGATCGAAGGCCAGCCGTTCTTCGCTGATCCGCGTGAAGTACTGGCTAACGTGGTGCGCAAATTCGACGACCTCGGCCTGACCATCTGCGCGGCGTTCGAACTCGAGTTCTACCTGATCGACCAGGACAACGTGAATGGCCGTCCGCAGTCGCCTCGCTCGCCGGTGTCCGGCAAGCGTCCGGTGTCGACTCAGGTGTACCTGATCGACGACCTCGATGAATACGTCGATTGCCTGCAAGACATCCTCGAAGGCGCGAAAGAGCAGGGCATCCCGGCTGACGCCATCGTCAAGGAAAGCGCCCCGGCGCAGTTCGAAGTCAACCTGCATCACGTTTCCGACCCGATCAAGGCCTGTGATTACGCGGTGCTGCTCAAGCGTCTGGTGAAAAACATCGCCTACGACCACGAGATGGACACGACTTTCATGGCCAAACCGTATCCGGGTCAGGCCGGCAACGGTTTGCACGTGCACATTTCGATTCTGGACAAAGAAGGCAACAACATCTTCGCCAGCGAGGATCCCGAGCAGAACGCCGCACTGCGTCACGCGATCGGCGGTGTGCTCGAGACCCTGCCGGCGCAAATGGCGTTCCTCTGCCCGAACGTCAACTCGTACCGCCGTTTCGGCGCACAGTTCTATGTGCCGAACTCGCCGAGCTGGGGCATCGACAACCGCACCGTGGCCGTGCGCGTGCCGACCGGTTCGGCGGATGCCGTGCGCATCGAACACCGTGTCGCCGGTGCCGATGCCAACCCGTACCTGCTGATGGCTTCGGTGCTGGCCGGCATTCACCACGGCCTGACCAACCAGATCGAGCCCGGCGCGCCGGTCGAAGGCAACAGCTACGAGCAGAACGAGCAGAGCCTGCCGAACAACCTGCGCGACGCCCTGCGCGAGCTCGACGACAGCGAAGTCATGGCGCGCTACATCGACCCGATGTACATCGACGTGTTCGTCGCGTGCAAGGAAAGCGAGCTGGCCGAGTTCGAGAACTCGATCTCTGACCTTGAGTACAACTGGTATCTGCATACGGTCTGAAGATCAAAAGCCCCTCACCCTAACCCTCTCCCGGAGGGAGAGGGGACTGACCGCGTCGTCTGGAGATATCCGGCGACCTGAACGATCCAGTCGATGATGGATTCGGCAAAGATTTTTCAGGTCGGCGCAGTTACCAGGCATCCCCCGATCGGTCCCCTCTCCCTCTGGGAGAGGGCTAGGGTGAGGGCAGCGATTCCCGGCCAGACAAAGCAACCAGACCAACCCCCAAATTCCCCCTTGTCGAGCTCAAAACAATGACCACAACCCGCAACGACTGGGAACAACGCTTCCAGTCCCTGTCCATCGAATCCCGCGCCTTCATCAACGGTGAATACCGCCCGGCGATCAGCGGCGACACCTTCGAATGCCTGAGCCCGGTCGACGGGCGCTTTCTTGCCGCCGTCGCCAGCACCGATGAAGCCGACGCCAACCTCGCCGTCGAAGCCGCGCGCCAGTCCTTCAACTCCGGCATCTGGGCGAAAAAGGCCCCGGCAGAGCGCAAGCGCATCCTGATCCGCTTCGCCGATCTGATCCTGCAACACCAGGAAGAACTGGCGCTGCTGGAAACCCTCGATATGGGCAAACCAATCAGCGATTCGATGAACATCGACATCCCGGCGACCGCCAACGCGATCCGCTGGAGCGCCGAGGCCATCGACAAGATCTACGACGAAGTCGCCGCCACCCCGCACGACCAACTCGGCCTCGTTACCCGCGAGCCCTCGGGTGTGGTCGCGGCGATCGTGCCGTGGAATTTCCCGCTGATCATGGCCAGCTGGAAGTTCGCTCCAGCGCTGGCGGCGGGTAACTCGTTCATCCTCAAGCCTTCGGAAAAATCGCCACTGACCACCATCCGCATCGCGCAACTGGCGCTGGAGGCGGGTATTCCGAAGGGCGTGTTCAACGTGCTGCCGGGCTACGGTCACACCGTCGGCAAGGCGCTGGCGTTGCACATGGACGTCGACGTGCTGGCCTTCACCGGCTCCACGGCGATCGCCAAGCAGCTGATGATCTATGCCGGGCAGAGCAACATGAAACGCGTCTGGCTCGAGGCCGGCGGCAAGAGCCCGAACGTGGTGTTCGCCGACGCCCCGGACCTGCGCGCGGCAGCCCAAGCGGCGGCCAGTGCCATCGCCTTCAATCAGGGCGAAGTCTGCACTGCCGGCTCGCGTCTGCTGGTCGAGCGCTCGATCCGCGAGCAGTTCATCCCGCTGCTGGTGGAAGCGCTGCAAGCGTGGAAACCGGGGCATGCACTGGATCCGGCGACCACCGTCGGCGCCGTGGTCGACCAGCGCCAACTGGACAACGTGCTGCGCTATATCAGCATCGGCCGCGAGCAGGGCGCCGAACTGATCGCCGGCGGCCAGCGCACCCTCGAAGAAACCGGCGGCCTCTACGTGCAGCCAGCGATTTTCGACGGCGTGACCAATGCGATGACCATCGCTAGGGAAGAAATCTTCGGCCCGGTGCTGTCGCTGATCACCTTCGACACTGCCGAAGAAGCCCTGCAAATCGCCAACGACAGCATCTTCGGCCTCGCCGCCGGGGTGTGGACCAGCAACCTGAGCAAGGCGCACACCTTCGCCCGCGGCCTGCGCGCCGGCAGCGTCTGGGTCAACCAGTACGACGGCGGCGACATGACCGCGCCATTCGGTGGCTTCAAACAATCGGGCAACGGTCGCGACAAATCGCTGCATGCGTTCGACAAGTACACCGAACTGAAAGCGACCTGGATCAAGCTCTGACTCTTTTACAGCGGCGGCCGCCCCTGGTTGGCGGCCCTCGGAGAAACCTATGAAACAGCAACACGTAAACAGCTACTACGCCGCCACCCGCAACGAAGTCATCGACTTCCCGGTTCTCGAAGAGGCAGTGGACTGCGATGTCTGCATCATCGGCGCCGGCTACACCGGTCTGTCCTCGGCACTGTTCCTCAGCGAAGCCGGCTACAAAGTCACCGTGCTGGAAGCGGCGAAAGTCGGCTACGGCGCCAGCGGTCGCAATGGCGGCCAACTGGTCAATTCCTATAGCCGCGACGTTGATGTCATCGAAGAGCGCTACGGCGACAAGACTGCAGAAATCCTCGGCAGCATGATCTTCGAAGGCGCCGACATCATTCGTTCGCGCATCAAGGATTACGACATCAAGTGCGACTACCGCCCGGGCGGCATCTTCGCGGCGATGAACAAGAAACAACTCAATGGCCTGGCCGAGCAGAAGCGCAACTGGGAACGCTACGGCAACCGCAATCTGAAGATGCTCGATGCCGCGGACATTCGTCGCGAAGTGGGTTCCGACGCCTACGTTGGCGGCTTGCTGGATATGCAGGGCGGCCACGTTCATCCGTTGAATCTGGCGCTAGGGGAGGCCGCTGCCATCGTGCGCTTGGGCGGCAAGATCTACGAGCAATCGGCGGCGGTGGAAATCACCTACGGCGAGCCGATCACCGTGCGCACCGCCAAGGGGCTGGTCCGCGCCAAATACCTGCTGATCGCCGGCAATGCTTATCTGCCGCAAGGCCTCGACAACCGCGTCACCGCGAAAAGCATGCCGTGTGGTTCGCAGATCGTCGTCACCGAACCGCTGACCGAGCAGCAGGCGCGCAGCCTGATCACCAACAACTATTGCGTCGAAGACTGCAACTACCTGCTGGATTACTACCGCCTCACTGCCGACAACCGCCTGCTTTACGGTGGTGGCGTGGTCTACGGCGCGCGGGAGCCGGACGATATCGAGCAACTGATCCGGCCGAAGATCCTCAAGACCTTTCCGCAGCTCAAGGACGTGAAGATCGACTACCGCTGGACCGGTAACTTCCTGCTGACCATGTCGCGGATGCCGCAATTCGGCCGTATTGAAAAGAACGCCTACTACATGCAGGGCTACAGCGGCCACGGCGTCACCTGCTCGCACCTGGCCGGCAAACTGATCTCGGAAATGATCCGCGGCGACGCCGAACGCTTCAACGCCTTCGCCGCGCTGCCGCACATGCCAATGCTCGGCGGCCGCACCTTCTCCGCACCGCTTACCGCTCTGGGTGCCGTCTACTACTCCCTGCGCGACCGCTTCGGCGTCTGATTGACCTCACCGGCGGCGGTCCGAAAGACCCCGCCGGTTTTTCACTTATGCAAAAGCACTGATGTCCACTGTGGGAGCGAGCCTGCTCGCGAAGAGGCCAGCCCAGCCACACTCGCTTTTGCTGACCTGCTCAAAACCAAATGTGGGAGCGAGCCTGCTCGAGAATGGGCCATGTCAGCCAAGATCTTCGTTGTCTGACACACTGCTTTCGCGAGCAGGCTCGCTCCCACAGTGACTGTATTGCCAAGGCCAACAGGACTTTTGCCGCACCATCCATCGAACCTGCTGAGCAACACCGGCAAACGTGATTTAATAGCCGCCTTTCACGGTTCCGGGACACGGGAGCAACGTGATCCGCGCCACCTGCGCGGCACCCGCCACCCACCCCCATCGCCCTTAAGTCGCTCTCACATAAGGCTGTCATGGATACGGGTTCTCGACTCAAACTAGTACGCGAAAGCTACAAACTCTCCCAGCGCGAGCTCGCCCGGCGTAGCGGCGTGACCAACGCGACCATCTCGCTGATCGAACAGAACCGCGTCAGCCCCTCCGTCAGCTCGCTGAAAAAGCTGCTCGAAGGCATACCGATGTCCCTGGCCGATTTCTTCACCTTCGACCAGCCCCCGCGCGAACACCAATACGTGTTCCGCGCCAACGAACAACCCGACCTCGGCCGCCACGGCCTGCGCCTGCTGCTCATCGGTGCCTCCGTCCCCAGCCGCCAGATGCGCCTGCTCCGCGAACAATACGCCCCCGGCGCCAGCTCCGGCGAAGAGCCGATCGTGCATGCCGAAGGTGAAGAGTGCGGGCTGGTCACGCGTGGCACGGTGGAACTGACCGTGGACGGGCAGGTGAGTGTGCTGAGTGCGGGGGATGGTTATTACTTTCCGACGACGCTGCCGCACAAGTTCCGCAATATCGGCGCAGATGAGGCTGAGATTATCAGTGCGAATACGCCGGCGAATTTTTGAGGAGCATGCGTTTCGCATAGCTTTATCGAGGTTGGTTCTCCAGGAAACCATGGGCCGTTTGGGTGTTTTCCTGCGAAGTATTCGGATGTCGACAATTCGCGGGGTCTTCGGCTGATAACCACTCGTCCGACGCATCGCACGTTCGCCGCACAGCTTCTTCCAATGCTGTAACTCACCACGCAAAGGAAGAGCCTCCATGCTGAACCATAAAATCGCGGTGTTAACCGTCGCGGCGCTGCTCTTCGGCAGTGCGCCGTATGTGCTCGCGGCAGGCGAAACGTCGACCCCGAAGGCGAGCGACGGCACCAGCCAGACTCGTGAACCGGCGTCGCCAGCCACCAATGCCGACCCGGATGCCGATTCGCTGCCCCCGGGTGGTGATGGTGGCAAGACCGACAATGGACCGGTGCCTTCCGCCTCCAAACCCAGCCCTGCGGGTCAACCATCCGGTAGCAGCAGTGGGGGGAGCGGTGGTGGTTGATGGCTACGTCGTACTGGAAAGCCCGGTCTTTCGAGCCGGGCTTTTCTCTGCCTGCCAGAAATTTTTTTGTCGATGACCCGATGTCTCTTCCGAGGCGTCGGGTTTGTTTATTTTTGCCATTCGTCAGCCCCTCTGCATTTTCGCCGCGCGCCTGATTCCAATGCATACCTTACCCCCGCAAAGGAACCGCCAAAATGCGCCCAGTCAAGCTCGCAGCACTGTCCCTGGCCACCCTGTTATCCGCCACCTCGCTCTACGCGACAGCCGCCAGCGACACCCCGGCACCCACCGCCAACGACGGCAATAGCCAAACCAACCCAAGTGCGCCGGAAGATATTCATTCCAACGGTGCCACCGTGCCCAAAGGCACTCAGGGCAACACCACCAACAATGACGGCTCGACACCTGCGGGTTCCAAGCCCAGCGGTTCGAAGCAGTCGAACGACAGCGGCACCAGCAGCGGTGCTGGTGAAGGTTGAGGCTGTTTGCAGATGCAGCAAGCCCGGCGTCAAGCCGGGCTCTCTATCAGGCAATCCTTGATAACCGAGGCTATTTAGCCTTCCAGTTCCCGCCGCTGTTTTCACAATCAATCTTCGCCTGAGCCAGATGCTCACCGTCGTAGTAATACGTGGTGACTTTGGCGTTGTCGGGCATGTTCAGCGGTTTGGCGCTTTTGTCTTTGCTGGTCGAGTGGGGGTTGGCCAGGGATTCCTGAGTCAGACGGGCGGTGCAGGTGGCCTGGTAGTGGTCGTCGCAGCGATCGACTTTTTTCTTGGTGGCGTTGAGAGTGTCCTTGGTTTCGTTGCTGCATGACCAGTTGATGGAGTCAACGGGCATGCCTTCGTATTCGTAGCAACTGTGGGTTTCCACGGCAGGCACTGCGGCGCTGGAGGAGCGGGTCTGCACGTCGCAGCCTTCGGCCATGACGCAGGTGGGGATAATGGCGAACGTGGCGATCAGGAGCAGCAGTCGGGTTTTCATCGGCAATTCCTCTCCAATGGCGCCGCGTCTGATCGGTGATTTGGCGCTTGTCTGGTTTCGAGGCGGCGAGGTCGGGCAAGGTTCAATCGGTTTGCGCTGAGCGATCTTCGCGTACACTGCGCAACAATCAGAAACATACAGCGCAGGATTCGATTCCCATGGCCCAGACCCTCGAACGCGCCATCGCCATTGCCGCCACCGCCCACAGTGGGCAAGTGGACAAGGGCGGGGCGCCGTACATTTTGCATCCGCTGAAAGTCATGTTGCGCATGCATACGCTGGAGGAGCGCATCGTCGCTGTGCTGCACGATGTAGTCGAGGATTGTGGAGTGAGCCTGGATGATTTGCGCGGGGAAGGTTTCAGCGAAGAGGTGCTGGCGGCGATTGCAGCGGTGACCAAAGTGCCGGGTGAGGCCTACGAGGATTTTGTCGACCGCGCCGCGCAAAACCCGATCGGGCGGGTGGTGAAGCTGGCGGACCTGGAGGAAAACAGCGATATCTCGCGGATCGCCTCGCCGAGTTGGGATGATCTTGAGCGTATCGAAAAATACCGACGGGCGATCGCCCGCTTGCGTATGTAAGACGTATTGGATTCTTGTGGGAGCGAGCCTGCTCGCGAAGGCGATAGATCAGTTATTCATCTGTGACTGGCAGGACGCTTTCGCGAGCAGGCTCGCTCCCACAGGGGAATGGTGGTGTGTCACAAAATAGCCAGGAAGGCGAACTATGAAATCCATTGTGTGCTTGTTGATTGCGGCCGGTTTCGGCGCGTTATTGCAGTTTGAAGGCGTACCCCACGGCTTGCTGCTGGGCTCGATTGTCGTTACCGCGTTGATTGCCAGCAAAACCGGCATCGCCCCGGCAACTCCTTATGGCTTGTGCTACATCCAGGTCACGCTGGGCATTGCCACTGGGCTGATGTTCGAAGCGTGGGACAGCGAAACGGCCACTACGATGTTGCCCAGCCTTGGCGTGTTGCTGATCTGCCTGACCGTACAAATCGCACTCGCCGGATGGTGGCTGACACGCGGTGCCGGCTGGAACCGCACCGACGCATTGTTGGCGGTGTATCCCGGCGCATTGGCCGCAGTGTTCGATTTGCTTGAGTCGGAAAAGGCTTCGAGCAAAGTCATCATCGTGCATCTGATGCGGCTGCTGTTGATCACCGTGCTGGTGAGTTTGCTCATTCCCGGGCAAGCGGCGGTGGCTGAAGTCGCCAGCGATCCGTTGACCACAGGCATGGCGCTGACCGCGTTCTCTGTCATCGCGCTGAGCGTATTGCTCGGCCGCTTGCTGTTGCTGGTCGGCGTCCCGGCGCCATTCATGCTTACCGCGATTCTCATAACCGCTGTATTTGTGAAGTCGGGATGGCTGCACGGCTTTCACATGCCGGAGTGGAGTTTGAACCTGGCCGCACTCATTCTTGGCGTGCGCATCGGCTCACGTTTTCAGGGGCTCGGCATCGCAGAACTGGCGCGGCATGGGCGTACCGCTTTGGTCTCGGTGGGTTTGATGATCGTCGTTGCAGCGGCGTTTGCCGAGGTGGCTGCGCGCTGGCTGGGCAGTGATCCGCTGTCGCTGTGGCTGGCTTACATGCCGGGCGCGATCGAGACGATTGCGATTGTCGCGTTTGGCGGCGGGCTGAATGTGGTGTTTATTCTGACGCATCACCTGAGCCGGATGGTGCTGCTGCATTTTGCCCCGGCGTTGTTGGTGCAGGTCAGGCGGGTGCGCCAGGAAACCTGAAGCAAGCCAGTGCTGCCTGGCGATTGCGGCGTGTCAGTCAGCTCCATCCCCCTCACCCCAGCCTTTTCCCCCAGGGCGGCTGCGGCGCATAAACGGCTTCGTGAGCAAGTGCTGGGCTCGGTTTGACGCGCTGTCAGGCGTGGCCCAAGGCAATCGCGAACGACACGACAATCATGCAGGCGAAGGCGAAGTTGAGATTCATGGGCTGTTCATCCTGAGCTTTTGAGAGTGGGGCCATTGTGAACAGGCGCAGCGCAAAGAAAAAATTCGCCGTGTTGATTCCAATGATCGAAAGCATTGATAGCCGCTGCGTTTGTATTTGCCCGAGACTTTCGCTAGTGTCGCTGAAACCTGCAACTACAAGCACAAAAAGGCATAACCATGCACGACCACTCCATCGCCGAATTGCCGTCCCTGCGCCGGCAGAAAATCCTTTTGCTTCTCGAGCGGGACGGCAAGGTCATGGCCTCCGAGCTGAGCCAGCATTTCGCAGTCTCCGAAGACACCATCCGCCGCGATCTCGCCGAGCTGCACAGCGCCGGGCTGGTGCAGCGCGTGCATGGCGGGGCGCTGCCGCGACCGAAGGATTCGGGCAAAGATTACTTCACCCGCCTGGATGAGACCGACGAGGTCAAGGTGCGTCTGGCGCAATTGGCGGCGCAGCACATCGAGGACGGGCAGATTGTGCTGTTCGATTCCGGCTCGACCACGTTGCAGGTGGCGCGCGCATTACCCGCCGATATCCGCATCACTGCGGTGACCGCATCACCGCTGACAGCGATTGCTCTATCGGAATACAAAGGCGTGAAAGTGATTCTGGCGGGTGGTGAATTGAATCCGCATTCGATGTCGGCCAGTGGTCAGGAAGCGCTGCGACTGCTGGCCGGAATCAAGGCTGATCTGGCAATTACCGGGGTGTGTGCGATTCATCCAGAGGTGGGGATCACCTCACTGCATTTCGATGAGGTGCCGATCAAACAGGCGATGCTCGACAGTGCAACGCGGGTGATTGCAGTGACCTCGGCGGACAAGTTGGGCGCGGTGGAGCCGTTTGTGGTGGCGCCGTGTACGCGCCTGCATACGTTGATTACCGAGCGGCATCCGGGGTCGGGGAATGTCGAGGATTATCGGCGGCTGGGGATTGTGGTGGAGCAGTTGCCGGATTGAATTTTGTGTTGGGTTTGAGGGCCTCTTCGCGAGCAGGCTCGCTCCCACAGGGTGTTGTGTCGTTCACAAATCCAATGTGGGAGCGAGCCTGCTCGCGAAAGGGCCGGTCCAGTCAGCGCAACCGTTCGAGCATCTGGTAATACCACATCCCCGCCGCCAGCAACGGGTTGCCTAGCAGGTCGCCCATTGGCACGCGAATGTGCTGGCACGCGGCGAAGGTATCGAATTGCTCCATTTGCCCGGTGATCGCGCGGCTCATGATCTCGCCCATGATGTGCGTGGTGGCGATGCCATGTCCCGAGTAGCCCTGGCAATACCAGATGTTGTCCGAAAGCTTGCCCAGTTGCGGGATGCGGTTGATGACGATGCCCATCGCGCAGCTCCACTGGTAATCGATCGGCACGCCTTTTAGCGCCGGGAACGTGCGTTCGATACACGGGCGCAGTTCCGCAGCGATGTCGCGCGAATCCTTGCCGCTGTAGTTGGCGCCGCCGCCGAACAGCAAACGGCCGTCGGCGGTGAGCCGGTAGTAATCGAGGACGAAGCGGCAGTCGTACACGGCGAGGTCTTCGGGGTTGATCTGTTGCGCCAGATCACCCAGCGGCGCGGTGGTGACGATGCCGCCCATGGCCGGGAAGATCTTGCCCTTGAGCTGACCCGGTTCGAGCTTGTGATAGACGTCACCGGCGAGCATCACCTGACTGGCGTCGATCTGGCCGTGGGCGGTGCGCACGCCAGGTGTGTCGCCGTGAATGATCTCCAGCACTTCACTGTTTTCGAAGATCTGCGCGCCCAGGCTTTCGGCTGCGCGTGCTTCGCCAATGCACAGGTTGAGCGGGTGCAGGTGCATGTTGCGGGTGTTCTTGATCGCGCCGTGGTAGAGCTCGCTTTGCAGCAGGTCGCGAACCTGGCTGCGGTCGAGCAGGCTCACTTCATCGCCTAATCCGCGACGCACGGCTTCGTCGTAGTCCTTGCGCAGATCGACCATGTGGCTCGGCTTGTACGCCGCGTGCAAATGGCCGTGTTTGAGGTCGCACTGGATCGCATATTTCTCGACGCGCTCGCGGATGATTTCATGCCCGCGCCAGCGCAGATGCCAGATGAAATCGTCCACGTCATCGCCCAGTTTCGCGCGCATCTGCTTGCGCATCGCGCCGTCGCCGGAGAGGCTGCCGGTGACTTGCCCGCCATTGCGCCCGGTGGCGCCCCAGCCAATTTTGTGGCTTTCGACGATGGCGACTTTCAGGCCTTTTTCCGCCAGTTCGACGGCAGTGGCGACGCCAGTGAAACCGCCGCCGATGATCACCACATCGACCTTGTGCCGGCCTTGCAGGGTCGGGTAGTCGGTGTCCTGGTTGAGGGTGGCGGTGTAGTAGGAATTGCAGCGAATGGTCATGTCGGGGTCCACAAAAATTCTAGTTCGAAGTGCATTCCCTGTGGGAGCGAGCCTGCTCGCGAAAGCGGTGTGTCAGTCACCCAAAATGTTGAATGTGACGACGCCTTCGCGAGCAGGCTCGCTCCCACAGGTTCGGTGTTGGATCTTTAAGCCTCGGTCAGGTACCACCGCCAATCCTGCTCACCCACTTCAGCCATGAACTGCCGATACTCGGCACGCTTCACCGCCAGATACACCCCAAGGAATTCCTGGCCCAACGCCTCCCGTGCCCACTGTGAATTTTCCAGCGCCTGCAACGACGTCAGCCAATCGGTCGGCAGCAGTTCTTTCGCCTGCGCATAACCATTGCCCTCGACCGGTGCCCCCGGATCCAGCTCTTCACGGATGCCGCGATGAATGCCGGCGAGGATCGCTGCCGCTGCCAGATAAGGGTTGGCATCGGCGCCGCAGATGCGGTGTTCGATGTGTCGTGTTGGCGCCGGGCCGCCGGGTACGCGCAGGCTGACCGTGCGGTTGTCGACGCCCCAGGTCGGCGCCAGTGGCGCGTAGCTGTTGGCCTGGAAACGCCGGTAGGAGTTGGCGTTGGGGCAGAACAGCAGCAGCGAATCGAGCAGCGAGGCAAGCATGCCGCCAATCGCCGTGCGCAACAGCGGCGTGCCGGCCGGGTCTTCAGAAGCAAACAAATTACGCCCCTCGGCATCGGCCAGGCTGACGTGCATGTGCATGCCGGTGCCGGCCAGATCATCGAACGGCTTGGCCATGAACGTCGCCTGCATGCCGTGCTTGTGCGCCACGCCTTTGACCAGACGCTTGTAGCGCACCGCCTGATCCATCGCCTCCAGCGCATCGCCGTGTTCCAGAGTGATTTCCACTTGCCCCGGGGCGTATTCGGAAATCGCCGTGCGCGCCGGAATGCCGTGCAGTTTGCAGGCGCTGTAGAGGTCGGCGAGGAAGGGTTCGATCTGCTCCAGCTCGCGCAAACCATAGACTTGCGTGTGTCGCGGTCGTCCGCCGTCAGCGTCCAGCGCCGGTTGCGGGCGGCCGTTGTGATCGCGTTTGGCATCGAGCAGATAGAACTCCAGCTCGCACGCCATGATCGGGTGATAGCCCTCGGCCTTGAGCCCGTCGATCACCTTGATCAGCAGGTGCCGAGGGTCAGCGATGCTCGCCGGCATGCCCTCGCTCGGGTGCATGCTGACCTGCACCGCAGCGGTTGGAATCTGTCGCCACGGCAAGCGCACCAGACTGCCTTGCAGCGGATAGGCGCGGCAGTCGATGTCGCCAACGTCCCAGACCAGTCCGGAGTTCTCGACGTCCTCGCCTTGTACGGTCAGGCCAAGGATGGTGCTCGGCAATGGCCGGCCGCTTTCGTACACGGCGAGCAGTTCTTCGCGGTGCAACAGCTTGCCGCGCGGCACGCCGTTGGCGTCGAGGATGAACAGTTCGATCATGTCGATATCGGGGTTCTGTTCGAGGAACAGGCGTGCTTCTTCGATGGCTGCGAATTTCATGGCAAATCACTCACGGTGGCGCCGCACAGGCGCGCAGATTCGGCCGGACACGACGCGACAAAAAGGCGTAAGTGTCCCGGCAGGGATATCAGGAAAATCGGGAAATTGACTGTCGCGGTTTCAGCTCACGCGATCAGGCAGGGACGGCGATATCCGGCGGGCGTGCGGAGTGACGCAGCTTGGAACGGCGCAGGGCCATGGGCAGATTGACGATGCGGTTCATACGCGGCCCCTGTTGCAGTGGGCGCGTACAGCAGAGACGTGCAACCTTTGGGGTTGTTGTGGTGACGTACTCATAACGCGTGTTTCCGTTGGCGGAAAGCGTCGGCGGCTGGGCAGGCCCGGCGACCGGTGTGCCCGGATAGTAAGGGGGAATTTGCGCGCGTGTAAATGGAAGATTCGTCGGTGGCGCTTTACGGCGTTTGGGCTGCTTGACCGAGTTGCCTTTTTCGCGAGCAGGCTCGCTCCCACAGGAGAGTGCATTTCAACTGTGGGAGCGAGCCTGCTCGCGAATGGCCGCACTTCGGTCCAGAGGGAACACGCCGGGCCTTTTTGTTGTTTGCCGCTGTGCCATCAGCGCAGCACGTAATCGTCCGGCTCCGGCGCGGGCGGCAACGGCGAGACGCCGAGTTCGTAAAGCACATCGCGCTCCAGGGTACGCACCAGCGCATCGGTCGGCAGATCGTTTTCATCGCGCCCGAACGGGTCTTCGAGTTCATCGGCTATCGCGTCGAAGCCGAAAAAGGTGTAGCTGACAATTGCCGTGAACAGCGGCGTCAACCATCCCAGCGATTGCGCCATGGCGAACGGCAGCAACAGGCAGAACAGGTAGATGGTGCGGTGCAGCAGCAGGGTGTAAGGGAAGGGCAGTGGCGTGTTCTTGATGCGGTCGCATACGGCCTGGGCCTGGCTCAGGCAGGTCAGGTGATTGGCCAGCAATTGATAACGCCATGGCGATAGCACACCGGCCGTTTCCAGCTGGGAAAACTGGCGCCCGAGCTGATGAAGGATCTGTCCGCAGTGATCCGGCGCCGCCCCATCGATCGGCGGGCTGACCCAGTCGGCACTGGCCTGCTCCTCGCTGTCTCCTCGCAGCCGTGCATTCAACGCATGGGCGAAACCGCACAGGTTGCGCAACAGTTGTGCACGCAGGCGGGTGTCATCGAGGTCTTGGGTTTCGCGCATCACCGCGCGCACCCGCAACAGCACCTCGCCCCAGGCCTTGCGGCCCTCGTACCAACGGTCGTAACAGGCGTTGTTGCGAAAGCTCAGGAAGATCGACAGCGACAGGCCGAGCAGGGTGAACGGTGTCGAATTGATCTGGGCGAAGTAGCTCGGCACCAGAAGTTCGATCAGCACAATCGCTGCCGCCAGCAGTGTCAGCATCAAAGTGCGCACGGCGATGCGTTTGGCGATCGAGCCTCTGAGGGTGAACAGCACGGCGAACTGATTGGGTCTCGGTCTGACGATCATCTCGCGGTCCCGGTTGCGCGGCGAATCAGCCGCCGGTCATGTTCATGAAACGCACCACTTGCACGTCGTCGTTGACTTCGAAGTTGTGTCGATACGGCTTGAGTTTCATCGCCTCGATGATCGCGTTCTCCAACCGTTCCGGGTGGCCCGGATGTGCGCGCAGTACCGCTTTGAGATCCATCGAATGCTCGTTGCCCAGGCATAGCAGCAAGCGACCTTCGACAGTAAGGCGCACGCGGTTGCAGGTGCCGCAGAAGTTGTGGCTGTGCGGTGAAATGAAGCCCAGGCGAATGTTCGGTGCTTCGGCCACGCGCCAGTAACGCGACGGCCCCTGCGTCGATTCGGTCGAGTCGATCAGGGTAAAACGTTCGGCGATGCGTTCGCGTACTTGCGCGCTGGAGTAGAAGGATTCGGCGCGGCTGTGTTCGGCGATCGCGCCCAGCGGCATCTCTTCGATGAAGGAAATATCCAGATCACGCTCGATGGCGAAACTGACCAGATCGTTGATCTCGTGATCGTTGCGGCCCTGCATCACCACGCAATTGAGCTTGGTACGGGTGAAACCGGCGGCACGCGCGGCATCGATGCCGTCGATGACCTGCGCCAGATCGCCAGTGCGGGTCAGCTCTTTGAAGCGCTGCGGATCGAGACTGTCGAGGCTGATGTTCAGGCGCTTGACCCCAGCGTCGAACAGCGGCTGGGCCAGTCGGCCCAATTGTGAGCCGTTGGTGGTCAGGCATAGTTCGCGCAGGCCGGGCAGGGCGGCGATCTGTTCGCAAAGTTGCACGACACCAGGCCGGATCAGCGGCTCGCCACCCGTGAGGCGGATCTTGCGCGTGCCGAGGGCAACGAAGCTTTGCGCTACCTGGAACAGCTCTTCGAGGGTGAGGATCTGCTGGCGCGGCAGGAACTGCATGTCCTCGGCCATGCAATAGACGCAGCGAAAATCGCAGCGGTCGGTGACCGACAGGCGCAGATAATCCACGCGGCGGTTGTGACCATCGATCAATTCACGCTGTGTCATGGGCTCGCCTCGTGGATGTGGAGCGCCGTCAGCGGGCGCAGATCGCGCAGGGTAGGCTGCGTTCGCCATGCCGTCCAATCACTCTGGCTGACCGAGTGATTGACGGCGTCGATGATGCCTTACGGTGCGCCAAACATTGCCGTCCAGTAAATGCCGGCGTTGCTTTTCGGATCGGTCGCATAGGCGGCGCCCAGTTCCTGATATTGCGGATTCATCAGATTGGCGCAATGCCCGGGGCTGGCGAGCCAGCCGTCGACCACCTTGCCGACGGTGTCTTGCCCGGCGGCGATGTTCTCGCCGACCAGTTGCCCACCGTAGCCGGACAGCTCGGCGCGGTCGCCTGGCGTGCGGCCGTCGCGGTCCTTGTGGTCGAGGTAGTTATTGTTGGCCATGTCGCGGCTGTGATCCTGAGCGACAGCGCCCAGCGTGGCATTCCACGCCAGCGGTGCTGCCGCCGCGAAGGATTGGCCACCGCACTGGCGCGCCTGGCTGCGCGCGGTATTGAGTTGCGCCAGCAGCTTTTGCCCTTCGCTTTGTGCATCGCCGAGTTTCGCCGTCAGCAACGGCCGCGCGAGAACGATGCGCCAGTCGCGGTCGACACGGTTGACGCCGATATCGACAAACTGCGGGTCGAGCACCACCTGGCAGAAGCTTTCCTTGATCGCCTGCATCGCCGCCGCTGCATCGCGCGGGCCGTTGAGGGTGATCGCCTGCACGTTGACCATCGGGTAGTGGGCGCTGGTCATGGCCTGCTGCAGATCGACCGAGCCGCTGGCAGGCAGGCGCAGACGTGGATCGGCCGACAGCGGTGGCAACTCGTTCGATGCCTGCGTGCCGCAACGCTGCGGCTGGCTGCGATAGCTGTTGATCGACTCGATCAATTGCAGTTCATCGGCAGCCAGCGCCGAGGTGGCGAACACCACGCCCAGCGACAGTGCGGCACAACGCAAAACGGACGGCATGAAGCGCATGGAAATCTCCCTTGAGCTGAATGCGCCCATGATGCGCGAAAGGCCCCCGGTGAGTGAATGTGTTTTTCTTTGCGGCGGATTTTTTCTGCGCTGGTGTGCCCGCGCATTTGCTCGCTACACTCTGCGAAGACCCCGCAAACCGGGCGTCTCACCGACGTAACATCTTGCCCCGGGCGGGCGCTGACGGAAGAACCGACATGGGATCGAAAGGCTTGGCGGGCGGTTTGTTGTGGATCTTTTTGACCGGCGCGGCATGGGCCGGGGCGCAGGCGCCGATCGAGGCCAAGGCCGAACAGAAAGCCGAGGTGCTGGAGGAGAAGGCGGCGGATAAAGTCAGTGCTGCGCCGGCGCCGAAATCCGAAGCCATCACCCCCACCGAAGCGCAGGCGGTAGACCCGGCCGGCGCCGCGCCGCTCGACGATCCGCTGACCTGTCTGGCGCGCAGCATCTATTGGGAAGCCAAGGGCAAGGACACCCCGGAAATGGAAGCCGTCGCCAGTGTGGTGATGAATCGCCTCGGCCACGACGGCTTTCCCGACACGGTGTGCGCGGTGGTCAAGCAAGGATCGGAAACCGGCAATTGCCAGTTTTCCTGGTGGTGCGATGGCAAGCCCGATCAGGTCAAGGAAGACGCCGAATACGCGCTGGCCAAGGAAATCGCCGGCAAGGCGTTGAACCGTCAGCTCAAGGACCGCACGCGCGGTGCCCTGTATTTTCACGATCGCGGCGTGCACCCGAGCTGGGCCAAGGCCTATCGCAACACCGCGCAGACCGGCAGGTTCCTGTTCTACAAACCCGCCGGCGGCGACGCGCGCTAACTGGCGTGGGTGTTGAGAATGCTCGCCACCTGTTGCGGCTGGCAGTTCAGATACGGTGACTTTTGCAGCCAGCGCTGATCCGGATACCAGGAAAACATGAACTGGCCGTTTTTCAGGCGATCGATCACCTGTTTGGCGATCTGCGGCCGTACGGCGGGGCAACCCTGACTGCGGCCGATACGCCCCTGACGCTTGCTCCACAGCGGGTTCACATAACTTGCGGCATGAATCACGATCGCGCGATCACGGGCCAGATCATTGAAACCGGGTTCCAGACCATCCATGCGCAGCGAATAGCCGTGAGTACCTTCGTAGCTTTCCTGAGTGCGGAACAGACCGAGGCTGGACTGATAACTGCCTTCGCGATTGGAAAACTGCGTGGCGAAGTTTTCCCCGGAGTTCGAACCGTGGGCAACCAGATCACGCAGCACCAGTTTCTTTTTGCTCAGATCGAAGATCCACAGGCGGCGTTCGGTGGACGGTTGCGAATAATCGATGATCGCCAGATGCCGCGAGGGTTTCGCGCCGTTGTTGACCGCGCATTGCATGGCGTTCAATGCACCTTTGAGCGCCTGGGGATTGAGTTCCGGCGCGGCGTGGGCGAGGCTGTTGTAGAGAACCGGCGATGGCTTGCCGGCGGCAAATACTGGGCTGGTCACGGCGACAAGGGTCGCGGTGCTCAACAGAAGTCGGCGCAAAAACGTCAACATTTTATAAAGTGTCCTCAACTTGCTACATAAACGGCACTTTGGCTCCTGACTCCCAGTCAATACCCGCAGGCTCGCGGTTCGAGCCTGACTGTTCAGCGCACCTGATGTAAGGTTGACCGTCATCTGGACGGCCATGGATTGGAGTAAAGCAGTTGTTCAAAAAGTACGCATGCTACTTGAGCATTTGTTTGCTCGCTGCGCCGTTTGTCGCTTGCGCCGATGAGCCGCTGCCCCCGCTCGAAACCCTGCCGACGCCTGAAACGCAATTGCCGGTCGAGCCGCGCAGCCCGTTGCAGGCGGTTTTGATCAGCCTGGCGCAGTCGTGCCCGGCCATTGCTCCGCGTCTCAATGGCCCGGCGTTGAGCCAATTGCAGGCGTTTTATGAACAGCAGGACTGGATGCCGGTGTGGGCGAGTGAGTCGGCACGCTTGCCGGCATTGCGCGCGCAATTGCAGCTGTTGGCCGATGATGGGTTGAATCCGAATCGCTATGCGGTCGCGACGACACCGCCGCAGGATGGCGAGCTGTGCGCCGACATCGACATCAGCCGCAACTATTTGCAGGCCTTGCAGGATCTGCATTACGGCCGTCTGTTGCAATCGCATTTCGAACCGCTGTGGCGTGTCGACGGCCCGCCGACCGACCGTCAGGCGCAATTGCTCAGCATTGCTGTGCCGGGCATGAACGATATTGCTACGGCGTTCGACCTGGCGCGTCCGCATCTGCCGCAATATCAAAGCCTGCGTCAGCTGTATGCCGCGCAACGCTTGCAAGCCTTGCCGCAATGGCAGCCGGTGGGCAACGGCCCGCTGCTGCGTCCGGCGATGGAAGACCCGCGCGTGCCGGAACTGGCCCGTCGTCTGTATAGCGAAGGCTATCTGCCACACGCACTGGTGCCGCCGGACAACGCCTACGATGACGTGTTGGTGGAAGCGGTGAAGCACTTTCAGGCCAGCCATTCGTTGCAGGCTGACGGCGTGGTCGGGCCGGGCACCATTGCCGAGCTGAACATCAGCCCGCTGACCCGCCGCGATCAGTTGCGGGTCAATCTCGAACGTTTCCGCTGGATGGCCCAGGACATGGAGCCCAGCGGGCTGGTGGTCAACGTGGCCGCCGCTGAGCTGACGCTGTATCAGGGCGGCCAACCGGTGTGGCAGACCCGCACCCAAGTTGGCCGCGCCGAACGCCAGACGCCGCTGCTCAAATCCCGCGTCACCCGGCTGACGCTGAATCCGACCTGGACCGTACCGCCGACCATCTGGAAAGAAGACAAGCTGCCGGAAATCCGCAAGGACCAGACTTTCCTCAGCCGCCAGAACCTGCAAGTGCTCGATGCCAACGGCCAGCCTTTGGCAGCGGCGGACATCGACTGGGACAACCCCGGCAACATCCTCCTGCGTCAGGACGCCGGCCCGCGCAATCCGCTGGGGCAAATGGTCATCCGTTTCCCCAACCCGTTCTCGGTGTACCTGCACGACACGCCAAGCAAGGCGCTGTTCGACAAAGGCCCACGGGCGTTCAGTTCCGGTTGTGTGCGCGTTGAGCACCCGCTGCAACTGCGCGATCTGCTGCTGTCCCCGGCGGAAAAAGCTCGCACCGAGACTTTGCTGGCAACCGGCACCACCCATGAATTTCGCCTGTCGGCGCCGGTGCCGATCCTGATGACCTACTGGACGGCGCAAGTCGACAGCAGCGGCCATGTGCGTTATGCGCCGGACATCTACAGCCACGACAGCGCATTGCTGGCGGGGCTGGATCGGGCGCACTAAGCCAGAACACTTCGGTCAGTTCCCTCTCCCTCGGGAGAGGGCCAGGGTGAGGGGCAAATCTCAAGTCGAGCGCAATACTCGAAAACTCACCGCCCCAGCTCCTCCACCAACCAAGGCAAAAGCTCCTCACACGACCCTTCAATCTTCAAATCGAGCAGATCATCCGCCCGGGTCTTGCCCAGATTGATCGCCATCAACGGCTTGCCACGCTCGGCAATCACCCGACACAAGCGAAACGCCGAATACGCCATCAACGACGATCCCACCACCAGCAAACCCGCCGCATTCTCGGCAGCGGCCAGCGCCCGCGCTGCCGTCGGCTGCGCCACGTTCTCGCCGAAAAACACCACATCCGGTTTCATCCGCTCACCCGCGCAATGCGGGCACTGCGGTACCTGAAAGCGCGCTTCAAATGCCGGGTCGAGCAAGGTATCGCCATCCGGCGCCTGCACCGCATCAACACCACTCAGGTAGGGATTCTGTGCCTCCATCTGCTGCTGGATCGCATCGCGCTCGCTGCGTTGCCCGCAATCCAGGCACAGCACTCGGTGCAGGCTGCCATGCAGTTCGATCACATCGTGGCTGCCGGCCTGATCGTGCAAGGTGTCGACGTTCTGCGTGATCAAAGCGTTGATCCGGCCACGCCGCTGCAACGTTGCCAGCGCCTCATGAGCGGCGTTCGGCCGGGCCTGACGCACGCGCGGCCAGCCGAGCATGGCCCGCGCCCAGTAGCGCCGGCGCGATTCCGGGGCGGCGAGAAATTCCTGGTACATCATCGGCTGCCGCCCGCGACGCACGCCGTCACTGTCGCGATAGTCCGGAATGCCCGATGGCGTGCTGATGCCGGCGCCGGTCAATATCAGGAATTTATCGTCGGCCATGGCCTGCAACAGCGTATCGAGATGTTCGCGGATCGGACTATCGAGCATGCTCAGCACTCCAGAATGGGCAGTGCTGGCAGGTTAGCACGCGATCCGCACGGGTTACTTGCGCGCCTCCAGAATCAGGTTGAACGGCGTCTGCGTGGCGCGGCGGAACTGCTTGAACCCGGCCTCGACAAAGACTTTGCGCAGGCGCATTTCACCGGCCTGCGCACCGAGCCCGAGGCCGACTTCCTGGGACAGCGAATTGGGCGTGCAGATAAACGTCGACGCGGCGTAGAACAGGCGCCCGACGGCGTTGAGATTGTCGTCCAGTTTGTCGTTGGCGAACGGTTCCACCAGCAACACCGTGCCATCGTCTTTCAGCGACTCATAAGCGTGGCGGGCGGCGCCGACCGGGTCGCCCATGTCGTGCAGGCAGTCGAAAAAGCAGATCAGGTCGTAGTCGCCGCCGGGATAGTTTTTCGCCGTGCCCTCGAAAAATCTGGCGCGATTGCCCACGCCACCTTCTTCGGCGCGTTGCGTGGCGACGGTGACTGACGGCGCATGGAAGTCGAAGCCGACAAACTGCGATTTGGGAAACGCCTGGGCCATGATCACCGTCGAGGCGCCGTGGCCGCAGCCGATGTCGGCAACTTTGGCGCCGCGTTCCAGCTTCGCCACCACGCCGTCCAGGGCCGGAAGCCATTCGGCAATCAGGTGACCTTTGTAGCCGGGGCGGAAGAAGCGTTCGGTGCCGCTGAACATGCACGGGTGGTGATCGCCCCACGACAAGGCGCCATTGCCGCGCATGGCCTTGACCAGTTTGTCCTTGTCATGGAAAAACGACGCCACCACGCCGAGACCGCCAGCGACGTACACCGGCGAATCTTCCACGGCCAGCGCCAGTGCCTGCTCTTCGGGCAAACGAAACTGACCGTCAGAGTGTTCCATGTAGCCGGATGCGGCATGGGCGCTGAGCCATTCGCGTACCAGGCGCGGATTGCAGGTGGTTTTTGCTGCGAGGGCTTCGGGGCTGATCGGTTGGCTGTCGGCCATTGCCCGGTACAGGCCGAGTTCTTCGCCGACAATGACATTGGCCAGCATCGCCGCGCCACCCATGTCGTTGACCAGTTTGCCCATGAATTCGTTGAGCTTCGCCTCATTCATCACGTGTGCTCCTGAAACAGGATCACCGTCCGGCGGCGTTGAATGTCGAGGCAGGCGCCACCGGGCGGTGGTCACGGATTGGGGCAGGGCACAGCAGACGTCCTGCGGCCCCCTCGACTGGGTAATGAATGAGTCTAGTCTTCTTTTGCTCAATCAGTGCCCAGCCATCGGGGCGGGAACGGGTGCTGACGATAAAAACTGCGCAGCTGTGTCAGGTCGTGCTCATACCAACAGCGCAGCCATTGTTGATACTGCGCTTGCGCGGCAGTTCGCAGTAATGGTCGGTACAGGCTGTCATGGATAGCTTGGGCGGCCTGCATGCCGCTCATCAACGCCTTGAGCACACCGTGCGACGAAGCCGGATCGAGTCGGCATGCAGCATCACCTACGAGAAGGTAGCCGTCACCGGCAACGGTCGCGCTGATGCGCCAGCTTACCTCGGCTCCGCGTATCGTCCCCGATTGCGGTAATGCCTGGAGGTCTTCGGGCAGCATTTGTCTGGACTGCCTGACGGTCTGTAGTGCGTCGGTTTCAAACGCAAGGTGTGTCCAATGGGTCAATTGCGGCCCAATCCGGGCGACCCATGTCCAGCCATCCGTCGTGGCCAGCAGGTGCGGATTGCTCGCGTAGCGGGCCGGCTGACCGTGCAAATATCCACAGCGGGCCACTAACACAGGAGAATCGATTTGCTCTGTCAGGTGCAATTGGCGTCCAAGCCAGCCGGCTGCACCACTGGCATCGATCACGTACGAGGTGTAAAGGCAACCGACGTCGGCTTCTACGCCGATTACCTGTTGCCCGACCGTGAGAGCGCTGTGCGCCCGACACGGCTGGTATATCTCTACACCCGCTGAAGCGGCTTGCTGTAATAACGCGGCGTCCAGTAGCACGCGGCTGATCTGGAAGCCGCGCCACGGGCCAGTTACGTCCGCGCCGAAAGCGTTGAAGCGCCGCGGACCGTTCCAGTGCACCCATTGACCCTCAAAGCGCAGGGTTGACGAGACACAGAGCAGATCGGCGACGCCCAGTTGTCGCAACAACGGTTCGATACCCGGGTGCAGGCTTTCGCCGGGACGGAAGCGGGGAAACGCCTGACGCTCGAGCAAAGCCACGCGCAGTCCACGGCGGGCACAGCTGATGGCGCTCGCACAGCCCGCAGGTCCTGCGCCGATCACTACGACATCAAAGTGTTTCAACCGCGACCTGCCAGGGGCCTGCATCCTGTTTCATCAGGATGAGATCAGTGCTGACAAACAGCAGGACCTGACGCTCGACCTCGACGTGACGCAACTTGAAATCATCATCGGCAATGCTGACGGCTCCGCGCTTGTACATCGAAAAACGCTGCACCCACCCCTCAAGGGCAACGCCGGCTTGCTGCTGTGCGTTGTCGAGTTCGTTGTCTGGTCGCTGCACCTCCAGAAACGACAGCAGTGGCCAGGCATTGCGCCGGGCATTGTCCCTGTCAGCACCAAGCGCGCGGTAAACCCTGTACATCGAGACGACGCGTCTTTCATACGCCGTTTGCGAGGTGTGGCCGGTCAGGCGCAGAGAAAACCGGCCTTGCAGGGCGACCTGTGTGTAATCGGCGTGGACGTAGGCGTGGTACTGGGCAAACAGGCGATTGTCTTCAACGATCAGTTGCGGGCCGCGCTGGTCGTCCCAGGCAATGGCGCCGCCCTGGCCGATTTCCTTGTCGGTCAACGGAATGATGGTGTGCAGGCTTGAGCGTGGTTCGAAGACTCGCGCCGAGTCCGGTGCCACCCCCGGCCAAAAGGAGCCCAGCGCCGCGCATATTTTTGCGTCCTCGGGAAACGGGCTTGCCATCTGATAGCCGGCCAACACGTTGATCCATTGCGCATCCGGGGTTTTCTGCCGAACCCATCCTACCTCCCAGCCCGGGCCGAAAACTCCGGCAGCGCCGTCAGGCAGCGAGGAGGGTCGTGGACTTGGTACGGGCGGGATTTGTGACAGATCGCGCGGGCGCGGTTCAGCCGAGGCGACAATCGCCGTCACCCCTCGGTCCGTATGCGAGAACAATTGATCCTCGAGATTCAGGTTGGCGCAGTACCGCACGTTCGAAAGTGCTTCGAGGCGGGCGTGCCAGACGTCGGAGTCAGGCAAAAGCGGCTCTTCGCGGACCCAGTGCAACAGTTTGCGCTGGCTGCACAATGGGTAAAAATCCGGAGGACCGATAATCGAATAAGCGGCCACCGTCGGCAGAAGGTCGTTGAGTGCCGGGCAATCTGGCCGGACCCAGCCGTCGGCGGTTGCGTCCTGATAATGCAGAGCTTCATAACCACCTTGTCGAACCAGTGCTTCGACATCTGCACGGTCGTTCAGGTTTTCGATGCTGCCATCTGCGTTGACCTTGTGCCGACCATGCACCATGCCAGCGGTGTTGGCTGGCATTAGAAAAGTCAGCGGTCGGCCGTCGATCTGGGCGGGTTCGACCAGTCGCGCTTTCGACTGTGGGACCAACAGACCCGCGCCCAATTCATCGGCTGGCGCCCAGTCGGCCAGATTTTCGGTCACGACAAAGGGTGCCTGGCTGATTTGCGGTTCCTCCCAGCCAGTGCCGCTGTGACGTAAATGGATATGCCGCAACTTCTCGTTGATCTGATGGTTTTCCAGCGTTACCGACAATTCCATGCCCGCCAGACACTGGTCCCCATCGAACAGTTTGTGCAGCGGCACCCAGAAGTCCAGCTCTGGATCGACTTCAGCCTGAAAGTCCATGGGGCCGAAGCGCTGCGCATCGCCGCGCAACTGCATGGCAATGTAGGCGCTGTAGCGCACCGGCATGACCCGAATGCTATGCACGTCGTCGTCGACAAATGGCAAAAAGCATCGCTGTCTGGCGTCATATCGGGCGGGCGCGGTGCCGACGCGGGCAATGCCGGTGCGCGAAAAGCACAGGTCGGCGTGTCGGCCGTGCACGGTGTCGGCGGCGCAGCGATATTCACTGGCAAAAGCGACCACCGCCAAAGGTGCGCCTGCGGCGGTCAGCCGCAGTTGATCGAGAGTGGGCGGGGCGATGCTGTAGACATAGTTCAGCACGGTTTCGATTTCGCCCGGCGTCGGAAACAGCAGCAGATCTGTTCCGGTTTCATCGACGGTCACTCGCGGTGACGCCAGTGCGTGATAAAGCAGACTGCGCGAGGGCACCGCTGCTTCGATTGCGCGCGTTCCGTCAGGGGCGAAATCTTCGAATCCGCTCAGGTTGCGGTCAATCTTCATCGGCCGCACAAGTTCGGCTGCCAGTGGCTCCGCAAGCAGATCAAGGCCATGGGCCAACATCAGCGAATGCCAGCCGCCGGGGGCCAACCGGCGACACACGTGTGTGACGGATTCGAGCAGAGTCATGGCTGATCCTCGTTACGGTTCGCGAGCCGTCATCAGACAGCACAAGGCTGATGCCCCGCTACTGTCAGGTCTGACAGTAGCGGGGCGTCTGGACATGCATAACCATAGGGGCCTTTGCCTGGGCGTAACAGTCGGGAGATTCCGACGAGGTTGTAGGCAGATGCCTGCTGTTTGGATGGCAACAGCAGGGGGCAGGAGGGAAATTTAAACGGTGGCTATCAGCCGGGCAGCGGCAACTTCAGCTCAGCGCACAACCCGCCACCTTCACGATTGCTCAACAGCAGCGAGCCACCGAGCGCCATCGCCAGTTGCTGGGCGATCGCCAGCCCGAGCCCGGTGCCGCCGGTGTCACGATTGCGCGAGTTTTCCACGCGGTAGAACGGTTCCAGTACCTGCGCCAGTTCGGCCTCGGCGATGCCCGGGCCGCGATCGAGGACTTTCACCGACAGGCTGTTGCCCTGCGCTTCGACCTGCAATTGCGCGGCGCCGGCGAATTTCAGGGCGTTGTCGGTCAGGTTCACCAGCACCCGGCGCAGGGCCTGCGGACGGGTTTCGATTACCGCTTTGCTTTTGCCGCCGAGCTGCACGTCCTTGCCCATGTCCTGATAGTCGAAGACCAGGCTGTCGAGGAACGAGTCGAGATCAGTACGCCGGCTTTCTTCGGTGGCGCCGTGAACGCTGCGGGCGTAGGCCACGCCTTCGCGCACCAGATGCTCGATCTCGCCCAGATCGCTGCTCAGTTTGTCTTTCTCGACGGAGTCGTCCATGAACTCTGCGCGCAATTTCATCCGGGTGATCGGCGTTTGCAGGTCGTGGGAAATCGCCGCGAGCAGTTGCATGCGTTCTTTCAGGTAGGCGGCGATGCGCGTCTGCATGGCGTTGAACGCCCGTGCCGCGTGGACAACTTCGGTCGGCCCTTGCTCGTCGAGCTTGATCGGGTGAGCGTTGGGGTCGAGGGTTTCCACCGCGTTGGCGAGGCGGGTGAGGGGACGGATGGCAATGCGCACGGCGAGCCAGGTGCAGAGGATCAGCAACGCCAGTTGGCCCAACAGCACCACCGGCAACCACGGTGACAACGGCACCATCGCCGGACGGATATCGATGGTCACCGGGCTGCCGTCGCTCAGGCGCAGGTGGCCCTGGAAATGTTGTCTCGGACCGCCGGGAACTTCGGTAAACACGATTGGATAAGTGTCACCGATGGCCGCAGTGATCGAAGCGATCGCGACGGACTTTTCAGCCGAGGTCACCGGCATGCCCGGTTCGCCCTCGTTGAGCAGGTAGCCGTAATTGCGCCGGGCCAGACGCGGCAGCCAAGCCTCGCGTTCGGCGGCGGGCAGGCGATCGAGGATCGCCATCGACGTCGAGACGTCGGTTTCGAGGTTGCCGAGCATGGTGCTTTTCGCGCTCTGGTAACGCTCGTAATACTGCGCGCCGAACGACAGGCCCTGCGCCAGAATCAGCCCGATCAGGAATATCAGCGACAGGCGCGAGGCGAGGGTACGCGGCCATTGCAGCTTGAGTTTCATGCCGACGCCCCAAGCAGTTCGACCGGCAGCGAAAACACATAACCTTCACTGCGCACAGTCTTGATGTAGGCCGGTTCGCGGGCATCGTCGAGCAGACGTTGACGCAAGCGGCTCACCAGCAAATCAATGGAGCGATCGAACAGATCGGCCTCGCGGCCCTGGGTCAGGTTGAGCAGTTGATCGCGGCTGAGCACCCGTTGCGGATGGTCGAGGAACACCCGCAGCAGGCGGTATTCGGCGCCGCTGAGGGCAACCATGGTGCCGTCGCTGTCGAGCAGGTGGCGGGCCGAGGTGTCCAGTTGCCAACGACCGAACGCCAGCAGGCGTCCGGCTTCGGTGACCACCAGATTCGGCGGCAGCATGCGCGTGCGGCGCAATACGGCGTTGATCCGCGCCAGCAGTTCGCGGGCGGCGAACGGTTTGGTCAGGTAATCGTCGGCGCCCATTTCCAGGCCGATGATGCGGTCGGTCTCATCGTTGCGCGCGGTGAGCATCAGCACCGGCGTCGCCTTGTGTTTGCCCACGCGCAATTCGCGGCACAGCTGCAGGCCATCGTCGCCGGGCATCATGATGTCGAGCACGATCAGGTCGACGGTGTTGGCATCAAGGAAGCTGCGCATCTGCCGGCCATCGGCGACCACTGTCGTGCGCAGGCCGTTCTTCTTCAGGTAGTTGCCTACCAGTTCACGGATCTCGCGATCGTCGTCGACGATGAGAATGTGATCGACATGTTCCATCGGTTCAAGCCTCTGTCAAAAGGGGAATGCCGTGCAGTCTATAGCGCCGTGGAACGCACGCCTGCCTGCCTTTGTATTGCAGTGTATCTGCCCCGACGGCGGATACACGCCGACGCAAAATCACGATTTTTTCGGGGTTTTGTATCGCTCTGTATCTACACACTGCAGGGATACACAACGAGTGATTCTCGTCCTTTCCTGACACAGACGCGATACCTCGAAGGCCTCAAATAGGCTCCATCGAGGCACACACAGACCGCCTCGGCTCAAACCCACTGAAGCCTTGAGGACTACACCATGAACAACAAATCCGTATTCGCCGCCTGCCTGTTCGCCGCGCTGAACATCTGCACCCTGTCGGCCCACGCCGAAGCTGACGTCAGCCGGCAAACCTACACCTACGGCACCCATCTGGATATCCAGAAAGTGCTGTCGATGACCGAAGACACCTCGGTGACCTGCGGCATCACCGAGGCGCGCATGACCTACCTCGATTCCGCCGGCAAAACCCGCGAGCTGGATTACAGCAAATTCGCTGACGGCTGCAACAACCAGAACTGAGTCATCCCTACTTTTTCTGCAAGGAGTTTTGCCATGAACAACGTCTCGCGCTTTCTGACCGCAGCAGCCTTCGCCTTCACCGGTGCCGCCGCCCACGCCAACAGTGCTGTGGAGCAGAGCAGTTGCGCCAGCAGCACCTGCTTCCAGCTGACCACCGTGGCGAAGGAGGGCAGCGATGCCTTGATCGCCGCTGACGGCTCCAGCCGCACGCCGCAGGGGCAGATGGTCGCCGCTGATGGTTCCAGCCGCACGCCGCAGGGGCAGATGGTTGCCGCTGACGGATCGAGCCGCACGCCGCAAGGCCAGATGGTCGCCGCTGATGGTTCCAGCCGTACACCGCAAGGCCAACTGGTCGCGGAAAACGGTGCCAGTCGTACGCCTCAAGGGCAGTTGCTCGACGGCCAGACTGCATGAGCCACGGCGTAAATAAAGCGAGCTAGCGAGGGGGCGTTTCCCTCGCTGCCCGGTTGTGTGCCCAGCCCCCATTCCAAGGTGACCCCTTATGTACCTCATCGCATTTCTCGGCGGTCTGCTGACCGTTCTCAGTCCGTGCATCCTGCCGGTGGTGCCGTTTCTGTTCGCTGGCGCCAACCGTACCCGTTCCTCGATCTTCCTGACTCTCGCCGGCATGGCGCTGACCTTTGCGCTGATCTCCAGCCTCGCGGTGGTCAGCAGCGAGTGGGTGATTCAGGCCAGCAACACCGGCCGCCACGTTGCCTTGCTGGTCATGGCGCTGTTCGCCCTGTCGCTGATCTCGGCCCGCGTCGGTGACTGGCTGACCAGGCCGTTTGTCGCGCTCGGCAATCGTCTCGATCAGGACACGCGTAAACGTGCAGGACCGATGGGCTCGATCATGCTCGGTGTCGCCACCGGCCTGTTGTGGGCGCCGTGTGCCGGGCCGATCCTTGGGGTGATTCTGACCGGCGCGATGTTGCAAGGCGCCAATGCGCAGACCAGCCTGTTGCTGCTGGCTTACGGCGTCGGCAGTGCCTTGTCGCTGGGCACGTTGATCTTCGCCGGACGCGGTCTGGTCAATCGGCTGAAACCGTCGATCCCGTTCAGCGGCTGGTTGCGTCGCGGTGCCGGGGTTGCGGTACTTGCTACGGTCGCGGTGATCTCGACGGGCGCCGACAAAACCCTGCTCGCCAATACCTCTTCCGAGGGCGTGGCCAGCGTCGAGAAAAACGTTCTGGAAAACGTGCCGAAAGTGGTCGACTACTTCGTCAGCAAGGTCCGCGCCGATTCAATGATGGACGAGGCCCGGGGCGCGATGCCTTCGCTGTCGGGCGCTGTGCAGTGGCTCAATTCACCGCAGCTCAGTGCCGAATCCCTGCGCGGCAAAGTGGTCCTGGTGGACTTCTGGACCTACGACTGCATCAACTGCCAGCACACCCTGCCGTACGTCAAAGACTGGGCGCAGAAATACGAGAAGGACGGCCTGGTCGTGATCGGCGTGCACACCCCCGAGTACGGCTACGAGCGCATCATCGACAACGTCAAGGATCAGGTGAAAAAACTCGGTATCACCTACCCGGTAGCGATCGACAACGACTACGCGATCTGGCGCAACTTCAGCAATCAATACTGGCCGGCGCATTACCTGATCGACGCCAAGGGCCAGGTGCGTTACAGCCACTTCGGCGAAGGTCGTTATGCAGAGCAGGAGCAGATGATCAAGCAGTTGCTGGAGGAGGCCAAGGCACCGGCCGCCTGATCAACACAACAATGGCTCATGGGTCGCCGATCTTGAGCCATTGGGCTTTTTCCCTGATTTCTTCCCACGACATGCATCCCATGCTCGCTTCGCGACGTACCGTGTTTCATGAGCTTGACAGATCTTCACCGCTCATCGGCAAAGTGCCGTATTTATAGGGCTGACGGACGATTGGCAAGGACGGCGGCCGGTGCTGGCGCGATAGTGAGCGGGCGAGGTCGTTATCAATCTCGCAACGTCGCCAACACTTATAAAAAGAACAGTGAGGTTGCCATGCCCAAATTCGTGATTGAACGCGAGATTCCAGGCGCAGGGAAGCTGTCAGAGGACGAACTCAAAGCCGTTTCGCAGACTTCCTGTCAGGCACTAAGGGATCTGGGGCCGCAAGTGCAGTGGCTGCAGAGCTATGTGACTGCCGACAAAATCTATTGTGTGTATATCGCTCCCGATGAAGAACAGGTGCGCGAGCACGCCAGGCTCGGCGGTTTCCCGGCCAACAGCGTAGCGCGAGTGGTGCGGGTGATCGATCCGACCACTGCTGAATGACCTGCGTATGAATCTGCCACGGAGCTCGCTGTGATGAGTACCCCGATTGATCTCACTGCCCTGAAGGAACGTCAGAAAGTCGCTTGGGCCAGTGGCGACTACGCCGTGATCGGCACCACTTTGCAAATCGTTGGAGAAAGCCTCGCCGAGGCCTGCGATCTGCGCTGCGATGAAGAAGTGCTGGATGTCGCCGCCGGTAACGGCAACGCGACCCTGGCAGCGGCGCGGCGCGGTTGTGTGGTGACCTCGACCGATTACGTGGCGGCACTGCTGGAGCGTGGTCAGGATCGCGCCCGGGCCGAACATCTGGAGGTGATTTTTCAGGTGGCCGATGCCGAGGCGCTACCGTTTCCCGATGAAAGTTACGACGCCGTGCTGTCCACGTTTGGGGTGATGTTCGCGCCTGATCAGGTCACCGCCGCTGCTGAACTGGGGCGGGTCTGTCGTCGCGGCGGGCGGATCGGAATGGCCAACTGGACGCCGGAGGGCTTCGTCGGGCAGATGTTCAAGATTCTCGGCCAGCACCTGCCGCCGCCAGCGGTTGCTCAGCCACCGTCGAACTGGGGCTCGGATGCGTGGCTGCACAAGCAGTTCGATGATCGCGATTTTCTTGTTCGGGTATCCCGCAACCACTTCAATTTCCGCTACCGCTCGGCGGCGCATTTCATTGACATCTTTCGCCACTGGTACGGGCCGGTGCACAAGGCATTTGCGGTGTTGTCGGCGGAGGCCGGGCAGGCGCTGGAGGATGATCTGACCGAGTTGCTCAATCGCTCGAATCGCGCGGGGGAGGCGTCGCTGGTGGTGCCGAGTGAATATCTGGAGGTGGTGATTACCAAGCGCTAGTCCACATCGGATCTCCTGATTGATGAATATCTCTGTGGGAGCGAGCCTGCTCGCGAAAGCGGTGTGCCAGTCAACCTTGATGTTGATGGAACCACCGCATTCGCGAGCAGGCTCGCTCCCACAGGGGAATGTGCTTATTTCAAATGGCCGCGATCAAACCACTCCAGCGCCGTGCGCCAGATGCAGATCCCGAGGAAATAAGCCGACATCAGCAACCACAAACCCATCACCAGCGGATTGATCACTGGGTGATTGAGCACCAGCGACAGGCTGCACAACAGCCAGATCGCCGTCACCGCGATATTGATTGGCATGAAACGACGCACGCGGAACGGGTGCAGGAACTTCATCCGCGTCACCGTCAGCAATGCCAGCGCGATTACGGTGAGGAAGGTAATCCACGGTCCCGGACCAATGATGTACAAACACAACGCAACCACGTTCCAGGCCGCCGGGAAGCCGACAAAATAGTTGTCCTTGCTCTTCATGTTGACGTTGCAGAAACAGAACAGCGACGACACCAGGATCACCGACACCGTCAGCAACAGGGTGTAATCAGGCAGGGGAATGTAGCGGTAGATAAACAGCGCCGGGATGAATACATACGTCAGGTAATCGATGACCAGATCGAGGATCGAACCGTCGAAACTCGGCAGCACCGATTGCACGTTTACCTTGCGCGCCAGTGCGCCATCGAGGCCGTCGACGATCAGCGCCACGCCCAGCCACATCAGGCAATGGATCGGCTGGTTTTCCAGCAGGGCGAGGGTGGCAAGAAAGGCGGTGACCACGCCAGTCGCGGTAAAACCATGGGCGCCCCATGCTTTGAGCCTGGCGATGTGTACGGTGGATATCACGGGGGCGTTCTCCAGAAAGTGAAGCAAGCCGGGTATCGCCCATTATCAGAAAGGGCGTCGGCAAACCGGGTCGGGTTGCAGCTATCGACCGGTTTCGCCGGGATAAGGTTCACCACCCATGAATCTTAGCTGGCTCGCGGAAAATTTCTCGGGTGCGATTTCATCGGTTACCCGGCGTCAGCCCAACGGTGCTGGCGCTATGGCTGCGTCGGTCTATCGTTGCCAGACGCAATCAGGCCGGGGCCTCGGAGGATAACGTCATGAACACCAGCGATTTGCTTGAACAACTGCTGCGAGGCCAGGCCTCGGCGGGACAACAACGCGGGGCTTCGACCGGTGACGGTCTGGGCGGATTGCTCGGTGGCCTGTTGGGCGGCGGCAGTCAGACCGGAGCGGGTGGGGCGGCTGCTTCGGGTGGCCTCGGCGGCTTGGGTGGTTTACTCGGTGGCCTGCTCGGCGGTGGTGGCCTGGGAAGCGCACTTGGTGGCGGTAGCCGAAGCCGTACCGGCGGGACCAATTACGCGGCGCTCGCATCGCTGGGGATGATGGCCTACCAGGCGTACCAGGCCTGGCAACGCAGCCAGGCCAGCAATGCGCCGCAAGATATGCCACAAACCGCCGACCTGCTCGCCGGCCCGCAAATCGAAACCCACAGCCACGCGGTGCTGCGCGCGTTGATCGCCGCCGCCAAGGCTGACGGCCGCATCGACGACGCAGAAAAGCACCTGATCAGCAGCGAAATCGGCAAACACACCGCCGATCCGCAGTTGCAACAATGGCTTGATGGCGAAGTCGCCAAGCCACTGGATCCCCGCGAAGTGGCGCAATCCGCTGACGGCGATCCTGCCGTAGCCGCCGAAATGTACCTGGCCAGCGTCATGCTGGTGGACGACCAACAGGACGCCGAACGCAGCTATCTCGATGAGCTGGCCGCAGCTTTACAGATCGATCCGGATCTGCAAGTTCATCTGGAACAGCAGGCGAAAGGACAAGCCTGACGCAACGTCAAAAGATCGCAGCCTTCGGCAGCTCCTACATTTGAAATACGGTGCAACTGTAGGAGCTGCCGAAGGCTGCGATCTTTTGATCTTCAGCGTCAGAAAGGAAAATCCTCAGGGCGCAACCAGAACAGCTCGCATGGTGTTCCTGTCTGCGCAGAGTGCGGCGTTTCGAAAATAAAAAGATCGCAGCCTTCGGCAGCTCCTACCTTTGAAATACGGTGCAACTGTAGGAGCTGCCGAAGGCTGCGATCTTATGATCTTCAGAGCCAAATGGCATCCCACAAAGGGTAGTCCCCAAGGCGCGCCATCAGACCGGCTCTTACAGGATTCTTGACTACATGAAGCGCAGCGGCTCTAAGATCCTCATCCCGCCTCAACGCGCGGTCGTAATAACCTCGCTGCCATAATTGTCCCTGGCGACCATGTCTTCGATTGTAAGCCTGGCAACTTCGGGACTTAACGCGACACATAAGATCCGCAAGCGAGCCGTGATCAAGCTCCACTAGCCAATGCAGATGGTCTGGCATTACGACCCAAGCCAGAGAGGTGGCTAACCCGGCTTCACTGCAACGTCTCAGCTCGTTGACCACCAGCCTCCCGTCGTGCCAATTGGTAAAAACACGTTCACGTCGGTTAACCACAACGGTCAGTAAATAAATTCTTCCGGTTTCAGAGTGTCGGCCCATTCTCAGACGACAGGCTTTTGCAGCAGCAGGCATTCCATTGCCTCCCTTTCAAGAACTTGAAAAAACCTTAGCGTCTGCACTCTGTTTAGCCAGCCCAGCCAATTACTGGATGTGTCGTTACAAGCCCCGGCCGCTCCATCCGTCCGGGGCTTTTTTACCTCGATTGAATTTTTCCCCCGCCGTGTCGCTCTTCTGCATAACAGAACCCGTCTGCCATCGGTGCGCTCATGAACAGGAACCTCGACGATTACAACCGCATGCGTGATTTTTCCGCGACGTCGGAACCGGCCGCAGTCAAGCGCTCGGGCCGTAGGTCGGCCAAGGATCATGCCTTGCAGTTCTGCATCCAGAAGCACGACGCTTCGCACCTGCATTACGACTTTCGCCTCGAACTTGACGGTGCCCTCAAGAGTTGGGCTGTGCCGAAGGGGCCGTCGCTGGATCCTTCGGTCAAGCGCTTGGCGATCCATGTCGAGGATCATCCGCTCGATTACGCGACGTTTGAAGGCAGCATTCCCGAGGGGCATTACGGCGCCGGTGATGTGATCGTCTGGGATCGCGGCGTGTGGATTCCGCTGGAGGATCCGCACAAGGCCTACGCCAAGGGCCGGCTGAAGTTCGAGTTGCAGGGCGAGAAGCTCGGCGGCGTGTGGAATCTGGTGCGCACGCACATGCCGGGCAAGAAAGAACAATGGTTCCTGATCAAGCATCAGGACAACGCCGCGCGCCCGCAGGATGATTTCGACGTGCTGGTCGCCGAGCCCGACAGCGTGCTCAGCGAGCGCACGATTGTCGGCAAATCGGCGACTGCCGCCGATAAAGCCAAACCGATAAAAAAGGCCCCGGCCAAGCCGCGCAAGCAAGCGTCCGGGCAGCTCACCGGCGCGCGCAAGGCCAAGCTGCCGGCGCTGATCAAGCCGGAACTGGCGACGCTGGTCGACAGCGCACCCGAAGGGCAGTGGAGCTACGAGATCAAGTTCGACGGCTACCGGATCATGGCGCGGATCGATCACGATGAAGTGCAGCTGTTCACCCGCAATGGCCACGACTGGACGCACAAACTGCCGCAGCAGGCCAAGGCACTGGCGGCGTTGGGGCTGGAATCGGCGTGGCTCGATGGCGAGATGGTGGTGGCCAATGAGCAAGGCGTGCCGGATTTTCAGGCGTTGCAGAATGCCTTCGATGCCGGGCGCAGCGGCAATATCGTCTATTACCTGTTCGACGTTCCGTATCTCAACGGCGTTGACCTGCGCGACGTACCGGTCGAAGAGCGTCGCGCCGCGCTGAGCACCATCCTCGGTGCGCAGAAAGAATCCTCAACGCTGCGTTTCTCCGAAGCCTTCGAAGAAACCCCGGACGCGCTGCTCAACAGCGCCTGCCAGATGCAGATGGAAGGCCTGATCGGCAAGCGGCTCGGCTCGCCTTATGTGTCGCGGCGCAGCGGTGACTGGATCAAGCTCAAGTGCAAGCATCGCCAGGAGTTCGTCATTGTCGGCTACACCGATCCGAAAGGCGCGCGCAGTGCTTTCGGCGCGTTGCTGCTGGGCCTGCACGACCGTGACAGCGGCGAGTTGCGTTATGCCGGCAAGGTCGGCACCGGGTTCAACGAAACCACATTGAAAAGCATCCTCGCCCAACTCAAGCCGTTACTGACCAAGAGCGCGGCGGTGGTCAATCCGCCCAGCGGTTTCGACGCCAAGGGCGTGCACTGGCTCAAACCCAAACTGCTGGCCGAAGTGGCATTCGCCGAGATGACCAAGGATGGCTCGGTGCGTCACGCCGTGTTCCATGGTTTGCGCGATGACAAACCGGCCAAGGACATTACAGAGGAGCGAGCGAAGCCTGTGAAAGCTGCCAAGTCCGACAAGTCTGAAAAGACCGAAAAAACCAAAACCGCCGCCAAGCAACCGGCGAAGAAAAACGCCGCCAGCAAAGCCGAAACCGCACCGTCGCAATCAGGACTGGCCGGCGGCAAGGTGCGCATCACCCACCCGGATCGAGTGATCGACGCCGTCAGCGGCACGACCAAAATGCAACTGGCGCAGTATTACGCTAGTGTCGCCGAATACATCCTGCCGCAACTCAAGGATCGCCCCGTCGCACTGGTACGTGCTCCCGACGGCATCGCCGGCGAATTGTTCTTCCAGAAGAACGCCGATCGCCTGGCCATTCCCGGCATCACCGCACTGGACAAGGACGTCACCGGACAGCCAGTGATGATGATCAATAACCCCGAAGCGCTGGTCGGCGCGGTGCAGATGAGCACGGTGGAGCTGCACACCTGGAACGCCACGACGGTGGATCTGGACAAGCCAGATCGCTTCGTCCTCGACCTCGACCCGGATCCGGCGCTGCCATGGAAAAGCATGGTTGAAGCCACCGCGCTGACCCTGACCGTGCTCGATGAGTTGGGTCTGAAAGCCTTCCTGAAAACCAGCGGCGGCAAAGGCATTCACTTGGTGGTGCCATTGACGCGCAAGCACGGCTGGGATGAAGTGAAGGACTTCAGCCACGCCATCGTCAGCCACATGGCCAAGTTGCTGCCGGATCGTATTTCAGCGGTGTCCGGGCCGAAAAACCGCGTCGGTCGGATCTTCATCGATTACCTGCGCAACGGCCTTGGCGCCACCACTATTTGCGCCTACGCCGCACGGGCACGGGAAGGTATGCCGGTGTCGGTGCCGCTCTACCGAGAGGAAGTCGCTGAAATCAAGGGCGGTAATCACTGGAACATCTACAACGTTCACGAGCGTCTGACCGAAGTCGGCGATGAGCCTTGGGCGGACATGAAGAAGACCCGTCAGACCATCAGCGCCGAGATGCGCAAACGCGTCGGCATGAAAAAGTGATCAGGTGTCGCGCAGCAAGTCATGGGCGTTGAGCAGTTCAAAGGCGATTTGCGGGTGGTTTTCCAGGCCCTTGCGAATCGCCGCCGGGATCGCTGCGCGTGTCTTGCGACACAGGCCCGGCAGCTCGTCGATCTGAATGGCAATGCCGCGCATGGTGCGCACTTCGTTGAAGCCTGGGGCGACATCGACGCGGATGCCCAACTGCTCGTACATGCGCTGTTGCAGGCGTTTGAGGTCGTCGAGGTCTTTGAGTTGTTCCAGGCGCGCCAGGAGAATTTTTTCCTCGGCACGAGTCAGGCGCAGGATGCGCAAATCCGCGCCAGGCGTTTCCAGCAACGGATCGCGCCCGCAGATGCAGGCGCCGGGTGGGCAGGGTGAGCGCAAGGGCAGGGTCGTCGTCATGGCCTCCATCATAGAGGCCGTCGGACGGATTTGCCTATGCGCACTCAGCGGCCGTCCATCGGCCGCTGCTTCCCTCGTGCCTACTGATGCACGCCTTCGTATTGCACCAGAATGGCGTTGGCCAGGTCTTCATCGCTGGCGTTCAAGCCAGGGTTGGCCTGGCGCACCTGTTGCAGTACCGACTCAAGATAAACCCCACGAATGGCCCCGCCGCTTGCAACGAACGCAGACACGTCGTCACGGGCCGGAATCACCATTTTGTCGTCCTTGAAGGTCGAGTACAGCGACGCGGAAACACCTGCGGAGGTGGCGACGTCACCCGCGTCAACGCGGGCCAGCGCCGAACCGACCGGCAGGCAAAGCATTAAAGAAGAAATCAGGACTAACTTGCGCATGACGTGTTCCTCCACAGGCGCTAAGCAAAAAGGGAAGGGACTACATAACGTCAGAGGTGAACGGCGCGCCGGAGTTCCGTTAGCGCTGAAAACGAAGCGGCGAGGAACCGGGCAAAAAGGCAGAGTGTCTACCGCATGCCTGCATTGCCGAGAAGCGAACCATGCTCGTCAGAGTCAGCGACAACATTGCCCAACCGGCAGATACGCGAATCGAAGCGCTTTTGCTCGCTGGATTTGTCTGCCTGACCATCGCGCTCGGCCTGTTCCCGCGCAGCCGCGTCGACTGGCTATTGGAAAATGTCTTGGCGTTGGCGCTGGTGTTAGCCCTGCTGCTGGCGCATCGGCGTTTTCGCCTGTCGACGCTGTCGCTGGGGATGCTCTTCGCCTTCCTGTGCATTCATGAAGTCGGCGCGCATTACACCTATTCGCGGGTGCCGTACGATCAGTGGGGCACACTGCTGACCGGCGTCAGCGTAAACAAGGTGCTGGGTCTGGAACGCAATCACTATGACCGGCTGGTGCACCTGAGCTATGGATTGCTGCTGGTCTGGCCGATTCGCGAAGTGCTGCTGCGCCTGACGCCGTTGCGCGGCGCGTGGCTGGCGCTGTTGACCCTGAATGTAGTGCTGGCGACGTCGGCGTTGTACGAATTGATCGAATGGGTCGGCGGCGCTTACCTGGGCGACGACACTGGCCAGGCCTTCGTCGGCGCGCAGAATGATCCGTGGGATTCGCAGAAGGACATGGCCCTGGCGCTGTTCGGCGCCGGGCTGTCCTTGCTGGTGTTGACGCGCTGGCGTCGAGCGCCGCGCTGAGGGATCAGATCACCCCGCAAGCCATGCGATCACCGCCACCGCCCAGAGGCTTGGGCATGTCGGAATGGTTGTCGCCGCCGGCGTGAATCATCAGAGCGTGCCCCTTGATCTCGGAAATTTTCTTCAGGCGCGGCGCCAGCACCGGGTAGTTGGCGACACCATCAGCCGTCACATACACCGCCGGCAAATCACCCAGATGCCCGTCAGCATAAGGGCCAAGGTGCTTGCCGGTTTTCGCCGGGTCGAAGTGTCCGCCAGCGGCCAGTGCTGCGCCCTTGACGCCATCCTTGGTGCCCGCTTCGCAGCTGCCGTTTTCATGGACATGGAAACCGTGAATACCCGCTGGCAAAGATTTCAGGTCGGGGGTGAAAAGCAGGCCATAAGGCGTCTCACTGACAGTCACCGAACCGATCGCCTGCGGCGCACCGTCGGCGCTGACCAGGTTGATCGCGACTTTCTCCGTTGCCGCCTGCGCGGTGCCGATTGCCAACGTGCCGAGCAGACCAAACCACAGTGCGCGTTTCATAAGCGTTTCCTTCAGCTGCATGAATGTTCGAAGCGCTGGATTGATAGCCGGCCAGGGTTAACCGGCGATGAAGGCGTTATCCAGCGGCGCTGCAATGTGTGACCGGGTTCGCGTTTGAAAAGTTTTGCCGGATTCAAGTCGCCGCTGACATCAGCCGATACGCTCTGTGTCGGCAGTTCCCTGCACATAGGCTTAACTGAAATCCGACAAGCGCAATCCAGCGTGCCCACGGGAGATTCCACGGTGTCGATCAAACTGCGTTTGGTGTTGCTGATTGCGACCAGCCTGCTGACGGCGCTGATCGTGAGCCTGGTCAGTTACGTCGGCAACTTGCGGATGGCCACGGCGGTCGCCGATAACACGGTGAGCATGAGCGCGCTGCGCAATCACATGGAAGCCGACATGATGCACGACGCCCTGCGCGCCGATGTCTATTCGGCGATGCTGGTCGGCCTGGGCAAAAGCACCGCCACCGCGACCGAGGTGCGCGATTCGCTCACCGAGCACGCCGGGCATTTTCGTGAAGTGCTGGATGACAACCTGAAGCTGCCGATCAACCCGCAGCTGCGCACGGCGCTGGAGCAGATCAAGCCGAGCCTCGACACCTACATCAAATCCGCCGAGCAGATTGTCGGCGTGGCGCTGGACAAGCCGGATGCCGCCCAGCAGCAGCTTGGTACTTTCAATAGCGCCTTTACTCAGCTCGAAGAGCAGATGGGCGCGCTCAGCGAACTGATCGAAAACAACACCCTGCACACCAGCGAAGGCACCGAAGCGGCCATCCGTCACGCTAATCTTGCGCTGGCAGTGGTGCTGGTCGTCAGTCTGTTGCTGCTGCTGATTCAGGGGCGCTGGGTCATCCTGAGTATCATGGGGCCGCTCAAATCCGCCAGCCGCATCGCCGAAAGCATTGCCCATGGCAATCTCAGCGAACCGATTGTCGAGCCCGCCGGCAAGGACGAAGCCAGCGTGTTGATCCGTACATTGGCGACCATGCAGCGTGATCTGCGCAACATGATCGACGTGGTGCGGCGCAACGCTCACGGCGTCAGTGGCATGAGCGAGCAGCTCAGCCAAGGCTGCCATCAGGTCGCCGACAGCAGCCAGCAGCAAAGCGTTGCCGCTGGGACCATGGCGGCCGCCGCCAGTCAGATGACCGCGAGCATCGAAGAGATCACCCGCCACGCCGAACGTGCCCTGAGCATGGCCAATCAGGCCGAAAACCTGGCCAAGGAGGGGGGCGGGGTGATCCACCAAGTGGTCAGCGACATGGACGACATCGCCCGCTCGGCACAGCAGTCGGCGCAGGTCATCCGCACGCTGGATCAGGAATCCGAGGCAATCTTCAACATCATTCAGGTCATCAAGAGCATCGCCGACCAGACCAACCTGCTGGCCCTCAACGCCGCGATCGAGGCGGCGCGGGCAGGTGAGCAGGGTCGTGGTTTTGCCGTGGTCGCCGATGAAGTGCGCAGTCTGGCCGCACGCACCAGCGCCTCGACCCAGGAAATCGCCGCAATGGTCGCACGCATCCAGAACAGCACGCGCGAGGCGGTCAGCAGCATGGAGGCCGGCGTGGCGCAGGTCGACAAAGGCATGGCGGTGACGGCGGAAGTCGAGCGGGCGATTCGCGAGATCCTCGACGCCACGCTGAACACCACGCAACTGGTCAACGACATCACCCGCACGATTGGCGAACAGAGTATGGCCAGTAACGAAATCGCCCATCAGGTGGAGATGATTGCGGGAATGAGCGAGGGCAATAGCCGGGTGATCGGGCAGACCGCGACGACTACCGATGAATTGTCGAATCTGGCGGGGCAGTTGGCGCAGTCGGTGGATCGGTTTCGGTTGTGATGTTGGGGTAGGCTTGCGGGTTTTCTATTGCCTGAGCCAGCGCTTTCGCGAGCGGGCTCGCTCCCACAAGGTTCGCCAGTGTCGAGTCCTTTGTGGGAGCGAGCCTGCTCGCGAATAGGCCAGCTCTGACAGGATTGAATCAGGCCAATGGTCCCTTAATCAAAACCTGAACGCCTGCCGCCCAACCAACAACCATTTCCCACCCTGTTTCTGCCAGATCTGGAAATTCTCGATCTCGGTCGGAATCACCTCGGTCCCCTTCAACGCCTGTGCGGAGAAGTGGTGGCGCACTAATGCGGTATCGCCGGACATCGTGATGGTCTGCTTTTGCATCTCCAGGGTCTTGAATGCGCTGCGGCCGGTTTCGATGTCGGCGATGAATTCCTGCTTGTCCTGAATCTTGCCGCTGGAGTGGCCGTAGGTCAGATTCGGCGCGGTCAGAGCGTTCAGCTCGGCGATGTCTTTGTGCAGCATCGCCTGGGTCAGGTGATCGACTGCTTGGGCAACTTCTCTTTCCGCCGGGGCAGGGGCGGCGATGGCGCAGGCGCTAAAGGCGCAGAACAGGCCGATGAGGAGGCGCGACTTGGTCATGGTGTTTCCTTGTTGTTATTGGGTTTGGATGACTGGTTCATTTCGTCAGTCATCGTACAACGTAGCAGGTAATTTTCTGTATGAACAACGAGCGGTTGGCACTGATTTATCAAGTTGCGAAGCGCATCGCGCAAAAAAGTTTGCAGGCCGATGCCTGATCGCCATCATGTTTGGTGCCCGATGGCCGATAAGTCCCTGAGCGGAAAAAGACTTTCAAGTCGGGAACAGACGCGCGGGTTCGCCCTGACGTGATATTCTCCGCGCCAATTTGCTTTGACCTAATTCGGTTGGCCTGCCTTTTCAGCGGGCCGACGGGATCCCTGTCGCTCAAGCAGCTGAAGCCAATAACGATAAGAAGTCAGTTCAGAAGGGACATTAACTGAGGTCGATGCCACTTGTCGGCCTTGTGTGCCCACCCGTCAATATTGAAGTGTGCCCGATTGCGCGATGCCAGCCTGAGCGTCAACCAAGCGCAACGCAGACTGATAACAACGACGGGCGGAAGGCGTTTTATCATAGGTGCAACAGATGTTTAAGAAAGTGAACACAGCCTTGCTCGGTCTGGCTTTGGCGATGGGGATGTCGTCTGCCAATGCTGCCGAAGCGAAGAAAGTTGACGTCCTGCTGATCGGCGGCGGCATCATGAGCACCACCCTGGGTGTGTGGATCAATGAGCTGGAACCGACCTGGTCGATGGAAATGGTCGAGCGCCTCGATGGCGTCGCCCTGGAAAGCTCCAACGGCTGGAACAACGCCGGTACCGGTCACTCGGCTCTTGCCGAGCTGAACTACACCCCGGAAGACGACAAGGGCAACGTAACGATCCCGAAAGCTGTCGAGATCAACGAAGCGTTCCAGGTTTCCCGTCAATTCTGGGCCTGGCAGGTTCAGCAGGGCGTGCTGAAGAACCCTCGCTCGTTCATCAACACCACACCGCACATGAGCTTCGTGTGGGGCGATGACAACATCAAGTTCCTGAAAAAGCGCTACGAAGCGCTGCAGGCGAGCCCGCTGTTCGCCGGTATGCAGTACTCCGAAGATCCGGCTGTGATCAAGAAGTGGGTACCGCTGATGATGGAAGGGCGTGACCCGAACCAGAAAATCGCGGCCACCTGGAGCCCGCTGGGTACGGACATGAACTTCGGCGAAATCACCCGCCAGTTCGCCGCTCACCTGCAAACCAAACCCAACTTCGATCTGAAACTGTCGAGCGAAGTCGAAGACATCACCAAGAACGCCGACGGCACCTGGCGTGTCAGCTACAAAAACCTCAAAGACGGCAGCAAGACCGAAACCGACGCCAAGTTCGTGTTCATCGGCGCTGGCGGCGGTGCCCTGCACCTGCTGCAGAAGTCGGGCATTCCTGAAGCCAAGGAATACGCAGGCTTCCCGGTTGGCGGTTCGTTCCTGGTGACCGAGAACCCGACGATTGCCGAGCAGCACCTGGCCAAGGCCTATGGCAAGGCTTCGGTTGGCGCGCCACCGATGTCGGTTCCGCACCTGGACACCCGTGTCCTGGACGGCAAGCGCGTCATTCTGTTTGGCCCGTTCGCGACCTTCAGCACCAAGTTCCTCAAGGAAGGTTCGTACTTCGACCTGCTGACCAGCACCACCACCCACAACATCTGGCCAATGACCAAGGTCGGCATCAAGGAATACCCGCTGGTCGAGTACCTTGCCGGTCAGTTGATGCTGTCGGATGAAGACCGTCTGAACGCGCTGAAGGAATACTTCCCGAACGCCAAAGCCGAAGACTGGCGCCTGTGGCAAGCCGGCCAGCGTGTGCAAATCATCAAGCGTGATGAAGCCGCTGGCGGCGTGCTGAAACTGGGCACCGAGATCGTTGCTTCGCAAGACGGCTCGATCGCCGGCCTGCTGGGCGCATCGCCGGGCGCGTCGACCGCTGCGCCGATCATGCTGAGCGTGCTGCAGAAAGTCTTCAAAGACAAAGTCGCAACCCCAGAGTGGCAGACCAAGCTGCACCAGATCGTGCCAAGCTATGGCACCCAGCTGAACAGCGATCCGGCCAAAGTGGCTGCCGAGTGGGCTTACACCGCCAAGATCCTCGAACTGCCGACACCTCCGGTGATCGGTCAGGTAGCTGCTCCGGCGGCACCTGCGGCTGACAAAGCCGTAGCGCCGAAGGAAAACGCTGCACGTGACATGGCTCTGTAACCAGAACCCTGAAACACAAAACCCACTGAACCGGCGACGGTCAGTGGGTTTTTTTGTACGCCGAACCTGTAGGAGCTGACGAGTGCAACGAGGCTGCGATCTTTTGACTTTGACTTTGACGTTTGAAGATCAAGATCAGGATCAAAAGATCGCAGCCTCGTTGCACTCGTCAGCTTCTACGCTCCTACGCTCCTACGCTCCTACGTTCCGGCGAAGATTCAGGCTTTCGCGTTCGCCAGGTAGGCCCCCAGGCGCCGACCCATTTCTTCGCCCAGTGCCTGCAACCCGCTCAGCGGCCGTACCATCACTTCGAACTCGACAATCTTGCCGTGCTCATCGAAGCGAATCATGTCGATGCCTTTGAGTTCCTTGCTGCCGACCCTGGCGCTGAATTCGAGAATCACATTCAGGCCATCCGCCGTCGCCAACTCGCGGTGATAGGCGAAATCTTCGAAGACTTCAAACACGGTGTTGAGGATCATCGCCACCACCGGCGCGCCGGGGTAGGGCGTGTGGGCCATGGGCGAGCGGAACACAGCTTGCGGATCGAGCAGATCAGGCAGGGCTTTGAGATTGCCGCTGCGGATCATTTCGTGCCAGCGCTCAAGGGACGCGGCGACGTTGGGCTGCAAGGCGAGGTCGGGCATGGTCACTCCGGTTTTTATTGTTGTCGGTCGGCAATGACTGTAGATCAACCGCGCCGAAAGTGGATCCTCAAGTCTCAGCCTGAATACCGCTTCATCCCCGAAGCGGATCAGATGCGCATCTGATCCGTATTTTTCTGTTTCATCTGCCTCTGTATTCAGTACAGCCACAGGCTCAGAATGCCCCGGTAGTGCGGCCAGTCACCCTCCGACCTCATCCCGCAGCGTCCGGTGCACCGCACACCCAGCATCAAGGAGCGCAACATGTACAAGATGGCGATTTTTCTCGGCGGTTTCCTGACCTTGACCATTCTGATCGGCGTGCTGGCGACGATCTCTCCAGTCTGATCCGCACGCAGCTTTTTCGAACTCTGCCGTTCTCCTGCTTTCAGTTGCAGAACAGGGCCAGCACGCGCCCGTCACTGAAAGTTCGAGGAATGAAACATGCGTACGATAACCTCACAGGGACGTTGGGTTCCTATCGCTCTGATGGTCGCCGCGTTGACCGGTTGCGCCATGAGCAACACCGATTCACCGGTGCAGACGCCCGGTCAGGCCAAGGCCTCCGACACGGAAATGCTCGAAGTCGGCGCGCAGTGGTTGCAGGACAAACCGCCGATTCGTGCATTGAACATGTACCTCGATGGCTTCCATTTTTACAACGGTCATCCCGGCGCGCAGATGGAAGCTCACCACTATTGCTCGGCGCTCAACGAAGAAGTGTTCCAGTGCGTGATCTACGACGGCAACACCGCTGAAGCCAAGCTGATGGGCGTCGAATACATCATCAGCCAGCGCCTGTTCACGCAATTGCCGGCAAAAGAGAAAGCCTTGTGGCACAGCCACGCTCACGAAGTCAGTTCTGGCCAGTTGGTCGCGCCGGGCATCCCGCAAGTGGCAGAAACGCGCTTGATGGAAAAACTCGCCAATACCTACGGCAAGACCTGGCACACCTGGCACACCGATCAGGACAAGCAACTGCCGCTGGGCGTGCCGCAGCTGATGATGGGCTTTACCGCTGACGGTCAGGCCGATGCGCAAATGGTCCGCCAGCGCGATCAGCGTCTGGGCATTGATAGCGCCGAAAAGAAAAAGGCCCGTGCCGAGATCAAACCGGCGCCGGTCGCACCGGGGGCTGACGCGTGGCAGAAGGGCAATGCCGTGCAGCTCAACGACCCGACCGGTCATCAACACGTCATGCCGCGCTCGGCCACGCCAAGCGATGAGAACGCCCGGAGCCAGCCGTGATTTACGGCGCGCCGAACAGCATCGTCCAGTAAACACCCTCGTCGCTGCGCGCTTCACTGGCGAAGCCGGCGCCGACCTGAGTGAACATCGGGTTCATCAAGTTGGCGCAGTGGCCCGGGCTGGCCAGCCAGCCGGCCATGGCCTTACCCGGTGAGCTTTGTCCGGCAGCGATGTTTTCCCCGACCTGACGGCCGCGATAGCCGGCAGCCCTGGCGCGGTCGGCCGGCATGTCGCCGTCGGGGTCGCGGTGGGCGAAGTAGTTGCCGTAAGCCATGGCCTTGCTGTGCCCCTGAGCCGCTGCGCCGAGGGCGGCGTTCCAGCTCAACGGTCGCGCGGCGGCAAAGCGCTGGCGGCCGCACATGCGCGGCCGGGCGCGGGCAGCGTTGACCTCGGCGAGCAATGCCTTGCCGACGCTGCGGTTGTCACCGACGCGGCTGTCGAGCACCGGTTGCGCCAGCACCACCTGCCATTGATTGCGCGAATGGCTGACGCCGATGTCGGCGTAGTTCGCATCCAGCAAGGCGCCGCAATAATCGCTCTGCAACTGATCGAAGGCCTCGTCGGCGTCTTCGGCTCCGATAATGCGGATGCTGCGAACCGTGATTGCTGAATAGCCGGAAGACTTCAACGCCTCGCGCATGCCGCCGCCGTAGCGATAGCCGATCGGCAAGGCCAGATTCGATTTCAAAGCCAAAGGCGCCAGACGCTGCGCAGGGCGGCGATCGCAGCGTTGCGGATGGGCGCGGTAATCATTGATGGCGGCCACCAGCTCGCGCTCCGCACTGGCGTGGGCGGATTCAGTGAACAAAGGAAACAGGCTCAGCAGGCACAGCGAAACGAAGCGAGACGAACGAACGGTGTGGCGCATGGGACGGACAGCTCTGAAAGGGGGACAGCGCTTGAGTGGGTGAGCCGTGTGTGGCGGCGCGGATAGGACTGGGTTTTTTGGACTTGGTTCAGTGGCGGCAAATGCAATTGGATTGCTGTTGTTCGAACCGCTGCCTTCGCGAGCAGGCTCGCTCCCACATTGGACTTGCGGCGTACCCGGAACACCCGTGGGAGCGAGCCTGCTCGCGAAGGGGCCAGCCCGGCCAGCGCCTCTATCGCTGGGAAGCAACCACTAGCGATTCAACACATCCCCCAGCCACTGCAAATACTGCTCGCGCTCGGAAATCGAGTTATGCCCCGAGTCCGGCACCACCTTCATCGTCGCCACGCCCGCAGGAAAATTCTCGAACAGCCGCTGTGTACTGCTGCGCCCTATCACTTCGTCATCACTGGCCGCCAACAGCAACGTCGGCGTGCGGATATGCGCCGCGTACTTGCCCGATTCAAAACGATCCTTGAGCAACCAGTTCACCGGCACCCACGGGTATTGCCGTGCGGCGATTTCCTCGAGGCTGTTGAACGGCGTCACCAGAATCAGATTCTGCACCGGCCGCTGACTGGCCAGGCGCACCGCCACCCCCGAGCCGAGGCTGCGTCCGATGACCGCAATCTGCGGGTGGCTGGCGTAGACCTGATCGAACAACGCCAGCGCATCTTCGGCAATCGCAGCTTCGGATGGCGAGCCGGTGCTGCCAGCGAAGCCCCGGTAATGCAGGAAATACAGCGCGCAGTCAGGAAACGCCTCGGTGAACTCCGGCAGATTTCGCGATACGTCCTCGGCATTGCCCCCGAAATAAATCAGCGCCTGCGATCCGCTGCGCTCTCGAGTGGTCACCCAGACCTCGGCATCCGGCATTGACAGTTTCAATCGCGAATCCGCCGCAACCACGGCGGCAGGCTGGGGAAACCAGATCAGCGAGCGCTGAAACACGAACAGCGCGGCGCACAGCACCAGGTACACGGCAATGATGAAAACGACGAGTGACATCAGGGTTCGGGACATTCGGCTACTTTTAACGGGGAGAAAGGTTGGCTGTGGCAGTGTAGTTCAGCGACTGCGCCTGACAGCCGGCGCACACACCGTGCAACAGATCCGCGCAGCAGGAGGACTCGCATGCGCCACACTGAGAGTTACTCCCGTCGCCGCTTGCTCACGTTGGCTGCCCAAGCTGCGGCGCTGTTCACCATTGATCAGGCGTTGGCCAGCAGCGTAGCGCCGACCGCCACTGCGCCGCCCACGGCAGGAGACCAGACCATGCAGACCCGCGCCATCCCTTCCAGCTCCGAGGCACTGCCCATGGTCGGCTTGGGCACCTATCGCGGTTTCGACGTCGCTGCGGGCGATCCGGTTTACCGGCAATTGCCCGCCGTGCTCGAAGCGCTGTTCAGGAAGGGCGGCACGCTGATCGACAGCTCACCCATGTACGGCCGCGCCGAGCAGACCACCGGTGAACTGCTGTCGATCCACGAACCGCGCTCGCCGGCGTTCCTCGCCACCAAGGTGTGGACGCGCGGGCGCAAAGAGGGCATCGCGCAGATGGAGCAGTCCTTCAGACTGCTGCAAACCGAGCGCATCGACCTGATGCAGATTCACAACCTGCTCGACTGGCAAACCCACTTGCCGACCCTGCGCGAATGGAAGGAGCAGGGGCGGATTCGCTACATCGGCATCACCCATTACACCTCGTCGGCCTATGACGAAGTCGAAGCGGTGTTGAAGGCCGAGAAGCTGGACTTTCTGCAAATCAACTACGCCCTCGATGATCGTGCGGTCGAGAAACGCATCCTGCCGCTGTGCCGCGAGCGTGGTGTGGCGGTGATTTGTAATCGGCCGTTTGGCGGCGGCGATTTGCTCGCCCGGCTCAAGGGCAAACCGCTACCGGCGTGGGTTTCGGATGTGCAGGTCAACAGCTGGCCGCAACTGGCGCTGAAGTTTCTCCTGGCGCATCCGGCGGTGACCTGTGTGATTCCCGGGACCAGCAATCCGCGCTACATGGCTGACAACGCCGGAGCCGGTTTTGGGCCGATGTTGACCGATGCGCAGCGGCATCAGTTGATTGCGTTGCTGGGCTGAGCCGGGTCAACCGCGATAGCGCAACGCCTCCAGCAACAACGCAAACGCTGGCGCTGCCTGGCGCCGGCTCGGGTAGTACAGGTGATAACCGGAAAATGCCGGGCACCAGTCTCCAAGCACCTGGACCAGGCGACCGTCCGCCAGAAAGGGCGCGACGACGTTTTCCGGGATGTAGCTCAGACCGAATCCGTCCAGTGCAGCGTCGAGCAACGGGTATACGCCATTCAGGGTGACCTGCCCGGCAACGCGCACCTTCAGACTTTCACCGTCCTTTTCGAACTCCCACGAATACAGCCCGCCATTGGTTGGCAGGCGCAGGTTGTTACAGGCGTGGTCGGTCAGGTCGCGCGGGGTTTGCGGCGGATCGCGCCGGGCGAAGTAGGCGGGGGAGCCGACCACGGCCATGCGCATATCCGGACCGATACGGGTGGCGATCATGCCTTGGGCGACGTCTTCGCCCAGGCGCACACCGGCATCGAAGCCCTGGCCGGCGATGTCGACGAAACCATAGTCACAGCAAACCTCGACCGACACATCCGGGTATTGGGGCAGGAAATCCTGCAACACCGGACGCAGGATCCTGTTCAGCGAATGGTCGGTGGCGCTGATGCGGATCTTGCCCGCCGGAGTTTCACGCAGGTTGCTCAGGGCGGCCAGTTCCCCTTCGATTTCATCGAAGCGCGGACCGATGGTTTGCAGCAAGTGTTCGCCGGCCTCGGTCGGCGAAACGCTGCGCGTGGTGCGGGTCAGCAGGCGCAGGCCGAGACGCGCTTCGAGACTGCGGATGGTGTGGCTGAGCGCCGATTGCGACACGCCAAGTTTGGCCGCGGCCTTGGTGAAACTGCGTTCACGGGCGACGGTGAGAAAGGCGAGCAGGTCGGTGGCATTTTCCCGAAGCATTGATGATTTTCCTGCATAAGTTTTTTCGGATTCTAGTCGATTATCCAAAGAGTGCGGATCGCTACAGTGGTTGCATCATTTATTGGAGGAAATGCCATGAACCCGATTGCTGCTTCCGCACTGACGCTCTCGCTGCTGGCTGGTGAGGTGCAGGCCACCGAAAATCCCCGCGTCACGGTCACACCGAATGGCTCGCAACCTTCGGCCAAAGGCCCTGCTGACTGGTTTACCGGCACGGTGCGGGTGGATGCGTCGTTCAAAGGCACCGATGAGGCGCGGATCAGCGGCGCGATCGTGACGTTTGAGCCTGGCGCGCGCACGGCATGGCATACCCATCCGCTGGGGCAGACATTGATCGTCACCTCGGGGGTAGGCTTCGTGCAGGAGTGGGGCCAGCCGGTTCGTGAAATCCGCCCGGGCGATACCGTGTGGATTGCCCCGGGCGCCAAGCACTGGCACGGGGCAGCACCGACGACGGCGATGAGTCATATCGCGATTGCCGAAGTGCTGGATGGCAAGGTGGTGGACTGGATGGAGCAGGTCAGTGATGAGCAATATCCAAAGACCGAGTGAAACCGTGCCCCTCACCCCAGCCCTCTCCCGAGGGAGAGGGAGCCGATTGGGGGATGCTGGAGACGTTCGGCATTCTGCAAGCGTGGTGGTGAATCCACTCGACCCCTAGCACCCCATGCAGGTGCGCTAACAGCATGCGGCTCACCCCAGGCGTCTCCCGGGGGAGTGGGAGCCGACCGGGGTGTCTTGCGATGTGCATCGACCTGAACTTGCCGTTGCGATTATGGATACACAGAAAGACTTTCACCTCGCTGCACATCCTGAATATACCCGGATCGGTCCCCTCTCCCTTTGGGAGAGGGCTAGGCGGGCGGCGTTCCGATGAGGGGCTTTTCGCTTCAGATCATCTCCGGCAATGAATCCAGAATCTTGTCCAGCGTAATCGGATACTCGCGCACCCTCGCGCCGGTGGCGTTGTAGATCGCATTCGCCACCGCCGCACTAACGCCGCAAATCCCCAATTCACCCACGCCCTTGGCCTTCATCGGTGATGAAATCGGGTCGGTTTCTTCGAGGAAGATCACTTCCTGATGCGGAATGTCGGCGTGCACCGGCACCTCGTATCCGGCCAGGTCATGGTTGACGAAGAAGCCCAGGCGCTTGTCCACCGCCAGCTCTTCCATCAATGCCGCGCCGACGCCCATGGTCATCGCGCCGATGACCTGACTGCGCGCCGACGTCGGGTTGAGGATCCGTCCCGCAGCGCACACCGCGAGCATGCGCCGTACGCGAACCTCGCCAGTGGCGGCATCGACGGCGACTTCGACGAAGTGCGCGCCGAAGGTCGATTGCTGATATTTCTCGGCCAGATCACCGAACTCGATGCTGTCCTCGCCGACCAGCGCGCCGCCTTCAGCCGCGTTGCGCAGCGGCAGGCTCTTGCTGCCGACCCGCACCTGTGCATCGGCAAACTCCGCCTGATCCGCGGCCAGCCCCAGCTTGGCCGCCACCGCTTCGCGCAGTTTCACGCACGCAGCGTAGACCCCAGCGGTCGAGCAGTTGCCGCCGAACTGGCCACCGGAACCGGCCGACACCGGGAAGTCCGAATCGCCCAGACGCACCACTACATCATCCAGACCAACGCCCATCATCTCGGCGGCGGTCTGCGCGATGATCGTGTAGCTGCCGGTGCCGATATCGGTCATGTCCGTTTCAACAACGACCTTGCCATCACGCTCCAGGCGCACGCGGGCGCCGGACTTGACCAGCAGGTTGTTGCGAAACGCCGCCGCCACGCCCATGCCGATCAGCCAACGGCCTTCACGACGGGTGCCCGGTTGCGCCTTACGCTGATCCCAGCCGAATTTCTCCGCGCCGATCTGCAGGCATTTGACCAGTTGGCGTTGGGAGAACGGCCGCTCGGTTTTCACCGGGTCGACTTGAGTGTCGTTAGCGATGCGGAACAGCACCGGATCCATCTTCAGTTGTTCGGCCATTTCGTCCATGGCAATTTCCAGCACCATCAGCCCCGGCGCTTCACCCGGCGCGCGCATGGCGTTGCCTTCGGGCAGGTCGAGCGGGGCGAGGCGCATGCTGACGCGGCGGTTTTCTGCGGCGTAGAGCAACTGGCTCGGTTGCGCGGCCAGTTCGACCTTGCCGTCGGCGAGGTTGCCTGACCAGCCTTCATGGGCGATGGCGGTCAGCTTGCCGTCCGCCGTTGCGCCCATGCGGATGCGCTGAATCGTAGCCGGGCGATGGGTGGTGTTATTGGCCATTTGCGGGCGGGCGAGGGCTACTTTCACCGGCCGCCCCGCCATGCGCGCGCCGAGAGCGGCGAGAATCACGTCGGCGCGGATGAACAGTTTGCCGCCGAAACCACCGCCGATGTACGGCGAGACCAATCGGACTTTTTCCTTCGGCAGGCCGAGGGTTTTCGCAATGTCACCGACACTCCAAGCGACCATCTGGTTCGAGGTCCACACGGTCAGCTGATCGCCTTTCCACGCGGCGAGTGTGGCGTGCGGTTCCATCATCGCGTGGGACTGGTCTGGCGTGGTGTAGGTTTGATCGAACTGCACCGGCGCGGCGGTGAAGGCCTTGTCGAAGTCGCCGTGATTGACGTCCGGCAGCTCGTCTTTCGGCTCGACGCCGAGGTCTTTGACGCTGGCCAGATCGAACTTGCCTTCGCTGGTCTCGTAATCGACCCTGACCAGTTGCGCGGCGGCGCGGGCCTGTTCGAAGGTTTCGGCAACCACCAATGCAACGGCTTGCTGGTAGTGCTGCACTTCGGGACCGGCGAGCAGGTGCGCGGCGTTGTAATCGCCTTTGTCGAGCTTGCCGGCATTCTCGGCAGTGACGATTGCGAGTACGCCGGGCGCTGCTTTGGCTTCGTCGAGATGAATGGCTTTGATCCGCCCTTTGGCGATCGCCGAGTCGACCATGAAACCGTAGGCCTGATTGGCCGCCGCTTCATGTTGCTCGTAGGCGTAAGTGGCCTGGCCGCTGGTTTTCAACGGGCCTTCGATGCGCTCGGTGGGCTGGCCGACGACTTTCAGGCGGTCGATGGGATTGGTGGTGGCGGGCGTGTCGAATTTCATGCGGTTTCCCTCGCTTGCGCCAACACCGAAGCCAGCGTGCGCTCGACCAGTGTCAGTTTGAATTGGTTGTCATCGGTGGGTGTCGCGCCTTCGAGCAGGCGTTCGCTGACCGCTTTGGCGCCCTTGGGCAACAGCGCTTCAGCGGCTTCGACCCGCCACGGTTTCGGCGCAACGCCGCCGACGGCGACACGGCCGGTGCCGTCCTTTTGCAGGATCAGACCGACTGAAACAAGGGCAAACGCGTAAGACGAGCGATCGCGGACCTTGTGATAAATGTGCGTGCCGCCGACCGGTGCCGGCAGGGTCACGGCGGTGATGAACTCGCCGGGCGTGAGGCTGGTTTCGATGTGCGGCGTGTTGCCCGGCAATTGATGGAAATCGGCCATGGGAATGCTGCGCGTGCTGCCGTCAGGCTTGACCGTTTCGATCTGCGCATCGAGTGCGCGCATGGCAATGGCCATGTCGCTCGGGTGGGTGGCGATGCAAGCGTCGCTGACGCCGATGATCCCCAACTGCCGGGTGACCCCGCCGATCGCCGCGCAACCGCTGCCGGGGTTGCGTTTGTTGCAGGCCTGGTGGGTGTCGTAGAAGTACGGGCAGCGGGTGCGTTGCAGCAGGTTGCCGGCGGTGGTCGCCATGTTGCGCAACTGCCCGGAAGCCCCGGCGAGCAGGGCGCGGGAGAGCAGGGCGTAGTCCTTGCGCACGCGCGCGTCGGCGGCCAGATCAGTGTTGCGCACCAGCGCGCCGATGCGCAGTCCGCCTTCGGGTGTTGCTTCGATCTGGTCCAGGCCGAGGTGGTTGATATCGATCAGGTGCACCGGGGTTTCGATGTCGAGTTTCATCAGGTCGAGCAGGTTGGTGCCGCCGGCGATGAACTTGGCGCCTTCGACTTGCGCAGCCTGGGAAGCGGCTGCGGCAGGCGAGTCGGCGCGGCTGTAATTGAAGGCTCTCATGCCGGCACCTCCGCGACTTCAGTGATGGCTTCGATGATGTTCGAGTACGCGCCGCAGCGGCAGATATTGCCGCTCATGCGCTCTTGCAGTTCGGCGGCGATCAGCTTCGGCGGCTCGGTCAGGCTCGGGCTGACGTGGCTGGGAATGCCGTCGCGGATTTCCTTGAGCACCGCGACCGCCGAGCAGATCTGCCCAGGGGTGCAATAGCCGCACTGGTAACCGTCGTGCTTGATGAACGCGGCCTGCATCGGGTGCAGCTTGTCCGGCATGCCGAGGCCTTCGATGGTGGTCACCTCACTGCCGTCGTGCATCACCGCGAGGGTCAGGCAGGAGTTGATCCGCCGACCGTCGGCGATCACCGTGCAAGCGCCGCACTGGCCGTGGTCGCAGCCTTTCTTGGTGCCGGTCAGGTGCAGGTGTTCGCGCAGGGCGTCGAGCAGCGTGGTGCGGGTGTCGACTTCGAGGGTTTGCGGTTTACCGTTGACTTGCAGGGTAACTTTACTCATGGCCGGTTGCTCCAGACTGGCCGCGTAGGCCTTGAGGCTGATAAAGGGGGGCATGGCGAACGCCGTCGCGGTTACGGCGCCGAGGATCATGAAATTGCGTCGGGAAATCGGCATGGTTCGATTCCTTGTCTCTCATCGGGCGGCAGGATTGCAAAAGGCCCAAACGGGCGCGCCGGCATGCATGCCAGTCTCGTAAAAGGAGTGACCGCAGCAGGAGGGAAAAGGTTTTGTCGGATTTGCGCCTAAGAGTTATGTGCGCAGCTCATCAATTGACCTGTGGGAGCGAGCCTGCTCGCGAAAGCGTCGGGTCAGACCCAGCCGCTGCTGGATGTGCCGACCTCTTCGCGAGCAGGCTCGCTCCCACAGTGGAGTTGTGTTTTTCAGTTATGGCCCACCCACCACCATCGAGGTAAACGGTGCGACGTACGCCTGCAACGTCACCAGCCCGCCGACCAGGATCGCCAGCACGATCGAGTGGAAGAACACATAACGCAGGATCTCGCCCTCATGCCCGTACCAACGGGTTGCGGTCGAGGCAACGACGATCGACTGCGCATCGACCATCTTGCCCATCACCCCACCGGAACTGTTCGCTGCCGCCATCAGCACCGGGCTGATACCCAGTTGTTCCGAGGTCACCCGTTGCAAGCCGCCGAACAGCACGTTCGAAGCGGTGTCGGAACCGGTCAGCGCAACTCCCAGCCAACCGAGCAAAGTGCCGAACATCGGATAGAAAATCCCCGTCGCCGCGAACGCCAGGCCCATGGTCGCATCCAGCCCCGAATAGCGGGTGAGGAAGCCCAGCGCGAGCATCGCCGCAATGGTGATCAACGAAAATCGCACCACCCACAACGTGCGCAGGTACTGCTTGATCAGTTGCGGGATCGAATAACCCATCAGCAGACCGCCGACGATCGCCGCCAGCAAAATCCCGCTGCCGGTCGCGGTCAGCCAGGTGAACTTGTAAATCGCTTCCTCGGCTTTCGGCGCTGCGACAACCGGCGGCACTTTTTCTATTTGCAGGTGCAGACCGGTGAAGGTCACCGCTGGGGCGAAGATCGGGTTGGCCTCGCGCACCGGTTTGCCTTGCGGGTCGAGCTTGGCCGATTGCGTGACCGGGTCGATCACCGGGCGCGTGTCGAACATGTTCTTGAAGCCCTGCGTGCCCCAGGCAAAAACGAACACCGTGAGAATAATCCACGGCATCCACGCACGCATCACTGCCGGGCGCGCCTGATCGCTGAACGCAGCGCTGGCGGTGACTGTTTCTTCATCGACTTTCGAGTTGTCGACGCGCCCGGACAGCGCTGCCGAGGTGTGGATGGTCGCCGGTTTCCACACCTTGAGGAACAGCGTCAGACAGGCCATGGATATCAGCGCAGCGATGACGTCCACCAGCATCGGCCCGTGGTAGTTGGACACGAGAAATTGCGGGATGGCGAAACTCACCCCGGCCACCAGAATCGCCGGCCACACCTCGAGCATCTTGCGCCACCCGGCAAACGCCCAGATCAACCAGAACGGCACCAGCACCGAGAAGAACGGCAGCTGCCGCCCGACCATCATCGACAGCTCCATCTCATCCAGCCCGGTGACTTTGGCCAGGGTGATGATCGGCGTACCCAGCGCACCGAAAGCCACGGGCGCGGTGTTGGCGATCAGCGCCAGGCCGGATGCGGCCAATGGCGAAAAACCCAGGCCGATCAGGATCGCCCCGGTCACCGCCACCGGCGTGCCAAACCCCGCCGCACCTTCGAAGAACGCGCCGAAGCAGAAGGCGATCAGCAGCAACTGCAAACGTCGGTCATCGGTGATCCGCGCTAGGGAATCCTGCAGCACTTTGAACGAGCCGTTTTCGGTGGTCAGGCGATGCAGAAAGATGATGTTGAGCACAATCCAGCCGATCGGCAGCAAGCCATTCGCCGCGCCGAACAACGCCGCCGAACCGGCCATGCCCGCCGGCATGTCGAAGGCGAAAATCGAGATCAGCAGGGCGGACGCCAGCGCCATCAGCGCCGCCAGATGCGCCTTGACGTGAAAGAACGCCAGCGCCGCGAGCATCACCACCACCGGCACTGCGGCCATCAGCGTAGAGAGCACCGGGTTACCGAACGGGTCGTAGATTTGCTGCCAGACCATGGTCCACCTCTGCTTGTTGTTATTGAGGGTGCAGATCCATTGCATGGGGGTTGGTTGCAAGCAGTATAGGTGGCATTACGCCGCCGTTCGGCCGTGGCGAACGGGCCGACAAACGGTCGATAGTGGCCACTGAATCAACGCGCTTTTGCCCGGTCGTATCTGCGGCTGCGCGCACTGCGTCCCGAAGACGCGGTGCAGCGTGGCGATTTCCGTCGTCAAGACCTTGGGTTTTAGGGAAGTGTTGAATGAAGCAAGCGACAACGATGCTGCTCACTGTGACCGCCGCCGTATTGCTGAGCGGCTGTATTGCGGATTTTGATGATGACCACCGGCATGGCCGGCACTACGACCGCGACCACGGCCGCTATTACGACCATGACCGGCGCTGGGACGACCGCGATGACGACCGCCGCGATGGCCGTCGTTATCACCGTGATCGCGATGATGACTGATTGAATGAAGAGGGCGTTCCCATCAAAGGAACGCCCTCTGTGCATCAGCCTTCAGCTGAAAAAACGAGCGTTCGCCTGGACGCGGGATCGCGCAGGCACCGAGGCCTCGTGATCGAGCAAATGGGTGGCGAGTATGTCGCTCAGAAAACGGAACTGATCGTTGAGGCCGACCACTTCATTGCTGAAATGATTGCTGGCGGCGGGCATCAGCAGATCGTCGAAATCCTTGTTGAACACCAGCGTCTGCGCATTGCGCGGCACGACGTGCTGTTGGTAGTAGTTGCTGCCGAACACCGGGAAACTCACGGCGAGGGTGACTTGGGTGTGGATCATGATGTGAACGCCTCGTTGTGTTTCGGATGGGTCAATCGTGCCTTTCATCAAGGGAGGGCGGAAGGCAATCGTGGCGATGGTGGATATCGATGGCGGTGATGGTTGAGGTTTGTGGTGCTGCTGTTGGCGCCTTCGCGAGCAGGCTCGCTTCCACAGGTGCAAGGCATTCAAATGTGGGAGCGAGCCTGCTCGCGAAGAGGCCGGAACCTTCAGCATCGAAATCGACTGACCTGCCTATACTCAAACCAGCATCTCCCCAAGCCAAAGGACACCACCACCGTGAACCCACGCGCGCTGGTCGTCGCCGCACTGCTTTTGCTCGCCGGCTGCGCCACCTCGGCCCGGGCGCCGGTGAGTGCGCCGCAGGCGGTGGTGGTGTCGGCGCAAACCTGGCAGCAGATCGACCGCGAGATCCTCAGCGCTTCGCAGCAGGCCACCGAGCAGGTCAAGCTGTTCGCCCGTGGCTCAATGGAACATTGGCGCACTCGGGTCTATCAGCAAACTGAAGAAAATTTCATCCCCTGGTTCAGCAGCTACTGGACCCAGGAATGGCTGTCGATGAAGGTCAGTTGGTACACGATCAGCGCCGGCGGTGAGCAGGACGCTTCGGCGAAACGGCTGGCGGCGTATCTGCTTGAGCAATATCAGGAAAAAGTCCTCGCGCCGGTCGCCGTGGAGATCGATCCGGATGCGATCCTGGCGCAGGCCACGGCGTTCTACGCGCAGTTGATGGCGCAGCAGATGCCGCTCATCGCCCAGCGTCATGGTGTGCCGATTGCGCAGCTCAATGGGCGTTTGCAGAAGATCCCGGCCATCGCCCTGGGCCCGCCGCCGGCGCGGGATGCTTCGCTGTTCAAAGTCATCAGCACCGAGCCGCTGAACACCCTCCCGGCGTACGCCGCACTGATCGACAAGATCCACACCGACGGCGGCGCCAAGGGCATTTCCTCCACCGACGCAGCGATGGCCCCGGTGGCCAAGCGCGCCAGCCAACGCATCGAGGCAGAAATGGCCCCGCGCGGCGCCGCCAGTGCGGTGGCGGCAGCGGCGGGTAAACTCGCCGGGGCGATGATTTCCGTCGGCGTGGCCGGCATACGCGCCATCATCCAGGCCAACGACCGCCCCGACAGCGAAGCGCTGATCCGCAGCAGCCTCGGCAACACCTTCGACAAGGCCTGGCAGAAGCTGCTGCAAAATCCGACCACGGGGGTGATGGCCGGCACACTGCACATGGCCGGGCAGGTCGAAGGTAATCTGGGCGTGAGTGAACCAACGCCTATCGGTGTGAGCGCTGTGCCATAGCGCTTGTACCTGCGAAGTTTTGTTGGCGGCGGTCGCGCCCGGATCAGAGCGGATGCTAGTCTTGCGCAACGCTGTTGTCAGGGAGCCCACATGGGCAATCACAAGATCGAAATTCGCCGCAGTAACGTCGAGAAAATCCTGCTGGCGGCGGAAAAGGTTTTCGCCGAAAAAGGCTTCGGCAGCACCGCCATGGCGGACATCGCTGCCGAAGTGCAGTTGCCGCGTTCCAATCTGCATTACTACTTCAGCACCAAGAGCGAGCTGTACAGCGCGGTGCTGTTCGATCTGCTGGAAGTGTGGAAGCAGGACGCGCTGTGCTTCGAGATGTTCGACGACCCGCGCGTGGTGCTGAGCAGTTACATCCGCGCCAAGATGAACCACTCACGCAGCCGGCCGTATGGCTCGAAAGTCTGGGCCAACGAGATCATCCACGGCGCGCCGACCCTGGGCGAGGCGCTGGATGCGAGCCTGTATGACTGGGCGAAGATGAAGGAAGCGAAGATTCGCCAGTGGGTCGAGGACAAGCGGATTCTGCCGGTGGAGCCGTCGGGCTTGCTGTACATGATCTGGGCGTCGACCCAGCACTACGCCGACTTTGATCATCAGGTGAATATTCTGAATGATCACCAGCCGTTGTCGGATATGCAGTTCGAGCGGGCGGTGCAGACAGTGACGGGTGTGATTTTGCGCGGGATCGGGCTGGAGCCTTGAAGAGCACCATCAAGGGCCTACCCTCACCCCAGCCCTCTCCCAGAGGGAGAGGGGGCCGACCGAGGTGTATTGAGAGGTACACCGACCTGAAAGACCGTGTCGATTATGGATGCAAAGCAGTCCTGCCTGTGAACCCCGGTCGATTCTGGATTCACAACAACTCTTACAGGTCGGCGGAGTTTGTCAGCATCCCCCAATCAGTCCCCTCTCCCAGAGGGAGAGGGGGCCGACCGAGGTGTATTGAGAGGTACACCGACCTGAAAGACCGTGTCGATTATGGATGCAAAGCAGTCCTGCCTGTGAACCCCGGTCGATTCTGGATTCACAACAACTCTTACAGGTCGGCGGAGTTTGTCAGCATCCCCCAATCAGTCCCCTCTCCCAGAGGGAGAGGGGGCCGACCGAGGTGTATTGAGAGGTACACCGACCTGAAAGACCGTGTCGATTATGGATGCAAAGCAGTCCTGCCTGTGAACCCCGGTCGATTCTGGATTCACAACAACTCTTACAGGTCGGCGGAGTTTGTCAGCATCCCCCAATCAGTCCCCTCTCCCTTTGGGAGAGGGCTAGGGTGAGGGGCTTTTTCAGACTGCAACGTGATACGGATTGCGCGGATCATGATTCCAGTCCAGAAACGGCTTGCCCGTGTCCATCGGTACCATCTCGATGCAGTCGGCCACGGGGCAGGTGATCTGGCACAGATTGCAGCCCACACACTCCTCATCGATCACTTCATATTTATGCGTGCCGTCGGCCTGTTTCAGACTGCCGATCGCCTGGTGTGAGGTGTCCTCACAAGCGATGTGGCAACGCCCGCAACCAATGCACGCCTCCTGGTCGATCTTCGCGATCACTTGGTAGTTGATATCGAGGTATTTCCAGTCGGTGGTGTTGCCCACCGCACGCCCGGAAAATTCGGCGATATTGGCGTAGCCCTGGCTGTCCATCCACCGCGACAGGCCGTCCTTCATCTCTTCGACAATGCGGAAACCATGCAGCATCGCCGCCGTGCACACCTGCACCGCGCCGCTGCCCAGCGCCATGAACTCCGCGGCGTCGCGCCAGCTGCCGATGCCGCCAATGCCGCAGATCGGCAAGCCCTGGGTCTGCGGGTCACGGGCAATTTCCGCGACCATGTTCAGCGCAATCGGCTTGACCGCCGAACCGCAATAACCGCCGTGGGTGCTTTTGCTGCCGACGGTGGGCAGGGCGACCATGTGGTCCAGGTCGACGCTGGTGATCGAGTTGATCGTGTTGATCAGCGACACCGCATCGGCGCCACCACGATGCGCCGCCCGGGCAGCGACGCGGATGTCGGTGACGTTCGGGGTGAGTTTGACGATCACCGGCAGCGAGCAGTACGTCTTGCACCAGCGCGTCACCTGCTCGACGTACTCCGGCACCTGGCCGACCGCTGCGCCCATGCCGCGTTCGGGCATGCCGTGGGGGCAGCCGAAGTTCAGTTCGATGCCGTCGGCGCCAGTGGCCTCGACCAGCGGCAGGATGTGTTTCCACGACTCCTCGACACACGGCACCATCAGCGACACTATCAACGCGCGATCCGGCCAATCCTTTTTCACCTGAGTGATTTCGCGCAGGTTGATTTCCAGTGAACGGTCGGTGATCAGTTCGATGTTGTTGATGCCCAGCACTTCGCGATTGGCACCGTAATGCGCCGAATAACGCGAGGAAACGTTGACCGCCGCTGGATCCTCACCCAGGGTTTTCCAGACCACGCCACCCCAGCCCGCTTCGAAGGCGCGGACCACGTTGTAGGCTTTGTCGGTGGGTGGCGCTGAGGCCAGCCAGAACGGGTTGGGCGCTTTGATACCGGCGAAGACTATCGAGAGATCGGCCATTTACGCAGCCTCCACGTTGAGCATCAGTTGAGCGTTGATCGCCTCGGCGGCGCGTTTGCCGTGCTGCACCGCTTGCACGGTAAGGTCCTGATCGAGGCTGGTGCAGTCGCCGCCGGCATACACGCCGGGGACACTGGTGCACAGGTTTTCATCGACCTCGATGCGTTCGCCCTGACGCTTGAGTTCGCGCGCCAACGGATCGCTGAGAGCGCTGTCATCGAAGCTTTGGCCGATCGCTTTGAAGATCGCATCGGCAGCCAGCTCGAAGGTTTCTCCGGTGGTTTGCAGACGGCCTTCAACCAGATCGGTGCGGGCGAAACGCATGCCGCGCACGCGGCCCTGATCATCGAGCAACACTTGCTCCGGCTGCGCCCAGGTCAGCAATCGCACCTGGTTGGCTTTGGCGATGTCCTGCTCATGGTGGGTGGCGCCCATGTCTGCGGCACCACGGCGATACACCAGATTGACGTCGCGCGCGCCGAGGCGGGCCATCTGCACAGCCATGTCGATCGCGGTGTTGCCGGCGCCGAGAACGATGCAGCGTTCGGCCAAGGGCAGTTGCGTGAGGTCATCGGCCTGGCGCAGTTCGCGGATGTAATCGGTGGCGGCGAGCAGGCCCGGCGCGTCTTCGTGGGCCAGACCGAGTTGCTTGCTGGCATTCAGGCCGAGGCCGAGGAATACCGCGTCAAACTGCTGATGCAGTTCGCTGAGGGTGAGGTTTGCACCGAGTTTCTGGCCGTGGCGGATTTCTATCCCGCCAATCTGCAGGAGAAAATCCAGCTCCTTCTGCGCGTAGTCATCGACCAGTTTGTACTTGGCAATGCCGTACTCGTTGAGCCCGCCGGCCTTTTCCCGTGCTTCGAAAATCACCACGTCATGCCCGTGCATCGCGCTGCGATGGGCGCAGGACAACCCGGCCGGCCCGGCGCCGACCACGGCGATACGTTTGCCTGTGGCCGGGGCGCGCTGGAACGGATGTTCGGCGAAATGTGCGTTGTCTACGGCATAACGTTGCAGCAGACCAATCAGCACCGGCGCACATTCCTGCGCGTTGTTGCGCACGCAGGCCTGCTGGCAGAGGATTTCCGTCGGACAGACCCGCGCGCAACTGCCGCCGAGGATGTTTGCCGAGAGGATCTTTTGCGCCGCGCCCTGTACGTTGTCCTGATGGATGTTGCGGATGAACGACGGGATATCGATTTCGCTGGGGCACGCATTGACGCAAGGCGCGTCGTAGCAATACAGGCAGCGCGAGGCTTCCAGATGCGCCTGACGGGCATTGAGCGGCGGCGCCAGATCAGTGAAATGGCCGGCGAGGGCGGCCGCGCTTTCGTGCGGGTGGGGGAGGTGGTTCAGGGTCTCGATCACGGTTTATGGCCTCATGGCTAATTGAGGTGCTGCCTCTGGTGGGCAGTGGTTTTATGGCGTCAGGGAGGGCCTCTTCGCGAGCAGGCTCGCTCCCACATTTGCAATGCGCTCACCTGTGGGAGCGAGCCTGCTCGCGAAGGCCGAAGGCCTGGATTTCAGCGTTTAACAGCGCTCGGCTTGTGCAACTCCGCCCGCTTGCTCAACAAATCAAACACCGCCGGGTAGGCCGGCCGTTCGATGTAGCGTCCGGCGCCGCGTTCGGCGCGCAGATCGCCGTCGGCCCAGACCACACGGCCCTGGCTAACGGTGTGGCTCGGCACGCCGCGCACGGTCTTGCCTTCGAAGATGTTGAAGTCCACCTGCTGATGGTGGGTCTTGGCGGAAATGGTCCGTGTGCCTTGCGGATCCCACAGCACCAGATCGGCGTCGGCGCCCACACGGATCGCACCTTTGCGCGGGTAGATGTTGAAAATCTTCGCGGTGTTGGTGGAGGTCAGCGCGACGAAATCCTGCATCGACAATCGCCCCGAGTTGACGCCTTCATCCCACAACACCGCCATACGGTCTTCGATACCGGCGGTGCCGTTGGGGATCTTGCTGAAGTCGTCGCGGCCGGCGGCTTTCTGCTCGGCGCAGAAGCAGCAGTGGTCGGTGGCGGTGGTGTGCAGATTGCCGTTCTGCAGCCCGTGCCACAGCGCCTCCTGGTGGCCGCGCGGACGGAACGGCGGGCTCATCACGTAGCCGGCGGCGGTCTGCCAGTCCGGGTGTTGATAGACGCTGTCGTCGAGCAGCAAGTGCCCGGCCAGCACCTCGCCGTAAACCGGCTGGCCCTTGCTGCGGGCATAGGTGATTTCGTCCAGAGCTTCCTTGGTGGAAACGTGCACCAGGTACAACGGCGTGCCGATGGTTTCGGCAATGCGGATCGCCCGGCTCGCGGCTTCACCTTCGACCTGCGAAGGTCGCGACAGCGGATGCGCTTCCGGCCCGGTAATGCCCTGAGCCATCAACTTGCGTTGCAGGTGATAGACCAGCTCGCCATTTTCTGCGTGCACAGTCGGCACCGCACCGAGTTCCAGACAGCGCTCGAAACTCGCCACCAGAGTGTCGTCGGCGGCCATGATCGCGTTCTTGTAGGCCATGAAATGCTTGAAGCTGTTGATGCCGTGGTGGCTGACCAGATCGGCCATTTCCTCGCGCACCTGCTCGCTCCACCAAGTGATCGCGACGTGGAAGCCATAGTCCGACGCAGATTTTTGCGCCCAGCCGCGCCACTGATGAAACGCTTCCATCAGCGATTGCTGCGGGTTGGGAATCACAAAATCGATGATCGACGTGGTGCCGCCGGCCAGACCCGCCGCCGTGCCACTGTAGAAATCCTCACTGGCCACGGTGCCCATGAACGGCAGTTGCATATGCGTATGCGGATCGATGCCGCCGGGCATCAGGTACTGGCCACTGCCGTCGAGCACTTCGGCGCCGGCGGGAATGTCGAGGTTTTCACCAATGGCTTTGATCACGCCGTCAGCGCAATAGACGTCGGCGCGGTAACTTTCATCATGGGTAACAACGGTGGCGCCACGGATCAACAGAGACATTCCGGATTCCTCGCAGGCATGACCGACTTGTGCCGGTTCTAGATGTTTTATTGAAGTACAGCGGCGCAGTTCATATTCCTGTCATCGCTGTCAGGAATAGAAACTAGTCGCGATTTCAAGAATGATCAAGAATATTTTTTATAAGCTTATAGCTCTTTCAACCTATTGATAAATAAGAATAAATAATATAAATCACCAAAATGGTGAGGCTGCTCACCATTTTGACGCACTTGACAGGATGGAAATATGAGCAAGATTTCCTATGTGAAATCAGCCGCTTGAAGTTGTGCTGCGGTTGCGGGTTCACCGACAAAAATAAATGCAGTGCACCAGTTTGAGTCCTGACACTTCGGACAACTTGCCCGACGTTTAGCCTGAGCGTTCAGACAAGTTTTCCCGGACTCATCGAATATTCAATTAAAACTGATGAATATCAGAAAGTTGCAAAGCGTGCAGTGCACCGCCCAAGCGTTCAGCGCCAGACCGGCACGTTTATTGATGCCGTCGCTGACACCATGGCCGGTGCATGAAAGTTGTCAGTTCCTCCGGCCATCGTCCGGCTGGCGCCGTATGCGCCAGCCGCCTGATGAGCAAAAAATAATCAGAAGAACAGTGGAGCGGCCATGCAACAGACCAGATCACAAGTGACCGAGCGCGACGGCTTGTACGAGCTCGAAGCGGGCAGTGATGTCCTCGACAGTCCCCGCTACAACCACGACATGGCACCGACCAAGGTGCGCGAACGCACCTGGAACAAATGGCACATCACCGCGCTGTGGGTCGGCATGTCGATTTGCGTGCCGACCTACACCCTCGGCGGCGTGCTCACCGCCTATTTCGGCTTGAGCGTCGGCGAAGCGCTGTTGGCGATTCTGTTTGCCAACGTCATCGTGTTGATTCCACTGACCCTCAATGCTTTCCCCGGCACCAAGTACGGCATTCCGTTTCCGGTGCTGCTGCGCTCGTCGTTCGGCATTCTCGGTTCCAACGTGCCGTGCCTGATCCGCGCGTTGGTGGCGTGTGGCTGGTTCGGCATCCAGACCATGTTCGGCGGCCTGGCGATTCACCTGTTTCTCGGCTCGGTGTTCGAGGGCTGGAAATCCCTCGGCGGCACCGGCGAGGTGATCGGTTTCATGGTGTTCTGGGCGCTGAATCTGTGGGTGGTGATTCGCGGTGCCGAGTCGATCAAATGGCTGGAAACCTTGTCGGCGCCGTTGCTGGTGGCGGTGGGCATTGGCCTGCTGGTGTGGGCGATGCCCAATGTGTCGATGACTGAGTTGCTGGCGATCCCGCCCAAGCGTCCGGAAGGCGCCAGCGTGGTCAGTTACTTCGCGGCAGGGCTGACGGCGATGGTCGGGTTCTGGGCCACGCTGTCGCTGAACATTCCCGACTTCAGTCGCTACGCCAAGAGCCAGAAGGATCAGATCCTCGGGCAGATTTTCGGCCTGCCGCTGACCATGTTCCTCTTCGCCGCGCTGGGCGTGGTGATGACCGCCGCATCGGTGAAACTGGTCGGCGTCACCGTGTCCGACCCGGTCACGCTGATCGGCCATATCCAGAGCCCGGTGTGGGTCGCTGTGGCCATGGCGCTGATCATCGTTGCCACGCTGTCGACCAACACCGCCGCCAATATCGTCTCGCCAACCAATGACTTCCAGAACATCGCGCCAAAGGTGATCAACCGCACCAAAGCGGTGTTACTGACTGGTCTGGTCGGGCTGGTGCTGATGGGCCATGAACTGCTGAAAAAGCTTGGCCTGATCGTTTCCGACATCAGCCTGGAAACCGTGTATTCAAACTGGCTGCTGGGCTACTCGAGCCTGCTCGGGCCGATCGCCGGGATCATGGTGGTGGATTATTTCCTGATCAAGAAACAGCAATTGGACCTCGCCGGGCTGTACCGCGATGACGTGTATCCGGCGTGGAACTGGGCCGGCTTTCTCGCGTTTGGTGTACCGGTGGTGCTGACTCTGCTGTCGCTGGGCAGCGATGCCTTCAGCTGGTTCTACAGCTATGGCTGGTTCACCGGCTCAGCGTTGGGCGGGGTGATTTATTACGGGCTGTGTGTGATGCGGGCGCAGCCTTCTGCCGTGAAAACAGCGGTGTGAGCAAGGGCCTTTTCGCGAGCAGGCTCGCTCCCACATTGGAAAAGCATTCTCACTGTGGGAGCGAGCCTGCTCGCGAAGGCGATGCTCCATACACCGCCGAAACTGATCGTTCCCACGCTCTGCGTGGGAACGCAGCCCGGGACGCTCCGCGTCCCAACAGCGGACGCAGAGCGTCCATGGATGAATGCCCACGCAGAGCGTGGGCACTATCGGCATCAGCATTGAGGAGATCCCCATGAACGCAGCCGTAGACGTTCTGCAATCCACCCATCAGCACATCAACCGCGATCGCCTCTGGGCCTCGCTCATGGAACTGGCGAAACTCGGTGCCACGGTCAAGGGCGGCGTCTGTCGCCTGGCCCTGACCGACCTCGACCGCCAGGCCCGCGACCTGTTCGTGCAGTGGTGCAAGGACGCCGGTTGCAGCGTCACGGTCGATGCCGTCGGCAACATCTTTGCCCGGCGCGCCGGACGCAACCCGAATCTGCCGCCGGTGATGACCGGCAGTCACATCGACACCCAGCCCACCGGCGGCAAGTTCGACGGTTGCTTCGGCGTACTCGCCGGCGTCGAAGTGCTGCGCACCCTCAACGACCTCGGCGTGGAAACCGAAGCGCCGCTGGAAGTGGTGGTCTGGACCAACGAAGAGGGCTCACGCTTCGCCCCGTGCATGATGGGCTCCGGGGTCTTCGCCGAGAAATTCACCCTCGAAGAAACCCTCGCCAAGGTCGATGCCGACGGCGTCACCGTTGGCGAGGCGCTGAACGCCATCGGCTACGCCGGCCCGCGCAAGGTCAGCGGGCACGCGGTCGGCGCGTATTTCGAAGCGCACATCGAGCAAGGCCCGATCCTTGAAGATGAAGAGAAAACCATCGGCGTGGTACTCGGCGCGCTCGGGCAGAAGTGGTTCGATCTGAAATTGCGCGGCGTCGAAGCCCACGCCGGCCCGACGCCGATGCACCTGCGCAAGGATGCCCTGGTCGGCGCTTCGGTGATCGTCGGCGCCGTCAACCGCGCCGCCCTCGGCCATCAGCCCCACGCCTGCGGCACGGTTGGCTGCCTTCAGGCCTATCCCGGCTCGCGCAACGTGATCCCCGGCGAAGTGCGCATGACCCTCGACTTCCGGCATCTGGAGCCGGCGCGGCTGGATTCGATGATTGCCGAAGTGAAACAAGTCATCGATGCGACCTGCGAAGAGCACGGCCTCACCTACGAACTGACCCCGACCGCCGACTTCCCGCCGCTGTACTTCGAAAAGGGCTGTGTAGAGGCGGTGCGCGGCGCCGCGAAAGGGCTGGGTCTGTCGCACATGGACATTGTCAGTGGCGCCGGGCATGACGCGATCTTTCTCGCCGAGCTAGGTCCGGCCGGGATGATCTTCGTGCCGTGCGAGGGTGGGATCAGCCATAACGAAATCGAGAATGCCGCACCGGATGATCTCGCGGCGGGGTGCGCGGTGTTGCTAAGGGCGATGCTTGCCGCTTCGGCGATGGTGGCGGCCAGCGAGCGAGCCGCCTAAGGTAAACACACCCAGTAAACCTGTGGGAGCGAGCCTGCTCGCGAATGCGCCGGGTCAGTCACCGAATGGTCTATCTGACCCAGCGCTTTCGCGAGCAGG